>NZ_LMNH01000008.1:0-2789 GCF_001422955.1 Nocardioides sp. Leaf285 | reverse complement strand
AGGTTGTGGGAGAGTAGGACGCCGCCGGACAATTCTTAGTGCTTGTGGGGTCACCTGTTACCGGGTGGCCCCACAAGCCATTTCAGGACCTCTCAGCCAAGCGCGGTCACCGCGCCAGGCGTGCCCACGAGGGTGTGGCTTTTCGTTCGCCGCGCTGTCGGCGTCGGTGCCGACCGCCGGTCGTTCCAGTCCGATGAGGGGGTCGCCGTCCCCGTGACCAGGGACTGTGCGGCCCTCGATGTAGAGGCTCCGCGGCCGGTCCTTGCGGTGCCGCCTGTTCAGTTCGGTGGAGGAGCGCACGTGCGGGCCGGGAACGCGGAGTGCCGTGTGGTCTGCTGATCTGCCCGGCAAGGCGTTCCGGGACGTGAGAACGCCGGCGTGGATTCGCCACCAGCGTGTCCGACTTCGGCCGCTTGGCGGCCATCTCGTCCATGCAGTGCGCCACCGGCGCCCGCTACCCAGCACTGCTGTAGCGCACCGCAGCGTTGCGGCGCAGTTGCCGCGACACCGTGCCGGGGGCGCGGCCGATCGCCCGACCGACAGCGAACGACAGGCTCGTTGGGCAGCGCGCCTGTCGCGATCTCTGCCCAGAACGCTGCTTCGACATGGCGCTGGGACTTCGGATGACCAGCCGAGCGCAGCTGTGGCCGGATCGCCCGATCTGCTGCCTGTTGACGCCGGACCACTCAACACCTCGATGGACGGGATGTTGCGACGACCGGTTGAAAGCGTCCTGGTGTGCAGCAGGCTGGCGGCGGCTCGCGAGCCCTCCGCGCGGCAGCGGAGAACGGCGGCGTCGAACGCCGCGACGGCGATCGCGAATCGCATCGTCAATCGATCGAGTAGCCCACGGCGCTTGGACCTCACGTCGCAGACGGCGCGGACCTCGAGCTGTGCCCTGCCACGCGTGCGCGCACAGGGTGGCATCGTCACCAGCGAGGCTCGGACGCTCAAGCCGCGGCGCGAGGCGCTCCTGAGGCGACGGGGGAGGGGCTCGCACGAGCCGAGGCCTGACAACGGCATTACGATCGTCGTCCGCGAGCGTGTCCACCAGTCGGCCAGGCAGATCGCGCCGGTGATGGCACGTTCCCGGTCCGCCATCAGTCGCGAGTCACGACGCACCGCCACCTCGCGCGGCTGGATGTCCCACACCGCTGATGGGACCTCGGCCGCATGCCGCGCTCCCCCTCGGAAGGGCAAGCAGGGGGTCGAATCCGGGTTGCGCGAGTACGTGGGGGTGAGTCTGAAGAACAGGTGTGCGGCGCAGCAGGTCACCAGCCGGCTGATCGTGGACTCCCTCGCCGCACCGGAGATGCGCGTAGGTCCCGAGACGATCCGCCAGGCATCGACATCCACGCGAGGGCGAACGTCGACGCGACCTCAGCCTCCCGTTGCGCCGCGGGCGATCGGCGCGACGCCCCCGCCGACAGCCGGTTTCCCGGCGGCCCCGGTTCGTCGACCCCGTGATCGGCACCGCGGGCGGGTCGGCCGTTGCGACGCTCGCCGAGCGCTCCAGCCGCTACCTGCTGGTGGACCACCTGGGCTGCGAACCCAGCGGCGATGCGGTCCGCTACAGCCTGATCGCCCACCGACCTCGAGGTCTGCCTCGCCGACCCGATGGGCCCTTGACCGGGACACCCCAGCCGAGTGGTGGGCTCAACCGTCCTGGGTCACGTGACCACCCGGCCGTGACTCTTGCCGAGCGCAGTCCACACCCACCGAGTGCAAAGCACAGTCATCTCGCGGATCCTCCACCTCGGTCCTCTGCTCGAGGAGGAGTCGGTCAGCTGGACGGGGCCGAGCCAGACGACCGGCGCCGCGAGCAGGAGCCCCCCGTGGGGATGCAGTGGTCCGGGGCGTCACCGGTGCTGAGCCGCCGCCCGCGAGTGCGACCACGGCCGCGACGACATGCGGCTTCGCGGTAGCCCGCATGACGAGCCGTTACACCGCGACGCGAAGAGGTGACGCGTCGGAGACGGGGCACGCCGACCGCACACTTCACGCGGTGCGGTGGTGGCGCAGTGCGACACCGACCCGGTCGCACCGGATGAGGCCGTGGTGCCACCGACAGGGAGGTCGACCGACCGGGCCGACCGCAGCCGAGTGTCGGGGGAGGGAAGGCGCGTGGCTGTCGTCTTGGCACGTCCTCCTGCCCGACCACGTCCAGCGACCAGCTCTGCGCCGTGCGTCGCGGTGGCGCCCCCTGGCCCTCCGGCACCACGGACCGCAGGCGTCCACTCGAGGGTCTCCGACCCTGCTGCGCCTTCGCTTCCCATGCTTGCGGCTGGCCGCTCGGTGGCGCCGCGTCATGGCAGGGAGACGTGAGTGGTCGGGCCAGCGCAGGTAGCAGCCCGGGGTCGGGTCGACGTCGCGGCCGGGGTGCAACGCTCGAAGGCATGTGGACGACTCGATTTGGCGTCTGCCTGGCATCTGCGTACTGTTCTCCGAGTCGTCACGAGCGGCCGCGGCCCGCGAGAGCGGTCCACGAAGCGGCTGCTGGTGTGCGTCAGGAGGACGAAGAAGTTCCCCCGGATCGCGGATTTGATAGCGAGAGGGAGAGCGGGTAAGTTTCTCCGGGTTGCCCCGCCGCCGGGTTGGAAACGGTCTGGGACGGTGTGCGTCTGATTCTTGAGAACTCAACAGTGTGTCATAGTCGACGAATTAGTTTGTTATGCCCCGTTGGCTGATCTCCTTTTTTGGGGGTTGGTTGATGGTTTCTTTGGTAAGACAATGATTCTGACATCATGTCAGGGTTTTGTTCTTGTCAGGCATCTCTTTTTCCTCGCGTC
>NZ_LMNH01000007.1:0-74504 GCF_001422955.1 Nocardioides sp. Leaf285 | reverse complement strand
GCCCACAAAGGACGCGAGGAAAAAGAGATGCCTGACAAGAACAAAACCCTGACATGATGTCAGAATCATTGTCTTACCAAAGAAACCATCAACCAACCCCCAAAAAAGAGGATCAGCCAACGGGGCATAACAAACTAATTCGTCGACTATGACACACTGTTGAGTTCTCAAGAATCAGACGCACACCGTCCCAGACCGTTTCCGGCCCGGCGGCGGGGCTTGCGTTCCAAACGTTAGCGGAGCGAATTCGGCGGCGCAAACTCGCGCTTTTCGCATTCGATTCCGCTCACCACGCACACTACTGACCGCGACTTTCGGGCCCCCGCTCGAGGCGGTGGCCGTCTGCTCGCGATGCAGGCGTGAGGGTGGTCGACCCGGGGCCGGGAACCCGATCCAGACCGGATCTTGTCCCCCGCCGCTCCCTGGCGACAGATGGAACGTTAGGCGACCTGTCCCCGCAGCGCCAAATCGAACGGGCGTGACGGCGGGCACAGGCACCTGACGGCGCTCGGAACAGGGCTCGGAACAGGGCTCGGCGAAGCGCTCAGACCGGCGCCGGCGACCCGACGACGTCGCGCGCGTCGGCCACCCGCCGGCAGCCCGCGAGACGCATGGCCTCGACCAGCTCGGCCCGGATCCGGTCCTGCAGCCGGCCCACGCCGTGCTCCCCCTCGACGAGGGCCCACAGGGGCAGGCGGCCCAGGAACGCGGCGTCGGCTCCGAGGCCGAGAGCGGCGAGCACGTCGGTGCCGGAGCCGAGGCCGCCGTCGACGTAGACCTCGGCGTCGTCGTCGGCAAGCTCCCGCACGATCGCGGGCAGCGCGCGCGCCGGCGCCACCGCGCGGTCGAGCTGGCGTCCCCCGTGGTTCGACACCCAGACGGCGGCCGCACCGGCCTGGACACAGCGGCGCGCGTCGTCGGCACGCAGCACCCCCTTGGCGACGACCGGCAGCCCGGTGCGCTCGGCGAGCCAGTCGAGGTCGTGCGGCCCGAGGTCGAGGGCCTTCTCGGCACCGGGCTGCGTGTCGTGGCCCGCGTCGAAGTTGACCCGGGTGAACGCGGGGTCCACGACGTCCCAGACCCGGTCGCCGGCCGGCTCCCAGGACCCCACCACCGGGGTGTCGACCGTGAGCACGACGGCCCGGGCGCCGGCCGACACCGCGCGCTCGAGCAGCGGCAGGGCGAGGGTCCGGTCGGAGGGGAGGTAGACCTGGAGCCACCAGGCGACCCCGGTGGCCGCGATGTCGGCGAAGGTCGACCCGGCGTTGCTGCTCACGACCATGAGGCCACCGGCCGCGGCCGTCGCGCGGGCCATCGCGAGCTCGCCGTCGGGGTGGACCGCACGCTGGAGCGAGGTGGGAGCGACGCCCACCGGCGTGTCGAGCCGGGTGCCGAGGACCTCGGTGGCGAGGTCGACGTCGGTCACGTCGTGCAGCACGTGGGGCAGGAACCGCACGTCGCGCCAGGCCGCCGCGGCCTCGTCGCGGCTGGTGCCGGCTCCGGCGCCGTGCGCGACGTACTCGTGCACGGGGGCGGGCAGGGACGCGCGGGCGCGCGCCTCGAGCCCGTCGACCCAGGACCTCGGCACCCCGACCACCTCAGACGACCTCGACGCCCTTGAAGCTCTTCTTGCCCTTGCGCAGCACCAGCCAGGTGCCGCCCACCAAGTCCTCGGAGGACGGCACGTGGTCGGGGTCGGTGATGCGGACGTTGTTGACGTAGGCCCCACCCTCGGAGACGGTGCGGCGGGCCTCGCCCCGGCTCTTGGCCAGCCCGGCGCCGACCAGGAGGTCGAGGACACCGGGCAGCCCGTCGCCCCGGTCGACCTGCACGCTGCCGGCCTCCCGCAGCGCGGCGCCGAGGGTGTCGGCGCTGAGGCCGCTCATGTCGCCGCCGCCGAACAGCGCCGCCGACGCCGCCTGGATCCGGGCGGTCTCCTCGGCACCGTGCACCAGCGTGGTGACGTGCTCGGCCAGGGCCTTCTGACCGACCCGCAGGAAGGGCTTCTCGGCGTGCTGGGCCTCCAGGGCCTCGATCTCGGCCCGCGGGAGGAAGGTGAAGATCCGCAGCAGCTCGCCGACCTTCTCGTCCTCGACGTTGAGCCAGAACTGGAAGAAGGCGTACGGCGACGTCATCCCCGGGTCGAGCCACAGGGCGCCGCCCTCGGTCTTGCCGTACTTGGTGCCGTCGGTCTTGGTGATGAGCGGGGTCGCGAAGGCGTGCACGGACGCGCCGTCCGCACGACGCACGAGCTCGACCCCGCCGGTGAGGTTGCCCCACTGGTCGGAGCCGCCGAACTGCAGCGTGACGCCGTGGTCGCGGAAGAGCGCGAGGTAGTCCATCGACTGCAGCAGGACGTAGCTGAACTCGGTGTAGCTGATGCCGGACTCCAGCCGTCGGCGCACCGTGTCGCGGGCCAGCATGCGGTTGACCGGGAAGTGCTTGCCGATGTCGCGCAGGAAGTCGATGACCGAGAGTCCGCCGGTCCAGTCGAGGTTGTTGACCACCGTCGCCGCGTTGTCGCCCTCGAAGGAGAGGAACGGCTCGATCTGGGCCCGGACCCGCTGGACCCACTCCGCGACCGTGTCGGCGGAGTTCAGGGTCCGCTCGCCGGAGTCGCGCGGGTCGCCGATCATGCCGGTCGCGCCGCCGACCAGGAGGTAGGGCGTGTGGCCGGCGTCCTGGAGGCGGCGCGCGGTGAGGATCTGGACCAGGTTGCCGAGGTGGAGGCTGGGCGCCGTGGGGTCGAAGCCGACGTAGTACCGCACGCTCCCGACCGCCAGCGCCTCGCGCAGGGCGTCGAGGTCCGTCGTGTGGGCGAGGAGTCCGCGCCACGCGAGGTCGTCGAGGAGGGTGGGGTCGAGGGGCACGTCGGGCCTTTCGGGACGGACGGCGGGCGGGTCCCGCCGGGACAAGCCTGCCGCACGAGGACCACCGGCGCCCACCCGCCCACCCCGTCGGAGGATGAGCGCCGCCGCCGCAGCGCCTATCGTGGCGCGCCAGGAGGTCAGACGTTGATCGCAGGCAGGTACACCCTCGACCGGGAGGTCGGGCGAGGGGGCATGGGCGCCGTGTGGCTCGGCCGCGACGAGGTGCTCGGACGCCAGGTGGCGGTCAAGCGGATCGGGCTGGCGCCGGGCGCCAGCGACGCCGACCTCCACCGCGCCGAGCGCGAGGCCAAGCTGGCGGCCCGGCTCAACCACCCCCACGTGGTCGCGGTCTTCGACCTCGTCGACGAGGGCGACCAGCAGTGGCTGGTCATGGAGTACGTCGAGGGCACCAACCTCTCCGGGCTGCTGCGGGACCGGGGCCGGCTCACCCCCGACCAGGCGGGGCCGCTGCTGGGCCAGGCCGCGGACGCCCTCGCCGCGGCGCACGCCGCCGGCATCGTGCACCGCGACGTGAAGCCGTCGAACATGCTGGTGACCGACGAGGGCCACCTCAAGCTCTCGGACTTCGGCATCGCGCGCGCCGAGGCCGACCCGTCGCTGACGCAGACCGGCCTGGTCACGGGGTCGCCGGCCTACCTGGCGCCCGAGGTGGCCTCCGGGTCGACCGCGACCGACCGCAGCGACGTCTGGTCGCTCGGCGCCTCGCTCTACCACGCGCTGTCGGGCCACCCGCCCTACGAGGTCAAGGACAACGTGCTCGGCGCGCTCTACCGCATCGTGCACGAGGACCCTCCGCGACTCGACGACGCCGGCTGGCTGGCCCCGCTGCTCGCGCACACGATGACCCACGACCCGGCCGATCGCTGGCCGATGCACCGGGTGCGGGACTTCCTCGCCGCCGGGCCGGGCTCGGCGCAGACCGCGGTGCTCCCCCGCGCCGGATCCGGTGAGACCCAGCGGCTCTCGGTGCTGCCGCCCGTCTCGACGGGCGTGGCCCCCGTGGTCACCCCCGCCGCGGCGGCGGCCGCCACCGGGGACCGGGCGGCACGGCCCCGGCGCACGGGGCGGGTGCTGGCCGCGGCACTGGCCCTCGTCGCCATCGCCGCGGTCACGGGGCTCGCCTTCGTGCTCGGCAACGACCGCGCCACCGAGCAGCCGGCCACCGCGGCCCCGGGCTCGGGAGGCAGCGCCTCGGGCAGCCCCGAGGCCTCGCCGTCGGGGTCGCCCTCCGGCTCCCCCTCGCCGACGGCGCAGCCACGGCCGACCGCGGCGTCGATGACCGCCTTCGTGGACCAGTACATCCCACTCGCCGCCTCCGACCCGGAATCGGCGTTCACGATGCTGACCCCGGCCTTCCAGCAGGCCAGCGGCGGGCTCGACGGCTACCTGGGCTTCTGGGGCACCGTGCGGCGTGCCGAGGTGCTCGACGTGAGCGCCGACCCTGCGGCGGGCACGGTCAGCTACGTCTACCGGCGTCAGACCGAGGCCGGCGGCGGGCCGGTCGAGGAGTCGGTGACCCTCCAGCTGGAGCAGCAGTCCGACGGCAGCTACCTGATCGCCGGCGACCTGGGCTGAGCCCTATCGTGGGACCCACCAATCGACGCCCGGGGGGACCTCACGTGCAACCGGTGGATCTCTACCGCGACATCGTGGAGTCCTCCCCCGACGGCGTCTGGGTGGTCGACCTCGAGGGGCGCACCGTCTACGCCAACCGGGTCATCGCCCGCATGTGCGGCGTGCCGGAGCACGAGGCCATGACGATGGACCTGCGCGCCGCGCTCGACCCCGGCGGGGTCGCCGACTTCGAGGCGCACCTGGCCGACCTACGCGAGGGCCGGGTGCGGGAGGCGCCGGTGGAGGTGCAGCTGCTGCGGCGCGACGGGGGCGTGCTGTGGACCCTGACGAGGGAGAGCCCGCTGCGCGACGAGCAGGGCCGCCTGACCCGCGTGATCTTCACCTTCACCGACTACACCGAGCGGCGGGCCACCACCGAGGCCCTGCGCACCAGCGAGGCCAGCCTCGCCGAGGCCCAGCAGATCGCTCGCATCGGCGGCTGGCACTGGGACCTCGACACCGGGCTGGTGACCGTCTCACCCGCGCTGCTCGCCCTCTACGGACTGCCCCAGGACGAGCCGCTGACCGACGTCGAGGGGTTCCTGGACCGGGTGCACCCCGAGGACCGGGGCCGGGTCGAGGACGCGGTGGCCCAGGCGCTGACCGGCCCCGAGGACCTCGCGTTCGTGGCACGGATGCGTGCCGGCGAGGGCTGGGTGTGGACCAGGGGCCGCGGCCGCGTCCACGAGGCCGGTGGTCGTCGGTGGATGGCCGGCACCCACCAGGACGTCACCGAGGCCCACGAGACCGAGCTGGCGCTGCAGGACCAGGTCACCCAGAACGCCCTCATGCAGACCGTGGCCAGCGCCGCCAACCAGGCCAGGACCCTGGAGGAGGTGCTGCTCCAGGCACGGTCGCTGGTGCTGCTGCACGACGACTGGGTGCGCGGGCGAGCCTTCGTGCCGGTGGCGGACAGCGACGACCTCGCCCCGCTGTACCGCGGCGAGGTCGAGATCGCGGAGGACCTGAGCACCCCCGTCGAGACGGCCGACGAGCTCGCGCTGGCCCGGCGGGTCCTGCGCGAGCAGCGGCCGCTGTGGGACGACGCCCGGCTCACCATCGGCTTCCCGGTCACGCTGGACGGCGAGGTCTGCGCGGTCGTCACCCTCACCAGCGACCCGCCGCTCTACCGCCACGCCATGATCGAGGCGATGGTCGGGCTGGTCGCCGGTCAGCTGGGACGTGTCGCCGAGCGCGAGCGCGACGACCGTGCACTCGCGACGGCCCGCGACGAGGCGATGGCCGCGTCGCTGCAGAAGTCGGAGTTCCTGGCCACGATGAGCCACGAGATCCGCACCCCCCTCAACGGCGTCATCGGCCTCACCGACCTGTTGCTGCGCTCGGGGCTGGAGACACGGCAGCAGCGCCTGGCCTCCGGCGTGCAGGTGGCGGGTCGCGCCCTGCTCGGCGTCATCAACGACATCCTCGACTTCTCCAAGATCGAGGCCGGGCGCCTCGAGCTGGAGACCCTCGACTTCGAGGTGCGGCTCGTGCTCGACCAGGTCGTCGGGGTGCTGGCCGAGTCGGCGCGCTCGCGCGGGCTCGACCTGTCGGTCTCCTGCCACCCCGACGTGCCGGTGGTGCTGGCCGGCGACCCCACCCGGCTCGCGCAGGTGCTCACCAACCTGGTGTCCAACGCGGTGAAGTTCACCGAGACCGGCGGGGTGGCGGTGCGCGTCACCGCCGAGCCGACGACCGGGCCCGCGGGCGACGGCGGGGTGCGGCTGCTGGTCACGGTGAGCGACTCGGGGGTCGGGGTCGACCCGGGCGAGCTCGACCACCTCTTCGAGCCCTTCACCCAGGCCGACGCCAGCACCACCCGGGTCTACGGAGGCACCGGTCTGGGCCTGGCCATCTCCCGCGAGATCGTCCAGGCGATGGGGGGTGACATCGCCTACGCCCCGCGCGACGCTGGCGGCAGCGTCTTCTCCTTCTCGGTGCCGCTGCGGGAGGCGGCCGGGGACGGCGTCGACCCCGCCGAGGTCGAGGCCCGGACACTGCTGTCGGGGCACCGTGTGCTGGTCGTCGACGACGTGGCCGCCAACCGGCTGATCCTCGAGGAGCAGCTGAGCTGGTGGGAGATCAGCACGGTCGGGGCGGCGTCGGCCGCCGAGGCCCTCGACGAGCTGGCCCGCGCCCGTGCCGCGGGCGACCCCTTCGACGCCGTCGTGCTCGACCTGGTCATGCCCGGGGTCGACGGCCTCGGCCTGGCCCGCGCGGTGCGGTCCGACCCGGCGTGGGACGGGGTACGGCTGCTCGTGCTCACCTCCACCCCGGCCGTCGCCGCCGACGACCTCGACGCCGCGGGCGTCGACGACTGGCTGGTCAAGCCCGTCGTCACCGGGGTCCTGCGCTCCACCCTCGTGCAGCTGCTGGGCACGGCCACCTCCGGGGCGGGCGGCGACGGCGCCGGCCAGGGGGCCGGCGAGGGCCGCACCCGCGAGCAGGACGACCCGGCCGTGCTCGGTCGGGTGCTCGTGGTCGAGGACAACGCGGTCAACCAGATGGTCGCCACGGGTCTGCTCGAGGCGCTGGGCTTCGAGGTCGTCACCGTCGACGACGGGGCCGAGGGGGTCGCCCGCGCCGCTGCGGAGGACTGGGACGTCATCCTCATGGACGTGCAGATGCCGCACATGGACGGCTACGCCGCCACCCGCGCCATCCGCGCCGCCGAGTCCGGTGCGCGCCGCCCCATCGTGGCCATGACGGCCGCGGCCGTCGAGGGTGAGCGCGAGCGCTGCCTCGAGGCCGGCATGGACGACTTCCTCACCAAGCCCGTCGACCCGACCGCCCTGGCGGCCACCCTCGGTCGCTGGCTGGGCGTCGAGGTCGAGATGCCCACCGCGCTGCGCCGCGCCACCGCCCCGCAGGCGGTGGCGCAGCTCGACCTCGACCGGCTCGAGATGCTGCGCGAGGTCGACGAGGACGGCACCTACCTGGCCCGTGCCATCGGCAACTTCGTCACCAACGGCGCCGAGACGCTCAGCCGGCTGCGGGAGCTGCTGGCGCAGGGCGCCGATCCGGCGGAGGTGCGCGGCTGCGCCCACAAGCTCGTGGGCGGCGCGCTCAACCTCGGCGCCCGCGACGCCGCCGAGGCCCTGCGCCGGGTCGAGCGCGTGGCCGAGTCGGGCACCACCGAGGGCATCGAGGCGCTGCTGCCCGGCGTCGAGGCGGAGGTGGCGAGGGCCGGGGCCGCGATGCTGGCCTGGCGCGACGCCACCCTGGGCTGAGCCGCGGACCGGTCAGCGGTCGGGGTCGGGAGGCGGCGGGCGGCGCTCCGGGCGCTCCCGGGGCAGGTCGCTCTCCGCCAGCGCGCCGTGGTTGGCGACCACGCTGGCCACCGGCGGGATCACCGCCGCGACCACGCTCATCACCACCGCCGCCGAGGTCGACCACAGCCGGACGACGTTCCAGGCGAGCACGACGAGCACGAGGCAGGTGCCCATCAGCACCAGGTAGACCCGTCGTCGTCGCGCACGCTGCACGGCCCCGACGTTACGCCTGCCGCACCGGGCAGCCGGCGACCCCCGGCACCGGCCGGGTGCCGAGCGCGGCCACGTCGAAGCCGTCGGGGTAGGAGCGCACGTAGGGCAGGTCGTTGACGGTGCGCGCGCTCGTGCGGCTCGGGAACGCCCGCAGCAGCAGGCCGCGCGCCTTGAGCGCACCGCGGGAGGCGGCCACGACGGCGGCCGGGGGCGCGGCGTACTGGAGGGCCGAGCGCAGCGGCGGGTCCATGAGCGCGCGGCTGAACACCTCGACCGCCCGTGCGGCGGGGCGGGGGTAGAAGGTGAGCATCAGCCCGAGCGTGGCGTCGGCGACCCGACGGGCGCCGGGGTCGTGGGCGAAGTGGACGGCCTCGTAGTCGTCGAGCAGCCGCTCGAAGCCGGCGTAGTCCTCCGGGACGTCGCGGATGCCGAGGTGGCGGCCGAGCTCGCGGTAGTAGTTGACCGACGCCCGCAGCTCGCGGTCGGTGAGCCGGCGCCAGCCGTAGTCGTCGACCCAGCGCTTGGGCACGACCACGAAGGTCGACAGCACGTAGCGCATCTCGTGCTCGGGGATGTCGTAGGAGCGGTGCATCTGGTTGATGCGCCGCACGGCCGTGCGGGCCTCGGGGT
Source organism: Nocardioides sp. Leaf285 (assembly GCF_001422955.1). Lineage (NCBI taxonomy): Bacteria > Bacillati > Actinomycetota > Actinomycetes > Propionibacteriales > Nocardioidaceae > Nocardioides > Nocardioides sp. Leaf285. The sequence goes on along the minus strand of NZ_LMNH01000007.1, from coordinate 65,884 downwards.
GCTCGAAGCCGTGGAGCAGCGGCACCTCGAGCAGCAGCCCGGTGTCGTCGTAGCGCTTCTGCACCGCCCCGGTGAACTGGCCGGTCTCGTCGAGCAGGCGACCGATGCCCGGCACGGCGTAGGTGCGGAAGAGCGCGAAGGAGAGGGCCTGGTTCATGTCCCAGGGCAGGTCGTAGGTGACGACGTTGCGGTAGATCTCGACGAAGTCGGTCTCGGGGTCGAGGCGGTCGTTGACCCGCCGCCAGTGGTCGCGGCCCACGCCGCCGAAGCGCTGCCCGCGCCAGGTGAAGGTCCTCATGGGAGCCAAACTAGAGCACCTGCTCCAGTCACGCTAGGGTCGTCGGCGTGAGGACCCCCGTGCAGTCGCGCAGCGAGTCGTCGGCCGACCGCATGCTCGCCGCGGCCCTCGACCTGCTGGCCGAGGGCGGACTGGCGGCGGTGACGGTCGCCGCCGTGGCCCGCCGGGCCGGCACCTCCAACGGCTCGCTCTACCACCGCTTCGGCGACCGCACCGGACTCCTGGTGGCCGCGCAGGCCCGTGCGCTGGCCCGGATCGAGGCGGCGACCGCCGCGTCGTTCGCCGCCGCCGACGCCGAGCCCGACGACGACCGCGCCGTGGGGCTGCTCGCCCGCGCCGCGCTGGGGATCTTCGCCACCGAGCGCGCTCCCCTGCGCACCTTCCTCGTCGAGGGCCGCAGCGACCCCCGGCTGGGCCCGCCCGCCACGGCAGCGACCCACCGCCTCGGCGACACGGTGAGCGGGTGGCTGGTGGAGCGCTTCGCGACCACGCCGGAGCAGGCCGGCGCGGCCTGGCGCGTGCTGTTCGCGCTCGGGGCGAGCCAGGCGCTCTTCGACGACGAGCAGGTCGCGGCCCGGCCGCTCGACGGCGACGTGCTGGGCGAGGCGCTGGCCCGGGCCGTGCTCGCGGTGGTGCGCGACGGCCCCGCCGGCTGAGCCGGCCGGGTCGCGACTAGAGCGTGCCGTCGCCGACGAGGTCGACCAGGTCGGCCACGGACTCGAAGACCCGGGTGGGCCGGTAGGGGAAGGTCTCGACCTGGTCGGCGCGGGTCGAGCCGCTGGTGACCAGCACCGTGCGCAGCCCCGCCTCGAGACCGCTGATGATGTCGGTGTCCATCCGGTCGCCGACCATCACCGTGGTCTCGGAGTGGGCGTCGATGCGGTTGAGGGCGCTGCGCATCATGAGCGGGTTGGGCTTGCCGATGAAGTAGGGCTGGCGGCCGGTGGCGGTGCTGATGAGCGCGGCCACCGAGCCCGTGGCGGGGAGCATGCCCTGCTGCGAGGGCCCGCTGGGGTCGGGGTTGGTGGCGATGAAGCGGGCTCCGTCGGCGATGAGCCGGATCGCGCGGGTGATGGCCTCGAAGGAGTAGGTGCGGGTCTCACCGAGCACGACGTAGTCGGGGTCGCGGTCGGTCATGACGTAGCCGATGTCGTGCAGCGCCGTGGTCAGGCCGGCCTCGCCGACGACGTAGGCCGTGCCGCCGGGGCGCTGGTCGGCCAGGAACTGCGCGGTCGCCAGCGCCGAGGTCCAGATGGCGCCCTCGGGCACGTCGATCCCGCTGCCGAGCAGCCGGGCGCGCAGGTCGCGCGGGGTGTAGATCGAGTTGTTGGTGAGCACCAGGAAGCCCAGGCCGGAGTCCTTGAGCCGCTCGATGAACTGCTGGGCGCCCGGGATGGGCACCTCCTCGTGCACCAGCACGCCGTCCATGTCGGTGAGCCAGGTCTCGACGGCCCGCTCCGGGTGGGCGCTCACGGCGCGGGGGTCTCGAGGCGGAAGCCGACGCCGCGCACGGCGACGACCTTCTCGGTGACGCCGACGCTCTCCAGCTTCTGGCGCAGCCGGCCGATGGTGACGTCGAGGGTCTTGGTCGAGCCGTACCAGTTCTCGTCCCACACGTCGGCCATCAGTCGGCCGCGGGAGACGACCTTGTCGCGCTGGGCGGCGAGGATGCTGAGCACGTCGAACTCCTTGCCGGTCAGCGGCACCTCGACGTCGCCGGCGTAGACCCGGCGCGCGCCGACGTCGATGCGCAGCCCGTCGTGGGCGGGCTCGGGCTCGCGGACCGCCGTGGTGCGGCGCAGCAGCGCCCGCACCCGCGCCTGGAGCTCGGCCAGGCCGAAGGGCTTCGCGACGTAGTCGTCGGCGCCGTAGTCGAGCCCGACGACGCGGTCGAGCTCGGCCGCGCGGGCGGTGACGATCATGATCGCGCCGCCGAAGCCGGCCTCGCGCGCGCGGCGGCAGACCTCCAGGCCGTCCATGTCGGGCAGGCCGAGGTCGAGGATCACCACGTCGGCCGGGACCGCCGTCGCGCCGCCGGCGAGGTCGTCGAGGGCCTTCTGCCCGCTGTCGACCCAGACGACGTCGTAGCCCTCGCGCTCGAGGGTGCGGACCAGGGGGAACGCGATGTCCTCCTCGTCCTCGACGACCAGAACCCGCGGCATGTGCCCACCCTAAGGCCAGGCGGGCCGCTCAGGTGGCAGGGGCGAACAGGTCGCCGAGGTCGGCGACGCGGTCGAGGACCTCCTCGAAGCGCAGCTGCTCCAGGCCGAGCGGGTCCTCGGCTCCCGCCTCGATCTCCGCCCAGGTCACGGGGGCGGCGACGGTGGGCCGCTCGCGCCCGCGCAGGGAGTACGGCGAGACCGTCGTCTTGGAGCCGGCGTTCTGCGACCAGTCCAGGAACACCTTGCCACCGCGCCGGGCCTTGGTCATGGTCGCCGTGACCAGCCTCGGCACGCGCGCCTGGAGTGCCTCGGCGACCTCCTTGGCCAGCGCGGTGGAGTCGTCGGGACGCATCCGGCCGGGCAGGTCGGCGTAGAGGTGCAGGCCCTTGCTGCCGCTGGTGACGGGGCGCACCGCCAGGTCGTGGCCCGCCAGCTCCTCGCGCACCAGCAGCGCGACCTGGCAGCACTCGTGCAGGCCGGCCGGCTCGCCGGGGTCGAGGTCGACGACGAGGCGGTCGGCGTTGCGCGGGCGCCCGTTGCGGCCCACCGTCCACTGGTGGACGTGGAGCTCGAGGGCGGAGAGGTTGGCCAGCCAGGTCAGGGTGGCCAGGTCGTCGACGACGGGGAAGACGACCGTGTCGCCGTGGCGGCTCGGGCCTCGGGTGCCGGTGGTGGGCACCCGGGCGGTGCGGACCCACGACGGGGTGCCCGCGGGGGCGTTCTTCTCGTAGAAGCTCGCGTCGGCGACGCCGTGCGGCCACCGGATGCGGGTCACCGCCCGGTCGGCGAGGTGCGGCAGCAGCACCGGGGAGACCCGGGCGTAGTAGTCGAGGACCTCGCCCTTGGTGGTGCCGGTCGCGGGGTACATGACCTTGTCGAGGCTGGAGAGGGTCAGCGTGCGGCCGTCGACCTCGACGCGCACCTCCTGGCGCTCGGGGCTCACCGGTCCTCCCCCGGGGCCGGCGCGACGACGTCCTGCGGAGCCAGGTCGGGGCGCAGGCCCTGGTACGACGGCTGGCGCAGCCGCTGAGCCCGCGAGGTGTGGTGGGTGTCGACGTCGACCACCAGCCGCGGCTCCACCCACCGGGTGCCGCGCGCGTCGACCGGGGGCACCTCGTCGGCGAACGGGCTGTCGCCCCGTGCGAGCGGGGCGAGCGCCTCGGCGAGCAGGGCGGAGGCCCGCCCGCCGATGCCGCTGCCCACCCGACCGCGGTAGAGCAGACCGTCGTGGGTGGGCTCGCCCACCAGCAGCGCCCCGAGCCGGTCGGTCGTGCCCTCCTGGGGCCGCCAGCCGCCCACGACGTAGGACAGCCGGTGGCGGTGGGCCCGCTTGAGCCAGTGGGGGCTGCGCTCGCCCGGGGTGTAGCGCGAGGTGAGCCGCTTGCTGACGATGCCCTCCAGCCCCTGCGCCCGCGTCGCCTCGGCGAGCATCGCGCCGTCGTCGTAGGTCGGCGGGACCTGCCACGTGCCGCCGAGGCCGTCGGCGACCAGGTCCTCGAGCAGCTCGCGACGCCGGGCGAGCGGCTCGCCGGTGAGGTCGGCCCCGTCGAGGCGCAGGACGTCGAAGACCATGAGCAGCGCGGGCACCTGCTCGGCCAGGCGGGCGGCCGTCGCGGCGCGGCGTACGTGCATCCGGTCCTGGAGCACGCGGAAGTCGGGCAGGCCCGCGTCGTTCATCGCGATGATCTCGCCGTCGAGGAGGACGTCGCGGCGCCCCAGCGGCGCGTCGACCAGGTCGGGCCAGGCCAGGGTGATGGCGTTGTCGTTGCGGCTGGTCAGGCGGGTGGAGCCGCCGGCGGTGTCGACGAGCGCCCGCACGCCGTCCCACTTCACCTCGTGGACCCACCCCGGGCCGGTCGGCACGTAGTCGGCCTTCGTGGCCAGCATCGGCAGCATGCGGCCATCCTGGCGCACCCGCCCCCGGCCGGCAGCACCCCGCGCGGGGTGATGACGCGCAGGCGGCGGAGGGGAATACTCGGCGCATGCGAGCCATCTGGAAGGGCGCCGTCTCCTTCGGCCTGGTCAACGTGCCGGTGAAGCTCTACGCCGCCACCGAGTCCCACGACGTCTCCTTCCGCCAGGTGCACGTCGCCGACGGGGGCCGCATCCGCTACCAGCGGATCTGCTCGGTCGACGGCGAGGAGGTGCCCTACAGCGAGATCGCGAAGGGCTACGAGACCGAGGACGGCGAGATGGTCGTGCTCACCGACGACGACATGGCCGAGCTGCCCGCGTCGTCCTCGCGCGAGATCGCGGTCGAGAAGTTCGTGCCGAGCGACCAGATCGACCCGATGCTCTTCGAGAAGAGCTACTACCTCGAGCCGGAGAAGTCCGGCGCCAAGCCCTACGCCCTGCTGCGCCAGGCCCTCGTCGACGCCGACCGGATGGCCGTGGTCACGGTGGCGCTGCGCCAGCGGACCTCCATCGCGGTGCTGCGGGTGCGCGAGGACGTGATCGTGCTCCAGACCATGATGTGGCCCGACGAGATCCGCACCCCCGACTTCTCCGTCGAGCCCGGCGAGGTCAAAGACAGCGAGGTCGCGATGGCCACGATGCTGGTCGAGACCCTGGCCGGGGACTTCGACACCGCGGAGTTCGAGGACGACTACGCCGGGGCCGTCGAGGCCCTGGTGAAGGCCAAGATCGAGGGCGGCGAGCTCAAGCGCACCGCCACCTCGACCAAGTCCTCCGGCGAGGTCGTCGACCTGCTGGCCGCCCTGCAGCGCTCGGTCGACGCCGCCAAGAGCGCCCGGGGCGAGGCGGGCCCGGCCTCGGCGCCGGCGGGGAAGACCACGACGAAGACCACGAAGAAGGCTGCGAAGAAGCCCACGACGAAGGCCACGGCCACGAAGGGCACCGCGAAGAAGAGCACCGCGAAGAAGACCCCGGCCGCCAAGACCGCCAAGACCGCGAAGACCGCCGCCACGCGCACCACGCGCAAGGCGGCGGCCCCGAAGGCCAGCTGAGGGCTCAGCCCCGGCCCGCCACCAGGTCCCGGAGGCGGGCCGAGCACTCCGCGGCGACCGCGCGCGCCAGCGCCGCCGCGTCGTCGTCGGCGTGCTCGGGCACGACGTGGTGCACCGTGCCGTCACGCAGCAGGTCGACGGCGCGGACCTGCTGGTGCTCCGACATCTCGGCCGCGTGGCCGGTGTCGCCGCGGTGCACGATCGCGCTGGCGCCCTCGGGGGGCAGCGGGGAGAGCCAGGCGCTCTCGGCTGCGACGACCACCTGCGCGGGCAGCAGCGCGAGCGCCCCTCCCCCGCAGCCCTGGCCGAGCACCACCGACAGGGTGGGCACGGTCATGGTGGTCATCGTGGCGATGCACCGGGCGATCTCGCCCGCGATCGCCCCCTCCTCCGCACGCTGGGACAGCTCCGCGCCCGGGGTGTCGATGACGGTGACCAGCGGCAGGCCGAGCTCCTCGGCGAGCCGCATGGCGCGCCTGGCCTCGCGCAGCGCGCCCGGCCCCATCGGGGTGGCGGGGGTCTGGCGCGTGCGGTCCTGGCCCACGACGACGCACGGCTGGCCGTCGAGGCGGGTCAGCGCGACGATCACGGTGTGGTCGTGCTCGCCCTCGTCGGTGCCGCGCAGGCGCAGCGTGCGCGACCCGGCGTGGCGCAGCAGGTCGCGCACCCCCGCGCGGCCCGGCGCCCGGGTGCGCTCGATGGCGGCCCAGGCCGAGGCGTCGGGGTCGGGCTCGCCGGTGCGGCGCGGCAGCGCCGGCTCGTCGGGGGCGTCGACCAGCACCGCCAGGGCCTGGTCGACCAGGGCGGGCAGCTGCTCGGCCGGCACGACCGCGTCGATGACGCCACGGTCGGCGAGGTTCTCCGCGGTCTGCACACCGCTCGGGAAGGGCTCGCCGTTGAGGGCCTCGTAGACCTTCGGGCCCAGGAAGCCGACCAGCGCGCCCGGCTCGGCGACCGTCACGTGGGCCAGCGAGCCCCAGGAGGCGAAGACCCCGCCCATGGTGGGGTTGCGCAGGTAGACGAGGTACGGCAGCCCCGCGGCCCGGTGGGCCATGATCGCGCGGGAGATCTCGACCATCTGCACGAAGGCGGGGGTGCCCTCCTGCATGCGGGTGCCGCCGGAGGCCGTCGTCGCGAGCAGGGGCAGCCCCTCGGCGGTGGCGCGGCGTACGGCGGAGGCGATCCGGTCGGCCGCGGCGCGACCGATGGAGCCGGCCAGGAACCCGAACTCGTTGGCCACGACCGCGACGGGCCGCCCGTGCATCGTGCCGCGGCCGGTGACCACCGACTCGTCGGTGCCGGCCTTCTGCGCGGCGCGCTCGAGCGCCGCGCGGTAGCCGGCGGAGTGCCCGGAGATGTCGATGGGGGCGTCCCACGACTCGTAGGAGCCGTCGTCGAGCACCAGCGCGAGCAGCTGGTGCGCGGTCCAGCGCTCGCTCACGCCTCCTCCTCCAGCCATGCGCGGAGGGCGGCGCCGTGCTCGTCGAGCACCGGCGGCGCGGCGTGGTCGCGCCGGGTCACCTCGGCTCCGTCGCTGTCGAAGAAGCGCAGCGGCGGGCCGGGCAGCGAGACCGTGCCGAGCGTGGAGTGCTCGACGTCGACGACCAGCCCCTGGCTGAGGGTCTGGTCCCAGGTGTAGACCTCGTCGAGGGTGCGGACCTTGCCCGCCGGCACCCCGACCTCGGCCAGCCGCGCGAGCAGGGGCTCGCTGTCCCAGTCGGCGAAGACCGACTCGACCAGGGCCACGACCTGCTCGCGCACGGCGACGCGCTCGGGGTTGGTGGCCAGGCCCTCGGCCTCCGGGTCGAGTCCGAAGCCGGCGCAGAAGCGGCGCCACAGGCCCTCGCTGCCCAGCGCGATCTGCACCGCGCCGTCGCGGCAGCGGAACAGGCCGTAGGGCGAGATCGAGGGGTGGTGGTTGCCCTGGGCGCGGCCGACCTCGCCGGCCACGGTCCAGCGGGTGCCCTGGAAGGCGTGCACGCCGACCAGCGAGGCCAGCAGGGAGGTGCGCACGACGCTGCCGCGCCCGGTGCGGTGGCGCTCGTTGAGGGCGGCCAGCACGCCGTAGGCGCCGTACATGCCCGACAGGAGGTCGGCGATGGGCGTGCCGACCCGCTGGGGGTCGTCGGGCCCGGAGCCGGTGAGCGACATCAGGCCGGCCTCGCCCTGGGCGATCTGGTCGTAGCCGGCCCGCCCGCCCTCGGGACCGTCGTGGCCGAAGCCGGTGATGGAGAGCACCACGAGACGCGGGTTGCGCCGCTGCAGCTCCTCGATGCCCAGGCCGAGCCGCTCGAGGACGCCGGTGCGGAAGTTCTCCACCAGCACGTCGGCGCGGTCGACCAGGCGCAGCAGGACCTCGCGGTCGCCGCCCTCGCTGTCGTCCTTGAGGTCGAGGGCGATCGACTCCTTGTTGCGGTTGGCGGAGAGGAAGTACGTCGACTGCCGCTGGTCGGGCTCGCCCACGAAGGGCGGGCCCCAGCCGCGGGTGTCGTCGCCGCCCTGCGGGGTCTCCACCTTGACCACGCGGGCGCCGAGGTCGCCCAGCATCATCGTGGCGTGGGGGCCGGCCAGGGCGCGGGTCAGGTCGACGACGAGCACGTCGGCCAGGGGGGTGCCGCTGGGGCCGGCACCGGGGGTCCGGCCGGGGGTCTGGTCGGGGGTCTGGTCGGTCATCGGTGTGGTCGTCCCTCTCACCAGTGCGGCAGCACGAGCGCGGCCCAGACCAGGAGCGGTCCGAGGACGACCACGATCACGCTGTAGGTCAGGATCTGCTTGTAGTAGACGGGCTCGCTGATGGTGTCGGGCCGGTTGGCCAGCATCAGGGCGCCGTTGGTCGAGAACGGGCTCACGTCGACGATGGTCGAGGAGACCGCGAGGGCCGCCACGAAGAGCGCGGCGTTGATGCCGCCGTCGGCGATGAGCGGCACCGCGATCGGGATGATCACCGGCAGCAGCGCCGTGGAGGAGGCGAAGGCCGAGACCACACCACCGACGTAGCAGAGGATCAGCGCGCCGAGCGCGGCCGCACCCAGGCCGGCGGCCCACGTGCCGACGAACTCCGGGGAGCCCGCGGTGGTGAGGATCGTGGCGTAGGTGCTCACGCCCGCGACCAGGAGCACCGTGGGCCAGGCGACCTGCTTGACGGCGTCCTTGTGCTGGTTGGGCGAGAGCATGGCCAGGATGACCGCGGCCGTGATGGCCACGAAGCCGATGTTCTTGTCGAAGGCCAGCGCGATGACGGCGACCGCGACGAAGGCGATGAGCGTCAGCACCTGGTCGCTGCGCACGCCCAGCGACTGCGTCGGCGTCGCGGTGGTGGTGCCCGTGCCGCGGGCCGGGATCGAGGCGCCGCCGCGGTGGAGGTCCTCGGTGAGGGTGTCGGGCCCCTGGGCCTCGTCGGCGTCGATGCGGCGGCTGACGAGCTCGCGACCGCCGAGGACGGCGAAGAGCAGGACCGCGAGCAGGAAGTTGACGATCAGGCTGGAGAGGAACACCACGATCTCGTTGGACGGCAGACCGGCGTCCTCCATCACCGAGTTGGTGATGATGCCGTAGATGCTGATCGGCGAGAACCCGCCGGCCTGCGCGCCGTGGACGACGAACATGCCCATCATCAGCGGGCTGATCCGGTAGCGACCGGCGAACCCGAGGGCGATCGGGCCGATGATGGCGCAGGCGGCCGGGCTGGCCGCGCCGATCGCGGTCAGCAGCGCGGTCACGAAGAACATCACCCACGGGATGAGCGCGACGCGCCCGCCCACGGCCCTGACCGCGCTGCGCACGATGAGGTCGACGGTGCCGTTGTTCCTCGCGATCGCGAACAGGTAGGTGACGCCGATCAGCGTGAGGATCAGGTCACCGCTGACCCCGGCCAGGATCTCCTTCTCGTCGAGCTCCAGGGCGTACATGCCCACCAACCACGCGGCGACGTAGGCCAACGCTCCCATGTTGATCGGCAGCAGCGTGCCGATCACGAACAACGCGACGAGCGCGATGATCGCTACCCATTCCGGTCCCATCAGGTCCCTCTCTCCCGAGCCCCGGCGGTCCCGGTGACCGCGATCACATCTGGCTCAGTGGCCTAGCCAATAGCCCAATGACCCATTAGTCAATACGCTGGCCGCATGTCCGACGCCGCCTTCCCGCGCCGCCTCGCCCGCACCCGGCTCTACGAGCAGGTGGCGGAGCAGATCACCGGGTGGGTGCAGGAGAACGGACTCGTGGCCGGCGACCGGCTGCCGCCCGAGCGCGAGCTCGCGACCCGGCTCGGGGTGAGCCGCGCGACGCTGAGCCAGGCCCTGGTGGCCCTCGAGGTCATCGGGGTGGTCGCGGTGCGCCACGGCGACGGCACCGTGGTGACCGGCTCCCCGGGCTCCCCGGGCGTGCCGGCCACCACCCGCATCACCGACGCGATCCGCGCCCACGCCGACCGGCTGCCCGAGATCCTCGAGACGCGCGACGCGCTCGAGACCAAGATCGCCTCGCTCGCCGCGGCGCGCCGCACCGACGACGACCTGGCGCGCATCCACGACGCCCTGGCCGCCATGGAGGCCGACATCGCCGCCGGTGGTCGCGGCGTGGAGGGCGACGAGCGCTTCCACGGCGCCGTCACCGCGGCCGCCCACTCGCTGCTGCTGGCCCGGCTGATGGGCGAGATCGGCGACCTCGTCCGCGAGTCGCGCATCGAGTCGCTCTCCCAGCCCGGGCGCCCGCGGGACTCCCTGGCCGGCCACCGCGCCATCGCCGACGCCATCGCCGCGGGCGACCCCGTCGCCGCGGCGGCGGCGATGCACCGCCACGTCGAGATGGTCAGCGACGTCGCCGTGCTGCGCGACGAGGAGCGGTGAGCGGGCTCGAGCAGCTGGCCGTGCTGGCCGCCGGCCTCGGGGCCGGCGTGCTCACCTCGACGGTGGGGGTGGCGTCGCTGCTGAGCTTCCCGGTGCTGCTCGCCGTCGGGCTGCCGCCGGTGGTGGCCAACGCCTCCAACACCGTGGGCCTCCTGCCCGGCGCCGTCAGCGGCTCGCTGGGCTACCGCGCGGAGCTGCGCGTGCACCCGCGGCTCACCTGGTCGGTGCTGCTGGCCTGCGGCACCGGCGCGGTGGCCGGGGCCTTCCTGCTGCTCTCCCTGCCGGCCGAGGTCTTCGGGGCGGTGGTGCCGTGGCTGATCCTCTTCACGTGCCTGCTGGTGGGCGTCCAGCCGCGCCTCTCGGCCCGGATGCGGTCGCGCCACGACGGCGGGACCCCCGTGGACCGCACCGCGATGTCGCGCACCACCCGCGTCTTCTGCGCCCTCACCGGCGTGTACGGCGGCTACTTCGGCGCCGGCTCCGGGGTGATGGCGATGGCCGTGCTCGGCCTGGGACTCGACGTGGAGATGCGCGTGCTCAACGCCCTGAAGACCCTGGCGGTGATGGGCGGCAACCTCGTGGCCGGCGCGATCTTCGTCGTGGTCGCCGACCTCGACTGGACCGCGGTCGGGCTGCTCGCCCTCGGCTCGGTGGGCGGCGGCTACGTCGGCGCCCGCATCGGCCGGCGCCTGCCGCCGACCGTGCTGCGCTCCCTGGTCGTGGCCGCGGGCGTGGCCGCCGCCGTCGGGCTGCTGGTCTAGGGGCGGTCGGAGCCGCGCGCCGCGGCGGAGTCGGGGAAGCGCGCGTCGACGAGGGAGAACACCGCGTCGGAGAGCCGCGGGGCGGCGATGGTGACGATCTCGCCCAGCCGGCCCGCGAGGGTGTCGACGGTGACCGGGCGGTCCTCCAGCGCCCGCACGACCCGCGCGCCGGCCCGCTCGGGGGTCTCCCCCCGGCCGGCGTAGGCCTCGGTGGGGGCGATCATCGGGGTGCGGACCAGCGCGAAGCGCATGGCGGTGAAGGCGACGCCGTCGGCGTAGGTCTCGCGCCCGGCGATGCGGCCCCAGGTGTCGAGGGCGGTCTTGGAGGCGATGTAGGCGGAGAACTTCGGGGCCTTGACCTGCACGCCCCAGGTCACGACGTTGACCACGTGGCCGAAGCCCTGGGCCCGCATCGCGGGGAGCAGGCCCATGGTCAGCCGCACCGGGCCGAGGTAGTTGACCGCCATCGTGCGCTCCACGTCGTGCAGCCGGTCGTGGCTCAGGCGCAGCGAGCGGCGGATCGAGCGACCGGCGTTGTTGACCAGGTGGTCGACCGCGCCGTGCTCGGCCAGCACCTGCGCGACGAGGGCGTCGACGGCGTCGGGGTCGGTGAGGTCGCAGGGGTAGGTCGCGGCCCGGCCGCCGGCCGCCTCGATGGCGCCCTGCACGCGCGCCAGCTCCTCGGCACGACGGGCGACGAGCAGCACCGTGGCGCCCTTCGCGGCGGCCTGCACCGCGGTGGCCTCGCCGATGCCGGAGGAGGCGCCGGTGACGAGCACGACCCGGTCGGCCAGGGGGCTGGGGAAGCCCAGCAGACGACGGACGCGGGAGACGGGCGTGGTCAGCAGCACCCGCGGAGTCTAGGGCGCGGGCGGGAACGACCAGGGGCGTGCCGCCTCGAGCTGGGCGCTGAGGCTCAGCAGCGTCGGCTCGTCGTCGGTGCGGCCCACCAGCTGCACCGCCAGGGGCAGCCCGTCGGAGGCCAGCCCCGCCGGCACCGCGGCCGCGGGGTTGCCCGCGACGTTCCACAGCGCGGCATAGGCGATCGAGGGCAGCGCCAGCAGCGAGCTGGCCACCGTGCCCCGGCCGTCGAGGACTCCGGCCCGGGCGGGGCGGTGGGCCGTGGCGGGGGTGAGCAGCACGTCGACGGCGCCGTCGCCCTCGAAGACCCGGTTGGCCAGGGCGGAGACGGTGCGGGTGCGCCGCAGGGCGGCCTCCCGCACCCGCGGGGTCACCCATGCCCCCAGCCGCAGCGTCTCGCGCGTGCGACGCTCCAGCCGCTCGGGGTGCTGCACCAGCTCGGCCTCCGAGCGGATGCCGGCGAGGAACTGCGGCACGAAGGCAGCGGTCGGGTCGGGGTAGCGCGGGTCGACCTCGCGCACCTCGTGGCCCAGGTCGGCCAGCAGCCGCGCGGTGTCGTGGACGGCCGCGACGTGCTCGGGGTGCGGGCGCACGCCACGGGTGACCGGTCGCACCGACCAGCCGACCCGCAGCCGTCCCGGAGCACGGCCGGCCGCCTCCACGAAGGACCCGGCCTCCCCGGCGTGGTGGAGGTCGGAGGGCAGGCTGCCGCGCACCACGTCGTAGACCAGCGCGGCGTCCCGGACGCTGCGGGCCAGCGGGCCGGTCGTGCCCAGCGCCCACCACAGGTGCGGCTGCGGCGCCGCGGTCACCCGCCCGCGCTGCGGCTTGAGGCCGAAGAGCCCGCAGCAGGCGCTGGGGATGCGGATCGACCCGCCACCGTCGCCGCCGACGGCCACCGGCACCATGCCCGTCGCCACCGCCACCGCCGTGCCCCCGCTCGACCCGCCCGGGGTCCGCGAGGGGTCCCAGGGGTTGCGGGTCAGCCCGCGCGAGGCGCCCTCGGTGAACGGGAACGCACCGAACTCCGGCATCGTCGTCTTGCCGACCACCACCGCGCCCGCCTCGCGCAGCCGACGCACCAGCTCCGCGTCGGCCGGCGCCGCGGCGGAGTTGGCCTCGCCGCCGTACGTCGTCACGGCGCCGGCGACGTCGAGCTCCTCCTTGACCGCCACCGGCACCCCGTGCAGCGGCCCCAGCGGCTCCCCCGCCGCCTGTGCCGCGTCGCGCGCGTCGGCCTCGGCGCGGGCCGCCTCGGCGAGCACGACCGAGAAGGCGTTGAGCGGCGGGTCGAGCCGCGCCACCCGCGCGAGGCTCTCCTCGAGCACCTCCCGCGCGCTCGCCCGTCCCGAGGCGACCCGCTCGGCCACCGCCACCGCGTCGTGCTCGTCGACGCCCCTGCGCTCGTCCATGACCCGACCCTAGACCCGACCCTGGGGCCTGCTGCTTGACTCGGGCACGACCCGTCACCGCCGACCCCACCACCCCGAGGAGACCCATGCCGCTCGTCAGGATCGACGTCACCGCCGGCCGCACCCCCGAGGAGCTGCGGCGCCTCGCCGACGTCGTGCAGGAGGTGATGCTCGACGTCTTCGCCGCGCCGGCCCGCGACCGCTACCAGGTGGTCACCGAGCACCCGGCCGGGCAGATCATCGCCGAGGACACCGGGCTGGGCTACGAGCGCACCGACGGCATCGTCGTCGTGCAGGTCTTCCAGCAGGGCCGCGACGCCGAGCAGAAGCAGGCGCTCTACCGGGCGCTCGCCGACCGGCTCGAGGAGCACTGCGCGGTGCGCCCGCAGGACCTCATCGTCTCGGTGAGTGCCAACGAGAAGGAGGACTGGTCCTTCGGCGAGGGCAGGGCGCAGTTCCTCGACGGCGGCCTCTGACCCGCGCCGCGCTCAGGCCAGCGACTCCACCCAGGCGTCGTGGAGGGCGGAGTAGCGCCCGGTGCCGCCGGCGACCAGGTCGCCGGGCGCGCCGTCCTCGACGATGCGTCCGTGCTCCATCACCAGGACCCGGTCGGCGATCTCCACCGTCGAGAGCCGGTGGGCGATGATCACCGCCGTCCGGCCCGCCAGCACGGTGCGCAGCGCCTGCTGCACCAGGCGCTCGGAGGGCACGTCGAGCGAGGACGTCGCCTCGTCGAGGATGAGCACCGCGGGATCGGCCAGGAAGGCCCGGGCGAAGGCGACCAGCTGGCGCTGGCCGGCCGAGAGCCGACCCCCCTGGTTGGCGACGTCGGTGTCGTAGCCGTCGGGCATCGCGGCGATGAAGTCGTGGGCCCCCAGCGCGGTGGTCGCCTCGACCACCTGCGCCATCGTGGCCCCCGGGCGCCCGAAGCGGATGTTGTCGGCGATCGTGCCGGAGAACAGGTAGCTCTCCTGGGTGACCATGACGACGTGGTCGCGCAGGGTGTCGGAGGTCAGGTCGCGCAGGTCGACCCCGTCGAGCAGCACCCGGCCGCCGGTGGGGTCGTAGAAGCGGGTCGCGAGCTTGGCCAGGGTGGTCTTGCCCGCGCCGGTCGTGCCGACCAGCGCCAGGGTCTGGCCCGCCGGCACGACGAGGTCGAGGTCGGGCAGCACCGGGCGGTCCTCGACGTAGGCGAAGCGCACGTGGTCGAAGCGCAGCTCCCCGTGGGCGGTGGGCAGCGCGACCGGTGAGGTCGGCTCCGGCACGTCGGGCTCCTCCTCCAGCACCCCGGCGAGCTTCTCCAGCGCCGCGGAGGCCGACTGGAAGGTGTTGTAGAACTGCGAGATCTCCATCATGGGCTCGAAGAACTGGCGCAGGTAGAGCAGGAAGGCGGCCAGCACGCCCACGGTCACGTCGCCGCGGTAGGCCAGCAGGGCGCCGTAGAGCAGCACGACGGCGATGGTGACGTTGCCGATGAGGCGGATGCCGGGCATGAACCACGCGACGAGACGGAACGCGACGAGGTTGGCCGCGCGGTACTGCTCGTTGACGTCGTCGAAGATCTCCTGGTTGCGCGGCTCGCGCCGGAAGGCCTGCACCGCACGGATGCCGCCCATCGACTCCACGAAGTGGACGATGACCAGCGCGACCTTCTCGCGGGTGGCGCGGTAGCTGCGGGCCGAGGCCTTGCGGAACCAGTTGGTGAGCAGCGCCAGGAACGGCCCGCACAGCAGCGCCACCAGGCCCAGCTCGACGTCGAGGAAGAGCAGGATGGCCGCGGTGCCGACCAGGGTGAGCGCCGCGGTGACGAGCCCGTCGAAGCCGGTCTCGAGCATCTCGTAGACGGCGTCGACGTCGGAGGTCTGGCGCGAGATGACCCGGCCCGAGGTGTAGCCGTCGTGGAAGGCGGGGCTGAGGTCCTGGAAGTGGCCGAAGACCCGGCGCCGCACCTGGAGCAGGACGTCCTGGCCGATGCGCCCGGAGCGCACCAGGAAGAGCTGGCGCGCGACGGCCTGGAGCAGGGTCGCGCCCAGCACGGCGCCGACCACCACCAGCAGCACCGTCAGGTCGTCGTCGCGACGGATGGGCGGGATGCCCGAGTCGATGCCGACCTTCACCAGGTAGGGGATCGCCAGGCGCGCGGCGTTCTCGACGACGACGACCGCGACGAGCAGCCACAGCGCCCGTCGGTAGGGCGCGAGCAGCTCCCCCAGCAGCCGGCGGGCGCCCCCGCCCAGCCGCGCGGCGGTCATCGCCTCGGCGGCCTCGTCGGCGTCGACGGCCGCCGCGCCACGCCAGTCGGTCGCGGCGCTCACACCGACACCGCCGCGTCGTCGGCCCAGGCCTCGGCCGACAGCAGCCGGGCGTAGGCGGGCACGGTGGCCAGCAGCTCGCGGTGCTCGCCGACGTGGGTGATGGTGCCGTGCTCCACCAGCGCGACCCGGTCGGCCAGCATCACGGTGGAGGCACGGTGCGCGACGACGAGCCCCGTGGTCGACCCCAGGACGCGGCCCAGCGCCTCCTCGACCAGCTTCTCGGTGTGCACGTCGAGGGCCGACAGGGTGTCGTCGAGCACCAGCACGGCCGGGCGCGCCAGCACGGCACGGGCCAGGGCCAGGCGCTGCCGCTGGCCCCCGGAGAGCGAGAGCCCCTGCTCGCCGATGCGGGTGTCGAGACCCCACGGCAGGTCGTGGACGAACTGCGCCTGGCTGATCTCGAGGGCCTCGGCGACGTCGGCGTCGGAGGCGTCGGCGCGACCGAGGGTGAGGTTCTCCCGGGCGCTCATCGAGAAGAGCGTGGGGTCCTCGAAGGCGGTGGCGACCAGCGAGCGCAGGTGCACCAGGTCGAGCTCGCGCACGTCGATCCCGTCGAGCAGCACCCGTCCGCCGGTCACGTCCCACAGCCGCGGCACCAGGGCGGTCAGCGCGGTCTTGCCCGACCCGGTGGCACCGACGAGGGCCACGGTCTCCCCCGGCGCGACGTCGAGGTTGACGTCGCGCAGCACCGGCTCGTCGGGGGCGTCGGGGAAGGCGAAGTCGACGTGCTCCAGGCGCAGGTGGCCGCGGGGCCGCTCGATGCGGCGCGTGCCGCCGACGATGGCGGGCTCGGTGTCGAAGATCTCCAGGATCCGCGCGCTCGCCGTCATCGCCTCCTGGGCCATGGCGAGGATGACGCCGAGGGAGGAGATCGGCCAGACCAGCGAGAGCATCAGCGTGATGAAGGCGACCAGCTCGCCGGGCGTGAGCGCGCCGCGGCCCACACCGATCGCACCGAGCAGCAGCACCGCCGCGACCGCGAGGTTGGGCACCGCGCCGAGGAAGGTCCAGAAGCGGGCCGAGAGACGGACCTTGTCCATGCTCGTGGCGTGCAGGGTGCGGGCGGCCGCGGCGTACTGCTCGCCGACGTGGCCGCTGCGGCCGAAGGACTTGATGACGCGGATGCCGACGGCGCCCTCCTCGGCGAGGGTGGCGAGGTCGCCCTGCTCGTCCTGCACGCGGCGCGAGACGACGACGTACTCCTTCTCGAAGCGCATGCACAGCCACACGATGGGGGCGGCGGCCGCCGCGACGACCAGGCCCAGCGGCCAGTACATGTGCAGCAGCACCGCGGTCGTGGCGACCAGCTGCACGACGTTGACCAGCAGAAAGAGCACGCCGAAGCCGCTGAAGCGGCGGATCGCGGAGAGGTCGGTGGTGGCGCGCGAGAGCAGCTGACCCGAGCCCCAGCGGCTGTGGAAGGCCATGGGCAGGCGCTGGAGGCGCTCGTAGAGGTCGTGGCGCATCGCGGTCTCGATGCCGAGCACGGCGTTGGACTGCACCCAGCGGCGCCAGAAGACCAGCACGGCCTCGAGCACGCCGAGCCCCAGCGCGAGCAGGCCGAGCGGGAGGATCGCCCCCGCGTCGCGCTCGGTGATCGGCCCGTCGATGAGGGCCTTGGTGACCAGCGGCACCGCGATCGACAGGGCCACCACCCCGAGGCTGGTCAGCAGCATGATGGTCAGGGCCACCACGTGCGGGCGCAGGTACGGCGCCAGGCGCAGCAGCGAGCGCACGTCGGCCGGCGGCGGCGCGGCGGCCCCCGCCGGGGCCTCGGCGGGGGACGGCCCGAGAACAGTTGACATCGTCAAGCAGCCTAGGCGCGGGCGCCGACAACGGGCCAATCCGTCAGCCGGCCAGCAGTCCCCGCACGACACGGAGCGCGACCGACATCCGCGCCAGGTCGGCGCTCTCGTCGGAGCAGATCTCCTGCAGCGTGGCCGCGGCCCGCGAGACCACGACCTCGTCGCCGTCCTCCCACGAGCCGATGCGGGCGGTGGCCGACTCCTCCCCCGACGTCGCGGCCAGCACCTGACCGGTGAGCTGCACGTGCACCGCGTTGAGGTCGTCGCGCAGGGCGGCCCGGGCCATGGTCTGCCACCGGTCGTGCCTCGGCAGGTCCAGGATCCGGTCGACCAGCACCGGCAGACCGAGCCGCTCGCCCAGGGCCACGTGCACCCGGGTCACCTCGACCGGGTCGAGCCCGTCGCGCAGGGCGAGGTCGACCACGCCCAGCAGCGTGTAGGCCGGCTGCAGACCGGCCACGCGCGAGGCGAGCTCCTCGTCGAGCCCGCCGCGCACCAACCGGTCACGCCGGTCCTCGAAGGCCTGCAGCTCGCGCCCGGTGAGCAGGTCGGGCAGGGCCGCCATCGTCGCCTGCACCGGATCGCGGAAGTGCTCCACCGTGGCCGAGGAGTCGAGCGGGGGGCGGCGGTTGACCACGAGCCAGCGCGAGGCCCGCTCGACCAGCGTGCGCATCTCCAGCCGGGCCCGGGTCTGCACGCCGGCGTCGATGCGGGTGTCGAGGGCCGCGAGCCGCTCGCGCAGGTCGAGGGAGCCGAAGATCTCGCGGGCCACGAAGTTGGCCCGGGTCAGCTCGGCGGCGCTCGCGCCGGTCTCCCCGCCCAGGCGGGGCCAGAAGGTCATGCCGGCGCCGTTCACCAGGTCGTTGACCACCTGCGTGACGATGATCTGGCGTCGCAGCGGGTGGTCGGCGACCTGCGCGGCGAAGCGCTCGCGCATCGGCGTCGGGAAGTAGACCTCCAGGTCGTGGGCGAGGTAGGGGTCGTCGGGCAGGTCGGACTCGAGCAGCTCCTCGGCCAGGACGATCTTGGTCCAGGCCAGCAGCACCGAGAGCTCGGGCGCCGTGAGGCCCTCCCGGGCGTCGAGGCGCCGGCGCACCTCGGCGCTCGAGGGCAGGCCCTCGATCTCGCGCACGAGCACGCCGTCGCGCTCCAGGCGGCGCATCCAGTCCTCGTGCACGTGCAGCAGCGCGGCGGCGTGGTCGGCGGCGTTGGCCAGGGCGAGGTTCTGCTCGTAGTTGTCGGCCAGCACCAACGAGGCGACCTCGTCGGTCATCTCCGCCAGCAGGGCGTTGCGCTGCTTGCCCGTGAGGTCGCCGGCGGCCACCACCCGGTCGAGCAGGATCTTGATGTTCACCTCGTGGTCGGAGGTGTCGACGCCGGCGGAGTTATCGATGAAGTCGGTGTTGATCGCCCCGCCCGAGCCGTCGCCGCCGCGCTGGGCGTACTCGATGCGGCCGGCCTGGGTCAGGCCCAGGTTGCCGCCCTCGCCGACGCAGCGGGCGCGGACCTCGCGACCGTCGACGCGGATGGCGTCGTTGGACTTGTCGCCGGCGTCGGCGTGGGTCTCCTGCGAGCCCTTGACGTAGGTGCCGATGCCGCCGTTCCACAGCAGGTCGACGGGGGCCTGCAGGATCGCCCGCATCAGCTCGGCCGGGGTCAGCCGGTCCACGTCGTCGGGCAGTCCGAGCGCCCGCCGCACCTGGGGGCTGACCGGCACGGACTTCAGGCCCCGGGACCACACGCCCCCGCCCTCGGAGATCAGGGAGGCGTCGTAGTCCTGCCAGCTGGAGCGCGGCAGGTCGAAGAGCCGACGGCGCTCGGCGTAGGACGTCGCGGGGTCGGGGTCGGGGTCGAGGAAGACGTGGCGGTGGTCGAAGGCGGCCACCAGCCGGGTCGTGGGCGAGCAGAGCAGGCCGTTGCCGAAGACGTCGCCGCTCATGTCGCCGATGCCGACGCAGGTGAACTCCTGGGTCTGGCAGTCGATGCCGCGCTCGCGGAAGTGGCGCTGCACCGAGACCCACGCCCCGCGGGCGGTGATGCCCATGGCCTTGTGGTCGTAGCCCACCGAGCCGCCCGAGGCGAAGGCGTCGCCGAGCCAGAAGCCGTAGTCGGCCGCCACCGCGTTGGCGAGGTCGGAGAAGGTCGCCGTGCCCTTGTCGGCGGCGACCACGAGGTAGGAGTCGTCGCCGTCGTGGCGCACCACGTCGCGCGGGGGCACGGTCACGCCGTCGACCAGGTTGTCGGTGAGGTCGAGCAGACCCCGGACGAAGGTGGTGTAGGCCGCCACCCCCTCCGCCATCCAGGCCTCGCGGTCGCCCGGGTCGGGCAGCTGCTTGGCGTAGAACCCGCCCTTGGCGCCGACCGGCACGATCACGGTGTTCTTGACCATCTGGGCCTTGACCAGGCCGAGCACCTCGGTGCGGAAGTCGTCGCGGCGGTCGGACCAGCGCAGTCCGCCGCGTGCGACCGCGCCGAAGCGCAGGTGCACGCCCTCGACCCGCGGGGAGTGCACGAAGATCTCGAAGCGGGGCCGCGGCTGGGGCAGGTCGGGCACGGCCTGCGGGTCGAGCTTGAAGGACAGGTAGGCGTGGGGCTCACCGTCGACGGTCTGGAAGTAGTTGGTGCGCAGGGTGGCGCGGACCAGCGTGAGGTAGGACCGCAGGATGCGGTCGTGGTCGAGGCTGGCGACGTCCTCCAGCGCCCGACCGAAGGCCGCGACGAGGTCGTCCTCCCCGCGTGCCCCGGCGTCGGGGTGGGGATCGAAGCGGGCCTCGAAGACCGCGACCAGGAGCCGGGTGAGGTCGACGTTGTCGCGCAGTGCGCCCTCGATGGAGTCCTGGGCGAAGGGCGAGCCGGCCTGGCGCATGTACTTGGCGTAGGCGCGCAGCACCGAGGTCTGGCGCCAGGTCAGCCCGGCGCCGAGCACGAGCCCGTTGAAGCCGTCGATCTCGCTGCGTCCCTCCCAGACCGCGCGCAGCGCGTCCTGGAAGAGGCCGCGCGCCCGCTCGGGCAGGGCGCGGCCGTAGCGCAGGCCGAACTCGTAGACGTAGGACGGCCGGTCGAGGCCGTCGAGCTCGTAGGGGCGCTCGTCGACGACCTCGACCCCGAGGGAGGACAGCATGGGCAGCACCTGCGAGAGGCTCAGCGGCTCGCCGACGCGGTAGACCTTGAGCCGGGCCTCGCCGCGGCCGGCGTCGAGCTGCTCGTAGAGCGACAGGTCGATGCCCTCCTCGCCCTCGACGTCCTCGAGGCGACGCAGGTCGACCGCCGCGGTGCGCGGGGAGAAGTCCTCCTTGTAGGCCTCCGGGAAGGAGTCGACGTAGCGCCGCCCGAGGCGCGCACCGGCCTCCTCGCCGTACTCCGCGATGACCGCGGAGGTGAAGTCGTCGCGCCAGCTGCGGCTGGCCTCCGAGAGCCGACGCTCGAGGTCGGCGGCGTCGATGTCGCCGCTCCCCCCGGCCGCGTCGGCGGACAGGTGGACGACGAAGTGCACGCGCGCGGTGGTCGACTCGTTGATCCGCACGGTGAACTCGACCGACTCGCCGTGGAGACGGTCGAGGAGGATCTGGGAGAAGCGCTCGCGCACCGCGGTGTTGTAGCGGTCGCGCGGCAGGTAGACGAGCACCGAGACGTAGCGCCCGTAGGTGTCGCGCCGGGTGATCGTGCGCACCGCGCGCCGCTCGCGGGCGTGCATGGCCGCCTCGGCGCGCGGCGCCAGCTCGTCGACGCTGGTGTGGAAGAGCTCGTCGCGGGGGTAGGTCTCGAGGGTGTCCATGAGGGCACGTCCGGCGTAGCTGCGCGGGTCGTAGCCGCTGCGGCGCAGCACGGCGGCCGCGCGCTCGCGCAGCAGCGGGATGCGGGTGAGGCTCTCGGCGTAGGCGGTCGAGGAGAACAGCCCGAGGAAGCGACGCTCCCCGACCACGGCCCCCGAGGCGTCGAACGTCTTCACCCCGACGTAGTCGAGGTACGCCGGGCGGTGCACGGTCGCCCGGGAGTTGGCCTTGGCCAGCACCAGCAGGCTGCGCTCGCGCGCGCGGGCCTTGACCGCCTCGGGCAGGCGCGCGAAGGACTCCGACTGGTCCTGGTCGGCGCGCAGGATGCCCAGGCCCGTGCCCGGCACCGCGCGCAGCACCTCGTCCTCGGCCGAGCCCTCCGAGCCGCCGGTCGAGCCGCCGGCGGAGCCCTCGGACGGCACGGTCTCGAGGTGGTACTCGCGGTAGCCGAGGTAGGTGAAGTGGTCGTCAGCGAGCCACTCCAGCAGCTCGGCGCCCTGCCGGACCTCCTCGGGGTCCAGCGGCGGCGGGTCCTGGCGCAGCTCCTCGACGATCTCGAGCATCCGGCCGCGGGTGCGGCTCCAGTCCTCGACCGCCTCGCGGACGTCGCGCAGCACCCGCTGGACGTCGGCGACCAGGTCGCGCGCGAGCTGCTCCCCGGTCTCGCCCTGGGGCAGCCGGTCGATCTCGACGTGCATCCACGACTCGCGCACGGCCTCGCCGTCGGGCTGCAGCGCGCCGTCGTCGACGACGCCGACGTGCTGCAGGGCTCCGGTGATGTCGCGCCGCACGTCGAAGTGGGGGTGGACGACCACGTGCACGTCGTGGAGCTGCCGGGCCAGCTCCATGGTGAGGGAGTCGACCAGGAAGGGCATGTCGTCGGTGACGACCTCCACGACCGTGTGACCGGAGGCCGACCAGCCGTGCTCGGCGAGCGTCGGGGTCAGCACGCGCACCGCCGCGGTGCCCTGCGGCCGCTCCGTGGCCAGCCGGTGGTGGGAGGCGAGGGCGCCGTAGACGTCGGCCTCGCTCCGACCGGCGAGGTCCTCCGGGGCGACGTGGCGGTAGTAGGCGGCCAGCAGCGCGCCCACGTCGTCGTGGGGCGGACCGCCCGTGCCCTTCCCGGCCCGGGCCAGGTCGGTCGCCTTCGCGAGGAGGTCGGACTTGTCCAGATCATGCGTCGTCGTTGACACGGGACCGACCCTAGGACCCCCGGACGGGTGGGGCCAACGCGCCCCGCCCGGTCTCGACCACCGCGGTCTCGACCACCGCGGCGCGCACGAGGTCGACGCCCTCGCCCGCCCCGAGGCTCCAGGGGTCGCGCCACAGCGCCTCCCACGTGGTCTCACCGCGGTCGACCGAGGCCGCGTGGCGCCGCTGGGCGAGCGTCCCGCCGCGCGCAGCGCGCTCCAGCGCACCGAGCACCGGCCGCGGGACACCGCGGTCGAGCTCCGCGGCGCGCCGCAGGGTGCGACCCGACCGCTCAAGCGCGGCGGCGAGGAGCCGGTCGGCCTGCGAGCCGCTCACGGCACCAGGTCGGGCAGGGAGGCGAGCAGCGCGAGCCGGTCGCCCACGTGGCGGGCCCAGACCGGCACCGTCTCCTTGAGCTCCAGCAACCGCTGGACCAGGTCGACCACGAGCCGGACGTCGTCGACGAGGTCGGTGATCGCGTCGAGCCCCTTCATCGCCACCTCGGCGGCCAGGGCGGCCCACCCGGCCGGTCCGGAGGCGCGGCTGAGCAGCGCGCGCACGAGCCGCGCCATGGCCTTGCCGAGCTCGACGACGAGGTGCTCGACCTCGACCCCGAGCCGCTCGGAGACGTCGGCGACCTCCTCCAGCACGAGCGCGCCGCGCTCCACGACGGCGCCCACCGCGCGGCCGGCGAGGGCGAGCCCCTCGATCCGTGCCGCGCAGGCGGCCCCGGCCAGCCCGCTCCACCCGAGCGCGACGTGCACGGCGAGACGGTCGAGGTTGCCGGCCCAGGCGGCCCACGCCGACCCGGTGGTCACGCAGGCCGTCGCGTTCTGCCGGATCGCGGTGTAGTCGCCGCTCAACGGCAGCACGACCAGCTCCTCGAGGCTGCCGCCCGGCAGCTCGGGCAGCCCCGCGCCCACGCCGTTGAGGGCGCGCACCCCCAGGTTGATCGTGTCGCGCATGGCCGAGAAGGCGGCGTCCCACGACTCGAAGGCGGCGTCGTGGCGGCGCTGGGGGTCGCTCTCCCCGGGCGCGAGGAGCACCGGGTCGAGCAGCACCGGGCCGCTCACGCCCCCGCTCCCGCCACGTCGCGGTGCACGAGCGCGGCCGACGCCGACGCGTCGAGGTCGGCGGCCTCGAGCCCGGCCAGGGCCGACTCCACGTCGTCGACCGCGTCGGCCCAGACCGCCGCGAAGCGCCGGTCGAGCGCGTCGAAGGCGGCCGACACGAGGTCCATGGCCTCGGCCAGGGGCCGCAGCACGCACACCGGGCTCGGCTCGAAGCCGTCGCGCCGCGCCACCCACTCCCGGGCGTAGTCGCTCACCGCGCGCTCCTGCTCGGCCAGCACCGCGAGGTGACGCGGCACCCGCCACGTCTCCGCCCAGCTCGTGATCTCCGGTCCACCCGTCATGACCCACCTCCCGCTCCCCGCCGGCGCACGGTGCGCCGGCCCCCTCCAGGTGCCCGGCGGGGGCGGGCTTTGAAACGGGAGCATGATGGGGCTGTGGACAACGCGCTGCTCTTCGACGCCCGGGCGCGGGTGCTGGCCGACCTCCGGGCCCGCGACCACGCCACGCCACCCGCCGTGTCGGCGCTGGAGGACGCCGTCTCGGCGCGCTCGTGGTGGGCGGGGCAGTGGCCCGAGGGGGCGCAGTACGTCGCCGGCCTGGTCGCCCAGGACGTGCAGGACGCGCTCTTCGAGAGCACCGGTCGCTGGCCCCTGTGCGTCGGCTGCCCCGGCGCGCCGGAGCACTCGCTCTACATCCAGCCCGACCTCGGGGGCCCCGACCCGCACTGGGTGTGCGAGGAGACCGGCCAGACGGTCGCCGACCTGGGTCGCCTCGGTGAGTGGCGCCCCTTCTGAGCCGACCCCTCCCAGGCGTCGTGGCCCTCAGGCGTCGTGGCCGAGCTGGACCCAGAGCGTGAAGCGGTCGGCGCGGTAGACGGTGCGCGAGACCTCGACGACCTTGTCGCCGGCCAGCGCGCGTCGCGAGTGGCGCAGCACCGGCGCGCCCTCGTCGACCTCCAGGAGGGTCGCCTCCTCGGGCGTCGCCCGGTCGGCGGTGATGGAGTCCTCGGCCCAGGTCGGGCGCAGGCCGCGGCCGTCGAGGGCGTCGTAGAGGCTGGTCGGCATGCCGCTCTGGAGGAAGCCGGGCAGGAGGACCTCGTTGAGGTAGGCGTCCTCGAGGCACATCGGCGTGCCGTCGGCGCGGCGCAGCCGCCGCCAGTGGATGACGGCGTCGCCCTCGGTCAGGCTCAGCGCACGGGCCACGCCGGGACCGGCCTGCTCACGACGCGCGAGGAGGGTCTGCGACTCAGCCAGCAGCCCGCGCCGCGACATCTCCTCGGTGTAGCCGGTGATCCGGCTGGCCGCACGCCGCGGGCGGGCGACGAAGGTGCCCCGCCCGGGGATGCGCTCGAGCAGCCCCTCGACCACGAGCGCGTCCATCGCCTGGCGCACCGTCATGCGGGCCACGCCGAACTGGTGCACGAGCTCGCGCTCGGAGGGAGCGGGCGACCCGGGAGCGCTGCCGGTCACCAGGGAGCGGACGTACTCGCGCACCGCGACGTGCTTGAGGCCACGCCCATCCGGCGCCAGAACGTCTTCCACGCCCCCCAGATTAGGGAGGCGCGCGGCGCCCTGTCCGGCGAATGCGCAACCTCGGGCGCCCCAGGGGTGAGCCCGTGCCGCGTCCCCCTCCCTACCCTCGACCCATGCACGTCGAGCGCACCTTCACCGTCCCGCGGCCCGTCGAGGCCGTCTTCGACTACCTCAGCGACTTCGCGCACACCCGCGAGTGGGACCCCGGCACCGTCACCACCACCCGCACCTCCGGCGACGGCGGCGTCGGCGTCGGCACGACGTACGCCAACACCTCGCAGTTCATGGGCCGCACGGTCGACCTGACCTACGAGACGACGGCCTTCGAGCGGCCCTCGCGCGTGCAGTTCCGCGGCACCAACAAGTCGGCGACCGCGACCGACACGCTGAGCTTCTCCCCCGACGCCGACGGCAGCGCGACCCGCATCCACTACCGGGCCGACTTCGACTTCGGCTTCCTGCTCAACCTCGTGGCACCCGTCGTGCTGCGCGGCAAGCTCGACACCCTGGCCGACGAGACCGTCGAGCAGATCACCCGCACGCTGCTGAACAAGGCCGTCTGACCGGCGGCGCGCCGGCCGGTCGGTCGAACACGCGTTCGACCAACCGGGCTAGGGTGGTCGCGTGGACTTCCAGTCGTCGCTCTTCGAGGCGCCGGTCGCGCAGGTCGGTGACCTGAGCGCCCTCGAGCGCCACCCGCTGTCGCACGGCGCGTGGGTCGACGTGCACCGCACGTGGCTCCCCGAGCCCGACGACGTGCTCGCCACCCTGGTCGCCGACGTGCCGTGGCGCGCCGAGCGACGCCAGATGTACGACCGCGTCGTCGACGTGCCGCGGCTCGTGCACACCTACCTCGTCGGCGACGCCCTGCCCCACCCGCGGCTCGCACAGGCCCGTGACGCGCTGAGCGCGCACTACGCCGACGAGCTCGGTGAGCCCTTCCGCACCGCCGGCTGCTGCTACTACCGCGACGGGCGCGACAGCGTGGCCTGGCACGGCGACACCATCGGGCGCGGCTCGACGCAGGACACGATGGTCGCGATCGTCTCCCTCGGCGACCCGCGGCGCCTGGCGCTGCGCCCCCGTGGCGGCGGGGCCTCGCTGTCCTTCGAGATGGGCCACGGGGACCTGCTCGTCATGGGCGGCTCCTGCCAGCGCACCTGGGAGCACGCCGTGCCGAAGGTCGCCTCGGCCGGGCCGCGGGTCTCGGTGCAGTTCCGCCCGCTCAACGTGTTCTGACCGCACCCACTCACCCCCTTGGGCGGAACAGCGGCCCCCCACCCGTGGTTGTGTCGAACCATGGACGCCACTGCCACCATCGGCCTGACCGGCCTCGCTGTCATGGGCCGCAACCTGGCCCGCAACATCGCCCGCAACGGGCACACCATCGCCGTGCACAACCGCACCGCCGCCAAGATGACCGCGCTCGTCGAGGAGTTCTCCGACGAGGCCCGCGAGGGCGGCGGGGAGCTGGTGGGCTCGGAGAGCCTCGAGGACTTCGTCGCCTCGATCCAGCAGCCCCGCACCATCCTGGTGATGGTGAAGGCCGGCGAGCCGACCGACGCCGTCATCGACGAGCTGGTGCCGCTGCTCGACGAGGGCGACATCGTCGTCGACGCCGGCAACGCGCACTTCACCGACACCCTGCGCCGCCAGCAGGCCCTCGAGGAGAAGGGCCTGCACTTCGTGGGCATGGGCGTCTCGGGCGGCGAGGAGGGCGCCCTCAACGGGCCCTCGATCATGGTGGGCGGCTCCGAGCACGCCTACGAGAACCTCGGCCCCGTGATGGAGTCGATCGCCGCGGTCGTCGACGGCACCCCGTGCAGCACCCACGTCGGTCCCGACGGCGCCGGGCACTTCGTCAAGATGGTGCACAACGGCATCGAGTACGCCGACATGCAGCTGATCGCGGAGTCCTTCGACCTGCTGCGCACCGTCGGCGGCCTCGAGCCCGCCGAGATCGCCGACGTCTTCGACGAGTGGAACCGCGGCGACCTCGAGTCCTTCCTCATCGAGATGACCGCCGACGTCCTGCGCCACACCGACGCCGAGACGGGCAAGCCCTTCGTCGACGTCGTGCTCGACCAGGCCGAGCAGAAGGGCACCGGCCGCTGGACCGTGCAGAGCGCCCTCGACCTCGGCGTGCCGATCACCGGCATCGCGGAGGCGACCTTCGCCCGCAGCCTCTCGGGCCACGCCGAGCAGCGCGCCGCGGCCCGCGAGATGTTCTCCACCACCTCCGAGGAGCACACCGTCGAGGTCGACCGCGACGTCTTCGTCGACCAGGTGCGCGCGGCGCTCTACGCCTCCAAGGTCGTCGCCTACGCGCAGGGCTTCGACCAGATCGCGGCCGGCGCGGAGGAGCACGGCTGGGACATCGACCTCGGCAGCGTCGCCACCATCTGGCGCGGCGGCTGCATCATCCGGGCGCAGTTCCTGGACCGCATCAAGGAGGCCTACGCCGAGGAGCCCGACCTCACCACGCTGCTGACCACGCCCTACTTCGCCGACGCGGTCAAGGACGGCGTCGACGCCTGGCGCGACGTGGTGGCCACCGCGGCGCAGGCCGGCGTGCCGATCCCGGCCTTCGCCTCCTCGCTGTCCTACTTCGACGGGCTGCGGCGCGGCCGCCTGCCCGCCGCGCTCATCCAGGGCCTGCGCGACAACTTCGGCGCCCACACCTACCAGCGGGTCGACCGCGACGGCTCCTTCCACACCACGTGGGCGGGCGACCGCACCGAGCAGGAGGCCTGACATGACCGGCACGAGCGACGCCTTCCGCATCGGCGGCGACCTGCCCGTGAGCCGGTTGGGCTACGGCACGATGCAGCTCACGGGCGAGGGCGTCTGGGGGCCGCCCGAGGACCACGACGGCGCGATCGCCGTGCTCCGTCGCGCCGTCGAGCTCGGCGTCACCCTCTTCGACACCGCCGACTCCTACGGCCCCGAGGTCGCCGAGGACCTGCTCCGCGAAGCACTGCACCCCTACGCCGACGACGTCGTCATCGCCACCAAGGCCGGCCTGACCCGCACCGGTCCCGGCCAGTGGATCCCGGTCGGTCGCCCGTCCTACCTGCGCCAGCAGTGCGAGCTGAGCCTGCGCCGCCTCGGCCTCGAGCGCATCGACCTCTTCCAGCTGCACCGCATCGACCCCGAGGTCGCGCTGGAGGACCAGGTCGGGGAGCTGGCCGCGCTGCAGCAGGAGGGCAAGATCCGCCACATCGGGCTCTCCGAGGTCAGCGTCGAGCAGACCCGGGCCGCCCGCGAGGTCGCGACCATCGCCACCGTGCAGAACCTCTACAACCTCGCCGACCGCAGCGCCGAGGAGCTCGTGGACTACTGCGCGGCGGAGGGGATCGGCTTCATCCCGTGGTTCCCCCTCGCCACCGGCGCCCTGTCGAAGGACGACGGACCGCTGGCGGCGGCGAGCCGCGAGCACGACGCCACGCCCTCGCAGCTCGCGCTGGCCTGGCTGCTGCGCCGCTCCCCTGTCATGCTGCCGATCCCGGGCACCAGGAGCCTGGACCACCTCGAGTCCAACACCGCGGCGGCCGGGATCGAGCTGAGCGACCCCGAGTTCGAGGCGCTGGCCCGGGCCACGGCCTGACCCCCTTCCCCACCACCAGGAGACGACCGATGAGCACCCAGTCCCACGAGCCCACCGCGGGCGACCGCGGCCCCGGCACCGACCCCACGCCCACCCCGACCGACACCGGCTCGAGCCGCCACGAGGACCCGCTGCGCGGCTCACGCACCAGCGGCCTCTGGGTCGCCGTCATCGCCTCGATCGTGGTGCTCGTGCTGCTGGTGGTCTTCATCATGCAGAACACCGAGCGGGTCACCGTGGCCTTCCTGCCCTGGGAGGCCGAGCTGCCCCAGGCCGCCGCCCTCCTCATCGCCGCCGCCGCGGGCATGCTGCTGGCCGGCATCGTCGGCAGCATGCGCATCCTGCAGCTGCGACGCCGCGTCAAGCGCGAGGTGAAGGTCAACCGCAAGGGCTGACCGCGGTCGATTCCGCCGTCTCCGGCGCAGGTGCGAGACTGCGCCAGAGATGAGCACCAGCACCCCCGGCAGCACCGGCACGACCGACCGCCCGACCCTCGCGTCCTTCTGGCACGACCTGCCCCGGGAGGGGCGGCTGCTGCTGTCGGTGGTGGTCCTGGAGTTCTTCGGCACCGGTCTGGTGCTGCCCTTCCAGGTCGTCTACCTCAACGAGGTCCGCGGCTTCGCCCTCGCCGACGTCGGGCTGCTGCTCGCGGTGCCCCCGCTGATCGGCTTCCTCATCGTCGGCCCCGGCGGCGCCCTCATCGACCGCATCGGGGCCCGACGGGTGCTGCTCGCCTCGCTGCTCCTGCTGGTCGCCGGCAACGCCCTCCTCGCCTTCGCCTCGACCATGCTGCTGGCCGGGGTGGCGCTGACGCTGAACGGCGTCGCCTTCGGCGTCTCCTGGCCGGCCTCCCAGAGCTTCATCGCCGCCGTCGTGCCGGCCGCGCTCCGCCAGCGCTACTTCGGCGTCAACTTCACCCTGCTCAACCTCGGCATCGGGATCGGCGGGATCCTCGGCGGGGTGCTGGTCGACGTCGGGCAGGTCTCGACCTTCCAGGCCATCTACCTCGGCGACGCCGCGAGCTACCTGCCCGCGATCGTCCTGCTCCTCGGCCCGCTGCGCCACGTGGCCGGGCGGCCCGACCACGACACCGCGACCACCGGGCCGTCGGTCGGCTACCTCGTGGTCCTGCGCCGGCCCGCCGTGGCCTCGCTCATGGTGCTGGGCTTCGTGTCGTCCTTCGTCGGCTACTCCCAGCTCAACGCCGGGATGCCGGCCTACGCCCGCGCCGTCGGCGAGGTCTCGACCCAGGGCCTGGGCCTGGCCTTCGGCGCCAACACCCTGGTCATCGTGGTGCTCCAGTTGTTCGTGCTCCAGCGCATCGAGGGCCTGCGGCGCACCCGGGTCATCGCGGTGATGGCGGTGATCTGGTCGCTGGCCTGGCTCTGCCTCGGCGCCACCGGGCTGGTCGCCGGCACCGTCGCGGCCACCGTGCTCGTCGCCGCCTGCGCCTCCGTCTTCGCCCTCGGCGAGACCCTGCTCCAGCCGACCATCCCGGCGCTGGTCAACGACCTGGCCCCCGACCACCTGCGGGGGCGCTACAACGCGCTCAGCTCGGCCTCCTTCCAGGCCGCCGCCGTCATCGCCCCGCCGGTCTCCGGCTTCCTCATCGGCCACGCGCTGGGCGAGGTCTACATCGGGCTTCTCGTCGTCGGGTGCCTGCTCTGCGGCGCCCTGGCCGTGCTGCGCCTGGAGCCCCAGCTCGACCCCGTCACCAACGGGGTGCGGCCCCGCCCCGACCGGTCGGGCGCCGCGGTCGACTGACCCGCACGGGCACCAGCGCGCGAACCGATCCCTCCCGCAGGGCACCGGCCCACACACCGGCCCCGTAGGCCACGTCGTCGAGGCGGCGCAGGGCGGCGTACGGCAGCAGGCCGAGGCGCGGGCCGGTGCGGCGGTGGTCGGCGACGGCGTCGAGCATCCCCACCACCACGACCGTACGCCGGGCCCGGCGCGAGACGACCGCGGCGAGCAGGGCCGTGGGCCACTGCTCGCGCAGCAGCACCGACCCGCTCCCCCACAGCGCCGCCACCGCCTCCTCGAGCACCAGGACCGCGGCCGCCCGCACCGGGCGGGGCGACCCGTCGCGCCGCAGGCCGCGGGTGCGCCCGACGAGCGCGAGGCCCGCCGCGGCGCCGGTCACCGCCAGCGCCCGCCGCCCGAGCAGGGGCGCGCCCACGAACCCGCCCACCAGCGCGACGGTCCACGGCCGCAGCACCAGCGAGGCCGCCGCCTGCGGGTGGCGGGCGGCCAGCGGAGCCGCGGAGGTGCCGTAGAAGGCCTTGCGGCCGGCCCAGGCCGCCACGCCGGTCCGGTGCTCGTGACGCACGTGGGCGCCGGGCTCGTAGCGCACCCGCCAGCCCGCGGCGAGCAGGCGGCGCACCAGGTCGACGTCCTCGCCGCAGCGCAGCCGTGGGTCGAAGCCGTCGCCCAGCGCCGCGGTGCGGGCCAGGAGGCAGGCGCCGGGGAGGTAGGAGACACGGCCGCCCGCGCGCACCGCCGCCGGCGCCGGGCCCAGGTCGAGGGAGGAGCGCGCCTGCTCGTAGCGGGCGACCGCGCCGTCGCCGGGGCGCGCGGCGGGCCCCAGCACCCGCGGCGCGACCACGGCCAGCGACGGGTCGTCCAGGTGCGGCAGCAGTCGCTCGAGCCAGCCCGGCTCCGGCACGACGTCGACGTCCACGAACGCGACGCAGGGCGTGGTCACCTCCCGCAGGCCGCTGTCACGGGCCGCGGCGGGGCCGCGGTTGCGCCGGTGCGCCACCACTCGCGCGCCGTGGGCCAGCGCCACCGCCGCGACCTCGCCCGGGGCGCGCGAGGCGTCGTCGACGACCACGACCTCCACCCCGGGTGGGAGGTCCTCGCGCAGCGCGGCGAGCAGCCGGCCCAGTCGCACCGCGTCGTCGCGCACCGGCACCACCACGCTGACCTCGCGGGCGTCCACCGGCCGCGGCGTGACCAGCGGGTCGGCCAGGTCGGCGTCGAGGAGCCGGCGGGCGAGCTCGCCCCCCACGGGTCCGGCCGCGACAGCGGCGGCCTCCGCGTCGTCGAGGCGCACCAGACCGGACTCGCCGCCGACCCCGCCCCCGACCCCGAGCAGGGAGCGACCGCCGTCGCAGACGTGGGTGCGCGGCGAGAGCGTCGCGAGGGGCTCGGTCGGTGGCCGCACCCGCTCACGCTAGGCACCGGCGCGACCCGGCGCACCCCTCCCCGGGCCGTGGCCGACCTGTCCCGACGGGCAGGTCCCCACTGCCCCGCCGAGGTGTTTCCGCGTCCTCGTCTGTCGGTGCGGTCCGCACGCTCCTAGCGTCCGCAGGGCGAGCACCAGCCAGCGCGACCAGGAGGTCCCACATGCAAGTCGACGAGCTGCTCAAGCCCTTCCCGATCAAGGAGTTCCACCCCTTCCCCCGTGCCCTCATGGGTCCGGGCGCCCACGAGATGATCGGCCCCGAGGCCCTCAAGATGGGCTTCCGCAAGACCCTCGTGATGACGTCGGGCCTGCGCGGCACCGACATCGTGCACAAGATCGTGGAGTCGATGAAGTACCACGGCCTCGAGGTCGTCGTGTACGACAAGGTCGAGTCCAACCCCAAGGACTACAACGTCATGGACTCCGTGGCGCTCTACCAGCAGAACGAGTGCGACTCCTTCGTCTCCATCGGCGGCGGCTCCTCCCACGACGCCTGCAAGGGCGCGCGGGTCTCGGTGGCCCACGACGGGCGCAACGTCAACGAGTTCGAGGGCTTCAACATGTCCGAGAACCCGAAGAACCCGCCCCACATCGCGGTCTCGACCACGGCCGGCACCGGCTCGGAGACCTCGTGGGCCTACGTCATCACCGACACCACGACCGACCCCGACAACCCGCACAAGTACGTCGCCTTCGACGACGCCTCGGTGACGAGCCTGGCCATCGACGACCCGGTGCTCTACTTCGACTGCCCGGTCGACTACACCGCCCAGTGCGGCTTCGACGTGCTCGCCCACGCCAGCGAGCCCTACGTCTCGCGGCTGAACTTCGAGCCGTCGCTCGGCAACGCGATCCGCGCGATCAAGCTGACCTCGGAGAACTTGCGCGAGGCGGTCTGGAACGGTCAGGACCTCAAGGGCCGCGAGGGCATGATGTACGCCCAGTACATCGCCGCCCAGGCCTTCAACTCCGGCGGCCTCGGCATCATCCACTCCATCTCGCACGCCGTGTCGGCCTTCTACGACACCCACCACGGCCTCAACAACGCCATCGCGCTGCCGCGCGTGTGGGCCTTCAACATGCCCGCGCAGTACGCCCGCTTCGCCGACATCGCCGAGGCGATGGGCATCGACACCCACGGCATGACCAAGCCGCAGGCCGCCGACGCCGCGCTCGCCGCCGCCATCCGGCTGCTGCGCGACGTGGGCATCACCGAGAAGTTCACCGACGTCACCAAGGACAGCTACTCCAAGAACCGGCTCGGCGAGGGACCCACCGCGTTCTACGAGAACGCCGGGGTCATCACCGGCGACGCCGCCGACGTCGACCGCATCACCCACCACGTCCTCGGCGACGCCTGCACCCCGGGCAACGCCAAGGAGTGCACCTTCGAGACGGTGCGCCCCGTGGTCGACCACTGCATGAACGGCGACCTGGACGACCTGCTCAGCTGACGCCGCCGCGCGGCGGGCGCTCCCACGCCCGCCGCGCGCCGGTCAGGTCCCGCCCACCCCCAGAGCCCAGGAGCAGCGCGTGAGCGACGCACCCACCACCCCGTCCGACAGCGAGTTCCGCGACGTCGACGAGACCCGCGAGCGCTTCCGCGACGCCGGCTACCTCGCCGACGACCGGCTCGCCACCACCGTCTTCCTGCTCTCGCGGCTGGAGAAGCCGGTGCTGCTCGAGGGACCGGCCGGCGTCGGGAAGACCCAGCTGGCCACCAGCCTGGCCCAGGTCACCGGCCGGCGCCTGATCCGGCTGCAGTGCTACGAGGGACAGGACGAGACCAAGGCGCTCTACGAGTGGGACTACGGCAAGCAGATGCTCTACACCCAGATCCTGCGCGAGAAGATCGGGCAGGTCGTCGAGGACGCCGCCACCCTCTCCGAGGCCGTGGAGCGCATCGCCGACCAGGACAGCATCTTCTTCTCCGAGCGCTTCCTCGCCGCCCGGCCGCTGCTGGAGGCCATCACCTCGGCGGAGCCCGTGGTGCTGCTCATCGACGAGGTCGACCGCGCCGACGAGGCGCTGGAGGCCGTGCTGCTGGAGCTGCTCAGCGAGTTCCAGATCTCCATCCCCGAGATCGGCACCGTGCGCGCCACCCACCTGCCCTACGTCGTGCTGACCTCCAACAACACCCGCGACCTGTCGGCCGCCCTCAAGCGACGCTGCCTGCACCTCTTCCTCGACTACCCCGAGGCGACCCGCGAGCTGGAGATCATCCGCTCCAAGGACACCGGCCTGGCCGAGGCCCTCGCGGTCCGCCTGGTCGACGTCGTGCGCGGGCTGCGCGAGCTCGACCTGCGCAAGTCGCCGAGCATCTCCGAGACCATCGACTGGGCCCGCACCCTTGCGGTGCTCGGCGTGGAGGAGCTGACCGCCGACGTGCTGTCGTCGACCCTCAGCGTGGTCGTGAAGTACGAGCGCGACCTCGACAAGGCCCGCAAGGCCCTGCCCGGCCTGGTCGACCCCAACGCCACCGTGCCCGACCACCTCGACCACGGCCACGGCCACGGCCACGGGCACGGCCACGGCCACGACGCGGACGACCGCGCCGGCGGCCCCGGCGGCCCGGGCGACCCCGGTGACGGGCCCGACGGTCGCGACGTGCGTGCGGCCAAGGACCGTCCCGGGCGCCACGACGCGGCGTACGCCGGCGGCGGCCGGACCTCCAGCGAGGGCAAGCCCGCCAAGGCGGTGCCCGCCGGACAGGGCGCGCGCTCCTTCGCGGCGCGCGGCGCCCGCAAGCGTCCGGTCTGATCCCGTGGAGGGCGCGGTCCACCGGTTCATCCGGCTGCTGCGGCTGCTCGGGGTGCGCGTCAGCACCGCCGAGGCCATCGACGCCATGCACGCCGTGGCCCAGCCCGGCGTGCTGTCGGACCGCGAGGTCCTGCGCTCCGCGCTGGCGGTGAGCCTGGTCAAGGACCGGCGCGACCTGCCGACCTTCGAGCGGGTCTTCGACCGCTTCTTCGGGCTGCGGGCCGTGGTCGAGGAGGAGACCGGCCACGGGCACTCCCACGCCCACGACGACCTCACCGACGACGGCGAGCTCGAGCAGTTCACGCTCTCCGAGGAGCCCGGCGACACCCCGGAGGACGGGCACTCCCACGGCAAGCCCGACGACATCAAGGAGTTCTTCAAGCCCGAGGACATGGCCCAGCAGTACAACCTGCACCAGGAGGCCAACAAGATCGACATCGCCGCCCTGACCGACGAGATCGTGCTGTCCAACGACACCCAGGACAGCGCCGGCGAGGCCGCCCGCGTGCAGATCTCCACCCAGCGCATGCACAACCCCGGGGCGCCCGGCGACCTCGTGCGCCGACCCGGGATGACGCTCGACACCGAGCTGACGGTGGCCGAGGAGATGATGCTGCTCGGCTGGCTGGAGGAGGCGATGCCCGACGGGCCCGACGACCCCGACGACGAGGGCCCGGCCGGCGAGGGCCTCGCCGCGCTGCGCGAGGCGCTCGCGCCCTTCCTGGCCAGCCTCCCCGAGCGGCTCAAGCAGCACCTCGAGCGGCTCATGGAGCTCGAGCACGACATCGAGGAGCGCGAGATCGCGGCGGCCCGGGCCGAGAGCGTCGAGGAGCACGAGCGCGCCGACCTCGAGGAGTCGCTGCGGCGGCTGCTGCGCAGCCTGCGCGGCGCACCCCGGCCCCGCCGCAAGGCCGCCGCCCGCGGCGTCGTCGACGGCGCCCGCACGATGCGCGCCAACATGCGCTACGACGGCGTGCCCTTCCGGCCGGTGACGGTCAGCAAGGTCGAGGACCGGCCCAGGCTGCTCGTGCTGTGCGACGTGTCGCTGTCGGTGCGCTCCACCGCCCGCTTCACCCTCCACCTGGTGCACGGCCTGCAGTCGGTGGCCTCGTCGGTGCGCACCTTCGCCTTCGTCAAGGACCTCGTCGAGATCACCGACCTCTTCGCCGAGCACCGCACCGAGGACGCGCTCAGCCTGGTGATGTCGGGCCTGCCGGCCGGAGGGGTCCTCGACGTCGACGCCGACTCCGACTACGGGTCGACCTTCGAGCAGTTCCTCGAGCAGTTCGGGTCGGCCGTCACCCGCCGCACGACGCTCGTCGTGCTGGGCGACGGCCGCGGCAACGGCAAGGACCCCGGCCTCGGCGCCTTCGAGGAGCTCAGCCGCCGGGCCCGCGAGACCGTGTGGCTGACCCCCGAGCCGCGCTACTCCTGGGGCCTCGGCTCCTGCGACCTCCCCCTGTACGCCGAGCACTGCAGCCGGGTGCAGGTCGTGCGCAGCCTGCACGGCCTCGACCTGGTGTCCACCGCCGCGGCGCCATGAGCACCCCGGCGGACCACACCACCCGGGGCGAGCTCGAGCGCATCGACCCCCTGGCCCCGCTGCGCGAGGGGGCCTACCGCGACACCCTCGTCGAGGTCCGCCGCGTGACGGGGGCGCGCCCGCGTCGCTCGCTGCACATGGTCCGCACCCCTCACTTCGACGTGGTCCAGGGCCCCGAGCGGGTGCAGGTCGACCACGTCGTGCCCCCCGAGCTGGTCGACGACGACCTCGCCGGGCTGCTGGCCGCGGAGCTGTTCAACCCCGGCTGGCTGCGCGGCCCCGAGCTCTTCGAGCGGCTCCTGACCGGCGTCGTGCTGACCTCCGGCGGCAGCGCCCTGGACTGCTGGACCCGCTTCTACCGCACCACGCTGGCCCGCATCGAGGAGTCGCTGGCCGCGGGCGGGACCGGCAGCGACGCACCGGCCGGGAGCGGCAGCCGCAGCGGCCACGGCACCATCGACGGCTACGCCCCGGTCTACGCCTTCGCCGAGCAGCAGGTGGCCCCCGGGTCGGTGCTCGAGCTGGGCTGCTGCTTCGGCTTCCTCTCGCTGCGGCTCGCGGCGGCCGGCCACGACGTCCTGGCCTCCGACCTGTGCGAGGGCACCGTGGGCCTGCTCGCCGCGGTGGCGCCGCGCCTGGGTGCGACGCTCGGCACCTGCGCCGCCGACGCCGCGCGATTCCCGGCCCCCGACGCCACCGCCGACACCGTGCTGGCGGTGCACCTGCTCGAGCACCTCGACGCCGAGCACGGCGAGCGGGTGCTGGCCGAGGCCGTGCGCCTGGCGCGACGCCGGGTCGTGGTGGCCGTGCCGGTCGAGGACGTCCCCGACGAGACCTGGGGCCACGTGCGGACGTTCACGACCGCCGACCTCGAGGCGGCCGGACGCCGCAGCGGCCTGCCCTACGCCGTGCACGAGCACCACGGCGCCTGGCTCGTGCTCGACACGGGATGACCTCAGATCACGCCCATCTTGGAGGCCTCGTAGACCGCCTCGGCGCGGCGGGTGACGTCGAGCTTGCGCAGGATGTTGCCGACGTGGAACTTGGCGGTGGTCTCGGAGATGAAGAGCTGGGCCCCGATGTCGCGGTTGGACAGCCCCCGGGCCAGCAGCCGCAGCACCTCGCACTCGCGCGGGGTGAGGTGGCGGGCCTCCTCGGGCGGCGGGGTGTTGAGCCCGCGCACCATGGCGGCGGCGCTGCGGGCGTCGAAGGCGCTCTCGCCCCGGGCCACGTCGCGGATGGCGCGCACGAGGCCGGAGGTGTCGACGTCCTTGACGACGTAGCCCCGTGCCCCGGCCCGCACCGCACGCAGCACGAGCTGGTCGTCGAGGAAGGTGGTGAGCACGAGGATGCCCAGGCCCGGGAAGCGCTCGACGAGCGCCTCGCACAGGTCGAGGCCCTCGGTGTCGGAGGAGGTCGAGAGCTTGAGGTCGAGCAGCACCACGGCCGGGCGGGCCCGGCCGATCACGGTCATCGCCTCCGCCGCGGTGGAGGCCTCCGCCACCACCCGCAGGTCCTGCTCGCGCTCGAGGATCGAGCGCAGGCCCTGGCGCACGATCGCGTGGTCGTCGACGAGCATGATGTCGACGCCCGCCGACCGCGCGGGGCGGGTGGGCTGGGGTGGGCTCAGCGTGGCCATGGTGGCTCCTTCTGCCCGGTGCCGACCAGGCCGTGGATGACCCCCGCGTGGCGGGACGCCACGAGGGGTAGCGGCAGGCGCATCTCGACCCGCACGCCGCCGAGCCGCGCCCGGCGGAAGACGACGCGGCCGCCCAGGTCGCCGATGCGGCTCTCGATGTTGACCAGCCCGCGGTGCCGGCCGTCGACCACCGGGCCGCGCTCCAGGCGCAGGCGGCGGGCGAGCTCGGTGGGGTCGCCGGTGCCGTCGTCGGCGACGCTCACGAGGATCTCCTCGGCGCGGTAGCGCAGGCGCACCACCGCCCGCGTCGCCTCGGCGTGGGTGGCGACGTTGAAGAGGGCCTCGCCCACGGCGCGGGCGATCTCGTGGTCGGCGTCGGCGGCCAGCACCTGGGCGTCGCCCTCGACCCGCACGCTCACCGACAGCTGGGGGCGGTGGTGCTCGGCGACCTCGTGGAGCAGCTCGGGCAGCGTGCCCACGGTGTCGCGGTGGGGCTGGTGGAGGGCGTAGATGGCGCGGCGCAGCTGGTCCACCGCCTCCTGGCTCAGGGCCTTGGCGGTGGCCAGCCGCTCCAGGATCGGGGCGCCGGCGGAGCCGAGGTCCTCGGCCTCGCCCCGCGCGACCTCGACGGCCATCCCGGCCGACAGGACGTACTGGGTCACGCTGTCGTGCAGCTCGCGGGCGATGCGGTGGCGCTCGTGGTCGACCAGCTCGCGCTGGTGGGCCACGACGAGACGCTCCTCGGCCTGGCGCAGCTCACGGGTGCGGTCCTCGAGGTCGCGGGCGCGGTCGGTGGCCTCGTCGTAGAGCCGCTGGGCCCGGCGGTGCAGGGCCAGGCCGGCCTGGTACTGCTCGGAGGTGTGCAGCGAGACCGCAGCCTGGTTGGCGAGGATGCGCAGCACGGACAGGTCGCGCGGCTCGGGGTCGTCGTCGAGTCCGTGGAGCCCGGCCAGGCTGCCGATGTGGCGGCCCTCCAGGCTCATCGGCACCCGCACCCAGCGCTGGTCGGCCCGGCTGCGGGTGACGTGGCCGGCCCGCACGGCGCCCAGCTCGCGCCGCACCTCGGCCGGCACGGCCGCGACCTCGTCATGCACCCCGCCGTCGGGCCCCACCAGGAGGAAGCGCGGGCGGGCGCCGGGCAGGTGACCGTCGGCGAGCGCCAGCATCGTCCAGGTCGCGTCGAGGTGGGAGCCCGCGGCCCGCACGACCTCCTCGAGCAGGCTGCGCGGCCCCTCCACCGTGCGCACGAGCGCCCGGGAGATCGAGTCCATCGCCCGCACCGCGCGCTGCATGCGCTCGTCGGAGCGGACGTAGGCGCGGTAGTAGGAGCCCTTGCCGGAGCGGACCCCGGTGAGGGTCGCGACGTCGAGGGGACGCTCGGTGCTGCTCACAGCGCGTCTCGGAAGAGCTGCTCCACCTCGGCCGCGCTCGCCGGGCGCGGGTTGGTGGTCAGGCAGGCGTCGTCGAGGGTGGTCGCCGCCAGGCGCGGCACGTCGTGCTCGCCGACCCCCAGTGCGCGCAGCCCGCGGGGGACGCCCACGTCGTCGGCCAGCCGTCGCACGTGGGCGGCGAGGAGCTCGGCCGCCTCCACCCCGGGCAGGCCGGCGACCGGGAGGCCGGCGGCGGCGGCCAGGTCGACGAAGCGGTCGGGGGTGGCGCGGGCGTTGTAGCGGATGACGTGCGGCAGCAGGACGCCGTTGACCACCCCGTGGGGCGCGTCGAGCAGCCCGCCGACCTGGTGGCTCATCGCGTGGGTGGCGCCCAGGATGGCGTTGGTGAACGCCAGCCCCGCCTGCAGGCTGGCCTGCGCCATCTTCGTGCGCGCCGCCTCCTGCCGCGGGTGGCTCATCGTCGTGCGCAGGTGGGCGCACACCAGCCCGACCGCCGCGAGGGCGTGGGTGTCGGCCAGGGGGTTGTGCGCCAGCGACACGAAGGCCTCCACGCCGTGGGTCAGCGCGTCGAGCCCGGTCGCGGCGTTGAGCTGCTCGGGCATCGTCATCAGCAGCCGAGGGTCGGTGATCGAGATGTCGGGCACCAGGGCGCGGCCCATGATGGTGATCTTCACCGAACGCTCGGTGTCGGTGACGATGCAGAACTGCGAGACGTCGGCCCCCGTGCCCGAGGTGCTGGGGATGACCAGCAGCGGCGGGATCGGTGCGGTCGCCCGGTCGACGCCGGCGTAGTCGAGGATGTCGCCGCCGTTGCCGCTGAGCAGGGCCACGCCCTTGGCCGCGTCGGCGCACGAGCCGCCGCCCAGGGCGATGATGACGTCGGCGCCCTGCTCGACGTAGCGGCGGTGGGCGGCGCGGACCTCGTGGTCCTTGGGGTTGGGCGTGATCTCCGACCACACGACCGGCGTGAGCCGCGCCTCGCGCAGGTGGCCCAGCAGGGCGTCGACCCAGCCCGCCTCGATGATGCCGGGGTCGGTCACCACGAAGGGGCGCCGGGCGCCCAGCCGAGCGGCCGCGAAGCCGGCCTCGGCCAGCGACCCGATCCCGAACACGACCTCCGGGGCGTGGAACTTCACCAGCGGCACCCGCTCGGTGGCCGGCTCCGTGCTCGGGCCCGGCGTCGGACCGGTGACGGCGTCCGGCGCGCGTCGCGGCGAGAGCGTTGCGGACATGACGGCCTCCCCCTGCGTGACGTGGACCACACTGCCCGCCCGACGTTGTCAGAACGTTGGTCGGCGACGCGCCACGGGCCGGGTCAGCGCCCCGTCTCGGGCGAGATGGTGGAGCGGACCTCGCTGATCCGGTCGCACGGGAACCCCCCGCGGCTCGCGTGCTCCTCGATGAGGGCGGGGTCGGCGGCGTCGTAGACGCAGAACAGCTTGTCGTCGGTGACGTAGGACTCGACCCAGCTGATGTCGTCGAGGCCGGCGAGCACCTCGTTGGACCGGGCACTGAGGTCGTGCAGCGCCCGGTCGTCCAGGTCCCCGGCTCCGGGCAGGTCGCGCTCGATGACGTATCGGCTCATGGGTGACCTCCTTCACACCCCACCCTAGGAACGCCGCCCGGCGTGGCCACCGCCCGCACGGGCAGGCCCACCTGCCCGACCGGTGAGGAGCCGCGAGG
Organism: Nocardioides sp. Leaf285; assembly: GCF_001422955.1. NCBI lineage: Bacteria > Bacillati > Actinomycetota > Actinomycetes > Propionibacteriales > Nocardioidaceae > Nocardioides > Nocardioides sp. Leaf285. Next base: position 25,078 of record NZ_LMNH01000007.1, on the reverse strand, counting down.
GTGAGATCGTGCGTGGTGGGCCCGGCTACCGTCGGAGCCGCACGCCCCGCCTCCCGAGAGGTCAGCCATGACCGCGCCCGCCCGTCCCGACCGCCTGGCCGACGACCCGGCCGACGACCCGGCCGACGACGTCGTGCTGCTCGACGACGAGGGTCGCCCGACCGGCTCGGCGCCGCGGCTCGAGGTGCACACCACCGACACCCCGCTGCACCTCGCCTTCTCGGTGCACCTGCTCGACCCCGACGGCCGCACGCTGCTGACCCGGCGCGCCCTGGGCAAGCAGGCCTGGCCCGGGGTGTGGACCAACTCGTGCTGCGGCCACCCGCGACCGGGCGAGCCCGTCGCCGACGCCGTGCGCCGACGCACCCGCGAGGAGCTCGGCCTCGCGCTGACCGGGGTCGACGTGGTGCTGCCCGACTTCCGCTACCGCGCGGTCGACGCCTCCGGCGTCGTCGAGCACGAGGTCTGCCCCGTGCACGTCGCCCGGGTGGAGCGCGACCCGGTGCTCGACCCGCACCCCGGCGAGGTCGCCGAGCACGCCTGGGTGCCCTGGGCCGACGTCCACGGCGCCGTCACCCGCACCCCCGCCGTCTTCAGCCCGTGGCTCGTCCTCCAGGCGCGCGCCCTGGGCCCCGACCTGACAGCACGCGCCACCACCGCCCGCACCACCGCCCACACCGACACCAGGAGCCGAGCATGAGCAGCGTCGTCGTCATCGGAGGAGGCCTCGCCGGCCTCGCCACCGCGTGCCACCTCTCCGGCAGCGGGCACGAGGTGACGGTCGTCGAGCGGGAGCCGATCCCCGGTGGCCGCGCCGGCCGCATCCACCGCGAGGGCTTCACCTTCGACACCGGCCCGACGGTGCTCACCATGCGCAACCTGCTCGACGACGTCGTCTCCGCGGCCGGCGGCGACCTCGACACGCTGCTGCCGATGCGTCGCCTCGACCCGGGCTACCGCGCCCGCTACGCCGACGGCTCCGAGATCCTGGTGAAGTTCGGCCACGACGCCATGCGCGAGGAGATCGCCCGCGTCGCCGGCGCCCACGACGCCGCCGCCTTCGACGGCTTCGTCGACTGGCTGCGCGACCTCTACGACGTCGAGATGCCCCACTTCATCGACCGCAACTTCGACTCCCCGCTCGACCTGCTCTCCTCCCCCGGCGCCGCCGCCCGGCTCGTGCGCCTCGGCGGCTTCGGCCGCCTCGGCCCCGCCATCCGCCGCCGCTTCGACGACGACCGCCTCCAGCGGCTGTTCACCTTCCAGGCGATGTACGCCGGGCTGCCGCCCTCCGACGCGCTGGCGCTCTACGCCGTCATCACCTACATGGACTGCATCGAGGGCGTGTGGTTCCCCGAGGGCGGCATGAGCCAGGTGCCGGTCGCCCTGGCCCAGGCCGCCTCCGACGGCGGCGCCGAGCTGCGCTACGGCACGACGGTGACCCGCGTGCTGCGCCGCGGTGACGGCGGGGTGGCCGGCGTCGAGCTCGACGGCGGCGAGCAGCTGCGCGCCGACGCGGTCGTCTGCACCCTCGACCTCCCGGTGGCCTACTCCCAGCTGCTGCCCGACCTCAAGCCCCACCGCGCCGTGCGCAAGGGGGTCTACTCCCCCTCCGCCGTCGTGTGGCACGTCGGCGCGCGCGGGTCGCTGCCCGAGGGCGTGCACCACCACAACATCCACTTCGCCGACGCCTGGGACTCCTCCTTCGACGCGCTCATCAAGCGCGGCGAGATGATGCCCGACCCCTCGCGCCTGGTCACGGTGCCCTCGCTCAGCGACCCGTCGCTGGCCCCCGAGGGCGCCCACACCCTCTACGTGCTGGAGCCGGTGCCCAACCTCGACGGCGTCGTCGACTGGCGCACGCAGCGCCCGAAGATCCGCGAGTCGCTGCTGCGCTTCCTCGACCGCGAGGGCTACCCCACCGACGTCGTGGCCGAGGAGCTCGTCGACCCGGTCGACTGGCAGCGCATGGGCATGGAGTGCGGCACGCCGTTCGCGCTGGCCCACACCTTCCCGCAGACCGGCCCCTTCCGCCCGCCGAACGTGGAGAAGCGGGTGCCGGGGCTGTTCTTCGCCGGCTCCGGCACCACTCCCGGCGTGGGCGTGCCGATGGTGCTCGTCTCGGGGCGTCTCGCCGCCGAGCGGGTCACCACCTTCCTGCCCGCGGCCGGACGCAGCCGGCGACCCCAGCGGCCCGCCGCCGGTACGGTGGGCCGATGACGGCTCTGCTCCACCACGACGACGACCTCCTCACCGAGGGCTACCGCCGCTGCGCCGAGCTCACCCGCCGTCACGGCACGACGTACTTCTGGGGCGCCGCGATCCTGCCGGCCCCCCAGCGTCGCCACGTGCACGCGGTCTACGCGCTGTGCCGCCTGGCCGACGACATCGTCGACGCCGCCGGCGCCACCACCGAGGGCCACGTCGCGACCACGACCGCGGCGCTCGAGGCCTTCCGCGGCCGTTTCCAGGACGCCGTCGCCGCGGGCACCAGCGACGACCCCGTGCTCGCGGCGGTCGCGCGCACCGTGCTCGACGCGCGCATCGACCCCGAGTGCTTCGACCGCTTCTTCGGGGCCATGGCCCAGGACCTCGACACCACCCGCTACGCCCGCTGGGACGACCTGCTCGACTACATGGAGGGCTCCGCGGCCGTCATCGGCGAGATGATGCTGCCGGTGCTGCAGCCCACCAGCCCGGCCGCGCGCGAGCCGGCCCGCGCGCTCGGCCTGGCCTTCCAGCTCACCAACTTCCTGCGCGACGTCGACGAGGACCTCGACCGGGGCCGGGTCTACCTGCCCCAGGAGGACCTCGAGCGCTTCTCCGCCGACCCCGCGGCCCGGGCCGTCACGCCGGAGTGGCGCGAGCTGATGCGCTTCGAGATCGCCCGCAACCGCGAGCTCTACCGCGAGGCCGACGCCGGGCTCGCCCACCTGCCGGGCCCCTCGCAGCGCTGCGTGCGCACCGCCCGTGTCCTCTACGCCGGCATCCTCGACCGCATCGAGGCCGCCGACTACGACGTCTTCTCCTCCCGCGCCCGGGTGCCCACGTGGCGCAAGGCCGGCGTGGCCGCCCGCTCGCTGGCCCAGCGCGACCCCGAGGCCCCGCCGCGGGTGCCGCTCGCCCTGCGCCCGATGCCGAAGCGCACCGAGCTGACCCCGACCTGGCGCGAGGCCCGCCCCGCCCGGATCCGGCGCGCCCTCGACGTGGCGCTCGCCGCCGACCCGGGCGGCTGGTACGTCGTGGGCGCCAGCCGCGACCTCGGTCGGCGCTCGCTGGTGCGCTCGGTCGGCGGGCGCGAGGTCGTCGTGTGGCGCACCTCCACCGGCGTCGCGGCCGGGCCGGGCTCGTGCCCCCACCTCGGGGCCCTGCTCACCGACTGCGAGGTCATGTCCGACGCCGTGGTCTGCAGGTGGCACGGCCTGGCCCTCGACCCCGCGGGCGCCCCGGGCTGGCCGGCGTACGCCGCGCACGACGACGGGGTGCTGCTGTGGGTGCGCGTCCCCACCCAGGGCGAGGTCACCGCCGACGCGCCGAGGATCACCCGGCGGCCCGACGCCGCGAGCTCGGTCGCCGCGGTGGTGGAGGTCGCCGGCACCTGCGAGCCGCGCGACATCATCGCCAACCGGCTCGACCCGTGGCACGGCTCGTGGTTCCACCCCTACGCCTTCAGCCACCTCACCGTCGACGAGGCGGCCAGCACCGACGAGGTGCTGACCGTCGACGTGACCTTCCGCGTCTCGCGCACGTGGGGCGTGCCGGTGCGTGCGGAGTTCGCCTGCCCCGACGCCCGCACGATCGTCATGACCATCACCGACGGCGAGGGCGCCGGGAGCGTCGTCGAGACCCACGCGACCCCCCTGGGGCCCGACGCCGCCGGCCGGCCGCGCACGATGATGGTCGAGGCCACCGTCGCGACCTCCGAGCGCACCGGCTTCGCGGTGGCCCGCCGCCTGGCCCCGCTGCTGCGACCGGCGATGCGCTCCACCGCGCGCCGGCTGTGGGTCGACGACATGGTCTACGCCGAGCGGTCCTACCTGCTGCGCTCGCGCGGGGAGTCCTACGGCGTGTAGCCGGCCCGGTCCCGCGTCAGCGGGCGACCCGGGCCAGGCCGCGGCGCAGCGCCGGCACGACCCGGTGGCGCCCGGTGACCGGCACGCTCCAGACCCCGTGACCGGCGACCTCCCACCCGGCCAGCAGCGCGTCGGCGGCCTGCCACCCGGTGGTGGCGGCGCGCTCCATGAGCGCCACCGGCAGGGCGCAGCGCACGCCGTCGCCGGCGAGCACGACGCGGGGGTCGGGGGTGACGACGCCCGGGCGCGCGGACCACGGGTCGGTGCCGGCCATCGGGCAGTCCTCGCGCACGAGCCACTCCTCGTGCACGACCCCGGCGCCGTCGAGCTCGGGGTGCAGGCGCGAGAGCTCGGCGCGCAGCCGCGCGCGCAGGTCGGCGTCGTCGGTGCCGGCGGGCACGGCGTAGGCGTGCAGCTCGACCACGGACCCCGCGTGCCGTCGCGACCAGCGCGCGGCGCCCTCCTCGAAGAGCTCGAGCACCGAGACGTTGTCGAGGGGACCGAAACCGCTGGTGGCCAGGAAGGGCGGGCTCCCCGCGGCGACGCGGCGGTCGAGCCACAGCCGCCAGACCGCGAAGGACGGGGCCGAGGTCTGGGCGGCCAGCGCGCCGCGCCAGGTCGCGTCGCCCAGCCATCCGGCGTCGCCCACGAGGCGCTGCAGCGGAGCCCGGTCGGTGGCCAGGACGACGGCGTCGGCCGTGAGCTCCTCACCGTCGCCGGTGACCACGACGACCCGCCCGTCGGCTCCCTCGCGCAGGGCGGCGGCGGCGCAGGAGGTGCGCACGTCGACCCCGAGCCCGGCCAGGTGACGTCCCAGGGGCGCCCACAGCGAGGTGTCGTAGTCGTCGGTCGGCACGTCGAAGAGCAGGCCCTCCGACGAGCCGAGGAAGTAGGCGTGGAACATCGCCACGAGCTCGCCGCCGGAGAAGTCGCGGGGGTCGGCGAAGAACGAGCGGGCGAAGACCTCCAGGGCGAGGTGCCGCGCGTCGTGGGGGAAGCGCAGCCGGTCGAGCACCTCGGCGGCGCTGATGCCGTCGTGCTCCACGAACGTGCGCGGGAAGGCGACGTCGAGCAGGCCCATCGCGGCGTGCACGTCGACGGCGGCGAGGTCGCGCAGGCGGAAGCTCGGCGAGCGCGCGACGAAGGCCATCATGTTCAGCGGCGGGGTCCGCGGGATGTCGCTGAAGGAGTCAGTGGGCCCGTCGGCCAGCACCAGCGGGTAGTCCTCGACCGCGCGCAGCCGCTCGAGCGCGGGGTCGGCGCGGCGCAGCAGCGACCGCAGGTTGTAGTACTGGCGGAAGAAGGCGTGGAAGCCGCGGCTCATCGTGGTGGTGCCGCCCCCGGCCTCGACCGGCCAGGCCGCCACGCGTCCGCCGAGCTGCGGCGTCGACTCCAGCAGCCTCACGCGTACGCCGCGCTCGGCCAGCCCGGTCGCGGCGGCCAGGCCGGCGATGCCGCCGCCGACCACCACCACGTGGTGGCGACCCGCGTCGTCGGCGTCGTGCGGGCCGTCGACCGGCGGGTGCCACACGGCCCGAGGGTCGACGCCGGGGCGCCAGGCGCCGGTCGCGCCGCTCGCGGCGGGCACGTCAGGCCGTCCCTGCGGCGCGGGGTCGGCGTCCGTGGAACGTGTGCAGCACGTCCTTCTGCCAGCCCCCGAAGGTGCGGCTGCGGACCTGCTCGAGCCCGGCGGCGACCATGCGGCTGCGGAAGCGCTCGGCGCCGTCGAAGTCGACCACGCTGCGCCACAGGTAGCGGTAGATGCTGCTGCGGGGGGCGGTCAGCAGGCCCAGCGGCACGACCACGCCCCAGCACACGACGTCCCACTTGACCCGTCCCGAGCGGCTCTCCTCGACGCTGTACTCGTGCACCACGAGCGACCCGCCCGGCACGAGCAGGTCGCGCACCTGGGCGAGCAGCCGGTCGCGGGCGTCGACGTTGCGGAAGAGGTAGGCCGCGAAGACCCCGTCGTAGCCCTCGACCGGGGCACCGCCGGGCGCACCGGGCGCGAGCGAGGCGGGGGTCAGAGTCTCGGCGTTGCCCTGGAGGAACCGCACGGCCCCGCGCCACGGCTTGCGACGGGCCTGGGCGAGCATGCCCGCGGAGCCGTCGACGCCGAGCAGCTCGTAGTCGAGGCCGGCGTCGCGCAGCGCGGCCTCCAGGGCCGCGGTCGAGGCTCCCGAGCCGCAGCCGAGGTCGGCGACGCGCACCGGCCGGTCGAGGTCGCGGGGCAGCGCGGCGACCAGCACGTCGGCCGACGCGCGCAGGTGGGCGTGGTAGCCCGGGTTGAGCGCGACCATGAGGTCGTAGGTCGAGGCGACGCCGTCGAAGGCGTCGGGCACCGCGTCGAGGTCGACCCCGGTGGTGCGGGAGCTGGCGGCGGTCGAGGGGGTCACGGGGTCTCCTGGAGGGACGGGGTGCGGGCGCGGCGGTCCTCGCGCTCGCCGAGGCGGAGCCAGACGAGCATGGTCAGGGTGACCATGCCGAAGCCGAAGGCGAAGTCCTCGACCGGGATGTCCCACGGGAAGCGGATGCCGGTCATCTCGGCCTCCTCGTAGAGCACGATCGGGTCGGAGAGCTTGGTCAGCCAGCCGTCGACGGGCACCTGGAAGCCCAGCACGATGAGCATGGCCAGCCAGTAGCGGGCGGTGCGGAAGACGCCGGTGCGCAGCCACAGCAGCTCGACCAGGACCACGACGAGCACCGACAGCACGGCCGGCACGGTGTAGAGCAGCATCAGCGCGCACCTCCGCGGTGCACGACCAGCGCCGCCTCGCGCAGCCCGGCCCCGGCGCGCAGGGCCCGCAGGCCCGCCAGCACGTTGCCGACGGCCTCCAGGGTCAGCAGGCCGCAGATCGGGATGACCACGAAGAAGGCCAGCTCCTCCAGCGGCATCGCGAAGGGCAGCAGGATGCCGGTGGTGAAGCGCTCGCTGTAGTCCCACATGCCGCTCTCGATGGCCAGGACGTCCCAGACGGAGTAGACGACCACCACCGGCAGCAGGGTGAGCAGGAGTCGTCGGGGCCGGCGCCAGACCCGCGCGCCGAGCACGAGCTCGAGCGGGAGGGTGATCAGCAGGCAGCCGGCCAGGACGAGCAGGTACTGGTACTGGTCCACGCGCTCCCCCGGGTCAGGGCGGCCGGCGGCCGCTGCTGCGACTCTAGAGGACCGCCGGGAACGCCCCGCACGCACGACGACGCCCTCCCCGCGGGTGCGGGGAGGGCGTCGGGTCGGTCGTGACGGGTGGGTCGCGGCGGGTGGCTCGCGGCGGGTCAGCGCCGCCCGAGGAGCCAGCGCAGGACCAGGAGCGCCCCGAGGCCGGCGGCGGCCTGGCGCCAGTAGGTCCTGGCCAGGATCGGGATGACCGCGGCGCCCAGGTCGAGCGCGTCGTCCTGCGGCGGGGGCGCCGCGTGGCGCGGCGCCGCCGAGACCGGCGCAGGGGCCGCGGGTGCCGCAGGCGCGCCCATGGCCGACGGGGCGCTGGTCTCCCCCGCCGGGGCCGAGGCCGCCGCCGGGTCCACGGGCGGGGCGGCCGCGGCCGACTGCGCCGCGACCTCCTCGGCCGACGGTCCGCTCAGCCGCTGCTCCAGGCAGCCCACGAACTGCCCGAGCAGCTTGTCGGAGACGTCCTGCATGACGCCACGGCCGAACTGCGCCGGCTTGCCGGTGATCGCCAGGTCGGTGAGCACCTCCACGTCGGTCGACCCCGGGGTCTGCGACGAGGCCTGCATCGAGAGCTTCACCTTGGCGCCGGCCGTGCCGTTGCCGCGCTTGTCCTTGCCCTTCGCGTCGACGACGAACCGGTGGTCGGTGTCGTCCTTCTCCACGAAGGTGCCCGAGCCGTTGTAGACCAGGGCGATCGGGCCGAGCTTGACCTTGCAGGAGCCGGTGAAGGTGCTGTCCTCGACCGAGGTGACGGTGGCGCCGGGGAAGCACTCGGCCAGCCCCTGGATGTCCTGGAAGTGCGCCCAGGTCTCCTCGACGCCGGTGGGCACGGTGAAGCGGTGGGTGAGGTCCACGGGCCTCAGGCCCCCGCTGCCGCGAGCACCGCGCGGCGGGTCAGCACCGTGGCCAGGTGGCTGCGGTACGCCGCGTCGCCGTTGAGGTCGGAGGGCGGGTTGGCGCCCTCCGTGGCGTGGGCGGCGGCCGCCCGCACGGCCTCGTCGGTGGCCGGCTGCCCGCGCAGGGCGTCCTCCACCGCACGGGCGCGCAGCGGGGTGGATCCCATGTTGGTCATGCCGACGCGGGCCTCGGTGATCACCCCGCCCTCGGCCTTGACCGTGGCCGCGATGGCCACGATCGGCCACTGGTGGGCCACGCGGACGAACTTCTCGTAGTGCGCGCCCCAGCCGGTGTGCTTGGGCACCCGCACCGCGGTGAGGATCTCGTCCTCGCCGATGGCGGTCTCGAAGAGGTCGACGAAGAAGTCGTCGGCCTCGACGGTGCGCGAGCCGTTCGGGCCCTGGATGACGAACTGCGCCCCCAGCGCGAGCGCCGGCGCGCCCAGGTCGCCGGCGGGGTCGGCGTGGGCCAGGGCCCCACCGAAGGTGCCGCGGTGGCGGATCTGGAGGTCGGCCAGGTGCTCGACCGCGCGGTGGATGAGCAGCGCGTGCTCCTCCACCAGCGGGTCGTGCTCCACGACCGAGTGCTGGGTCATCGCGCCGATGCGGATCGCGTCGCCGTCGTCGGTGATCCCGCGCAGGGAGTCGATGCGGTTGAGGTCGATCACCATCTCGGGGGCGTTGAGCCGCATCCGCAGCACGGGGAGCAGGCTCTGGCCTCCGGCCAGGATCTTGGCGTCGTCACCGTGCTCGACGAGGGCCGCGACGGCCTCCTCGACGGTGGTGGGCGCCAGGTAGTCGAACTGTGCGGGGATCATGCGTCCGCTCCTCCGGTCGTGCGGTCGACGGTGCCTTCCATGCCGGTCGAGGGGTCGAAGTGCGGCGCGGCCGCACCGACCGTCTCGGCCTTCTGCCCACCTCGGGCGTCGTTGATGGCCTTCCACACGCGCTCCGGCGTGCACGGCATGCGCACGTCGTCGACGCCCAGCGGGCGCAGCGCGTCGACCACGGCGTTGACCACGGCCGGGGTGGAGGCGATCGTGCCGGCCTCGCCCACGCCCTTGGTGCCCAGCGTGTTGGTCGTCGCCGGGGAGGTGGTGTGGTCGAGGTCGAAGCTGATCGTGTCGGCCGCCGTCGGCAGCAGGTAGTCGACGAACGAGCCGGTCACCAGCGTGCCGGCGTCGTCGTAGACCGCCTCCTCCCACAGCGCCTGGGCGATGCCCTGCACCAGGCCGCCGTGCAGCTGGCCCTCGACGATGAGCGGGTTGATGATGTTGCCGATGTCGTCGCAGGCGGCGTACTTGCGCATCGTCACCTGGCCGGTCTCGGTGTCGACCTCCATCGCGCACAGGTGCGTGCCGTGGGGGTAGTTGAAGTTCACCGGGTCGAAGGTCGCGTCGGAGTCGAGCGAGGGCTCCACGCCGTCGGGCAGGTTGTGCGCCGCGAAGGTCGCCAGCGCCACCTCGGCCATGGCCAGGCCCTGGTCGGTGCCCTTGACGCTGAAGCGTCCGCCGGAGAACTCCAGGTCGTCCTCGGAGGCCTCCAGCAGGTGGGCCGCGATGACCTTGGCCTTGTCGATGACCTTGTCGGCGGCCTTGACGATGGCCTCACCGCCGACGACCAGCGAGCGCGAGCCGTAGGTGTCGAGGCCCTTGTGGGCCACCTGGGTGTCGCCGTGCAGGATCTCGACGTCCTCGAAGGCCACCCCGAGGCGGTCGGCCACGATCTGGCTGAAGGCCGTCTCGTGGCCCTGGCCGTGGGCGGAGGCCCCGGTGAGCACCTCGACCTTGCCGGTGGGCAGCATCCGCACGCTGGCGTGCTCCCAGCCGCCGGCGCCGTAGTCGAGGGAGCCGAGCACCCGCGAGGGCGCCAGGCCGCACATCTCGGTGAAGGTCGACACGCCGATGCCGAGCTGGACCCGGTCGCCGGACTCGCGGCGCCGCTTCTGCTCCGCGCGCAGCTCGTCGTAGCCGAACATCGCCTTGGCGTTGGCCGTGGCGGCCTCGTAGTTGCCGGAGTCGTACTCCAGGCCGGCCACGGTCGTGAACGGGAACTCCTCGTGCTTGATCCAGTTCTTCTCACGCAGCTCGAAGGGATCCACGCCCAGCTCGGCGGCGAGGTCGTCCATGATCCGCTCGATGCCGAAGGTGGCCTCCGGGCGCCCGGCGCCGCGGTAGGCGTCGGTCCAGGTCTTGTTGGTCAGCACGGTCTGGCAGTTGAACTGGTAGGCCGGGAACTTGTAGATCGCGTTGAACATGAAGGCGCCGAGCACGGGCACGCCGCCGCCGATCAGCGAGACGTGCGAGCCCAGGTCGGCCAGCAGCTCGACCTTGAGCCCGGTGACGGTGCCGTCCTTCTCGGCCGAGATGGTGAGCTTCTGCCACTGGTCGCGCCCGTGGTGGGCGGCCATCAGCGACTCCGAGCGGGTCTCGGTGTACTTGACCGGCTTGCCCAGACGACGCGCCAGCAGGAAGGTGATGAACTCCTCCGGCGTCGTCTGCAGCTTGCCGCCGAAGCCGCCGCCCACGTCGGGGGCGATCACGCGGATCTTCGACTCCGAGACGCCGGTGACGGCGGCGAGCAGGAACTTCAGGATGTGCGGGATCTGGGTGGCCGACCACATGGTGATCTGCTCGCCCGTGGGGTCGACGACCGTGGAGCGCGGCTCCATGAAGGCCGGGATGAGGCGCTGCTGGCGGTACTCCCGCTCGAGCACGACGCCGTCGGCGCGCGCCTTGGCGATGGCCTCGTCGACGTTGCCACCGGTGCCGGCCTCGGCGGAGTCGAACTTCCAGAACGCCGACTTGTTGGTGCCCAGGTCGGGGTGCGCGAGCGCGCCGCCGTTCTCCGGGGTCGCCTCGGCGGCGGCCTTGAGCTCGAGGGCGGCGGGCAGCTCGTCGTAGTCGACGTCGACCAGCTCGGCGGCGTCGCGGGCCTCGGCGGCGCTGCGGGCCACGACGACGGCCACGATCTCGCCGGCGAACACGACCCGGTCGACGGCGATCGGCGGGTGGGCCGGCGCGACCTGGTCGGGGGTGATGGGCCAGGCGTTGGGCAGTGCGCCCTGCACGTCGGCGACGTCGGCGCCCGTGATCACGCTGACCACGTTGGGCGAGGCCTCGGCCGCGGACTTGTCGATGCCGGTGATCCTCGCGTGGGCGAAGGGGCTGCGGACCATGGCCACGTGGACCATGCCGGGCAGCACGATGTTGTCGGTCCACCGGGTGCGCCCGGTGATGAGGCGCTGGTCCTCCTTGCGGCGGCGGTCGCGCCCGATCTCCTTGGCGGCCTCGGCGGGACGCTCCTGGGTGGCGGTCACTGGGCACCTCCGGCGGCCTGGGTGACGGCGGAGCCGCCCGCGGCGCCCTGCGAGGCCGCGTGCTGCACCGACTTCACGATGTTGTGGTAGCCCGTGCACCGGCAGAGGTTGCCCTCGAGCCCGAGGCGGATCTCCTCCTCGCTCGGGTCGGGGTTGTCCTTGAGCAGGTCGACGCTCTGCATGATCATGCCCGGGGTGCAGAAGCCGCACTGGAGGCCGTGGCACTCGCGGAAGGCCTCCTGCACGGGGTGCAGCCGGCCGTCCTGGGCCAGGCCCTCGATCGTGGTGACCTCCGAGCCGTCGGCCTGCACGGCCAGGACGTTGCAGGACTTCACGCTGGTGCCGTCGAGGTGCACGGTGCAGGCGCCGCAGTTGCTGGTGTCGCAGCCGATGACGGTGCCGGTCTTGCCGAGCTTCTCGCGGAGGTACTGCACGAGCAGCATGCGCGGCTCGACGTCGTCGGCGACCGTGGCGCCGTCGACGGTGAGGTTGATCCGGGTCATGGACTCTCCCTGAGGGTGACTGTGGTGCGCATCACGCTAGGTCGGTCTGGTTGGTGCTGGGTTGGCCTCCGGCGGGCCGTCTCATCCGGGAGGGATCAGCCGTCGGCGGCGGCGAGGCGGCCCTTCAGCAGCGGCAGCGCGGGGTGGGGGCCGGGCTGCGCGGACAAGGTCGCCACGCAGCGCTCGACGACCTCGGTGTCGTAGGGCGCGAGCTCGCCGTAGCGCAGCACCGCGTCGGGCTGGGGGTCGGCCAGGAGGGCCTCGCGCAGGGCGACCGCGACGTACTCCCCCAGCTCGCTGAGGGCCGGGGAGTTGGTGCCGGGCAGCAGGTCGCCGCCGTAGGCGTCGACGGCCGCGCGGACCTGGCCGCGGCGCAGGAGGGCGAGCACCTGCTCGACGTCGGTGGCCACGGGCATCAGCAGCCGGTAGGGCCGCGAGGAGAGCTGCCCGTCCAGGGCGGCCCGCAGGTGGGAGACCTCCGCCTTGAGCGTGGAGAAGGTGACGGCCTGGTCGCCGTAGACCATCGCGTGCAACTGCTCCAGCGACAGCCCACCGGGGTGCAGCGCCAGCAGCGCCAGCACCTCGGTCTGGCGGCGGTTGAGCAGCAGGCGCTGGCCGTCGAGGCGCGACTCGGCCGTGCCGAGCAGGGTCATCACCAGCCCGGGGTCGCCGGTCTCCTCCAGCAGTGCCGCGGCGGGGTCGTGGTGGGTGTGGGGCATCGCGCCCTCGATGAGGCGCGCCATGACGCGCGCCGTGGCCATGCCGATCGGGTGGGTGCGGTCCCAGGTGGTGGAGAGGTCGAGCACGCCGAGCTGGCGCCCGGTCACCGGGTCGTGCAGCGGGGCGGCCCAGCAGACCCAGTTGTGCACGATCGAGGCGTAGTGCTCGGCGCTGAAGACCATGCTGGGGGCGTCGAGGCGGTTGGCCAGGTCGAGGGCGTTGGTGCCGGCCGAGCGGTCGTCCCAGCGGGCGCCGGCGACGAAGTTGACGCTCTCGGCCTTGCGGCGCATCACCCGCCCGCCGTAGGTCCACAGGATCCGGGTCTCGGGATCGGTGACCGCGACGACCAGGTCGCCGTCCTCGGCGGTGCGGCGCAGCTCGGACTCCACCCGCTCGACGGCGACGGCCAGCGGCGACTCGCGCCAGTAGGCCTCGGTCTCGCCCTCGTCGGCCAGGGGCGCCTCGGTGAGGTCCTTCGAGACCGCACGCGACGAGCGGGTCCAGCTGGTGAGGATCTCCGGGCGCACGAGGGCCTCGGCCTCGTCACCACGCTCGACGAAGGAGGTCCAGGCGCGGACCGCGTCGTACCTGCGCGCCTGGAGGTCGCTGCCCGTCATGCCCACCCCTGACCTCTCCGCCCGGCACGAGCCGGCATCCCGCCTGGTCTGGGCCCAACGTAGCACCGGGCGGGTGATCGCGGTCACACCTGTTCACCTCGTCGTGACGGCCCCGGGCGCCGCTCCGGCCCGGGGGTCAGACCCCTAGCGCGGGCCGGTCGTGGTGGTGGATCCGGCCGTCGGTGCTCGCGAGCCGCTCGCCGCTGCCGCCCCAGCGCCCGGCGATGATCTCGGCGGCGATGCTGATCGCGGTCTCCTCGGGGGTGCGGGCGCCCAGGTCGAGCCCGATCGGGCTGGAGAGCCGGGCGATCTCGGCCTCGGTGAGTCCCACCTCGCGCAGCCGCGCGAGGCGGTCGTCGTGGGTGCGGCGCGAGCCCATCGCCCCGACGTAGGCGACCTCGGGCAGGCGCAGGGCCACCTCGAGCAGCGGCACGTCGAACTTGGGGTCGTGGGTCAGCACGGCGAGCACGGTGCGCCCGTCGACGCGACCCGCCTCGTGCTCGGCGGTGAGGTAGCGGTGGGGCCAGTCGACGACGACCTCGTCGGCCTCGGGGAAGCGGCTGGCCGTGGCGAAGACGGGCCGGGCGTCGCAGACGGTGACGTGGTAGCCGAGGAACGCCCCGACCCGGGCCACGGCCGCGGCGAAGTCGATGGCGCCGAAGACGAGCATCCGCGGCTTGGGCGCGAAGGCCCACACGAAGACCCGCATGCCCTCGCCGCGGCGCTCCCCGTCGGGGCCGTAGCCGAGGACGGCGCTGGTGCCGGTGGCGAGCAGGCCGAGGGCGTCGTCGCGCACCGCGTCGTCGGCGCGCGGCGAGCCGATGCTGCCCGCGGCCAGTCCCTCGGTCTCGGGGCGCACCACGACGCGGCGCCCGCGCCACGCGGGGTCGGGGTGCTCGATGACGGTGGCCACGGCCACCGGACGCCCCTGCGCGATGTCGTCGGCGATCTCGGCCAGCTCGGGGAAGGTCTCGCGGCTGACCTTCTCGACGTAGACGTCGAGGATGCCGCCGCAGGTCAGCCCGACGGCGAAGGCGTCGTCGTCGGAGACGCCGTAGCGCTCGAGCTGCGGGGTGCCCGAGCCGACCACCTCCTGGGCCAGCTCGTAGACCGCGCCCTCGACGCAGCCGCCGGAGACCGAGCCCACCGCCGAGGCGTCGGGGCCCACCAGCATCGAGGCGCCGGGCGGGCGCGGCGCCGACTGGAAGGTCGCGACGACGGTGGCCACGCCGACGGTCTCGCCGGCCTCCCACCACTCCATCAGCTCGGGCAGCACCTCACGCACGACCGATCACCTCGCACAGCTCCGTGTAGGTCGCCAGCGAGTGGCCGGCGACGAAGTCGTCGACGTGCGGCAGCACGGCCAGCACGCCCTGTTGCACCGGCGCGTAGCCGGCCTTGCCGCGGTGAGGGTTGACCCACACCACGCGGTGGGCGACGCGGTGCAGCCGCTCCACCTGCTCGGCCAGCAGCGCGGGGTCGCCGCGCTCCCAGCCGTCGCTGAAGACGACCACGACGGCCCCGCGGGCCATGCCGCGCTGGCCCCAGCGGTCGAGGAAGAGCCGCAGCGACTCCCCCAGCCGGGTGCCGCCCGACCAGTCGGGCACCGTCTCGCCGGCGGCGACCAGCGCCCGCTCGGGGTCGCGCAGCCGCATGGCCCGGGTCAGGTGGGTCAGTCGGGTGCCGACGGTGAAGGTCTCGACCGACCCCGCGCGCCCGGCCGCGTCGGCGGTGGCCAGGGTGATGCGGTGGGCCAGGCGCAGCAGCGCGTCGGCGTAGCCGCTCATCGACCCCGACACGTCGACCAGCAGCACCACGCGCCGCGGGCGGGTGGCGCGGCGCCGCCACGCGATCTCCGAGGGCTCCCCCATGCGGCGCAGGCTGGCGCGCAGCGTGCGGGCCGCGTCGACGTCGCCGCGGTGCCACCCCTGGTGCCGTGGCGTACGCCGCCGCGGCGGGCGCACCCGCAGCGTCGCGAACATCGCCGCGAGCCGGGCCTTCTCGTGGTGGGTCATGCCGGCCACGTCGCGCTGGCGGAGCACCTCGGTGTCGCTGGCCATCGCCCGGACCAGGTCGGCGTCGGCCTCGGAGCCCGCCCCGCCCGCGGCGTCGGACTCCGGCAGCTGCGACGCGGTCGGGGCGGTCGGCGGGGTGGGCACGGTGCGGGGCAGGCCGTCGCGGGCGTTGAACCACGCCTCGAAGACCTGGTCGAAGCGCACCAGGTCGTCGGGGCCGGCGCACAGCGTGGCCCGGCCGGCCCACCGGGTGGCGTCGACGTCGTCGAGCCCGACCACCGACGCGGCGGCGAGGAAGGTCTGGGCGCGGTCGGAGGTGACCCCGACCCCCGCGGCGCGCAGCGCGCGGGTGAAGGCCAGCAGGATCTCGTCGGCCCCGTGACCGGCCCCGTGACCGGCCCCGCGACCGGCCTCGTCGGGGGCCTCCCGGGTGTCGGTCGGCACGCTCACGCCGTGAGCACCCGGTCGAGCGCGTGGCGCACGCGCTCGGCGTCCTCGCGGTACTTCACCAGGGCGCCCAGCGTGCGGGCGGCGGTCTCCAGGTCGAGGTGCTCGGCACCGAGGTGCTCCAGCGCGCGCGCCCAGTCGAGGGTCTCCGCGACGCCCGGCGGCTTCTGCAGCGAGCCGCCCTCGCGCAGCTGCTGCACCAGGGTCACCACCTGGCGGGCCAGGGTCTCCGACACCTCGGGCGCGCGGGAGCGCACGATCTCCACCTCCCGCTCCAGGCCCGGGTGGTCGATCCAGTGGTAGAGGCAGCGCCGCTTGAGGGCGTCGTGGAGCTCGCGGGTGCGGTTGGAGGTGAGCACCACGATCGGCGGGGTCGCCGCCGCGACGGTGCCGAGCTCGGGGATCGAGACCTGGTAGGTCGAGAGCACCTCGAGCAGGAAGGCCTCGAACTCGTCGTCGGCGCGGTCGACCTCGTCGACCAGCAGCACGGCCGGGCTCTGCTGGAGGGCCGCGAGCACGGGACGGGCGAGCAGGAAGCGCTCGTCGTACAGGCTCTTCTCGGCCTCCTCGGCGTCGGCGCCGCCGGCGGCCTCGAGGGCGCGCAGGTGGAGGATCTGGCGGGGGAAGTCCCAGTCGTAGAGCGCCTGGGTGGCGTCGATGCCCTCGTAGCACTGCAGCCGCACGAGGGGCAGGTCGAGGGTCTGCGCGAGCGCCTCGGCAAGCGCGGTCTTGCCCGTGCCGGGCTCGCCCTCGAGCAGCAGCGGGCGCTCCATGCGCAGGGCGAGGAAGGCGACGGTGGCGAGGTCGTCGTCGCAGAGGTAGCCCGTCGAGCCCAGCAGCGTCGCGACGTCGGACGGGCTCGCGGGAGGGGTCGGCTGCATCGGCCCACCGTAGACGGGGCGGTGTTGGTCCCGGGTTGGCCGGTGGAGGCAGACTCGGGGCGTGAGCGTGCCCGAGCCCAAGACCTGCGCGTCGTGCGGGCGCACCATCGAGTGGCGCAAGAAGTGGGAGCGCGACTGGGACTCGGTGAAGTACTGCTCCACCTCGTGCCGCCGTCACGGCGTCACCGACACCGACCGCCGGCTCGAGGCCGCCATCCTCGACCTGCTCGCCGCCCGCGCCCGCATGTCGACGATCTGCCCCTCCGACGCCGCCCGGGCCGTCGGGCCGGCCGAGGACGAGGGCTGGCGCGAGCTGATGGAGCCGGCGCGGCGTGCGGCCCGGCGGCTCGTGGCGGCCGGCGAGGTCGAGATCACCCAGGGCGGCCGCGTCGTCGACCCCTCCACCGCCAAGGGCGCGATCCGGATCCGTCGGGCCCGCTGAGCCGGTCAGTCGACCAGCGCGCGGGCGGAGTCGAGGAAGCGCCGACCCAGCGCGTCGGCGCCGAAGGAGAGCACGTAGAGCCCCGTGGAGACCCGCTCGAGGTAGCCCCAGTCCCAGACCGCGTCGGCGTCGTGACCGGTCGCGTCGGCGAGCCTGGCGGCGTAGTCGCGCAGCACCCCGCGCGGGTCGGGACCGACCAGCCGCGAGGTCCAGTCGCGCAGCGCGACCCCGAGGTCGTGGGCGGGGTCGCCGCGCACCCCGTCGGGGTCGACGAGCACCCACCCCGCAGGGGCGCCGGGTCGCGGGGTGCGCACGCGCAGCGCGTTGGCCGGGTGGGGGTCGCCGTGCAGCACCACGTGGCGGGCGGGGTCGTCGGCCCCGGCGCGCCGCTCGGCGGCGTCGAGGGCGGCGGCCAGCACGCGGGGGTCGCAGGGCCGGCCGAGGTCGGCGTCGCGGCGGCGCAGCAGTGCGGCCAGCGCGAGGGCGCGCTCCCCCGGGGGCGGCGGCGGGCCCTCGGGCAGCGGCACGGTCCAGGCCTCGCGCAGGGTGGCCGCCAGCACCGCGAGGGCGTCGTGCGGCGCGAGGGGCGACTGCTCCAGCGACCCGCCCAGCGCCTCGAGCAGCAGCGCGTCGTGGCGCTCGTCGTGGTCGTGCAGCAGCACGTGGCCGCGGCCGTCGGCCCGTCGCAGGGCACCGGCCTCGTCGGCCAGCGCGGGGTCGGGCAGGCGCAGCTTCAGCACCCGCTCCTCGCCGCGGGCGGTCCTCGCGCCCACGACGTACGACGCGCTGCCGCCGGGCAGCCTGCGCCCCGGTGTCAGCCCCCAGCGCGCGCAGAGCTCGGCGAGCACGGCGGGCAGGCCGGCGGCCCAGGCGCGGGCCGGCTCGCCGAGGTCGGCGACCCGCGCGCGCGTGAGCGGCTGCAGCCGCACGGGGGCGGTCGGTGCGGGGGGCACGGGGTCCACCGGGGCCACGCTCAGCGGCTGTCGACGTCGCGGCCGGTGGCGAGGTCGGAGCAGTCGACGAGCTCGACGGGGTGGCTGCGCAGGTAGTCGCGGGCCCCACGGTCGCCGGTGGCCCCGGCGCGCACCCCCGCCCAGTGGTCGCGTCCGAGCAGCACCGGGTGGCCGGGTCCCTCGGCGTAGGAGGCCCGGGCGAGGGTGGCGGCACCGCGGGGCTCGGCCAGCAGCCGCCGCAGCACCGCGGGACCCACGTCGGGCAGGTCGACCAGGCTGACGACGGCGACCTCGGGCGGCCCGCCCCCGTCACACCCGTCGCGCCCGTCACTCCCGAGGGCGGCGAGACCGGCGGCCAGCGACGCCGACATGCCGCGGTGCCAGTCCTGCGCCACCACGTGGTCGGCGCCGGTGCCCTCGAGCCTGGCCACGGCCTCCTCCACGGCGGCGCCGAGCACCACGGTCACGGTGTCGCATCCGCCGTCGCGCAGCGTGGCGACCCCGCGCACCAGCCAGTCGTCGACGAGCGCCTTCGGCGTACCCATCCGCCGACCGGCGCCGGCGGCCAGCAGCAGGCCGGCGACGGTCACGGTCGTGCGCTCACCGGTTGAAGGCCTCGGCGTAGAGCTGCTCCTGGGCCGGGGTGGCCAGGTCGCTGAAGCCGCAGACCATCACCTGGGCGCCGTCGGCGGCCACGAGGTAGCGCTCGCCGACCTGGAAGTCGACCGCGGAGACGAGGGCCTGGAGGTCCTCGCTCGGCGCGGTCACCTCGACGGTGTCGGTGGAGCGGCCGGCGAAGAACTCCGAGGGCTCGAGCACCGCCGTGCCGTCGACCAGCTCGGTCACGGTGCCCTCGAAGGCCAGCGAGGCGCCCGCCAGGACCTCGGGGGTCGGCACCATGCAGCGACCGGCCGGGGCGTCGGCGACCTCGAGGCGGGTGACGCTGGGCTCCGCGTCGCCGGAGACGGCGGGGGCGTCGCCGGCGGTGGGCACGTCGTCCTCGTCGTCGGCGCCGAGCAGGGCGCCCACCCCGAGCACGCCGATGAGGGCCACCGCGGCCGCGGCGACCAGCCAGGTCAGCGGGCTGCGGCCGCGGGTGCCGCTGGCGCGGTTCTCGCCGGTGGTGGTCGAGACGTCCTCACCGTGACGGGGCTTGCTCATGACGTCCTCCAGGAGTCGGGCCACCCGCGCGGGGTCGGCCGGCGGCAGGGAGACGGCCGGGTCGGCGCCGCGCAGGAGCGCGCGCAGCTCGGGGTCGTGCTCCGCGTCGGGCTGCGGGTCGGGCTGCGGGTCGGGCTGCGGGTCGTCGGTCATCGGCTGCTCCTCCCTCTCGTCCCCTCATGTCCGGCGGCGCGCTCGTCCTTTCGGGCGGCGAGCTCCTCGCGCAGCCGGCCGCGGGCGCGGTGGAGACGGATGCTCGCGGCGTTGGCGCTGATGTCGAGCACGACGGCGAGCTCGGCGGGCGTGAGCTGCTCCCACGCCCACAGCCGCAGCAGCTCGGCCTCCTCCTCCCGCAGCGCGGCGAGGGCGGCGTCGAGGTCGGCGGCGAGGTCGGGGTCGGTGACGGCGTCGTGCCCCGGCCCCGCGGTGCTGGCCCGCGGCGGGTCGACCACGGCGATGCGCGCGGCCACGCGCTGCTGGCGACGGCGGCCCCGCTCGGCGTTGGCCAGGCAGTTGCGCGCGACGCCGTAGGCCCAGGGCAGCGGCTCGTCGGGCAGCTGGTCGGCGCGGCGCCAGCAGACGAGCAGCGTGTCGGCCAGCACGTCCTCGGCGGTGTCGGCGTCGGTGCGGCGGGCGAGGAAGCGACGCAGCGGCTCGACGAGGGTGGGTGCGAGCTCCTCGAAGCGCGCGCGGTCGCGGGCGTCCTGCTCGGCGGGGTCCACCACTCCAGCCAAGCACAGCAGGGCCCCCGCCGGAGCGGGGGCCCTGCCGGTGGTGCGGGTGCTACGGGTGCTGCGGGTCGTGCGGGGCGGGACTCAGAAGTCCATGCCGCCCATGCCGCCGGAGGGGTCGCCACCCATGGGGGCGGCCTTCTCGGGCTTGTCGGCCACGACGGCCTCGGTGGTGAGGAAGAGCGCCGCGATGGAGGCGGCGTTCTGCAGCGCGCTGCGGGTCACCTTGGCGGGGTCGATGATGCCGGAGGCCAGCATGTCGACGTACTCGCCGGTCGCGGCGTTGAGGCCGTGGCCGGGGGTCAGGTTGCGCACCTTCTCCGCCACGACGCCGCCCTCGAGGCCGGCGTTGACCGCGATCTGCTTGAGCGGGGCCTCGGTGGCGTAGCGCACGATGTTGGCGCCGGTGGCCTCGTCGCCCTCGAGCTCGAGCTTGTCGAACGCGGTGGCCGACGCCTGCACCAGGGCCACGCCGCCGCCGGCGACGATGCCCTCCTCGACGGCCGCCTTGGCGTTGCGCACGGCGTCCTCGATGCGGTGCTTGCGCTCCTTGAGCTCGACCTCGGTGGCCGCGCCGACCTTGATGACGGCCACGCCGCCGGCCAGCTTGGCGAGGCGCTCCTGGAGCTTCTCGCGGTCGTAGTCGGAGTCGGACTTCTCGATCTCGGCGCGGATCTGGTTGACCCGGCCCTCGATCTGGGCGGCGTCGCCGGCGCCCTCGACGATCGTGGTCTCGTCCTTGGTGATGACGACCTTGCGGGCCTGGCCGAGCAGCTCGATGCCGGTCGACTCCAGCTTCAGGCCGACCTCCTCGGAGATGACCTGGCCGCCGGTGAGGATCGCGATGTCCTGCAGCATGGCCTTGCGGCGGTCGCCGAAGCCCGGGGCCTTGACGGCGACGGACTTGAAGGTGCCGCGGATCTTGTTGACGACCAGGGTCGACAGGGCCTCGCCGTCGGTGTCCTCGGCGATGATCAGCAGGGGCTTGCCCGACTGCATGACCTTCTCGAGGATCGGCAGCAGGTCCTTGACGCTGGAGACCTTCTGGTTGGCGATGAGGACGTAGGGGTCCTCGAGCACGGCCTCCATACGCTCCATGTCGGTCGCGAAGTACGCCGAGATGTAGCCCTTGTCGAAGCGCATGCCCTCGGTCAGCTCGAGGTCGAGCCCGAAGGTGTTCGACTCCTCGACCGTGATGACGCCTTCCTTGCCGACCTTGTCCATCGCCTCGGCGATGATCTCGCCGACGGTGGTGTCAGCGGCGGAGATCGACGCGGTGGCGGCGATCTGCTCCTTGGTCTCGATCTCGGTGGCCATCGAGAGCAGCTGCTCCGAGACGGCGGCCACCGCGGCCTCGATGCCGCGCTTGAGACCCATCGGGTTCGCGCCCGCGGCCACGTTGCGCAGGCCCTCGCGGACCATCGCCTGGGCGAGGACGGTGGCGGTGGTGGTGCCGTCGCCGGCGACGTCGTCGGTCTTCTTGGCGACCTCCTTGACGAGCTCGGCACCGATCTTCTCGTAGGGGTCCTCGAGCTCGATCTCCTTGGCGATGGAGACACCGTCGTTGGTGATCGTGGGTGCGCCCCACTTCTTCTCGAGGACGACGTTGCGCCCCTTGGGGCCGAGGGTCACCTTGACGGCGTCCGCGAGCGTGTTCATGCCACGCTCGAGGCCGCGTCGGGCCTCCTCGTTGAAAGCAATCAGCTTCGACATAACTCCTGCGATCCTTCGCATGGGACGTGCGTGGACGGACCGGCTCGTTGCCCGCGACGGACGATCTGGCCGATCCGGCGGACCCTTCCCGCCGACGCTGCAGACCTCAACCCGCCGGTCCTGATGTCTTGGCAGTCTCCAGAGGAGAGTGCCAGCATCATGTTTAGCACTCGCCCTGGGCGAGTGCAAGAAATCAGGGGGCGGTCGACGCGGCGCCGAGGGCGCCGACGACGACGTCGGCGAACGCCTCGGCGTTGCCCGGCACGAGGTCGAGGTAGAGCCCGGGCTCGATCAGCTCGACCTCGCTCACCGCCAGGGCGCCGTCGACCTCGAGGAGGTCGACGCGGGCGTAGGGCAGCGGGCGGCCGAAGCGCTCGCCCAGCCAGGCGGTCGCGCGCTCCGCGAGGTCGACCGCCGCGGGGTCGAGGGGCACCGGACGCGAGCTCCCGCCGTACTGCGGGTGGACGCGGAGGTCGTCGGAGGGAGCCACCTTGTCCACCTGCGAGACCACGGCGCCGTCGAGCACGAACAGCGAGCGCTCCCCCGTCGTGCGCACCGACGCCACGACCGGCTGCAGCAGCCAGGGCCCGGCGCCGAGGTCGGCCAGGCGGGGGTCGTCGGTGCGGGCGGCCACCACCAGGCCCACGCCGCCGGCGCCCGTGCGCGGCTTGAGCACGACCTCACCGTGCTCCGCCAGGGCCGCGGCCAGCGCGACGGCGAGGTCGGGGTCGTCGACGAGCCGGGACGGCACGACGGGCAGGTCGGCCGCGAGGTCGAGCAGGTAGGCCTTGTCGGCGTTCCAGGCGAAGACGTCGGCCCCGTTGAGCAGCGGCGCCTGCCGGCCCACGCGCTCGGCCCAGGCCAGGAACTCCGGGAGCCGGCGGTGGTAGTCCCAGGTCGACCGCACGGCGACCAGGTCGGCCCCTGCCCAGTCGACGGTGTCGTCGGACCAGGAGACCCACCGGGCGTCGACGCCGCGCCGGGCCAGGGCGGGCGGGAGCAGGTCGCCCCCGCGCTCGCCGTCGGGCAGGAGGTCGAAGGTGGCCAGCAGCACGGTCGTCACACCACGAGCCTGCCGCACCCGCGGGCTCAGCCCGGCGGCAGGGCCGGGGCGCGGTGACCGAACGGCACCTGCTCCGCGACGCCCAGGGCGGCGAGCACCGAGGGCAGCATCGCCTTGGCGGTGCGCTTGTAGCCCAGGGCGCTGGGGTGGAAGCGGTCGAGGCTGAACATCTCGTCGGGGTTGGTGATGAAGAACGGGCCCACGCAGTGCGCCAGCGACACCGCGTGGGCCCCGGCGGCCACCGCCGCCGTCATCTGGGCGGCGGCCAGCTGGCGCGAGGCGCGCGAGCCCAGCGCCCGCAGCGGCTGCGGCACCGGCCGCAGCAGCCCGAGGTCGGGGCACGTGCCGACCACCACCGCCGTGCCGCGCTCGCGCAGCAGCGCGATCGCCTCCTCGAGGTGCTTCACGCTGTCGGCCACGGGCACGCGGTGGGTCACGTCGTTGCCGCCGACGACGATGACGGCCACGTCGGCGCGGTACGACGCGGGCAGCCCGGCCAGCTGCGCGGTCAGCATCGAGCTCTCCGACCCGACGACCGCGCCCGTGCGCAGCCGCACCGACCGGTGGGTCGCCTTGGCCAGCCCCTTGGCCAGCCGGCCGCCGAGGGTCTCCTTGGGCCGGTCGGCGCCCAGACCTGCCGCGATCGAGTCGCCGAGCAGCAGCAGCTGCACGGGGTCGCCGTAGGACTTCTTCCACGTGCGGTCGGCGTCGGGCGCCACCTCGCCCAGGGGCTTCCCGATCAGCCGGCGCGCGTGGTCGGCCTGGCGGTGGAGCAGCTCGCGCGCGCCGATCCCGAGCCCCCCGGTGGCCGCGCCGACCGCCGCGGCGGCCACACCGACCGCGACGAGCCGGTGGCGCGTCGAGCGGGCGTGGGTCGTGGAGGGGGCGTGGGGCATGGGGACGTTCAACCAGGTGCTCCTGAACGGGCGGTGTCGTGGGCGTGGAGGCGACGTGTCGCCCAGCCGGACCCCTCGACCCGGACCCCGACCGCACCACGGTCGCAGACACCCCCACATCGGGCCGCTTCCCCGGGAGCCGCACCTCGGCGCCGGGGGCCGACAGGGCTAAGCCGACAGGGCTCAGCCGACGCGGACCAGCGTGGTCCAGCCGTGGGGGTTGGTCCAGGCGTAGGTGCCGTCAGGGTTCCGGTGGTAGCGCCAGGGTGGACTGCCCTCCGAGCCGGTGGTCTTGAGCCGGTGGTGGTGGCGGCACAGCGGCGCGAGATTGGAGGGGTGCGTCTGGCCGGGTCTGCCGCCGTGGTCTGGGTCTCGGTAGGGCTGGATGTGGTCGAGGTCGCAGCGTCGTGAGGGCACGGTGCAGCCGGGGAACACGCAGCGTGGGTCGCGCAGGGTGACGTGTTCGCGCATCCAGGGTGGTGGGTCGTGCCGGTGGTGGGGTCGAGGTCGATGACGGGGCGCACGTAGACCTTGGTGCCAAGGAGCCAGCGGCGCAGGGTGGTGGTGGAGACGACGCCGAGGCCCTCGATGGTGGCGACACCGGGTGGTGGGCCGGTGCGGTCGATCTGGGAGAGGTGGATGGTCTCGTGGTGGCGGTGGACCGCTGTGGGGCGTAGGTCGGGCCCGGTGGTGCCGTACGGGTCGTCCGCAGGCTGCTCGTCGGCGGGCTGCTCGTTCGCGGGCTGTTCGTCGGTGGCCGGGGCTTGGCTTCGAGACGCTCGCTGCGCTCGCTCCTCAGCCACCGGGGCCGGGGCCTGTCCGGCGGTGGTCTCGGGGTCGTTGCCCGCGGCGGGGCGTCGAGACGCTCGCTGCGCTCGCTCCTCAGCCACCGGGGTCGTGGCCTGTTCGGCGGATGTGGTCTCGGGGTCGCCGCCGGGGTCGAGAAGGGAGCCCGTCGAGACGCTCGCTGCGCTCGCTCCTCAGCCACCGGGGTCGTGGCCTGTTCGGCGGATGTGGTCTCGGGGTCGCCGCCGGCGGAGGCCTGGCTTCGAGACGCTCGCTGCGCTCGCTCCTCAGCCACCGGGGTCGTGACCTGTCCCGCGGGGACGGTCTCGTGGTCGGCGGGGGCGGGGGTGGGGAGGTCCCGGGGGTCGGGTGGGGGCTCGTCGGCCGGGGCCTCGGCGGGTGGCGGGGGCTCCACCGGCGCTGGTTCTTCTCCGTTCATGCGGGCTGTGTCGAGGGCGGCGAGGGTCTCGGCACGCTCGAGGTCCTCGGGGCGCAGGTGGAGGTAGACCACCCGCTCCTTCGCCGTCGTGGGCTCCACCGAGTCCAACGCGGTCAATCCTTGGGCGCGGTCGGTGATCACCCCGAYCGCCCTGGCTTTACGGACCTCCAGCGACTCGACCACGGCTCCAGTGGTGCTCTGGTGGCGGCCGAGCTCGGCGGCGGTGGCGCAGATCAGGTCGTGGAACAGGTCGTGGAA
>NZ_LMNH01000006.1:0-130540 GCF_001422955.1 Nocardioides sp. Leaf285 | reverse complement strand
GCCTCGGCCACGAACAGCTCGATGCGCCGCGCGCCGAGGCTCTGCACGCGGGGGCCGAGGGCGGCGACCTTGCGGTCCACGAACGCAGCACCGGTGTCGTTGAGCACCTGGGTCTGGGAGGCGATCCGCCGCGCCCGCCAACCGGGGAGGATGAGGTCCTCGACCATCGCCCAGATGCGGGGCAGGCGGTGGACCAGCTCCATGACCTCGGCGAGGTTGCAGCCGGCGTTGACCGGCGACATCTCCAGCGCCAGGGCGAGGGGTTCGGCGGCGAACTCGTCGAGGCCGTGGCGGATCATCCCGGGCACCGACCACGCGTAGGCCCGGTCGGGGTTCAGCGCGCCCCAGCGGGCCATGACCCGCAGGGTGCGGCGCTCGGCTGCACGCACCGAGCGGGCGGTGTCGGCGGCGTACTCCAAGACCTCGTCGGCCTCGAGGGAGTCGACGTCGACCACGGCGCCGGTGGTGTCGAGGTCGAGGAGCATGCGCTTAGTTTATTCGAACAGGCCTTCGATTGCTAGAGGCTATAGTCGGCCTGGGGAGAGGGTTCCGCTGTCGCGTGAGGGTGGTTTCGAGACGGTCGCTGGCGCTCCCTCCTCAACCACCGCGAGGCTGACGCTCCCTCCTCAACCACCGCGAGGCTGACGCTCCCACCTCAACCACCGTGCCGGGCTCTCCCTGCCCGACCAGCGAGGCCCGGACCGGCCACCGGACTCACGGTCGGGGCACAGGGTGGGCACAGCGGGGGCGTCGACGCTGGCGGCATGAGTGACCAGACACCCGACCTCCCCGCCGCCGCCCGTCCGAACGCCGACGACGCCCCACCGGCCGGAGGTGGGTGGCGGCGACGGGCGCTCGCCCTGCGGGGCGTCGTGGCCGTCGCGCTGGCCAGCCTGCTCATCGGCGGGACCGGCGGCGCCGTGCTCGGCGTCGCCGCAGGCGGGTCCGACGACGGCCGGTCGGGCGGACCGGGCGGTCCGGGCGGCTTCGGGGGACGACCGCCGGTGCAGCAGGGGACCTTCCCGGGACAGCCGTCGGACGACGGCTCCGCCGACGCGCCGGGCTCCCCCGGCGACGCCACCTCTCCTCCCGGCGCCTCGACCGACCCCACCCCCACGACCGGCGCCACCACCCGCACCACCGCCACGGGCGCCACCGCCACCGGCACCGCCACCGGCCTTTGACCCACGACTGACGGAGGGCCCACCCCGGTCTCGTCGCGCATCCCCCGCACCACCTCGCTCCCCGCCGTCACCGCTGAGCGCACCGTCGCGGCACGCACGTCCGACACCCAGGACGTCCACAGCGGACGCACAGGCACCTGGGCCAGAGTGGAGCCATGGAGCTCACCCGACCCGACGGCAGTCCCCTGCGCGTCCTCGTCGTCGACGACGAGGTCAACATCGCCGAGCTGATCTCGATGGCGCTGCGCTACGAGGGCTTCGAGGTGAGTGCGGCCCACACCGGCACGAAGGCGGTCGCCGCGGCGAAGGACTTCCGTCCCGACGCCGTGGTGCTCGACATGATGCTGCCCGACTTCGACGGCCTCGAGGTGCTGCGTCGCATGCGCACCCACGACCCGGACGTGCCGGTCGTGTTCCTCACGGCGCGCGACGCCGTCGAGGACCGGGTCGCCGGGCTGACCGCGGGCGGCGACGACTACGTCACCAAGCCCTTCTCGCTGGAGGAGGTCGTGGCGCGGCTGCGGGGGCTCATGCGGCGCGCCGGGGCCCAGCAGGCCGCCGAGTCGTCGGTGCTCACCGTCGGCGACCTGTCCCTCGACGAGGACAGCCACGAGGTCTTCCGCGGCGGCACCGAGATCAGCCTGACCGCCACCGAGTTCGAGCTGCTGCGCTTCCTCATGCGCAACCCCCGCCGGGTGCTCAGCAAGGCCCAGATCCTCGACCGGGTGTGGAACTACGACTTCGGCGGCCAGGCCAACGTGGTGGAGCTCTACATCTCCTACCTGCGCAAGAAGATCGACGCCGGTCGCGACCCGATGATCCACACCATGCGCGGCGCGGGCTACGTGCTCAAGCCCGCCGCCTAGGCGCCGGCACCCCGTGGGCCGCCTCGCCTCCCTCACCTCCCGCCTGGTCCTCACGGCCGTGGCGCTCGTGCTGCTCGTCTCGCTGCTCATCGGCACCGTCGCGACCCTCGCCGTGCGCTCCTACCTGCTCGGCCAGGTCGACGACGACGTGCGGGCGGCGCTGCAGCGCGCGGAGTACGTCGCGGCGTCGCAGTTCTTCGTGCCCTGCTCGACCCCCGACCCGCCCGTCGGCGGCGTGCCCGACGACCTCGACGACCGTGACCGGGGGCCGGGCGACGGCGACGACCCCGGCCGGGGGCAGTCGGTCGGCACCCTGACGGCCTTCTTCGAGCAGTACGCCGACTACGAGGCCGACCCGGCCGGCTGCGTGCTGACCCCCGGCGAGGACGGGCGGCCCGGCACCCGCGCGCTCTCCACGGCCGCCCTCGACCTCCTCGCCGACCTCCCGGCCGACGGCCGCCCGCGCGAGGTCGACCTGCCCGGCGTCGGGTCCTACCGCGTGGCCGTGCGCGAGACCGCCTCCGGCGACTACACCGTGGCCGCGGGGCTGCCGACCGACGACCTCGACGGGGTGGTGTCGACCCTGGTCACCACCGAGGTGGTGCTCATCCTGCTCGGCGGGGCCGTCGCGGGGCTGGCCGGCCTGCTCGTCGTACGCCGACAGCTGCGCCCCCTCCGCGAGGTCGCCGACACCGCCCACACGGTGGCGGAGCTGCCGCTGGCGCAGGGCGAGATCGACCTGACCGAGCGCGTGCCCGCCCACCTCACCGACGAGCGCACCGAGGTCGGCCGGGTGGGCTCGGCGCTCAACACGCTGCTCGCCCACGTGGAGTCGTCGCTGGAGGCCCGCCACCGCAGCGAGCTGCAGGTGCGCCAGTTCGTGGCGGATGCCTCCCACGAGCTGCGCACGCCGCTGGCCACGATCGCCGGCTACACCGAGCTGGCCCGCCGCCGACCCGACGACGCCACCGCGGTCGCCACCGCGCTGGCGAAGGTGGAGGAGGAGTCGGGGCGGATGACCTCGCTGGTCGAGGACCTCCTCCTGCTCGCGCGCCTCGACGCCGGGCGACCGCTGGAGTCGGCACCGGTGGACCTCACCCGGCTGCTGCTCGAGGCGGTCTCCGACGCCCGCGTGCTCTCCCCCGACCACCACTGGCGCCTGGAGCTGCCGGAGGAGGCACCGGCCGAGGTGGACGGCGACGAGCAGCGGCTGCACCAGGTGGTGACCAACCTGCTCACCAACGCCCGCAAGTACACCCCCGCCGGCTCCACGGTCACCGTCACCGCGCTGCCCGACGGCTTCCGGGTGCACGACGACGGGCCTGGCTTCCCGCCCGAGCTGCTCGACCACGCCTTCGAGCGCTTCGCCCGCGGCGACACCGCGCGCACCCGCGGCGGCGTGGCCGCACCGGGCGGCGCGGGGCTCGGGCTGGCGCTGGTCGAGGCCATCGTGACGGCCCACGGGGGCCGGGTCACGCTCGTCAGCCGACCGGGCGACACCGCGGTCGAGGTGACCCTGCCCGGGGCGGGCGGCTGAGGGTCGGCTCCGGGGCGACCGGGTCGGTCGAGGGGGCCCTCGAGCATTCGGCGGCCCGCCGTACGTGGGGTTACTCTCGTGAGGGATTGTCTGACAATCCTCGGATTCCGTCCCCGTGCCTGGTGGTGTGGGGAGGTCGCGCGACGCGACCCACGATCCGACCGACCCGCCCCGACCCTCCCGCACGCCGGGACGGGCCTCCAGGAGGAGACGAGCCATGACGGCATCCCTGACCGACGCCACGACCGCCACCACCGAGGTCGCCCGCAGCACCGAGCTCTACCAGCGCGCCGAGGCGCGCACGGCGCACAACTACCACCCGCTGCCGGTCGTCGTGGAGCACGCCGAGGGCGCCTGGATGACCGACGTCGACGGCAAGCGCTTCCTCGATCTCCTCTCGGGCTACTCCGCGCTCAACTTCGGCCACGGCCACCCCGGCCTGCTGCGCGCCGCGCACGAGCAGCTCGACCGCCTCACGCTCACCAGCCGTGCCTTCGTGCACGACCGCTTCGCCGACTTCTGCGCCGAGCTGGGCGACCTGTGCGGCAAGGAGCTCGTGCTGCCGATGAACACCGGCGCCGAGGCCGTCGAGACCGCGATCAAGGTCTCGCGCAAGTGGGGTTACGAGGTCAAGGGCGTGACGCCCGGCCACGCCAAGATCATCGTGTCCTCCGGCAACTTCCACGGCCGCACGACGACCATCGTCAGCTTCTCCGACGACCCCGACGCCCACAACGGCTTCGGCCCCTTCACCCCCGGCTTCCAGATGGTGCCCTACGGCGACCTCGAGGCCATCGAGGCCGCGATCGACGCCGACACCGTCGCCGTGCTCATCGAGCCGATCCAGGGCGAGGGCGGCGTCGTGCTGCCCCCCGACGGCTTCCTGCGCGGACTGCGCGAGGTCTGCACCCGCGAGAACGTCCTGATGGTCGCCGACGAGATCCAGGCCGGCCTGGGCCGCACCGGCAAGACCTTCGCCTGCGACCACGAGGGCGTCGTGCCCGACGTCTACGTGCTGGGCAAGGCGCTCGGCGGCGGCATCGTGCCGGTCTCGGCCATCGCGGCCGACCGTGACGTGCTCGGCGTGCTGCGCCCCGGCCAGCACGGCTCGACCTTCGGCGGCAACCCGCTGGCCTGCGCCGTCGGCCTCGAGGTCGTGCGGATGCTGGCCACCGGCGAGCACCAGGACCGCGCGGCCGAGCTCGGCGTCGTGCTGCGCGACCGGCTCGAGGCGCTGGTGGGCCACGGCGTGCTGCGCGTGCGCACCCGCGGCCTGTGGGCCGGCATCGACATCGACCCCGCCGTCGGCACCGGCCGCGAGGTCTGCGAGGCGCTCATGGCGCGCGGCGTCCTGGCCAAGGACACCCACGGCTCCACGATCCGCCTGGCCCCGCCGCTGGTCATCACCGCCGAGGACCTCGCCTGGGGCCTCGACCAGCTGGCCGAGGTCGTCCGGGCCGCCGATCCGGCGTAGGCTCGGTGCCGGGTGGCCCTCGCGGGTCACAGGCCGCTGACAGCGCGGCCCTGAGGTCGCCCCAGCCGGCGGCCGCAGGCTGGCGGTCATGTCGACCAGCACCGCCGCACCCGCCCGAGCGACCACCCACCCAGACGCGGGCGCCACCGCTCCCGGGGTCCTGAGACTCCCCCGGGAGCGCGTGGCGCTCGCCCTGCTCCTGGGCTCGACGGTCCTGCTCTACCTGTGGGGCCTCGGCGCCTCGGGCTGGGCCAACTCCTTCTACTCCGCCGCCGTGCAGGCCGGCTCGGAGTCGTGGAAGGCCTTCTTCTTCGGCTCCTCCGACGCCGCCAGCTCGATCACCGTCGACAAGACCCCGCTGTCGCTGTGGCCGATGATGCTCTCGGTGCGGGCCTTCGGGCTCTCCTCGTGGGCGATCCTCGTGCCGCAGGCGCTGATGGGCGTCGGCGCCGTGGCCCTGCTCCACGCCCTCGTGCGGCGCGCGACCGGCTCGGCCGGGGCCGGCCTGCTGGCGGGCGCCGTGCTGGCGCTCACGCCGGTGGCGGTGCTCATGTTCCGCTTCAACAACCCCGACGCGATGCTGGTGCTCCTGCTGGTGGCGGCGGCGTACGCCGTGCAGCGCGCCCTCGAGGGCGTCCGCCCGGTGCGCTGGATCGCCCTGGCCGGGGCGCTGGTCGGGCTGGCCTTCCTGGCCAAGATGCTCCAGGCCTTCCTGGTGCTGCCGGCCTTCGCCCTCGCCTACGCCCTCTTCGCCGCCGTGCCGCTGGGACGGCGGGTGGGCCACCTGCTGGTCGCCCTCGCCTCGATGGTGCTCGCCGGCGGCTGGTGGGTCGCGGTCGTCGAGCTGTGGCCCGCGGCCTCGCGGCCCTGGATCGGGGGCTCGCAGGGCGACTCGGTCCTCGAGCTGACCCTCGGCTACAACGGCCTGGGCCGCATCACCGGCGAGGAGACCGGCTCGGTGGGCGGCGCAGGCGGCTGGAGCGAGACCGGGGCGCTGCGCCTGCTCGGCAGCGAGATCGGCGGGCAGGTCGCGTGGCTGCTGCCGGCCGCCGTGGTCCTGGGGGTGACGGCGCTGGCCCTCACCTGGCGCCGCGGCCCGGCGTCGGCCCCCGGCCCCAGCAGCCCCCGCAGCCCCCGCGTGCTGCGCGGCACGCTCGCCGTCTGGCTGGGCTGGCTCGTGGTCACCGCGGTGACCTTCTCCTTCATGGGCGGCATCTTCCACGCCTACTACACCGTCGCCCTGGCCCCCGCGATCGCCGCACTCGTCGGCATCGGCGCCTGGTCGGCGTGGTCGCACCGCGACTCGCTGCTGGTCAGCGGGGTGCTCGCCACGACCACGGCACTGACCGCGTCGCTGGCCTTCGTGCTGCTCGGCCGGGCGGGCGACTGGCACCCCTGGCTGAAGTACGTCGTGGTCGCGGTCGGCGCGCTCGCCACGCTGGCGCTCGCCGGGGTGCGGCACCTGCCCCGCCGCGCGGGCCGGGTCGTGGCGGCCGCGGCGCTGGTCGCGGCCCTGGCCGGCCCGACGGCGTACGCGCTGTCGACCGCCGCCACCCCGCACACCGGCTCGATCCCCACCGCCGGACCGACGACCACCACCGGCCCCGGAGGCATGGGCGGCCCCGGCGGGACGGGCGGCCCCGGCGGGACGGGCGGCGTGCCCGGGGCGAGCACGGGCGGGCTGCTGGAGGCCAGCACGTCGAGCGAGGCGATCGACGCCCTGCTCACGAGCGACGCCGACTCCTTCACCTGGGTCGCGGCGGCGGTGGGGTCCAACACCGCGTCGGGCTACCAGCTGGCCACCCAGGAGCCGGTGATGGCGATCGGCGGCTTCAACGGCAGCGACCCCAGCCCCACCCTCGAGGAGTTCCAGCAGTACGTCGCGGACGGCGAGATCCACTGGTTCATCGGCGGGGGTGGCGCGATGGGCGGCGTGCTGGGCGGCGCCGGCGGGTCCGACGGCGGCTCGGACGCGGCGGCGGAGATCACGGCCTGGGTGGAGTCGACCTTCACCGCGCAGAGCGTCGACGGCGTGAGTGTCTACGACCTCTCGGCCGGGGTGGAGTGAGACCCGGCCGGTCCCGCCGGTCCCGCCGGGGGCAGCACGCCGACCAGCGCGGGCAGCGAGCCCGCCATCATCGCCACCAGGTCGTCGCGGGTGATGCCGGCGGGGTGCTCGATCCAGGCGAGCACGAGCTGCTCGTTCATGGCCGCCCAGGCGCGCACCATGAGCCGGCTCGCGGGGGTGTCGGGCACGAGCTGGCCCTGGGCGTCCTCGCGGAAGATGCGGTCGGTGAGGGTCGAGCGGGCCTCCTCGTAGATCTCGCGGAGCGTCTCGTTGCCGCCGGCGGCGCCCTTGACCAGCGAGAGGTAGCCCTCGTGGTTGGCCACGACGTAGTCGAGGTAGGCCGTCATCGACAGCAGCAACCGCTCGATCGGGTCGCCCGCGGTGGGTGGGGCGGTCTGCTCGATGAGGTCGTCGGCGGCCCGTCGCACGACGGCCTCGTGGAAGGCGTGCTTGTTGCCGAAGTAGTGGTAGAGCAGCCCGCGCGAGATGCCGGCCTCCTCGGCGAGCAGGTCGATGCTCAGCTCGTCGACCGAGCGGGTCGCGAGCAGGCGCACGCCGAGGTCGAGCAGCTGGGCGCGGCGCTCGTCGGGGCTGAGCCGGGTGCGGGAGGAGGTGCTGCGGGTCACGGGCCCCACTCTATTGACACTTTTTCAATAACGCCAATACCCTCGTGACCATGACCACCGACACCACCCCGGTCCCGGCCGGCGCGCGCCGCGTCGACCACCTCGTCGTCGGCGCCGGCTTCGCGGGCCTGTGCGCCGCGATCCAGCTCGACGCCGATGGCGAGCGCGACTTCGTCGTCCTCGAGAAGGGCGGCGACGTCGGCGGCACGTGGCGCGACAACACCTACCCCGGCGCCGCCTGCGACGTGCCCAGCCAGCTCTACTCCTACTCCTTCGCGCCCAACCCCGACTGGTCGATGTCGTTCTCGCCCCAGCCGGAGATCCAGGCCTACATCCAGCGCGTGGCGCGCGAGTCGGGCGTGCTCGACCGCTTCGTCTTCGACACCGCGCTGGAGACCGCCACCTGGCGGGCCGAGGAGCAGGCATGGCTGGTCGAGACCAGCCGCGGCGACTACCTGGCCCGCGACCTCGTCGTCGGCGCCGGTGGCCTCTCCGAGCCCAAGCTGCCCGACATCGAGGGGCTGGCGTCCTTCGGCGGCGAGGTCTTCCACTCCGCCCGCTGGGACCACACCGCCGACCTCACCGGCAAGCGCGTCGCCGTCATCGGCACCGGCGCCTCGGCGATCCAGATCATCCCCGAGGTCGCCGAGCGGGCCGAGCACCTCGACGTCTACCAGCGCACCGCACCCTGGGTGATGCCGCGCCACGACCGCACCTACTCGCGCCTGGAGAAGGCCGCCCTGCGCCACGTGCCGGGGCTGCAGAAGGCCTACCGCACGGCGATCTACTGGGGCCGCGAGTCCTACGTGCCGCCCTTCACCCTGGCCCCCGCGGTGCTGCTGCCGGCGCGCAAGGCCGCCGAGGCCAACATCGCCCGCTCGATCAGCGACCCGGAGCTGCGCGCGAAGGTCACCCCCGACTTCCAGATCGGCTGCAAGCGGATCCTCATCTCCAACCGCTACTACCCCGCACTGGCCCGCCCGACCACCGAGGTGGTCACCGACCGGATCGCCCGGCTCACCGAGCACGGCATCGTGACCGCCGACGGCACCGAGCGCGAGGTCGACGTCGTCATCGTCGCCACCGGCTTCCACACCACCGAGCTGCCCATCACCGAGCACCTGGTGGGCCGCACCGGCCGCACCCTGTCCGCGCGCTGGAAGGAGAGCGGCATGGCGGCCTACAAGGGCACCACCGTGCCGGAGTTCCCCAACCTCTTCCTGCTGGTCGGCCCCAACACCGGCCTGGGCCACTCCAGCATGGTCTTCATGATCGAGTCGCAGGTCGCCTACGTGCGCGACGCGATCCGCACGATGCGCCGGCACCGCTACGCCACGGTCGAGCCCACCGAGCGGGCCACCGCCGCCTGGAACGAGAGCCTCCAGCAGCGCATGGACCGCACGGTGTGGAGCACCGGCGGCTGCTCCAGCTGGTACCAGGACGAGCACGGGCGCAACACCACCCTGTGGCCGCGCTCCACCTTCGGCTTCCGCCGCCTGCTCGCCCGTTTCGACACCCCGGCCTACGCCGTCGGCGCGCCGCACACCGACCCCGCCCCCCGCAGCACCCCGACACGTGAGGACGTGAACGCATGAAGACGCTGACCGACAAGGTCGTCGTGATCACCGGCGCCGGATCCGGCATCGGCCGGGCCCTGGCCCTCAACCTCGCCGGCAAGGGCTCGCGCCTGGCCCTCTCCGACGTCGACGAGGCCGGCCTGGCCGAGACCGCCCGCCAGGCGCGGGCCGCCGGCGCCCGCGACGTGCGCACCGACCGGCTCGACGTCGCCGACCGCGACGCCTTCGAGGCCTACGCCGCCGCGGTCGTCGACCACTTCGGCCGGGTCAACGTGGTCGTCAACAACGCCGGCGTCGCGCTGGCCGGCGACCTGGTCGAGCTGGAGTACGACGACATCGACTGGATCATCGGCATCAACTTCTGGGGCGTGGTGCACGGCACCAAGGCCTTCCTGCCCCACCTCATCGCCTCCGGCGACGGCCACGTGGTCAACCTGTCCTCGCTCTTCGGGCTGATCTCGATGCCCGGGCAGAGCATGTACAACGCCTCCAAGTACGCCGTGCGCGGCATGACCGAGGCCCTGCGCGAGGAGATGCTCATCGCCGGCCACCCGGTCGGCGTGACCTCGGTGCACCCGGGCGGCATCAAGACCGCCATCGCCCGCAACTCCCGCGTCTCCGCGGGCGAGGACCAGGCCGCCACGGCCAAGTTCTTCGACGAGAAGCTGGCCAAGATGACCCCGGAGAAGGCCGCCGCCATCATCGTGCGCGGCATCACCCGCAACCAGGCCCGGGTGCTCGTCGGTCTCGACGCCCACGCGCTGCACACCTTCGGCAAGCTGGCCGGCTCCCGCTACCAGGACGTCGTGGCCAAGGTGTCGAAGAAGGTGCTCCCGCCCAAGACCCAGGTGGTCTGAGGCCCGTGCGACCGGCGCCGGGGCAGCCCGTCCGCATCGAGACCACCAAGTGGGGCGAGCGCCCCCACTGGCGGATGGCGGGCGTGCACCTCGGCGCCGACGAGCACGGCGACTGGGTCGGCGTGCCCCGCGGCACCCACCACGCGCGCCCCGGCGCGGCCTTCGTCTCCGAGGTCGACACCGTCACCCTGCTGCCCGTCGCGACCGCGCAGTGGTGGGTCGCCACCTTCCACGCCCCCGGCACGTGGGCGTCGGTCTACGTCGACATCACCACCCCGCCCCGCTGGCTCGCGGGGCCCGACGGCCCGGTGGTCACCGCCGTCGACCTCGACCTCGACGTCGTGCGTCGCGCCGACGGGAGCGACTACGTCGACGACGAGGACGAGTTCGCCGAGCACCGGGTGCGCTACGCCTACCCGCCCGAGGTCGTCGCGGCCGCCCGGGCGTCGTGCGACGCGGTGCACGCCGCGGTCGCCGCGCGCAGGGCGCCGTACGACGGGAGCGCGGAGGTCTGGCTCGAGCGGCTGGCTCAGCCCGGCTGAGTCGTCGACCCGGCCCCGTCGTCGCCCGTGCCGCCGTCGCCGTCGTCGGCGTCCTCCGCGCGGGCCCGGGCACGACCGCGGCGCGAGGTCTGCGCCGAGGAGCCGGGGCGACGGCTGCGCACGCGCACCGGGCCGACCAGTCGCGGCCCCGAGAGCCTGACCTCGAGCTTCTGCGCCTCGCGCTTGAGGGGCTGGGCGACGTACTCCCCGAGGATGACGCCCGCGGCCAGCGCGATCGCGACCGAGGCCGCGGTGACCATGGCCAGCAGGCCCTCGGAGCTGTCGCGGCGCCCGCCCTCGGCCAGCAGCGTGAGGCCCCGGTAGATCGAGATGCCGGGCAGCATCGGCACGATCGCCGAGACCACGACCACCAGCGGGGGCACGCGCATCCGACCGGCGACGGCGAAGGCGACGAGGCCGACGAAGAAGGCCGCGGTGCCGACCGACCACGCCCGCCCCAGGCCGGGCTGGGCCAGCGACGTCGAGATGCCCATGGCCACCGCGGCGATGCCCGCGATCGGGGCGAGGATGCGCCCCGGGGAGTAGGAGGCGAAGGCGAAGGCCGCAGCGGCCAGTGCGGAGCCCACGATCATCAGCCCCACGCTCTGGATGTCGACGCGGCCGGGGTCGATCTCGGGGATCTGGACACCGACCACGTTGGCCAGGCTGAGCCCGCCGCTGACGCCGGCGATGATGCCGGCCGTGGCCAGGATCGCCTCGGTCAGACGGGCGCCGGCGGTGATGTAGAAGCCGGTCAGGGCGTCCTGGAGCCCGCCCATGAAGCCGACGCCGGCCAGCAGCATGACGATGTTGGCGGTGATCACCAGCGAGACGTCGATGCTCAGCGGGCTGGCCGCGGCGGCCGCGGCGATCAGCGTCGCGGCGCCCGCACCGGCGACCTGCTGGTAGAAGGCCGGCATCCGGCGCTTGGCCATGCGCAGCTGGAGCCGGTCGATGGTGACCGCGCTGAGCAGGGCCAGCACGACCACGGCCGCGTCGCCGCCGAGCTGCATCGCCACGCCGGCGCTCATCGCGGCCCAGGCCCCGGTGACGGCCCAGCGGGGCCGGTCGTGACCGGTGGAGACGATGCGGCCGAGCTCGGCCCGGGCCTGGCGCAGGTCGAGGTCCTCGCGCAGGACGTCGCGCACGAGGTGGTCGACGCGGGTGAGGTGCTGGTAGTCGATGACCCGCTGCTTGACCTGGCGCGTGGCGATCACCGGGGGCTCGTCGGGGCTGGTCTGGTGCGACATCTCCAGGGAGGTGAAGGTGATGTCGCACTCGGCCTGCCAGAAGCCGAGGGCGCGCGCCAGCGAGAGCATCGTCGCGGTCACGTCGGCCGCGCCGGCACCCGAGGACAGCAGCACCTCCCCCACCCGGAGACAGAAGTCCAGGGTCAGGTTCAGCTCACGGTTCTCCGACATGGCCGCGATGCTCGCAGGGCCCGCCCCGGGCTGGCCAAACTCCGCCGCTGCGATCTGCCTCACGCCGCCCGTGTGGTTCGCTGGGCGCGTGCGCATCGACTTCCACGGGTCGCCGACCCCCACGCTCGGGGTGGAGTGGGAGCTCGCGCTGGTCGACAAGACCGACCGCGACCTGACCCACTGCGCCGCCGACCTCTCCGCCCTCGCCGGGCCCCGGCTGCCCCACCCCGAGCGCCTCCACAAGGAGCTGCTGCGCAACACCGTCGAGGCGGTGACGGGCATCTGCGACACCGTCGGGGACGCCGTCGAGGACCTGCGCGCCACCCTGGAGGCGGTCGTGCCGGCCGCCGACGAGCTGGGCGTGGACCTCTACGGCGGCGGCACCCACCCCTTCGCCTCCTGGACCACCCAGCAGCTCAGCGAGGGCCACCGCTACGAGGAGCTCATCAACCGCACCCAGTGGTGGGGCCGGCAGATGCTGATCTGGGGCGTGCACGTGCACGTCGGCCTGCCCGAACGGCGCCGGGTGATGCCGGTGCTGTCGTCGCTGCTCAACCACTACCCCCACCTGCAGGCCCTCTCGGCCTCCTCCCCGATCTGGGCCGGGGTCGACACCGGCTACGCCTCCAACCGGGCGCTCATGTTCCAGCAGCTGCCGACGGCCGGGCTGCCCTTCCAGTTCGCGACCTGGGAGGAGTTCGAGCGCTTCGCCCACGACCAGCTCACCACCGGCGTGATCGACGACCTCTCCGAGATCCGCTGGGACGTGCGGCCCGCGGCCCACCTCGGCACCCTCGAGAGCCGGGTGTGCGACGGCGTCTCCACCTTCTCCGACCTCGCGGCGCTGACCGCGCTCACCCAGTGCCTGGTGGTCGACCTCGACACCCGGCTGGCCGGCGGCGAGGAGCTGCCCACCATGCCGCCGTGGCACGTGCAGGAGAACAAGTGGCGCGCGGCGCGCTACGGCCTCGAGGCCATCGTGATCCTCGACGAGCACTCCACCGAGCGCCTGGTCACCGACGACCTGGCCGACCTGCTCGAGCGCCTCGCCCCGGTGGCGGAGCGGCTGGGCTGCTCCGAGGAGCTCGCCCTGGTCGGTGACATCCCCCGCCGCGGCGCCTCCTACCAGCGCCAGCGGGCGGTGGCCGAGCGCACCGGCGGCGACCTCGTGGCGGTCGTCGATTCGGTGGTGCAGGAGCTGCGCGCCGAGCTGTGACCCGGCCCGCCCGGCTCAGCGCGGCGGCGGGGGCAGCGCGTCGGTCGACTCCAGCTGCGAGAGCCCGGTGAGCATGAGCAGGTCGACGACGACGGAGCGCAGCTGGGCCAGCACGACCTCGGCGGTCATCTCCTCGGCGCGCTCGACCGACCCGGTGGCCATGCCCACCGCCAGCAGCGCGGGCATCGCCGCGGTGGGCTGGCGGTCCTGGGTGAGCTCCTCGACCACCACGTCGACGGCGTCGGCGAGGTCGCGGGCCAGCGCGGAGTAGGAGGTGGGCACCGGTCGGCGGTGGTAGGCGGCGACCGCGACCTGGCGCACCAGCACCCGGGTGCTGCGCATCGCGCGGTCCATCGGGCCCACCAGCTCCGCCATGCGCCGGATGCCCGGCTTGTGCCGCACCCGGAACGGCGAGGACGCCACGATGGCCATGCCCTCGTCGGCCGCCGACTGGAGCTGGCGGATGAGCGCGTCGGTGCTGCGGGCGTCGTCGAGCAGGGCCATGCCGCGCTCGACCTCGCCGTCGACCATGACGTCGGCGGCGCCGCGCAGGAGCTCGGCGACCTTGCGCAGCACGACAGCGGCCTGCTCGCGCGGGCGCCGCAGCGCCGCCGCCGGCACCACCGTGGCCGCCACCAGGGCGACGCCGCCCCCGATGAGGGCGTCGGTCCACCGGGTCAGCGAGGCGCCCGACCCCGGCAGCAGGGCCACGACGAAGATCGACTGGATCGCAGCCTGGTTGACGAAGAGGGTGCCGGCGTCGAGCAGCACCGCTGCGGTCATGGCGAGGGCCACGATGAGCCCCAGCTGCCAGGCGCCGCCGCCGAGCCAGACGATGAGCAGGTCGGCCAGGAGCACCCCGATGGCCACGCCCGCCGTCACCTCCGCCACCCGGCGCAGCCGCTGGCCGTAGGAGGTGCCGAGGCTGACCACCGCGGCGATGGGCGCGAAGACGGGCACGTCGTGACCCAGCAGGTCGCTGGCGATGAGCCAGGCGACGGCGGCGGCCACCGCGCACTGGAGGATCTGCCAGCGCTTGGAGCGCCAGCGGGCGACCCGCACCCGCGCCGAGCTGCGCGAGCGGCTCCACACGAGGTCGAACGGCGGGGCCTCCATGGTCCTGATCGTGCCAGACCAGGGACCCCGCCGTGGCCGGAGCGGCGCGGGCGGACGACCTAGCGGTGGGCCCAGTCGAGGGCCTGCTGGAGGTCGGCGAGGTCGCGGTACCAGACCCGCACCTCGGTGCGGCAGCGCACCCGCGCGACCCGTGTGTCGTACTCCCCGCACTCGGCCGCGGCCTCGGAGTCGGTGGGCGGGTAGAGCGCGGTGCCGTCGTAGTGGTGGACGCCGAAGCCGTTGGCGGCGTCGCCGGTCACCTCGACGATGGTGTCGGGCGGCGGCTGCGCCGGCGCCTGGGTGCCGTTGCTGGCGCCCGGCAGCAGCAGGCCGACCCCGGCCAGGGCGCCGGCGAGGCCGACCAGGGCGGCCGCCCGGGCCGGGGCCCTCACGCCGCGCTCCGGGCCCACTTCAGCGCCTGCTTGGTGTCGGCGAGGTCGCGGTACCACGTCTTGACCTTGGTGCGGCAGCGCGCCTGGCCGATCCGGGCGGGGTAGTCGGCGCAGTCGTCGAGCGCCTCGCGCAGGCGCGGGGGGAAGTCGGAGCTGCCGTCGTAGTACTTGATGCCGAAGCCGGTCTGGGCGTCGCCGGTGACCCTGACGATCGTGTCGGGCGCCGGCGGGGTGGGGTCGGCCTGGGCCGCGGCCACGCCGACGAGGGAGCCGGCGGTGGCGGCGAGCGTGAGGCCGGCCGCCGCGACGGCCAGGCGCAGGGTGGAGCTGGTCATGGTGTCTCTCCCGAGGGTCGCGCACCGGTGGGATCCGGTGTCGACCACGACGCTAGGGAGATCCGGGCCCCGCCGGGCCCGGCCCGCGGCCGGCTGGGGAGGGACCGACGGGCGCGAGCGCCTGTGGACGACTCGTGGGCCGGGTCGGGCCGGGCGGGCCGGGTCCGGCCGGGCTCAGCGGGCGAGGGCGACGGTCAGCGTGGTGTTGGTGCAGCCGTCGGCCGCGGAGGCCAGCGCCGCCTTCTCCGCCGCGTCGACGCTGAGCCGCCAGCGGTGCTTGACCGCGACGTACTCCGAGACGTAGCGGCACACCTGCTGGGCCGGCAGCCACTCGGCGGGGTCCTGGTCGCTCTTGGCCTGGTTGACGTTGTCGGTCACCCCGACCAGCGAGCGGTGGTCGCCGAGGTCGTTGGCGTAGGCCTGGCGGGTCGCGCTCGACCAGGTGCGGGCGCCGGAGTCCCACGCCTCGGCGAGCGGCACCATGTGGTCGATGTCGACGTCGGAGGTGGCGGTCCACGACGCGCCGTCGTAGTAGGAGTACCAGCGCCCGCCCGACAGCGCGCAGCCCGCGCCGACGGTGACCGGGTCGTCGGCCTCGCTGATGAGCACCTCGTCACGGGTGCTGCACCCGTCGCCGTCGGCGTCGATCCAGTGGGTGAACAGGTCGCGGGAGTAGCCCGTGCGGACCTCGGTGGCGGTCGGCAGGTCGCTGACGGCGGTGCGCAGCGGCGCGGAGTAGTCGGCGGCGTGCGCCGCGCTCGGCAGCGCGACCGCGCCCGCGGCGAGGGCCGCGGAGACGAGGACGGAGGGCAGGAGACGGCGGACCACGAGGGCTCCCGGGTGTCGGAGGGACGGCGTACGTCGAGCCTGCGGCCGCCGCCGGGGCCCGGCAAGACCCGCGCGCGAGGACGAGGGGAACCCCTCAGCCGGGGTGACGCACACCGCCCGCGGGCCGGCGTCACTTCGCGGTGAGTTCACCGTTCACCTTGTGGCGACCGTCACGGCGAGACATCCTGGCCCCCGGGCCGCCGCCGAGCAGCCCCCTGCCAGCGAAAGGCCCTCTCGTGGTCACTCCGATCGACCCCACCGCCACGGCGTTCCTGCTGGCCGAGAACCGGCACATGCCGATGCACGTGGGCGGTCTGCAGCTCTTCGAGAAGCCGGCCGGTGCGGGCCCGCACTACGTGCGCGAGATGTACGAGCAGATGCGCGACGTCGAGGAGATCGCACCGCTCTTCCTCAAGCGCCCCCACCGCTCGCTGCGCACCGCGGGCCAGCTGGTGTGGGTGCCCGACGAGGACTTCGACGTGGAGCACCACGTGCGCCACAGCGCGCTGCCGGAGCCGGGCCGCTACCGCGAGCTGTTCGAGCTGTGCTCGCGGCTGCACTCCACGCGCCTGGCCTGGGAGCGCCCGCTGTGGGAGTCGCACGTCATCGAGGGCCTGGCCGACGGCAAGGTGGCGCTCTACACCAAGTCGCACCACGCGCTGGTCGACGGCGTCTCGGCGATGCGCCTGCTCCAGAGCGTGCTGGGCACCGACCCCGACGAGCGCGACATGCCCGCGCCGTGGGGCTACCGCCCGCCCACCCGCTCGAAGGCGCTGGCCACCACCCGCGACCGCAGCCTCGCCGAGCTGCCGCTGCGGGCGGCGCGCACGGCGCTGGGCATCAGCGCCGAGGCCGCGGGCATGCCCTCGGCCCTGGTGCGGACCCTGGCCCGCGGGGTGCGCAACGAGACGACCACGGTCTCGCTGCGCACGCCGCGCACGATGTTCAACCGCCCGATCACGGGCGCCCGCCGCTTCGCGGCCCAGGACTGGCCGATCGAGCGGCTGCACGCCATCGGCCGGGCCACCGGCACGACCCTCAACGACGTGGTGCTCGCGATGTGCAGCGGCGCGATGCGCGCCTACCTGCTCGAGCTCGACGCGCTGCCCGACCAGCCGATGGTGGCGATGGTGCCGGTGGGGCTGAACGCGAAGTCCTCCCACATCGCCTCCGCCGACGGCGGCAACGCCGTGGGCGCGGTGCTGGCCCAGCTGGCCACCCACCTCGACGACCCGGCCGACCGGCTGCGCAGCATCCACCGCTCCATGGTCGACGGCAAGGAGGCGCTGTCGTCGATGACGCCGACGCAGATCATCGCGATGACCGCGATGGGCCAGGCGCCGGCGATCATCCCGCCGCTGCTGCGGATGCAGGGCATCGTCCGCTCGCCCTACAACCTCATCATCAGCAACGTGCCGGGCCCCCGCACGACCCACTACTGGAACGGCGCGCGGATGACGGGGGTCTACCCGCTGTCGATCCCGATCAACGGCATGGCCCTCAACATCACCTGCACCTCCTACGACGGCCAGATGGCCTTCGGCCTCACCGGCTGCCGCCGCACCGTGCCGCACCTGCAGCGGCTGCTGACCTTCCTCGAGGACGAGGTCGCGGCCCTGGAGAAGGCCGCCGGCGT
Source organism: Nocardioides sp. Leaf285 (assembly GCF_001422955.1). Lineage (NCBI taxonomy): Bacteria > Bacillati > Actinomycetota > Actinomycetes > Propionibacteriales > Nocardioidaceae > Nocardioides > Nocardioides sp. Leaf285. The sequence continues at coordinate 112,865 of NZ_LMNH01000006.1, read as the reverse complement.
GGAGTGACCCGGGGTCGGCCACGGGTCAGGCGGGCGGCTCGATCCGCTCCTCCAGCCCGCCGCCGACGGTCTCGGCCACGGCGCGCAGCCGCGCCCGGGTGATGTCGGCGACCGTGACCAGGCCCGCGGCGTGGGCGTTGGACCCGACGCGGGTCGGCGCGGCCACGTCGACGCTCGTGCAGGCGCGGCTGCCGCCGTCGGCGGCGTTGGCCAGCGCCACCGCGTGGCCGGTGGTGCCGCTGCCGGCGAAGAAGTCGAGCACCCGCGCGTCGGCAGGCATCGTGGCGAGCACGCGGCGCAGCAGGCCGGTGGGCTTCGGCGACTCGAAGACGTGGCCCACCAGCTCCTTGAGCTCGGCCACCGCGGTGTCGGTGGAGCCCACCTCCTCGGCCAGCCAGATCGTGGTCAGCTTCTTGCGCCGGCCCGGGTGCAGCCAGTCGCGCTGGAAGACGTCGACCCGCGGGCCGCGCACGCCGTTGACGGTGCGGCAGACGAGGTCGTCGGGGCGCTGGTCGATGAGGGGGCGGCTCCAGCGCCAGACCGCGGGCCGGCCGTCGCCGAAGACGGGCTCGATCTCCACCGCGCCGTCGAAGGGCGTGGTGGCGACGCGGCCGGTGACCGGGTCGCCCCACACCGCGAAGTGCAGCGTGCGGGAGGTGGTGGGGTTGAACTTCTTGTTGGTGTTGCGCAGCGGCAGGTGCCGGAAGCGCCGCCCCGTCGCGGCGTCGGTGAGCGGGAAGTCGCGCTCGTCGACGGTGTCGGGGCTGCTGGCCTGCAGCACGCAGCGGCGCGGGTCGCGGGCGTAGACCAGCAGGTACTCGTGGCTGGTGGCGAAGCCGCCGCCGAGCTGGCGGCCCTTGGGGTTGAGGTTGACCACGACCTGGGCCAGGAAGCCCTCCTCGCCCAGCACCTCGTCGAGCAGCAGCCGCAGGTGGGCCGCCTCGTGGTCGTCGATGCTGACGAAGAGCGCCCCGGTGCCGGCGAGCACGTCGCGGGCCGCCTCCAGGCGGGGGCGCATGAAGGCGGTCCAGGCGGCGTGGCGGCCCTCCCCGGGCGCGCCGCGGCGGTCGTCGGCGTAGGCGAAGGCGTGCCCGGTGTTGTAGGGCGGGTCGATGTAGACCAGGTCGAAGGCCTCGCCGCGCGCGGCGCACGCCCGCAGGACGGCGAGGTTGTCGCCCTCCACGAAGGTGTTCCACACCGGCACGCCGCCGACCCTAGTGCGACACCGCTGCGCCCGTCCGGCCACGCCGGTGTGGAGCGCCGGGTGAGAATGGCGTCGTGGGGTTCTCGCAACGACGCGCGCAGCGGCGCTGGGCCAGGGAGATGGAGCGGCGCCTGCGCGAGCTCGACCGTCTCGACCAGTCCCACGGCCTGGGGGCGAGCCCGACCCACCGACCCGTGCGGGAGCCGTGGGGCGCGCGCCGGCGTACGTCGCGACCGCGCCGGGAGCGCCGCACCCACGGGCCGGTGCTGCCGGGGCTGCTGGTGGCGGTCGTGGTGACCACGCTGCTGCTGATGCGCGACCCGGGCGCCTTCGGCAACCGGATGCGCGACCTGCTGGGTCGCAACGACCGGCTGGGCGACCTCGTGGGCGTGGAGGACACCGGCGGGTCCTACGACTTCAGCCTCACCCAGCGCGGGGGCCGCCAGCCGGTGAGCTGGAACCCCTGCGAGCCGATCACCTACGTGGTCAACCCCGCCGGGGCGCCGCAGGACTGGGAGGTGCTGGTCTCGGAGTCGGTGGCCGAGATCGAGGGGGCCACGGGCTTCCGGTTCAGCGACGAGGGAGTGACCGACGACCGCGACTTCGAGCGGCGCGAGAGCCTGCTCGGCCGGCCCGCGCCGGTGCTCATCGGCTGGTCGGACGACGAGGAGGTGCCGCGCCTGGCCGGCGACGTCGCCGGGCTCGGCGGCAGCGCGACCAGCCAGGGCCTGGGCCGGCGCTACTACGTCACCGGCATGGTCGCCCTCGACACCGACGTCTACGACCGCCTCGCCGACGAGCCGGGCGGGCGCGAGCAGATGCGCGCCATCCTGGTGCACGAGCTCGGCCACGTCGTGGGCCTGGGCCACGTCGACGACCCGGAGGAGCTGATGAACGCCGACAACCTGGGGCGCACCACCCTGGGCGAGGGCGACCGCGAGGGTCTGGCCCGCCTGGGCTCGGTGCCCTGCTCCTGAGGCGGCCGGGCCGCGTGGTGCTGGAGGGAACTGTGGTGCATCTGCCCCGCAAGCACCGGTGAGAGGCTTAGCCTTCATGCCGTGCGCGTCTCCCGACCCCTGGCTGCCGCGGCGCTGAGCGGGCTGCTCGCCCTCGGTGCCCCGGCCCTGGCGACCCCCGACGACCCCGCTCCCGCCGGCTCCGCGAGTCCTGACCCGAGCCCTGCCGGGAGCTCGGCTCCGGCGACCCGACCCGGCACCGCCGCCGGCGAGGGCCGCGACCGGCAGACCTCCGACGGCCTGGCGGGTGCCCTCGCGGCGCCCGGCACCGCCGACGACCGTCGTCTCCTCACCCGCAGCGTCGTCTCGGTGCGCCGGGTCGCCCCCGGCGTCGAGCTGCGGGAGTGGAGCCAGACCGACGCCCGCGGCCCGGTCCGCGCGCACCTGCTGGTGGTCGACCCCTCGGTGAGGGGCGTGGGCCTCGACTACGCCAACCCCGGCCGGGTCGCCGCGACCGAGACCGTGCTCGACATGGCCCAGGACCGGCCCGCCGCGGTCGGCGCGGTTAACGGCGACTTCTACGACATCGGCCGCACGGGCGCCCCGCTCGGCGTCGGCCGCTCGAAGGCCGGGGGCGTCATGAACGCCCGCGCCTCGGGGTGGAACTCCGCCTTCTACCTCGGCGCCCACGGCGCGCCCCACATCGGCACGGTCCGCCTGAGGGCCTCGGTCGTCGACCGCCCCGGCATCGACGTCACCAACCTCAACTCGCACGTCGTGGCCCCCGGCGGGGTCGGGATCTACACGCCCCGGTGGGGTCGCTCGCCGGGCTACCAGGTCGTGGAGGGCCAGCAGGAGGACGTGCGACTCGTCGTCGTGCGCGACGGCCGGGTCGTCGCCAACCGCACCCGCCTCCAGCCCGGGGCCAGGATCGACGGCCGGCTGCTCGTCGGGCGCGGCGACGGGGCCCGCTCCCTGCGCGCGCTGCGGGTCGGGACGCCGGTGCGCACCACCTGGTCGCTCGAGGGCGCCCCGCGCATGGTCGTGACCGGCAACAAGTTCCTCGTCGACGACGGGGTGGTGCAGGTCGTCGACGACCGCGAGATGCACCCGCGCACGGCGGTGGGCATCGACTCCGACACCGGCGAGGTGCTCGTGCTCGTGGTCGACGGCCGCTCCGAGCAGAGCCGCGGCCACACCATGGTCGAGCTGGCCGACCTGATGATCGACCTCGGCGCCGACGAGGCGCTCAACCTCGACGGCGGCGGCTCCTCCACCCTCGTGGCCGAGCAGGGCGACGGCGGGCTGGCGGTCGAGAACGAGCCCTCCGACGACGTCCAGCGCTCGGTGGCCAACAGCCTCCTGGTCACCTACGTCGCCCCTCGGGGCTGATCCCGGCCCGGCCGGCTCAGCGGTCGGTCGGCTCCTCGACCAGCACCAGCGCCACCGTCGTCACCGGCGCGAGGCACTCCCGACCGGTCGCGGGGGCGGGGGCGGCGGTGAGCCGGAGCCCCTCACCGGCGCCCTCCACCGCGACGTCCTCGGCCGGCTCGCAGCCCACCGCCACGACGCCGCCGACCAGCTCGCGGCCCTGCGACACGTCGGCGCCCTCGACCGCACGGCGCACCTCGCCCACCAGCGGCCCCCGCAGGTCGGCGACCAGCGCGGCCACGTCGCCCGGCCCGCGCAGGTGGGTCGCCCCCGCACCCGGCCGGCCGCCCGCAGCCGTGGCGCTCAGCAGCGCGACGACCTCGGGCTCCGCGCCCGTGCGGACCGGGTCGGCGGCCGACCCCGAGGTCTGGCCGTCGGCGCAGCCCGACGCGAGCACGAGCACGGTCAGGGTCCCGAGGAGGAGGCGCATGGTGCTCCGACGGTAGCCCGCGGCGCGGGGTTCCCGCGGGCACCCGGCGCCGGCGTGGCAGGCTCGGCGCGTGAGCCCGCGGCAGACCTTCACCCGCGCCGAGCTGGAGGGCTTCCGCGACGCGGAGGTGCCCGACCTGCTCGGCGACGACGCACACCCGGTGCGGCTGCTCGTGGTCGGGATCAACCCCGGCCTGTGGACCGCGGCGACCGGCACGCACTTCGCCCACCCGGGCAACCGGTTCTGGCCCGCGATGCTCCGCGCCGGGGTGATCGAGCACCCCGTCGACCCGGCCGCGGGCCTCACCGACGCCGACCGCGACCGGCTGCGCGAGCGCGGGATCGGGCTGACCAACCTCGCACCCCGTGCGACCGCCAAGGCCTCCGAGCTCGGCGCCGCCGAGCTGCGCGCCGGCGCCGCGCGGCTCGCGGCGCTGGTCGAGCGGGTGCGCCCCCGCGTGGTCGCGGTCGCCGGCGTCACGGCCTACCGCACGGCCTTCGTGCTGCCCCGCGCGCAGCAGGGCCGCCAGCCCGAGCCCCTGGCCGGCGCGGAGCTGTGGATCGTGCCCAACCCCAGCGGGCTCAACGCCCACGAGACCACCGAGACCCTCGCCGTGGCCTACGCCGAGCCGGCGCGGGCCGCGGGGCTGCTCCCCACGACCCCGCCGCCCGCGACCTAGGCCGGGAAGGGCTGGTCCTTGCCGAGCACGGTGAGGCCGTCCTCGACCACGAAGCCCCGGGCCCGGTCGGCCTCGGGGTCGACGCCGACCTGCGCGCCCGGGGGCACCACGACGTTCTTGTCGAGGATGGCGTTGCGCACGACCGCGCCGGCGCCGACCTGCACGCCGTTGAGCAGCACCGAGCCGCTCACCTCGGCGCCGGACTCCACGCGCACCGCGGGCGAGAGCACCGAGCGGCTGACCGCGCCGCCGGTCACCACGGCCCCGGGCGAGAGCACGGCCTCGTCGACCTCGGCCTTGGTGCCGTCGCCGCCCTGCACGATCTTGACCGGGGGCTGCGGGCCGTAGGCGGTGTAGATCGGCCAGTCGAAGTTGTAGAGGTTGAAGACCGGCAGCGGGGAGACGACGTCCATGTGGGCGGCGTAGTAGGACCCGAGCGTGCCGACGTCGCGCCAGTAGCCGCGGTCGCGGTCGGTCGCGCCGGGCACGACGTTGTCGCGGTAGTCGTAGACGCCGGCCTGGGAGCGGCGCACGAAGGCCGGCACGATGTCGCCGCCCATGTCGTGCTTGGAGCCGGGCGTGGTGGCGTCACGGGTGACGGCCTCGACGAGCGCGTCGGCGTCGAAGACGTAGTTGCCCATCGAGGCCAGCACCTCGCCGGGGCTCGAGGGCAGCCCGACCGGGTCGGTGGGCTTCTCGAGGAAGTCGCGGATGCGGCTCGGCTCGTCGGGCACGACGTCGATCACGCCGAACTGGTCGGCCAGCGAGATCGGCTGCCGGATCGCCGCGACGGTGCAGGCCGCGCCGCTCTCGACGTGCTGGGCCACCATCTGGGAGAAGTCCATGCGGTAGACGTGATCGGCCCCGACCACGACCACGATGTCGGGCTTCTCGTCCTTGATCAGGTTGAGCGACTGGTAGATCGCGTCGGCGCTGCCGAGGTACCAGTGCTTGCCCACGCGCTGCTGGGCCGGCACCGGGGTGACGTAGTTGCCGAGCATGGTCGACATGCGCCACGTCTGGGTGACGTGGCGGTCGAGGCTGTGGCTCTTGTACTGCGTCAGCACCACGACCTGGAGGTAGCCGGAGTTGACCACGTTGGACAGGGCGAAGTCGATGAGGCGGTAGATGCCCGCGAAGGGCACCGCCGGCTTGGCCCGGTCGGCGGTGAGCGGCATCAGTCGCTTGCCCTCACCGCCGGCGAGCACGATGGCCAGGACCTTCTTGCGGGAGGCGCTCATGGCGTCACCGTAACGCCCCGGACCCCCGGCTGGGCAGGTCAGCCGACGCGCACGTCCACGACGTCGGGGTAGAAGGCGACGTGACCGGCGATCTCGGCGACCGCGGGGTAGGGCGCGTCGTAGGTCCACACCTTGTTCTCCAGCGTGCGGCCCCCGACCACGAGGCTGTAGTAGCCGGCCTCGCCCTTGTAGGGGCAGTAGGTGGCGTGCTCGGTGCGGGTCAGCACGAGCGGGTCGACGTCGCCGATCGGCACGTACTGCACGGGCGGGTAGCCCGCCTCGGCCAGGCTGAGCGCGGCGTCGGTGCGCGCGACCACGTGACCGTCGACGCTGACGGTAACGGGCTGGCCGGTGGCGGTGACCGAGATCGGGTGGCTGGCGTCGGGGACCTTCACGGGGCGGGTGCTCATGCCCGCCCCAACCCGGCGTCCACGGGCGCTGTTCCCGCGGGGCGTGTCGCCCCCGGGGCGAGTAGGTTCACCTGCGTGCGAGTCGACGTCCTGAGCAAGGAGTACCCCCCGGAGATCTACGGCGGGGCGGGGGTGCACGTCGCCGAGCTGGTGCGCGCGCTGCGCGCGATGCCCGACGGGCCCGACACCCGGGTGCACGCCTTCGGCGCCCCGCGCGAGGAGCCCGGCACCTCGTCGTACGCCGACCTGGGCGAGCTCGCCGGCGCCAACCCGGCCCTGCGCACCCTGGGCGTGGACCTCGCCATCGCGCAGGGGTGCGCCGGCAGCGACCTGGTGCACTCCCACACCTGGTACGCCAACATGGCCGGCCACCTCGCCTCGCTGCTCCACGGCGTGCCGCACGTCGTCTCGGCGCACTCCCTGGAGCCGCTGCGCCCCTGGAAGGCCGAGCAGCTCGGGGGCGGCTACGCCCTGTCGTCGTGGGTGGAGCGCACCTCCTACGAGGCGGCGGCCGCGGTGATCGCGGTGTCGGCCGCGATGCGCGAGGACGTGCTGCGCTCCTACCCCGCCGTCGACCCCGGCCGCGTGCACACCGTGCACAACGGCATCGACACCGACCTGTGGGCCCCCGTGCACGCGCCCGACCGGGTGCGCGCCCAGGGCGTCGACCCCGACCGGCCCTCCGTCGTCTTCGTCGGCCGGATCACCCGGCAGAAGGGGCTGCCGCTCTTCCTGCGCGCGGTGGCGCAGCTGCCGCCCGAGGTGCAGATCGTGCTGTGCGCCGGGGCCCCCGACACCCCGGAGATCCAGGCCGAGGTCGAGACGCTGGTGGCCGGCCTGGCCGCCGAGCGCGACGGCGTCGTGTGGATCCGCGAGATGCTGCCGCGCGCCGACGTGGTCGCCCTGCTCAGCGCCGCCACCGCCTTCGCGTGCCCCTCGATCTACGAGCCGCTGGGCATCGTCAACCTCGAGGCGATGGCCTGCGAGACCGCGGTGGTCGCCACCGCGACCGGTGGCATCCCCGAGGTCGTCGTCGACGGCGCCGGGGCCGGCGCCACCGGCCTGCTGGTGCCCATCGAGCAGGCCACCGACGGCACCGGCACGCCGCTCGACCCCGACCGCTACGTCGCCGACTTCGCCGCGGCGCTCGTCGAGGTCGTCTCCGACCCCGACCGCGCCGCCGCCCTGGGGCGCGCCGGCCGGCAGCGGGCCATCGAGTCCTTCAGCTGGGGCGCCATCGCGGCCCGCACCGTGGACGTCTACCGCTCGGTGCTCTGAGCGGCCGGGCCTCACCAGCCGGCCTCACCAGCCGGCGGACCCCGCGCGGTACTGCACCGGCCAGTCGACGCCCTCCCCCGGCTCGACGCCGAGCTCGTGGGCCGCGCGCAGCGGCCAGTGCGGGTCGCGCAGCAGCTCGCGGGCCAGCAGCACCACGTCGGCGGAGCCCTCGGCGATGACGTCGTTGGCCTGCTTGGGCTCGGTGATCAGGCCCACCGCACCCGAGGCGATGCCGGCCTCGGCGCGGATCCGGGCCGCGAACGGCACCTGGTAGCCCGGCTCCACCGGGATGTCGACGCGCAGGTTGCCGCCCGAGGAGGTGTCGACCAGGTCGACGCCCGCCTCGCGCAGCAGCCCCGCGAGCCGCACCGAGGAGTCGGCGTCCCAGCCGCCCTCGGCCCAGTCGGTCGCGGAGATGCGCACCAGCAGCGGCACCTCCTCGCCGACGGCCGCGCGGACCCGGCGTACGACGTCGAGCAGGAGGCGGGCGCGGTGCTCGAAGGGGCCGCCGTACTCGTCGTCGCGGTGGTTGGAGAGCGGGGAGAGGAACTCGTGGAGCAGGTAGCCGTGGGCGGCGTGGACCTCGACGACGTCGAAGCCGGCCTCGACGGCGCGCACCGCGGCGGCCCCGAAGGCCTCCACGACCTGCTCGATCTCGGCGACCGTCAGCGCGCGGGGGTCGCGCAGGCCCGGGAAGGCCTCGGCCGACGGGCCGACCGGCTCCCAGCCGCCCTCGGCGTCGGAGGCCACCTGGCCCTCGGCCCAGGGGCGGGCCGCGGAGGCCTTGCGCCCGGCGTGGGCGAGCTGGACCGCCGCCGTGGCCCCCTGGCCGTGCACGAAGTCGACGACACGGCGCCAGGCGTCGCGCTGGGCGTCGTCCCAGATGCCGGCGTCCTGCGGGGTGATGCGCCCCTCGGGCACCACGGCCGCGGCCTCGGTCATCACCAGGCCGGCGCCGCCGCGGGCGAAGGAGCCGAGGTGCACCAGGTGCCAGTCGTCGGGCAGGCCGTCGACGGAGGAGTACTGGCACATCGGCGCCACCCAGACCCGGTTGCGCACGGTGACGCCGCGCAGGGTGATCGGGGTGAACAGCTCGGAGGTGGGCACGGGGAGACGCTCCTGGGGTCGGTGACGGGGGTACGTCGGGCCAACCCCGGGAGCGTCCCGGGTGTTCCGTGCGTGGTGCGGGTCAGTCGCGGGTGGCGCCCAGCGACTCCCAGTAGCGGTTCAGGGCGCCGTTGGTCTTCACGAACCACACGATCGGGCCGACGAGGATGAACATGCCGGGGAAGTACCACAGGCCGGTGAGACCGCTGACCGGCGGCTCCTGGCCGCGGCGCTTGTAGAGCCCGCCGACCTCGCTGGCGGTGAGGTAGGGCATCACGAACCCGACGAAGAGGGCCAGGATCAGGGCCACGCCGCCGCCGACGCCCTGGCCGCTGTGCTGCTTCATCTCCTCGTGGGTCTTGAAGTACCAGTAGAGGGAGTAGATGCCGAAGGTCACGATGGCCAGCACGATGCAGACGCCGGTGCCGCGGACCTTGCCGAGGGGCGCGCCGCCCGGGGCGCCGTAGGTCGCGGGCGCGCCGTAGCCGCCGTACGGCGAGGGCGGCTGCGCGCCGTAGGAGGAGGGCGAGCCGGCCGGCGGCGGGGGGCGGTAGCCCTCGGGCGGCGGGGGCGGGGCTGACGGGGTGCTGTCGCTCATGGGGGGATCCTCGTGACCGGGGGCAGGCCCGTGGCGTGGCGCCGCGGGCTGGACGGTCGCAACGTACCCACGTCGCGACGCTCCATGCGCCGTTCGGCGACACCGGTGCCACGAACGGCTCGACCGCACCCCACCCACCTCCTGCGGGTGACCCGACCGGGCCACCCGGGCATGGCCCGTCCGGGCCATGCCGCCCGCCTGACGGCCCCTTCTGGGGCCGATCCCTCCGCCTCGGCGCGTCGCGGCCGAAGATCACCGTGTCGCCCCCCTCGACACCCCCCCTGCAGCACCCCCGCGCCATCACCCGCACCCCCGCCGCACCACCCCACGGATGAGGACCCCCCGCCTCGTGAGTGCCACCTACGCCCCCGGCCGCTACGCCCGCACGCCCGTCCTGGGCGCCGGCGCCCGCCACCTGGTCACCCGCTTCTCCTACGGCGTCACGCCCGAGCTCACCGCCGAGGTCAAGGCCGCCGGCGGCGGCATGGCGTGGTTCCGCGAGCAGCTCGCCACCGCCGACTCCGCCCGCGCCGAGGCCCTCGCCGACTGGTGGCCCGACCTCCACCGCGGACCCGCCGACCTCTGGCAGCGCCAGGTCACCGACGTCCGCGGCACGTGGGAGGTCATGTACGACTACGCGCGCCGGGTGATGGCGCGGCGCATCACCTCGCGCCAGCAGGTGCTCGAGGTGATGACGGAGTTCTGGGAGGGCCACCTCCACGTGCCGGCGATCGGCGACGCGCAGGCGGTGTGGCGCGCGCCGTACGGCGAGATCATGCGGCGCCACGCGCTCGGGCGCTTCGACGAGATGCTGGTCGAGGCGATCACCCACCCCTCGATGCTGATCTTCCTCGACGGCGCGACCTCCACCAAGGCCCACCCCAACGAGAACCTCGGCCGCGAGCTGCTCGAGCTGCACACCGTCGGGGTCGGCAACTACACCGAGGACGACGTCAAGGCCTCCGCGCGCATCCTCACCGGCTACCGCGTCGACCTGTGGCGCACCTGGGCCGCCACCTACCGCCCCGAGGACCACTGGACCGGGCCGGTGCAGGTGGCGGGCTTCAGCCACGACAACGCCGCCGCCGACGGGCGCGAGGTCGTGCGGGCCTACCTCGTGCACCTGGCCCACCACCCCGCCACGGCGCGGCGCATCGCGCGCAAGCTGGCGCTGCGCTTCGTCAGCGACACCCCCAGCGACGCGCTGGTGGAGAGGCTGGCCGCGACCTACCTGGCCAACGACACCGCCATCAAGCCGGTGCTGATGAAGCTGGTCAACAGCCGCGAGTTCCGCACCTCGCGGCGCACCAAGCTGCGCGACCCCGCCGAGGACGTCGTCGCGACCTACCGCGCCCTCGGCCTGCCCCTCGAGCCGCCCAGCGACGGCGAGGCCGCCGCCAACGCGATGATCTGGCAGTCGGAGACCATCGGGCTCAAGCCCTTCGCCTGGCCCCGCCCCGACGGACAGCCGCTCACCAACGCCGCCTGGGACTCCCCGGCCCGCGCCCTGGCCTCGATGGCCATGCACTGGTCGATGTCGGGCGGGTGGTGGCCCGAGCACGGCACGACCTACAAGAAGCCCACCGAGTGGGTGCCGGAGTTCCCGATCGTCTTCCGCGACCTGGTCGACCACATGGCCCGCCGCGTGCACGCCCGACCGTCCTCCGCCTCGCTGCTCCAGGGCGCGTGCACGGCCACCGGCATCGCCCCCGACGCCACCATCACCGCCGACCACGCGCTGATGAAGTGGCACTTCCCGCGCCTGCTCGCTGCTCTGCTCGACCACCCCGACCACTACCTCCGGTGAGCGTGACGACGATGACGACTGCTGCTGCCCGCACCGCCTCCCGCACCGGCGACCCGTGCGGGTGCCCCGACTACGCCGCCGCCACCGCGCTCTCGCGCCGCGGCTTCCTGCGCGGGCTGGGGCTCACGGGCGCGGCGTACGCCGTGGGCTCGGCGATGGTCACCTACGGCGCCGCGCCGGCCATGGCCGCCGGGGTCGCGCCGGCGCCGAACGGCTCGGTGCTGGTCGTGCTGTCGATGCGCGGTGCCGCCGACGGGCTCTCCCTCGTCGTGCCCCACGGCGACCCGGCCTACTACGCCGCGCGCCCCCGCATCGCCGTGCCCGCGGCCAAGCTGCTGGGCAAGGACGCCTTCTTCGGGCTGCACCCCAACCTCGCGCCCCTGCTCCCGATGTGGCAGTCGGGAGAGCTCGCCGCCGTGCACGCCACGGGCATGGCCGTGGCCAACCGGTCGCACTTCGCGGCCATGGAGCTGGTCGAGGACGCCAACCCGGGCTCGAGCGTGCGCAGCGGCTGGCTCAACCGCCTGCTCGGCGGCCTCGACGGCGACTCGCCGCTCCAGGGCGTCAGCATCGGCTCCTCCTCCCCACCGGCCTCGCTCTACGGCGAGCAGCCGATCATGTCGGTGCGCAACATCTCCGACGCCGTCGTCGCCGGCGACGACCAGTGGGACACCGACCAGGCCCGGTTGCGCTCGCTGTCGCAGATGTGGGGCTCCTCCACCGCCCCGATGGCCCGTGGCATGCGCTCGGCGATGGCGGCCGTGGCCGACCTCGGCCCCGTGCGCGCCGAGCCGGAGAACCGCGCGGCCTACCCCGACAGCGACCTGGGCCGGGCGCTGGCCGCCGTCGCCCGCACCATCCGCGGCGACGTCGGCGTCTCCCTGGTCACCGTCGACCAGGGCGAGTGGGACATGCACGCCGACCTCGGCACCCTCGACTGGGGCGCGATGAAGTACAACGCCAACGACCTGGCCACCGCGATCGCCGCCTTCTTCGCCGACCTCGGCTCGATGCGCGAGCGGGTCACCCTGCTGACCATCTCGGAGTTCGGCCGACGGGTCTCGGAGAACTCCAACTACGGCCTCGACCACGGCTGGGGCAACGTCATGTTCCTCGCCGGTGCCGGGGTCAAGGGCGGGCGCTACTACGGCCGCTGGCCCGGTCTGGAGGACTCCCTCGACGCCGACCTCACCGTCACCACCGACTTCCGCTCGGTGCTCTCCGAGGTCGTCCTGTCGCGCACCGACGCCTCCGCCGCCCAGGTCTTCCCCGGCTTCACCCCCGAGCCGGTCGGGGTGATGGTCGGGCGCTGACCGCGCTAGCGAGGGGCGGTCGCCGCGAACACTGTCCGCGGAGCCGCCGGACCTGCCACAGTGGCGCCATGCGACCCGAGGGCACACCGGAGCTCAACGTGCTCGGCGGCGAGCTCGAGCCGTGCGGCACCGAGCCCATGACCGGATTCCACCGCGACGGCACGTGCACCTGCGGCCCGGCCGACGTGGGCCTGCACGCGGTGTGCACGGTGATGACCGAGGAGTTCCTCGCCCACCAGCGCTCGGTCGGCAACGACCTGGCCACCCCGCGCCCCGAGTGGGGCTTCCCGGGGCTGCACCCCGGCGACCGCTGGTGCGTGGTGGCCGTGCGCTGGCTCCAGGCGCTCCACGACGGCGTCGCGGCCCCCGTCGTGCTCGCCGCGACCAGCGAGCGGGCCCTCGAGATCATCCCCCTCGACGCGCTGCGCTCGCAGTCGGTCGACGTGCCGGCCGACCCCGGCGACCTCGTCTGACCCCTCCCGCGGGGTTTTCCACAGATCGGCGACCGGGGCTGTCGCGGCGCTCCCCCTCGGGTCAGGGTGGTCCTACGACGACCTCTCGGGAGATCCGATGCCCCTCGACGCCCCCGCCGGCACCACCGGCCCCGCCGGCACGCTGGCCCTCGACCACGCGGCCACCGACGCCGCGGTCGCCGACCTGCGCGACACCGCCGCCGACCTCGCCCGCTCGCGGGCCCGCCTCGGCCGCGAGGTCGACGTCCTCCTCGACGCCGTGTGGCGCGGCCGGGCCGCCGACTCCTTCGCGGTCGCCTGGGCCGACTGGGCCGGGGCCGCCGACGCGGTCGTCGTGGCCCTCGACGAGACCGCCGACCGGATCGCGCGGCACCACCGCGACGTGACCGACCTCGACGTCGGTGTGGCCGACGGACTCGCAGCGCTGGCGGCCCGGCTCGACGGGAGCGGCGTCGGAGGCCCCCGATGAGCGGCTTCCGGGTCGACCTCGCGGAGCTCCAGCGGGTCGTCGACGCGGCCGGTGCGACCCAGCGCGAGCTCGACGCGGCGCTCGACCGCGTCGCGGCCCGGGTGGCGCGACTCGACGCCACGTGGACGGGCGCCGCCGCCGACGCGCACGACCAGGCGCATGCGCGCTGGGCCGCGGCGTACGAGGAGATGCGGGGGGCGCTCGCCGACCTGCGCACGGCCGCGGGCGTGGCCCACGACCGCTACGAGGCGGCGGTCGCCTCCAACCTCGCGGCCTGGGGGGCCGTGCGGTGAGGATCGACGTCGACGGCGCGGGCTTCCTCACCGCCGAGCACGCCCTGGCCACCGGCAACCGCCGCTGTGCGGAGCACCTCGACGACCTCACCGACGCCCTCGCCGGTCTCGGCGGCATGGCCGGCGACGACGCCACCTCCGCCGACTTCGCAGCGGCCTACGACACAGCATCCGCCGAGGTCGTCGCCGGGCTCGGCGACTGCGTGACGGCGCTGGCGTGCCTGGGTCGGCTCACCGCGACGTCACGCGCCGAGCACGAGCGGGCCGAGGCCGGGGCCGTGCTCCGCGGCGTGGTGGTGCCGGGCGCGGTCGTCGCGCCCGACGGCGAGGTCTCCCCCGCCGGCGGGCCGGGCGACCTGGGCTGGGTCGCGGCGATGCCCTCCCCGCCGCCCACCGCCCTCGGCGGTGACTGGTCGGCCGTCCCCACGGGGCTGGGCTGGGTGATCGACCTGATCCAGGGCTTCGCGTGGCCCAGCGCCGACGTCGGCGAGCTGCGCACCGCGGGCGCCACGTGGGTCGACTGCGCGCGCGCCGTCGCCGACCTGACCTCCGACTGCGGCGCGGCGGTCCGGGGCCTCGAGGGCGAGGTGTCCCCCGAGATCCCGCTCGCCGTCGACGCCTGCCAGGAGGTCTCCGACCAGCTCGCCGCGATCGCCGAGGAGGCCTACGGCCTGGGCCGAGCCTGCGAGCAGTACGCCGACCAGGTCGAGTCCCACCGGGCCGAGGTCGTCGCCCTCGTCGTGCAGCTGCTGGCCGAGACCGTCGTCATCCAGGGCGCCGGCATGCTCCTCAACTCCGTCACCGGCGGAGGCGGCACCGTCGGCGCCACCGCCCTCACCGGCACCCGCGTCGCCGCCATCACCCCCGACATCCTCGCCGTGGCGGCCCGGCTGCGGGCCGCCAACGAGGTGCTCGCCGCCTCCGTGCGCAACGCCTCCGTGCGCGTCACCATCGCCCGCGGCCGGCTGGAGAAGTTCCGCTACGCCCGCTCCGGTGGGCTCTCCGACGAGGCGGGGCAGATCCGGGTCATCGCCCCCAGGCCCTGGGACCGCGGCCCAGGCTGGCTGCGCACGCACGAGGTGCGCGGGTCGCACACGATCGAGCGGCACGTGGGCAAGACTGTCGAGGATCTGCTGGCACGCCTCCGGAGTCAGCCTGGGATCTCTTTTGCCAGTTCGTTCGCAGATGTCCCAGCGGCGGAGCGCGCCATCGCTCAAGCGCTGAGGATGCGGGGCGATGACGTGGCCGACTGGTTGTCCGCCGGCTCGGGCAAACTCACGCTGCACGCCACGCTGGACGACGTCACGGGCGTGACGGTCAGCAGAACTGCACACCACACGACGTCGAATGTCCGGGTGGTACTCGTCCGTGACCACAGGATGGACGACGGATGGCGCGTCCTGACCGCTTTCCCCGATGTCTAGAGGAGATTGCCATGCCACGTACACCCGCCTTCGAGCAGCTCGGTGGGGCCTACTTCCACCAGGACTGGCCCTACGACTTCGAGACGCCGCAGGACGTCGTCGAGGACTTCTTCCGCGACGAACCGGACGCGGGCCCCGAACTGCTGGACCAGGTCGAGCAGCTCCTCGCCGCCGGGCTGACCGACGATGAGCTGGGACAGGCCATGCAACGGGCAGGGTTCTGCCTGGACCCGACCGGTCTGGGGCTGACCAACCGCGTCTGGCTTGAGGACCTGGCCCGTCTGGCGCGAGAGCAGATCGGGCAGGAGCCGACATCTCGTGGCTGATCTCGGCCACCCGAGCACGACTGAGGGGCTCGGCCCCTCGATGACTCAGGAGGTCGGCGTCGGAGTGGGGACGGCGCTGGGGGTCGGGATGGTGGAGGGCACCGTGGTCGGCTCCTCGGTCGGCTCGTCGGTGGGCTCCTCCGTCGGCTCGTCGGTGGCCTCGTCGCTCGGCTCGGCGGTCGGGTCGTCGGTGGGCTCGGCCGTGGGGTCGGCGGTGGGGGTGGAGGCGTCGGACGGGTCGCTGCCCTGGCTGGGGTCCCGGGTGGGCTCGTCGTCGCCGGCGGACGAGCCGCCCGTGAGGCGGGAGATCGTGGTGCCGCCGTCGCGGTCGCTGCCGCCGGTGTAGCTGGAGACCGAGCGTCCCGAGACCACCTCGAAGAGCGACAGCGCCACCATGACGACCAGGAACATGCCGGCGGCCAGGATCGCGATCCGCTTCCACGGCAGGCCGGCGAGCCGGTCGCGCCAGCCGGTGCGCGACTCCAGCACGGCCTCGTCGAGGCCGGCCTTGGCCTCCGCGAGCTTTTCGTCGGCGTGGTCCAGGTGGGCCTCGACGGCCGCGGTGTCGGCGTCGCTGCGCCCGGCGCGGCGTACCTCCGCCTGCGCGATGCCGACCTTCGACAGGGCCGCCTCCTGGGCCTTCGCGGCCGCGGCACGGCTGCGGGCCAGACCCTCGGAGTAGAGGGCGGTGCCCACGGTCGCGGCCACGGAGCCGACCGCGGCGCCGATGAGGGTGCCGGCGGCACCCAGGGTCGAGAGCAGCACCGCGGAGGACACTGCGGCGAGCGCACCGGCGGCGGTCTTCAGCCAGTCGATGTCGAGCTTCTGGGGTGTGGGGGTCTCGTCAGCCATACGTCTCCCAGTATGGAGCCGACGTCGCGACTCCCAACCCCGTGCGCTGTGTCGATCGACACGGGGGCCCGGCGCAGCCCGGGCGCGTCGCGCCGGTGGACCGGGGTCAGGCGCAGGTCACGCAGGTCCGCGCCGTGGGCCGTACGTCGAGCCGCTCGGCCGGGATCTCGCTGCCGCAGCGCTCGCAGCGGCCGTAGTCGCCGGCGGACTCCCGGGCCAGGGCGGCGTCGACCTCGTCGAGGTGGTGGCGCGCCTGCCTGGCCAGCGCGTCGACCTGGGAGCGCTCGAAGGCGATCGTGGCGCCCTCGGGGTCGTGCTCGTCGTCGGCGTTGGTGTCGCGGGAGGCCTCGACCACGCCGCGGTGGTCGCCCTCGAGGTCGCGCAGCCGCGAGGCCACCCGCTCGCGCTCGGCCAGCAGCCGCTCGCGCGGGCCGCTCACCGGGCGGCGTCCGTGCGTGGCTGCAGGCTCTCCCCGTCACCGCGCGGGTCGGCCCCACGCTCGACCCGTGCGAGGTGCACCAGGATCAGCACCGAGGAGACCGCGGCCCAGACGCACCACAGCGAGGCGAAGGCGTCGGCGTAGGCGTAACCGACGACGAGCAGGCCGACGAGGTTGGCCAGGCCGAAGGCCGTGATCCAGCGGTGGCCGGCCAGGACGCAGGCGCCGACCACGGCCACGATGTAGAGGCCGGTGGAGATCTCGGGCTCGCCCAGGCCGACGTAGTAGACGATCGCGTGGTCGCGCACCGTGGTCCGCACCCCGCCCGTCCACAGGTGCCAGGCCATGTAGGCGCCGACGGCTCCCCCGAGCGCCACGAAGGGCGCGACGAGACCGCGCCGGTCGGGCCGGGCGACCAGGAGCACCGCCAGCGGGAGGTAGAGCGGCAGGAAGGGCAGGGCGAAGACGACGTAGGCCAGCGCGGCGCGGTGGGCGGTGGTGTCGGAGACCAGCCCGTCGGCACCGGCCCAGACCAGGGCCTCCACCAGCTGGTGGACCGCGAAGAGCACCGGCAGCGCGGGCAACGGCAGCTCGCGGGGCGCGCGCACCTCGCGCAGGGCCAGGGCGCCGAGGGGCAGGACGACGGCGCCGGCGACGAGGTCGGCCTGGAGGGAGAAGCACACGCGACCAGTGGAGCACCCGGGCCGCGCCGTGGTGCTCACCCGGGGGGAGACCGGCGCGGCGACCGGCGCGGCGAGCGCCGACGGGTCAGACCGACTCGACCCAGGCGAAGGGCACGCGCAGCACCGCCCGGCCGGCGCGCAGGTGGTAGCTCGTGCGGCCGACCTTCACCACGACGCCGACCCGGCCGTGGTGCTCCCCCGCGACCGTGACCCGCACCCGGGAGCCGACCGGCAGCCGGGTGGGTCGACCGCCCGTGCGCAGCAGGGCCAGCTCGGCCTCGTAGTTGGGGTGGTGCACCGCTGGGCGGCCGTGGTGGGTCCAGGTCAGCACGTGGGCGAGGTCGAAGCGGCGTGAGCAGCGCCCGCAGGTCATCACCCGCTCGGGGCGGCGGTGGCGCCCCGAGGTGTGTCCCGCCGCGCAGACGCCGAGCCAGGCCGGCTCGACGCCCGGGGCGTCGGCGGGCACGCAGCGACGCCCCGAGGAGCCCAGCGCGAGGGCGGTGCGGCGCCAGGTCTCGTCGTGACCGTGGCGCGGGCCCACCAGCGCGTGGGCGATCTCGTGGAGGATCGTGTCGCGGACCTCGGCCTCGGAGTGCAGCACCGTCAGCGGGGCGCTGAGCCCGATCACCCGCGGCCCGAAGCGGCACACCCCGGCCCGACGCTTGGCGGAGTCGAGCTCCACGCTCCACCCCGGCGGCCCGTGGCGCTCGAGCAGGTGCTCGGCGAGGGCGAAGGCGTCGCTCAGGTCCATGGCAGGACCGTACGTCGCGACGCCGACCGGCGGGCGGGGCGATCCACAGGACACCGGCGCCCCGGAGGGACCTGCCGGTGCCGGCCGGGCCGGACCACGCGCACCACGGTTTCGCTGGCGAAACAGGCTCAGTCGGCTCGTTCGGCCCCGTCGGCTCGCTCGGCCCCGTCGGCCTGGGCCAGCCGCTCGTGCAGCCGGGCGCGGACCTCGTCGGCGCCGAGGGTCGAGCGGCGCCGCTGGTCGCGCGCGACGACCACCCCGGTGGCCGCGACCCCGGCGAGCCCGGCGACGCCGAGCAGCCTCCACACCTTCGTCGACCTCATCGAGCAGACTCCTCCTCATGTCCTCGCCGTCCGCCCCGCTGTCCCTCGACGAGGCCGTGGACCTCACGCGCACCGGCGACCTGTGGCTCTTCCGCGGGCGCTCCACCGCCGACCACGCTATCCGGGTGCTGACCAACGCGCCGGTCAACCACGTCGGCATGGCGGTCGTGCTCGACGACCTGCCGCCGCTGATGTGGCACGCCGAGCTGGGCAAGGGCCTGCGCGACGTGTGGACCGGGCAGCACCAGCGCGGGGTGCAGCTGCACGACCTGCGCGAGGCGGTGCAGCAGTGGTGCGGGCGCTACGAGCAGCGCGCCTGGCTGCGCCAGCTCGACACCGCGGTGACCCGGGAGATGGAGGACGCCGTGCTGCGCACGGTCGCCCGCCTCGACGGCACGCCGTTCCCCTCGACGGTCGCCCTGGCCGGGCGCTGGGCGCGGGGCCGGATCCGGCGGGCCGCCCCGGCCGAGCTGACCTACTGCGCCGAGGTGGTCGCCGCCACCTACACCGCGATGGGGCTGCTCGACGACGACCGCCCCACGAACTTCTACGACCCCGGCATGTTCTGGTCGGGCGACGAGATGGGGCTGCTGCGCGGCGCGCGGCTCGGCGACGAGATCGCCGTCGCCGAGCCCTGAGCGGCGCCCGGCCGCGCGGCGGGGTCAGTCCAGGGCGTCGGCGGGCAGCTCGGCGCCGCGGTCGGTGAGCATCCACACGCCCGGGCGGGGGGCCACCAGGAAGCCGTCGTCGGCGAGCTCCTTGCGCGCCCACCGCACGGCGGTGCGCCAGCGCACCTCGCCGGTGGGGCCGACCTCGCGGTCGCCCTCGCGCAGCACCTCGGCCATGCGCTCCTCGAGCTCGAGCATCACCAGCTCGGCCTCGCGCTCCCCGCCGACCTCCTGGAGCACCCGGATGATGTAGGGCTTGAAGTCGTCCTGGTGGGTGCGGCGCCGCGGCTTGGCCGGTGCAGCAGTCGGCTTGGAGGAGCCCGGCACCCGCGCGGTGGACCCCGAGGGCGCCGCCGTGCTGCGGCGGCGCACCGGTGTCGCCTGGGGTGGCGCCACGGGCTCGGGGGGACGCTTCGGCATCCCGTGCACACAGGTGCTCAGCGGCAGGTCACACAGCTCGCAGTAGTCCTCGGCCACGCCCCGACCGTACGTCGTGCCCGCCGCTCCCGGCCACACGGGGCCGGGGAGGGATCACCAGCGGTGGTGCACCTGGGCGCGGAAGCGCGCGTCGTAGAGGTCGCGGACGCCCTCGAGCAGGGCGGGGGCCAGCGGCGGCAGCGCGCCGGCGGCGGCGTTGGCCCGGGCCTGCCCGGGGTTGCGGGCGCCGGGGATGACGGTGGTGACGCCGGGCTGCTGCCACACCCAGGCCAGGGCGACCTGGGCGGGCGTGGCGCCCTCGGGGCCGTGCTCGGCGACCAGGGCGGAGAACTCCTGGGCGGCCCGCACGCCGGTGGCGAAGTCGACCCCGGAGAAGGTCTCACCGACGTCGAAGGCGCTGCCGTCACGGTTGTAGGTGCGGTGGTCGTCGGCGGCGAAGGTGGTGGTCTCGTCGTAGGTCCCGCTGAGCAGGCCCGAGGCCAGCGGCACGCGCGCCAGGACACCGACGCCGGCCTCCTCCGCGGCGGGCAGCACGGCATCGAGCGGCTTGAGCCGGAAGGCGTTGAGGATGATCTGCACGCTGGCCACGTGGGGGCGCGCGATCGCGTCGAGGGCCTGGTCGGTGGTCTCGACGCTCAGGCCGTAGGCGGCGATCGCCCCGTCGGCGACGAGGGTGTCGAGGGCCTCGTAGGTGGCGTCGGCGGTCACGGTGGCCGACGGCGGGCAGTGCAGCTGCACCAGGTCGAGCCGGTCGACGCCGAGGTTGCGGCGCGAGCGGTCGACCCAGCCGCGGAAGCGCTCGAGGGTGTAGCTCTCCGGCACCTGCTCGGCGCGGCGGCCCATCTTGGTGGCCACGGTGAGCGCCGCGTCGGGGTGGTCGGCCACGAAGCGGCCGATGACCTGCTCGCTGCGGCCGTCGCCGTAGACGTCGGCGGTGTCGAACAGCGTCACCCCGGCCTCCAGGGAGGTCTCGAGCACGGCGCGGGCGTCGTGCTCGCTCACCTCGCCCCAGTCGGCGCCGAGCTGCCAGGTGCCGAGTCCGACGGTGGAGACGTCACGGCCGGTGCGGCCCAGGGTGCGGTGGTCCATGGCCGCGACTCTAGCCACGCCGGCCCACGCCCCCGACCCGTCAGCGACCCGTCGGTGACCCGTCAGCGGCGCTCAAGCAGCACCATCACCTCGTGGTGGGTGGTCTGGGGGAACATGTCGAACAACCGCGCCCGGCGCGGGGCGAAGGACGGCAGCGCGGCCAGGTCGCGGGCCAGCGAGACGGCGTTGCAGCTGGAGTAGACGACGTGGCCGACCCCGGAGCCCTCCAGCCACGCGCACAGCTCGGGCCCGACGCCGCGCCGTGGCGGGTTGAGCACCACCAGCTCGGGGCCGGCCTCCTGCGCCTGCGCCCACGTCGTGGCGTCGGAGGCCTCGAAGCGCAGGCCCGGCAGCCGGGCGTCCTCGGCGGTGGCGCGGGCGGCGGCGACCGCCTCCTCGCTGACCTCCACCCCGGTGACCAGGCGCCCGGGGGCCGCGACGTGCAGCGCGAAGCCGCCGACCCCGCAGTAGAGGTCCCACACCGAGGCCGGGGCGACCTCCTCGACCCAGTCGCGGCCCTGGCGGTAGAGCGCGGCCGCGACCTCGGTGTTGGTCTGGAAGAAGCCCTGGGGCCGCAGCCGCAGGGTGAGCCCGTTGACCCGCATCGCCAGCGTCTCGCGCGGGCTCAGCGCGATCTCGCGCTCGCCCTCCAGCACGGCCTTGTGCTCGGGCTGCACGTTGGCCGAGACCACCACCAGCTCGGGCAGCGCGGCGTGGAGGGCCGGGAGGTGCTTGCGGATCCGGGTGACCGGCTCGGTGGAACGCAGCACGAAGCGCACCATGAGCTCACCGTCGGGCGAGCGGGTCACGAGCAGGTGCTTGAGCTCGCCGCGCCGCGTCGCGAGGTCGTACGGCGCCACCGCGGCGCGGGTGACGAAGTCGGCCAGGGCGGGCAGGGCGGCGGCCAGGCCGGGCTCGTGCAGGCCGCAGTCGCGCAGGTCGACGCCGGCCCCCGACGGGTCGAGGATCCCCAGCGTCGGGGCCTCGAGCGTGCCGGCGACCACCATCTTGGCCTTGTTGCGGAAGCCCTCCTCGCGACTGCGGTGGGGCTCCAGCCACGTCAGGTCGGGCCACGCGGCCAGCAGCCCGCGGCAGTGACGCTGCTTGGCGGCGACCTGGTCGTCGTAGGCCTGACCCATCCAGGCGCACGAGCGGCAGCGACCCGCGTCGAAGTGGTGGCACTGCACGGGGCGAGGCTACGGGCCGGGCCCGCAGAGGTCAGCGCTGGGCGGGCTGCCGGGTGGGCTGCTGGGTGGGCTCCTGGGACGTCTCCTGGCCGGGAGCCACCGTGACCGTGGTCGGCTCGGAGACGCTGCCCTCGGCCAGCGGCCGGTCGGCGAAGCGCCAGCGGTAGGTCGTGGTCTGCTCCGGGGCGACGGTGACCGTGGCGTCGACGGCCTCGGCGGGGACGACCTGCACGGTCTCCCAGCCGCCGGCGACCTGGCGCTCGAGCACGAGCGTGCCGCGCACGACCTGCTCGCCGGAGCCGTCGCGCAGGACGCCGGTGAGCACCGTGCCCCTCGGGGCCGGGCGAGCGGCCATGACGGTCGTGGTCGTGAGGCCCTCGAGGTCGTAGGTGGTCGTGCCGGTGGCGTCGCCGACGCGCAGCGCGTCGAGGGCGAAGCGGTTGCCGTCGCAGCCGAAGCCGACCGTGCGGAAGCCGGGCCCGTCGCCGCGCTCGGCGATCATCGCCGCGAGCGTCGAGGGGGCGGCGGTGGCGCCGCCGACGGCGCGGCGGGTGGCCATGTCGTAGCGCGACCAGGTGTAGGTGAGGCCGGTGGTCTCCACGCTGGTCCACGCCCCGGCGGGCGCCGAGACGTCGGCGCGGCCGAACCAGTAGGTGGTGGTGCCGAAGTCGGCGGGCTCCTGGTAGCCCACCCACGCGACGCCCGCGGCGCCGCGCGGCGCCTGCACCGAGAGGCCGGAGGTCGTGGTCGAGGCCATCGAGCGGGCGTAGCTCAGCGAGCCCAGCGCCGTGCCGCCGGCGAGGTCGTAGCGCAGGCTCCGCTCGCCCGCGGGCGCCTGGTCGGGGCCCAGCCCGACGAACGGCTGCGGCACCTCGGCCGTGCGCTCGTAGAGCCGCGCGCACCCGACGTACGACAGCTCGATCGGGCCGCCCACGGGCAGGTCGGTGCCGCGCACCACGACGGTGGCGTCGCCCGCGGCGGAGGCCGGGGAGGAGAGCGAGGGCACCAGGAGCGCGCCCAGCACGCCGAGGACCATTCCGGACCTGACCAGCACCTGCCGCACCTGCTGCCTCCGCGCACACGAGACCGAGAGCCGGGTGGGGGTGCCCGGTCCTCGGAGTCTAGGGCGGTGCACCCCCCACGTCTGCGGGAGCCGGCGAACTGATGCCCACATCTGGGGAAACACCCCCCTCCGGGCGAGCGCCGGAGGGGGGTGCACCGCGGACGAGTGGCCCCGACGGGTGGGCCGGGACGGGCCTGCCGGGCTCAGCGCACCCGGCCGAAGAACCGCTGGTCGGTCCAGATCTTCGTGCGCTCGACGTCGGCCTCGGAGTTGGCGGCGTTCCACATGTAGCCGTCGCCGGCGTAGATGCCGACGTGGTAGACCCCGCCGCCGTCGTAGAAGAAGACCAGGTCGCCGGGGCGGGCCTCGGCGGGGGTGACGCGCTGGGTGCGGTCGACCTGGGCCGCCGAGGAGTGCGGCAGCGCCTCGCCGACGGCGTTGCGGAAGACGAACTGCGTGAAGCCCGAGCAGTCGAAGGCGTCGGGCCCGGCGGCGCCGTAGCGGTAGACGTCGTCGGCTTGGGCGCGGGCCACGCCCAGGATCCGCTCCGCACGGGTCGGGCCGTCGTCACGGCGGGCGTCGGCGGTCCGGGTGGTCCCGGTGGCCTCCGTGGCCTCAGTGGTCTGGGCGGCCTGGGTGGTCTGGCGCTCGGTCGGTGCCGCCTCCGCGGCGCGGGCGGTGTCGAGGGTGAGCCCGGTGCCGAGCACCGTGCTGGTGGCCATGGCGGCGACGAGGGTCGCCCCGAGGGTGCGCATGCGGGTGTGGGTCATCGGTGGTCCTCAGGCATCGCCTGCGGAAGGGGTCCTGTCGGGTTCGGGCGCCTGTGCCCGGCCGGCGCTGCCTCGCGGTCGCTCCGGCTCCACCCCGAGCCGCGGCCTGCGCCGCGGCGTCCTGCTCGGGTCTCCCGCGCCCGTCACTGCGTGCTGCTGGGGTCACCCCGGCGCCGTGACGGGCCTCGGCTCGGGCCGGGTGCCTCCGGTGTGCCGGAGGAGGCACCGAGGCTGCCACGGGCCCCCTGGTGCCGATCAAGCCAACACCCGGTGACCCTTCTCACCGCCGCCCGGCGTCACGCCGATGACTTCGCAGGACACCACCGGTCTGCACCTCGACACACCGGTCCCCGCGACCGCCCGACCACCGCCCTGAGGAGCCCCGATGCCGGTCCTGCTGAACCCCTACCTCCACCTCCACGGCACCGCCCGCGAGGCGATGACCTCCTACCAGTCGCTCTTCGGCGGCGAGCTCGACGTGATGACGTTCGCGCAGATGGGCGAGCAGGGCGAGCACGCCGACCTGGTCATGCACGCCATGCTGCGCGGCGAGCACGGCGTCACGCTGATGGCCGCCGACGTCCCGCCGGGCATGACCGTGACCCCCGGCGACACCGTGACCCTCAGCCTCAGCGGCGACGACGAGCCCCGGCTGCGCGGATGGTTCGAGGCACTGGCCGAGGGCGGCCAGGTGCACGTGCCACTGGAGCGGCAGGTGTGGGGCGACGTCTTCGGCCAGTGCGCCGACCGCTTCGGCATCACGTGGCTGGTCAACATCGCGGCCCCGGCCTGATCCGGCGCGGCACGACGTACGACGTCCCCGACCCGCCCCTCGCAGGGCGGACCGGGGACGTCGAGGTCGAAGGAGGCCTGCGGGCTCAGGCGGCGGCGCGGTCGACCCGCGCGTGGTAGTGCCGCCCCACCTTGCCGCCGAGCAGGGCGGCCAGCAGCGTGCCGACCACGACGGCGGCGGCGGTGATCACCGCGCCCCAGCCCAGGTCACCGCCGCCGAGCGGGATGCTGGGCAGGCTGACCCGGTCGAGGATGTTGTACTGCGAGCCGAATACCGCCCCGAGCACGATCGCGACGAGGGTGACGACGAGGCCGATGATCCACACCCCGAGGCCCTGCCTGGCCCCGTCGAAGCGGGACATGCGCCCGGCGACGTAGCCGCCGGCGTAGTAGCCCACCACCAGCACCACCAGCAGCACGACGGCGGCGACGATCCCGATCGTGCCGGCCGAGCGCTCGGCCTGGGTCTGGGTGATGTCGCGGCTGGTCCCGACGGCGCTGGCGACGGCGCCGACGATGCTGGTCAGCAGGATCGCGGTGGCGATGGCCACCAGCCAGCCGAAGAACGCCGCGCCCCAGTTGGTGCCGCCGAAGCGGTCACGGGCGTGGGCCTCCCCGACGGTGCGGGTGGGTCCGGAGCGGCGGCGTGCGGCGGCGGGCCCGTCGAGTTGCCCGTCGTACCGGTCCTCCTGGGCGGCGTGGTCCGTGCGCTTCGCCATCAGTAGCGCTCCGTCGGCGGCACCGGCGGGGTCTGCGCGGTCTGCGCGCCCTGGTCGTAGGCCGGGTCGAAGCCCTGGTCGTAGGCCCGGTCGTAGGTCGGCGAGTCGCTCGAGCCGGCGGCCTGCTGGGCGCGGTCGCGACCGGTGCGCAGGTCGCTCTTCGCCTGCTCCTTGGCCTCGCGGCTGCGCGAGTAGGCGTCCTCGAGCATGCGGCGGGCGACGTCCTGGCCGCCGAGACCGAAGGCGAGGGCGAGACCGAGGGCCAGGGCGCCCATGGTCGCGGCGAACGCGATGGAGACGATCTCCTCGGCGATGCGCAGCTGGTTGAGGATCATGAACATCGCGATGACCATGACGAGCGCCGGCACGATGGTGGCCACGATCTTGCCGGTCGGGGTGTCGCCCATGAGCTTGGCGACCCCGGCCGCGACGGCTCCGGCGACGAGGGCGGCGACCACGAAGATGACGATGGCGGCGATCACGTTGGGCAGGTAGGCCAGCACCTGGTTCATGAAGGTGGTGACGGCCGGCACCTGCAGCGCGCCGATGGCTGCGAAGAGGAAGAAGACGAAGATCAGCCAGAAGACGACCCGGGCGATGCCGTTGGACGGGCTGGCGCCGGGCAGCACCTTCTCGACGTACCGGTTGGCGTCGGACTCGTGCAGGTGCTTGTCGAGGCCGATCTTCTTCAGCACGGTCGCGACCACCTTGGCCACGACCTTGGCCACGATGAAGCCGACCAGGAGGAGCAGGAGGAAGCCGAGCAGGTTGGGCAGGAAGCCGATGATGCGGTCGAGCGCGTTCTCGAAGCTGTTGCCGATGTTCATCTGAGACTCGTTTCGTCGGTGGACCGAGCCCCCAACGTGACAGCGCGGGCGCGCGGCCACTCCCACCCCGCAGGGTGGAACACCCCCGCAGCAGTTTGTCAAGAGGTGTCTTAGTGGGTGGCCACCTGCGGCTCGAGGTCGCGGCTGAACAGCACCGCGCCGGACTGGTCGCGCAGGCTCATGGTCAGCAGCCCGGCGCGGTCGATCGCGGCGTGGCCGAAGAACTGGTTGCCCGCCCGCGGCGACTCCCCCGGCGTGCCCGCGACCTTGCTGAAGACCACCTCGGGCCCGAAGGTGCCGTCGAGGTCGTTGGGTCCGAAGGTGCCCGAGGCGATCGGCCCGGCCACGAACTCCCAGAAGGGGTCGAAGTCGGTGAAACCGGCCCGTGCCGGGTCGTAGTGGTGGGCCGCGCAGTAGTGCACGTCGGCGGTGATCCACACGGTGTTGCGCACGCCGTGGCGCTTGAAGGCGCTGAGCACCTCGGCGATCTCCTGCTCCTTGCCGAGCGGGGCGCCGGGATCGCGGTTGGCCAGGCCCTCCTGGGCGCTGCCGTCGGGCACGACGAGCCCGATCGGCAGGTCGGCGGAGATCACCTTCCAGGTCG
The DNA here is from genome assembly GCF_001422955.1 of Nocardioides sp. Leaf285. NCBI lineage: Bacteria > Bacillati > Actinomycetota > Actinomycetes > Propionibacteriales > Nocardioidaceae > Nocardioides > Nocardioides sp. Leaf285. The sequence goes on along the minus strand of NZ_LMNH01000006.1, from coordinate 86,221 downwards.
CGGTCGAGCGGCGCACCTCCCGCACCAGCCAGTCGAGCTGCTCGCGGCCCAGGACGCTGGTGCGCTCCTGCTCGAGGCCGGGGGTGTTGGGGTCCTTGAAGGTGCGCATGTCGAGGCAGAAGACGTCGAGGTGGGCCCCGCGCGAGACCTTGCGGTAGATCCGGGCCTCGGCGAAGCCGCTGCCGCGTCCGTGGGCGCGGGGGTCGGCGATCGGCTGCCACTCCTGCCAGGCGCGCCGGGCGCGGGCGGCGAGCACGTCGACGCGACGCTCGGCGGTGTAGCGCTCGTCGGTGAGCACCTCGCCGGGCCACCAGTTGTTGGTGGTCTCGTGGTCGTCCCACTGCGCGACGACGGGGGTGTCGGCGTAGAAGGCGCGCACGTTGTCGTCCATCAGGTTGTAGCGGTGGCGCCCGCGGAACTCCGCGAGGGTCTCGGCGACCTTGGTCACCTCGGGGATGACCAGGTTGCGCCAGACCTGCCCGTCGGGCTCGACGACCTCCGCGGCGATCGGGCCGTCGGAGTAGACGGTGTCGCCGGCGTGGACGAAGAGGTCGGGACGCGTGGCGTGCATCGCGGCGTAGCCCCGCAGCCCGCCGAGGTCGGGGTTGATCCCCCAGCCCTGGCCACAGGTGTCGCCGGTCCACACGAAGCTGGTGGCCGCCGGGCGCAGCGACGGGGTCGTGAACCGCGCGACCCGGGCCTCGCCGCGCCGGCCCTGCTCGTCCTCGAAGGCCAGCTCCGCCTCCCACTCCCGGCCCGGGGCGAGCCCGTCGAGGGCGATCTTGGCGGTCAGGTCGGAGGCGTCGGTGGCCCAGGGACCGCGGACGACACGGCGTCGTCGACCGCTGCGCAGGTGGGCCACGAGCCGCCCGCGCCCGCTCGAGCGCGCCCACAGCACGGCGGTGCGCGGGGTGACGTCACCGCTCTGCACGCCCGAGGGCAGCGTCAGGCGTCGCGTCACCAGCCCGCCGGCCGACGCGGCCCGCCGCACCTGCGGCGAGGTGGCCGCCACCCCGCTCGTGGCACCCAGCGTGGTCAGCGCGCCGGCGGTGAGCGCGCCCGCGCGCAGCAGCGAACGGCGGCCCACCGGCGTGGAGGTGGCACTGCCGGCCGGGCTGCTGACGGGGCTGCTGGCGGGGCTGCTGGAGGGGCGTCCGAGATCGCTCATGCCCCGAGGCCACACCACCGAGATGGCGCGGGGTGGTCCTGCGGGTGAACCTCGCCGGTCGCCTCCGGAGGGGGCCCGGCACGCACGTGGGCCGACCGGCGCATTCGGTGCGACTGGCGTCCTCGCCGTACAGTCGAGGGTGAGGGAGCCGGGGCACGGCGCCGCGCGACCACGCCCGACACGTGCCAGCTCCAGTACGGACGTCATGAGCCTCGAGACGACGACCCCTGCCAGCCCGACCGACGTGGAGCCCGACGAGGCCCTCGAGGACGACCGCGACGAGACGGAGACCCCGGACCCGGAGGAGACCTCCGAGCCGGAGGCGCCCGCCGAGCCCGTGACCGCCGCCGAGGGCGAGGACGTCTGGGTCGCCGCCGCGCGCCCGGTGCTGACCGAGGTGGCCGGCACCTACCACGGCCTGATCACCCACACCGAGTTCGCCGGGCGGCTGCAGGCCGACACCGGCGTGCGCACCCGCAGCAACCCCAGCAACTGGATCGGGCGCGTGCTGGCCCGCGTCGCGGCCGAGGTCCACGCCGCCGGCGAGCCCCCGCTGACCGCCTTGGTGGTCCACGGCGTGCACGGCACCGTCGGCGAGGCCTACGACGAGGTGCTGCGCCTGCAGGACGCCGACCCGATCAGCGACCCGCTGGCCCGCGAGAAGCACGCCGCCCTGGCCCGCATGGAGTGCTACCGCTGGGCCGACGCCACCCTCCCGGCCGACGGTGGCAACGCCGCGCTCTCCCCGCGCTACGACATGGTCGTCACCCGCGAGCGGAAGAAGAACCGCGAGGAGGCGCAGCCCGACATCTGCCCCACCTGCTTCATGGCCATCCCGCCCACCGGCGAGTGCGACAACTGCGCCTGAGCACCACCCCGGCGTGGTCCGCCGGCGTCCGCGGGTCTGCTCAGATCCAGTCTGCTCAGATCCAGCGGCGCCGGCGGAAGACCACGTAGAGCACGACGCTGACCATGAACATCATGACTACGGCCATCGGGTAGCCGAAGCGCCAGTGCAGCTCGGGCATCGAGTCGAAGTTCATGCCGTAGACCGTGCCGACCAGGGTCGGCGCGAAGAGGATCGCGGCCCAGGCCGAGATCCGCTTGACCTCCTCGTTCTGGGAGATGCTGACCTCGCTGAGGTTCTTCATCTCCTCGTTCTGCTGCTGGGCCACGAGGGTGGCGTTGACGGTGAGGATGTCGCGCAGCAGCTGACGCAGGCCGTCGACCTTCTCGGTGACGGTCACGAGGTGGTCCTCGACGTCGCGCAGGTAGCGCTGGAGCTCCTCGTCGGTGCGGTACTTCGCGAAGCCTAGGGTCAGGCGCCGCACGACGGTGAGCAGCGGGCCGGTGGCCCGCTGGAACTCGATGACCTCGCGGGTCAGCTCGTAGATACGCCGCGAGACGCCCGGGTCGCCGGTGAAGACCTGCACCTCGATCTCGTCGATGTCGTTCTCCAGGCCCGCGACGACCGGGGCGTAGCCGTCGACGACCCGGTCGAGGATGGCGTAGAGGATCGCCTCCGGTCCCAGCCGCAGCAGGTCGGGGTTGCTCTCCAGGCGCCGGCGCACGGCGGCCAGGTCGGGGGCCTCGCTGTGGCGCACGTTGACCACGAAGTCGGGGCCGACGAAGACGTGCACCTCGCCGAACTCCACCTCCTCCGTGGCGTCGACGTACCTCGCGGCGCGCAGCACGACGAAGAGGGTGTCGTCGTAGCGCTCCAGCTTGGGCCGCTGGTGGGCGAGGATCGCGTCCTCCAGCGCCAGCTCGTGCAGGTCGAACTCCTCGGCCAGCGAGGCCAGGTCGTGCTGGTCGGGGCGGTAGAGACCGATCCAGGCGATGGCGCCGTCGTCGGGGGCCTCGTCGCCGCGCTCGCGCAGGCAGCGGTAGGTGTCGGCGAGGCTGCTCAGCGACTCGACGCGGTCGCCGTCGACGTAGACCGCGGCGTCGACGAGGGTCTCGTGGCCCACCCGCGCGCCGTCGGGCGCCGCCGGGGCCGCGGGCGCGGCCGGCGCGGGGTGGGGCGCACGACGACGGCCGGCGAGGTGGCGCAGGGGCAGGAACGGGCGCTCGGACATGACGGGAGACTCCTCCGCGGACGGGCTGCGCCGGGCGGTGGGCGCGGCGGGCGGGGCTGCCTCAGGCAGCGGGACGGGGACGACTGGGAGGTTCACCGCTCACGGCGACCACCTCCCCCGTCCGTCTGCGCCACGCCCGTGGCTCGTCTGTCTCAGCGTCCACGATAGGCCGCGGCGCGGCTGCGCGGAAACCGCCGCAGCCGCTCCCGCACGCCGCGCGGGGCCGGCCGGACGGTGTTCGTCCGACCGGCCCCGTGCGGTCGTGCGCCGTTCACCCGCGGGTCTGGGCGGCGGCCTCCCCGGGTCAGCCCTGGGGGGTGTAGATGAGCTTCTTGTTGACGAACTCGTCGATGCCGTAGGGGCCGAGCTCGCGGCCCACGCCGGAGCGCTTGGTGCCGCCGAAGGGCAGGTCGGCGGCCGTGCCCTGCGCGCTGTTGATCCACACCATGCCGGTGTCGAGCTGGTCGGCGACCTGCTGGGCCTTCACTACGTCGTCGCTCCACACCACGCCGCCGAGACCGAAGGAGGAGGCGTTGGCCAGCTCGACGGCCTCCGCGGCGTCGGCCACGCGGTAGACGACGGCGGCGGGTCCGAAGAGCTCCTCGCCGTAGGCCCGCATGTCGGGGGTGACGTCGGTGAGCACGGTGGCCTCGACGAAGGAGCCCGGGCGGTCGACGCGGTTGCCACCGGTGCGCACGGTGGCACCCTTGGCCTTGGCGTCCTCAAGCTGCTCGACCAGGGTCTGCGCGGCGCCCTCGGAGGACAGCGGACCGAAGCCGGTGCCGTCCTCGAAGGGGTCGCCCGGCTGCAGGGCCGACATCCTCTGCGTGAACTGCTCGACGAAGTCGTCGTAGAGGTCGTCGACCACGATCATCCGCTTGGCGGCGTTGCAGGCCTGGCCGGCGTTGCCCATGCGTCCGCGCACGGCGGTCTTGACCGCCGCACCCAGGTCGGAGGCGTCGAGCACGATGAAGGGGTCGGAGCCGCCGAGCTCGAGCACGACCTTCTTGAGGTTGCGGCCCGCGACCTCGGCCACCGCGGCGCCGGCGCGCTCGCTGCCGGTGACCGAGACACCCACGACGCGGGGGTCGGCGATGATGTCGGCGGCCTGGTCGTTGGTGGCGAAGAGGTTGATGTAGGCGTCGGCCGGCAGGCCGGCGTCGTGGAAGATCTGCTCGATCGCCAGCGCCGACTCCGGGCACTGGGGGGCGTGCTTGAGCAGGATGGTGTTGCCGATCATCAGGTTGGGCGCGGCGAACCGGGCCACCTGGTAGTACGGGAAGTTCCACGGCATGATCCCCAGCAGGGCCCCCACGGCCTCCTTGCGCACGACCGCGTTGCCGCCCATCGACGGGCTCAGCGGCTCGTCGGCCAGCAGGCCCGGGCCCTCGTCGGCGTAGTAGCGGAAGATCGAGGCCACCAGCTGCAGCTCGCCCTTGCCCTCGCGCAGCGGCTTGCCCATCTCGCGGGCGATGATCGCGGCGAGGTCGTCGATGCGCTCGTCGAAGAGATCGGCCACCTTGTGCAGCACCGCGGTGCGCTCGGCCTTGTCGGTGGTGCGCCACTGGCCGTACGCCGCGTGGGAGCGCGTCAGCGCGTCCTGCACCTCGGCATCGGTCGCCGTCGGGTACTCCTTCTCGACCTTGCCCGTCGACGGGTTGACCACCTGGTAGTCGCTCATCTCGCGTCCTCTCCGTGCCGCCGGCGATCACGCCGCACCCTCGTTGGTGCCGCGCTCACCGGCCTTCTCGACGGTAGTCCGCGCGGAGCACGGCGCAAGGGCCCGTCGGGGTGGTCGCAGCCACGCCTGTCCTCAGGCCCAGCGCGCCTCCTCCCCCGGGTCGAACAGCTCGAGCCCGGGCTCGTCGTCGGGCAGCAACGAGAGCTGGCGCTCGCGCCTCCGGGCCACCACGGGACGCGGCGGGGCGGGCTCCCGCTCGCGGGACTGACGCCACACCACCAAGCGCAGCGCAGCGCGCAGGCCGGCGAGCAGCTCCTCGACGTCCACGCCGGTCACGTCGAGGTGGCCGGCACGCACACCCACGAGGTGGGCCACGATGAGGCGCCGGTCGTGGTCGAACAGCTCGGCCACCAGCTCCGGGGCGAGCCGGGCGTCGGCCATGAGCTCGACCACGGCGGCCAGGGGCGTGGCCTCCGCGAGGTCGACGGCTCCGGGCCCGAGGCGGGCCAGGCGCTCGAAGGCCGCCGTGCGGGCTGCCGGCGCCGGCTCCGTCGGCGGCTGGAGGTAGCGCCGGCCACCGAGCCGCGCCACCGTGTCGCGCGCGGCCTCGTCGATCTCCTGCATGATCCGCGACAGCACGACCCGCAGCTGCATGGGCGCGAAGGGCAGGGCGTGCAGGTCGTGGCCGAACTCGATCTCGCCCTCCACCGCCCGCAGCTGGAGGAACGGCATGCGCGCCGCGAGCAGGGCGACCTCGCGCAGCGCTGCTGCGTGGTCGGGCAGGTCGACGGCCAGCCACCCGAAGAGGCGCACCACCGGCACGTCGTCGAGCACCCGCACGAACACCGTCGACAGGCCCACGCGCACCGGCACGTCGCCGTCCTCGTCGCGCTCGAGCTCGTCGCCCTCCGACATCTCCAGGAGCACCTCGTCGACCATCTCCTGCAGGTGCTCGACGCCCTCGGGCATCGTGGCCAGCGGGGCAGGTGACGTGCGTGGCGGCTCCTGCCCGCCCGCCGACCGGAGGCCCCGAAGGTCGAGATCGGTCACGAGGAACGCCGGGTCAGGACAGCCGAGAACCTCGGTGAGCGTGCACACGGCCAGCGCCGCCAGCTCGTCGGCTCGCGCTCGCGGGCGGTCGAGGAGGCCCCGGACCGCGGCGTCGACCTCCTCGCCCGGCTCCGCGGCGGGGTCGAGCCACCCGAGGTCGAGCAGACCCCGGCGGACGGCCGCGTCGGCGCCTGCACCCGCCACCACCTCCGCCTGCACCATGCCCGCGCCCCAGCCGGTCAGCCTGACGCCGGGCCTCTGACCCGTTTCCATGTCCACGACCTCGACCTCGAGGGACACCACCTCGCCGTCCCCCAGCTCGGCCAGCCGGTCACCCAGTCGCCGGCGGAACTCCCGCCACGATCCCGTCAGCTGCGTCACCGCACGCCCCGTCCCCGTCGCGCCGCGACCCAGTGCCGCTGCGATGCCCGTCACGCTAGGGGCGACCACCGACAGTCGGGGCCTGCACGGTCCGGCGGCGTGGCAGGCTCCTGGCACGGCCGCGTCGGTGTGACGTGGCGGCGGCCACCGACCCGGAGGCCGGCCCCGACCGGAGGAGACCCGATGGCCCTGGAGCACGGTGAGCGACCCCTCGAGGAGGGCATCCGCACCGACCTGCGCGAGGCGCTGGACTACGGCACCTACCTCGACCTCGACCGGCTGCTCTCCGCGCAGCACCCGGTCAGCGACCCGGTCCACCCCGACGAGCTGCTCTTCATCGTCCAGCACCAGACCACCGAGCTGTGGTTCAAGCTCGTCCTCCACGAGCTGCGCGGCGTGCGCGCCTACCTCGAGGCCGACGACGTCGACCGGGCCCGCAAGGCGCTGGCCCGGGTCAAGCACATCTTCCGCACCCTCACCGAGCAGTGGTCGGTGCTGGCCACGCTCACCCCCAGCGAGTACGGCGGGTTCCGCGACGCCCTCGGCCCCTCGTCGGGCTTCCAGTCCCACCAGTACCGCGGGGTGGAGTTCATCCTCGGCAACAAGAACACCCGCATGCTCCGCGTCTTCGACGCCAAGCCCACCGTGCGCGCCGATCTGCAGGACCTGCTCGACACCCCCACCGTCTACGACGCCCTGCTGGCCTTCCTGGCCCGTCACGGCCACGACGTGCCCGCCGACGTCCTGGGCCGCGACGTCCGCGAGGCCTGGGTCGAGCGGCCCGACCTCGTGCCGGTGCTCGCCGCCCTCTACGACGACCCGCGCACCCACTGGGAGGGCTACGCGATCTGCGAGGACCTCGTCGACCTCGAGGACGCCTTCCAGCTGTGGCGCTTCCGCCACCTGCGCACCGTGCAGCGCACCATCGGCTTCAAGACCGGCACCGGCGGCAGCTCCGGCGTCGGCTTCCTCCAGCGGGCGCTGGAGCTCACGTTCTTCCCCGAGCTCTACTCCGTACGCACGGGCATCGGCGGCGGCCCGTCGTGACGTCGCCGCGGCCGCTCCTCGCTGCGGCGTGGGTGGTCACCGGCAGCCTCGGCTGGCTACGACGGGAGCGACTCGGTCGCTGCCTGGACTGCGCGAGCCCGCCGTCACCGCACAGCAGCTGGGCTCCGTCGCGTCCGCAACGGCCACCGGCCCGGCCCCTCCGTGCAGGAGGGACCGGGCCGGTGACGATGCTGGAGGCGTCAGCTGCAGCCGGAGGTGCTGCCGCAGCCCTCGCAGACGTAGCAGGAGCCGGCGGGACGCATCTTCGTGCCGCAGGTGAAGCACAGCGGGGAGTCGATCGCGGTGCCGGTGATCTTCTCCATCAGCTCGGCGGAGGTGTGGGCCTCCTTGGCCGGCTGGGCCGGGACCTCGCGCTGCGAGGCGCCCTCGGTGTCGTGGGTGACGACACCCTCGACGGTCTCGGGCTCGGCGACCGACGCCGAGGCGACCGGCTCGTCGATGAGCTCCGCGGCGCCACCGGTCTCGACGACGGGCTCGTAGGAGCCGGTCTCGAGGTAGCGCTGACGCTCGTCGGCGGAGAAGATCCCCATGGCCTGGCGCTGCTCGAAGGGCAGGTAGTCCAGGGCCAGGCGGCGGAAGATGTAGTCCATGATCGACTGGCTCATCCGCACGTCGGGGTCGTCGGTGAGGCCGGCGGGCTCGAAGCGCAGGTTGGTGAACTTCGAGACGTAGGTCTCCAGCGGCACGCCGTACTGCAGGCCGATGCTGACCGCGATCGAGAACGCGTCCATGACGCCGGCCAGGGTCGAGCCCTGCTTGCCGAGCTTGAGGAAGATCTCGCCGAGCTCGCCGTCGGCGTGCGCACCCGAGGTCATGTAGCCCTCGGCGCCACCCACGGTGAAGGAGGTGGTGCGCGAGACGCGCGACTTGGGCAGACGCTTGCGGGTCGGGGCGTAGACGACCTTCTCGACGACCTTGGTCTCGACCGGGGCGGCGTCGGCGCTCTTGTTGGAGTCGGTGCCCTTGTTGTCGCCCTTGCCGCTCGACATGGGCTGGCCGACCTTGCAGTTGTCGCGGTAGACCGCGGTGGCCTTGAGGCCGAGCTTCCAGGACTGGAAGTAGACGTCCTCGATCTCCTCGACCGTGGCGGTCTCGGGGAGGTTGACGGTCTTGGAGATCGCGCCGGACAGGAACGGCTGGCAGGCCGCCATCATCCGCACGTGGCCCATCGGGGCCAGGGCGCGGGCGCCCATGGCGGTGTCGAAGACCTCGTAGTGCTCCTGGCGCAGGCCCGGGGCGTCGATGACGTGGCCCTCGGCGGCGATGTGGTCGACGATCGCCTCGACCTGCTCGGGCTGGTAGCCCATCTTGCGCAGGGCGCGCGGGATGGTCTGGTTGACGATCTGCATGGAGCCGCCGCCGACGAGCTTCTTGAACTTGACCAGCGAGAAGTCGGGCTCGATGCCGGTGGTGTCGCAGTCCATCATGAAGCCGATGGTGCCGGTGGGCGCGAGCACCGAGGCCTGCGCGTTGCGGAAGCCGTGCTTGGCGCCGAGCTCCTGCACCTGGGCCCACGCGGCCGTGGCCAGCTTGTGGACCTGCTCGTCGGCGATGTGGACCGGGCGCACCGTGTCGTTGGCGGCCTGGTGCTTGCGCATGACGCGCTTGTGGGCGTCGGCGTTGCGGGCGTAGCCGGTGTAGGGGCCCACGACGCCGGCGATCTCGGCCGAGCGCTTGTAGGAGGTGCCGGTCATCAGCGAGGTGATGGTGGCGGCCATGGCGCGGCCGCCGTCGGAGTCGTAGCCCAGGCCCATGGCCATGAGCAGCGCGCCGAGGTTGGCGTAGCCGATGCCGAGCTGGCGGTAGTCGCGGGTGGTCTGGCCGATCGACTCGGTCGGGAAGTCGGCGAAGCAGATGGAGATGTCCATCGCGGTGATGATGAACTCCACGGCCTTCGCGAACAGCGCGCCGTCGAAGGTGTCGTCGTCCTTGAGGAACTTCAGCAGGTTGAGGCTGGCGAGGTTGCACGAGGAGTTGTCGAGCGACATGTACTCCGAGCAGGGGTTGGACGCGGTGATGCGGCCGGTCTCGGGGTTGGTGTGCCAGTCGTTGATGGTGTCGTCGTACTGCATGCCCGGGTCGGCGCACTCCCACGCGGCGGTGGCGATCTTGCGCCACAGGTCGCGGGCGTCGACGGTCTCGATGACCGAGCCGTCCTTGCGCGAGCGCAGGCCGAAGTCGGTGCCGTTCTCGACCGCGCGCATGAACTCGTCGGAGACGCGCACAGAGTTGTTGGCGTTCTGGTACTGCACCGAGGTGATGTCGTCGCCGCCGAGGTCCATGTCGAAGCCGGCGTCGCGCAGGGCGCGGATCTTGTCCTCCTCGCGCGCCTTGGTCGCCACGAACTCCTCGATGTCGGGGTGGTCGACGTCGAGCACGACCATCTTCGCCGCGCGGCGCGTGGCGCCGCCGGACTTGATGGTGCCGGCGGAGGCGTCGGCGCCGCGCATGAAGGAGACGGGGCCCGAGGCGGTGCCGCCGGAGGAGAGCAGCTCCTTGGAGGAGCGGATGCGGGAGAGGTTGAGGCCGGCGCCGGAGCCGCCCTTGAAGATGAAGCCCTCCTCCTTGTACCAGTTCAGGATCGAGTCCATGGAGTCGTCGACCGAGAGGATGAAGCAGGCCGAGACCTGCTGCGGGGAGGGCGTGCCGACGTTGAACCACACCGGGGAGTTGAACGAGAAGTACTGGTGCACCAGCAGCCAGGTCAGCTCGTGCTCGAAGACCTCGGCGTCGGCCGGGGAAGCGAAGTAGCCGTTGTCCTCGCCGCCCTTGCGGTAGGTCTTCACGACCCGGTCGACGAGCTCGCGCAGGCTCTGCTCGCGGGTGTCGGAGCCGACGGCGCCGCGGAAGTACTTGGTGGTGACGATCGTGGAGGCGTTGACCGACCAGAAGTCGGGGAACTCCACGTTCTTCTGCTCGAAGACGGTGGCACCGGTCTTCCAGTTGGTCTGGACGACGTCGCGGCGCTCCCAGGTGATCTCGTCGTAGGGGTGCACGCCGGCGGTGCTGAACGTGCGCTCGAAGGTCAGGCCCTTGCCCGCCGCCGAGGCGCCGGTCTGGGCCCCACTCATCGTCTCCGTCATGTGCTGCTCTCCCTGTGTCGCGTGCTGGCTGTGTCGCGTATTGGCTGTGTCGCGTATTGGCTGTGTCGCGTGCTGGTCGTGTGGTGCGTGGTCGGGCTCGTGTCGATGGTCGCGCTGACCACCGACACTCGGGGGGCGGACCGGCGTGGGGGTCGGTCCGGTGGGGAGGAGGTGGTGCGCCCGGCAGGCAGCTTCCCCACTGCCTGCCGGGCGGTCTGGGTCAGCCCGTGGTGGGCTGGGGGTCGCGCCCCTCGACCAGCTCGGTGAGCTGCTCGGCGCGGTGGGTGCGCAGCTGGGCGATCTCCGCCTCGAAGTCCTCGGCGGACTCGAAGGCCTTGTAGACGCTGGCGAAGCGGAGGTAGGCCACCTCGTCGAGCTCCCGCAGCGGCGCGAGGATGGCCAGCCCAACCTCGTGGGCGGGCACCTCGGCCTGGCCGAGGCCGCGCAGGGCGTCCTCGACGGCCTGGCCGAGGCAGGCCAGGTCGTCCTCGGTGACCGGCCGGCCCTTGCAGGCCTTGCGGGCACCGGCGACGGCCTTCTCGCGGTGGAACGGCTCGGTCGCGCCGGAGCGCTTCACCACGGCGAGCGGCATGAGCTCGACGGTGGTGAACCGCTCCCTGCACGCCAGGCACTGCCGACGCCGGCGCACCGAGCCGCCGTCGTCGCCGACCCGCGAGTCGAGGACCTTGGTGTCGGCGTGGTGGCAGAACGGGCAGTGCACGACAGGTCTCCTCTCGGACGGGTCGAACGGACGGTGCGGGACGGCTGCGGGAGCGTGGCGGCGCGCCTGTGACACCCTCGTCGGGTGGCCAGGAGCTGTGGATAAAGCGGCCGGTCATGTGGAGAACACCGGGCCTGTTGTGAACCATCCACCCCGGCGCTGTGCACTAGATGTGGATAACTACATCCGTGTAAGTACTAGATGTAGGGGAACCGTACGCCCGTCGCGCACACCGCGCAACCTGTCCGGCGTGTCCCGCCGAGTCGCGTCGGGGGCTCCGCCAAACCCGCAGGTCAGCGGGGTGCGAGGGCGGCCGCACGGTGGTCCGTACCGACCGCGGTCCGGGCGTGTCGCGGCTCCACGGGCTCGACGGGGCTCCCCGTCCTGCCGCATGGGGTGAGCCGGTCGGTGCCCCGCTCGGCCTAGCGTCCGTGCCATGAGCGAGACGATGCGAGCCATGGTGGTCAAGGCCAAGAGCCAGGAGTTCACCCTTGAGGAGCGCCCGGTGCCGACCCCGGGACCCGGCGAGGCCGTGGTGAAGGTCGCCGCCTGCGGCGTCTGCCACAGCGACATGTTCGCCCGCGAGGGCGTCTACCCCGGCGTCAGCTTCCCCGTGGTGCCCGGCCACGAGGTCGCCGGCTCCGTGCACAGCCTGGGCGAGGGCGTGCAGGGCTGGAGCGAGGGCCAGCGCGTCGGCGTCGGCTGGTACGGCGGAGCCTGCGGCTGGTGCCGCCCCTGCCGGATGGGCGCACTGATCGCCTGCGAGAACACCCAGATCCCCGGTGTCCAGCGCGACGGCGGCTACGCCGACTACGTGCTGGTGCCCGCCGCGGCCATGGCCGCCATGCCCGAGGAGCTCGCCCCCGAGCTCGCCGCCCCCCTGATGTGCGCGGGCGTCACGACCTACAACGGCCTGCGCCGCACGGGTGCGCGCCCCGGCGACCTGGTCGCCGTGCTCGGCGTCGGCGGCCTGGGCCACCTCGGCGTGCAGTACGCCGCCAAGATGGGCTTCCGCGTCGCCGCCATCGCCCGCGGCACCGAGAAGGCCGACCTCGCCCTGGGCCTGGGCGCGCACACCTACATCGACTCCACCGCCACCGACCCCGGCGAGGAGCTGGCCAAGCTCGGCGGCGCCCGCGTCGTGCTCTCCACCGTCACCAACGGCGAGGCCGTCGCCTCCACCATCCCCGGTCTGGGCGTCGACGGCGAGCTGGTCGTGGTCGGCGCGGCCGAGCAGCCCATCCCCGTGCCGGCCGCCGCCCTCATCCCGATCAACGGCTCCGTGGCCGGTCACGCCTCGGGCACCGCGGCCGACAGCGAGGACACCCTGAACTTCAGCGCCCTCACCGGCGTCGAGGCGCAGATCGAGACCATGCCGCTGGAGCAGGCCAACGAGGCCTACGCCCGGATGATGGCCGGCGACGCGCGCTTCCGGATGGTGCTCACCGTCAACTGAGGACTCAGGCGCGACCGGCCAGCTGGGCCAGCTCGCGCCACCACGCGACGCGCGTGGGCCGACCGTCGTAGTCCCGACGATGGTTGGCCCCGCTCGTCCCGGGCAGCACGAAGACCTGCGCGGTCCCGACGTACCAATCGTGGGCGCCGAGTCGGGGGTGCGCGCGTCGACCCAGCGCACGCGCGGCCTCGTGGGCGACACCCTTGCTGGTGAAGGCCAGCCAGTCGGGCCGCCAGCGCCCCACCTTGGCGACGAGCTCGTCGATCTCGACCCACCGCGGGTCCCAGTGGCCGACCAGGTCGGTGAGGCCGAGACCGAGGGCGGCCACCTCACGGTCCTCCTCCGGCCGCAACCGACGCGGCGAGAGACCGGACAGGTGCACCGACTCCCAGAAGGAGTTGCCGGGCGAGTCGTAGTAGTGCTCCCGGGTGCGGGTCGAGTCGGCGCCGGCCAGGCCGCAGAACACGATCGCCGGCTCCGCGGCCACAATGTCGGGGAGGACCTCCATGCCCCCCACCGTGCCAGCCACCGGGTCAGGGCACCGGGTCAGGGCTCCGGGTCGACGGGCGCGACGCGATGGTGGTGTCGCGCTGCGAAGTCCCTGCCGATCGGACAGAATGAGCCCGTGGCGACAGCGGGCAAGCGAGCGGGCTCGCGCAAGGGCACCCGGGCGCCCCGCCAGCTGCGCCCGCGCCTGCTGGCGCTGGCCCTGGCCGTGACGGCGGCCGTCGTGGCCTGGGGCTACCTCGTCTACGCCGCGATCGACTTCGGCACCGCTGCCCGCGACGGCGACTCCGGCTCCTGGGCGTTCCTCGCCCTGGCCTCGGTCGGGGCCGTGGCGTGTCTCTTCGTCGGCCTCCTGCTGGTGGCACGCCTGCTCCGCGAGCTCGGCATCACCAGCACACCGACCAGCGCCGCCCCGGACGGCGACGGCGAGGACCTCGAGCCGACCGCACCGCGCCCGCCCGGCGGACGCCGCGCGGCGCGCTGACCGGCTGGCAGCACCCCTGGACGGCAGAGGAGGGCGGGCCCGGTGGGGCCCGCCCTCCTGCACCTTCCCCGCTGCTCACCGGCCGGGGTCGAAGCGACCGGTGATGTCGATGGGGGCGCCGACGACGGCGCCCGAGGTCACGCCAGCGGGATGCGCAGACGCTGGCCCGCGGCGACCATGCCGCCGTCGAGGTCGTTGAGCTGCTGGATCTCGGCGATCGTCGAGCGCACGTCACCGTCGTCGGCGACGTCGGCCGCGATGTCCCACAGCGTCTCGCCGGTGCCGACCACGATCACCTCGGTGGGCTGCGCCTGGGAGGTGGCCACCGACCCGGCGGCCAACCACACGCCGACGGCGAGGATGGCCAGGAGCGAGAGCGTGAACACCACGAGTCGCCCACGCCGGGTCAGCCGCACGTGGTGCGTGGCGACACGGGATGCGGCGGGGTGCTGGATCGTGGTGCTCATGGGGACCTCCTGGGGAAGGGGGCGGTCAGCCGTGGGGTGGAGCTCGAGGTGGACGAGGTGATGTCTAGTGGTGACCACCGACAGTCCTGGAGGACCGCCGTCGGGCACCGGATCGACCACACGTTCGATCGAACATGTGTACGACGTTAGATCACGCGTTCGAACAGCACAAGGGGTCGGACGAACATCTGTTCGACCGCCCGTCCGGCACGGAGGCCCGAACCCGCGGGCCTCGGGCGTCGCGAACGGTCCGACACGCCGTTCGAACAGGTGTTTGAAACCCTCGGGGCCTCCTGGCATGGTGAGCACGTCGCCCGACCGGGCGACCAGCGACACCGATCGGTGGCACCGACCAGCGGAGAGGCAGACGATGGCGACCAAGGACACCCGGGGGCGGACCGGGGGCGGTCCCACGGAGGGCCCGACCGACGGCACGGCGGACGGCACGGTGACCGAGCTGCCCGACGGTGCACCCGACGCCACCGGCCTCACCCCGCGGCAGCTGCGGGTGCTGGCCACCATCCGCGACGCGATCGAGAAGCGCGGCTACCCGCCGAGCATGCGCGAGATCGGCAACGCGGTCGGCCTCACCAGCACCTCGAGCGTCGCCCATCAGCTCAAGGTGCTCGAGGAGAAGGGCTTCCTCAAGCGCGACCCCAACCGGCCCCGGGCGCTGGAGGTCTTCCTGCCCGAGGTGATGGCCGCCCGCCGGTCGATCTCGGCGGCCGAGGAGAGCGGTTACGACGAGACCGGTGTCGGCGACTCCGTGCCGGCCGCCACCTACGTCCCGGTCGTCGGCCGGATCGCGGCCGGCGGCCCGATCCTGGCCGAGGAGCAGGTGCAGGACGTCTTCCCCCTGCCCAAGCAGCTCGTCGGCGAGGGGCAGCTCTTCCTGCTCGAGGTCGTGGGCGACTCGATGATCGACGCGGCGATCTGCAGCGGCGACTACGTCGTCATCCGCAAGGAGCAGACCGCCGACAACGGCACCATCGTCGCCGCCCTCATCGACGGCGAGGCGACGGTGAAGACCCTGCAGCGCAAGAACGGCCAGGTCTGGCTGCTGCCGCACAACGAGGCCTACGACCCGATCGACGGCACCCACGCCACGATCCTGGGCGTCGTCACCGCGGTCCTGCGCAGCGTCTAGCCCGCCGCCGCACCCACCCGGGGTGTCGGCGACCCGTGAGAGCCTGGAGCGAGAGCCGGAACCCTCGACCCACTGGAGTGCCCGACGTGCGCCTTCGTCCCCTGTCCGCCCTGCTCCTCGCGGGCGCCCTGTCCGTCTCGACCCTGACGGTCTCGGCCCTGCCCGGCACGGCCGTCGCCGCCCCCCGGGTCGACCTGCCCGAGGTCCCTGGGCTCCCTGGGCTCCCTGGGCTGCCCGGTGCGGACGGGACCGAGACGCCGGACGAGCACGCCCTCGCGGCCCTCGCAGTGGTCGAGACGCTGGTCGACCCGGCGACCAGCCCCGCGGAGGCCCAGCAGACCCTCACGCAGGCCGGCGAGGCCGACCTCACGGGGGCGCTGCGCGACCTCGCGCTGAGCATGGACGCCCTCTCCCCCGCCGACCGCGCGGAGGCCGCGGCCTACCTCGCCCGGCCGACCGACAGGCGCGGCGACGGCTACCTCGACTACGAGGGCGACACCGTGCAGCGCGTCTGCACCGACGACCTGTGCGTGCACTACGTCGTCGGCGGCGCCTCGGGCAACAACGTGCCGGCCAAGGACGCGAGCGGGGGCGCCGGTGGTGCGGGCAACGGCGTCCCGGACTACGTCGACTTCGCCCTCTCGACCCTCCAGGACGTGCACGACACCTACGCCGGCGCGGGCTACCGCACGCCGCTGCCCGACGGCGCCAAGGGCGGCGACGCCCGCACCGACGTCTACCTCGGCGACGTCGGCAGCATGAGCTTCTACGGCTACTGCACCTCCGACGACGACGTGCCCGACGACGCGCGCGCCGTGCCCGCCTACTGCGTGCTCGACAACGACTACCGCACCGGGCAGTTCCCCACGAACCTGCCGACCGAGAACCTCCAGGTGACCGCGGCGCACGAGTACTTCCACGCCGTCCAGTACGCCTACGACGCCGGCGAGGACGGCTGGCTCATCGAGGCCACCGCCACCTGGGCCGAGGACGAGCTCTTCGACTCGGTGAACGACAACGTGCAGTACCTCGCCGACAGCCCGCTCTCCCACCCGCGGCAGTCGATGGACCGCGACGAGGACCTCGCGGTCTACGGCGACTGGATCTTCTTCCGCCACCTCACCGAGCGCCACCCCGCCGCGGTCGGCGGACTGCCCGTGCTGGTGCGCAAGATCTGGGAGCGCGCCGGCGCCGCCGCCGGCGACCGTGACGAGTACTCCACCCAGGCCGTCGAGCAGGTGCTGCGCCGCCAGCACGACGTGTCCCTGAGCGAGTCCTTCGCCCGCTTCGCCGACGCCAACCTGCGCCCCGGCCGCGCCTACGCCGAGGGCAGGGCGCAGTCCTACCCCAAGGCCCCCCTGTGGAAGCGCACGACCCTGACGGGCTCGAAGCGCTCCGTGGGCGCCCAGCAGGTCTACCTCGACCACCTCAGCAGCGCCAGCCAGCGCTTCACCCCGGGTGCCGGCCTCGGGGGCGGCTGGCGGCTCCGGCTGTCCCTCGACCTGCCGTCTCCGACGCGGGGCTCCGCGGCGGTCGTCACCGTCGTGCCCACCTCCGGCACGCCCTCGACCCGGGTCCTGCGGCTGGACCGCGCCGGTGACGCCGCCACCCGGGTCGGCTTCTCCTCGGCCCGCACCTCCTACGTCGAGGTCACGCTGGTCAACGCCAGCACCCGCTACCGCAACTGCAGCAACGGCGGGACGAGCACGTGGCCCTGCGGTGGTCGCCCGGTCGACGACGGCCTCCGCTCCACCCTCACCGGGCGGGTCGTCCCTGCCGGGTGACGGGACCGCGCCCGGCAGGTGAACGATCGGTGCGGGTCGCGGCGAGGCCGTCACGGCGCCGCCGCCGCGTCGTTGAACGCGTCGTGACCACGAGCGACACCGCCCCGCAGCCCTCCCGCGACACCGGCCCGACCGGCCCGACCGGCCCGACCGCCCCGACCGCGACCGTTCCGGCTCCGCGCCGGCGTACGGTCCTGGCCGGGGGCGCGGTCGGCGTCGGCGCCCTCGGCCTGCGCGTCGGCGCCGACCGCGCCACCGCGGCCCCCTCGCGGCCCGCGGCCCGCCGCGCCCGCGTCTTCCGCCACGGGGTCGCCTCCGGCGACCCGCTGCCCGACGCCGTGGTGCTGTGGACCCGGGTCACCCCGACCCCGGGCAGCACCCCCGGCTCGGGCCGGGGCCCCTCCGTCGAGGTGGTCTGGGAGGTCGCCACCGACCCCCGCTTCCGCCGCGTGGTGCGCCGCGGCCGCGTGCGCACCGGGCCCAGCCGCGACCACACCGTCAAGGTCGACGCCACCGGCCTGCGCCCGTCGACCGAGTACTACTACCGCTTCCGCCTCGACGGCCAGGCCAGTCGCACCGGTCGCACCCGCACCGCTCCCGCGCCCCAGGCCTCCCCCGACCACCTCCGCTTCGGCGTGGTGTCGTGCGCCAACCTCCAGGCCGGCTTCTTCTCCGCCTACCGCGGGCTCGCCGCGCGCGAGGACCTGCACGCGATCATGCACCTCGGCGACTACCTCTACGAGTACGGTCCCGGCGAGTACGGCATGGGCGCCGACAACGTCGACGTGCGCCGCCACGTGCCCGACCACGAGATGGTCTCGCTGGCCGACTACCGCCAGCGCCACGCGCAGTACAAGCAGGACCCCGACCTCCAGGACGCCCACGCCCGCTACGCCTGGATCGTCACCTGGGACGACCACGAGGTCACCAACGACCAGTGGCGGGGCGGGGCGGAGAACCACACCCCCGGCACCGGCGAGGGCGGTGAGGGCGACTACCGGCGCCGGCGGGCCCGCGCGCACCGCGCCTACGACGAGTGGATGCCCGTGCGCATGGACGGCACGGCCGCGCTGGGCGACGGCGCCCGGCTCTTCCGGCGGCTGCGCTTCGGCACGCTGCTGGAGATCAGCATGCTCGACCTGCGCACCTACCGCGACCAGCAGGTGGCCACGCCGGCGGTCGACCCGGCCGTGAGCGACCCCGACCGCACGATCACGGGCGCGCGCCAGATGGCCTGGCTCAAGGACTCCCTGAGCCGCGACCACCGGCCGCAGTGGAAGGTCATCGGCAACCCGGTGATGATCGCGCCAGTGACCTTCGCCGACCTGCCCGACGCGCTGGTCCAGCCGGTCAACGACGTGACGGGGCTGCTGCCCGGCGACGGTGCGCCCTACAACGTCGACCAGTGGGACGGCTACACCGCCGACCGCCGTGAGGTGCTGACCCACCTCGACGACCACCAGGTGAAGGACACCGTGTTCCTCACCGGCGACATCCACTCCGCCTGGGCCTGCGAGCTGCCGCTCGACACCTCCACCTACCCGGTGGTCGGCGACTCCCTGGGTGTGGAGTTCGTGTGCACCTCGGTGACCTCCAACAACCTCAAGGACATCACCGGCACCCCGCCGGACACCACCTCCACCCTGGTCGAGCAGGTCATCCTGGCCAACAACCGCCACATCAAGTACCTCGACTTCGACGACCACGGCTTCTCGGTCCTCGACGTCACCCCCGCCCGCGCCCAGATGGACTGGTACGTCATCGGGGCCCGCGACGACCGCGACACCGCGATCACCTGGTCGGTCTCCTTCGCCACCGCCGCCGGCACCAGCCGGATCGAGCAGGTCGACGCCCCCGTCGGGGGTGACGCCTGATGTGCACAACCACCCCCCACGCCGACCACCACGACAGCCACGAGGAGCGCCCCTTCGCCCGCGGCCTCGGCGAGCTGCGCACCGGTCGGCGTACGGCGATCACGGCCGGCGCCGCCGGACTGCTCTTCTCCACCCTCGCCGGCACGCAGGTCGCCCGGGCCGCCGGCGGGGCCGACACCCGCAGGCGGGCCTACGTGATCGTCGTCGACGGCTGCCGGCCCGAGGAGATCGACAGCGGCCTGACCCCGAACCTCCACGCCCTCCGCGAGGGCGGACTGCGCTTCCCGCGCGCCTCCTCCATGCCGGTCATGGAGACCATCCCCAACCACGTGATGATGATGACCGGCCAGCGCCCCGACCGCACCGGCGTGCCGGCCAACGCGATCCTCGACCGCGAGCTCGGCGCGATCCGCGACATGGACCGCGCCAGCGACATCAAGGTGCCGACGGTGATCGAGCGGCTCAACCGCCGCGGCCTGCGCACGGGAACGGTGCTGTCGAAGGAGTACCTCTACGGCGTCTTCGGCGAGCGCGCCACCCACCGCTGGGAGCCGATGCCGATCGTCCCGGTGGCCGGCTACGCCCCCGACGTCTTCACCATGCAGGCCACGCTCGCGATGCTGGAGGAGTTCGACCCGCACCTGGTCTTCGTCAACCTCGGCGACATCGACCGCTTCGGCCACTCCGACCTCACCGGCACGACCCTCCAGCTCGCGCGCCGCACCGCACTGGCGGCCACCGACGCCCTGGTCGGTCGGTTCGTCGAGGAGCTCAAGAGCTCGGGGCGCTGGGAGCACTCGATGCTCGTCGTGCTCGCCGACCACTCGATGGACTGGTCGCTGCCCACCCAGGTCGTCTCGCTGCAGGCCCCGCTCGAGGCCGACCCCTTCCTCGCCGGCAAGGTCGTCATCGCCGACAACGGCGGCGCCGACCTCGTCTACTGGACCGGTCCGTCGAGCCAGCGCGCCGAGGCCGTACGCCGCATCCGCGCGATCGCGGAGGAGGCCGAGGGCGTGCTGAAGGCATGGGACCGCCGCGCCGGGTGGCTGCGCCTGGGCCCCGAGGCCGGCGACGTCGTGGTCTTCTGCCGGGCGGGGTGGCGCTTCAGCGACCCCGACCCGCTGACCTCGAACCCGATCCCCGGCAACCACGGCCACCCGGCCACCCGGGCCATCCCGTTCTTCCTCGCCGGCGGCCACCCGCGGGTGCCGCGGGGGAAGGCGTCCTCGGCCCACGCCCGCACCCTCGACGTGGCTCCCACCGTGGCGTCGTTCTTCGGGCTGCCGTCGGGCGCGGCGCTCTACGAGGGTCGCGCCCGGATCTGAGCCCTCAGCCGGCGGCGAGGCGCGCGAGGGCCTTGCGGACCACGGCCGGGTCGGTCGTGGTCCACATCGGCGGCAGGCTGGCCTTGAGGAAGCCGCCGTAGCGGGCGGTGGCCAGCCGGGGGTCGAGCACGGCCACGACGCCGCGGTCGCTGGTGGTGCGGATCAGCCGGCCGGCGCCCTGGGCCATGAGCAGGGCGGCGTGGGTGGCGGCGACCTGCATGAAGCCGTTGCCGCCGGCCTTGTCGGCGGCGCGCTGCCGGGCGCTCATCAGCGGGTCGTCGGGCCGCGGGAAGGGGATCCGGTCGATGAGCACGAGCTGGCAGGTCTCGCCGGGCACGTCGAGGCCCTGCCACAGCGTGAGCGTGCCGAAGAGGCAGGTGTGGGGGTCGGAGACGAACTGCTTGGCCAGCTCGGGCAGCTGGGCGTCGCCCTGCGCCAGCGTGGTCAGGTGCGGCAGCCGCTCGCGCACCGCCTCGGCCGCGGCCTCGGCGGCCCGGCGGCTGGAGAAGAGCCCGAGGGTGCGGCCGTCGGCGGCGTCGACGAGGTCGACGATCTCGTCGAGCTGGGCCTTAGCGAGCCCGTCGCGACCCGGGGGCGGCAGGTGGCGGGCGACGTAGAGGATCGCCTGCTGGCCGTAGTCGAAGGGGCTGCCGACGTCGATCCCGCGCCAGGGCAGCGCCCCCGAGCCGGTGACGTCGCTGCCGACGTCGACGCGCTCGGAGGGCTTGAGGCCCACGCCGGTCGCGACGTTGGCGAAGTCGCCGCCGAGCATGAGGGTGGCGCTGGTGAAGACCACCGTCTTCTCCGAGAGCAGCTTGTCGCGCATCGGGCCCCACACCTGCAGCGGCGCGACGTGGAGCCGCGGGGGGATGCGCGAGGCACCGGCCTGGCCGCCCTCGTTGAGCCAGAGCACGTCGTGCTCGGAGAGACCCGCCATCCGCTCGGCGGTGGTGAAGACCTCCTGCACCGAGCCGCGGGCCTGCGCGCGCCCGGCGTCGCCGCCCTCGCCGGCCTCCTTCTGCTCGCGGGGGTAGGCCGACAGGCAGGTGCGCGCGGCGTCGCGCACCAGCTCGAGGGCGTCGCCGAGCTGCTGCGGCAGCTGCTCGAAGCGCCCCGGGGTGGCGGCGTCCATGGCGTCGCGCAGCGCGCCGGCGGCGTCGGCGAGGTCGTCGGCCTCGCTGCCGTCGACCCAGCGCTGGGAGCGGCGCGCGGCGCGCTCGACGTCGCCGACGGCCAGCTCGTCGGTGGCGGCCTGGGTGACCCGGGCGGTGAGCTCGTGGGCCTCGTCGATGACCACCGCGTCGTAGTCGGGGATCATCGGCACGCCCTCGATGGCGTCGATGGCCAGCAGCGAGTGGTTGGTGACGATGAGGTGGGAGCGCTGGGCCTTCTCGCGCGCGAGCTCGACGAAGCACTCCTGGCCGAAGGGGCACTTGCTGGCGCCCAGGCAGTCACGGTGGCCCACGCTGACCTGGCGCCACTCGCGGTCGGTGTGGCGCGGCGCGGCGTCGCGCTCCCCCGACCCGCCCTGCTCGGCCTCCTCCTCGGCCCAGGCCCGCAGCTCGAGGACCTTCTGGCCCATCGAGCCCTCGGGCATCTGCACCAGCGCGCCCTGGTCGTCGGGCACCCCCTCGCGGATGCGGTGGAGGCAGGCGTAGTTGGAGCGGCCCTTGAGCACGGCGTAGGAGGTGTCGATGCCGGGCTGGTCCTTGACCGCCTCGACCAGGCGGGGCAGGTCGCGCTCCACGAGCTGGTGCTGGAGGGCCAGGGTGGCGGTGGCGACGACCACCCGGCCGTCGTGGACCAGGGACGGCACGAGGTAGCCCAGCGACTTGCCCGTGCCGGTGCCGGCCTGGACGAGCAGGTGCTCCTCCGACTCCAGCGCGCGCGAGACGGCCTCGGCCATCTGCACCTGGCCCGCCCGCTCCTGCCCGCCGAGCGCGGCCACGGCCGCCGACAGCACCCGGGTGACCGCGCGGGCGTCGCCGGGGCTCGCGGCGGGCGCCGCGGGGGCGGTCTGGCTGGGGGCGGGGGTCTGCGGCACCAGAGAACCCTAACCGCGCTCGCCGACAGCCCGACGGGCCCCGAGCGGCAGCGGTGGAGAACCCCCGTCGGGCCGGGGCCGCACCGGCGCCGCACCACCTAGGCTGCCGAGGTGGACACCCTCACCGACACCCTGACGCTGGCCGACGGCCGCACCCTGGAGCACCTCACCGGCGGCGACCCCGACGGCTTCCCGTGGCTCTACCACTCCGGCTCCCCCAGCGCGGCCGTCGCCTACGCCCCCGTCGACGAGGCCGCGCGCCGGGCGGGGCTGCGCCTGATCACCTTCTCCCGGGCCGGCTACGGCGGCTCGAGCCCCCGGCGCGCCGAGCAGGGCCCGCCGCGCATGGCCGACGACGTCGCCGACGCCGTCGAGCTGCTCGAGCACCTCGGCGTCGACGAGCTGGTGACCCTCGGCTGGTCGGGCGGCGGGCCGCGCGCCCTGGCCACCGCGGCGCTGCTGCCCGGGCGCTGCCGGGCCGCGGCCACCCTGGCCGGGGTGGCGCCGCACGACGGCGCAGGGCTCGACTGGTCGGCGGGCATGGCCCCGGAGAACGTCGCGGAGTACACCGCGGCCGCCGCGGGGCCCGAGGCCTACGCCGCCTACCTCGAGCGCGAGTTCCTGCCGGTGCTCCAGGCCTCCCCCGCCGACCTCACCGAGGCCATGGGCGGTCTGCTCACCCCCGTCGACCAGGCGGCCCTCGACGACACCTACGCCGAGTGGCTGGCCGAGACCTTCCGCCGCGCCGGCGCCCAGGGCGTGGTCGGGGTGCGCGACGACGGCCTGGCCTGCGTCGCGCCGTGGGGCTTCGACCTGGCCTCGATCACCGTGCCGGTGGCGGTCTGGCAGGGCCGCGAGGACGCGATGGTCCCCTACGCCCACGGCGCGTGGCTGGCCGAGCACGTGCCCGGCGCGCGGGCGCACCTCTTCGAGGACGAGGGCCACCTGTCGCTGGTGGCGCGCCTCGACGAGGTGCTGGTCGACCTCACCGGGCTGGCGGGCCTGCGCTGAGCGCCGCGGCGACGTGGTCGCCGAAGACCCGGTGGCCCTCGGGCGTGAGGTGCAGCCGGTCGGGCAGGTAGGTCAGGTCGAGGCCCGAGGTCGCGACGTACGCCGCTCCGTGCGCGCGGGCCAGCTCGCCCAGCAGCGCGTCGACGCGGGGCACCGCGGCGGCGCGCTCGGGCGCGAGCGGCGGGCCGACCACGACCACGCGGTGGCCCTCGAGACCGGCCAGCAGCCGCTCGAAGCCGGCCGCGATCTCGCCCGAGGGCTGGTCGACGTCGTTGAGGCCGCCCTCGAGCACCACGACGGCGTCGTCGGCGCCGGCGGGGTCGTCGGCGGCGAGGCGGGCCAGCGCCTCGGGGGCGCGGCGGTCGTAGGCGACCCGGGCGCCGCAGGAGGAGGCACCGGGGCTGAAGCCGGAGCCGGAGAAGCCCGCCACGTGCACCTCGCCGGGCAGCCGGGCGGGCCACGACGTGGTGAGGTCGTCGAGGCCGAGGCCGGCGGAGTAGGAGTCACCCACGACGAGCACCGGCGCGCCGCTGCCGGAGACGGCCGCGGCGCGGGCGGCCGACTGCGCGGCGAAGGTCTCGCAGCGCGAGGCGCCCTCACCGGTCGCGCCGGCCCCCAGCCACAGCGGCAGCGTCGCCACGACGGCGCCGAGCCCGGCCACGCCGGCGAGCAGGCGCCGACGGCGCGTCCCGAGGATCCCCACGCGACCAGGGTGCGGCACGACCCGGGGGCCGCGCAGCACATCGGGACCGGTCGTTACCCGATCGTGGCGGTGCCGACGCCCGCGTCGAGGAGGTAGGGCGCGAGCTCGCCGGCCAGCGCCTCGGTCGCGCGGCCGCGCACGAGGGACCCGTCGGCGGTGTGCTCGATGCTGTCGATCTCGCCCTCCTGGTGCAGCCGGTTGACCAGGTCGCCCCGGTCGTAGGGCAGCAGCGCCTCGAAGGCGACCTCCGGGTGGGGCAGCTCGGCCTCGATCACGGCCAGGGCCTCGGCGATGCCCTCGCCGGTGCGGGCGGAGACGACCACGGAGTGGGGCTCACGGGCCCGCAGCCGGGCGATGACCATGGGGTCGGCCGCGTCGGCCTTGTTGATGACCACCAGCTCGGGCACGTCGCCGGCGTCGATCTCGGCCAGCACCTCCCGCACGGCGGCCAGCTGGCCCTCGGGGTCGGGGTGGGAGCCGTCGACGACGTGGAGCAGCAGGTCGGCGTCGGCCACCTCCTCCAGCGTGGAGCGGAAGGACTCGACCAGCTGGTGGGGCAGGTGGCGCACGAAGCCGACGGTGTCGCTCATCGTGTAGACGCGACCGTCGGAGGTGGTGGTGCGGCGCGTGGTCGGGTCGAGGGTGGCGAAGAGGGAGTCCTCGACGAGCACGCCGGCGCTGGTGAGCCGGTTGAGCAGGGAGGACTTGCCGGCGTTGGTGTAGCCGGCGATCGCGACCGCGGGGATCTGGTGGCGCTTGCGGTCGGCCCGCTTGGTGTCGCGGGTGCCCTTCATCTCCTTGAGCTCGCGACGCAGCTTGGCGATCTTGGTGTTGATGCGGCGGCGGTCGGTCTCGATCTTGGTCTCACCCGGACCGCGACCACCGATGCCGGCACCGGCGGCGACCCGGCCACCGGCCTGGCGCGAGAGGTTGCCACCCCAGCCGCGCAGGCGCTGCTTCATGTAGTTGAGCTGGGCAAGCTCGGTCTGGGCCTGGCCCTCCTTGGACTTCGCGTGCTGGGCGAAGATGTCGAGGATCAGCGCCGTGCGGTCGACGACCTTGACCTTGAGCCGGTCCTCGAGGTTCCTCAGCTGGCTGGGGGCCAGCTCGCCGTCGCAGATGACGGTGTCGGCGCCGGTGGCCGCGACGATCTCCTTGAGGCCCTCCACCTTGCCGCGACCGACGTACGTCGCCGGGTCGGGCGACTGGCGACGCTGGTAGATCGCGTCGAGGACCTCCGAGCCCGCGGTCTCGGCCAGCAGCGCCAGCTCGGCCATGGAGTTCTCGGCGTCCTGGGTGGTGCCCTCGGTCCACACCCCGACCAGCACGACGCGCTCGAGGCGCAGCTGGCGGTACTCGACCTCGGTGATGTCCTCGAGCTCGGTGCGCAGGCTGGCCACGCGGCGCAGCTGGTGGCGCTCGGCGAGGTCCATGGCGCCCGTGGTGGGGTCGTCCTCCGGGTCGGGCCCGTCGGCGGCGTAGCCCGACTCGACGTCGGGGTCCTCCCAGTCGGCCGTCTCGGCCAGCGCGGAATCGAGCTCGGAGTCGAGCCCGGAGTCGAGGTCGGGCTCGAGGTCGGAGTCGAGGGTGAGGTCGTGTGCGTGGGTCATATGCCTCCAGGGTAGGTGTGGGGGAACAACACCGCGAGCGGGTTTACTCCCCCGGCCGCACCGGATCCGCCCACCGGCGCCCGCGCTGCGCGATCATCGGCGGGTGCCCCACCCGACCGCTGCCGGCCCCGGTGCCGCGAGCCGCCCCGGCGCCCCGGGCGCTCCCGGCGTCACCCGGCTGCCCTCCCACGGACCCGCCCTCGACACCGCCCTCGACGCGCTGCTGACGGGCCTGCGCGAGCGCGGGGCGCGGATGCTCGGCCTCACCGGCGCGCCCGGGGCCGGCAAGTCGACCTTCGCCGCGCTGCTGGCGGCGCGCTCGGGCGCGGCGGTCGTGCCGATGGACGGCTTCCATCTCGCCGACGTCGAGCTGCGGCGCCGCGGGCTCCTCGCACGCAAGGGCGCACCGGAGACCTTCGACCCCGAGGGCTGCGCGGCGCTGCTGACCCGGGTGCGCGGCCGGGAGTCGCTGGTGATGGCACCGGCCTTCGAGCGCGGCCTGGAGCAGCCGCTGGCCGGCGCGCTGCCGGTGCCCGGCGGCGTCGACCTCGTGGTCGTGGAGGGCAACTACCTGCTGCTCGACGGGGCCTGGGCCCGGGTGCACGACCAGCTCGACGCGGTGTGGCACCTGCGCGTCGCGGAGCCGCTGCGGCTCGCGCGCCTGGTGGCGCGTCACGAGGAGTTCGGCAAGTCGCCCGCCGAGGCGCGGGCCTGGGTCGAGCGGGTCGACGGGCCCAACGCCCGGCTCGTGGAGGCCGCCGCGCCCCGCGCCGAGCTCGTGCTCGACCTCAGCGACCTGCGGCTCGGCTGAGCGGCCGCACCGGGCCGGTCAGGCGGTGACCCACTCCTCGCCGGCGAGGACCTGGGCGACGGGCGGGTCGAGGCGCACGGCGTCGGCGCCGAGCAGGGAGGCGACGCTGAACTGCGCGGCGTAGCCGTCGAAGTCCCCGCCGTGGCGCAGCATCGCGTGCTTGCCCTCCGGCACCCGGATGAAGCCCACCTCGGTGGAGGCGGCGATGCGACGGGCGACGGCCTCGGCGTGCGAGGGCTGGGCGATGCGGTCCTGCTGGCCGTGCACCACCAGCACGCGGCGCCCCGGCAGCGGCACCCCGTCGGTCGGGTAGACCCACGGGTTGAGGGCCACCACGCTCACCACGCCGTCCTGCGCGCCGCCGAGGAGGGCGGCGCGCCCGCCGAGGGAGTGACCGACCAGGCCGACCGGCAGGTCGCCGTACTGCTCGCGCAGCCGGGCCATCGCCCAGCGCAGGTCGTCGAGCGGGGTGTGGTCGGCGGCCCAGCCCCGGTGGCTGTTGAGCAGGCGTACGACGGCCAGGCGTCGGCCGCCCGCGCGGGCCACCCGCCGCGCGGTCGGCACCATGCGCAGCACCGAGAGCTGCGTGGGGCTGACCCGCGGGTCGCCCTGCCGGTTGGCGCCGCCGTGCAGCACGACCACGACGCCCTCGGGGTCGCGGGGGGCGTGGGTCGCCACGAGGCGGGGGGCGGCTTCCAGGGGACCGGTCACCGCCCCAGTCTCCCGCGAGCGCTCGAGCCGCGCCCCACCCCGCCGGCCGAGAGACGGCCGCCGCAGCGGCCCGAGCGTCACTTCGGAGGCATCCGGATGCCGCCGTCGACGCGGATGACCTCGGCGTTCATGTAGGAGTTCGTGATCGTCTCGACCACCATGCTGGCCAGCTCCTCGGGGCGACCCAGGCGGTGCGGGAAGAGCACGCTCTGGCCCAGCTTGGCCTTGAACGCCTCGGCGTCCTCGCCCTCGCCGTAGATCGGGGTGTCGACCAGGCCCGGCGCGATGGTGTTGAGACGGATGCCGGACGCCGAGAGGTCGCGCGCCACGGGCAAGGTCATGCCGACCACGCCGCCCTTGGAGGAGGAGTAGGCCGCCTGGCCGATCTGGCCGTCGAAGGCCGCGACGCTGGTCAGGTTGGCGATGGCGCCGCGGCAGCCGTCGGCGTCGGGCTCGTTGCGGCTCATCGCCGTGGCGGCGATCCGGGTCATGTCGAAGGTCCCGATGAGGTTGATCGCGATGACGCGGGTGTAGGCCTCGAGGTCGTGGGCGGAGTCGAACTCCCCGTCGCGACCGATCGTGCGCTGCGCCCAGCCGATGCCGGCGGAGTTGACCACCGCGCGCAGCGGCGCGATCTGGGCCGCGGCGGTGACGGCGGCCTTGATCTGCTCGGTGTCGGTGACGTCGACCTGGGCGAAGACGCCCCCGATCTCGTGGGCCAGGGCCTCGCCCTTGTCGGCCTGGAGGTCGGCGACCACGACGACCGCTCCCTTGGCGGCGAGCTGGCGGGCGGCGGCCGCGCCGATGCCCGACGCCCCGCCCGTGACGATGGCACTGCATCCGTTGATGTCCATGGCCGCGAGCATAGTGGGAGCGGAGTACCCTCTCCCACCTCCTGGTACTCCCGCGACAGCGCCGCTGTCACGGTCGGCGCGGGTGCTACAGCGCGGTGGTGCCGCGGGCGACCACGACGGCCGGGCCGGTCATCAGCACGCGGTCCTGCGGGGTCCAGGCGATCGTGAGCGTGCCGCCCGGCAGGTCCACGCGGTACTCCGCGGCGTCGGCCGGCCCGAGCCCGTCGGCCTCGGCCGCCGCCACCATGACCGCGCAGGCCCCGGTGCCGCAGGAGCGGGTCTCGCCGGAGCCGCGCTCGTGCACCCGCATCGCGACGTGCCGCTCCCCCCGGCGTACGACGAACTCCACGTTGACGCCCGCGGGGTAGACCGCGGGGTCGTGCCCGGGGGCCTCGCGCAGCGCCCCGACGGGCCCGGCGGGGGCGAGGTCGTCGACGAAGGCCACCGCGTGGGGGTTGCCCATGTCGACGTGACGCGCCGGCCAGCGGGTCGTGCCGACCGTGACCTCCGTGTGGCCGAGCAGGGCCGGCGAGCCCATGTCGACGGTGACCAGGTCGCCGTCGAGCCGGATGGTCTTGACCCCGTCGCGCGTGGCCACCGGGAGCGGGCGCGCCGGGTCGGCGAGGCCCTCCTCGACCAGGTGGCGGGCGAAGACCCGGATGCCGTTGCCGCACATCTCCGAGACCGACCCGTCGGCGTTGCGGTAGTCCATGAACCACTCCGGGGAACCCTCCGGTGCGGGCGAGCCGGGGCCGACCACCCCGCCGTCGAGGGCCGCCGTGCGCACGACGCGCAGCACGCCGTCGCCCCCGATGCCCGCGCGGCGGTCGCACAGCGCCCGGACCCGGGCGGGGTCGAGGTCGCCGTGGACCGTGCCGTCGTGGTCGGGCAGGAGCACGAAGTCGTTCTCGGTGCCGTGCCCCTTGAGGAAGGGGTAGGGCGTGCGGTGCGCGGGCATGGGTCGATCCTCCCGCTCAGCCGGTCGGGTCGAGGACCCGGGCCGAGCCCCCGCCGCGACGCTCCGGCTCCGCGACGGCGGTGAGCCGGCTGCGGGGGCCGAACTCGATCGCGGTGAGGGCGCCGATCTCGGCCTGCGAGGTGAAGGCGTCGCCGGCGGGCTGGAGGTCGTGGCCGTAGGCCTCCAGGTCGGCGCCGTAGAGGTCGATGAACCCGGGCTCGGCGCTGACGGCGGGGGTGTTGCGCTGGGAGCCGCGCGGGTCGGCGACGACCTCGGTGATCGGCAGGCTGCGGTCGAGGTAGCCCACGATGCTCTGCAGCACCGTGGTGATGATCGTCGACCCGCCGGGCGAGCCGATCGCCAGGACCGGCACGGTGCGCTCCCCCGCGCCGTCGCCGACCTGCTCGGTGATGATCGTGGGCGCCATGGAGCTGCGCGGGCGCTTGCCGGGCTGGAGCCGGTTGGGGTCGGTGCGGTCGAACTCGAGGCTGAAGTCGGTGAGCTCGTTGTTGAGCAGGAAGCCGCGCCCGGGCACGACGATGCCCGACCCGCCGGTCTGCTCGATGGTGAGGGTGTAGGAGACGACGTCGCCCCAGCGGTCGGCGGTGGTGAGGTGGGTGGTCTCGACGTTCTCGTGGTCCTCCGCGACCGCCCCGGCGCGGGCGGTGGCGCAGTCGGCCCCGGTGGCGTCGAGGTCGCCCGCGGCCACGGGCTTCGTCGCGGCGCGGTCGGGGTCGATCAGGCAGGCCCGGGAGGCCGCGAACCCCTCCGAGAGCAGCCGCCGGCGGGGCACGTCGACGAAGGCGGGGTCGCCGACGTACTCCGCGCGGTCGGCGAAGGCCAGGGCGCTGGCCTCGAGGTAGTGGTGGAGCACGTCGACGTCGTCGAGCTCCGGCAGGGGGAATTGCTCGAGCACCTGGAGCGCCTCGCCGACGGTCGTGCCGCCGCTGGAGGACCCGGCCATGCCCCACACGTCGTAGCCGCGGTAGTCGACCCGGGTCGGGGCCCGGTCGACCGCGCGGTAGGCGGCGAGGTCGCGGCGCTGGAGGTGCCCGCGGGGCACCGGCAGGTCGGTCGAGGCCGTGACCGGTGGGCGCCGCGCGGCGCGCACGACGTCGCCGGCCAGGTCGCCGCGGTAGAACGCACGGGTGCCGCGCCGGCCGACGAGGTCGTAGGTGTCGGCCAGGTCGGGGTTGCGGAAGGTCGAGCCCACGGCGGGGACCTCGCCCCCGGGCAGGAAGAGCCGCTTGGTGGACCGGAAGGCCGAGAAGCGCTCGACGTTGTCCTCGGTCTGGTCGGCGAAGGTCTGGTCGACCTCGAAGCCGGTGCGGGCCAGCCGGGCGGCCGGCCTCAGCGCGCGGCGCAGCGGCACGCTGCCCCACCGCTCGAGGGCCCGCTCCCAGGTGGCGAGGGTGCCGGGCGTGCCGACCGAGACGCCGCTGGTCACCAGGTCGGGGGTGAACGGGTAGGGCTCACCGGTCCCGGGGTCGAGGAAGGCGTCGCGCGGGATCGACAGCGGGGCGGTCTCGCGCCCGTCGACGGTGGACACCTTCCCGGTGCGCCCGTCGAGGTGCACGAGGTAGCCCCCGCCGCCGATGCCGGCGCTGTAGGGCTCGGTCACGCCCAGCGCCGCCGCCGTGGCGACGGCGGCGTCGACGGCGTTGCCGCCGCGCTTGAGCACGGCCATGCCGACGCGGGTCGCGTAGGGGTCGACCGAGGTGACGGCGCCCCCGGTGCCGACCGCGGTGGCCTGCTTGGGCGGCACCCCGGCGCGGGCGGCGGGCGCGTCGACCGGTCCGCCCGCGCCGACGGGTCCGACGTCCGAGCCGGTGTCGGGGGCGTCGGGCGCGGCGAGGGCCGGCGCGGCCACCAGGGCGCAGGAGAGCGCCGCGACCGCGGCGGCCAGGCGGGAGGGACGGGGCGGGCGGGGGCGTCGCATCACGGGGCTCCGAGAGGTGGGGTGGTCGGCGGCGGCCCGGGGGCGGCCTGAGGGTGCCGCCCATCCTGCACCAGGTCGCCGACGGACGGCAGGCCTCACGGGCCCGCGGTGGCGACCCCCTCGGCGCGGTCTCAGCCGCGCGGGCCCACCACGTCGTAGGTCGCGCAGAGCAGGTCGCCGTTGCGGGCCAGGTCGACCAGCCTGAGGTCGAAGGGACGGGGGAAGAGCGGGCGCCCCGCCCCCAGCGTGACCGGCGCGATCGAGACCACCAGGCGGTCGAGGTGGCCGGCCAGCGCCCACTGCGCCGCCAGGTCGCCGCCGCCGACGACCCACACGTCGCGCCCGGCCGCTCCCGCCACGACCTCGGGCCAGACCTCCTCCACCCCGCCGCCGACGAACCGGACGTCGCCCTCGGCCTCGGGGAAGGTGCGGTGGGTGAAGACCCAGCACGGGATGTCGTAGCCCCACGGCTCGCCGGTGGCCGCGGCGTGGTCGAGCAGCCACTGGTAGGTGGTCGCACCCATCACCATCGCCCCGATGCCGGCGATGAAGCCGGTGTAGCCCATGGGCCCGTCGGCGTCGGTGTCCTGGGTGAAGAGCCAGTCCAGGGAGTCGTGCTCGTCGGCGAGGAAGCCGTCGAGCGTGGTCGCGGTGTAGTAGGTCACCCGGGTCACGGGGTCGATCCTGCCCCGTCCACGGCGCGGCGCACAGCCTCCAGCGCCCGCTCGAGCCGCTCCGGGTCGTCGTGGCGCACCCACACGACGCGGGGGTCCTTACGGAACCACCCGTCCTGGCGCCGCGCGAAGCGCCGCGTCGCGCTCACGGTGCGCTCGCGCGCCTCCTCGAGCCCCAGCTCCCCGGCGAGGTACGCCGCGACCTCGCGGTAGCCGATGGCCCGCACCGCCGTGCGCCCCTCGGCCAGGCCCTCCCCCAGCAGCCGCTCCACCTCGGCCACCAGGCCGCCGGCGAACATCGCGTCGACCCGCTGCTCGATGCGGGCGTCGAGGGTCGGCCGGTCGATGTCCACGCCCACCTGCACGGTCGCGGGCCCGACGTACTCCAGGCGGGGCAGGGAGGCGCTGTAGGGGCGACCGGTGAGCTCGACCACCTCGAGCGCGCGCACCGTGCGCCGACCGTTCTCGACCAGGATGCGGGAGGCGGCCTCCGGGTCGACGGCGGCGAGGCGGGCGTGCATCGCCGCCGGCCCGACCTCGGCCAGCTCCGCCTCCAGGCGCGAGCGCAGCGCCTCGTCGGTGCCCGGAAAGTCGAAGCGGTCGAGCACGGCGCGCGTGTAGAGCGCCGAGCCGCCCACCAGCACCGGCACGCGACGTCGCCCACGGAGGTCGTCGACCACGTCGCGGGCCCACCGCTGGAACTGCGCGACGCTGGCCGACCCGCGCACGTCGAGCACGTCGAGCAGGTGGTGCGGCACACCGCGGCGCTCCTCGACGGGGAGCTTGGCCGTGCCGACGTCCATGCCGCGGTAGACCTGCATGGCGTCGGTGTTGACCACCTCGCCGCCCAGCGCCTCGGCCAGGTCGAGCGACAGCGCGGTCTTGCCCGAGGCCGTCGCCCCGACGACCGCCACCACGGGCACGGGTCCGCACACCCCCTCGGGCGTCCCGTCGGCGCTGGTCATGTCGTTAGTGTGGCAAGCACGGGCCGCCCGCGCGGCGACCACCCGGCACGACGCGACATCCCAGCCATCCCGAGGCGACACAGGAGACGACATGGGCCTCTTCGACAAGGCCAGGCTCGACAAGGTCAAGCGCCAGGTCAGCGACGCCGTCGACAAGCACGGCGACAAGATCTCCGGTGGCATCGACAAGGCCGCCGCGGCCGCCGACAAGCGCACCGGCGGCAAGCACAGCGACAAGATCGCCAAGGGCGTGGCCAAGGCCAAGGACGGCCTCGACAAGCTCGACGGCAAGAACGACGACTTCCGCGACGGGCCCGCCGGCCCCGCGGGTCCGACCGGCCCCACCGGCCCTGCAGGAGGCCCCCGATGAGCCAGCCCGTACCCGAGGAGCGCAACGACGCCTACGACCTCACCGAGGAGCCGCCCGGGGAGCACTCCAGCGACCTGCCCGGCGACGGCGACCAGGCCGCCGAGGCCGCCCAGGAGGAGAACGCCGAGACCTCCCTGGACCAGCCGTCCCAGTGACCACCGCCTCCACCCCGGCCGCCCCGGACACCCGGACCACCGGCCGCACCCCCCAGGAGCTCGGTCGCTTCGTCGTCGTCCCGGCGGCCTACGTCTTCCTCACCCGCGACGGGGCCCACGGCACCGAGGTGCTGCTGCAGCTGCGCCGGGGCACCGGCTACATGGACGACCACTGGGCCGCGGCCGCCGCCGGCCACGTGGAGCAGGGCGAGACGGCCTACGCCGCCGCCCAGCGCGAGGCCACCGAGGAGCTCGGCGTGAGCGACCTCGACCTCATCTTCGTCACCGCGATGCACCGCACCCGTGGCGGCGAGCCGATCGACGAGCGCATCGACTTCTTCTTCACCGCGCGCGCCTGGACCGGGGAGCCGCGCGTCGTCGAGCCCGAGAAGTGCGCCGGCCTGCGCTGGGTGGGTCTCGCCGAGCTCGGCGAGCTGCCGCAGCCCGTGGTGCCGCACGAGCGGGCCGTGCTCTCGGCCATCGGCGCCGGCACGACCACGCCGTACTCGACCTTCGGCTTCTGACGCGCCCGGCGGGCCCCGCAGCCCTCCACCCGACCCCCGCACGCCCGACCCCCGACACCCAGGAGGCCCCGATGAGCGAGACCCCCCAGGACCAGACCGACGAGACCACCGCGCAGGACCAGGGCGACCTGGGCCCAATGCCGGAGCCCTCGATCGAGCCCGGCGAGCCCAACCCCGGCGGCGCCGACGCCCTCGACACCGGCGAGCAGGAGGTCATCGTGCCCGACCTCCCCCCGGAGTCGAACCCGGCCACCGAGGACTCCCCCGTGGCCACCCGCGAGCCCGAGGACACCAGCACCAAGGCCACCCGCGCCCCCGGCGGCGAGGACGAGGGTCCCGACGCCGACGACGAGGACGCCCCCGTCTGAGCCGCTCCCGCCCGAGGTCGCAGGAGCCCGACGGGCACCGCGACGCAGGAGCCGGATGGGCACCGTGCGGTCCGGCGCCGCACGCACGGTCGTCAACCCGCGACGTCGCGCGGGTCACGGACGGTGCGGCACCTCGGGCACAGGCACCGTGCCCGTTCGGCTACGGCGCCCACCGGCCCCGACCGCTCGGGGCGGGTCAGCCGCAGGCGTTGACGGGCGGCAGCGGGGCCGGCACGCCGACGCCCGGCATGCCGAGCCCCACGCCGGCGCTCGCGGCGGGGGCGGCGGTGCGGGCCTCCCACGCGTCGCCCGACCGGGTGCGTCGCGAGCCGAGCACGCGGTCGGCGACCAGGTGGTGCGGAGCGGCGTGGGTGATCTCGACCGTGACCCGGTCGCCGGGGCGCACGCGCTCCTCGGGGGCGGCGAAGTGCACAAGACGGTTGTCGGGCGCCCGGCCCGACAGGCGCAGCGTCGCGGCGTCCTTGCGGCCCTCGCCCTCGGCCACCATCAGCTCGACGGTGCGCCCCACGAGGGCCTTGTTCTCCTCCCAGGCGATCTCGTCGACCAGGGCGGCCAGGCGCTGGTAGCGCTCCTTGACCACCGCGGGCGGCACCTGGTCGGGCAGCGTCGCGGCGGGGGTGCCGGGGCGCTTGGAGTACTGGAAGGTGAAGGCGCTGGCGAAGCGCGACTCGCGGACCACGCGCAGCGTCTCGGCGAAGTCGTCCTCGGTCTCCCCGGGGAAGCCGACGATGATGTCGGTGGTGATCGCGGCGTCGGGGATCGCCGCACGCACCCGCTCGATGATCCCGAGGAACTTCGCCGAGCGGTAGGAACGGCGCATGTCCCTGAGCACCTTGTCGGAGCCCGACTGCAGCGGCATGTGCAGCGAGGGCATGACGTTGGGGGTCTCGGCCATCGCCTCGATGACGTCGTCGGTGAACTCCGCGGGGTGCGGCGAGGTGAAGCGGACCCGCTCCAGCCCCGCGATGCTCCCGCAGGCGCGCAGCAGCCGGGAGAAGGCCTGCCGGTCGCCGAACTCCACGCCGTAGGCGTTGACGTTCTGCCCCAGCAGGGTGACCTCGCTGACGCCCTCGGCCACCAGCGCCTCGATCTCGGCCAGGATCTCCCCGGGGCGGCGGTCCCGCTCCTTGCCGCGCAGCGCGGGCACGATGCAGAAGGTGCAGGTGTTGTTGCAGCCCACCGACACGCTCACCCAGGCGGCGTACGCCGACTCGCGCTTGGTCGGCAGCGTGGAGGGGAAGACGTCGAGCGACTCGAGGATCTCGACCTGCGCCTCCTCCTGCACCCGGGCCCGCTCCAGCAGCACCGGGAGCGAGCCGATGTTGTGGGTGCCGAAGACGACGTCGACGTAGGGCGCGCGCTCGGTGATCGTCGAGCGGTCCTTCTGCGCCAGGCAGCCGCCGACGGCGATCTGCATGCCGGGGTGGCGGGCCTTGACCGAGGCGAGGTGGCCCAGGTTGCCGTAGAGCTTGTTGTCGGCGTTCTCCCGCACGGCGCAGGTGTTGAACACCACCACGTCGGGCACGGCCTCCGCGGTGGTGCCGGCCTCGCCGGCGCCGGGGCGGGCGAAGGGGGCGTAGCCGGCGTCCTCCAGCAGGCCGGTGAGGCGCTCGGAGTCGTGGACGTTCATCTGGCACCCGTAGGTGCGGACCTCGTAGGTGCGGGTGGCCGCCGCGACGTCGGCCGTGGCCTCGGCGGACTCGACGGTGGCGGGGACGGTCTCGGGGGCAGCAGTCATGGCCGTCCCAGGGTACGGCGGCACCGTGGCGCCCACCCAACGCGCGCCGCGGCCCCCCGGGCCGGCCTCCGGGTCAGGAGGTGCGGGCGGGCTTGGGGGTGACCCAGAGCCGGATGACGCCCTCGATGACGACCGTGCCGTCGTCGCGCACACCGCGCACCCGCACGGGCACCTCGCCCCCGGCGGCGGGCAGCGTCTCGGAGGACCACTGCTCGGGGTCGGTCTCGGCGATGCAGGTGATGTCGCTGGTCGCCTTGGCGGTGTAGCGGACCTCCATGCCCTGGGGGATCCAGCGCTTGTCGGAGGGGATCGAGGCCTCGGCCAGGGCCCCCATGGCCGCCTCGAGGCCGTTGCACAGCGCGATGGCGTGCACGGTGCCGATGTGGTTGTGCACGGCGCGGCGCTTCGGGATCACGAGCTCGGCGCGGTGGGGCTCCAGCACGGTGAAGCGTGGGCGGATCGAGGCGAAGTAGGGCGCCTTCTGACCGAAGAGGACCGAGAACACCCGGGTGCCGACGCTCCGGCCGATCACGGGGAGGTTGCTGGTGGTGCGCCACAGCGAGAGGACCTGACTCATGACCCGCACATTACTCGACGGTAACTTTTGCCGCCAGCACCCGTCCCACCGGCCGCGCGGCACGTCCGGGACCGCCGCACCGCAGGTCTCGACCTGTCGGACCCGGAGGCCTCGCCGGTGCTACCGTCGACCGCACCGGCCGGGCCGCGCCCCCACCGCGCCCCGGCACCACGGCCGTCACGGCCGGCGCCGGCGGCGCCGCACGTGGACGGCCCCTCGGGACGGGCTCCCCCCGCCTGGCCCGAGGGGTCGCCCTCGGGCGGCGCTGCCGCCCGGCCCCGGACCCCGGTCCGACCCCCCGGCCCGATCCCTCAGTCCGGCCCCGGGGCGAGCAGCTCGACGCGGTTGCCCGCGGCGTCCCTGACGTGCAGGCGCAGGTGGCCGGGGAAGGTGCCGCGCTCGCTGCGGTCGACCTCCAGGCCCAGCGCGGCGACACGGTCGGCGGCGGCCTCGAGGGCCGCCTCGTCGTCGAGCAGCAGCGCCGGGTGGGCGCGGCGGGCGGGCACCATGTCGACCTCGGCGCCCACGTGCACCTCGGCGACGACCCGGCCCTGCTCGTCGTAGGAGCGGAACCACGCCCCGCCCCGCGCGCGCAGCGCCGGCGGCTTCTCGACCTCGACCAGACCCAGCGCCCCGACCCAGAGGCGGCGCGCGTCGTCCTCGCCCCCGGGCGGGCACGACACCTGCACGTGGTGGAGCCGGGCGCTCACCGCCGGGCCTCCGGCACCCGCGCGACGGCGAAGACCCGGCGGAAGGGCAGCAGCACCGACCCGTCGGCGCGACGGGGGTAGGCGCCGGCCAGGCGGCGACGCAGCTCGGCCTCGAAGTCGGGCCGCAGCGCGTCGGGCAGGGCCTGGAGGGTCGGTCGCGCGCCCGTGCCGGAGATCCAGGTGAACACGGGGTCCTCGCCGGTGAGCACGTGCACGTAGGTGGTCTCCCACGCGTCGACGTCGACGCAGCCGGCCGCGACCAGCGCGTCGAGGTAGGCGACGGCGTCGTGGCTGGCAGGCGAGGAAACCCCCGCGGTGTGGGCGGCGTACGGCGCCTCCGCGGCGAGCTCGCGGCGCAGCTCGTGGCTGGGCTCGTCGGTGTTGCCCGGCACCTGCATGGCGAACCAGCCGCCCGGGCGCACGCGGGCGACCAGGCGCGGCAGCAGCTCGAGGTGTCCCGGCAGCCACTGGAGCGTGGCGTTGGTCAGCAGCACGTCGACCTGCTCCTCGGCGCGCTCGGCCCAGTCGCGCAGGTCGCCGGTCTCGTAGTCGACCGGCCCGCCCCGCTCGCGGGCCGCGGCGACCATCTCGGCGCTGCTGTCGAGGCCGCGCACGGTGGCGTCGGGCCAGCGCCGGGCGAGCAGCTCGGTGAGGTTGCCCGGGCCGCAGCCCAGGTCGAGCACGGCGGCGGGGGCGAGGTCGGGGGTGGTGGCGCCGACGCGGGCGAGCAGCTCCACGAAGGGACGACCGCGCTGGTCGGCGTAGGTGAGGTAACGCTCGGGGTCCCAGGTCAGGTCGTGCACGTCGTCCTCGCTCCGTCGGGTGGTCACGCGTGAGAAGTGTCTTGACGTCAAGACACTAACACCTCTTGACGTCAAGATTCTCGATCTGGCCTAGGCTGGCCCCATGCGGGACGAGGTCGACGAGCTGATCGAGGCGTGGGCGCGCGAGCGCTCCGACCTCGACCTCGCCCCGGTGGCCGTCTTCAGCCGGATCTCCCGCCTCGCCCGTCACCTCGACCTGGCCCGCCGCGAGGCCTTCACCGCCGCCGACGTGGAGTCGTGGGAGTTCGACGTCCTGGCCGCGCTGCGTCGCGCCGGCGCCCCCTACGAGCTCTCCCCCGGACGGCTGCTGCGCGAGACCCTCGTGACCAGCGGCACCATGACGAACCGGGTCGACCGGCTCGCCGCCCGCGGCTTCGTGGAGCGCTCCCCCGACCCCGACGACCGGCGTGGGGTCATCGTGCGGCTCACCCCGCAGGGCAAGACGGCGGTCGACGAGGCCTTCGGCGCCCTCATCGCCGCCGAGCACGCGCTGCTGGTCGACCTCCCGGTACGCGAGCGCGAGCAGCTGGCCCGCCTGCTGCGCACCCTGCTCGTGCCCTTCTCCTGACCCGCGCCCGTCCCCGCGCGGACCGGCCCGCGTCAGGCGGCGACGGACGGCTCGGGCCGCTGAGGCGCGACCGGGGCCGCGGGCCCGGTCACCGGGGCCTCGACGGGGACAGCGACGGGCTCGACCTGGTCGGCCGGCCCGGCCAGGGCGGCGGCGACCGAGGCCCGGCCCAGCGTGATGTGCTCCTCGGTGCGGCGGAAGTCGTGCATCCTCACGCCCAGGTCGGGGGCGGTCAGGTGGTGCACCTCGATGTCGCCGAGGTCGACGGCGGGGCGCACCCGCAACGATTCCGCGAGGCCGGCCAGCAGGGCGTCGAGCGGAGAGCGCACCCGCTCGATGCGGGTCGGCACCGTGGCGTCGAGCACCCAGACCCGGGTGGGCGCCAGCGCGCGGGCGCCGGCGACGGGCACGAGGTCGGCGAGGCCGCCGTCGACGTGCGGCACCTGCCAGCCCGACGCCGGGTCGGCGAGGCGCACCGGGTCGAAGACGCCGGGCAGCGCGGTCGAGGCGAGCAGCACGTCGAGGAGGTCGCCGCGGTCGTGGTAGACCGCCACCCCGCTGTCGAGGCGCGTGGTGACCACGCGCACCGGCACCGGCAGGTCCTCCAGCCTCACGTACGGCGCCCAGCGCCGCACCAGCCGCGCCACCCCGTCGGCGGCGCAGAGCGGGGCCGGGTGTCGCGCGAGGTGTCCCCGACGGGTCCCGTGGCCGACCGCGAAGACCTCACGCGTGTCGATGCCGCGCCAGCGTCGCGCGAGCTGCTCGCCCGCGTCGGGTCCGTCGTGGCTGCCCAGGAAGGTCGCGTTGAGGGCGCCCACCGAGGTGCCGACGTAGGCGGCGGGGCGCACCCCCGACTCGAGCAGCGCCTGCACCATGCCGACCTGCACGGCGCCCCGCGAGGCACCACCGGAGAGCACGAGCACGTCGCGGTGACGGGTGGTCGTCATCGGGCCTCCTCGCGGTCGGGGATACACCGTCCTCATCGGCGTACCCCCATGAGACCTGAGTGACGCACCTCACGCCAGGAAAATCGGGCCCCGGTCACCCTCCCGGGGGAGAGGGCCCGCGGGTGGCTACTCCAGCACCTCGGCGGCCTCGAGCCACTCCAGCTCGAGCTCGTCGCGCTCGTCGGCCAGCACGGCGAGCTCGGCGCCCAGGTCGGCCAGGCGGGCGTAGTCCTGGGCGTGCTCGACCACCTGGGCGTTGAGGGCGGCCTCCTGCTCGGCGATGCGGGCCAGGCGCTTCTCGATCCGGGCCACCGCCTTGCGCGCTGCGCGCTCCTCGGCCGAGCCGGCCTTGGCGCGCGCCGACGACGCCGCCGGGGCGGTGCCCGCCGGGGTGGCCGCGACCGCTGCTGCGGCGGCGGCCGTCGCCGCGGCCTCGCTCGTGGTGGGGGTCGTGGAGACCGCGAGGGCCGCGGTGCGCCGCTCGAGGTACTCGTCGACGCCGCGCGGCAGCATCGCGATCTGGCCGTCGCCGAGCAGGGCCCACACCGAGTCGGTGACCCGCTCGAGGAAGTAGCGGTCGTGGGAGACCACGACGAGGGTGCCGGGCCA
Source organism: Nocardioides sp. Leaf285 (assembly GCF_001422955.1). Taxonomy (NCBI): domain Bacteria; kingdom Bacillati; phylum Actinomycetota; class Actinomycetes; order Propionibacteriales; family Nocardioidaceae; genus Nocardioides; species Nocardioides sp. Leaf285. Next base: position 46,256 of record NZ_LMNH01000006.1, on the reverse strand, counting down.
GCCGTCGAGGAAGTCCTCGAGCACGTTGAGGGTGTCGATGTCGAGGTCGTTGGTGGGCTCGTCGAGCAGCAGCACGTTGGGCTCGGTCAGCAGCAGCCGCAGCAGCTGGAAGCGACGGCGCTCCCCACCGGAGAGGTCGCCGATGCGGGTGGTGAGCTTGTCACCGGTGAAGCCGAAGCGCTCGAGCAGCGAGGTCGCGGTCAGCTCCACCCCGTCGAGGGTCTTGCTGACGCGCCGGATCGACTCCAGCGTGGGCAGCACGCGACCGTCGGGGTCGAGGTCGTCGAGCTGCTGGGTGAGGTGCTGCAGCGCGACCGTGCGGCCGTGCTTGACCTTGCCCGAGGCCGGGGCCAGAGCGCCGGAGAGCAGCGAGAGCACGGAGGTCTTGCCGGCGCCGTTGACGCCGACGATGCCGACGCGGTCCCCCGGGCCCAGGCGCCAGGTGGCGTGGTGGAGCAGACGTCGCTCGCCGCGCACGAGGTCGACGTCCTCGAGGTCGACGACGTCCTTGCCCAGGCGCTGGGTCGCGAAGCGCTGCAGCTCGAGCCGGTCGCGCGGCGGCGGCACGTCCTCGATGAGGGCGTTGGCGGCGTCGATGCGGAACTTGGGCTTCGAGGTGCGCGCCGGCGGGCCGCGGCGCAGCCAGGCCAGCTCCTTGCGGGCCAGGTTGGAGCGGCGGGTCTCGGCGGCGGCCGCCTGGCGGGAGCGCTCGGCCTTGGCCAGCACGAAGGAGGCGTAGCCGCCCTCGTAGGCGTCGACCTGGCCGTCGTGGACCTCCCAGGTCCACTGGCACACCTCGTCGAGGAACCAGCGGTCGTGGGTCACCACGACCATCGCCGAGCTGCGCTGCACCAGGTGGGCGGCCAGCCAGGCCACGGCCTCGACGTCGAGGTGGTTGGTGGGCTCGTCCAGCACGACCAGGTCGTGCTCGCCCAGCAGCAGGGCGGCCAGCGAGCAGCGGCGGCGCTCGCCACCGGACAGGCCCGCGACCGAGCGGTCGAGGGTGACGCCCGCCAGCAGCACCTCGACCACCTCGCGGGTGCGGGAGTCGGCGGCCCACTCGTGGTCGGAGCGCCCGCCCAGCACGGCCTCGCGCACGGTGTGGGTGTCGAGCAGCTCGTCTCCCTGGTGGAGGTAGCCCACCAGCAGCCCGCGCTGGCGCGAGACGCGACCGGTGTCGGGCTCCTCGAGGCCGGTCATGACCTCGAGCAGCGTGGTCTTGCCGTCGCCGTTGCGGCCCACGATGCCGATGCGCTCGCCGGCGCCGATGCCGAGCGAGACGTCGGTGAGCAGGGGCCGCACGCCGTAGGACTTCGAGACGCGCTCGAGGTTGAGGAGGTTGGGCATGTCAGGCGTATTCGACCACGTGGGCGCCGGCGACCGGACCGGGGGCCGCCAGCACGGCCTCGTGACCCAGCGCGGTGAGGCCGGCGGTGACCTCCTGGGCGTGGGGCATCCCGTCGCACAGCATGAGCACCGTGGGCCCGGAGCCGGAGAGCAGCGAGGCCAGCGCACCGACCGAGGCGCCTGCCTCGAAGACCGCGGCCAGGTCGGGTCGCAGGTCGAGCGCGGGCGCCTGCAGGTCGTTGGCGAGGGTCTGGGCCAGGCGGCCGGGGTCGCCCTGGCCGAGCGCGACCCGCAGCGCGCCGGGCACCTCGGGCGCCGGCAGGCGCAGACCGTCGAGCCGCTCGTCGAAGCGCCGGTAGACGTCGGGGGTGGAGAGACCGCGGTCGCTGAGCACCGCCACCCACCACCACGCACCGGCGTCGTCGACCGCGCTGACCTGCTCCCCGTGGCCCTCGCCGAGGGCCGTGCCGCCCAGGAGGGCGAAGGGCACGTCGCTGCCCAGCCGGCCGGCCACCTCCAGCAGGTCGTCGTCGGGGGTCTGCAGGTCCCAGAGCCGGTCGAGGGCCACCAGGGTGGCCGCAGCGTCGGCCGAGCCGCCGGCCATGCCCCCCGCCACCGGGATGCCCTTGTGGATCTCGATGCGCGCGGCCCGCTCGAGGCCGTGGTGGGCCAGCAGGGCGCGCCCGGCGCGCACCGCGAGGTTGTCGTCGTCGGCAGGCACGTCGAGCACGCGGACGTGGCGGTCGCCCCGCACCTCCACGGCCCACGAGGGAGCGTCGTGCACGGTGACGTCGTCGTAGAGGCCGATGGCCTGGTAGACCGTGGCGAGCGGGTGGAATCCGTCGGCGCCGAGCGAGCCGACGCCGAGGTGGAGGTTGATCTTCGCGGGGGCCCGCACCGTGACGCTCACGCCGGCGCCTCCCCCGGGCCCGAGCCGACGGAGCCGTCAGGGCCGGGCCCGGCGACGGCCCCGAGCGCCTCGGCGATCCGCACGAAGTCGGTGACGCGCAGCGACTCACCGCGAGCCATCGGGTCGACCCCCGCGGCCTCGAGCGCGGCGGTCGCGGCCCCCGCCGAGCCGGCGAGGCCCCTCAGGACCCCGCGCAGGGCCTTGCGGCGCTGGGCGAAGGCGGCGTCGACCACGGCGAAGACCTCGGCGCGGGTCGCGGTGGTGGCGGGCGGCTCGCGGCGGGTCCAGGCGACCAGCCCGGAGTCGACGTTGGGCGCGGGCCAGAACACGTTGCGGCCCACGGAGCCGGCGCGGCGCACGTCGGCGTACCACGCCGCCTTGACCGAGGGCACGCCGTAGACCTTCGAGCCGGGCTCGGCGGCGAGCCGGTCGGCGACCTCGGCCTGCACCATGACCAGGCCGCGCTCCAGGCTGGGCAGCAGCCCGAGCAGGTGCAGCAGCACCGGCACCGAGACGTTGTAGGGCAGGTTGGCCACCAGGGCGGTCGGCGGCGGCCCGGGGATCTCCGCGACGCGCATGGCGTCGGCCAGCACGACCTCGAAGCGGTCGGCCTGGGCGGGCGCGAACTCCTGGATCGTGGCGGGCAGGCGACCGGCCAGCAGGGGGTCGACCTCCACGGCCACGACCCGGCCCGCGGTCTCCAGCAGGGCCAGCGTGAGCGAGCCGAGGCCGGGGCCGACCTCGAGCACCGTGTCGGCGGCGGTGACCTCGGCCGCGCGCACGATGCGACGCACGGTGTTGGCGTCGATGACGAAGTTCTGGCCGCGCTGCTTGGTGGGGCGCAGGTCGAGCTCGGCCGCCAGCAGACGCACCTCCGCCGGCCCGAGCAGTCGTGGGACCGCGGGACCGGCGGAGGGGTGGGACATGCGCCTCAGCGTAGTGCCAGCGCTCAGGTCGGCAGGCCGAGGGACGCCGCGCAGCCCGGCCAGGCGCCGTAGCCGCCGGAGGCGTCGCGCACCTTGGTGGCGATGGCGATCTGGGTCTCGCGCGAGGCGCTGCTCGGCAGGCCGGTGCCGCCGTAGGCCTGCCAGGTGCCGAGGCTGAACTGGAGGCCGCCGTAGTAGCCGTTGCCGGTGTTGATGGCCCAGTTGCCGCCCGACTCGCACTGGGCGAGGCTGTCCCACACGGTGCCGCCGTCGCTGTAGACGGGGGCGGCGGGCTCGGGCTCCGGGGCGGGGCGCTCCTTGGTGCCGACCGCGACGACGCGGTCGACCGGCGCCGAGGTGAGGGTGCTGCGCACGAGCTTGCGGGCCACGACCTCGCCGTTGCGGATGGTCACGGCGTAGGTGGCGTTGCGGCTGCCGGCGCGGCCCTCGCGGACCACCGAGGTCTGGTCGTCGTAGAGCGAGGAGTCGGAGCGCTCGACGGTGCCGAAGGGCAGGCTCTCGCCCTTGACCGTGCGCTCGACGCGTCGGATGTCGGTGAAGACGAGCTTGTCGCCGTCCTCGAGCGCGGTGTCGAGGGAGGGACGGACCTTGTCGCTCCGGTCGACCTCGACGCCGAGCTCGTCGAGGGCGTCCTCGACGGTCAGCGCGGTGATCTCGCGCTCCACCGGCTTCTTGCCGGCCAGCGCCAGCGTGAGCCGCTTGGGCGTGACCACCTGGAGCGAGGCGCCGCTGCGGTCGATGAAGCCGCCACGGCTCAACGACAGGTCGGCGTCGGTGAACCCGCGGCCGATCTGGTCGAGGGCCCCGGCGACGTCGGTGGCGGTGACCCAGTAGGTCTCCTCCTCGCCGTCGACGCTCACCTCGAGCGGGCGGCCGAAACGCACGCTGATCGCGCTGCCGTCCTCGACGGACTCACCGAGATCGGGGGCGACCTCGTCGTGCTGGCGCACCTCGATGCCCTCGGCCTCGAGGACCTCGCCGACGGTGCCGGCGCGCGAGGTGATCTCGCGCTCCTGGCCGTCGAGCGAGACCGTCACCGACTTGCCGAGGGAGGCGTAGCCGAGGGTCGTGCCGGCCACGGCCAGCACCACCACGGCGGTGAGTCCGACGACCAAGGCGCGGCTGCGCCCTGCTGCGGCGATGAGGGCGCCCACACGGTGGGCGAGGCTGCTCGTCTGCTGGGAAGGCACACTGCTCCGAACGTCGTGCTCTCCGGTTCTCGGGAGGCCCGGCCTGCTCCCGCGCGCCACTCCCGCGCGGCGGCGGGAGGGGTGCGGGGGCGCTGCCCGCGCTCGCTGTGCGAGCGTCGGAGGCCCGGCCGGATCGGTCCCGATCCCGGCGGTCTGTGCTCCAGAGGACCAGCCGGTGCGGGGCTCACGCAAACCCGTCGGGCGGATCTTGCGGAAAACGTGAGCAGGCTCTCCCCGGGTCGGGGCCCGGGTAGGGACCGGTCTCAGCCCGCCTCACCAGGCAGAACGCCGTGACCCGCCCGGTCGGGCGGGGCGGAAGGTAAAAACACTCACCAGGAGCCACCGAAGGCGGCCTCGGTGGCCGCGTCGAGCGCCGCGCAGAGCTGCTCGAGATCGTCACCGCGCACCTCCGCCATCGTCCGCACGGTCAGCGGCACGAGGTAGGAGGCGTTGGGTCGACCCCGCCACGGCGTCGGGGTGAGGAAGGGCGCGTCGGTCTCCACCAGGAGGCGGTCGCGCGGCACCACGACGAGCGCCTCGCGCAGCGCGTCGGCGTTCTTGAACGTCACGGTGCCGGCGAAGCTCAGGTGGGCGCCGCGGTCGAGGCAGGCCCGGGCGAAGGCGGCGTCGCCGGAGAAGCAGTGCATCACCCAGCGCTCCGGCACCCCCTCGGAGTCGAGCACGTCGAGGACGGCCTGGTGGGCGTCGCGGTCGTGGATGACCAGGGTCTTGTCGAGCCGCTTGGCCAGGTCGACGTGACGGCGGAAGGACTCCTCCTGGGCCGCCCGGCCGTCCTCGCCGGTGCGGAAGAAGTCGAGGCCGGTCTCCCCCACCGCGCGGACCTTGTCGTGGGTCCGCGCCAGCTCCTCGATCTCGGCGAGGGCCTCCTCCAAGCGCCCCTCCGCGGCCAGGCGCGGGGCCTCGTTGGGGTGCAGCGCGACGCCGGCGACGAGCGCGTCGTGCGCGGCGGCGGCCTCCACCGCCCAGCGGGCACCGGGCAGGTCGCAGCCGATCTGCACGATGCGCGTCACGCCCACGGCCGCGGCCGCGGCCAGGGCGTCGGCGGTGGAGAGCCAGTCGTCGCCCTCGCCCGCGTCGGCGATGTCGAGGTGGCAGTGGTTGTCGACCACCGGGTGCGGCAGCGGGTCGGGGGCCGGCGGCCGCTCGCGGTTGCGCCGGCTGCCCCGCTCGTCGACCGCGGCCCGGGCACGGGTGGGGCCCGCCGGCCCCGCCGCGGGGTCGGGCCCGGTCACGAGGCCTCGGCGCGCGCCAGGATCGCGGCCGCGGCGGGCTCCGGGGCCTGCGTCGGGATCCAGTGGGTGACCCCCGGCATCACGACCAGGCGGTAGGGCGCGTCGACGTGGCGGCCGCAGCGCTCGACCGCACCGCGGTCGATGAAGGAGTCGCCGTCGCTCCACACCATCGTGGTCGGCACGGTGACCTGCTGCCGGGCGGCCTCGCGGTCGGTCCAGGGCAGCGCGCGGTACCACGCCAGGCCCCCGGCCAGCGCGCCGTCGTCGAGGATCTCGCGGCGGAAGCGGGCCACCTCGTCGGCGCTCATCCCCCCGCGGCGCAGCAGCCGCTCGAACGTGCCGCGTCCCGCCAGCCACTCCGCACCGCCCGGGAGCTGGAAGGCCCCGACGTACCAGCTGCGCAGGCCCTGGCGCGAGGAGACGAGCGAGGAGACGAAGGCGGCGGGGTGGGGCACGGAGAAGGCGGTGAGCGAGCGCACCAGGTCGGGGCGGGTCGTGGCGACGTGCCAGGCCACGATGGCGCCCCAGTCGTGGCCGACGACGTGGACCTTGCTCTCCTGGCCGCGCACGCCGCCGGGCCCGGGCTCGCCCACCAGCAGGTCGAGCAGGGCGGCGACGTCGGCGGAGAGCTCGGCGACGCGGTAGGCGCGGCGGCCGCGGGGACGGGCGCGCGGGGAGTAGCCGCGCTGGTCGAGGGCGAAGGTGCGCAGGCCCTGCGCGTGCAGCAGCGGAGCCACCGAGCGCCAGCAGGTGGCGCGCTCGGGGAAGCCGTGCAGCAGCACGACGGGGTCGCCGTCGAGGGGGCCCTCGTCGAGGACGTCGAGCACCAGCCCGTCGCGGTGGACCTCGGTGACGCGGTCGGGGTGGCGGGTGCTCACCGGACCCCACCCCCGGCGGGTCCGTGCTGCTCCCCGGTCTGCTGGGGGACCTGCTTGTGGACGAGGTCGTAGACCTCGCGCTTGGGCACTCCGGCCATGCGGGCCACCTCCACGATCGCCTCCTTGCGGCGGGTGCCGCCGGCCTCGAGGTCCGCCACGGCGGCCCGCAGGCTGGCGGGGTCGTTGTCGACGGCCATGGTGACAGCCGCCCCCGACACCACGATCGTCACCTCGCCCCGCACGCCCTCGGCGGCCCAGGTCACCAGCTCGCCGAGCGGCCCGCGCCGGACCTCCTCGTGGGTCTTCGTCAGCTCGCGGCACACCGCGCCGGCGCGGTCCTCGCCCCAGGCCTGCGCCATCGCGGCGAGCGCGGCCTCGGTGCGGTGGGGGGCCTCGAAGAACACCATCGTGCGCTCCTCGGCGGCCAGCGAGGCCAGGCGACGGGCCCGCTCGCCGGCCTTGCGCGGCAGGAAGCCCTCGAAGCAGAACCGGTCGACCGGCAGCCCGCTCACCGCGAGCGCGGTGAGCACGGCGCTCGGTCCCGGCACGGCGGTGACGAGGACCCCGGCCTCCACGGCGGCCGCCACGAGGCGGTAGCCCGGGTCGGAGACGCTCGGCATGCCCGCGTCGGTCACCAGCAGCACGCGGTCGCCGGCCAGCAGGCTCTCGAGCAGCGCGGGGGTGCGGGCGCTCTCGTTGCCCTCGAAGTACGACACGACGCGCCCGGTCACCGTCACCCCGAGGTCGGTGGTGAGGCGCCGCAGCCGGCGGGTGTCCTCCGCGGCGACGACGTCGGCGTCCCCCAGCTCCTGCGACAGCCGGGGCGGGGCGTCGGCGACGCGACCGATCGGGGTCGCGGCCAGCACGAGCACTCCCGGCTCCCCCGGCTCCCGGGGCGGCCCGGTGCGGGCGGGGTCGGGGGCGGCAGGCATGGGCCGATCATGCCCGATCCCGCACCGCGTCGCGGTCGCCCCTCGGCCCCGAAGCCCCGCGGCGCCGGGGTGGCGCCCCGTAGAGTCCACCCCCGTGACGACCACGCAGGCGCCGCACCCGGGAGCGGCACGCGGGCTCTCCGGGACCGCGGCGGGCGAGACCCTCCCGACCGCGTGGCAGCGGGCCAGGGGCCGGCTGGGCGTCGAGGACCCCTTCATCGGCTGGTCGGCCGCGCTGGGCCTCGCCCTGCTCGCGCTCGTGCTGCGGCTGTGGCGCCTGGGCGAGCCGAAGGTCTTCGAGTTCGACGAGACCTACTACGCCAAGGACGCGTGGTCGCTGGTCAACCACGGCTACGTCCGCGAGTACGTCGACGGTGCCGACGAGAAGATCCTCGCCGGCACGACCACGGGGGTGTGGAAGGGCGATCCGTCGATGATCGTGCACCCCGAGGTCGGCAAGTGGCTGATCGGGCTGGGCGAGAAGGTCTTCGGCATGGAGCCCTTCGGCTGGCGGGTCGCCTCGGCCGTCGTGGGCGCCCTCATGGTGCTCGTGATGTGCCGGCTGGCGCGACGGGTCACCGGGTCGACCGTGCTCGGCCTGGTCGCGGGGCTGCTGCTCATGCTCGACGGGCTGCAGTTCGTGCTGTCGCGCCTGGCGCTGCTCGACATCTTCCTGGCCTTCTTCACCCTCTGCGCGGTGGCGTGCCTGGTCAACGACCGCGACTGGCACCGCGCCCGCATGGCCCGCCTGCAGCCCGTGCCGCTCACCGGAGGGTGGGGACCCGTGCGCGGGCTGCTGCTGCGCCCGTGGCTGCTGCTGGGCGGGATCTGCTTCGGCCTGGCGATCGGCACCAAGTGGACCGCGCTCTACCCCCTCGCCGCACTCGGCGTCCTGGTGTGGCTGTGGAGCAGCGGGGCGCGGCGCTCCTTCGGCGTGCGCGCGGCCGTGCTCCGCTCGGCGGTGGTCGACGGCCTGCCGGCCTTCGTGCAGCTGGTCGGCGTCGCCGCGGTGGTCTACGTCGGCACGTGGGGCGGGTGGCTGGTGCACGCCGGGCAGTACGAGGAGGCGCTCTCCTCCACGCAGTACACGCAGTTCACCGGGCAGGGCCACTGCGACGGCGACTCCTTCGTCTCCGACGACCCCGACCCCGACGCGCGCTGGCCCACCGCCACCGAGCCCGACGCCTCCGGCCCGGCCGAGGTCGTGCAGTCGCTGCGCTCGCTCTGGTACTACCACCAGGACGTCTACACCTTCCACACCAACTTCCTCGACTGCTCCACCCACAGCTACGCCTCGAAGCCCGCGGGGTGGCTGCTGCTCAACCGCTCGGTCGGCGTGGCCGCCGACACCGGCATCCAGCCCGGCACGCGCGGCTGCACCGCCCCGGAGGGCAGCAACTGCCTGCGTCAGGTGCTCCTGCTGGGCACCCCGACGATCTGGTGGGCCGGCATCCTGGCGCTGGTGTTCTCGGCCGCGATGTGGATCGGGGCCCGCGACTGGCGCCACGGCCTCGCCGTGGTCGGCGTGGCCTCGACCTGGCTGCCGTGGCTGGCCTACGACGACCGGCCGATCTTCTCCTTCTACGCCATCGTCACCCTGCCCTTCGTCGTCCTGTCGTTGACGCTGGCCATCGGGGCGCTGGTCGGCCGGAGGCGCGGCCCCTCCACCCGCCGCACCGTCGGCGTCGTCGTCGCCGGGGCCTTCCTCGTGCTGACCCTGGTCAACTTCGCGTGGTTCTGGCCGATCTGGACCAACGGGCTGCTCACCAACGGCGAGTGGCTGGACCGGATGTGGTTCGCGCGCTGGATCTGAGGTCGGGCCGGCCACGGTGACCGGCGACGCCTAGGCTGCCCGTCATGAGCGCCTTCACCCCCGGCTGGGACAGCCTGCCCGAGCCGCTGCTGGCCTTCTGGACTGAGCGCCACCTGTGCACGCTGACCACCCTGCGGCCCGACGGGCGCCCGCACGTCGTGCCGGTGGGGGTCGCGCTCGACCCGGAGCGCGCCTGCGCGTGGGTGATCACCTCGGCGACCAGCCGCAAGGCGCTCAACCTCGCCGACCCGGCGGGCTCCCGGCTGGTGGCCGCCTGCCAGGTCGACGGCGCGCGGTGGTCGACCGTGGAGGGCACCGCCGAGGTGGTCGACGACCGGGAGCAGGTCGCCCGGGCCGAGCAGCGGTACGCCGCGCGCTACCGCCAGCCGCGGGAGAACCCCGCCCGCGTGGCCCTGCGGATCGAGGTCGCCCGCTTCGTCTTCGGCCCCGGACTGCTGCGCGCCGCCTGACCCGGGCGCCGCCGCGCCGAGGGTCCCCCACCCGGCTCGCCGAGCGCGCGCGGTGGTTAGCGTGGTGGCCAGTGAGCCCGTCCCCCGCGCGCGCAACGCACCTGCGCACCGACATCCAGGGACTGCGTGCCGTCGCGGTCGTCACCGTCGTCCTGGGCCACCTCGGCCTCGGCCCCCTCACCGGGGGGTTCGTCGGCGTCGACGTGTTCTTCGTCGTCTCGGGCTTCCTCATCACCCAGCTGATGCTGCGAGAGGTCGCCCGCACGGGCGGCCTCTCGCTCACCGACTTCTACGCCCGCCGCGCCCGACGGATCCTGCCGGCGGCCTCGCTGGTCCTGGTGGCCAGCGCGGTCGCCTCGGCGCTGTGGCTGGGCCCGCTGCGCGCCCCCGAGGCGTTCGTCGACGTCGTGTGGGCCGCGGCCTTCGCGGCCAACGTCCGCTTCGCCGAGCGCGGCACCGACTACTTCGCGCAGGACCTCTCCCCCTCGCCGGTCCAGCACTACTGGTCGCTGGCGGTCGAGGAGCAGTTCTACGTCGTGTGGCCGCTGCTGCTGCTCGCCGTCGTGCTCCTGGCCCGGAGCCGCCACCGGGCCCGGGCCGCCGGACCCGGCCAGCCCGCCCAGCCGGTGCCGCTGGGAGCGCTGGCCGGCGTGCTGGTGGTCGTGGCCGCCGTCAGCCTGGCCTGGTCGGCGCATCGCACGGGCGAGGCCCCGACGGCGGCGTACTTCTCCAGCCTGACCCGCGCCTGGGAGCTGGCGCTGGGGGCGCTCGGTGCGGTGGCCGTCGCAGCCTGGCCCGCGAGGCGCACCCTGCCCCGCGCGGTCGTCGAGCCGCTGGCGCTGGCCGGGCTGGCCGCCGTCGGCTGGGCCTGCCTGCGGCTGACGCCGGCCACGCCGTTCCCCGGCACCGCCGCGCTGGTGCCCGTGCTCGGCACCCTCGCGGTGCTCCTCGCCGGCGCGACGGCCACGCGCTCGGTGGTCGACCGGGCGCTGTCGCTGCGTGCGCTGCAGCTGCTCGGCGGCTGGTCGTACTCGATCTACCTGTGGCACTGGCCGCTCGTCGTCATCCCCTCGGTGCACGTCGGCCGGGCCCTCACCCTCGGCGAGAAGCTCGCCCTGGCCGGGCTGACCCTGCTGCTGGCCGCGCTGACCACACGCCTCGTCGAGGACCCCGTACGCCGCGCCCGCGGCCTCGCGCTGCCGTGGCGCGGGCTGGTGCTCTACCCCACCACGCTGGCCCTCGTCGTGTCCTCGGCGGTGGCCGCCGGCGCCTACGTGCAGCGCACGCAGGGCGAGGGCGGGCGCGGTGCGGCGATCACGCTGCCCGACGACTGGCGCCACGAGCTCGGCACCGACGACCCGGCCACCGCCCTGGTGCGCGCCTCGGCGCGGGCCAGCCGTGAGGGGCGCGCCGTGCCGCGTCGCCTCAGCCCCCCGCTGACCCGCCTGCTCGACTCCACCGCCGACCTCGCCGGCTGCGACTACCGCGACGACACGCTGCGCGAGCTGTGCCCCCGCGGCGACCAGGACGCCGAGCGCACCGTGGTGCTGCTGGGCGACTCCCACGCACGCCACTGGATCCCGGCGCTCGAGCCGGTCGCGGAGCAGGCGGGCTACCGCGCCTACTACCTGGCCAAGCCCCAGTGCGTGCCGTGGCTGGTGACCTCGCTGCGCGGCGGCACCGAGGAGCCCTTCACCGCCTGCGACGACTTCAAGCGCTGGGCGCTGGAGCAGGTCGAGCGGCTCCAGCCCGACCTCGTGGTCGTCTCGAGCTCACCGGGCACCAGCAGGGGCGTGCTCGTCGACGGCGAGGTGGTCGACGACCCCGAGGAGACCGCCCGTGCGGTGCGCCGCGGCACGACCGCCCTGCTGGAGCGTCTCGACGCCGCGGCGGGGCGGACGGTGCTGCTGGCCGACGTGCCGATCCTGGCCGACGACCCGGGGCCGTGCCTGTCCTCGCGCCCGCGGTCGCTGCGGGCCTGCCTGACCCACGAGCGGCCCGACCACCGGGCCGCGGCCGCCGCACAGGTGCGGGCGGCGGACGCCGTCGGTGTCGGCTCGGTGCGCACGCGGCAGTGGTTCTGCGCGGGCGACGACTGCCCCGCCGTGGTCGGCTCGACGGTGCCCTACCGCGACGGCGGGCACGTCACCACGCAGTACGCCGAGCAGCTGGCCCGCCCGCTGGGGGTGTCGCTGGGCCTGCTCAGGCGCAGGAGTTCGCGAAGCGCACCAGGTCGAAGGCGCTGTAGTGCGACGGGTCGTCGTGGGGGCCCTGCACCGGCCGCACCGTGACCTCGGCGCCGGCCTCGCGCAGCCGCCCCGCCATGACCTCGGTGTTGTCCTCGAAGGGCACGTAGGGGTCGACGGGCGAGGCGACGAAGCGGTAGCGCACGTCGGCGGGGAAGCGCGAGGCGTTGTCCACGGGGTTGCGGACGAAGGGCCACGGCTCGCCGTCGTAGGCGGCGCGGATGAAGCCGTCGGCGCCCGGCACGTTGCCCATCGTGCGCATGTCGACGGCGGCCTTCACGCCGTACCAGCACGGCGGCGACTCGATGCCGTGCACGACGGCGTTGAGCGAGGTGGTGGCGCCCATCGAGGTGCCGATGAAGAGCTTGACCTCCGCGCCGCCCTGCTCCTCGGCCCACGCGATGAGGCGCTCGGTGTCCTCGGTGGAGGCGGGGTTGCCCCAGGCCTCCCGGTGGAAGAGGGACGAGGCGACCACCCAGCCGTCGCGCCGCAGCGCGTCGAGCCACGGACCGTCCATCTTGTCGTTGACGTTGCCGCCCTGGCCGTGGAAGAAGACGGCCACGCCCTTGGGCTCGTCGGTCGGCGGAAGGTTGATGCGCACGGGCTGTCCCGCGAGCACCGAGGTGACCTGCTCGCCGGGGTGCTCGCCGCTGGCCCCGGTCGTGGCGAGCACGAGCCCGAGCGCGAGGACCCCGGCGAGCACGGCCTGGGCCACGCGCTTGGGCACCGACGAGCGACGCCGAGGGGCTCCGGGGATCGTCGACGGCGAGGTCATGGCGACGATTATCAACCGCGGCGGGCTGTTTCCCACATCGATCCGGCAGATCGGTGGCAGCGGTCCGGTCGACCCCGCCGGTCCGGCGCCGCGGATCGAGACCGGATCGTGATGGCCGCCCGCTGGGATCCGCGGGTCCGCGGGCGGGGCGCCGGGTAGGAAGGGAGGCGTCGACGCGGGAGCTGCTCGGAGCCCCCGCACGGGCCGAGGAACGGCGGTGGGCGGATGCTCTCGCGACGCACGCGCACCCGCGTGGCGGCCCTCCTGCTCGCGCTCTCCGCGGCGCTCGCCGGGTGCGCACCGGCGGGTGACGAGGGCGGGGCCGGCGACCTGACGGTGCCGGTCGGAGCCCCGACCTACGACGTCGCCGCGCCGGCGTGGGCCGTCGGGCGGTCGCTGCACGTGGGTGACGTCGTGCTCGACGTGCGCCCCGCGCCCGAGGCGTTCGTGGTGACGACCGCCGGCGTCTACTACCTGGCCCGCGGCACGCTGTGGTTCACCGACGGCGCCGACCCCGTGGCGGTCGCGGAGGTGGACACCGACCGCCTGGCCCTGTCCACCGACGGGCGGCACCTGGGCCTGCTCGACCGGGTGCACGGGCCCACGGACGAGGCCGGCGTCGCGGCGGCGGTCGCCGTCGTGCTCGACGTGACCACCGGCAAGGAGGTGCTGCGGACCCGTCCCGCTCGACCCACGGTCGACGTCGCCGCGCTCTACGCCGCGCAGCCCCCGGCGTTCGTCGGGTTCGACGAGGACGCCGCCTACGTCGCCGACCCCCTGGTCGACGGCGTCACCCGGCTGCCGCTCGACGGCGGGCCGGGCGGGCCGGCCCCCACCGACCTGCGGGTGGACCGCTCCCTGGGCTCCGAGGTCGACGTCGTGCGGACGACGGCGGGCCACCTGAGGCTGGCCCGCGACGGTGAGCGGCCCGACGCCCGCGCCCTGCTGTCGCCGGCCGGCGACCTGCTCCACCCCCTGGGCGCCGCGACCCCGCCCCGGGCCTACGACGCCGCCTCGGGGGTGCCGGTGCGCTTCGACCCGGGCGAGCGGTGGTTCCAGCTCGGCGGCTGGATCGACCAGGACACCTACTACGGCGCGGCCAGCGCCGACGGCTCCTCGGCCGGGCCCAGCGGGCGCACCGTCGTCGTCGCCTGCGACGTCAGGGCACCGCGGTGCCGGCCGGTCAGCGCGGAGTTCCAGCTGCCCACCGGCCCCGAGCTGGTCTTCGGCACCGGCAGCCCCGCGACCGCTCGCTGAGCCGCCCCGGGGCCGGGCCCCGGGACGGCTCTCAGCCGCGCGCCTGGAGCGCCTCGGTCAGCAGCGCGACCAGCGCCTCCAGCTGCACGTCGACCGAGCTGGACACCTCGTCGTCGGAGCCGTCGAGCGCCCGGGCTGCCAGGCCGGCCTTGCTGTCGATGAGCTCGGCGACCTTGGTGTCGATGGTCTGCGCCGCGATGATCCGCCACGCCGTCACCGGCTCGGCCTGGCCGATGCGGTGGATCCGGTCGATGGCCTGGGTCTGCTCCGCGTCGGTCCACGACAGCTCGGCGAGCACCAGGTTGGAGGCCACCTGCAGGTTGAGCCCCACGCCGGCCGCCATCAGCGAGCAGACGACGATCTGGACGTCGGGGTCCTCCACGAAGGCGTCGATGTTCTTCTGCCGCACGCGCGGGGTCTGGTCGCCGCGGATCGAGGCGTAGCTGATGCCCCGCTTGGCGAAGGTCTGCTCCGCGACGTCCATGACGTCGAGGTGCTTGGCGAAGAAGACGACCTTGCCGACGTTGCGCGCCAGCTGCGCGGCGTAGTCGGCCGCGAGGCCGGCCTTGGCCTGGCCGATGCGCCGCATCATCGAGAACACGTTCTCGTCGGTCTTCGTGGTCGTGGTGTCCTCGCGCTCCCACGTCGCGACCCGGCGCACCAGCTCGTGGTCGATGCCGGCCACGGTGCGGCCCGAGGTGCGGGTGGCCAGCGCGGTGTCGTAGCGCGCGACCATGCGGCGGGCCAGCTCGCGCTCGGCCTCGCGGATGGAGCGGCCGATCTCGTCGTCGAGCTCGACGGGCAGGTCGGCGACGCGTCGTGCGGGGATGTCGGAGGCCACGTCGACCTTGCGGCGCCGCACGATGCCCATGTCGACCACGGCCGCGCGGGCCGCGGGGTAGAACGCCGGGTCGGCCGGGGTCATCCCGGTCTCCTCCAGCTTCTCCATCAGCCGGGCGCGCGGGGTCTTGTCGTCGGTCCAGCCGAGGAACTGCCAGATGGCGCGGAAGTCCTCGATGTCGTTGATCAGGGGCGTGCCGGTGAGCGCCATCAGCAGCGGCCGGGCGATGCGGGCGCGGATCCGCTCGGAGAGCTGGAGCACGTGCTGGGAGCGCTGGGAGGTCTTGTTCTTGATGAAGTGGGCCTCGTCGACCACCATGCCGCGGAAGCCGAGGTCGCCCAGCCAGCCGACGTGGCGGTCGAGGATCTCGTAGTTGACCACCACGATGTCGGCGAAGCCGTCGACGGTGTCGCCGTTGCCGTGGACCACCGTGACCGCGCGGTGCGGCGTCCAGCGCTCGGCCTCGCGGGCCCAGTTGGTCTTCACCACGTTGGGCACCACGACGAGCAGCGGGTAGGCCCCCGCCGCCTGCGCGGCCAGCAGCGCCTGGGCGGTCTTGCCCAGGCCCGGCTCGTCGGCCAGCAGGAAGGTGCGGTGGCCGTCGGCGGCGGCCTGCACGACCTGCGCCTGGTGGTGCATCAGCTCCAGGCGGCCCGGCGCCGCGACGGACGCGGTGTCGGGCAGCGGCATGCACGCGGAGTGGCCGCCGGCGTACTCGAAGGAGCGCAGCAGGGGGCCGATGAGCTCCCAGCCGGCCAGGCGACGCGGGCGCGGCTCGGTGGGCTCGGCGTTGGCGAAGTCGGGCACCAGGAAGGGGTTGGCCAGCTTCCGGGCGATCACCGACTGCGGCACGATCCGCTTCTCGGCCAGTCCGGTCGCCGGGGTCTCCTCGCGGTCGGCCACGACGCGCTGCTCGATGCCGGCGGCCTCGAGCATCTCGCGCTTGAGCAGCGCGGCCGACTCCGAGAGCCGCGCGTCCTCGGCGAGCAGCTGCAGCAGGGAGGTGTCGCGCGCCGCGGTCTTGGCCAGGATGGTGGCCACGCCGTCGAGGCGCTTGAGCTGCTCGGCGCGCTGGGCCTCGGTGACCTCCTCGTCGGCCTTGACGCGGGCCCGCTCCTCGCGCACCAGGATCGCGACGACCTGGAACTTCGTGCGCAGCGAGGAGGCGACCGACCCGCGGGCCACGCCGTTCTCGACCTCGCGCACGGCACGCGCCAGCACCGGGATGATGCCCTCGTTGTCGATGTCGCGCACACGCCGTTGGCGCGTCGCGGTGCGGGACCCGCCTGAGCGGCGCTGGTCTCGTCGAGCCACGTACTCCTCCTCTGGAGCGCCCGGCGTGCACGACCCCGTCGCGGGGTGGCGGCCCGCGCCGGCGGCGCGGCGACCGTCTCGGACGCACGGGCCGGGCGGCCGCTGCGTCACGTGTCCATCGCGTGTCTCGGCCCCGACCCGACCACGGGGGTTCGGGACGCCGAGGGGCTGCTGCCGGTCTCGGCGTGGAGCCGCGGTCACCGGGTGGTGACCGCCTGGCGGCTGCGGGCCGCCCCTGGCGCCACGGGCGCCGGGGCACCCGGAGGCGCCGCGACCATGCTAGCCGCACCCGGGCCGGTTGAGCACTCGGGCTCAGGCGCGGCGCGGCGGACGCCGCCAGGCTGGTGGGCACACCGGCCACCCCGGCCCCGACCAGGAGGACCACCATGAGCTCGCCGAACCCCCGCAGCACCCAGAACACCACGGCCTTCTTCGCCCAGGCCGCGATCTCCTTCGGCGCCGCCCTGCTCGGCCTCGCGATCGCCGTGCTCTACCTGCCGGTCGACCCGTGGGTGCGGGCCTTCCTCGCGATGACCACGCTCTTCCTGGTCTCCTCCTCCTTCACCCTGGCCAAGGTCGTGCGCGACAACCAGGAGAACAGCGCGGTCACCACCCGTCTCGACCAGGCCCGCGTCGACAGGCTGCTCGCCGAGCACGACCCCTTCCGCGCCGTCTCCTGAGGCTCCCGACCCGGGGCGGCACCGGTCGGCGCGGCGCGCGCGTCGTTCAGCGCGGCACGCGCGTCATCACGTGCTTGAAGCGGGAGTAGTCGTCGATCGAGCGGGTCGACAGCTCCGCGCCGTAGCCCGACGCACCGAATCCGCCGAAGGGCATCTCCGAGACCGTCGTCAGGTGGTCGTTGACCCACACCGTGCCGAAGTCGAGGCCTCGGGTGAAGCGGTCGGCCCGGGCCAGGCTCGCGGTCCACACGCTGGCCGCGAGTCCCTGCTCGACGTCGTTGGCCAGGGCCAGCAGGGCCTCGTCGTCGGGGGCTCGCTGCACCGTCACCACCGGGCCGAAGACCTCGCGCTGCACCACCTCGTCGCGCTGCCCGACCCCGCTCAGCACGGTGGGCGCGTAGAACCAGCCGGGGCGCTCGAGCCGGCGCCCGCCCACCTCGACCCGGGCCCCGCCCGCGACCGCGCGGTCGACGAAGCCGGCCACGCGCTCGAGCTGGCGCCGGCTGACCAGGGGGCCCAGCCGGGTGTCCTCGTCGGCGGGGTCGCCGACGCGCAGGTCGCGCACGGCCTCGACGTACGCCGCCAGGAAGGCGTCGTGGACGGAGTCGGCCACCAGCACCCGGCACGCCGCGGTGCAGTCCTGGCCGGCGTTGAGGAAGCCGGCCGGCACCAGGGTGGCGACGGCGTCGTCGAGGTCGGCGTCGTCGCAGACCACGACGGGCGCCTTGCCGCCCAGCTCGAGGTGCACCCGGGTCAGCGACTCGGCCGCGGTCGCCGCGACCGCGCTGCCGGTGGCGCTGTCACCGGTCAGCGAGACCAGACGCACCCGCGGGTCGCGCACGAGGGCCTGGCCCACCTCTGCCCCGCCGAGCACCACCCCGAGCACCCCGGCGGGCAGCACGCGGGAGGCCAGCTCGACCAGTCGCAGCGTCGAGCGCGGGGTCAGCTCGGAGGGCTTGACCACCGCGGTGTTGCCGGCGGCCAGCGCCGGGGCGACCTTCCAGACGGCCTCGAGCAGCGGGTAGTTCCACGGCGTGACGAGGGCGACCACACCGAGCGGCTCGCGGCGCAGCGTGGAGGTGCGACCGGCGGCGTACTCCCCGGCGGAGCCGGCGCTCGGCACCCGGGACGCGCCGGCGAGGAAGCGCAGGTTGTCGACCACCCCGGGCAGCTCCTCGCGGGCGTGGTGGACCGGCTTGCCGACGTCCTCGGAGTCCAGCAGCGCCAGCTCCTCGGCGTGCTCCTCCACGAGGCCGGCGAGGGCGAGGAGCGCGTCGGCACGTGCCCCCGGCGTGCTGCGCGACCAGTCGGGGAAGGCCGCGGCGGCGGCGTCGACCGCGCGGGTCACCGCAGCGGTGTCGCTGGTCGCCAGGCTCGAGCGCACGCCGCCGGTCGCGGGGTCGACGAGGTCGAGCAGCGGCATCAGCTGATCAGCTCGTCGATGCGCGAGTAGGCCTGCGCGTCGCCGCGCAGCACCCGGCTGCGACGCCCGTCGATGCTCACCGGCACGTCGCCGGCCACGGTGATACGGCGCATCTCGCGGTAGGCCGTGCCGAAGTCGGCCACGGCGTAGTGCTGGGTGGCGCGGTTGTCCCACATGGCCACGTCACCGGGCTGCCAGGTCCAGCGGATCGTGTTCTCCAGCCGGGTGATCCTGTTCTGGAGCAGGGTGAAGACCGCCACGGACTCCGCGGAGCTCAGGCCGCTGAAGGCCTTGACGAAGTGGCCCAGCACCAGCGAGCGCTCCCCCGTCTCGGGGTGCACGCGCACCACGGGGTGCTCGGTCTCGAAGAGCTGGGAGGTGAAGTCGGCGCGGGTGTAGTGCGCGTCGGGCTCCTCGGAGTCCTCCTCGTGCTGGGCGTAGTCGTAGGAGTTGGTGTGGACGGCCCAGAGGTCGTCGACCAGGGCGCGCAGCGAGGCGGGCAGCGCGTCGTAGGCGGCCACCGTGTTGGCCCACACCGTGTTGCCCCCGAAGGGCGGGAGCTCCACGGCGCGCAGGACGCTGATCGCGGGCACCCGGTCGACGAAGGTGACGTCGGTGTGCCAGGCGTTGGCGGCCATGCCCTTGTCGGCGCTGACCCTGAAGACCCGGGCGCTGCCGGTGTTGACGGTCGGGTGGGCGGTGGTGAGGGGGCCCATGGTCTCGGCGAAGGCCTGGTGCGCGGCGTCGTCGAGGTGGTCCTGGCCGCGGAAGAAGACGACCTTGTGACGCAGGAGGGCCCCGCGCACGGCCGCGACCGTCGCCGCGTCGAGGTCGCCCCCGAGGCGCACGCCGTCGACGCGCGCCCCGATGCGGGCGCCGAGCTGGTGGACGTCGAGCCGGTGGACGTCGAGCCGGTCGCCGCCGAGGGCGGCCTCGGGGCGGTCGAGGGTGCTGGTCATGGCTGCTCCTGCGCGCGTCGGGTCGGGTGGCGTACCAAACCATAGTGACACACGTGAGTTACTCGGGTTCGACTCACGGCGGGGCCGGGACGCACGACCCCCGACGTCAGGACGTCCGCCCCTGCCCCGCGGCGCACGGTGCGTCGAGGCTGGGGGCATGGACCTCTCCCCTCGCCCCGACGACCAGACCCTGCCCGCCGCGAGCGCCGGCGAGACCGCCCACGTGCCGCCGGGCAGCATCGTCGTGGGCGTCGACGGGTCGGAGACCGCGGCCCAGGCGCTGGTGTGGGCCTGCGACCAGGCCGACCTCGAGCAGCGCCCGCTGACCCTGGTGCACGTGCTCGAGCCCGTGCAGGTGCCGGCGTCCGGCATGTACGCCACCACGGCGATCGACTACGGCCTGCTGCTCGACCAGGTGCGCGAGGGCGGGGCCGCGCTGCTGGCCGCCGCCGAGGCCACCGCCCACGAGCGGGCGCCCGGCGTGGTCGTGCACCGCGTGATGTCGAGCGCCGACCCGCGTGGCGTGCTGCTCGGGCTCTCGCGCCAGGCCGCGATGGTCGTCCTCGGCTCCCGCGGCCGCGGCCCGCTGCGCAGCCTGCTCCTCGGCTCGGTGAGCGTCTCGGTCTCCAAGCACTCCTCCTGCCCGGTGGTGGTGCGCCGACCCGACCACCCGCAGCGCCCGCGGACCGGCGTGCTGGTCGGTGTCGACGGCACCGCGCGCTCCCTCCCGGCCGTCGAGTTCGCCTTCCGGATGGCGTCCTTCCGCGGGCGCCCCCTGATCGTGCAGCACTCCTACTTCGACGCCACCGAGGCCCTGGCGATCCAGCGCGGGCTGCCCGCCCCCGAGCTCGCCGACGAGCAGGCCCTGGTGGCCGAGTCGCTGGCCGGGATGGCCGAGAAGTTCCCCGAGGTCGACGTGGAGGTCAGGCTGGGCCGGGGCTTCGCCGACCACAACCTCGTCGAGGCCTCCCGCGACGCCGACCTGGTGGTCGTCGGCCACCAGGTCGACGGACCGCTGGAGGACCTGCTCTACGGCTCGGTGGCCCCCATCGTGGTCGAGCACGCCCTCGGAGCCGTCGCCGTCGTGCCGGTGCCCTGATCCGGCCCCCTCGCGGTCAGGTGGTCGCGGTGCCGGGCGAGCCCGGCCAGCGGCGGACCGCCGGGGGCACCGAGGGCCGACGGTCCTGCCGCCGCGCCCTGGAGGTCACCTGCTCGACGGACCCGGCGGACCCCGGGCGAGGGCGGGCCGGGCGGTGCGCCGGGCGCGGGGCGGCACTCACGCGTCAGCCCTCCGTCACGGCAGCGTCACGCCGGTGGCGGCGGGCCGCGGCGGCACGGCGAGACGCGTACGGTCGCACGATGAAGCTCACCTGCACCTACCGACCGCGCAACGCGTGGGGTGAGGAGGTCGAGCGCCACGTGGAGGGCCCCGACCCCCGCTCCACCGCCGACTTCCTGGCCCTGCTCGACGCCGAGGCCCCTGACGGCCACGAGCTGGTCAGCGTGAGGATCGTGCGACGCTGAGGGCGTGAGGCCCGCCCCCGACGTCCACTGGTCCGCTCCCGTGCCCGCGGCCGACCGCGGCACCGGCGTGCTGGTGCTGGCCGGCTCCAGCGGCCGCCTCGACACCGGACGCGCCGACCTCCTCGCCGCCCACGGCGCCACCGCGGTGGCGCTGCGGTGGTTCGGCGGGCAGGGCCAGCCGGCCCAGCCGTGCGAGGTGCCGCTGGAGACCTTCGCCGGCGCCCTCGACCGGCTGGCCACCTCGTGCGAGCGGGTGGCCGTGCTCGGCATGTCGTACGGCGTGGAGGCCGCGCTGCTGCTGGCCTGCCACGACGAGCGCATCGACGCCGTGGTGGCGCTGGCGCCCACCGACGTGGTCTGGGAGGGCGCCCGGGAGAACGACGACGACCCGCCGCGCCCGAAGTGGACCCGCCACGGCGCCCCGGTGCCGTTCGTGGCGCTCGACCGCACCTGGACCCCGCCGCCCGACCCGGCCTTCCTGGAGGTCTACGAGCGCAGCCGCGCGCGGGCCGCCCCCGAGGCGGTCGCCGCGGCCACCCTCCCGGTGGAGCGGATCGGCGGCGACGTGGTGCTCGTGGCCGGCGGCGACGACCGGGTGTGGGACAGCGAGGGGCAGGCCCGGCGGATCGCCGCGCGCCGCGCCGCGGCCGGACTCGCGACCACGGTGGTGGTCGATCCCGCCGCCGGTCACCCCGTGGTGCTGCCCGGCGAGGACGCGCCCGACCTGCGCCGGCCCTACCAGGTGGGTGGCGACGCGGGCGCGCCGCAGCGGCTCGGGGCGCTGGCCTGGCCCGCGATCGCCGACGCCCTGCGCCTGGCACGACGAAGGCCCGCAGCCTGAGGGCTGCGGGCCTTGCGTCGATCGGTGGAGCTGAGGGGATTCGAACCCCTGGCCTTCTCATTGCGAACGAGACGCGCTACCAACTGCGCCACAGCCCCGGGTGCGTCACCGCCGACGAGCGGCGGGCGATGCGGTGGGAAACGTTAGCACCGTCGCGGCGCCGTCACGAATCCGATGCCCGTCAGGAGCCCGTGCGGCGGGAGGACCCCTCCTCGCGGGCGGCCTTGGCCGCGCGGGCCTGGTCGTCGGCCTCGCGGGCCAGCGCCGAGTCGGCCTCGGAGCGCCCGGAGGTCCACACGCCGGTGTCGTCGAGGTCGATGGTGCGCACCGTGCGACGGGCCGCGGCGGGCTTGGAGACGTAGGTGGGCAGCGTGACCGGCACGGGGTCCCACAGGGCGGCGTCCGGGGTGGGGTCGGCCTGCACGGCGCTGATCTCCTCGGTCACCTCGCCGGGCAGCTCGAACTCCTCGCGCGGCTCGGGCGCGGGCGCCTCGAGGGGCCCGGCGGCCAGGGCCACGTCGAGCACGACCTCGGAGACGAAGGTGACGGCGGCGTGGGGGGCGTCCTCGGTCGCGCCGGTCCCGCCCGTGCCGGCGGCTGCGGTGCCGGCCGGGGTGGCGGGCGCGCGGCGGGCGCGGCCCAGACCGCGCTCCTGGCGCACCATCAGCCGGCAGGCCACCAGCCAGGCCACCAGCAGGGCGCCGGGGGCGGTGAGCGACCACCAGGAGACCACCGCGGTGGCGGCGAGCACGCCGACCACGACGAGGGCCAGCAGCAGGACGGCCAGCACGTTGCGACGGCGGCGCGCGGCGCTGCGCGCGGCCGCGCGACGGGCCACCGGCGACGGCGTACGGGTCGGAGCACCGGCGGCGTCGACCGTCGCGTCGGTCGGGGGCGCGGGTGCCGGGGAGGAGACGGACACCGTGGACTCCAGGCGCACGGCCTCGCCGGCGGGGCCGGCCGCGGCACCGCCCTTGGTGGTCACCACGGGGCCCGAGGGGGCCCGGCCGGGCTGCACCACCAGGCGTGCGTCGCGCCGATCGACCGGCTCGCGCCGGGCCAGCACCCGCATGCTCTGGGAGAAGCGCTCCACCGAGCGGCTCCGCGTCACCTCGTCATGGTGGCGCAGGGCCTTCGGGACCAGGTAGACGGCCCACGCCACGGCGAGGGCGAGGAAGATGAATGCGCTCAGGTCCACCCCCGCAGCCTAGGTTCACTGCCTCAGGGGCTCTCGGATGTCAACCCGTGTGTCGCAGATCAGCTGCTGGGAGCGGGCTCAGACCACCCGGCGCAGCAGCCCGTCGGGGCAGTCCTCGGCGGTGACGGCGTAGAGCCGGTGGTCGCGCCAGGCGCCGTCGATGTGGAGGTAGCGCGGGGCGTAGCCGACCTCGGTGAGCCCCAGCTTCTCGACCACGCGCAGGGAGTTGGAGTTCTCCGGGCGGATCGCCACCTCGATGCGGTGCAGGCCCAGCCCGGTGAAGCAGTGGTCGATGACCATCGCCACCGCGCGCGGCATGATGCCGCGACCCGCGGCGTCGCGGTCGAGCCAGTAGCCCACCGAGGCGAAGAGCGCGGAGCCCCGCACCACGTTGTTGACGGTCACCTGGCCCACGAAGCGGCCGTCCACCTCGACGACGAAGGGGTACGTCGTGTCGTGGCGGGCCTGGCGGTGCAGCCGGCGCACCAGCGCCCGGAAGGTCGTGGGCCGGTCGTCGCCGCCCGGCGGCACCGTGGCGTCCCACGGCATCAGCCAGGCGGCGTTGCGACGCCTCGTCGCGCGCCAGGCGTCGGCGTCGCCGCGGCGCAGCGGACGCACGGTGACCTCCTCGTGGCGCAGGGCCACCGGCCAGGCCGACCGCGGGGGGCGCTGGTCACGGCTCAATGGTCGCTCCCCACGACCTGCTCGGCCGCGTGCACCAGCACGGGCGTCAGCACCGCCAGGCCGTCCTTGACGCCGCCGCGCGAGCCGGGGAGGTTGACGACCAGGGTGGTGCCGACGACGCCCGCGATCCCGCGCGACAGCATCGCCGTCGGCACGCCCTGGGCGACGCCGTGCGCACGGATGGCCTCGGCGATGCCCGGCACCTCGCGCTCGACCACGCTGCGGGTGGCCTCCGGGGTGCGGTCGGTGGGGGTGAGACCGGTGCCGCCGGTGGTGAGGACCACGCGGGCCCCCGCCTCGACCGCGGCGCGGATCGCCGCGGCGACCGGCTCCCCGTCGGGCACGACCGCCGGCTCGCCGACCTCGAAGCCCAGCCCGAGGAGGGCCTCGACGATGAGCGGTCCCGTGGTGTCGGCGTACACGCCGGCGGAGGCGCGGTTGGAGGCCACCACCACGGCGGCGGGCAGGGCGCGGCGGACCGTCGGGGCGGCCTGGTCGGTCTGGTCGGTCGGGTCGGGGGTCATCGCGCCCAGTCCCCCGACTTCCCGCCGGTCTTGGTCTCGACGCGCACGTCGGTGATCACCGCGCCCTTGTCGACCGCCTTGACCATGTCGACGACCGTGAGCGCGGCGACCGAGACCGCGGTGAGCGCCTCCATCTCCACGCCGGTGCGGTCGGTGGTGCGCACGGTCGCGAGGATCTCCACGGCGTCGTCGGCCACGGCGAGGTCGACGGTGACGCCGGAGACCGCGAGCGGGTGGCACAGGGGGATCAGGGCGGGGGTCTGCTTGGCGCCCATGATGCCGGCGATGCGGGCCACGGCCAGCGCGTCGCCCTTCGGCACGCCCTCCCCGCGCAGCAGGCGGACCACCTCGGGCGAGACGAGCACCCGCCCGGAGGCCGAGGCCGTGCGGGCGGTGACGGCCTTGGCCGAGACGTCGACCATGCGCGCGGCGCCGGTCTCGTCGACGTGGGTGAGCCCGCCCGGGCGCTCGCCCATCAGAACTCCTCGTCGAGCCGGATGACCTGCACCGGCTCGCCGGCGCCGATCGACAGCGTGTCCTCGGGCACCACGATGAGCGCGTCGGAGGCCGCGAGGTCGCCGACCAGGTGCGAGCCCGACCCGCCGACCGGGGTGACGGTGGCCTGCCCCGAGGCGGCGTCGTACTCCCCGCGCAGGAACTGGCGCCGACCCGGCGGCGAGGTGATGGCGTGGGTCAGCCGGGCCTGCACCAGGGGGCGGGAGTGGGGGGTGATGCCCATCATCTTGCGCAGCGCCGGCAGCACGAACATCTCGAAGGAGATGTAGGAGGACACCGGGTTGCCCGGCAGGCAGAAGATCGGCGTGGCGTCGTCGCCCACGGTGCCGAAGCCCTGAGGCTTGCCCGGCTGCATCGCCACGGGGCCGAACCACACCGTGCCCAGCGGCCGCAGCGCCTCCTTGACCACGTCGAAGTCGCCCATCGAGACCCCGCCCGAGGTCACCACGACGTCGGCGCGCACGAGCTGGTCGGCCAGCGCGTCGAGGAAGGCGCGCGGCTGGTCGGGCACGATCCCGACGCGGTAGGCCAGCGCCCCGGCGCGACGCGCGGCGGCGGCCAGGAGGTAGGAGTTGCCGTCGTAGATCGAGTCGTGGCCCAGCGGCTGCCCGGGCTCGCGCAGCTCGGTGCCGGTGGAGAGGATGACCACCCGCGGGCGGGGACGGGAGGCGACGCTGGCGCGACCCACCGAGGCGAGCAGCCCGAGGTGGCGCGGGCCCAGGACGGTGCCCTCCTCGATGAGCAGGTCGCCCACCGAGACGTCGTCGCCGGCCACCCGCACGTGCTGGCCCGGCGAGGGCGAGCGCTCGATGCGCACGCGCGCGACCCCGTGGTCGGTCCACTCGTAGGGCACGACGCAGTCGGCGCCGCTGGGCACCGGCGCGCCGGTCATGATCTTGGCCGCCGTGCCGGGGGGCAGCGTCAGCAGCTGGGCGTTGCCGGCACCGATCTCGCCGACCACGGGCAGCTCGACGGGCGACTCCTCGCCGGCGTCGGCGACGTCGGCGTGGCGCACGGCGTAGCCGTCCATGGCGGAGTTGTCGAAGGAGGGCAGCGCGATGCCGGCGGTGACCGACTCGGCGGCGGCGAGGCCGAGGGTCTCCATCAGCGGCTGCTGCACGTGGCCCAGCGGGGTGATCGCCTCGAGCACCCGCGCGAGGTGCTGCTCGACGGTGATCGGGGCGTCAGCCACGGGCACGACCGTCGGTGGCGCCGGCCGTAGAGCCCTCGCCGGTGAGGACCTCGCCGCCGGGCAGGCGCTGGGCCGAGCGCGCCGAGAGCGCGACGTCGCCGACGACCTGCACGCCCTTGCCGAAGGTGAAGTCGCCCTCGACGCGCAGCGAGGAGGCGGCCTTCATCGAGGGCGCGCCCTCGGGGAAGCGCTTGTCGAACTCGCCGACCAGCTTGTAGAAGTCGCCGTCGAGGTCGACGAAGGGCACCTCGTCGGCGGTCTGGTCGAGCACGAAGTCGCGCCCCAGGTCGTAGACGTCGGAGCGCAGCACCAGCAGGTCGTTGGTCGTCTTGACCGGCACGAAGCGGTCGCGCCCGACCTCGATGAGCGTGGAGCCCTCGAAGACCTCGATCGCGGCGCCCATCGCGGTCTCGATCTGCACGACCTCGGTGGTGGACCTGTCGCCGGGGTCGACGTTCTTGACGTTGCGGATCATGGGCAGGCCGAGGATGCCGTCGCGCTGGTCGAGGGCCGCCTTCATCGCGGCCAGGTCGAACCACAGGTTGTTGGTCGAGCAGAACCGGTGCCGGTCGAGGTCGGCCAGGGCGTCCTTGTCGGCGTCGAGGGTCTGCGCGGTCTCGCGCAGCACGATCCGGCCGTCGGAGCGACGGCGCGCGAAGTGGCCGCCCTTGCGGTCCGAGGGGGTGCGGCGCACGGCCTCGATGGCGAAGGGCGCGCCGCTCGCGGCGAACCAGCCGGCGACGCGGGCGTCGGGCACGGCGCCGAGGTTGTCGGAGTTGGAGACGAAGACACGCTCGTAGCCCGCCGCGATCAGCTCGTCGAGCAGGCCCGTGCCCCGCAGCGCGGTGTAGAGGTCACCGTGTCCGGGCGGACACCACTCCAGGTCGGGGTCCTTGGGGTACTCGACCGGGGCGAGGTCCTTGAGCCGCAGCTTGGGCTCCTTGTTCTGCAGGAACTCCAGCGGCAGACCGGCGACCGGCAGGTCGTCGTAGCGCGCGAGGGCGGCCATGGTGTCGCCCGAGGTGCGGAAGGAGTTCATGAAGATCAGCGGCAGGGTGGCGTCGTACTGCGTGCGCAGGTGCAGCACCTGGCGGGCGATGATGTCGAGGAAGGACAGCCCGCGGCGCACGCACAGCAGCGACTTGGCGCGGTCCATGCCCATCGAGGTGCCGAGGCCGCCGTTGAGCTTGATCACCGCGGTGGTGCGGATGGCCTGCGCGGCGACCTCGTCGGAGACCTCGACGTCGGCCAGCGACTCCATGTCGACCGGCTCGATGGTCGACTCCGGGATCATCCCGGTCTCGCCGTGCTCGAGGAGGCGGTAGTAGTGGGAGAACGTGTCGATCGCGACCTCGTCGACCCCCGCGGCGGCCATCTTGTCGCGCGCCATGTGCAAGCCAGGTGAACCCATGATGTCGATCGTAGGCTTCCGGGGTGGCCGCCTCGCAACCTCCCGCCCGATCCGCGGCCAAGACCGCCCTGCGCGACCGGCTCGTCACCGCCCGTCGTCGGCGCCCGCTGAGCGAGCGGGCGGAGGTCGCGGCGGCCGTGGCGGCCCACCTGCTGGCCGCGCCCGAGGTGCGCCGCGCGGCCACGGTCGCGGCCTACGTCGCGGTCGGCGACGAGCCCGGCACCGCTCCCCTGCTCGACGCCCTCGAGGCCTCGGGGCGCCGCGTGCTGCTGCCCGTGCTGCTCCCCGACGACGACCTCGACTGGGCGGCGTACGCCGGGCCGGGCTCGCTCGCCCGCGCCGGCCGGGGCCTGCTGGAGCCCGTGGGCCGGCGGCTGGGCCCCGAGGCCGTCGCGACCGCCGACGTGGTGCTCGTGCCGGGCCTGGCCGTCTCACCGCGCGGGGACCGGCTCGGCCGCGGGGGCGGCTCCTACGACCGGGCGCTCGCGCGGGTGCCGGTCGGCACCTTCACCTGCGTGCTGCTGCACGACGAGGAGGTCGGCCTCGACGTGCCCGTCGACGCCCACGACCTCCCCGTCACCGCCGCCGTCAGCCCCGCCGGCGTGGTGCGACTGCGCTGACCCGCGGCCTGGCACGCGGCCTGCTCCTCCGGTCTACTCCTCGGGTCTACTCCTCGGCGGGCGCCAGCGTCATCGTGTCGTCGGCGGCGGCGCGCACGGCGTCGGGGCTGAAGGCCCAGGCCAGGGTCTCGCCGCGCGCCCACAGGTCGGTCTGGTCGGTGTAGTGGGGGTGGAAGGGGTGGCCGCTGACGCCGGTGAGGTTGATCCACCGCGAGTCGTCGAGGTCGGCCAGCGACACCACCATCCGCATCGAGGGGGCCGCGGTCACGGTGTAGCCCTCGGCCGCGTCCCACGCCGTGGCGTCGACCGCGGAGCCGCCGCCGCCGGCCTTCCACCCGCCGCGGTTGACCAGCCACTCCACGGGCGCGATGCCGGAGTCGCCGAGGGTCTGCTCGCGCAGCTCGAGGCGGTGCAGGTGGCCCCACTCCCAGTCGTCGGCGTCGTGGGCGTCGAGGCGCGTCAGCTCGTCGCGGGCGTCGAGCATCGACTGGCGCAGCACGTCGTCGCGGGTCTCGACCACGTCCTCGGTGGTGACGTCGTCCCACCACGGGTCCCGGGGCTCGCGCAGCAGCCGCTCCATGACGGCCCACCAGCGCTGGCCGCCGTCGGGGCGCACCTCGGGTGAGAGCTCGTCGTCGAAGGTCTGCTGCAGCACCGTGCGCCACACGACGTTGAAGTAGGCCGCCGCCGCGCTCTGCGGACCCTCGGCGGGCTGGGTGAAGTCCCAGTCGCGCAGCTGGCGCTGCCCGCCGGTGTAGTAGCCGCCGGGCATCCGCTGCTGGAGCAGGTACGGCGTGAGCACCGGCCCCAGCGCGCTGGCGGTATCGAGCTGCAGGTCGGTCATGTCGCCCACCGACACCGTGCCGCCGTCGGCGAAGCGGTCCTCCAGCACGTCGCGGATGCGCTGGGAGCGGTAGCCGCGGTCCCAGTCGTCGGTGAAGAAGGAGGGGAAGTCCTGCGCGACCACGGCCTGGTTGGCGGTGACGACGAAGCCGTCCTCGGGGTCGAGCACGTGGGGCAGCGAGCTGAAGGGCAGGTAGTCACCGGTCCAGTCGTTCTCCGAGCGCCAGCCCGCGGCGGGCAGCCGCCCGTCGTTGCCCGACTTGCGGATCGGGATCCGCCCCGGCGCCTGGTAGCCGATGTGGCCCTCGCGGTCGGCGTAGACGAGGTTCTGCGCCGGCACGGCGAAGGAGGAGGCCGCGGCCCGGAAGGAGTCCCAGTCGGTGGCCAGGTTCAGCTGGAGGATCGCGTCGGCGGTCGGGGCCGGGCGCAGCGCGGTCCACTGCAGCGACACCGCGAGCTCCTCGCCCTCGCGCACCGCGCCCCCTGGCGGATCGGCCGCCTCGGCGTCGGCGACCCGGCCGATCGCCTCGGAGACGTCGGAGAGGATCGGCCCGTGGGCGGTGGCGCGCACCTCGAGGGTGACGTCGTCGCCGTCGCGCACCTCCACGGTCTCGGTGCGGGTGCGCAGCGGGCGGCGCTCGCCGTCCTGGATCCAGCTGTCGCCGTCGACGCGCTCGAGGTAGAGGTCGGTGACGTCGGGGCCGAGGTTGGTGAAGCCCCAGGCGATGTCGGCGTTGTGGCCGATCACCACCCCCGGCACCCCGGAGAAGGTGAAGCCGGCGACGTCGAGGGCGCAGGCGGGCGACACCGTGCGGCAGTGCAGGCCCATCTGCATCCAGACCCCGGGCAGCCCGACCCCGAGGTGGGGGTCGTTGGCCAGGATCGGCGCGCCGGTCGTGGAGTGCTCGCCGTCGACGACCCAGGAGTTGCTGCCGACGCCGTCGCCGCGCCCCAGCCACGCCGGCAGGTCCTCCAGACCGCGACCGACCGCGCGCAGGGCCGCGACCTGGTCGGCGCGCCACGGCGGGCGGACCGGGTTGCGGGAGCCGCCCCGCTCGGCGTCCTGCTCGAAGACGTCGTCCACCACCGCCCCCTGGTCGACGATCGGCGCGTGCTCGTCGTACGGGTAGGGCGGCCAGAGCTCGGCGGCGCGCTCCGGGCCGACGTCGGCGGCGGTGAGCACCCGGTCGATCTCGTCGGACATGTTGCCGCGCAGGTCCCACGCCATGGCCTTGAGCCAGGCCAGGGAGTCCACCGGCGTCCAGTCGGCGGGGCGGTAGTCGAGGCCGCTGAGGTCGAGCAGGGTGTACTCGATCGCGATCTCGGAGGGGTCGTGCTGGTCGAGGTAGGCGTTGACGCCCTCGCTGTAGGCCTCGAGCGCGGCGCGGGTCTCGGGCTCGAGCAGGCCGAGCTCCTCCTCGGCCACCCGGCGCCAGCCCATCGTGCGCACCACCAGGTCGCTCTCCAGGGCGGCCTCGCCAAAGAGCTCGGCCAGCCGGCCGGCGGTGGCGTGGCGGCGCACGTCCATCTCGTAGAAGCGCTCCTGGGCCTGCACGTAGCCCTGGGCGCGCACGAGGTCCTCCACCGAGTCGCCGTAGAGCTGGGGCACGCCGTGGTCGTCGCGCACGACCTCCACCTCGCCCTCCAGGCCCGGCAGGCTGGCCTCGCCCGTGGTCTGCGGGAAGGGCCGGCGCACCACGACCGTGGCCGTCACCAGGCCCGCGAGCAGCACCAGCACGAGACCCACCACGACGTACGTCGAGACGCGCAGCGAGCGGGGCAGGCCGCGGAAGACGACCCAGCCGGAGGCCCAGGCCCGGCGGGTGCGCCGCGGCCACGAGGCCGGGCCGACCTGGGTCGGATCGGGCGAGGACGGGGCGGCGGGGTCGGTCATGGTGGACCTCATTGTGCCTTGGCGTAGCATTGGCAGTCGCCGGGTCGGAGTGCCAATCCCTCCCCCGGAAGCCGTCGAGTCCGACCGGGGAGAACCGTGCCGACCTACCAGTACGCCTGCACCGAGTGCGGGCACGCCTTCGAGCAGTTCCAGAGCTTCTCCGACGCCTCGCTCACCGAGTGCCCCCAGTGCCACGGGCGCCTGCGCAAGGTGTTCAACGCCGTGGGCGTCGTCTTCAAGGGCTCCGGCTTCTACCGCAACGACAGCCGCTCCACCACGACCTCCTCCGACGCCGGGTCGTCCTCGACCACGCCCGCCGCGCCGGCCGCCTCGGGCGGGTCGGGCTCGTCGAAGGGGTCGGACTCCGGCTCGTCCTCGTCGGGCTCGTCCTCCACGCCGTCGACCTCCTCGTCGTCCTCGTCCTCCTCCGCGAAGCCGGCCACCAGCTCGAGCTGACCCGGACCGACCCGGCCGGGCACCGCGCCTGTGGAGAGGCCGCCGCACGGCCCGGCGATCCGGCCTAGCGTCGGGCCATGCGCTCCTTCCCCGCGTCCGTCGCCGACCGGCCACGCACGACGGCTGCCGACGGGCCCCACGCCCCGTCGCGTCGCCGGTGGCGGGAGCCGTTGCGCGCCGTCCGGCGCGCCGTGCTCGCCCGGCGCCGGGTGCTCGCCGCACTGCTGACCGCGATCGCGGTGGTCGCCGGCCTCCGGGCCGCGACCGCCCCGGCGGCGCCGACCCGCCCGCTGCTCGTGGCGGCGCACGACCTGCCGGCCGGCACCGAGCTCACCGCCGCCGACCTGGTGCGCGTCGAGCAGGTGCCGGGCACGCAGCCGGCCGGCCTGGCGCCCGACCCGGTGGGGCGGGTCCTCGCGGCGCCGCTGCGCCGCGGCGAGGCCGTGACCGACGTGCGCCTGGTCGGGCCCGCCCTCGCCCCCGAGGGCCTCACCGCGGTGCCGGTGCGGCTGCCCGACGCCGAGATGGCCGGCCTGCTGCGCGTGGGCGACCGGATCGACCTCATCGCCACCGACCCGCAGGGCGCCGAGCCCCGGGTGGTGGCGCCGGGCGTGCAGGTGGTCGCGCTGCCGGGTGACGCGGCGTCGACCGGCACCGGCGGCCAGGGAGGCGCGGGGCTGGGGACGACCGGTCGCGTGGTGGTGGTCGCCGCACCCGACGTGCTGGTCGCGGGCCTGGCCGATGCGGCCGTGCGCACCTTCCT
This sequence comes from Nocardioides sp. Leaf285, assembly GCF_001422955.1. Taxonomy (NCBI): domain Bacteria; kingdom Bacillati; phylum Actinomycetota; class Actinomycetes; order Propionibacteriales; family Nocardioidaceae; genus Nocardioides; species Nocardioides sp. Leaf285. The sequence continues at coordinate 14,555 of NZ_LMNH01000006.1, read as the reverse complement.
CACCTGGGCGTGGGCCCGCTAGCGTGCCGCCCGGGGCGGGACCGGCTCGTCCCGCGCACCCGAGGGAGAGCCCATGCTCGGTGGATTCAAGAACTTCCTGCTCCGCGGCAACCTGGTCGAGCTGGCCACGGCCTTCATCATGGCCGCCGCCTTCGCCTCCGTGGTCACCGCGACCGTCACGGTCATCATGGACCTGATCGGCAAGATCGGGGGCACGCCGAACTTCTCCGAGTACAACCCCGGCGGGGTCTCCGTCGGCGCGTGGCTGACCGCGCTCATCTCGTTCGTGATCATGGCCGCAGTCGTCTACTTCTTCATCGTCACGCCCTTCACCAAGGCCAAGGAGCGCTACTTCCCGAGCGCCCCTCCCGGCACGCCCGAGGACACGATGCTGCTGCGCGAGATCCGCGACGCGCTCAAGGGCCAGCAGACCCCCGGCGCCTGACCCGGGCCCGGCCCGCCCGGCGGGCCGGGACCCGTCGGTCAGGACCCGTGGTGCGGCGGCACCTGCTCGCGCAGCCAGGTGTCGCCGTCGCGACGCTCGCGCTCCCCCGAGGCGTCCCGCTCGTCGCGGGTGGTCTCGGGGAGCGCGTCGCCGAAGATCTCGGCCAGGCGCTTGCGGCGCTGCCACGCCGTCTCGGCCGGGAGGTCGCCCGGCGTGTCGCCCGCGGTCGCCATCAGGCGCACAGACCGGCGGCGCGCAGCTCCTCGGCCTTCGCCTCGGCGCCGGCCCCGCCGCCGCTGCCCCCGGAGCCGCCGGCCCCGGTCGTGCCGGGCACGTTGCCGGCGCTGATGGCGCTGCTGGTGAGCTCCTTGGTGAGGGGCTCGTCCTTGCGCAGCGCGTTCCAGACGTTGTTGGCCTGGTCGGTCCACACCAGCCGGTTGGGGTCGGTGGGGTCGACGGTGTTGGGGATGGTGAGGAACTGGATCTTGTCCAGCCCGATGTCGCGGAACTCGTAACCCAGCTTGGCGATCTTGGCCAGGCTGCCCATGTCGTCGTCGAGGGTGAGCGACTCGGTGGCGGCCTCGAGGAAGCCGAGCAGCCGCGCGGGGTTGGCCAGGGTGTTGGCCGAGACCACGGTGTGGGCCATGGACGCGATGAAGGCCTGCTGGCGCTTCATGCGACCGATGTCGCTGCCGCCGGAGACGGCGTAGCGCTCGCGCACGTAGTTGAGCGCCTCGCGGCCCTCGAGCTCGCGAGTGCCGGCCTCGAGGTAGATCCCGTGGGCCCGGTCGTCGATGGTCTCGGGGATGCACATCTCGACGCCGCCCACGGCGTCGACCATGTCCTCGAAGCCCTCGAAGTCGACGACGACGAAGTGGTCGAGGCGGATGTCGGTGAGGTGCTCGAACTGCTGCACCGTGCAGGCGGGCCCGGCGAGCTCGAAGGCGGTGTTCCACATCTGGTAGGACGCCGCCGGGATGGTCTCGCCGTCGCCGGTCTTGCAGCTGGCGCGGTCGACCATCGAGTCGCGCGGGATGCTCACGCCGTAGGCGCGCTCGCGGTCTGCCGAGAGGTGCAGGAAGATCGTGGTGTCGGAGCGCTCGCCCCCGCCGGTGAGCCCGTCGATGTTGTTGCCCTCCCCGTCGCGGCTGTCGGAGCCCATGACGAGGATGTTGAGCGGCTCCTGGGGTCCGGCCACCTCGACCTTGTCGGGACGCTCGCCCACGATCTGGTCGTCGATGTCGAGCACCGTGAGGTTGCCGCTGAGGTGGCGGTAGAGGTAGGTCACCGACAGCCCCGACACCATGCCGAGCACGAGCACCGTGGTGAGCACGACCTTGAGGACCGTGTGGGAGCGGCGTCGTCGAGCGCGTCGCTTCCCGGTGCGGGTCACGGCGGTGTCGGGAGTCGCCACGTCGGGCTGGCCGGTCGAGCCGTGCTCGGTCTGGTCGGGCACTGTCACCTCGGGAGTCGGGGATGCGGACCCACGGTAGACGGGTCGACCTAGTGTGCGGCGACAGCCGCGTTACACCCAAATCACCTCGCGCGCCCAACCGCCGCGCCGGACGTGCCGCACATCGCGGTCTGCGCGTGGAGGGAGGTCGGTGACGTGGCAGGATGTCGGCGCGCACGACGCACCCGCCCCAGTAGCTCAGTGGATAGAGCAGCCGCCTCCTAAGCGAAAGGTCGCAAGTTCGACTCTTGCCTGGGGCACCCACGGCTGGCGCGGTCGGCGGTCCACGCGACCGGCCGTCCGGCCACGGCGCCGCGCTGGCAGCGGCGACCTAGGCTCGGGCGCATGGACCTGGGACTCTCGGGCGCCCGCGCGCTCGTCACCGGCGGCAACCGCGGCATCGGCCTGGCGACGGCGCGTCGCCTCAGCGCGGAGGGGGCGCGGGTGGCGCTGCTGGCCCGCGACGGCGAGGCTCTGGAGCGGGCCGCGGCCTCGATCGAGGGGGCGGTGACGGTGCAGGCCGACACCACCGACGACACCGCCGTGCGGGCCGCGGTGGAGCGCGCCGCGGGCGAGCTCGGCGGCCTCGACGTGGTCGTCAACGCCGCCGCTCCGCGGGCCAGCGGCGGGCGCACCCCGGGGCTGGCCGGCCTCGACGACGCGGAGTTCCTGGTGGAGATGGACACCAAGGCGCTGGGCTACGCCCGCGTCGTGCGCGCGGCCTCGGCGTACCTGCTCGACGGGGGCGGGCGGATCGTCAACGTCTCCGGCATGAACGCCCGCAAGACCGGCTCGATCACCGGCTCCGTGCGCAACATCGCGGTCGTGGCGCTCACCAAGAACCTCGCCGACGAGCTCGGGCCGCAGGGCGTCAGCGCCGTGTGCGTGCACCCCGGCCTCACCGTCACCGAGCGCAACGCCGACGACGGCGACTACCTGGTCAAGGCCGCCGACAACGCCCTGGGGCGTGCGATCACCGCCGACGAGGTGGCGACGGCGGTGACGTTCCTCTGCTCGCCCCACGCCGCGATCGTCAACGGCGGCGTGGTCACCCTCGACGGGGGCCGACCCGGGTCGCTGTGGGCCTAGGCGCCGACCCACCCGCCGAGGCGGGACTCAGGCCACGACCTCGAAGGTGAGGCCGGCGGCGACCAGCCGCGCGATGAGCGCGTCACCCATCGCCTGGGCCGTGGTGACGCAGCCGGCGGTGGCGGGCAGCTCGTCGAGCACCAGGCACAGCGCCGACTCGGCGAGCATCTTCGCGGTCTCGGAGTAGCCCGGGTCGCCGCCGGACACGCGGGTGTGGATCGAGCGTCCCTCGCTCTCGGCGACGAAGTCGACGGTGAACCACGACCGCGCACGGCGGCTCTCGTCGGGGCCCTCGCCCTGCTTGATCCGGCCGAGGAGCGCGTTGCGCAGCGGGCGCACCTGGGCGGCCAGGCCGATCGCGGAGACGCCGAGCGCCCCGCCGGCGGCGTAGCGCAGTGTCTTGGTGCCGGCGAAGTGGGAGTAGCGGAACTCCGGCCCGTAGGCCTCCAGCGCCGCCCCGCTGCGCGCGACGACCTGGGGGTCGATGGTGGGCATCGGCAGCAGCCACAGACCGAGGGCCTTGTCGCGGTGGGGCTTGCCTGCGACCGCGCGCGAGGAGCGGCCCTCGGGTCGCGGCTCGGCACGGCGGCGGGCCTTGAGGGCCTCGCTCATCTGCTTGGCCCGGGCGAAGGCGCCGATGGCGGAGTGGAAGGTGCCGCCCGAGACCATGCCGCTGGCGCGGACCACGCCCCGCATGGCCACCGCGCCGCTGGCCCGCAGCTGCTGCACCGTGTAGAGCGCACCGAGGTCGTGCGGGATCGAGTCGAAGCCGCAGGCGTGCACGATCCGGGCGCCGGTGCGGGCAGCCGTGGCGTGGTGGGCGACGTACATGCGGTCGACGAACTCCGGCTCGCCGGTCAGGTCGACGTAGTCGGTGCCGGCCTCGGCGCAGGCGCGCACCAGCGGCTCGCCGTGCTGGAGGTAGGGCCCGACGGTGGTGACGACCACCTTCGTGCGTGCCGCCAGGTCGGCCAGGCCCGCGGCGTCGGTGGCGTCGGCCTCGAGGAGCGGCAGGTCGGCGAGGGCGGGGTCGACTCTGACCAGGCGGGCGCGCACGCGCTCGAGCTTGTCGCGGCTGCGACCCACCAGGGCCCAGCGCAGCCCGGTGGGCGCGGTGCGGGCGAGGTACTCGGCGGTGAGGCCCCCGGTGAAGCCGGTGGCGCCGAAGAGGACGAGGTCGAGCTCGCGGGAGTCGGGCATGCCCGTCATCCTCGCACCGCGCCGTCGCCGGGAACCAGCGCGGGCCACCCGCCGTCACAGCCCCGTGCCCGCCACCCCCACGCCCCGCCTCCTCCGCCCCGTCGTCGCGTCCCGTCGGGCCCGCGCCGGGCGGCCCGGCCCCCCGGTCGCGACGCTGCTCGCCGTGCTGCTCACCGGCGCGCTCGCGGCCGGGTGCGGCGCAGCGCCGGCCGGCGACGGGCCCGCCGCCGGCCCGGCCGGCCCCGACCTCGGGACCGCCGGCCTCCGAACCACCGGCGACGGGACCGCACGGGCCACCTGGCTCGGCGGCGACCTGGTGCCCGCCGACTCGTGCGCCGACCTCGCAGCGGCGTACGCCGACCTGGGCGAGGACCTCGTCGGCCCCCACGGCTGGGAGGACCCGTACTTCTTCCTCGACTCCCCCTTCTTCGCGGCGCGGGGCGGCGCGCCGGAGCTCACCGCGTCGGACCGGGCGGCGAGCGGCCCCACCGCGGGCATGACCCGGGCCGACCCCAGCGCCACCGGCACCACGGTGCAGGAGGCCGGCGTCGACGAACCCGACACCGTCAAGACCGAGGGCTCCCTGCTGGTGCGCGTCGCCGGCGGCACGCTGAGCACCCACGACGTGGGCGGCGCGCAGGTCGTCGGGCTCGGCTCGCTCGACCTGACCGCGACGTCGCTGGTCGACCCCGAGCTGCTGCTGGTGGGCGACACCGTCGTGGTCGTGGGCCGCGACCGGGCCGCGGCGACCACCCCGCGGATCGCCGGCACGCCGGCGTCGACCTCGACCGCGCCCTCGACCAGGGTCCTGACCGTCGACGTCTCCGACCCGACCGACCCGCGGGTGACCGCGTCGACGGCGTACGACGCGGGGCTCGTGCGGGCGGTGCAGCACGGCACGGTGGTGCGGCTCGTGCTGTCCTCCGGCCTGCCCGACCTGCCCTTCACCACGCCGCGCCGCGCGGGCGGGAGCACCGCGGCCACCCTGGCCAACCGCGAGGTCGTGCGCGCCGCCACCGCGGCCGACTGGTTGCCCGGGGCCACCGTGGACGACCTGACTGCCGACGGCGCGTCGACCACCGCGCCCGCCGTGACCTGCGACGACGTCGCCGTGCCGTCGCAGGAGGCCGGTCTCGGCACGCTGGCGGTGCTCGGCCTCGACGCGGCCACCCCGGAGTCGGCGGCGCGGAGCCTGGTCGACCCGAGCGGCTCCGGCCTGCGGGTCGACACCGACCTCGCCTACGCCTCCGACGAGCGGCTCTACGTCGCCACCGCCCCCGCCTGGGCGGGCTGGGACCCCACCGGCGCGACCGGCACCGGGCTCACCACGGTGCACGAGCTCGACCTCGAGGGCGTCTCCACCTCCTACGTCGCCTCCGGTGAGGTGCTCGGCACGCTCGCCGACCGGTGGGCCATGGACGAGGCCGACGGGGTGCTCCGCCTGGCCCTCGGCCCCGGTGCCGGCACCGGGCCGGCCAACGCCGTGGCCACCCTGCGCCGCGACGGCGACCGGCTCGTCGAGGCGGGCCGGGTCGACGGGCTGGGCCGCTTCGAGAGCATCGAGTCGGTGAGGTGGTTCGACGACCTCGCGATCATGGTGACCTTCCGCCGGGTCGACCCGCTCCACACCGTCGACCTCTCCGACCCCGACCGGCCGCGGCTGCTCGGGACCCTGACGGTGCCCGGGTTCTCCGCCCACCTCCACCCGCTCGGGCCCCGCCGGCTGCTGGGGATCGGCGAGGGTCCCGACCGCGGCGCGTGGGGTGCGCAGGTCGGTCTCTTCGACCTGGGCGACCTCGCGGACCCCCGCCCCCTGGGCGTCCACCACTTCGCCGCCGGCACCACGCTGGGCGCGTCGGTCGACCCGCGGCAGCTGACCTGGCTGCCCGGCGCCCGGACCGCGCTGAGCGTGGTCCACGGACCGGGTCGCACCCGACCGCACCTGGCCGTGGTGTCGCTCACCGACGGTCGCGTCTCGGCCCGCACCCTGCCCCTGCCGCGTGGCACCGAGGCCCGCGGCGTGCGCACGGTGCTGCTGGCCGACCGCCGGGTCGTGCTGCTCACCGACCGGTCCACGACCCTGCTCGACGCGGCCCGGCTCGCCCCCGTGCCCGATCCGGCGCCGGGCTCCGAGCAGCCGCCGGCCCGCTGAGGGCGGCGTAGGCTCGTCGCATGTGCCGCAACATCCGCCAGCTCCACAACTTCGAGCCGCCGGCCACGCGAGACGAGGTCACGGCGGCGGCGCTGCAGTACGTGCGCAAGGTCAGCGGCAGCTCCAAGCCCTCGCAGGCCAACCAGGAGGCCTTCGACCGCGCCGTGCGCGAGATCGCCCACCTGACCCAGCACCTCCTCGACGACCTCGTGACCGCCGCGCCGCCCAAGGACCGCGAGGTCGAGGCGGCCAAGGCGCGTGCGCGGGCCGAGGTGAGGTACGCCCGGTGAGCCTGCTGCCCACCCGCTCCCCCGCCGCGACCTCCCCGTCGCAGCAGCGCGACCCCGACGCGACCGCCCACGACCCGGCCACCCGTGCCGCCGCCCTCGACCTGCTCGCCGACCGCGACCTCGTCGTGCTGACCGGCGCCGGGCTCTCCACCGACTCCGGGATCCCCGACTACCGCGGGCCGCAGGCGCCGACCCGCACCCCGATGACCTACCAGGAGTTCGTGGCCACCCCCGAGGCCCGCCGCCGCTACTGGGCCCGCAGCCACCTGGGCTGGGGCCGGATGCGTCATGCCGACCCCAACACCGGGCACCGCGCGCTCGTCGAGGTCGACCCCGACCTGCTGATCACCCAGAACGTCGACGGACTGCACGAGCGCGCGGGCAGCCCGCGCCTGGTGGCCCTGCACGGACGGATCGCCGACGTGGTCTGCCTGGGCTGCCGCCGCACGACCTCGCGCGCGGCGCTGCACGAGCGGCTCAGCGCCCTCAACCCCGACTTCGGCGCAGGGCACGACGACGCCGAGACCCGGCCCGACGGCGACGTCGAGCTCGAGGCGTCGCTCACGGAGTCCTTCGTGGTGCCCGACTGCGACTGCGGCGGCACCCTGAAGCCCGACGTGGTGTTCTTCGGCGAGAACGTGCCGGCCCCGCGGGTGCAGCGCTGCTACGACGCCGTCGACGCACTGGGCGCGGGAGGTGCGCTGCTGGTCGTCGGGTCGAGCCTGACGGTGATGAGCGGCTTCCGGTTCGTGCGCCGGGCGGCGCGCGCCGGCACCCCGGTGGTCGTGGTCAACCGTGGCGCCACGCGCGGCGACGCGCTCGCGACGTACGCCGTGGAGGCCGGGTGCTCGGGCTTCCTGGCCGACCTCGCCGCGCGGCGCGTCGGCTGAGCCCGGACCCGGACCCGGGTCGGGCCCTGCGCCCGGTCAGTCGCGCCGGTCGCGGTCGCGCAGGTCGCCCAGCAGGTCGAGCAGGGACTGCACCGACTCGCCCGACCCGGCGGCGGGGCCGCGCGGCGCGAGGCCGTCGCCCTGCTCGAGGCGCTCCCAGGCCAGCTCGGGAGGCATCCGCACGCCGCGGCGCAGGACGTAGCGGGTGTCGGCCAGGTCGAACTCCAGGTCGACCACGCGGGCGCTGAGGAACTCGCCGTCGGCGGTGAGCACGACGACCTCCTCGTCGATCTCCAGGCCGCGCGTGAGGCGCGTGCCGACGTGGCTGACCACGATGTCTCCCTCGAGCACACCGAGCTCGAGCGCCGTCGCCGGCACCTCCACGAGCTCCATCTCGAGCACTCCCCTCGCCATGCTCATGGCGACCTCCCTCAGGTCCAGGTACGTGCGTGTGCAGGGACAACGAGGGGGGACGCCGGCGGTCACGGCGCACCGCACCGGTCTGGACCAGTGCTCCGAGAGTCGTGCGTCGAGCACCATCATGCCCGCCCGCCCCTGAGAGCGCCGCGATTTCGGTCACCCGACACCGCACGTGGTGCGCGTTCCGCAGCACGGGGGTAAAGCAACGGGCCATCCCCGCAGTGCGGGGACGGCCCGGTCGGCGACGGCCGAGGCTCAGAGGCGCTTGACGAAGATGTGGTCGGCGGCGTCGAGGACGATCTCGGCGGTCTCGCCACCGGACCCGACCAGCACGCCCTCGCCGGTCTGCACCACCGTGACGGTCTTGTCGGGCAGGGCGCCGACCCGGCGCAGGGCGCTCATCAGCGCCTCGTCCTTCTGCATCTCCTCCGAGATGCGCCGCACGAGCACCCGGCCCTCCTCGGCCGAGGCGACGTCGGCCAGCGACTCGACCCCGGCCATGAACTCCTCCCCGACCCGGCTCTGGCCCAGCTCCTCCAGGCCCGGGATGGGGTTGCCGTAGGGCGACTCGGTCGGGTGGTCGAGCAGCTCCAGCAGCCGGCGCTCCACGGTCTCCGACATGACGTGCTCCCAGCGGCAGGCCTCCTCGTGCACCAGCTCCCAGTCGAGGCCGATCACGTCGATGAGCAGCCGCTCGGCGAGGCGGTGCTTGCGCATGACGCGGGTGGCGAGCCGGTCACCCTCCTCGGTCAGCTCGAGGTGCCGGTCGCCCTGCACCGTCAGCAGGCCGTCGCGCTCCATGCGCGCCACCGTCTGCGAGACCGTGGGGCCGCTCTGGTGCAGCCGCTCGGCGATCCGCGCGCGCAGCGGGACGATGCCCTCCTCGACGAGCTCGTAGATCGTGCGCAGGTACATCTCGGTGGTGTCGATGAGGTCGCTCACACCCCCATTGTCCCCCATCGCGCGCCTCGTCCCGACCGGCGCCCGGCGTGGCGGAACGGGACCGGAGGGGGGAGGCCGCGGCGACGCGGTGGTGGCAGGGTCGCCGGGTGGCTGACTCGACGACCTCCGTGATGTGGTTCCGCCGCGACCTGCGCCTGGGCGACAACCCCGCGCTGCTCGAGGCCGCCTCCGACGGGGCGGTGCTGCCGCTCTTCGTGCTCGACCCCCACCTGTGGGACCCGGCCGGGCCGAGCCGCCGCGCCTACCTCGGCGCCTCGCTGCGCGCCCTCGACGCGCAGCTGCGGCAGCGGCACACGCGGCTGTCGGTGGTGCGTGGCGACCCGGTGCGCCGGGTGGTGCTGGCCGCGAAGGCGGTCGGCGCACGGCGCGTGCACGTCGCGGCCGACTTCGGGCCCTACGGCCGCGAGCGCGACGAGCGGGTGGAGGAGGCGCTCGGCGAGGCCGGGATCGAGCTGGTGCGCACGGGCTCGCCGTACGCCGTGGCGCCGGGTCGGGTCGTCAACGGCTCCGGCAAGGCCTACCAGGTGTTCACCCCCTTCTCCCGCGCCTGGAACGACCACGGCTGGCGGGCGCCGGTCGACGCGCCGTCGGGCGGGAGCTGGGTCGAGCTCGAGGACGGCACCACCGACGTGCCCGACCCCGACCTCCCCGCCGGGCTCGAGCTGCCCGAGGCCGGCGAGAGGGCCGCGCGCGCCCGCTGGGAGGAGTTCCTGGACCGCGTCGACGACTACGACGACGACCGCGACCGCCCCGGGGTGGAGGGCACCAGCCGGATGTCGGTGCACCTCAAGTACGGCGAGGTCCACCCGCGCACCCTGCTGGCCGACCTGGCGCAGCGCCGCTCGCGGGGCGCGGCGACCTACCGCACCGAGCTGGCGTGGCGCGAGTTCTACGCCGACGTGCTGGCGCGGCGCCCCGAGACGGCGCGCGACTACCTCAAGCCGGAGTACGCCCGGATGGCCTACGACTCCCCCGGCGAGCAGCTCGCCGCCTGGCAGGAGGGCCGCACGGGCTTCCCGATCGTCGACGCCGGCATGCGCCAGCTGCGGGCGACCGGCTGGATGCACAACCGGGTGCGGATGATCACCGCGAGCTTCCTGGTCAAGGACCTGCACCTGGAGTGGCAGCTGGGCGCCGGCCACTTCCTGCACTGGCTGGTCGACGGCGACCTGGCCAGCAACAACCACGGCTGGCAGTGGACCGCCGGCAGCGGCACCGACGCCTCGCCCTTCTTCCGGGTCTTCAACCCCACGACCCAGGGCCGCAAGTTCGACCCCGGGGCCGCCTACGTGCGTCGCTGGGTGCCGGAGCTGGCGGAGGCCGCCGACCCGCACGAGCCGTCCTCGCAGGACCGGGAGGCGGCCGGCTACCCCGAGCCGATCGTCGACCACAAGGCGGAGCGGCTGGAGGCGCTGGACCGCTACGCGGCGATCAAGGACCGCTGACACGAGGCCGTCCGGCCCGGCCCGCGAGGGCTGGGCAGGGGGCAGGATCGTGTGATGGACTTGTGGGCATGACTTTGAACGATCCAAAGAGCCCCGAGGCCCCGGAGTGGTGGCGTCACGCCGTCATCTACCAGGTCTACCCCCGCTCGTTCGCCGACAGCGACGGCGACGGCATCGGCGACCTCCCGGGCATCACCTCGCGCCTGCCCTACCTGCGCGACCTCGGCGTCGACGCGCTGTGGATCTCGCCCTTCTACACCTCGCCGCAGAAGGACCACGGCTACGACGTGGCCGACTACCGCGACATCGACCCCCTCTTCGGGACCCTCGAGGACGCCGACCGTCTCGTCGCCACCGCGCACGAGCTCGGCCTCAAGCTGATCGTCGACCTCGTGCCCAACCACACCTCCGACGCCCACGCGTGGTTCCAGGCCGCCCTGGCCGCCGGGCCGGGCAGCGCGGAGCGCGCCCGCTACCTCTTCCGGGAGGGCAGGGGCGAGGACGGCTCGCAGCCGCCGAACAACTGGAGCTCGGTCTTCGGCGGGCCCGCCTGGACGCGGGTCGAGGACGGACAGTGGTACCTCCACCTCTTCGACTCCACCCAGCCCGACCTCGACTGGCGCAACCCCGAGGTCGGCGACATGTTCGAGGACGTCCTGCGCTTCTGGCTCGACCGCGGCGTCGACGGCTTCCGGGTCGACGTGGCCCACGGCCTGGTCAAGGAGGAGTCGCTGCGCGACCAGGTCGTCGACGAGGGCGACACCCCGGCCAGCGGCGAGATCAACCCCGAGGCGGTCTCCAGCATGGTCGAGCGGACCATGCGCGACGAGCCGATGTGGGACCAGCCCGAGGTGCACGAGGTCTACCGCCGCTGGCGCACGGTCCTCGACTCCTACGAGGGCGACCGGATGATGGTCGCCGAGGCCTGGACGCAGTCGGCCGAGTCGATGGCCCGCTTCGTGCGCCCCGACGAGATGCACCAGTCCTTCAACTTCTCCTGGCTGCTCGCCCCCTGGTCGGCCGAGGAGTTCGCCTCGGTCGTCACCGGCACCCTCGAGGCGCTCTCCGGCGTGGGCGCGAGCCCGACCTGGGTGCTGAGCAACCACGACGTCGTGCGCCACGTGACCCGCTACGGGGGCGGAGCGGTCGGCCTGGCGCGGGCGCGCGCCGCGACCCTCGCGATGCTGGCGCTGCCGGGCTCGTCGTACCTCTACGAGGGCGAGGAGCTGGGCCTGGAGCAGGTCGACGTCGAGCCCGAGCACCGCCAGGACCCGTCGTGGTTCCGCACCGGCGAGGTCGGCCGCGACGGCTGCCGCGTGCCGGTGCCGTGGAGCGGCGACGCCGCCCCCTACGGCTTCGGCCCCGGCGACGCCCAGCCGTGGCTGCCGCAGCCCGACGACTGGGCCCCGCTGACGGTGGCCGCCCAGCAGGCCGACCCCGACTCGACGCTGGCGTTCTACCAGAAGGCGCTCGCGGCACGCCGCGCCTTCGCGGAGACGGCGGGCGACGAGGTCGAGCTGCTCGACCTCGGCCGCGACGTGCTGGCCTTCCGCCGCGGCCCGCTCACCGTCGTGGTCAACTGCGGCGAGACGCCGGTGACCCGCCCCGCCGGCGACGTCGTGGCCAGCAGCGGCCCGGTCTCCGACCTGCTGCCGGTCGACACCGCGGTCTGGCTCACCACCGGCGACTGAGCACCCGCCCGCCGCACGACACCGACCGGCCGCCGGTCCCGGGAGTCCCGGGCCGGCGGCCGGTCGGCGGTTCGTCGGCAGACGGTCAGCGGCCGGTCAGCGGTCGGTCGGCTGGTTGAGCGCGCTGTTGTAGCGGTGGAGGACGTCGGCGAAGGCCGCCAGCTCGCTCTCGTCCCAGTCGCCGAGCCGCTCGTCGAGGAACTTGCGGCGGTGCTCCTGCACGTCGATGAGACGGCGCACCGCCTCGTCGGTCGCGGCGACCAGGGAGGCCCGGCCGTCCTCGGGGTCGCGGGTGCGCTCCACCAGCCCCAGGTCGGCGAGGTGCTGCACCTGGCGGCTGATGGCGCCCTTGTCGATGTGGAAGGCCTCCGCCATCGACGAGGAGCGCATCGCGCCGTGGTCGGCGAGGTAGCTGAGCATGAGGTAGGAGGCCGGCTGCAGCTCCTCGTGGACGGCGAGCGCGCGCTCGCCGATCACGCGGCGGACCCGGCGGATCAGCACGCCGACCTCCTGCTCGAGCTTCATCAGGTGCTCCGTGCGCGCGGTCATCAGGACCGCAGCGTAGTGGGGTGCTCGGCGTCGGCGCGGTGGCGCCCGCCGTCGGTGAGCGCGTCCTCGAGGCCGTCGAGCGGGTCGGAGGCCCCGTCGGACCCGTCGGCCGCCTCGTCGGGCACCAGGTCGTTGGTGGTGCGCAGCGGCACCTCCTCGATGAAGAGCACGCAGACCAGGGCGAGCACCGCGAAGGGCGTGGCCACGAGGAACAGGTGGCCGAAGGACTCGCCGAAGGCCGACTGGAAGATCTCGCGCACCGGGCCGGGCAGGGTGTCCAGGTCGGGAATGGAGTGGCTCTCGGTCTCGCTGCCCCCGCTCACGCCGATGGCCGCGAGGCCGCTGGCGACCTTGTCGGCCACCTGCACGCTCAGCAGCGCACCGAGGGCCGAGACGCCGGCCGAGCCGCCGAGGGAGCGGAAGAAGGCGACGACGGAGCTGGCGGCGCCCATGTCCTTGAGCGCCACGTTGTTCTGCACCGCGAGCACGAGGTTCTGCATCGTGGCGCCCAGGCCGACGCCCAGGACGGCCATGAAGAGGCCGATGACGACCAGGCTGGTGGTGTCGTCGATGGTGCCGAGCAGGCCCAGGGCGACCACGACCAGCACCATGCCGCCGACGAGGTAGCGCTTCCACAGGCCCGTCTCGGAGATGATCCGGCCCGTGACGATGCTGGAGACGAGCAGACCGCCGACCATGGCGATCGACATCAGGCCGGCCTCGGTCGGGGTCATGCCCCGGGCGACCTGGAAGTACTGGCTGAGGTAGACGGTGGAGCCGAACATCGCCACGCCGATGAGCGTGGAGGCGACGGTCGCGAGCGCGATGGTGCGGTCCTTGAACAGGTGCAGCGGGATGATCGGCTCCGCCGCGACCCGGCCCTCGACGTAGAGGGCGGCGGCGATGACCAGGAGACCGCCCACGACCATGGCGGCGGTGGTGGCCGAGGCCCAGGCGAACTGGTTGCCGGCGAGGCTGACCCAGACCAGCAGGATGCTGACGCCGGTCATGATGAGGGTGGCGCCGAGGTAGTCGATGGAGACCTGGCGCCGCACCACGGGCAGGTGCAGGGTCTTCTGGAGCAGCACGAAGGCGAGCGCGGCGACGGGCAGACCCACGAAGAAGCAGCCGCGCCAGCCCAGGGGCGAGTCGACGATGAGGCCACCGATGAGGGGCCCGCTGACCGTGGCGAGCGCGAACGTGGCGCCGATGTAGCCGGAGTAGCGACCGCGCTCGCGCGGCGAGACCATGCTGGCGATGACGACCTGCACCAGTGCGGTGAGGCCGCCGACGCCGAGGCCCTGGATGACACGGGAGCCGATCAGCACCTCCATCGACGGCGCGAAGGCGGCGATGAGCGAGCCGATCGAGTAGATCACCAGCGCGAGCTGCACCAGCAGCTTCTTGCTGAACAGGTCGGCCAGCTTGCCCCAGATCGGGGTGGTGGCGGTCATGGCCAGCAGCGTGGCGACGACGACCCAGGTGTAACCGGTCTGGCTGCCGTCGAGGTCGGCGACGATGGTCGGCAGGGCGTTGGTGACCACCGTGCTCGACAGCATCGCCACGAACATCGCCAGCAGCAGGCCACTCATGGCCTCCAGGATCTGGCGGTGCGTCATCGGCGCGTCCGCCACGGGCGGGTCCGCCGGAGGGGCCGGGGTGGACGGGGACGTCTGGGTCACGGGGTCTGCTCGCTTCACGACGGGTAGAAGGTTGTCGAGGGCAACGGTATTCCCGACCGTTGCCCCCGACAACCATTCTCCCTGTGGGTCGGGTCACGCCGACCCCGGTGACGCCTCCCCCTCAGACCTGGAAGCGGGCCACGAGGGCTTTGAGCTCGGTGGCCATGGTGGCCAGGGCGGTGGCGGACTCGAGGGTGTTGTGGGCGCCGTGGCGGGTGTCGTCGGCGGCGGAGGCGACTTGGGCGATGTCGTCGGCGATGCCGTTGGCGCCGCCGGCGGCTTCGGT
>NZ_LMNH01000005.1:0-336468 GCF_001422955.1 Nocardioides sp. Leaf285 | reverse complement strand
CTACGGCACCTTCAGCCCGCCGTCGGCCCCCGCCGCCTCGCCCACGCCGACGCCTTCGGCGGTGCCCACCCAGACTCCCACCGCGACACCCACGACGGCACCGGCAGCCGACACGGTCCTGGTCGCAGACACCTTCACCTCATCGTTCATGGCGCCCCTCAACCGCACAGAGACCGGGGACCGGCCCTACCTCGTCTACAACACCACTCCGGGGAACTGGGTCAAGCAGGACGGCTTCGCCTCCGACCCCAGCACCCAGTCGTCGCTCAACTCCATGACCGTCGTGGACGTCGGCAGCCCTGACGGCTACATCCAGGGCGACTTCGGCTTCGGCCGAACCGCCAGCAACGCGCTCTACGTCCGTGTCGTCGACGGGCGCAACTGGATCCGACTTCGGGTCGACTTCAGGAACGTCGGGGAGGTCGTCTACACCCTCGTCCTGGAGTCGGCCAAGAACGGAGCCATCACCGAGTACGGGCGCTTCTCGATGGCCGACAACCCGCCCTGGGACATCCGCGTGACCATGTCCGGCACCACGATCTCCTCCAGCCTGTCCTACTACTCCGGCGGCTCCCGCGTGAGCGGACCCAGCGCGACCATCACCGACTACGCCACCGCCACCAAGCACGGCATCGGCGAGGCGACGTCCACCGTGGAGAACGGGGCCTCCGGCTTCGACAAGTTCACCATCCAGGCCGGGTGAGACCGCAGTCCGGTGCAGCGCATGGCGCCGCTCGCCGGTGCGCGGCACAGGTCGAGGTAGACCGACGCCCCACGCCACCTCCCCGCGTCGCATCGACGCCGGGGAGGCCAACCTCGAAAAGAGGACCCATGAGCCCCCAGGAGCACCCCAGCAAGCAGGCTGGCCTGGTCCTGCTCGATGTGCTGCTCGGGCTGTCGATCTTCTCGCTGCTGGCCTTCATCTCCCTCGGGNGATCGTCGTCAACGACACCGACGCCCCACCCCCACCGCCGCCCCCAGGAGCACCCCAGCAAGCAGGCTGGCCTGGTCCTGCTCGATGTGCTGCTCGGGCTGTCGATCTTCTCGCTGCTGGCCTTCATCTCCCTCGGGTCGGTCTCGCAGATCCGGCAGGGCGGGTTCGCCAACGGTGCTGGTGCTGAGGCCCAGAAGATCTCGGCTGGTCTGGAGGCCTTTTACACCGACAACCAGTCCCTGCCCGCCAGTGCCACAGGGGCGCTCGCTGCCCTCGACGAGCGGGGGATCAGGCTCACGACGGGCCAGAGCCTGGGCGGCTACTACTTCTCCGGCGGGTCCTTCCAGGTGTGCGTGGTCCACAAGTCCGGGGGCACGGCGAACACCAACATCGACGCGTGGGCGATCTTCGACTCCGTGACCGACGCGGTCGTGGAGTCGGGCATGTCCAAGACCGAGACGGTGCCCGGCTTCTGCACCGGCAGCCCCGGTCCCTACGGCACCTTCAGCCCGCCGTCGGCCCCCGCCGCCTCGCCCACGCCGACGCCTTCGGCGGTGCCCACCCAGACTCCCACCGCGACACCCACGACGGCNCTACGGCACCTTCAGCCCGCCGTCGGCCCCCGCCGCCTCGCCCACGCCGACGCCTTCGGCGGTGCCCACCCAGACTCCCACCGCGACACCCACGACGGCCCCGGCCACGGCGCCTGTGAGCGTGGCCGACACCTTCACATCGTCGTCCCAGGCGCCCCTGGACCGGACCGAGACAGGCGACCAGCCCTACCAGTTCCTCAACGCCGCCCCGAGCGCCTGGGTCGAGCAAGGCGGCTTCGCCAAGAACATCGTCGACCCTTCCGCCAGCAACCCCATGGCTCTCGTCGACGTGGGATCCACCAACGCCACGGTGGGCGGCCGGTTCGGCTACGCCCCGTCTCAATCAGGGGCGCTGTACGCCCGTGTCGTCGATGCCCAGAACTGGATCAGGCTGCGCGTCGACTACTTCGACTGCACCACGAACGCGGGCACCTGCTACGCACTGGTCCTGGAGACTTCGCGTAACGGCGTGCTGACCCAGCAAGGCCGAAGGGACCTCGGGAACGACGGCCCCAGCGACATCTTCCTCACCCTCAACGGGACCTCGGTCTCGACGGCGTGGATCTACAACCCGGGCGAGGGCACCAACATCGGGCCAGCAGGGACCGTGTCCGACTTCGTCGGAACGACTCGCCACGGCATCGGGGCGGCAGCCTCCGCTAGGCCGGTCGGCCTCGGCGGCTTCGACTACATGAGCATCCAGGTTTCCTGACCCCCTCACCTCGAACTGACCCCACGCTGACCCACGCCGACGCCGTGAGGGGGCTGGCGGCACAGACAGGGGTGTGACCCCCACCCCTGCACCTGCTGCCCTCGACACGGTCCTGGACACCGTCTCGCCCACCTCCACTGCTGTCCCGGCGCTGACCGACCCGGCCCCTGACCAGGTCGCGCTCGACACCTTCGCGCAGGCCGCTCTGCAGCGAGGCTCGGTGATCGTCGACCCTGATGGCACCGGTCACGACATGCCCCGCCGCTACCAGGCTCGCCCGGCCAACCAGGGCCCCGCGGCGGTTGCACTGCACAGCATCTTCGGGCTCGTCACGGTCCTCAACCTCACTGGCGCCGCGCCCCGCGGCAGGTTCCGGCTCAGCGCCGACGGGACGCTGCTGCGGGCCTTCTACGCCGACGGCACCCCGGGCGTCACCTACCGCCTGCCGCGCCCGCGCCGCTAGCGGCCTCCGGCGCTGCTGCTTGGGAGGTTCGAGCCCGACCGGGAGCGGTTTGAGCCTGGCGCCGCACACCCACCAGGCATGACCTCCAACCTCGCCGCGCCCGGGCGCGCCCGCACACCCCGCCGGGCCCTCGTCGCGGTCCTCGCCGCCTTCACGATGGCCGCCACTTGCGTGGCCAGCAACACCGCCTCCTCGGTCGCCTCCACGGCCACCGCCTCGAAGGCCACCACCGGCACGAAGCAGGTGAACGCCAAGCCCCCGTCCAAGCAGTCACGTGACGACGTCACCGCCCGACCCACCGTCGAGGGCGTCCCGACCCTCCCGGGGGCCTATCGCTTCGCCTCCGCCCCGGACTTCCTCAACCAGGACGTCGCCGACGTCAGCGGCATGTCGGGGTACCGCGGCGGCCCGAACGGCACGAACTCCTCCTACGAGGACTCCCTGGCCTACACCCTCGGCCAGATCGCCCAGACCGGCGCCGAGGACCTCTTCGTCGCCGGAGACCTCGTCGAGGGCTCGTGGGGTCTGGACAAGACCGGCTCCGGCGTCTTCGGTCCCGCCGAGACCAACGCCCAGCGCAAGGCGGCGGCCCGTCGAGCCGCTGAGGTCTACTACACCTCCTGGCGCGCCCGCGTCCGCGCCGCAGGCATGGAGCCCTACCCGGCCGTGGGCGACCACGAGATGGGTGACAACCCGTGGACATCGCGGGGACGCACCGACGACTACGGCACCTGGCTGGACTGGAAGCGCCGCAACCAGACCCTCTTCAAGGACCTGTTCGGCGAGTTCGCCCTCAACTACGGCCCCGACCCGGTCGTCCGGCGCACCTCGTACGTCTCGCGGCCCACCTCCGGCCCGTCGCAGAAGACCGCCTACGCCTCCCTCGTCGACCCCACCACCCTGCTGGTCACCATCGACGTCTTCCACACCACCCCCGACGGCTCCGACGTCGTGGCCAAGGTCGACGACGCTCAACTGGCCTGGCTGGAGTCGGTGCTGGCCAACGCCCAGCGCGCCGGGATCCCCTGGGTCATCGTCCAGGGCCACACTCCGATCGTGGTCCCGGTCCGCACCCGCTTCTCCTCGGCGCTGAAGTACCAGGGCGGCACGAACTCGGCCCTGTGGCGCCTCATGGACCGCTACAACGTCGACTTCTACTTCTCCGGCGAGGTCCACGACCACACCGTCGCGGTCGCCAACGACATCATCCAGATGAGCCATGGCGCGCTGTTCTACCGTGGCGAGTTCTCCTTCGTGCGCGGCCAGGCCACCAACAGCACGATGTCGCTGGAGACCCACCTGTTCGAGGCCAGCGACATGGCCTACGGCAACCTGCTGTGGTCGACCGAGGGCGGCAACGGGCCCGAGTTCATCACCTACGACGACCCCTCCCGCGTCGTGGGGACGCTCGTGGTCGAGCGCGGCGCGAACGGGCGCAACACGATCACTCGCCGCACCGGCATCTCGCTGCCCTTCTACGGCTGAGCCCCTCACCACCGCAGCCCTCACCACCGCAGCCCCGCGTCATCGCAGCCCTTCCTCACCGAGCCCGCCAGCCTGGAGCGCACACCTCCGGGCTGGCGGGCTCGCGACGTGACGGTGGAACCGCGGTGCATCCAGCGCTGGTGGCCGCACACGGTCCGGCCATGACCGCCATGCCCGTCACCGACTCCGTGACCGACCTCGTCACCGACGCCGCCACCGGCCGCACCGGCCTGGTGGCCGCGCGCCCCCGAAGCGGCCACCTCGTCCACGTCATCCGCGACCAGCCGCTGTGGCGCGCCAAGATGGGCCTGGGCCGACTCGTCATCTACGCCCGGCCCCTGTGCTACGGCAACCGGGTCGGCGAACTCCTCGCCTCGCGCCCCGGCAGCACCAGCATGCGCATCGTCGGCGGCCACAGCACCCCGACCGAGCCCAGCGTGGCGCTGGAGCAGTCGAGTACTCCGTGCCCCACCTGCGCGCGTCGCCTCGCTGACCCGGCCTTCCCCGTCTGACCTGCCCCGTCTGTCCCTCGCCGAGCACGTGGTGGAGGGACTCGAACGGCTGCCACCCGCAGCAGGTCGCCTCCGCCGCTAGCCCGCCGGAGACGCCCGCGGGGCACAGGGACATCGTGACCCCTCCCTCCACCACCACCGTTCCCGACCCGGCCAGCGAGCCCGAGCCCGCTGCGCTCCCGGCCGCGCGCCTGACGCCCAAGGAGGCGCTGGCCAGGGTCCTCCCCGGACCGTTGGCCCTCGACCCGCTGCGCGACCACGCCCACATCGAACGGGGCCGCCTCCTGCGACAGCGCTGGCTGGAGGCAACGGAGGCGCTGCGCGCCTTCTACGACGAGACGGGTCATCCCCTCGCAGAGGACCGGCCGTCGGCTGCCGCCCCCGACGTTCCCGCCACCACGGCAGGCGAGGAGCCACACGCCACCACGGCCCTCACCGCAGGCGCGCAGGCAACGGTCGTAGACCTCGCCGGGTCGGTCACCGACCCCTTCGCCTACTTCCTGCCCGGACCCCGCGGTGCCGTACGATCCCCGCGGGGGTCCGGCAACGCCGTTCAGGTGACTGTCGCCGACCTGGTCCTCAACGGGTTTCTGCGACCCGGCGACATCCTGAAGCCAGTCGACGCCGAGGACCTCAGCGCGACGTGGCTGGCCGTGGTCGAGGCTGACGCCCTGCTCCTCGGCGGGCAGCGCTACACGAAGTTCTCCCCGGCCGCGGCCGCGGTGACCGGCAAGGCAACGTCGGGCTGGGGTTTCTGGCAGGTCGCCGCGACAGGGGAGACCCTGGACTCGGTGCGCGAGCGCTACCGGGCTCGGTTCCCCTCGCTGAGGCCCGAGACGAAGCCGTCCCGCCCCGCCTCGACGACCACCAAGGGCGCCGCCTCCCGGTCTACCGAGCCGATCGCCGAATGACCCAGATCATGCGCAGGCGCCCCACCGCGACAGGAACCGCAGCGGCGGCCCCGAGGTCTGCACTGTTTGTCGCTGGCGTGGGGCAGGATGCGTTGAAAGCAAAGGATTCCAGAGGAAGGCGCTACATGCTGGCCGAGGCCACCCGCTCTGCGACCGGATCCGGTACGCGCGAGGACCGCTCCTACCGCTCGTTCCTGACCTTCGAGGGCCAGCGCGACGCAATCGACCACGCCCTGCAGCAGGTCGACGCATGGTTGCGCGGCAAGCGCTACGACGTCGACGTCCGTACCTCCGGCTACTACCCCCTGCCCAACGGGGAGGTCGTGGTCGTCCACCACGACCTCAAACTGGCCACCGCCTTCCGGGTCCGCCTGACCGAGACCGACAACCACGGCGAGCAGTGGCTCTCCTCGATCGCCATGTGGGCCGACCGCCGCGGCGGCTGGGTCTCGATCCGTGTCTCTCACACCGGAGGCAAGCCCGCCAAGCGCCCCGGCATCGCCCGCGCCCTGGTCGAGGCCCTCGAACTGCGCGACTCCACCTACGCCCTGCGCACCGGCGCGCCCGTCCTGCGCCCCGACGACGTGCCGGACCTGGTCGAAGCCGTCACCGACCCCGGACGCACCGGACTGCTCTTCGTGGCCGCGACCGAGGCCGGTGCCCCCGACATGGTCACTGGCTTCGTCGAACGAGCCCAGGTGTGGGCCCGCGGCATCGACGGCATCGCCCAGATGGTCGTGCTCGACCCGCCCGCCACCGAGGCCTTCAACGCTGCCATGGGCCGCAGCCACGAGGCTCCTCCCTGGACCATCCGGACCTACCAGACCCGCGTGGACCCAGAGCGCCCCGGCGACCGGCGCCGCCACCGCATCCTTGGCACCGCCCGGCTGGCCGGACAGGACCGCGACGTCACCTCGCTGCTCGAACACGTCGCCCGCAGCCACTCCTCGACCACCAGCCTCCCGTCGGCCGCCGCCCAGGTGCTGCGAGGCCTCAACCGTGTCGAGGACCGACTCCTGCTCGACACAGCCTTCGGCCCAGCCCCCACCCCCGATGCGTCCGCCCCGACAGCCCCGGTCCAGGGCGTCCCCGCCCCGCGCCCCGTCAGCCCGCCCGCCGGGCCGGTGCCCACACCGCCCGCGCCACCCCGGGACCGCCCGGCCAGCACACCGGCCAGCCCGGCCACCACGCCCGAGCCCGCTGTCGACCCGGCCATCGGTCCGGACCGCACCGACCGGACCGACTCCCTGCTCGACGAGGTCGCCCGGCTCCAGCAGCAGGTGGACGCCGCCGCAGCAGCCCTCGGCGTACCCGACCTGAGCCCTGCGGCCATCGAGGAGGCCATCGCCCGGCTCGCCGCCCCACCGACCCCACCGGCCGCGCCGCCCGCCCGCCCCGAGCCCGCCGACCCGGCCTCCGACCGTGTCCGACGGGAACTGGGTGAGCGCCAGCGCCGCATCGACGAACTGGAAGACGCCCTCCAGGCGGTGCAGAACCTCGCCGACGACGCCCAGATCGAGTGGCAGGAGGCAGAGGAACGCGCGGTCGAGGCCGCCGACGAGTCGCGGTGGCTGCGGGGGGAGTTGGCTGCCCAGGACCGCTACGACGTGGCCTACGCCCCCACGCCGCCCGCCAAGGCCACCACCCTGCCCCAGGACTTCCGCGACCTCATCGACACCGTCAAGGACCTCGAAGAGCACGGCGTCTTCTTCACCGGCGACGAGAAGGTGACGTTGAAACTGGCCACCCAGGACCCCACCGGCGCCTTCGCAGGCAAGGCGTGGGAGGCGCTGCTGACCCTGGTCGACTACGTGCGAGCCAAGCGGGACGGCGTCCACGGCACCAACGTCAAGGAGTACCTGAAGAGCACCCCGCCCGGCTACCGCGGATGGTCGCTGAACGCCTACGCCGAGACCGAGACCGGCGCGACGATGGAACGCTACGGGCACCTGCGCAACCTGCCGGTGCCCCCGGAGCACTTCGACGGGGCCACCCGAGCGCTGATGCCCGCGCACTTCAAACTGCCCCGGCTGGGCATCGTGACCCCGCGGGTGCACTACCTCGACCACACCGGGATCTCGGGCCTGATCTTCGTCGGCCACATCGGCCCGCACCTGCGCAGTCCCGAGTCGAACTGACCCCCGCCGGGACTGGGCGGAACCTAAGTCCCGGCACCCTGAGGTCACGTCTCGGCAACAGCCTGGCGCGAAACGTCTTTACTCTGGGCGCAGGCGTGCGAACCTTTGCCTCGCCACCATGCCGCTCGGGCGGGACGTCCGCCGTGAGCGCCGCCTTCACAGGAGTCCCCATGCGCGTCCGCCCCGTTCTGTCCGCCCTCGCCGTCTCCGCCGCCCTGCTGATCAGCGGGTGCGCCAGCACCGAGAGCCCCGCCAAGGTCACCGAGGAGGGCAGCGCCCCCGTCGTCACCGAGGCCAGCGACCCGACCGCCGACACCGACGCTGCCGAGGGCGAGGACGCTGCGGCCAGCGAGGAGGAGGAGTCGGAGCCCGCCGAGGAGACCGCCGGTCTCGGCGACACCGTCGCGGTCGCCGGGTGGGACGTGAAGGTCACCGAGGTCAACATCAACGCCGCCGAGCCCATCAAGCAGGCCAACCAGTTCAACGACCCCGCCAAGGGCGCCTACGTGCTGGCGACCTACGAGGCCACCTACACCGGCGAGGAGCGCACCGCCGACTCCTTCATCGACCTCACGTGGACCTTCACCGGCACCGACAACCAGGTCATCGAGACCGCGTACGCCGTCACCCCGGCCGACAACCAGGAGTGGCCCACCGTCGCCCGCTCCGGCGGCACCGTGCGAGCCCAGGCCGTCTTCGACGTCCCCGTCAAGGTCATCAAGGGCGGCCTGCTGACCGTCGAGGGCTACGACGAGAACTACGACACCGTCTACGCCGACTTCACCGTCTGACCCCACCCACGCTGCCGACCCCGCCAGACAGCGACCGGCGCCCCGAGCCTGCCAGCAGCGGCAGCAGGAGACAGCCCGCCCCGGACACGTTCCGGCGGCGGGCTGCTCTGCGCTCAGGCCAGGGCGGGTTCAGCAGGAGCACGGCCGGTAGGCCACGCACCGTTCGCACACGTCGCGCACCCAGCCGCCGGAGCGGTCGTTGACCGAGAGACGGCCGTAGAAGTGGATGCTGCGGGTCTGGGAGTCCTCGCAGTTGTGCGACTCCATCCGGTCCTCGATCGCCCCGATCACCAGGGCGTCCTTCGCGGTGGGCCGCTGACCCCAGTCGTCGTAGGCCGGGATGTAGAAGGGCTCGGTCTCCACACCGTCGATGGACACGTTGACGGCCTGGCCGCCCGCGAACCGGTCGGTGGTCACCCGCACCTTCCACGAGGCCGGTACCTCACCCGCGGCGCGCATCCGCTTCACCTCACCGCGCACGTCCTTGGCGATGTCGGTGACGTCGGCGCGGGCGTACCGCTCACCGACCCGGGCCCCGTCACGCGTGTAGTCCACGACGGGCTTGCTCTGGACCGGCTCGACGCTCTCGTACACGTCCTCGACCGGGGGCTCGTGCGAGGCATCGACTCCGCTGCCGGTCAGGTCGACGCCGTCCAGGTCGGCCTCGGCGATCACCTGGGTGCCGAACTGGCCCGAGGAGCGACGAGCCGACTCACGAGCCGACGCAGCAGACGAACCAGCGGACGAACCAGGCTTGGGGGAGAAGCGAGAGGAGGTCATGTCCGCCAGGTGTGCGGCGCACCCGGGCAGTGCTCGGGACGGCGCCGACGGGGCGGTGGCACAGGAGGGTCATGCCCCATCGAGACCCTGCTGCGCACATCATCGACGTCGTGGAGCAGTGGGAGGAAGAACAGGAACGTCCATGGGTCACCGTCGCCCTTCACCCGCACGAGCGTCCTGAGGCGACGAGGCGGGACCGCCTGCTCTGCGCGCTGCTAGAGGCCACCAATTTCGAGCCAACTACGACTGGCTACGCGATCGGAGGGATCGGGGATCTTTCGAGCAGTCAGGCCCTATTCGAGGAGGGGGTCCGCGCGAAGCACTTCGCCACCATCTCCGAGCCCCTGGAGGGCAGGTTGCGGTTTGATCTGGATGCCGTCTTCATTCACTACTTCGACCTGATACCTGACGACCACGGATGTGGCTGGAAACGGGCGGACGAGTCCGGAAGGATCGAGGCGGTGGTCGAGGTAAAGACCACTGGTCGCGGTGTAGAGATGGCCGTTCGCAAGGATCTGCTGCGGCGGTTTCTCGCGAGTAGGCAGGCCAGCCTGCTGATCTGTCAGAGCGCCATCCTGCTTGACCGTCCCTTGCGATGGTCAGAAGATCAACGGATCGAGCGCAAGGACGGCGTCGCGTTCTGGCGAGGAAACGGCCGCTGGACCTGTATGGAGAGCAAGTTCGTGGTCCGACCAGTCGGATGGGTGCCGCTCACTGCCCATGACGATGGCTCTCCCCGCGAGCCCGTCCGCTTCGTCCTAGGCACCCATCCGGACGGGCGCCGTCGTTACGGCGAGATTCGATCCGAACACGACCATGAGACGTTGAGTGGAGAACTGCTGTACTTCCGTCCACAGGTTCTCGATCGCTACCGTTCCCACGGAGCAGCAACGGTGAGCGAGAGCGAGATACGTGTCTGGGGTGGGTTCTTGCTGCCGTTCGACATGACCGAGCAGAACCTCGTAGCCGTATGGGGGCAGGACCTCGGTGCCCTCCCGTCGAACGACCTGCAGCACTGGGCCACCCACAGCATCCCGCCCGAAGGGGACATATCGGAGACTCAGTACCTTCGCGACATCATGGGCGAGTGGGTCGAGGACCCGCGACCCACCATGGCCGCGCTGCGAGATGCACGCCGCGCGCTGGCTGCCGCCTTTGAAGACCACCTGGGCGCAAGCCTGTTCATACAGCAGCACCAGAACGACCGCGAACGGTGGGAGTGCCTGGCACTCACACCACACAACGACGTGGATCGCCTGACCGCCGATGTGCTCACCCTGTCGAAGAGCCTCGTCGACGCCCTCAACCTCAATGGCCTGAAGAGCCTGGGGGCCAACGAGGCGGGCTCCTTGAACGCCTTCGCTGATGTGTTGGCGCAAAGCGGGCTGCCCGCGAAGATCGAGGGGCTCCGTGAACTCCAGTCCCTGCGTTCGACCGGCATGGCTCACGCGCGCGGGAGCAAGTGGGAGGCGGGAGTGAAGCGATACGGATGGGACCTCACAGACCCGGCTGGTCTCACTTCGGACCTGGTTGGAAGGCTGACGACGGAACTCAACCAGTTGGCTTGCCTCTTGCAGCAGAGAGGCCGCCTCGCTGCGCCGTTCCGCTGACCCCGGGCCGGGGTGTGGGGCACAGTCTCTGCGTGCCTTCTCGTCTTCGCCTTGTCCCGTCCCGACGTCCGATCCCCAGCCGCGCCACCCTGGGCCCGGCCCGGCTGGCGGTCCCGTTGCTGGGTCTGGCGTTGGCCGCGTCGGCGTGCGCGGCGGCCAGCACCACCCCGGTCGCTTCACCGGCCGCCTCGGCGCCGTCGGTGCTGGAGATGCCTTCGCAACGGCCGGTCCAGGACACGACCCCGGGACAGCAGATCACCGCGCTGCCGCGCGCCGCTGCCTCCGAGGCTGGTGTGCTGTCACGAGCAGCGGAGCGCACAGCAGCCCGGGCAGGGCGCGGCTCGGGCAGCGCAGACGCCCGCTCCGACGGCGCCCCCGGGACCGTGCAGACCCCGGTGCCGCCCGCCTCGCCGACCTCCCCGCAGGCGGCCGCGGCGGGCAACCCGCTGGCCGGGCGGCCGTGGGGCGTCTACAAGGGTTCGCAGGACATGGCGTGGGAGCCGTACGTCCGGGCCACCGGCGAGACGAAGCGGACCCTGGGCGTCATCGCGTTGGCCCCGAAGGCCAAGTGGTTCGGCCACTGGATCCCCGACAGCCAGATCGCCGACCGGGTCCGCGACTACATCGACAACGCCCAAGCCGGTGACCCCGAGACTCTGGTGCAGATGACGATCTTCCGGATGGTCCCCTGGGAGTTGGAGACCTGCAAGCGGCTACCCACGCAAGCCGAGCGGGCCTCCTACCGACGCTGGACCGACGCGTTCGCCTCCGCGGTCGGCGACGCCCACACCGCGATCGTGCTCCAGCCCGACGGACCGTTCGCGCTGTGCGCGCCTGGCGGGTCGAAGGTGCCGTCGCGCCTGATCGCCTACACCGCCCGAGTGCTCTCCGGTCTGCCCCACACCAGCGTCTACATCGAGGCCGGAGCCGCCGACTGGCCCTCCGAAGGCCAAGGCGGCGTCGCCAAGGTGCTCGACTTCCTCATCCCCGGAGGCATCCAGTACGCCCGAGGGATCTCCCTGAACGGCACCCACTACTCCGCGACGAGCGACGAGATCCGCCGCGGCGCCGCGATCGTCGAAGCGCTCGCCCAGCGCGGCATCACCGGCAAGCACGTCGTGATCAACACCTCCGGCAACGGCCAGCCCTTCAAGTTCGGCACCTACACCGGACCCGATCCGCTGAACGCCCAGACCTGCCGCAGCGACACCGACCCCCGCACCTGCGTCGCCCTCGGCATCCCGCCCACCACCGACGTCGCCAACGCCCGCTGGGGCCTGCCCACCGACGTCGCGGCCCTGGCGCGCGAGTACGTCGACGGCTACGTCTGGTTCGGCCGCCCCTGGCTGTACCGCCAGAACTCACCGTTCGTCATGCAGCGTGCACTCGCCGTCGTGCGCAACTCGCCCTACTTCGACTGACCCTCCACCCCACCGACGGGGGCCACCGACGGGCCGGACCCGGTCCGCTCCGGCCGCCCTCCGCGCAAGCGAGCCACCAGGCTGCATCACGGGCCCTCCCAGGGTGCGGTTTCGACAAGGTGCCGCACACCTACCAGGCAACCCACCACCAAGTCCTGACCCGCGCCACCGCGCCCCCAGGATCTCGCCCGCTCGGAGCCTCACCATGACCATCGCACCCGACCTGCCCACCGGCGCCGGACCGGCCTTCTTCACCGAGCAGCAGGCCCACGAGGCTGGCCTGACCTGGGTCAGCGCGGCCGCGGAGACCTTCGGGGTCGCCGACTCCGTCGCGCTGTCGTGGGTCTACCGCCTCGGCTTCGAGCAGAAGGGCCTGCTCATCCGCCCCGGCCAGCGCGGGCGTCGACCCTCCCTGTTCCACATCGACGACTTCGACGCCGCCTACCAGACCTACGCGGCCAGCAAGGCTCGCTGCGCGGCGCGAGCAGCCGCCAAGGCGCGTCTCGCCCTCGTTCCGAAGAAGGCCCCGAAGGCGAAGGTCAAGCCGCCGCGGGCGCCCCGGCCCGCCGACGTCATCCCCTCAGCCCGCCTGACCCGCATCGCCACCCCGACCGCTGGGGGCCACTACGTGTGGCGCGACCCCCGCCGCGTCGCCATCATCGAGGGCGCCGCGGACCTCAACAAGGTCCGGCCCGAGAAGATGCGTCGGCGCCCGACTGCGACCCCGCCGAGTCACTGACCTCGTCAGCACTGAGGGCACGGTGGGCCGTGTGCGCGTCCGTGGCACAGACCAGGCGTCGAAGCAGCGCGCCTCAGCCTGACGAGTGTCGCCTCCTCGACGCCTAACGGTGACGATCAGGAGGACGGACTCATGGGTGTGCACACGCCATCGCGCGCGGTGTGCGCCCGAGCGTGCCCGTCCCCGGGCTGCGCGCCGTGGGGAGGCCGCCGATGACCACCGTGCGGCCCGGCTCGCCGCGCCCCCACCTGCAGGTCGTCCCCGGCACCGGCACCGGCCGCGCCCCGCGCGCGCGCCGTTCCCGCTCCGCTGCGGCGCTGGTCAGCCTGCCTGGCGGCGCTGCCTCCGAGAGCGCCCCGAGGGTCGAGGGTGGGACCCCAGAAGGCGAGGCGCCCGGGGTCTGGAACGACCCGGCGCGTGCCGTCAGCGCCTGGCACGCGCCCTTCGTCCCCCAGTGGGGTCACATCGTCGATGCTCCCGACGTCGACTGGGCCAGCACCTGGCCGCTGGGCTTCGACGAGGTCCTGCTGGGGGCACAGACCTGCCGCGGCCCGCGCCCCGTCGCCTCGCCGACGCCGACGTCCCACGACGACGCCCCGTCGTCGTGCACCTGGTAGCGCCAGAGGTATGAAGAAGCCGCCCGGGTCTCGGGTCCCGGGCGGCTCGTGGACCACGCTAGGGCAGTCCCCGCAGGCGCGTCTCACCGATCAGCAGCCGAGTCGTCCCGGTCTGGACCAGGAATCTCGGCGCCAGTGCGACCGTCGGCGGCTTCAGTCGGCGGCGGGAGCAGGTGTGCGCCGCCCTGCCGCGGTGCGGACCCCGCCATGGGCGGCGCTGAGCCGGTCGCACTCGGCCTGGGCCTGTTCGGTCGTCCGGTGATCCTGAGCGACCTCACCCAACTCCGCAGTGCGGGCGGGGTAGCAGGCCCGCTGCACGTCGTAGACCTTCCAGAGCGCCGAACGGGCCGTGCTCCCTGCGGGGACGACCTGCTTGGGCACGAAGCGGATGCGGCCGGTGTCAGTGCTCATCAGGAACGCTCCTTGCAGGCGGAGGACGGTGGTGGCGGGAGGATGCTGGCAGGAGCCGGTCGGCTGCTGTGACGCCGGGGTCGACTGCTCAGGCCGACAGAGCGGCCGACCCCGCCTGGCCCTCACCAGGCTCGTCACCGGCGTGCGGCTCGCCCGCGCCGACCTCAGCCGGGGCAGCCTCGATGCTGGCGCTGGCGCCCGTCAGAGCGTTGAGCGCGGTGTGCAGTTCTCGCTGGACCGAGGTCATGGTCCGGTTGACCACCGACTCGATCTTGTCGGCGTGGGAGTGGATGGCGTTGGCTGATCGCTTGGCCTCGTCGAGCCCGGCGATCAGCGCCAGGGCCTCGCGGATGGACTCGTTGACGGTCCCGATCTCTTCGACGCCGAAGCGGCCCGTCGAGGTCAGTGCGACGGTGCGCATCAGCAGCACCACGGTGCGCAGCACCTCGATGTCGTCCTCGGCAGGGTCGAAGGCGAGGACGACCCGCTTGGGCGCGATGACGCGGAGCAGGTGACCGGCGTTGTCCTCGATGTGGCGCACCAGACCGATGGAGGCCGAGGCCCCACGGTTTCGCTCGGCCTCGGCGAGGTAGGAGCCCCATTCCTTGCTGGCGCCGTCGTGCATCTCGACCACGACGCGAGCCAGGTCACCGGAGATGAAGAAGACCCCGTCGCCCTTCTTGTTGCGCGCGAGGCGACCGGCGGTCTCGCCGGTGACGCGGTACTCGTCGCCGAGGTGGGCGGCGATCTCGGAGCACACCGCGTTGACCTGGGTCTCGTAGTCGAAGCCCTTGATGGTGGTGACCCCCTTGATGATCGAGGTGGCCTCCGCGGCCGCTACCTCCTCCGCGATCCGCACGGCGACGTCGCGGCGAACGTCACCCATGAGCGCAGTCAGTTCGCGGTGGCGACGCTCGGTGTCCTGACGCTGGGCCTCCACCCCGTTGCTCAGCGCCAGCCCGATCTGGGACTCCAGGTTGGTACCCACGCGCTCCAGGACCGGGCGGAGCCGCTCCAGCAGTTCGGGGTGCTCGCCGCCGACGAGGGTCGCGACCTGGGTGGTGAGCGCCTCGTGGACACCGCGGGCGGTGCTCGTGATGTGCTCGCTGGCTCGTCGCGCTGCGTCCTCGGCAGCACCGGAGGCACGCAGCACCGCGTCGCTGACCTGGTCGGTGGCGGCCTTGACCGCCTGCTGCACCGCGAGGGTGTCGGAGGTCTGGGCGGCGATCGCCAGGACCCGTGCCCCGATGCCGAGGGCCTCACGGGCGAACGGGGTGAGGTCGGCTGCGGCGAGCACCGCCAGGTCCTGCTCGATCTCGCCGCGTTCGCCGGTGGTCCACCGTGAGGCCTCGCGCAGCACGTCGGGGTTGGAGGTGCGAAGGTCCCCGACCACGAACGCGTTGGAGGTGGCGTCGTAGTAGGCGGAGCGCATGGGGGAGACCATGGGCATCTGGCTCATCGGGTGCGGGCCTCCGGGTAGGTCATGAGACGTGGCGGGGCGTTGAGGATGCGCCCCTGGAGTTCCTGTGCCTCCGGCCCGCTCGCGCCGCATCAGGCCGGGAGCACTACGACATCGGGGCTCGCGCTCACCCGCCGCGGTGCGTCTGGCCGGGCTCCGACAAGTCGGGACCCGGCAGAGCCAGGCGAACCTGGTTCTCCAGCGCTAGCGCCGCCCCCGGGGGCAGGTGGAACGAGCGGATGCTGGCCATGTTCGCGTGGGCACGTCGCAGGCCGCTGAGGCGCTCGGCCTCGGTGGCGCCCGGGTCGCGGGCCAGGCGCAGCATCTTGGTCGCGGCCTCCGCCAGCGCCTGGTCACGAGCCGACATCCACTCGGCGCCCACCTTCTCGGCGTAGCGCAGGGCGTCGAGCCACAGCGGCCCGAGACGGTGCACGGCCCCCTCGTACTGGGCCACCTCGCTCTCGGACCGGTCGCGGTGCGCGCTGACGTCGTAGAGGTCGTCGGCCAGGGAGTAGGCGGTGACGAACCGGGCGGTGCGCTCGTCGCTGACGTCGAAGAGCACCGAGTGGGTCAAGGCGTTGAGGGGGTCGGTGAGGATCTGGGCGTAGGCCTCCTTGACCCTCGTGTGGCGATCGCGGGCCAGCCGCCAGCGCTCGCCCAGGGGGCCGGTCGTCGGTACGGGCCCCTGGTGATCCGACGGCTCGCCCTGACGGCGGACGGCTGGGCGAGGCCGCGGCCGGGCGCTGTGGGGGCGCCGCGTACTCAGCCAGCCTGACATGAGCGCGGAACCTGCGCCGAGCCCGATGAGCATGAGGCCGAAGGGCACCAAGGTCGAGGTGTCGAACTCCAGGGCCGCGTCGGAGTCGAGCGCGGCATCACCGACCAGCATGAGCAGACCGGAGATGACCGCGTAGGTCATCAGGGTCAGCGCCAGGATCGCCACGACCGATCGGCGGGGGTCGTTCACTGCTCCTGCTCGTGTGTCGTGAACGGCTGCTGACGGTCGCTGTGTTCGGTCGCCTCGCGGTGCAGAGCGGCTGCGCGGGTGGTGGGGTGGCCGTCGTAGAAGGCGCGCATGTGTTCGCGCGTCCCCTCCATGTCGCGCGACCGAATGCGGTCTCTGTCGTGGTTCTTGCGCCGGTCTGAGTTGTGCGCGGCGAGACGACGCCACGCCTCCTCGAAGGGCAGCCACACCTGGTGGCCCTCCCCGTCGTAGTCCCATCCGGACTGCAGGCGCAGCGCCTTGGGGACCCGGCCGCTGTTCAGGTCGATGCGACGCTCGATGTCCTTGCCCTCGTGCTCGACGAATACGACGCCGCCGACAGTGACGCCGAGGACGTCGAGCAGCCGCGGCCAGGTCGCGTGGATGATCTCGACAGGCGCCAACCAGCGCAGGTTTTCAAGGCCAGGCTCTCCGGCACGGTGGGCGCTCGGGTGGAGGCTAAAGCGCGCCAGGTAGAGGTCGGTGAGGCTCCCCTCGGAGTCGACGCCTGGGTATGCGCCGTACCGTCCGGGCCCGTCCGGGCCGAGTGCCTCCGGGTCATGAGCGAGGAGGTGGAGGCCCTCGATGAGGTCGGCGACATCAGTGAGGGTTCCGCCGAGCGCGGTGAAAGCATCAGCGAGGACCGATCCGGCGTCTCGTTCGGCGTCACCGCTGAGGCCCACGTGAGCGAAGGCGGTGCTCCGCATCCGCTCACGCCCAGCAGGGGTTGCCCGGCGCAGGGAGACAAAGAGGGAGCCGCAGATTGCTCGGGGAGCGTTGGCTGGTCCAGCGGGGGTTGTGGAGGAGGTAGTCACGGGCGGAGCGTGTGCGGCATCGCGGGCGATGCGCACCCGGTCGTCTGCGGAGCCGGGAGAGCCGGGGGCGCTCAGTTCGCCTGGCCCTGTGCTGCTGCTGCCGCCACACGCGGGGCGCCGTAGCGCGGCGAGCGCGGGTCGGAGGCTTCGAGAGCGAACTGCCGCTCGGTGACGGGCGGGGCCTGCGGGTAGGCCTCGACGCAGGCCTCCAGGCTGCCCTGGGCCAGGGGGCGGCTCTGGGACCACACCTCCCAGCAGTGCAGCGAGGTGGAGTACAAGATGACCACCGGCGCGCTGCTGGCACGTCGGGCGGGTCGGGTCTTGCGCCGAACGTCCAGGCTGCTGCTGCTCATCGGGACCTCGTGTCAGTTGGTAGGGCGGGGAGGATCGCGCTCGTGCTCAGGGTAGGCCCGCGTGCCCTAGTGCTGGCCGCAGCAGTTGTGGGCCTTGCGGGTCGGGCCGTCGGGGCCGTCGATGGGGTGGGAGTCGGCCCGGGCCAGGATGCGCGCGGCTTTCGAGCACTGCGGGTGCGGGCATGGCGTACGCCGGGGGCTGGCCCACCGCGACGGGCCGTAGGGCTTGTCGATGATCGCGCCGTTGGCCGCGATCGTCTTCTCCCGCTCGGGCCGCGGCGCCATCAGGCGATCTCCCCGCGCAGCAGCGCCGCGAAGTCGGCGGGGTCGATGACCGGGACACCGAGAGAGGCGGCCTTCTTGGCCTTGCTGGTGGTCGTCTCGTCGGTCACGAGGTAGGAGGTCGTCTTCGAGACCGAACCGGAGGCTTTGCCGCCAGCGGCCTCGATGGCCTCCTGGGCCTCGGTGCGGTTCTTGTAGCCCGCCGGGACCGCGCCGGAGATCACGACGCTCTTGCCCGCGAGCGGCTTGGGGGAGTCGTCGGCGACGGGCTCGGTGCCCATGTTGACCCCGGCGGCGGCCAAGCGGTCGATGACGGTGGACATGGCGGCCAGGCCGTTGACGATGTAGGTCGCCTTGATCGCTCCGAGTCGCTCGATGGAGGCGATGTCCTCGATGCTGGCCGCGCGCAGGCGGTCCATGGTCGGGTGGGCCGAGGCGAGCCATCGCCCGACGCTGCGCCCGGTCATGCGGATGCCGAGGGCGGTGATGACACGGTTGAACGGCTGGGCCTTGGAGGCCTCCAGGTTGGACATGATCTTCCTGGCGACCGTCTCACCGAGCACGCGGGTGCCGAGGTGGCGGCCCGTGTCGCCCACCGGCAGCGTGGCCCACTGGGCGAGGGTCAGGTCGTAGAGGTCGGCGATGGAGGTCACCAGGTCGGCCTCGACCAGGGCGGTGGCGATCGACTCGCCCAGACCCTCGACGTCCATGCAGTCACGGCTGGCGAAGTAGGTGATGCGACCCACCACCGAGCAGGAGGGGGTGTGGCAGCGCCAGAGCAGGGAGGTCTTGTCCCACGTCTCGCCGCAGGTCGGGCACGCCTCGGGGGCGACCCAGGTCGCGATGCCCTCGTTGGCGGCGGGGTCCAGGGGTGCCTCGATGCGGGGGATGACGTCGCCGCGACGCTCGACGAGCACGGCGGAGCCGACGCCGATGCCCTGCTCGGTGATCCAGGAGGGGTTGTGCACTGAGGCGTAGGTGATGGTCGTGCCGCCCACGAAGACCGGCTCGATGCGCGCGCGCAGGCTGATGCGCCCGGTGCGCCCAGTGCGGACCTCGATGTCGAGGATGCGGCTGGTGCCCTGCTGGGGCGGGTACTTGTAGGCGATGGCCCAGTGCGGGGTGCGCGAACCCTCGCCGAGCGCGCCGCGGTCGATGTCGTGGTCGGCCTTGACGACGGCGCCGTCGATGTCGAAGCCGAGGGTGGGGCGCAGGGCCTCGATGGCCGTGATGAGGTCGACGGCGCCCTGGGCCTCGGTGACCGGCGCCAGGTCCAGGCCGCGGGCGGTGACGGTGGCACGGGCGGTGCCCAGGCCGAGCCCCTCGGCCTCGCTCATCCGGTCGTGGTGGCTGGTCAGGGTGCTGGTGAGGTCGTAGGCGGCGAACGACAGCGGCATCGCGTTCTCGGCGCCGCTCTTGCGCAGGCACCCGGCAGTGGCGTTGCGGGGGTTCACGAACGGCTTGCCTCCGCGCTCGGCGCGCAGCACCTGGGCCTGGGCGAACTGGGCCTCGGTCATGTAGACCTCGCCGCGCACCTCGCCGGTGAAGCGCTCCGAGAGCGTCAGGGGCAGGCCCTCGACGCCTCGACGGACCTGCTCGGTGACGTTCTCGCCGGTCATGCCGTCGCCGCGGGTGGCGGCCAGGAACAGGCGTCCCTCGACGTACTCGACGCGGATGGCCAGACCGTCCATCTTGGGCTCGACGACGACTCCCGAGGGCGCCTTGACGACCAGGGCGGCCGCCTCGGCCTTGTTGGTGTCCTCGCCCGCGGTGTCGGGGCTGATCTTGCCCAGCGACAGCATGCGGTCGGGGTGGGTCACGTCGCCGCCCGCGGAGGCCCCGGCCGCGACCGATCCGAGGATGGCCTCGGAGTCGTCGTTGGCCCACGTCGGGTTGGCGGTCGCGGTCGCGGCGATGCGCTCGACCAGGTCGTCGTAGTCGGCGTCGGTGAGGGTCTGCGTCTCGCCGTCGTAGTAGAGGGCGGCGGCCTGTCCGGCCCGCGCGACGGCGTCGTCGAAGTCGGCCTGGGTGAGGAAGGGGGCACTGGCCGGGGCGAGGGAGGGGGTGCTCATGCCCTCATCGTGTCCGGCGGCAGCCCCGGAGCGCTCCGCGCCCCGTGGCGTGTCTGGCGCTCGCTGCGGCGCTTGCCGATGCGCTCACCAGCCTGCCGCCTGGGCCCAGACGGCGCCCGGGTCCGCGGGCGGGTCGGGGAAGGCCAGGTGCTCGTCGGCGGGCACGTCCATGGCGCGAGCGTCCTCGGCGGCGAACTCCAGTGCGGGGTCGCCGTCGGTGCCAGTCCCCCAGTAGTCGTCGACGACGATGCCGCGGGCTCGCAGGTGGGTCTCGATCACGGCGCGCACCTCGGCGGGCAGGATGGAGTTGCGCGGGCCGAGGAGTTGGGTCAGGCGTCGGGTGGGGACGGTGTCGCGGACGGTGACGCTGCGCCCCTCGGCGGTCTCCTCGCGGAAGTCGTAGTGCAGGGAGATCTCGAAGTTGGCGATCATCGAGATGGTCGGCTTCCCGGTCTCGGAGGCGTCGGTGCGTACGGCGCCGAGCCAGGAGATCCCGCGGACCAACTTCGTGGCGTACGTGCCGATGCAGTGGTGCATCGCGTCGCCCCAGGCCCACAAGGTGTCCTCGCTGGAGGCGATCTCGATGTGGAGCCTGATCCCGTCGACCGGGCCGGTCGCGCCGTTGAGCGCGATCGCCTCCTCGGGCAGCGTGACCGTGACGGGCTTGCGGGGCTTCGCCGCGCCTCTGACGGTGTGGAAGCGCTCCAGTCGGCCCATGGTCACATCGTGCAGATCGCGCCAGGAGTCGATGCGGGCCAGGTTGCTCGACGGCCACCTCGACAGGTCGCGCCTGAGGCCCGATGCCGCGTCGGGCACCCGCTCGATCTCGTGCAAGAGCCGCTTCAGCGAGCGCTGGTCCAGGCTTCGCAGGTGGCGCCTGACGCTGTAGGTCTCACCGGTTCGGCCCTGGACGCGTCGCCCCCGCAGACGGGCCGCGAAGGGGTCGGCGTCGATGCGGGCACGCGCAGCGGCGCTCTCGCGCAGGAACCTCACGAGCCAGTCGATGGGCACCAGGCCGCGGAACTGCCAGGCCAGGTCGAGGTCGATCAGGTGAGCCTGGGCCACGGCCTTGACCAGGTCGCGGCGGTAGCGGGTCTTGCCGAACAGGTTGCGGGTGAGGTCCTGCGCTGTCGGTGCTCCACGGAGGGCCGCCCGGAACGCCGGGTCCTGACCCAAGTCCGACTCCGGTCGGGGCTCGGGGTTCTCCTCGCGCAGGTAGTGACCGGCCAGGGGGAAGGTCTCGGCGAACGTCGCGGGGACGGGGCCGTGGGCGTAGATGAGCGCCAGGAGGTGCGGGCTGGGCATCGACTCGAACGGGTCGATGTAGGGCGACCAGGGGAGGGGCGTTCCGATGTCGCGTGCGGAGGCTGTGGCGGCTGTGGTCGAGTCGTCGGGGATCCGCGGTGTCGGGTCGACGCGGAACATCTTGGTGCTCGTCCAGATCAGGCCGCGCGCCTCCCGGTTCCTGGGCACGCTGGCGCACAGGCGCAGGTACTCACCGCTGGGCAGCGGCCGGAAGGACTGCACCGAGACCACCTTCCACCGGCACCACGTCTTGGTGGTGTCGGCGGTCATGCCATGGCGCTTCTGGGCCCTGACCTGGACGAACTTCAGCACGCCCGCCGTGGTGCGCGCCAGGTAGACCGTGGTGCGCTCGATGGAGGTGTAGGTGAGCGCCCCGTGGTCTCGCGGCACCGGTCGGTCGTGTCGCCAGGCCACGACGCGTTCCCCGGGACCGGGGAGGGGCACGGTGCGGGCGTCGAAGGCGGGCGTGGCGTCCTCGTACGGGATCGCATCGATCGCGGGCACGACGAAGGGGCTGGTCTCGGCGGGGAGGTCGCCAAGGATGGGGGCGTCCGGCATGACGGGTCCGTGTGCGGCGAGGTGCCCGCGGCGCACCGCCACCGTGGCCGCCCAGGGCGGTGACCAGAGCGGTGACTAGGACAACGGTCAGGGACAACGGTCAGGGGCGGCTCAGCGGGGGTCGTAGATGGCGCTGCGCCCGTCCCACTCCCGCACGATGCCGGAGCGTGCAGCGAAGACGCCGGAGCCGGTGATGGTGCCAGTCCCGATGCTGTAGGAGCCGGGGGAGTAGTCGACGTACCCGGCGTACCCGCCGCGCTGGACGGAGAAGAGGTCGTTGCCGTGGGAGATGGTGGCGTCGAAGTCGCGGAGGTCGAGGTCGAGCCGGTCGTCGTAGAAGCGCATGTCGAGGTAGGTGGCGCTGCCGTGCTGGAAGGCGCCGCCGTGGGAGACCTGCACGATCCCGTCCTTCTCGGTGACGGTGGTGGCGTGGACCTCGCCGGAGAGGTAGAGGTCGACGCCGTACTTCTTGAAGGCCTTCCACAGGGTGGAGTTCGCGCCGTAGCCGTACCGCATGCCGGAGGAGTTCTCGACACGTACGGGGCCGATGATCGGGGTGTGGCCTTGGGCCACGATCCACTGCACTCCGTCGGCCTTGGCCTTGGCCAGGACCTTCTCGGCCCACCGCATCTGCGCGCGATCGAGGCGGACCCTCATGTGCCTGCCGTCGGAGTAGTCGAAGACGTTGAGGGTCAGGATCTGCACCTCGGGGGTGGGGCGCCAGGCGTAGGCGGTCTGGCGGTGGATGC
The DNA here is from genome assembly GCF_001422955.1 of Nocardioides sp. Leaf285. Classification (NCBI taxonomy): domain Bacteria; kingdom Bacillati; phylum Actinomycetota; class Actinomycetes; order Propionibacteriales; family Nocardioidaceae; genus Nocardioides; species Nocardioides sp. Leaf285. The sequence continues at coordinate 313,776 of NZ_LMNH01000005.1, read as the reverse complement.
CGCTGCTGGGCCGGTTGGTGTACCAGGATCCGGCGATCGGCTTCAGCACGCCCTTGACGAAGGCGGTCTCGAAGTCGCGTTGCAGTTCGAACTTGTTGCGGTTGCGCTGGCCGTCCCAGGGGTTGTCGCCGAGGTCGTGGTCGCCCATGGCCGGGTAGACGTCGATGCCGCGGCTGGTGAACCGCTGGAGCCACTGCGGGTAGAAGGTCGAGGCCGCTGAGCGGAGCGCGTGTCGACGGCGGGTGTCGTTGTCGACGGGGCCGAACACGCCGGAGCGGGTGGGGTCCTCGCCCCAGTGGCCGTCGACGAGGTCTCCGGCGACCAGCATCCCGTCGGCTTCGCGGGAGGCCCAGTCGTCCAGGACGGTGTCGAGGGAGCGCTGCCAGACCGCGTTGATGGAGTTGGGTGTCTTGCCCGGGCGCCAGCGGTTGGGGCCGTCGGCGAGATCCCCGATGTCGGCGTTGAGGAAGTCCGGGCTCGACAGCAGGTGCAGCAGCGCGGTCCCGTGCGCGTTCTGCGGGCTGGCGGGGATCTGCTCCATGCGGGCGCGGTCGGTGCTGGTCGACACGGTGACGTCGAGCGGCGTCTTGTTGGCGCCGGGGGTGGGGACCACCTCGAACGGGGTGGTCCAGCCGTTGGTCGCGCTGGCGGGGATGCGGCAGCGCAGCACCTCGTCGTGGGTGCCGCCGATGGTGGAGTTCCGACGCTTCGCGTCGCTGGGCAGGCACCCCTCGGGGATGGTGTCGAAGCGGCCACCGCTGGCCTCGGCGTAGACGAGGTCCGAGGCGACGTCGCCGCTGAGGCGGATACGGCCCAGGACGGCGGATTCCCCGCTGGGTGTGAGGACCACTCGGCCCTGGGTCTCCCCGAGCCACTCGGCGCTGACCTGCGGCTCGTTGGCGAAGGCCGTCACGGGGGTGGTGGATGCCAGTGCCGCGCCGAGCAGGGTGGATGCTGCGGTGGCGAGCAGGGCCAGGCGCTGCGCTCGCCCGGTCACGGCACGGTGGGCGGAGCGTCGGAGCGTCGAGGTGGTCACGATGCGGACCATGCGCAGAGCCCCAGGCGGTGCTGCACCGTGTGACGACGGGCTTCAGGTGGCCTGGGGCTCTGCGATGGGGCGGCGAGGCGGACCCGGCCGTGGGCCTGGCCGTGGGCCTGGCCGGGTCCGCCTCGCCGGTCTTGCTGCCGGGGCTGGTCTCAGGCGTCGCCGTGGGCGTAGAAGGAGATGAGCCCCAGGTTGGACAGCGACTCCAGGAAGGCCAACTCGTCGCTGGGGTCGATCCACAGCACGTTGCCCGAGGGCGTGGCCTCGCTGGTGAAGGGCTCGTAGTCGGTGGCCACGAGGACCAGGGGTACGTCGTGGTCCCAGCGGTCCACGTCGACCACGGGGATGGTGCGGTCGCCGAGCAGAGCGGTGAGGGTCTTCTCGTCTGCCGTGGCGACGTCGAAGCGACCCTCGTTGACGGCGTCCATGAGCATCATGGCCTGGGCGGTGGCGCACACGCGGATGGCCACCACGGCTCGCGCGATGAGGGCCTCGTCGTTGCCGTGGATGCCGTCGGGGATGTCCTCGTAGTCCTCCACGATGAAGGACACGATGTCACCGGCGGTGTCGGCCAGGATCGTGTCCTCACCGCGCACGAGGACGAAGGGCCACGGAGTCCCGTCGGGCTGCACGTCGGCGGGCTCGATGGGGCGGTCGATGGTCGTGAAGGTCATGGGGTCTCTCTCAGTGACGCTGGCGGGCGAGCCGCGGAGCCGGGGGTCGTTGGCTTCTCTGTGCCGTGGGCTGGACGGTAGCGACAGAGCCACCCCGAGCCACCCCAAGCCACCCCAAGCCACCCCAAGCCACCCCAAGCCACCCCAAGCCACCCCAGGACAGCCTGCGACAGCCCGAGACGGCCTGGGTGCGGCGATGCCACAGACCCCGAGGCGCTGCGTGAGCGTCTCGGGGTCTGTGGTGGCTGGGCGAGGCGCTCAGACCTCCGCGAGGCGGCGCTGCATCCGCTGGCGCACGGCGAGCGCTCCCGAGGCGACCGACCGTGCACCCTGGCGCGAGAGAGTGTTGGACACCGACGGCGCGGTGGGCGCCGGGGAGGGCTTGGTCGGCGGGCACTTGTGGATGTACTTCGCCGAGTAGACCCGGTGGCAGGAGCCGCACGACTTCACCTCGGCACGCTTGGCCGTCCCGCTCTTGCGGACCAGTTCGTTGAACACGGCGCCGGGGGAGGAGGAGGTGGTCAGCGCCTCGAAGGTCTCGCGCGGCACGGTGTGGCCGTAGATGCCGCCCTTGGAGGTCTTGGTGACCATCATCTGCTCGTTCTCGTCGTAGGCCACCGACTCCATCCACGTCGAGCGCAGGCGCTGCGAGGGCTCCACCCCGCTCGCGGCTGCTCGCTCGCGCGCGCGGGCCATCAGCCCCCCGACGTGCTTGGGGACTTGGGTGACGCGCTTGGCCTCCAGTACGGCCTGGACGGCGGCTGCGACCTGCCCGCCGGACTCGCCGAGGTTCGTGGAGTGCGGCTCGACGGCGTAGTTGCTGGGGCCGACCTTTTCGACCAGCATGATCGCCACGACCGAGCGTCCGTCGGGACGCTGGATGGTGACCTCCATCTGGTGCTTGCCGACCTGGGCGGCGTCGCGCCGCACGGTGGCGGCCGAGCCGAGGAACCGCATGTTCCACTCGTCGACCTGGTAGGCACGCCGCGCGATGCGCTTGCCGTCGGCCTGCTCGTTGGCCGCCGCCGGGAACGGGTAGCCAGCCCCGTCGGCGGTGTGCTCGGCGGCCATGATCCCCTGCGCCCAGTGCTCGTTGATCTTGGCTCGCGAGCGGGGGTCGGTGACCGCAGCCAGCGCGATCGGCTCGACGTAGCCGCCTTCGACCAGGGCGTTGTGTCGCTCGACGCCACCCAGGGTGCGGTCGAGGAAGGCCGGGTTGTTGGTCGCGACGCTCATGCCGAGCCCGAGGCCACCCATGCGGGCCTCGCGGCGGCGCATGTAGGTGTACGTGCCGTCGGCGAGACGCGGCTGCTCGTTGGGGTCGTGGTCGGATGCCTTAGCCATGCACACCTGGTGTGCGGCGTTTCCGTGAGGCGCTCGGGCACCTCTACAGGGCGCGTCCGACAGCCGTAGGTCGCGGTCCAGACCGCCCTGACGAAGTGGCCTCCGCTGCAGGGGTCAGGAGCGGGTCAGGCAGGGGTCCGGACACGACGAAAGCATGACCTCCCCGCTCTCACCCGCCGCCACCACGGCCCGAGGGAAGGCGGCGGAGGGCCACTCCTCAGGCCCCGCGGCACCCGGTCTGACTGCGCTGTGGATCGTGCTGAGCGCTCTGTGCCGCCCCTGGCTGCGAGCGGTCGCGAACCTGCGAAACACGGTCCCGGCGATGCCTCGATCGGGTGCACTCTCGGACCTCGTCCGCCCACGTTCTGGGTGTGAGCGAGACCCCCTGCAGACCTCCACAAGGGGAGGGGATCCGCCCCGGCAGGGTCCTCATCGGGGCCCTCCCGAGCACCGGTAGCGAGACCCCGCCGGGAGCGATGATCAGCGCAGAGCGCGGATCTTCTTCATGGCCTGGCGAACGGCGGCCCTGTGAGCCGCGCGACGCTCGGCGGCAGAGACCTCAGCCGCACGGGCGGCCTGGGTCGCCGCGGCCTTCGCGGCCGCAGAAGCCTCCTGGCCCGCCTCCCGCTGGGCGGCCTGCGTGGCCTTCTGCGTCGCCTTGATGGCGGCGGCCTCAGCAGCAGCCTGCTCCGCGCGGGCCTGAGCGCACGCCTCGGCGGCCTCGACCGACGCGGCTCGGCACGACTCGGCCACGACCGCGCTCTCGGTCACGGTGGCCTCAGCGGAAGCCGAGGCCTGCGCACGACGCTTGACCAGGATGGGAGCGATGCCCTTGGCGCGCACGAGACGACCCTTGATGCGCTTGGTGACCTTGACCTTCACCACGCCGCGCTTGACCTGGGCGGTGGCCGACTTGGTGGCCGAGGCCAGCGCCGAGTGGGAGGCCGTGGCCTCCACTACCCGGGTCGCGTCGTAGGTCGGCTGGCCGGGGCCGGGGTTCTCCGGCTCGGTGGGGCCACCGGGAACGCCCGGCTCGGAGGTGGGCACGTCGTAGGAACCGGCGCCCGGGGTCAGGGTGGTGGTCGCGCCGCAGGCGATCTTGCGAGCCTCGTCGCCAGCGGCGCACGACGGCGAGAGGGCGGTGCCGTCGCAGGAGTCGGGCGCGTTGGGGTCCATCTCGATGGACGCGTCGTAGCGCGCCGTGCCCTTGAAGGTGTCCGCGGGCATGCCCGTGCAGGCGTCCGGCGCGGTGTAGAAGGTGGCGCCGAGGTCGCCGGTGCTCGCCCACGGGTAGGACTGGTACTGGCACGCCAGGCCCATGCGGGGTGCGACCGCCGGAGACTGGTCTTCCCACGGGGCGCACTGCACGCCCTGGGAGGGGGCCAGGGCGAGGCGCGTGCTGAAGGCGGAGACCGCCTCGGAGGGGTCGCAGCCGGTGGGCGCCGAGGAGAACCCGTCGCCGTAGGCGGGGCGCGACCACGGGGTGGCGTCTGCGGCGCTGCGGCAGGCGGCGAGGTCGGCGGCGTGCCCCGCCGGGCTGGTGATCCCGCGTGCGGCGAGGGCCTCGAAGTCCGGCTGACACACGGGCATGCCGAGGTGGGCGTTGAACTGCACCGTGTAGTCGGCGTCCAGGCAGCCGATGGTGTCGGGCTGCCAGTACCAGGTGAAAGTCCGCGAGCCCGCGCTGGCCACAGCGCGGCCCTCGTCGACCGCCACGAAGAACCCGTCGTCAACACGCTCGACGTGGCGGACCACCTCGCGGCCGGAGGCGAAGTTCCACTGGGCGGCGAACAGCGCGGGCTCGCTCCACTGGTGGGCGTCGATGAGCGCAGTCGCGCGGTCGGCGGTGCCGGTCGGGGCCGCTGGCCTCTCGGCCGCGCTCGCCGTGCCGGAGAACGCCCCGACGGCCAGCGCGACGGCGATGGCGGCCACGACGGCGCTGCGCGCGAAGGTGCGCGGGTAGGTGCCGGTGGTGTGGGGGCGACGAGTCGAGGTACTCATGCACACAGCCGTGTACGGCCCAGCGACCAACCTGCACCCGCGGGCTGTTCAGGCATGGTGGCCGCGCGATCTGCGACGGGCACGATGCGGGGTGCCGAGGGGAGTGCGGTGGAGGTGAGGGGTGTGGGTGGCTCGTCAGAAACGTGTACGGCCAGGACCCGGAACTGCGCCATGGCGGCATCCTGGCAGCATCGTTTTACCTGGCGCCAACTGGACTAGAGGGGTTGCTGGTCAACGGCTTCGCCGGTAGGTCCCACCGGCCCGGACACCGTCACCGCCGTCACCGTCGCGCTCGTCGTCGACGACCCTGTGCCGCCGTCACTGGCCGGGGGTCACTGGCCGGGGGCCAGGGCGGGGGACATGGTCAGGACGTCGCCGTCGATCCACCAGCCCCAGCCGCTCACCGGCGTCAGCGGCGCCACCTCACTGCCGTTGGCGGCCCCTCGGGCGTTGGGGGAGGCGGAGAACACCAGGTCGGCCCCGTCGGGGGCGTCGGGGGCGGCGTCGAAGAGGCCCTGGCTGTTGCCCTCGGAGTCCGTGACGTGCACGGCGTCGAGGTAGGCGCCGAGACCGAGGTCGTCTTCGGTGCCGGTCTCGGCCAGGGCGGTGGCGGCCGCGAAGAGGTCGACGTCGTCTCGCTGCCACCCCTTCAGCGACCCTGACCAGGTGTAGGGGTCGCGGCTGTTGGCCTGCCAGGTGACGGGGCCGTCGAACCCCAGGTTGTTCCAGAAGGCGGTGTAGGCGGCGGGGAAGCGGGACTCCGCTGCGGCTCGGGCGTTGACCTCGGTGAAGTCGATGACCCAGGTGCCGGTGCTGACCTCGGTGTCGAAGAGTGCTCGGACCTGCTCGCGCAGGGGCTGGCGGGCCAGGTCGACCCACGCCGGGGCGATGCTGACCGCGACGGGGCTTTCAGCGCTCGTGTCGGGGCCGTAGCGGTAGCGCACGGAGAACCGGGCGCCGCTCTGGCTGAGGGACCCGACCCAGGACGAGGCGACGTCGATGTCGGGGAAGCCGACGGTGACCAGGTCGTAGGTCTCGAAGGGCGAGGAGGACGCTCGCTTGGCCTCGGCGGCGACCAGGGAGTACCAGGTGGCCGCGGCGGGGGCCTCGACCGCCCACAGGTCGCTCTGGGTGGCCTGGGAGGACACCAGGTGCCACCAGTCGGTGCCGGGCGGGGTGAGAAGGGTGCTGGTGACCGCGGCCGCGGGGCCGGTGGAGGCCTCGATGGCCTTGGCGTCCTCGCGCGCGCTGGCCGCCTGCTGCTCCTCGGTCGCGGTGGCCTCGCCGTCGCCGTCGAGGTCTCCGGGAACCCCGGAGTAGGGCAGGCGCCCGTCGCCCCTCGCCATCGGGCTGTCCGCCGACGTGGAACCGTCAGGTGATCCGGTCGGGGTCTGGTCGTCGCGCGCGGACACGAACAGCAGGACCAGCATCAGCATGGCCAGGAGGACCACGGCGACCAGTGCGAGGGCGCGGGCCGACCGAGCACGCGGTGCCTGGTCGGCGTCGGAGACGGCCGGGGTGGGGGTGGCCCGGGAGGGGCCGAGGTGGCGAGCCATGGATGACCTTTCACGCGTCGAGAACTCAGGGGTGCTGTGCCCCTGAGTTCTCGACGGGAAGAGCGCCGGGTCGGCTCAGAGGCCACCGCTCCAGCGGGTGAAGGTGCCCAGCGTGCTGTTGCTGGTCACGAACCGGCTCGATCCCTCCGGCGGAGCCGCGTGCCGCTTCAGGTAGGCGTTGTCGGTCTCCGCGACGTACCACTGCGTGCCTGCGAAGAGGTTGCCGTTGTTGGCGTTGCAGGTGAAGTCGCCCGTCGTGGAGCGGGTGTACTGCATGACGTTGAAGGCACCCGAGCCCTGACCGACCATGGCGCCGGTGCCCGAGACCGGGGTCCCGGCCGCGGTGAATCGCACAGCGACGCCTGCGGCGGTGCGCGCCGAGGCGGGCAGACGCTGCGTGCCGCTGCCGACCAGCAGCGTGCTGGAGGTCGTCGACCCGGCACCCGAGGCGCTGATGCCACCGGACCAGTACTCGGTGCCGCCCGAGCCGGGGCTGGAGTCGTTGGGGGTGGCGGTCCACGACGAGGCCCAGGTGCCGGTGTTGCTGGCTCCCATCTGCGCGGCCTGGCGGATGCGTTGGGACAGCGTCGTGCCGGACATGGTCGAGGGCGTCTTGCCGACCCACCAGCCGTAGGTGATCGAGCCGATGCTGCTGGCCGGGATGGCGGTGTAGGAGGCCGCGGCGCCCTGGTTGGTGGTGGTGGCGTCGTTCTTGGCGTACGACATGCCGTCGCGGGCGAACCCGAAGCGCCACACGGTCTTGTCGCTGACGTTGCAGAAGATGCCGCCCTGCAGGAACCCGTAGGAGGAGGAGTTGGTCAGCAGCGAGGCCCGCACGGGTCGGATGAGCCCGTTGGTGGCCCGAGCGCTGACGGTGGCCAGGTAGACCGAGGCCGGGCGGGCGTTGAAGGCTCCGGAGGTCAGCGCCGTGGTGTTCGTGGAGCCAGCGGGGTTGGAGATCCCGCTGAGGTTGGTGCCGGACTGCCAGGTCGCCGACCAGCCGTAGGAGGTGGCTCCGGCCGAGGCGGTCCAGTCGAAGCCCAACTGGGCGGTCTGGTTGTCGTAGCAGGCCGCCGAGGCGCTGCCCCAGCAGTCGTTGGCCGACTCCTCGCCCGGGTCGCCCTGGCGCCAGACGTTGAGGGCCTTGGCGGGCTTGGTGTCGACCTGGTCCAGGCTCATGGTGACCGAGCCCGGGTAGGACATGAGGGTGGCGTTGGTGCCTGCGGTGCAGCCGCCCGGGTTGCAGGCCTTGACGGCGATGGTGTCGGTGACGCCCGGGGCGGTGGCGACGACGGTGCGGCTGGCCGCACCGATCGCGCCCTGCACGTCGGTGCCGGTGGCGTAGTCGAGCAGCGAGAAGCAGGGGTTGTTGGAGAAGGAGCAGAACTTGCCCCCGGTGGGGGCGTTGTCGTCGCCGACGGCGTTGTAGGCGACCGTGGCTGAGCCGGTGTCGCAGTTGTAGACGCCGTTGCTGGCGCTCTCGGCCTTGTCGGGGCAGGAGTCGGAGGTCGCGTTGCCTGCCGAGACCGAGGTGGGGGCCGCTCCGGGCACCTGGTAGGCGCGCTGCGCGGCGCTGCTGGGGTAGACGGGAGCGGCGGTGTTGGGCGAGGTGCAGAAGGCGGTGCCGCCGATGGTGGTCTTGGAGGTGGCCGAGACGCCCGGCTCGACGTCGCACTGGTTCAGCGCGAGGACGGCGTAGGTGCGCTCGGTGCCGGTGGCCAGGCCGGTGTCGACCCAGCAGGGGCTGTAGCCCGAGGCGCAGTCGGTGGTGCCGGGAGCACCCACGACCTGCTCCGCGGTGGCCGTGGAGGGGTTGCCCGAGGACGTGGAGACCCACTCGCGCACCGCGTAGTCGGCGGCGCCGGTGACGGTGTTCCACGAGACGGTGTTCTTGCCGGTGCGGTCCGCGACGCGGTCGGCGTTGGAGTCAGAGCCGATCGCGCGGGTGGTGGGCGAGGGCGGGAACTGCAGGACGGTGTCGGCGCCCGACGTCGATCCCGACGCGGCCACGGTGTAGGTGGCCGTGGAGCCGAGCGGGGCCGAGGAGTCGGTGAAGGAGTTGGTGAAGGAGCCGCTGAGTCCGGCGGGCGGGGAGGCCGCGGTGCAGTTGCTGCACAGCGTCGTCGTCGAGCCCCCGATGGTGCGGGTGAGGCTGTAGCCCGACCCGGGGCCGCCCTTCCAGGCCACGATGTTGGAGCCGGGGGAGTTGGCGAAGGCGTTGGTGGTGATCGGGGTGGTCGGCGGCGGCGTCGTGGTGGTGTTGATCGTGACGGTGACGCTGGCGGTGTCGGTGACCGTGGGCGTCTGCCCGGCGCTGCTGCCCCCGGCCTGGGTCAGGGTGTAGGTGAAGGTGACCTGGGTGGCGGTGGAGGCTGCGCTGACCGAGACGGGGAAGGCGCCGGTGGAGGTGTTGAAGGTCCCGACGGTGACGCCGCTGGCGCCGCCGGGGGTGGTGGTCACCGAGGCCGCGGCCGAGACCGAGACACCCTGGGCGCTCGCGGCGCTGGCGCTGTTGGGCAGGTCGTTGGCCAGGACCGCGACGTCGATGGAGCCTGCGTTGCCGCTCTGGCGGCTCAGCGTGGTGGAGTCGTTGACCGCGTCGACGGCGCGCAGGGCGATGGTGGCGGTGCTGGAACCGGTGGTGTTGGTCAGGGTGTAGGTCAGGGTGCCGCCGGTGAAGGAGCCGTTGACGGTGATGGTGAGGCTGCTGCCAGACGCGGTGACGGTGACACCGCTGGGGCGCGATGCGGCGAGGGAGAAGGTGGCGCCGTTGACGGTGTCGTTGAGGGCTGCGTCGATGGTGACCGAGGAGCCGCCGCGCACGAGGTTGACGGTGTCGTCGACGGCGACCGGGGCGGGAGCCGGGGCGGCGGGCGCGGAGACCGAGAGGGTGACGGTGGCGGTGTCGGTGAGTCCGGTGTCGTCGGTGAGGGTGTAGGAGGTCGACATGGTGCCGGAGAAGTTCTGGGGCACCTGGAAGGTGACGAAGTCGGTGTTCCAGTTGGCGCTGCCCGCGCCGGTGCTGCTGGAGAACGAGCCGCCGGTGACCTTCGGGTTGGCCCCGTAGGTGTCGTTGGGCAGCACCATGACCATGGCGGTCGAGTTCTGGTTGCTCTGCGAGACGTGGCTGGCGGCGTCGTTGACCGCGACCGGAGCGGTGGCCACCGGGGGCGGGGTGCCGCCGGAGCCGCCGGTGCCCGAGGCCGTGCCGACGGCGATGGAGGAGGACAACTCCACGGTGCCGCGCTTGGCGCCCGCGACGTAGCGCACGTCGACGCGGCCCACGTCGGTGGCACTGGTGGCGGTGGCGCCGGTGCGGCCGAAGTAGGTGAACTTGGTCTGGGTCGCGTCGACGCCCCCGGCGAGGACGTCGATGTCGTCGACCGAGGAGTCGAAACCGGAGGGGGAGAAGGAGGGGGAGGCGTTCTGGTCGATCTCACGGACCAGGAAGTCCGTGCCGGTGGGGTACTCGGCGGCGAAGTCGGCGGTCTGGCTGTTGCCGCTGAGGTCGGCCTTGTCGACGACGCGGTAGCGCACGCGGCTGATGGAGTTGCTCCGCGTGCCCGCGGCCAGGGTGCGCTCGACCACGACGCTGTCGGGCTTGGGCTCCACGACCCGCAGCGCCTCGCCGACGTCGCGGCCCATGCGGTTCAGGGCCTCCACGGCACGGGCCTCGGCGACCGTGCGGGTGGTGGTCGACGTCGAGCCCTTGGAGGCGTTGATGTAGAAGGTCGAGGCGGCGCCCAGGACGACCAGGCCGATGAAGGCGCCCAGGAGCACCTGCAGCGTGGAGCCCAGGCCACGCTCGTCTCGGGCCCGGCGGGTGGTGTGACTGGTGGCGTGGCGACCAGCGGATCGCCGGTCGGCGGTCCGGTCCTGGCGCGGCATGGGAGGCCGCTGGGGGCGCTGGGTGCTCACGGGGGTCCCTCTCTCTGCCAGGCGTCCCTGGCCTCTACCTGCCCCCGTCGGGGGTCGGTGTCCTTCTGGTGACGAGATGCGGCTCGCCGGTGTTGCCTGTTCGCGGGTGTGGCTCGTGGGTGCTGTGCCGCCGACGGTGCGACGTGGGACGTGCTTGCCCCTGAGGTGTGCGGGGGGCCGGGGCTGCGCTCACGGGCGGGCTCAGGGGCGGGGCTCAGGGGCGGGGGCGGGTGAGGAGGTCGATGTAGCCGGGGGCCTCGTTGTAGAAGACCCGCTGGGTGGGGCTGCCGCTGAGCGCGGTGTTGTCGACGGACGGCTGCCGGTACTGGAAGGTGTTGCCGCTGTACTCGGCGGTGATGGACTTGCACGCGAGCGCCCCGCGCAGCACCAGCGCCAACTCTGCGGCGCAGGCCCCGTTCGGGGCGTAGATGAACACCCCGCCGGTGGAGTTGCCGAGGACGCGCACGGCCGTGGAGCCGGACGCGAAGGTGACCTTCCCGCCGACGTAGATGTGCAACTGGCCGGTGCCGGTGGTGATGTCGGCGGGGATGGTCAGGTCGCCGGGGACGTAGAGGGTCTTGGTGCCGGTCCAGGTCTGGGTGGTGGCGTCGGTCCAGGTCAGGTTGCCGCTCGCGCAGAGCCAGTTGGCGTTGGCCAGGGTGGTGTTGCGGTCCTCCTCGACGCTCACACCGAGCCCGTTGGTGGTGGTGCGGGGGAAGGTCTGGCAGCCCGAGGTGTTGGCGAAGCGCTGGTTGAGCAGCACCAGGTCGGGCTCGGCGGTCAGCGAGGAGCGGATGGCGCTGCCGCCGATGATGCTGGATCCGGACACCGTGGCGCCGTTGGAGTAGGACACGGCGTGGGCCTGGTTGGCGATGCTGTAGTTGACCGCCAGATCCGCGGTGCCGAAGACGGCCAGACTCGGCGGGACACCGACGGTGAGGGAGTCGGCGTCGTTGTCGAAGCGGGCGATGGGGCCCTGCACCGAGGAAGCCCCCGCGGAGACCGAGAGCAGGTGGGACCACAGGCCGCTGTTCAGGCTGGAGTCACGCCCGTTGGCGGCCAGGCCCCACGACAGGGTGCCGTCATCGAGGGTGCGGGTGGAGCCGACGAAACGGGAGCGGACAGGCAGCGTGACGGCCTGGCGGGTGTCGTCTGCGGTGCCGCTGGCATCGAGGAGCCGCGTGGTGGGGTCGTAGGTCCACACCCATGATCCGCGCCCGTCGGTGCGGGTGCCGGACCCGGCGGTGACCAGGCCGGTGGAGTTGAACTTGTAGAGGGCGTCGGAGACGGCCTCGTCGAGGCCCTGTCGGGCCTGGGTGAACTCGCGGCCCTCGCGCGTGGTGTTGGTGGAGATGGTCGAGGTCTTCAGCATCACCAGCGTCAGCGCGCCGATGAGCAGCACGATGCCCAGCGCGGCCCCGGCGATGAATCCGCGCTCGTCGCGTCGCCGGTCGCGTCGTGCGCGAGCCGCGGCTGCGCAGTGCAGGCCGAAGGCCACGACGGTCCACAGGGTGGTGCTCGCGTGGTCGAGCAGCGCGCTGCTGCGGGGGTTGGTGTGGCGGGTCATCACGGCGCCACCCCGACGCTGACCGGCGCCGCCTCGGCGACGGTGGGGGTGCGGGTGGTGAAGTAGGTCGCGGTCTTGGACACGCTGCTCCCTGATTCGCGGTAGGTCAGCACGACGGTGATTCGCTTGGTGCCGAAGTCGCCGGTCGCCTTAGCGGTCGACAGCGAGGACCCGGACTGCCAGGTGATGTAGACCCGCTGGTCGGAGAAGGCGATCCCCTTGACGGTGGCGGTCCCGAGGTTGTGCTTCAGGCGGCCCGCGACGGAGGCGTCGAGGTCGACGCTGGTGGTCACGGTCGGCTGGGCGGTGATCGGCCCGGACCCGTCGGGGTCGAAGGAGGTCGGTGAGCCGTCGGTGCTCTCCAGGGCCAGGTAGCGCCACGGGGTTGCCTCGGCCTGGGCCAGGATCCCCTGGGCCCGCTGCGCGACGGTGTCGATGGCAGCGCTCTGGCGCTGGACCACGTTCGTTGCTCGCGCCACCCCCAGGTAGCCGCCGACGGCGACGAGGATGACGAGCATGAAGACGACGGCCTCGATGACCAGGTAGCCGCCCTCGTCGACCCGGCGTCCGCGTCGTGCGCGTGCACGCAGGTCTGCTGAGCACGCGAGGGCCGAGCGCAGCATGGTCGCGGACCGCGACGGGCGGGGCTGGAGCATGAGGGTCCTTGTCGGCTGCTGAGGGACGGGTGCGTGGTGGGGACCATGCGCCAAAGCCGCGCGTTGCGGCCCCTTGCTGGTCCCTGTGCCGCGGGGCGGCTGAGGGCGGCTGAACGCCGCAACGACCCGGATCCGTGGGGGACCCGGGTCGTTGCAGAGGTGCTGGTGATGCTCAGCCGTCGATCAGGCGGCCTGCGATGACCTCAGGTCACAGGCAGGCGCCGTTGGTGGCGGCGGTCGCGGTGCCGCTGATCGGGCCTCGGCCGGAGGCGTCGATGGCGCCCGTGGCGGAGTTGTAGGAGGCCCAGGCGTCGACACCGGCGCCGGTGAGGGCGGTGGTGCCGAGACCGGCGGAGGTGTGGGCGATGCACATGGTGAAGGTGCCGTTGGCCGAGTTCGGGGTGTAGGACCACACGAAGGTGTTCTTGGTCAGGTTGGTGCCCAGGGCCGAGAGCGTGGCCGCGTTCTGGGTGGCAGCGGTGCTGGTCTTGGCGGCGCTGATCGTGCCCGCGGTGCTGCCCGAGGCCGGGTAGGCCTGGTTGTCGGTGAAGTAGGACTCCAGGCCGATCGAGGCCTGCTGCACGTCGCTCTGAGCGGCGGACTGGAAGGCGCGCTGGCGGTACTGGTTGACCGACTGGATCGCGATGATGATGATCAGCGCGAAGATCGCCATGCCGAGGAGGACGTCGAGCAGGGCGAGACCGGCCTGCTTGGCGCCGGTGGCCTCGCGGCGCACCGCGGAGCGGTCGCGCNCAGCGCGAAGATCGCCATGCCGAGGAGGACGTCGAGCAGGGCGAGACCGGCCTGCTTGGCGCCGGTGGCCTCGCGGCGCACCGCGGAGCGGTCGCGCATGTAGGCCATGAGGCCCGGGCGCAGGGTGGGCACGGGGGCGACGTTGGCGGTCGCGTCGGTGGTGAGGGTGGCGTTCACGGGTGTGTCCTTCGAGGGTCGGCCGACCGGGGAGGGGTCGCGCGGCTGGTGTCGCCAGGGACCATGCGCAAACCGGCAGGGGTGGGCGCACCCCGCCGCGTCGACGCCCGGAGTGGACGCCCGGAGAAGACGAACCGGCGGGGAGGACCTGGTGCGGTCGCTGCCCGCCGGTCGTGACGCAGAGCGCGGCGATGAGCCGCCTTGGCTCAGGCCGAGCAGGCTGCGGGCATGCCGCTCTGGCCGCGGCCCGAGTCGAGGATCGCGCCCGTGGCGGAGGCGTAGCGGGCCCAGGCGTCGACGTTGGCGGCTCCGGTGCCGCCGGACTTGTGCACCGCGCAGAAGGTGAAGGTGCCGGTGGCGGCGCTGGGCGCGTAGGAGTTGATGGAGACGCCTTCGGTGAGGTTGACCCCCATCGCGGTGAGGTCGGCGGCCGCGATGGTGGCCGCGGCGCCGGTGCCGGAGGCGCCGGGGTAGGTCTGCTTGTCGGTGAAGTAGGACTCCAGGCCGATGGCCACCTGCTGGGCGTCGCTCTGGGCGGCGGACTGGAAGGCGCGCTGGCGGTACTGGTTGACCGACTGGATCGCGATGATGATGATCAGCGCGAAGATCGCCATGCCGAGGAGGACGTCGAGCAGTGGCCGGTGAAGGCGATCATCCCGTCGAGCTCCTCGACCTGCCGACTGGATCGCGATGATGATGATCAGCGCGAAGATCGCCATGCCGAGGAGGACGTCGAGCAGGGCGAGACCGGCCTGCTTGGCGCCGGTGGCCTCGCGGCGCACCGCGGAGCGGTCGCGCAGGTAGGCCATGAGGCCCGGGCGCAGGGTGGGCACGGGGGCGACGTTGGCGGTGGCGTCGGTGGTGAGGGTGGCGTTCACGAAGATGTCCTTGGGGGCTGGCCGCCCGGTCCGGGCAGGCGACGTGATGGGCGTGGTGTGCGACGCCAGGGACCATGCGCAAAGCAAAGAGCCAGGCGCGCACGTGGCCGCGGAACACCTCAGAAGCGACACAGGGCCCGACCTGGCGAGGTCGGGCCCTGTGTCATCACCCGGCCCAGGAGAGCCGGTGCGGGTCGATCAGTTGTTGCAGGCGGCGGGCATGCCGGTCAGACCGCGACCGGAGTCGATGATGGCGCCCTGCGCGGAGTCGTAGCGGGCCCAGGCGTCGATGTTCGACGCGGCGGTGCCGCCGGACTTGTGCACGACGCAGTAGGAGAAGGAGCCCGTGGCGGGGACGGGGACGTAGGACTTCACGCTGGTGCCCTTGGTGAGGTTGACCCCCATCGCGGTGAGGTCGGCGGCCGAGACGGTGGCCGCGGCGCCGGTGCCGGAGGCGGCCGGGTAGGCCTGGGAGTCGGTGAAGTAGCCCTCCAGGCCGATGGCCAACTGCTGGGCGTCGCTCTGGGCGGCGGACTGGAAGGCGCGCTGGCGGTACTGGTTGACCGACTGGATCGCGATGATGATGATCAGCGCGAAGATCGCCATGCCGAGGAGGACGTCGAGCAGGGCGAGACCGGCCTGCTTGGCGCCGGTGGCCTCGCGGCGCACCGCGGAGCGGTCACGCAGGTAGGCCATGAGGCCCGGGCGCAGGGTGGGCACGGGGGCGACGTTGGCGGTGGCGTCGGTGGTGAGGGTGGCGTTCACGGGTGTGTCCTTCGAGGGTCGGCCGACCCACGACGGGTCGCGCGGCTGGTGTCGCGGCGGACCATGCGCAAAACCGGGCGCCTTCCGCTCCCTGGGCGCCCGAGGAGGCGCCGGGACGGGGACGGGACGGGGGCAACCAGGCTGAGGTTGCCGCTCGGCGCACCGATCGGTGGCCCCGGTGTCGGCAGTCGCTGCGAGCATCAGAGGTAGAGGCGGCCCGGCACCGGGTCGCCCGCCGAACGCGAGCCACTGGTGGGAGGTGCACACACATGGCGAAGAGCAGCAGCAAGCCGAGCAAGGCAGCGCTCTCGAAGGCGGGCAAGGCGCTGGCTGCCGACTCGACCTCGAAGTCGGCGAAGTCGAAGGCGGGCAAGACGCTGGGCAAGGGCTGACCACCCACCCGCGGCACCTGCCTGGCGCTTGCCGGGCAGGCGCCGTGGCGCCTCGGGTCCCGCCAGGATGGACTCGGCGTCAGCGGCGCTCGACGCTCCACACCGCGTGGTCGAGGACCCACGGCGTCACGCCGAGCGAGCCCGCCGCTGCGGCGAGCAGCAACGCTGCCTCCTCGGATCCGACCGGGCGGCCCAGCGCCCGCGACACCCAGCGTTGGACCATCCGGTCAGCCTTCACGTGCTCGTCGTCCCCGGCGAGCATCCACAGGTAGGAGACCCTCACGCCGCTGCCGTGACCAGGCACTGCCGCAAGAGCCCGTTCGACCTTCCTGGTGCGTCCCGCGTCGCCCAGGACGGTCCCCACGTCGCTGAGGGTCAAGAGCCCGTGCTCGATGAGGATCTGGGCGTAGCGCTGCGCGGCGGCCGCCTTGCGGATGCCGGAGCGGGTCGAGGTCAGTTGGCGGTTGTCCAGGAGCGAGGCGAACGCATCCGGGTCGAGAGCGCCCGCGGTCGAGACGAACGCCCGCAGGTTCTGCTCGGTTGCCTGGAACTGCCCAGCCGCGACGTCGGCTGCTGGCGCGAGCACCGGCTCCAGTCCTGCCGATCGGGCGTAGGCGTGGACCGTGCGGGTCGTCGTGGAGTAGTTGGCGTTGATCGAGAACACCGCATCGAGCACGCACAGCGACAGATGACACCATCGCTGGCCGCGCGGGGTCAGGCTGAGGGAGCCTGCGGCTGAGGCGAGCAGGTCGACGTCGCGGCCGATGGTCATGGCGCCAGTGTTGCCCGACACCCAGCCCGGCGCCTGGCTGGGTGCCTGGCTGGGTGCCTGGCTGGGTGTCGGCTGGTTGGGCTCAGATGAGCGTGCCGAGTTGGAGGTAGGGCAGGTAGATGGCCAGCACGATGGTCACGATCATGCCGCCGAGGACGACGAGGAACAGCGGCTCGATGAGCGAGGTCATGTTGTCGGTGATCTGGTCGACGTCGCGGTCGTAGAGGTCGGCGGCCTTCTCCAGCATGGGGCCGGTCTGACCCGAGCGTTCGCCCGCGTCGATCATCTTGATGATCATCGTGGGGAACAGCGGCTCGTCCTTCAGCGGGTCGACCAGACGCTGCCCGTTCTTCTGGGCGGTGCGGGCGGCCATGACGGCCTTCTCCATCGCGACGTTGCCGACGGTCTTGGCGGTGATCTCCAGCGCTTCGAGGCGGTCGACGTTGGCGGCGATGAGGCCGGAGAGGTTGCGGGCGAAGCGGGCCAGGGCGATCTTGTGGAACAGGCGCCCCAGGACGGGCAACTTCATCTTCAGGGGGTCGACGACCGCGCGGACGCCGTCCTTGTGCTTGTTGGCTCGGTAGGCGAGCAGGGCCGGGACGAAGGCGACGAGGAAGGCGGGGATCGCGTAGCGGCACACGTCGCTGATGGCGACCACGGCTCGGGTCAGCAGCGGCAACTTGGTGCCCTCGCCGCCGATGTCGACGAAGGACGCCGCGAAGGACGGCACCATGTAGAGCATCATGGCCGCGAACACCGCACCCGCGACGATGGAGACGATGATCGGGTAGGCCAGGGCCTTCTTGACCTTGGAGCGCAGCCGGTCCTCGGCGTCGTACTGCTTGGCGATGCGGTCGAAGGCGCCCGGCAGGTCGCCCGCAGCCTCCCCGGCGACAACGAAGTTGATCATCTGCGGGGGGAAGGCGGGCTGGCTGGCCATCGCGGCAGACAACTTCTCGCCGTTGACGATGCGGTCGCGCACCTCGGTCATGGCGTTGCGCAGCGCCAGGTCCTCGCAGTCGTCGATGAGGACCTCGAAGGCCTCCACCGGGGTCAGTCGGGCGCTGATCATGCCGCTGAGCATCTGGGTGGTGGTTACCAGGGCGCGGTGCTTGGCGGCCTTGCGGACCTGGATCTCGCCGCTGCGCACGCCGGGGCCGCCGGAGATGCGCAGCGGGACCAGGCCCTGCTCGTCCAGCGCGTTGACGACGTCGCTGCGGCGCGCGGCCTTGGCCTTGCGGTTGACGATGGTGCCGTCGGCGACGCTGCGGGCGCGGACGGTGAAGGAGTAGACCTCGGTCTCCAGCCCCCGGGTGGCGATCTGTGCGGTGGCCATCAGCGACGGCTCCCTTCGCGGTTGTTGCCGAGCATCTGCTCCAGGCTGGCGGGAGACGAGCAGTGCGACAGCGCGGCTCGCTTGGTGATGAGGCCCTGGTTGATGAGCAGGGCCAGGTGGGCGTCGCGGGACATGTTGCCCTCGGACTGGTCGATCAGCGCGGAGTTGATGGCGGCGATGTCGTTGGCCAGGATGTTGGCGCGCACCGCGGCGTTGACGAACATGATCTCGCAGGCCAGCACCCGACCCCGCTGGGTCTTGGGGGCCTCCACGAGGGTCTGGCAGACCACGGCACGCAGGCTGGAGGCCAGGGTGGTGCGCACCTGCTCCTGCTCCCCGGCGGGGAACATGTTGATGATCTGGCTGATCGTCTCGGGCGCGGAGTTGGTGTGCAGCGTGCCGAAGACGAGGTGCCCGGTGTTGGCGGCCTCGATGGCGGCAGCGACCGTGGCGTAGTCGCGCATCTCGCCGATCTGGATGATGTCGGGGTCCTCGCGGCGCACCTGGCGCAGGCCCATGTCGAAGGACTCGGTGTCCTCGCCGATCTCGCGGTGGGTCACCAGGCAGCGCTTGGAGGTGTGCACGAACTCGACGGGGTCTTCGAGGGTGAAGATGGACTGGTCCCGGGTCTCGTTGCACAGGTCGAGCAGCCCGGCCTGGGTGGTGGACTTACCGGACCCGGTGGGCCCGGCGAAGATCACCAGGCCGCGGGGCTCCTTGGCCAGTTGCTTGATCTGCTGGGGCGCGCCGAGGTCGTCGAGGGTGACGATCTTGGAGGGGATGGTGCGGATGACCGCGCCGACCTTGCCGAAGGTGCGCAGCAGGTTGACCCGGAACCGGCTGGTGGCGGCCGCGCCGTCCTCCTCGCTCATCGCGTAGGAGGTGTCCTTGTCTCCGCGGTCGAGGAACTCCGACCAGGCGCGTTCGGTGACGGCCTCACGCATGAGGTCGGCGATGTCGTTGCTGCTCAGCGGCTGCTCGGCCGCGATCGGCAGCAGTCGCCCGGCAACGCGGTAGCGGGGCGCCTGGCCGGGGCGCAGGTGCAGGTCGGAGGCGTTGTTCCAGACCATGCCGCACAGCAGCCGCTCCAGTTCGGGGCGCCCGGCCATCCGGGGCGGGTCGGCGGCGAGTCGGTGGACGTCGCGCTCGGTGACGAAGCCGCTGGACGGTTCGGTCATGCTCGGCCCGGCGAGGCTGTCAGCCGCGGTCCCTGACGGGTACGGCGGCGGTACGACCACCGGGGTCGAGACGGCGACGTGCGGGCCGTGGTGGGTCGGGGGCTCGACCACCACGGGGGCCGAGGTCGGAGAGGCGATCTGCGCCTGCGGTGCGCCGTGCTCGGACTGCTGACGCGCGGCCAGCGGCTGGGGCGGGCGGGTGTACCCGGGCACGAACCGCGCCGGGGCGGCCTCTGTGGTGGCCGTCTCCGGGAGCGGCGGGCTCGATGCAGCGGGGTGCCCGGGCGGCGGGCTCAGGTCGACCGGCGGCGCGACGAACCCTCCCTGCAGTGGGTCGGTCGGTGCGGAGGCGAGCGGGTCGCGGTGCTCGTCGGGGTCGTTGGCGGTCACGTCGGGGACCATGCGCAACTCCTTGGTTCGGGGGCGGTGGCTCAGAAGGAGCGGCGGGTGGCCTCGTTGAGGTGGTGCAGGGAGATGAGGCCCTGCTGGACCTTCTCCCAGCCGTCCTGGCGCAGGGTGGTCATGCCGCCTTCGGCGGCGAGGCGCCGGACGGTCGGCGTGGTGGCGTTGGCGGCGACGGCGTCGGAGAGGTCTTCGGTGACCAGGAGGACCTCGTGGATCGGGAGCCGTCCTGCGATGCCGTTGCGGCAGTCGTTGCAGCCCTCGGGGTTGGCCGCGTAGAGCAGGTGGGTGTCGGCCTGGTCGGGGTCGAACCCGGCAGCGGTGATCTCCTCGGGGGAGGCGAAGTGCTCCACGCGGCACGACGGGCACAGGCGCGGCACCAGGCGCTGGCCCACGGTGCTGAGCAGCGAGGAGGCGAGCATGAACGGCTCGATGCCCATGCGCAGCAGGCGGGTGGTGACTTCGGAGGCGTCGTTGGTGTGCACCGTGGAGAACAACTGGTGCCCGGTCATCGCTGCGTCGATGGCCACCTCGGCGGTCTCGCGGTCGCGGATCTCGCCCACCAGGATCGTGTTGGGAGCCTGGCGCAGGATCGAGCGCAGGCCCGAGGCGAACGTCATGCCCTGGCCCTCGTTGACGCTGATCTGGGTGACGCCCTCGGGGACCTGGTACTCGACCGGGTTCTCCAGGGTGATGATCTTGCGGGTCGGGCTGATCATCTCCCGCACCGCGGAGTAGTTGGTCGTGGACTTTCCGCTGCCGGTGGGGCCGGTGAGCAGGATGATCCCGTAGGGCTGGGCGAGCGCCCGGCGGAAACGCTCCATGTTGTAGGCCGAGAAGCCCAGGCCGTCGAGGGGGCGCCAGATGTTCTGCTGCAGACGCATGGTGCAGGTCGAGCCGTGGACGGTAGGTGCGATCTCGACGCGGATGTCGACCGGCTCCTGGTGGGGCCGTTCGAACTGCAGCACGCCGGAGTCGGGGCGCAGGAAGTTGCCGGTCTCCATGCGGGCGTCGACCTTGATCTTGGTCAGCAGCGACTCGCCGTAGAAGTCCGCGAGGCGGTTGTAGATCATGCCCTTGCCGTCGACGACGAAGCGGACGATGACGTCGTGCTTGGTCGGCTCGATGTGGATGTCGGACGCGCCGTCGCGCAGGGCCTGCTCGATGGTCAGGCGCAGGATCTGGGTGGTGTCGGACCCCCGGGAGTCCGCGATCCGGCCCATGTCGTCGAAGCCGTCGCCTGCCGGAGTCGCCGTCGCGCGGCGCTTCGCAGCGGACTCGCGGGCGATCCGAGCGGCCTCGTCGTGGGTGGAGTACCACCGCTCGATCTGGCGGCGGATCGCTCGGGGCTCGGCGTAGACACGCGCCATGGTGTACCCGGCCAGGTGCGCGCGCAGGGCGTCGGCCAGGACGGCGTCGTCGGGGTCGGGGACCGCGATTTGGATGCGTCGCCCGTCGAGCCCGATGGGCAGCACGTTGTACTCGCGGGCCACGGTGCCCTTCAGCAAGGCCAGCGCGTCGGCGGGCAGTTCGATGCCCTCTTGGTCGAGGTCCACGAACGCCCAGTTGCGCCGCGCCGCGCGCTCGCGGGCCTCACCGTTGGATGAGTCGGAGCGGTTCGGGTCCAGGTGCGCCAGTTCTCGCCGGGCCCGTCGGGTGGCGGTGTAGGAGGCGTCGCCGGGGACGGGCACGGCGGGCAGCGAGGGGGTGCCCCGGCCACCGGCCGACTTGTCCTCGGGGGCGTCGGGAGGCGGGGTGGTGGGGTGCAGGGAGAGCCGCTCGGGGCCGCTCAGGGGGTCGAAGAGGGGATCGCTCATCGGGCGAGCAGGGCCGGGCGTCGCGGCGAAGGGGTCCCAGGCGGCCCCTGCGGAGTCTCCATCTCCGAGGTGACCAGCAGCGGGCACGCTGCCGTCCTCGGCGGCCGAGTCGCTGACGTGGTCCATGGGTTCCCCTCCGAGAAGCGCTGGGCGCTCGGGTAGCGGTGACGAGGTGTGCGGTGGGCTGATCGGAGCGGGTCGCCGCCCGGAGCGCTCCCGGAGCGGTCACGGTGAGGTGACCGCTCCGGGAGGGGCTCAGACGACGAAGAGCGCGATGGCGACGATGGCGCCGACCGGCAGGCCCACGGCGTAGAGCGCCTTGCGCCACTTGGGGATGGTGTGCCACTGCGAGTTGAGGCTGTCGAGCATGGTGTGTCCTTCGGGTGAGAGTGGTCGGTCAGCGAGTTGGTCTCTCGCTGTGTGGTGCTGGGGGTCCTGTGCCGCGGCTCGACGGGCGGCGCACGAGCCGCGGATGGTCGGTGTGCGCTGGCTCAGAGAGCCAGACCGAGTCGCTGAGGAAGGTCAGGCAGCAGGCACAGGAGGGCGATGCCAAGGCACAGCCAGGGCCCGAAGGGCATCGCCCAGGGCGCCTGTGTCGTGCTCTGCGCGGTCTCGTGGAGGTCGGCACCGTCTCCGGGGCTGCTGCTGGCTCGCGAGGGGCGCGTGAACGCTCGCACCACGGCGCTGAGCGCGAGGAGGACGATGAGCCCGAGCACTGCGGTGAGGGCCGGGACGACGGCGAGCCCGACCAGCACGTGCAACGGCGAGATCAGTCCGAGCAGGAAGCCACCGAGCCCGACCAGGCGAATGTCGCCCTCTCCGAGGAACCCGGGAGGGGCCAGGAACCACACCAGGCGCATGGCCAGGTACGCGCACGCGCCGCTGGTCGCTGCGTTGAGGACCGACTCGAACGCCACGTCGCTCACCGCCGTCGCGGCCAGAGCCAGCAGCCCGCTGGCGGCCAGCGAGGTGCGGATGAGGACGGTCGGCAGGAGGGTGCGACAGGCGTCGACGTAGGACAAGGCGGGCATCAAGCACAGCCCGGCCGCGAGCGCGGGGGTGAGGCTGGGGGCCAGCCAGGCACCTCGCTCGGGCAGCGTCGAGGCGGCGATGATCAGCGCGAGGCCGCCGAGGACGGACACGACCCAGGCGAGACCTCCGCGCGGACCGGCGAACAGGTCGACCCACTGCTCGTCGGCAGAGGCGGCTACGTCAGAGGCAGCGCTGTCACCGGTGACGGCGGCCTGGTCGCTGGCCCGGTCGGTTCGCGGCGTCGTGTCGGGCCCCATGACTCAGTCCGCCGGGACGGCCACGGCACCGGCGGCAGTGTCGGTTCCGGCGGTTCCGGCGGCGCTGTCGGCAGCGGGCTCGGAGCCCTCCTCGGCGGCGGCGGCCGCCGTCTCCAGGGTGGGGAGCGCCTTCAGCAGGAACGTCTTGCCGGTGATGGAGACGACGCTGTTGCCCTGCCCGGTGTAGGACAGCGAGTCGATGAGCAGGGGGCGCTCCATGGTGGCCAGCAGCGCCACGAAGCGACGGATCTCAGCGGTCGAGCCCTCGGCGCTCATCGTGACCTGCGAGTAGGCCACCTCCGAGACCGGGGCGGCAGCCACGGGGGCTCCGGTGGCCGGGTCGATGGGGGTCTGGCCGTCGGCGGGCGCCGGGGCAACCGGGACGACGGGCACGACCGCGGCGTCGGCGGTGGTGCCGGTCCCGACGGTGGGCAGTCCGGGCTGGATGTCGACCAGGGCGACCCCGGCGTCGTTGGCCGCGGCGGTGACCATGTTGAGCCACGAGGAGATGCCGAACTCCTCGGGGAACTGCGCGGCCAGGGACTTGTAGGCCTTCTGGGCGGTACCCAGACCGGCCTGCTTGGCCTGCAGGTCGGCCAGGACCACCTCCAGGCTGCTCTGCTCGGCCAGGGCGGCGTCGCGCTCGGTGTTGGCCGCGGCGGCGCGGGCCAACTGCGGCTTGATGCCGAGGAAGAAGGCCGCGGCGACGAGGGCGACGGCCATGAGGGCGCCGATGGCGATGATCTGGGTCTGCTTCTTGGTCATCGGTTGCTCCTCAGCCCGCGGGGGTGACCGGGGTGGGGGTCACGGGCGTGGTGGTGGTCGGCGTGGTGGGGGCGCCGGTCGCGGCGGTTCCGGCGGCAGCGGCGGTGGCCTGGGTTGCGGCGGCCAGGGCGTCGGCCCGGACCTGGTCGCGCTGGGCCTTCGGGACGTAGCGCAGCGAGAGTGCGTCGGTGTCGTAGTTGACCGTGACCTGCAGGTCGGTGGGGCCGTTGGCCTTCGTGAAGCCGGTCGCGAAGGCGGAGTTGAAGAGGCCCTCGCGCTCGTTTAGGGCGTCCACGAAGGATGCGCCTGCGGCGTTGCCGTCGACGGTGACACCGATCTGCAGGCAGCCCATCGAGGCGGGGGTGGTGAACGGGTTGGGGCCCTGGCACACCGTCGAGGCGGTCGAGGCCGAGTAGGCGGTCACCGTGGCGTTGGTCGCTGAGGCGATCTCCAGGACGGTGTCGAGGAGCCGGGAGTTGTCCAGGTCCCCCTTCAGCGCATCGACAGCCGAGGTCTGACGGCTCACGAGGCCGTCGTAGTAGTCGGCGACGGGCTGGAGGGCGTCGACGTTCTTCTGCGCGCCCTGAGCCGCGGTCTCGGCGAGGATCTTGTCGGACTCCGCGCCCTGGGCGCGCAGGAAGACGAACGACAGTGCGCTGACGAGGATGAGGCCGAGCACCAACAGCCCGAAGACCGTGGACCGCATGGTCGCCGCCGCGGCGCGGCGTTCGCGGACGAAGCGCGGCACGAGGACGGCGGAGGGCTTGCCCGGGCCGGGCCAGGCGGCCGATCCGGGGGAGACGCTCTTGGTCTTGGCGGTCTTGGCGGTCTTGGCGGCCTTGGTCTTGGCGGTCTTGGTCGCCTTCGGCTCGCGGGGCGCCTTCGGGGGCTTGGGCTCACGCGGCGCCTTGGCCTTCTTGCCGGTCCTGGTCGCGGGCTCGGCGGCGCTCCGGGCCGACTCGGTGTCGGTGAAGTCGAAGGGCTCTTCGGCGCCCTCGGCGCCATCGGGCTCGGTCGAAGGGTTGGTCGAGGGGTTGTTGGTGATCGACATCAGAACACGTCTCCAGTCCCGAGGCCCACGGCCACGAGGTAGTCGCCGCCGGAGCGGGGCTCCTGACGGATCGGGCTGCCGCCCTGGGGGTCGGTGATGGCGGGGTCCCAGGCCGCGAAGGCCAGCGGGACGCCACCGAGGGCCTCGTGAAGGCCGTGCCCGAGACCGGCGATCAGCGCGCCGCCTCCGACGAGGGTGACCGAGGCGATGGCGTCGATGTCGTCGCTGCGCTCGACGGCCGAGCGCAGGACGCCTGCGATGCGGCTGGCGAGGCTGGCGGTGTAGGCGTTGCGGGCCTGGGCCACGATGCCGAAGGCGTGGTCGTCGTTGATCTTCAGGAACTCGGCGTGGTCCTCCTGGCCCTCGTCGAGGTCCATGGCCTCCAGCACCTGCTGAGTGGCGACCTCTCCGGCGTTGTCGGCGTCGAGGGTGAGGGTCTTCGGCACGCCGTTGTGGTGCAGCATCAGCGAGAGCACGTTGGCGCCGATGTCGACGATCGCGTCGACCTCGCGCAGCGGCCGGGTCTGGATGCTGATGGCGCGCAGCGCGGCCAGGGCGTTGAGGTCGGTGCCGACCACGCGCAGCCCCGCCTTCTCCACGACGCGGGCGGTCTCCTCGGCGTACTGCTCGAAGCAGCGGTAGACCAGCACGCGCAGCCGCGGGCCGTGGTCGGTCTCGACCTCGCCGACGACCGACCAGGAGAACCCGTTCTCGTGGCTGTTCAGGCCGTCCTGGCTCGCCTCGATCAGGTACGGCATGGCCTTGTCGAGGTCGGCCGGGTCCATCACGGGGATGTCCATCTGGTCCATGAAGACCGAGGCGGAGGAGTTGAGGCCGAAGATGACGTCGCGAGTGGAGAACTTCTCCTCGGCGACCATGTCGGCGAGGATCTGGGCTACCCGGAGCCGCTCCTTCTCGTCGATGTGGCCGTCGTAGATGGCGCCGCGGGGCACGGGGCGCGCGGCCTGCCGCTCCACGGTGAACGTGCCGTCGTCGTGCCGCGCGATCTGCGCGATCTTGATCGACGCCGACCCGATGTCGAGGCCGAGGATGCTCTGAGGCATGGCTTGCTGCCTTTGCTGGAGGGGCTGGTGGCCGGTGGAGAGGGTGCTGTGGGCGTGCATGCTGTGGGCGTGCTGGTGGTGCTGTGCCGCCGACGGGTCCAGGGCGCGCGCCAGCGACGTGGAGGACCATGCGCACACGGCTTGGTCAGGGTGTGGGCGCTGGCGGCGGCACCGATCGTGCTGCTGCGACCCGTGCGCTGAGCGCCCGCAGGAGCGCCTCGGGCGGGCGGCTGGTCAACGCGCAGGCCATCGTCAGGGCCAGGTGGGCCAGGTCGAGGGCGCAGTCGATGGAGCACCCGGAGACGGTCAGGGGGTCGAGGCGAGCGTCGATCAGCCCTCGCGCGATCTGGGTCGCGAGCGCGGACCGACGAAACGCCGGGGAGTCCTCGGGGCGCTGCGCGCACCACGCGCACGTCGTCAGGTGAGCGGCGTGGTGGGCGTTGAGGCTGGTGGCCAGGATGCACAGGGTGCTCGCGGTCTCCGCTCGGAGGGCAGGGGGCCCCCAGGTGCGCTGGTGCGCGGGCGGGCGGATGGCCTCTGCTGCGGGGTCGGCGGAGACCAGGGTGGCGAGGGCCACCTCGGTGGCGAGGGCCAGCGCGACCTCGACAGCGGAGAGCACGACGTCGGCGTAGGGGTAGGTCGCTCGGGTGTAGGTCTCCACCGGTCCCGCCCCTCCTGCGTCGAGGAGGCCCTCGGAGGGCGCCAGTCCCGGAGCCACGGAGGGGCCCGCAGGGCCAGCGAGCAGGAGCCGCTCGTCGAGGATGGCTACCGCCAGCCCCAGGTGCGATCCGTCCACGTGCCGTAGCGCGAGCGGGGTGGCCATGCGCAGCCCTTCGCGCGCGAGGTGCGTCGGTCGCTCGTTGACTGGGCTCGGATCGTCGCGGAAGCCGTTCACCACGGGCTGTCGGTGCTCTGGGCCTGCAGCACCGCGCTGCGAAAGGAGCGGATCTGGTCGGCCACCGCGATGCCGAAGCGCTGCTCGATGGCGCGGGACAGGAACACCAGCAACCGCATGGCGGTCTCGACGTCGAGACGGTGCACAGCGAACTCGGTGCGCGTGGGGTCGTCGTCGAGGGCTCGGGCCAGGTCGTCGCACAGGATGCGCTGGCTGGGGAGCAGCAGGGTGTCGCCCGCGAGACCGGTCAGCACCCGCACGCCATGGTCCCCTCGGGACTCATGGTCGTTGCGCGCCACCCACTCGACCATGGCCAGGATGACCTCGACGGCCGAGCGGAGGGCCTCGGCGCCGTCGGCCACTGCGGCGATGTCGCTGATGACGGCGTTGACGGCGTTGACGGCGTCGCAGGTGCCACCCGTGCTGGGCGCCGCGGGGGCGGTCTGCGCCTCCCACCAGTTGATGGCCAGCCCCATGTGGCTGCCGTCGACGCAGCCGATGACGACGCGGGCTTCGGCGACTCGGCGCACCAGCGCAGCGGGGGCGCTCAGACGCATCAGGGTGTGGGGGTAGGCGGCGGGCCCCGGCGCGGGGCGCGGGGTCGTGGTTGAGGGCGGGGTGGTCACGGTCGTCCTGTGCCGCCGCCCGCCGAGCGGCCCGAGTGGCACGTCGGCGACTGCGGGGACTGCGGGGAATCGGCTGGCGGCGGCACTGATCGGTTAGTCGGCGAGGGTGATGCCCTCGCGCTTGGCCTTGGCGCGGATCTTCTTGTCGAACTCCGCCTCGACCTCGGCACGCACCGTCGCGGCGTCGGCCCCGGCGCGGTCGCCGCCGTCTCGGGTGCGCTTGGCCACGATCGCCTCCTTGATGGTCTCGACGCCTGCCTGCTCGGCCTCGCTCATCTCGCGCGCCCACTCCGCTGCGTTGCGCGCCATCATGACGCGGTCCACCGCCCAGGAGGTTGCGGCCTGCTCGGTCTTGAAGCGCTCGGGGTAGCGGGTGCCGACGTCGATGCGCAACTCCGAGCCGTCCTCGGTGAGGCTCTTGGCGATCTTGATGCGCTCCCGCTCGATCTTGGCCTTCTCGCGCTCGACGCGCTCGGCAGCCTTGCGCTCCTCGTCGGGGGTGTACAGCGAGGTCGGCTTGTTCAGCGTCTCGGTGGGCGCAGTGGGGTAGCACGTCGTGCACGCCCTCTCACCGGCCGCCTCGACGATCTCGCTCTCGTCGCGGTCGCTCATCTGGGTCACCCAGTGGAACCGGGTCCCTTCGCGGTAGTTGCCCGCGCCGTCGTAGCCGGGGCTGAAGCAGGTCGAGCACTCCATGGAGGAGTGGACGTGGCCGTTGACGTTGACCACGAGGTAGGCCCGGGCCCATCCGCCGCGGCGCACGAACTCCGCGTTGAGCGGCTCCATCGCCTCCTTGACCTCGCGGGCCTTCAGTCGCCGCTCCTCGGCGGTTGCGACGTGCCGCAGGATGTCGCGGTCCGCGAAGTCCGGGCGCTCGCCACGGGCTTCGGCCTCGTCGGCGGCGCGCTGCATCTCCTCGATCGCCTCGGCCATCTCCGCGCGGGTGCAGGTGCCTCGCCAGCCGCGCCCGAACTTGTGCCGGGCGATCTCGCCGTTGAGGTGCTTGTAGTCGCTGGCCCAGCGCTGCATGAGGGTGCCGTGCTCGTCGTAGAGGCGGGCCAACTCCTCGTCGATGGCGACGGGTTCCCAGGTGGTGTAGTCAGGCCCCGCAGGGTCGGCCTGCGTCGGGTCGGCGGTTGCGTCGCCCAGGTTGACCTGCGCCTCGCCGCGGGCCTGGGTCCCGAACTCGCCGTTCGCGCGTCGGGCCGCCTCACGTGCGGCGTCGGTCCCGACGGTGGAGGAGCCGGGGGTGCGGGGGCTGGGGCGGGCCATGGGGTGCTCCTTGGTGGGGTGCGGGTTCGAGGCTAGCGCCGGTGGGGCCGGGCGGATGGGGCGTGGGCAGAGGACCGGGGAGAGGGACGGGCGGTTCAGAGTCCGCCGGGGCCGGTGGCGTGGCTGGCGACGGGGGTCTGGCGGCCGTGGACGAACGCCTCGGCACGCGCGGTCTCGCGGCGCTGGGCTCGCTGGTCGGCGTGCGCGTGCGCGGCGCTCTCGCTCGCGGGGTCCGACTGGTCCCTCAGGCGTCGCTTCAGGCGCTCGGCTCGCATCCAGTCGATACCCAGGGCTGCGACGGTGACGGCTGCGAGGAGGGCGAGGGTGAACGAGGAGGTCATGCCCTCCTGGTGTGCGGCACCGGCGCGGAGCGCTCCCTGGCCTAGGCGAGGCGCGAGACGGTCAGGACCCCCGCGGGGTCATCTGGGGCTCCCTGGGGCTCCTGGGGCTACTCGGCGTAGGCCCAGACGTTGTCGACCTGGTCGTCGAGCATCTTGCTGGTGCGAGCCGACCCGATGTGGCCGACCATGTGGGCGGGGTTGCGAGTGCCCGCCTCGGTGAGCAGGTCGCGGTAGAAGGTGCCGGTGGAGAAGTCCTCGGTCATGGTGCGAGCCCAGGTGGTGTCGGCCTCGGCGAGGGCGTCGGCGAGGGTGACGTTGGCCGAACCCAGGTCGGCCTGGCAGTAGACGCGCTGGTGGTCGTCCCAGTCGCGAGTGTCGTCGTTGGTGGCGCCGTACTGGCTGGCCAGGTGCTCGTCGACCAGGTCGCCGTTGTCGACGAGCCAGGCGGTGGCCGCGGCCTGGGCCCGGTCGAAGACTTCGTGGTCGGCCGCGTCGAGGTTCTTGGCCCGGCACAGGTAGAAGGCGAGCCCGTCGACCATGTGCTCCTCGGTCCCGGGGAAGATGAGGTGACCGCCCGCGCCGTCGTCGGCGATGTCGAGGACGGTGAAGCCGTGCTGGGCACCGAAGTCCTCTTCGGTCAGCGTCAGCATCGAGCGGTCAGCCAGAGCGTCGGCGATGGGGCGCTGCAGGTCTGCGGGCGCCGCGTTGTCGAGCAGGTCGACACCGCCGGGGCCGAGGTCGGTCTCGGTGCGGGTCTTGATCGTGAAGGTGCCGTCGCCTGCGCGGGGGTGGGCGGCGGCGTCGAAGGGTTCGTTCATGATCAGTCCTGGGGGAGGGTCGCGGCGGAGCGTCGGATGCGGTCGGCGGTACTGCGGAGCAGGGCTGCATCGGGGGTCGATGCTGAGGAGGCGGCGGCGTCGAGCGCTGCGGCGTAGGCAGTGGGGTTCTGGTCACCGTTGTCGAAGGCGTCGTAGGCAGCGTCGAGGCGCTCGCGCAACGTGCTCGCACCGGGTGCTCCGAAGCGGGCGTCGAGCGCGGTCTGGTGCCGGTCGACCATCTCGGCTCGCGCGTGCCTCATCAGCCGCTGCTCCAGTCGGTCGATGGCTGGTGCGATGTGCTCGGTGTAGTCGGCCTCCACACGCTCGGGCGTCACGGGGCTCGTGGGCGAGCCCGGGTGGCCTCCTCGGTCGAGGACCTCGCCGTAGACCGCGATCATGGCGGGCAGACCGGCCACTTGGCAGGCCCGGCGCACCTGCGACCACTGGTCACGGCGGGTGGCCTTGTCGGACTTATCGGTGGCGGGGTACTGGGCGAGGAGGTTGTCGAGGGGGTGGTCGAAGTACGCCTCGGCGAAGGAGACGACGTCCTGCTCGCTCTGGTCGAGGAGGGTGGACCGGGGCACCGCGCCGCGCTGGATGATGATGTCGTAGGGGCCCGTCATGGCCCACTGCCCGGCGGCGTCACAGAGGTCGTGGACCGGGACCTCAATGTTGACGTTGGCCTCCAGCGCCCGACGGACGGCGATGGCGTCTACCCCGAAGACATTCAGGTCATCGAACTCGTTGTCGAAGGCGGTGACGGCGTGGACGGTGTCGCCGTCGTCGTCGGTGACCCGCAGCATCCCGTCGGCGTCGAGGCGGTACTCGAAGGTCCGGCCGCCCTCATCGTCGGGCTCCAGGGTCTGGACCATGTCCGCTGCCTCGTGGCCGCATTCGTCGCAGGTCGAGCCCGGCAGGAACCGCTCCGACCGCGTGCCGACGCTCGAACCGGTGGCGGGGGAGTCGACCCGACCGACCATGGGGGCGCTGCAGTCGGGGCACCGACCCAGCAGGTTGCTGGGGTGGTGGGGGCGTGAGCCTCCCTCGGGCGAGGTGTCGCTGTCGGAGACCAGGTTGACGCCACCGGGGCCGAGGTCGGTCTCGGGGTGGGCCTTGGTCGCGAAGGTGCCGTCGCCTGCGCGGGGGTGGGCGGTGGCGTCGAAGGGGGCGCTCATGCCGGTGGGGTGTGCGGGGCCTGCCTGGCCCGCTCGCGGTGGGTGGTGGCCAGCCGCTCAGGGCGTCTGACTGTTGAGGCTGCCCGGGTCTGCGGTGGTTTCAGGGCCGGTGCGCCTCGCCCGTCGTTGCCTCAGACGGCCCGGGAGGCCGTGGAGGAACACGAAACCGTAGGCGCAGGCGACGGGCCAGGCGACAGCGAAGAGGTACAGCCACATCGGGATGCTCCGGGTGCGGGGTCGGTGGGGCGCCCTGGACCATGCGCAAGGCGTGGCTGACCACCACATCCGGGTGGCGCGGGTCGAGCGCGGCCGCTCACTCTTCGACGGGCTCCATCTTGGCGCGCAGCACCGTCGTCTCGGCGATGTCCCGGAAGGAGCCGTGCTCCTTCACGGTGGCCTTCATCAGGTACGTGCCGCCTTCGGCGATGTCCTCGGGACCCGACCCGGTGGCCCACCACTTGATGACGTTGCCGTCGGTGTCCTGCATCGAGATCAGCGTCCGGCCGCTGTAGTCGTTGGGGAAGAACCGGGTCTCGGTGACGGTCACCTTGACGTCGGCGAGCCGCTCGCCGGGTCGACCGAGGTGCCGGGAGTTGGCTGTGGCTTCGGCTTGGGCCGTGTCGCGCTCGGCTCGCTGCTGGCGGGCGTGGCGTGCGCCGATGGCGGAGATGAGGGTGCCGATGTTGCGCGAGGTGACGCTCTGTCCGGAGGCGATGGTGCGCAGGTTCTCGGCGTAGTCGGAGTCGCCGTCCAGCGCGCGGGCCTCGGCCAGCAGGGCTTCGGCCTCCCCGCTCTCGCGGATCTGGGAGGCGCGGGCCAGGATCCGGTCGCGTTCGGCGCGGGCCTCCTTGGTGCGGTGGTCGCCGAACAGGGCTGATCCGACGATGTCGGCGGTGGCGGTCTTGGTGGCTTCACCGTTGCTCGCCTCGTAGTAGGCGCGCGCGGCGCTGCGCGAGACCCAGCCGTCGTCCTCGACCGCGGCCAGGGCGATGGCCATGACCTGGGTGGAGTCGTAGCGCTGCTCGACCCGGTTTCGGCCCGTGGCGGGTGGCGCGGCGTTCTCGGACTCCTCCACGTCGAACTCCAGCATCCACAGCCCGGCGGGCTTGATGCCCATGAAGCGTGTCAGGCAGTTGGAGCCGACCTGCATCTGGGTGCGCTTGCCGGTCTCGGGATCGGTGCGCGAGACGACGTAGGTGTCACGGCGCTCGCGGTTCTGCCCGCACACGTCGCAGGTGCGGTCGGTGGGGCGGTGGTCGAGTTCGGCGCCGGGGACGCTGCGGGTGACCAGGCCGACCTCGTCGTCCCAGGACAGGGTGGCGGCGAACTCCCAGCCCTCGTGCTGGACGGTGGGCCGGTCCAGGTGCAGGCGTGTCATCTCCACGATCGTCTCGACGCCTGTGCGCTCCTCGACTCGCCGCTCCTCGAAGGTCTCGGTGCGGTACCCGAACCGCTCGGCGATGCCCGCGCGCTCGGCGCGGCGGTTGGCCTTCTCGATGGAGGCGATGGCCTTGTCGGTCTTCCAGGACTCGAAGACGTAGGTGTTGCGCTGCTCCTCGACCTCGGACGGTTCGGTCACCGATCCATCGTCCCCGAGTCCGGTCGCGGGGTCCACGGCGAGGTCGAGGTCGTGGAGGTCGGCCTCGGACCGGGCGAATGCCGCGTAGGTCCCGTCGCCGTGCCGGGCCTGCTGGCGCGCGGCCTGAGCGGCGGTGAGGGAGGGCGAGGGGTAAGTCATGCCTGCCGGGTGTGCGGGCGACCCGGGTGGCGCTCCGCGACGGGGAGCGGTCCGGACGCAGACAGCCCCTCGCACGGGAGAGGCGCGAGGGGCTGCCTGGCGCTCGTGGCGCCTGGGGGGTAAGCGCCACGAACGGTGGGTGTTCGTCGGGGCTGGGCTCTCAGATTGGCCCGGCCCCGGCGGGGTACCCGGCGGTAACCGTACGTGGTGGCGACCTGGGGTGACGGTGCGGGGTAAAG
The DNA here is from genome assembly GCF_001422955.1 of Nocardioides sp. Leaf285. NCBI lineage: Bacteria > Bacillati > Actinomycetota > Actinomycetes > Propionibacteriales > Nocardioidaceae > Nocardioides > Nocardioides sp. Leaf285. The sequence goes on along the minus strand of NZ_LMNH01000005.1, from coordinate 281,272 downwards.
ACGAAGGCCGCCTGGTTGTTGACGGATCGGGTCAGCGACGGCCTAGTTGACCATGTCGTCGAGCAGGGTGGTGACCATGGCGGCGACGGGGCCGCGCTCGGACTTGGTCAGGGTGGTGTGGGCGAACAGCGGGTTGCCCTTCAGGCGCTCGACCACCGCGGCGATGCCGTCGTAGCGACCGACGCGGGAGTTGTCGCGCTGTGCGACGTCCCAGGACAAGGCGACCTTGGCGTTGGCGCCCAGACGGCTCAGGGCCGTGAGCAGGACGGGACGCTCCAGGTTCTGCGCCTCGTCGACGATGATGAAGGCGTCGTTGAGGGTGCGTCCGCGGATGTGGGTCAGGGGCAGCACCTCCAGCATCTCGCGAGCGACGATCTCGTCGACGACGTCCTTGCTGGTCATCGAGGCGAGGGCGTCGAAGACCGCGGCACCCCACGGACTCATCTTCTCGTCGGCCGAGCCGGGCAGGTAGCCGAGGTCCTGGCCGCCGACGGCGAACAGCGGACGGAAGACGACGACCTTCTTGAAGGTGCTCGTCTCCAGGACCTGCTCCAGGCCAGCGGCGAGCGCGAGGTAGGTCTTGCCGGTTCCTGCGGGGCCGCCGAGGGAGACGACGCCGACGTCGGGGTTCGTCAGGTGGGCCAGGGCGATCTTCTGCTCCAGCGACTTTCCGCGGACTCCGAAGGCCTCTCGGTCCTTGGCGATGACGGTCAGCGACTTGTCGGCGCCGACGATGCCGATGGCCGAGCCGTGGCTGCTGATGAGCCGTACGCCGGTGTTGGTGAGGACCTCGCCGCCCTCAGGGGTGGCCAGGCGCGCCTCGTCGATGTCGAGGGAGCCCTGGTCGTAGAGGCCGTCGATGACTGCGGGGGAGACCTCGATCTCTTCGATGCCGGTGTAGGGCCGCTCCACGACGACCATCTCGTTGCGGTAGGGCTCGGCGCCCAGACCAAGGACCTTGGCCTTCAGCCTCATCGGCATGTCCTTCGACACGACGGTGACGTCTCGGGCCGCCTCGCCCACCTTGGCGTCGCCGTTGGCGAGGTTGAAGGCGACGGCGAGGATCCGGGCGTCGTTGTCGCTGGCACGCGCGACGGCGTCGGGCAGGCCGGACTGGTCGATGTGGTTCATCTCGATGCGGACGGTGCCTCCGTGGTCGTTGATCTTGACCCCGTGGTTGATGTCGCCGCGCTCGGAGACGGCCTCGATGGCGCGCAGCGCCTCGCGGGCGGGGAAGCCGAGGGAGACGTGGGTGCGCTTGGCCTCCAACTCAGTGATGACGACCAGGGGGATGACGACCTCGTGCTCGACGAACTGGTGGATGGCGTTGGGCGCCGAGAGCAGCACGGAGGTGTCCAGGACGTAGACCTTCTTCCTCACCTCCGTCCCGGTGCTGAGGCCGGTGCAACCGGTGCTGGTGGGGACGGGAGCCTGGGTCATCGTGGACCTGCCTGTCGCGGGGTTGGTGTCGGGGGCGGCCCGAGGAGGGCCCGGTGGGGGATGTTGCGTGGAAGGTCTGTGCCTCAGTGGGCCAATCGGGCGCGCACGAGCGGCAGGAGGCGCTGTGGGAGCGGGATCTCTGTGACCGGTCGGTGAGGTCGGGTCACCCTCAGGAACCCTCGGGGGCCTCGGGGGTGTCGATGAGGCCCGCCGCGAGAGCGCGGTCACGGACCGTCCGCAGATCCTGGTCGAGGTAGGCAGCCACGGCGACCGCCTTGCACAGCCCGGTGTGCCCCTTGGCCCCGAGGATCCGGTCAGCGTTGAGGCGCTTGACGTCATCGGACTGGCTCAGACGGCCGATGTCCGGTCCGCAGTCCTGCGAGACGACGTACTCCCACTCGGAGGAGTCCGGGTAGGAGGTCTGCAGGGCGTAGGAGGTGCCGTGGTACTGCGCGGCGGTGCGGTCGGCGATCTTGGTGATGTCGTACAGGTCGTTGCCGTCGAAGTCCTCGTACTCCGCCAACAGCGACTCCGGGTCGTCGTCGAAGCCGAGGTCCATCGCTAGGTCCGGGTCCAGCAGGATGCGCATGACGCGCTGCTCGTCCTGGTTGAGGGTGTCGATCTCGACCCCGAGCGCGTCGATCTGGTCGTGCGTGAACCCCGAGGTGTGGTGGTTGTCAGGGGCGAGGGAGACGTCGGCGCTCTCGTCGCGAGGCGTCGTGATGAACTGCCCGCCGCCGGGTCCGCTTCGGGCTCGGGGGTGACGGGCAGAGTCGAAGCCGGATGTGGTGGTCATGCCCTGCAGGTGTGCGGGCGCAGGTGCACACGCTCGGTGTCTGCCCGATGTCGACCCGGTGCGTGATCACTCCAGCGAGTAGGCCGTGCGGTAGGCGGTGACGGCGTCGGCGACGGCCTGGTCCGCGGAGCGGATCGCTGTTCGGGTCGAGGGACGCAAGCCGTAGCGGGGCAGGGTCTCGCGCGCGGTGACGGCGTCGTTGAGGGTGTCGGCGGTCACGAGTCGGGCTGCGGTGTTGGCGCGCGTGACCTCCTCGGCGTTGTCGGGGCCCGTGTGCGACAGGCGCGAGGGGCGCCGGTCGTAGGTGTCGCTCCACTGCGAGTTGGCGGCGCCCACGCGGTCCCAGCCCTCGGCGTGGCTTCGCGCCGCGCCACGGACCTGCATCAGGCGCTGGTCGTGGGGGCCGAAGGCGCCGCCGCTGTAGCGGAATGTCGCCTCGGGGACCCCGGCGGCAGACACCACCGTCGCCCCGGGAGCGCAGGAGCCCCCGTAGGCGAAGATGTCGCTCTCCTCGGTCAGGGGACGCGCCACGTAGTTGGTGGTGGTGGCGTGGGCCGTCCGGGTCTCGACGGGCTGGTCCAGGATCTTGCCGGAGTGCGCTACCGGGGAGGGGAGAGGCGAGGCGGCGGTGGTCAGCCCTACGGCGGCCTCGGCCTGGACGCTGGTGCGCTTGCGGCAGGTGCAGCCGTTGACGTGGTTCGCGACGTTGTTGGGGCAAGAGGTCGGCATGAGGGTTCCTTCCGGGGAAAGGCGTGAGGGTGCGCCGGTGCTCGGTCAGGGGGACACACAGATCGGGCAGTCGGCGGGGCGGGCGTTGTCGCCGTCGTGCTCACCGGCGTCGTGACGCTCGATGAGGTCGGCGTGGATGCCGCAGTAGCCGTCCCATCCATCGCCGCTGTCGGGGTCCTTGTCGCAGCCGTCCTCGCGACAGCGCTCCTCGCCCTCGTCGTCGAGGTGGTTGGCGAAGGAGTACTGGGTGCTGGCGCCGACGTCGTGGCTGTAGATCTCGCCGACGTTGATGGCCGCGTGCTCGTTCCCCAGCAGGGACGGGATGGCCTCGGGGTCCAGGTCGCAGTCGGGGTCCGAGAGGTACTCCCAGGCCTGGTCGCTGATGTGGGCGTACTGCGAGAAGGGCGCCTCGTAGGGGACGGCCCGGCCGACCCCGTAGGGGCCCGAGGCGCGGCTGGCGCGAGCGAACCCGGCGAAGAAGGAGTCGCCGCCCAGACCGTCGCCGTCGGCGTAGTCCCAGAAGACACGCAGGTCGGCGGACTCGAAGCGGCTCAGGACGCTGGCTGCGTCCTCGGGGGTGTAGCCCTCGGCGAAGACGCCACGGTTCGCGGACAGGGTCTCCACGTCGCGAGGCGTCATCGGAGGGGCCGTGGTGCCTGCCGGTGCGGGGTCCGGTGACAGGTTGACGCCGGTGCTCTCGGCCAGGGGCTTGCGAGCGAAGGTGCCGTCCCCGGAGCGAGGGTGCTGTGCGGCGTCGAAGGAGGGCGTGCTCATGCCGGTGAGGTGTGCGGGGCCGTACGGACGCGCTTGCCCTTCCGCCTCACCGGCCGTCCCGCACCACCGGCGGCTGCACCGGTCGGGGCAGGCCAACCCGGGCTCGGCCGTCGCTGGTGGTGCAGGTGGGGCAGTACTCGTCGTTGCCCCAGGCGCCGTTGTGGTCAGCGCACCGCGTGGCGCGGTAGTGCACGCGGTCCAGGGCGCTGGTCTCCACGACGCGCTGCCCGCGGACGTCGCGGAAGACGATGCGGTTGCGAGGCGCTGCGCCTGCGAGTCCGCCCGGTTCGACGACAGCGGGTTCGAGCACGGTGTTCTCGTAGACGATGCGAGCGCCGCTGGAGTAGAGCACGACGTCTCCGGCGCGCAGGTCGGAGCCGCTGACGGGCTCTGCGGACCCGAAGGCGTCGCGGGGGGACGGCTCGACGGTTGCTGGTGCAGACGGGGCGAGGTCGAGCGCGGCCACATCGATCTCGCGGCGCTGCTGAGTACCGAACTGGCCGGTGGGTCGGCGCGCAGCCTCTCGGGCGGCACCGGCTGCGGCACCGGCTGTGGGGCGGGTCATCTCAGACGCCCCAGCCTTCGTTGAGGTCACGCTCGGTGGGGCGGTGGGACTCCTCGACGTGCAGGCCCGCAGGTGGGGGGACGCGCAGTGCGACGTCGTCCCCGCTGAAGGCCAGCAGCCGGGAGGAGCCGGTCCCGGAATCGACGATGTCGATGAAGCGCTTGGTGGCTCCGGCGCGGTCGGTGAAGGACTCCGAGGCGGCGCGGACCCGGTACTCGCGCTGGTCGCCCGCGGGTCCGGCCAGGAAGTGGTCGTCGACCGCCAGGTCGGTGTAGGCCACTGGCGTGACGGCCTCGGTGCGGGCCTTCTCGGCTTCCTGCCAGTCCGCGTAGGTGGCGGCCATGCGGCGCCTTCGCGGCCCGGGGGTGGTCAGGGCCTCGAAGCGTTCGCGCGCTGCGTCGCGGCGGGCCTGGGTCTCACCCGCAGCCTCACGGGCACGGTTGGTGGACAGGTCACGGTGCCACGCCTTCATGGTTGCGATGCTGATGGGTGACTCGGGGTCGTAGGAGTCGATGCGCCACACGTCGTAGGCGGTGCGCGCGGGGAGCATCTCGTCGCCGGTGAACCACCCTGCGGGCACCGCGCCCTGGCCGCCCAGGTCGCCGACTCGCTCCCCCTCGGCGTCGAGGACGTCGCCGAGGTCGACGTCGAATGTGCCGTCACCGTTGGGTTCCTCGGGCCAGGTCGTGGTGTGGACGCGGTGGTCCTCGGGCAGGTCCTTCAGGACCTCGTAGGCCTCCAGGCGCCAGGCCAGGGCCTCGTGCGCGACGGCCTCGCGGTGGAGTCGCTCGGCGTCGGCGCGCACGGTGGCCAGCAAGTCGAGCCCCAGGTCGGCGGAGGCCTCCTCGCGCGCCTGGGTGCCGAACTCGCCGTTGGAACGGCGGGCAGCCTCACGCGCTGTGGCTGCCTCGCAGGAGTTGGGCTGGGAGGGCTTGGTCATGGCTGGGGGCTCCGTCCGTGGGGTTCGATGTTCGAGGTCTCCAGCAGGGCCGCACGGAAGGTGTCGGCGAGCGCCAGGTGGTTGTCGGTGACGCCCTCGGAACGTGCGAGGTCGTTGAGGCGGGTGCTGCGCGAGGGGCGCTCGATGATCTCGGAGTAGCAGCGGACGTCGCCGCCCGCGGTCCATTGCTCCTCACCTACGGCTTCCGGCTTGTCGCAGCCGTAGGAGCCAACCACGAACGTGCCCGCGTCGGCTGGTGCTTGGGCTCGCGCGAAGGTCACGGTTGTCTGGTAGGGCTCGCCGTCGTCGTAGCAGTTGTCGTGGATGTCGTAGTGCTCCTCGGCGTAGGTGACCACCACGTCCCAGTCCTTCTCGGTGGCGATGACGCAGGCCAGAGCCAGGGAGGGGGCGCCCTCCTCGTAGGCGGCGCGGAAGGCGTCGTCGACGACACCGGGGGTCACCATCCACTCGCCCTCGGGGGTGCTCACTGCAACGGGGCGGTAGCCCGACAGGTCGAGGTCGGGATCGTCGGGGTGCTGAGGGGCCATGACCGGGTCCAGGCGCAGCGCCCCGTCCTCGGTGCGGGGTTGCGTGCCGAACTCGCCGTTGGGTCGGCGGTTGGCCTCGCGGTTGGCCTCGCGGTTGGCGGCGTAGGGCGCAGCGTGGCGCGGCTTGCGCTGGCGCTCGCTCGCGGTGGTCGTCTTCTTGCTCATCTGCTCGTGTCTCACTCGATGCCGAGGGTGCGGGAGTCGGCGTCGAACCACAGGTCCTGTCCGCCGTGGGCCTTGGCCGCCTCGGTGAGCCGGTCGCCCACCTCGCCGAGGCCGCGGTCCCAGAACCCGGCGCCGTGACCGTTGCGGGTCAGTGCGAAGTCGTGCATGGCCTGGTCGAGTTCGTAGCCGGGCATGATGCGTCCGGCCTCGTCGATGAGTGCCTTGTTGGAGGAGAGGAAGTCGTGGACGTCCTCTCGGATCGTGGCCTTCGCTGCGGTGGAGAACTCGGCGTCGAGGGAGTCAGCCTCGACCATCTCGCTCTCGTCCGAGCCGTCGGGCCCGACCACGACGACGCTGGACCAGGCGAGGGTCTTCTCGTAGGACCACGCCGCCTCGCCCAGTTCGGCCTCGTTCGGGGTGTAGTAGCCCGTCTCGCCGAGGTCGTGGACGTCGAGCAGGCTGAGCCGGGCCAGGGTCTCGTCGTTGCCGTAGTCGGCGATCGTCATGGGGTCGTGGTCGAACTCGATGGAGGTCGACTTGTGGTCGTTGTCGAGGGAGGTGATGCGGGCCAGGCCGCCCCCGCCGGGGGAGAGGCGCACCCAGTCGCCGACGTGCAGGTCGCTGACTGGCGTCTCGACGCCCTCGCCTCGCGCAGGAGCGTCGAGCACGACACCTGCGGCTGCCTCGGCACGGGGCTTGGTCTGGTAGCGGCCGTCGCCGCCGTGCAGGTGGCCGTTGACGTCGTGACCGCTCATCGGGGTCGCTCCTCGGGTCGGGTGATGCTGGGCGCCGGGGCTGGCTCGCACGGTGGGTGTGCGGGCCGCGGCCGCGCCGCTCTGCCTCGGCTGCTGCCGCGGCTTGTCGATCCAGTGCGAGCGGCCGGGCTCAGCCGGGCAGGTGCAGGGCGAGGAGGAACCCGTCGAAGAACATGGCGAGGACCTCAGCGATCCGTTCGGGGCCTCCTGGGTTGCGGATGACCTGCTGCAGGTCCCCGGCTGTGTCGATGCCGTTCATCTGGAACGAGGCCTGGCGTGCGGCGTAGTGCAGCGCCGAGGGGTCGATGTCGCGGCTGATCATCGCGTTCATGGCCTCGAACCCGCGGGCCTCGCGCATGCGGCCCCTCAGGCTGTCCCTGGCGCTGATCAACGCGACGGTCGACCCCAGGGCTGAGAGGACGGACTCCTCGCTGCTGGCGGACGCAGCGTCGGGGTCGAGGCTGGCGTCGGGGTCGAGGAAGAGCCGCGCGGTGGCGAAGCCGTAGAAGTAGGCCGCGGTGCCGAGGCTCTGGGTGTGCAGGTCTGGGCCGTCGGGGCCTGAGGCGTCCCCGTGGCGGGCCAGCCGGGACATGTCGGCCTCACGCATCAGCAGTTCCGGTGAGACCCAGCGGCGCACGGCTTCTATCGGGTCGCCGCCTGCGTCGGTGTACTCGTTGGCGCGGCGCATCGCTGCACCAACGGCCGCTGCGTCCGGGTGGTCGGGTGGCTGCGTCGTCACGGCCTGGACGCTATCGCCAGGCGGCGGGCAGGGAGGCTGGCGCGCCCCCGTCCGGCGTCTCGGTGTCGCTCAGGCGTTGAGGATGCTGGCGAAGGTGTCGACGCGCTGCGCGCGCGCAGCGCGGGTCGCAGCGTGACTCAGGCTCTCCTCGAACCGCTCCCAGGCGTAGCCGACCATCTGGGAGCGCTCGCCCCGCGCGGGGCGGAACGGGGAGGACTCGCGGGCCAGGGGCGCCTCGTGGGCGTGCCACTCGGTCTCGGCGCGGAACTCGCCACGCAGGTAGCCCGGGGCCAGGTCGCCGTTGTCACCGGTGGGGACCCACTCGTGGTACGAGACGCGGTAGGTGACCTCGGTGCCGTCGGTGTCCCGGAACCGCAGGTCGGTGCACTCGCCGTCGCTCAGGGACATCGGGTGGGCCCCGTCGCGGAAGGTGTCGGAGCCTGAGAGCATCCAGCGCTTGCCCTCCAGGGAGTCGGTGACCTCCTCGGCGGCCCCGCCGTTGTTGGCCGCTCGGGAGGCGCTGGAGGAGGCGACGTCGAGGACGAGGTCGTCCAGTTCACCGTGCGCGCCCTGGGAACCGCCGAGGGCCTCCTCGATGGCGAGGTCGCCGATGCCGCAGCGGCGCACGAAGCGGATCTGCTCGGCCGGACCGGCGTTGTTGATCGACGAGGCGAACGACTCCGCTGCGCGGTACAGGCTCTCGTCGTCGTCGTCGTCGTCGTCGTCGTCGTCGTCGTCGTCGTCGTCGTCGTCGTCGTCGTCGTCGTCGTCGTCGTCGTCGTCGTCGTCGTGGATCCCGAACTCGGTCTCGGGGCAGTCGCGCTGCTCGTGGGCTCGCAGGGCGCTGGCCGCGGCGAAGCCGGATCCGCACAGGTCGCAGGTGAAGGCGGCCCCCGTCAGGTCCACGGTCGTGTCCTCGGGCAGGCCGTAGGCGCCGAAGCGGCCGTTGGCCTGCCGTGCGCTCTCGCGGGCCGCGTCGGCGCGGGCTGAGGGGAGAGGGGTGCTCATGACCGCCAGGTGTGCGGGGCACCGGCGGGGCGCTCGCCGCGGCCTGACCGCACCTCTGGGGCCGGGGGTCCTGAACGTCCTGTGCCGAGCGGGCGACGACAGCAGCGCAGCCGACGCAGCAGGCGCGCGCGTGGCGGTCGGCTTACATGATCTGCATGTCGTGCCGAGTCTGCCGATCAACTCGCGAGCCACCCGACTTAGTGCAGGGATTCGTGGGCCTCATGATCTCGGCGCGCGGTCCGTCGGCAACGGGACCGCCTGCTGCCTCGACGTCTCGACGTCTCGACGTCTCGACGCTGACCGAGCCGAAAGGGCCCGGACGCTGAGTGCGTCCGGGCCCTTTCTACGCCTCTAGGGGCTGTCTCCCACTAGGGGAAGTCCCTCGGTTGCCTACCGTCACGAGCAGCCGGAGGAGGTGCCGCACTCGGGGCAGATGCGGCACGCCCCCGCGGGCTGGGTCGGGTGCCCGCACGAGGAGCACAGGTGCCCCAGGTCGTGGGCGGCCGCGGCGCGCTGGGCGGCGAGGTCCTTGTCGACGGCCTTCGGGGTCGCGACCGGCGCCGGGGCGGCGGGCTCGACGGCCGTGATCTGCTCGCGCTCGGTGTCGGCGGGCACGACCTCGTCCTGGGCGACGGCGGGGATCTCGGTGTAGACCCCACCGTTGTCGAGGGCGTAGGTGCGCTCGGCTGCGGAGTAGATCTTGTAGGCGTCGCGGATCTCGAAGGGCAGGTGGTCCAGCGCCAGGCGGCGGAAGACGTAGTCCATGATCGAGGCCGACATGCGGATGTCGGGGTCGTCGGTCAGGCCGGACGGCTCGAAGCGCAGGTTGGTCATCTTGGCCACGTACGTCTCCAGCGGGACGCCGTACTGCAGGCCGATGGAGACCGCCATCGAGAAGGCGTCCATGACACCGGCCATGGTCGAGCCCTGCTTGCCGAACTTCATGAAGATCTCGCCGAGCGCGTCGTCGGCGTAGCGGCCCGCGGTCATGTAGCCCTCGGCCTCGCCGACCTTGAACGAGGTCGTCTGGGAGTTGCGGGTGCGCGGCATCTTGGTGCGGCGCGGCACCTGGACCTCCACGACCTTCTCGACGATCTTCTCGATGACCTTGACCTCGGCCTCGGGCGCCTCGGTCTGCTCGGCTGCGTCGCTGGCGGTCTTGGTGTTGCTCAGCGGCTGGCCGACCTTGGCGTTGTCGCGGTAGACCGCGGTGGCCTTCAGGCCCAGGCGCCAGGAGTCCATGTAGATGTCGGCGATCTCCTCGACGGTGGCGCTCTCGGGGAGGTTGACGGTCTTGGAGATGGCGCCGGACAGGAACGGCTGGCAGGCCGCCATCATCCGCACGTGCCCCATCGGGCCCAGGGCGCGGGGGGCACCGGCGGCGCAGTCGAAGACGGCGTAGTGCTGCTCGTCGAGGTGCGGGGCGTCCACGACGTTGCTGTGGGCCTCGATGTGCTCGGTGATGTCGGCGATCTGGGCGTCGCTGTAGCCCAACTTCGTCAGGGCGCGGGGCACGGTGTTGTTGACGATGTTGAGGAAGCCGCCGCCGACCATCTTCTTGAACTTGACCAGCGAGAAGTCCGGCTCGATGCCGGTGGTGTCGCAGTCCATCATGAAGCCGATGGTCCCGGTGGGGGCGAGCACGGAGGCCTGCGAGTTGCGCCAGCCGTGCTTGGCGCCGATCTCCAGGTTGAGGTCCCACTCCTGCTGGCCGACCTCGGCGATGGCGGCCGCCGGGGCGGAGGCGGTGACGACGAGGTCGGCGACGAACTCGGCGCCGTCGCCACGCGTGGCGGCCACGAGGGCGTTGGCGGCGTCGAGGTGCTTGACCATGACCCGCTTGTGGGGCTCCTCGTTCTCGGCGTAGCCCTTGTAGGGGCCCACGGCGGCGGCGATCTCGGCGGAGCGGCGGTAGGAGGCGCCGGTCATGACCGAGGTGATCGCGGCAGCCATCGCGCGACCCTCGGGGGTGTCGTAGCCCAGGCCCATCGCCATGAGCATCGCGCCGAGGTTGGCGTAGCCGATGCCCAACTGGCGGAAGTCGCGGGTGTTGCGGTCGATGTCGGGGGTGGGGAAGTCGGCGAAGGAGATGGAGATCTCCATGGCGGTGATGACGGTGCGCACCGCCTTGACGAACGTGGCGGTGTCGAAGACGTCGTCGTCGCCGAGGAACTTCATCAGGTTCAGCGAGGCCAGGTTGCACGAGGAGTTGTCGATCGACATGTACTCCGAGCACGGGTTGGAGGCGGTGATGCGGCCGGTGTTGACCAGGGTGTGCCAGTCGTTGATGGTGTCGTCGTACTGGATGCCCGGGTCGGCGCACTCCCACGCGGCGGTGGCGATCTTGCGCCACAGGGTGCGCGCGTCGATGGTCTCGATGACCTCGCCGGTGGTGCGCGAGGTGAGGCCGAACTCGGTGCCGTCCTCGACGGCGCGCATGAAGGCGTCGGAGACACGCACGGAGTTGTTGGCGTTCTGGTACTGCACCGAGACGATGTCCTTGCCGCCCAGGTCCATGTCGAACCCGGCGTCGCGCAGGGCACGGATCTTGTCCTCCTCGCGCGCCTTGGTCTCGACGAACTCCTCGATGTCGGGGTGGTCGACGTCGAGGACGACCATCTTGGCCGCGCGGCGGGTGGCGCCGCCGGACTTGATGGTGCCCGCGGAGGCGTCGGCGCCGCGCATGAAGGAGACCGGGCCGGAGGCGTTGCCGCCGGAGGAGGCCAGCAGTTCCTTGGAGGAGCGGATGCGGGAGATGTTCAGACCGGCGCCGGAGCCGCCCTTGAAGATGAACCCCTCCTCCTTGTACCAGTTCAGGATCGACTCCATGGAGTCGTCGACGGCGAGGATGAAGCACGCCGAGACCTGCTGCGGGCTGGAGGTGCCCACGTTGAACCAGACCGGGGAGTTGAAGGAGAAGTACTGGTTGACCAGCAGCCAGGTCAGGTCCTCACCGAAGACCTGCGCGTCGGCCTCGCTCATGTAGCCGTAGATGTGCGCGGCGCTCTGGTACTGGGCGACGACCCGGTCGATGACCTGGCGCAGGCTGGTCTCGCGCTGCTCGGTGCCCAGGGCGCCGCGGAAGTACTTGGTGGTCACGATGGTGGCCGCCACGTCGGACCACGAGGCGGGGAACTCGACGTCGCGCTGCTCGAAGACCGTCTCGCCGGTCTTGTAGTTGGTCTGCTCGACGTTGCGGCGCGTCCACTCGATCTGGTCGTAGGGGTGGATCCCCTCGGTGGAGAAGTCCCGGGTGACCGAGAGGCGGGGGGTGGGGTGGTCCTGGGCCTCGGCGGCCTGGTGCGTGAGGGTCATGGTCGTCCTTCTGGTGCGGTGCGGGGAGGGTGCTGTGCCACGGGGGTGGTGGCGGGGGACAGAGCAGGTTGGGCGGATGGCCGGACCGCGCGGGACGAGATCCCGAGGCCCCAGCGACACCAGCGCGGTGCGACTGAGGACCCGAAGGGTCGTCCGGAACGGTCGGCCGGGCCTGGTGGTGACGGACTGGTGTGCGGCATGAGCAGGCGCCGCTCGACCCGGCGTGGCGCTGTTCCTGTGCCGTCGCCGCTCAGCGGTCGACGAGGGATGCTGACCGCCCAGGCCCCCGCGAGGTGGCGAACTGGCCGGGGCGGTCGCTGCCAGCGAAAACACATCGGTGTGAGCCTGCGGCTGCTGGCGAGACCCTCGACCAGGCCCTCGATCAGGGCCGCGCTCCAGAGCCGCGGCCCGGGGCTTTCGGGTCACCCTGTTGCCGTGCCTCTCGTCATGGCACAGTTGTCGTGTAGGCCGCTCACACCGGCCTGTTGCGAAGGACCGCCCATCGCCCCGCGCCAGGGACGGTCCGTTCGAGCCAAGGTCACAGGATCGTGTGTCGCTCAGACCGCCCTTCATGTCAGGTGCGTCGACGAGCGCGGGACGTAGACGCATCGCACCCATGGAGATGGCCTCAGATGACCAGCGACAGCACGTTCAAGAAGGCCGTTCGCGCCTTCGCAGCCAAGCACGACCTCCCCTACAGCGAGGCTCGGCGCCGCCTGCTCGACAGCGCGGAGACGCTGCTCGACGACTCGGGCCAGGGCGAGCAGGCGCAGGGCCAGCCCTACCAGCGAGTCCTGCGGCGCTACCGCATCACCCAGGCGCCGTTGGAGTCCGATCCCGCGCTCTCCATGCGGCGTCCGTGGCTGGTCGACGAGACCGGGCACCTCGACTACCGCGTCAACCCCAGCGCGGACGCCTACTTCCTCGTCGGGTTCGAGGAGCGCAGCCCCGAGGCTGACGAGAAGCCCAGAGCGAGGGGCACTGCGTTGATGCGCAGCGAGATGATCGCCGACCCCACGCTGGCGATCGGGCTGCACCCTCTCTTCACCGACGTCGAGCGGTCGTTCTTCACGTGGGAGGGCGCCGTCATTGCGGTCGACGTCGAGGAGGTGACCTACCGCTACCAGCCACAGGAGGTGCTGGCGACGATGCGCTCCGACGACGGTGCCGTCGAGATCGCTCTCGCGGTGGGACACCTGCTGGCGCTGCTGCCTCTCGGGCACGTCGAGACGATGCGCAAGAACCGGTGGGAGTCACACAGCGACGGTGAGCAGCCCGACGAACTGCTCACCCTGGTCACCTACCTCGACGAGGCCACCGGCGCCAAGGACCACCCCGGGGCCGCCGAGGACGCCGAGCAGGCGCGCATGGCGCAGCGGCTGCTCGACCACTGCGAAAGCACCCAGACACCCGACGGTGAGGCGCTGGGCTACAGCGTGCACCTCGAACGCGACCAGGCCGACGCCTGGTACGCCGCCTACCAGGCACAGCCCACGGCCTTCACCGCCGTCCGACGTAGCACCGGCCCGGACCACGCAGAGGAGCAGACCCCATGAGCCCATCACACCGTCAGCCCCCGGGGGCGTCCAGCGAGCCGGACCTGCTGACAGGCGACATGCGCATGTCCGGAGCCCGCGCGGACACCTCGCTGACCCCAGCCCAGCGGGTCCCCTCGACGGTGGAGCGCACGAGCATCCACATCGAGGGCTACCCGGGCATCGCCCCCATCACCGAGACACCGGGCGAGGGCGAGATCTACTGGGCCTCACCCGACATGACCGACCTGTGCCTGGACGCCGCGACCGGACTGGAGAAGGTCCACTGGGGCACCGTACGCGCCCCCTCGCGTCGCGGTCTGGTGGTGTTCGCCCACGCCGTCACCGTCACCGTCCTCACCGGCATCGACGCCTCTGAGGGAGTCATGGACGTCCCGGTGCGCGCGATGCTGTGGCACGACACCGGGGCCCACGTGGTGCTCGCGAGCCTCATCGACGAGCCGGGCGGCGGCCTGGAGGTGCTGGGCACATCGGCGGCGCGCACCGACCACGAGTCGACCTTCACCGGCTTCCAGCCGCCACAGATGCTGGCTGCTTTGTTCCTGCTGCTGGAGCAGCCCGGCATCACCCACAGCGCCGACCACCGCCCGCCTGCTGCGCCCCCGATTCGTCGGGGCGGCAGGACCGTTCGCGCCAAGCGGCCCCCGTCGGTCAGGGTCGTCGACCTGCGTCCGGGCTCGACGTCGGCGCAGGTCTACGACCGCGGCAACGGCCGAGGCCGGGAGTACCGGCACCGCTTCGTCGTCCGCGGCCACTGGCGCCAGCAGCCCTACCCCTCGCTGGGCGAGGGCGTCACCAAGCCGGTGTGGATCGCCCCGTACCTGAAAGGCCCCGACGGTGCGACGGTCCTCACCTCGTCCAAGGTGGTGGCCATCAAGCCGCGCCCCTCGCAGGGCTGATCGCCCCCGCGCCCCGTCTGCTCGTCGTCGTGTCGTGGCACAGGATGGCCAAGACAGCCGTCGGAGCCGCATCGTCCACGACCTCGCCAGGAGCGCCCATGAGCCCCGCCGCACCCTCACTGACGTCGATGGCCGAGGTCGTCATCACCCACCCTCACGCGCTGCTCCTGCACACCACCGGGCGCGGTGTGGTCGGCACCGCCCAGGCCGTCCTCGCGGGGGAGTGGGACGCGGTGATCGACCTGTGCGCCGATCCGGCCGCAGGGGCGAAGATCCCCGATCCCACCACTGCGAGGCGAGCGCTGCAGGAAGCCGCCGCCGCCAGCGGCCTCGCCTTCCCCGAGCCCGACCGCACCCCGCTGGGCCCCGGTGACCCCGCAGGTCTGCGCGAGCAGGTGCGGGGCGAGGACACCGTCGTCATCACCGGTCCCCTGGGGGCCAGCACCGCCGCGCTCGACCTCTTCATGCGACTGCTGTGCGGGCAGTGGGCCGAACTCGACTGGCACTGCGCCCTGGCCTCCGCGACAGATCGTGCCCCTGGCTGGGATCCCCTCGCGCTCAACTCCCTGCGCTGCCTGGTCAGCCGCACCCGCGCTCCAGTGGCGCGCGGCGAGTACCGGCCACTGACCGAGGACGAGTTCCCCGACCATCCCAGCGCCTCGGTCTCGATCGCCTCCGCGGTCCTGCCCGCCAGAGTCGCCTACCACGCCTACAAGCACCTGGGAGGAGGGACGGTCGGCGCCCCCACGTTCTCCCTGCCCGGCGGCCCCGTCGAGGTGCGGCTCGACGGGCAGATCGTCAACCGGATCCGCTCCTACTGACCCGCGCGGTCGCCAGCGTTACGTGAGCGGCACAGGAGAACTGCGAAAACCCGGCGCGAGGGTGGCCGGGCGGCAATGCCGCACGCGCCCTCGGCGCCTTCCTACCGTTCCGGAACGGAGCATCGACATGGCCGACCAGCAAGAACAGTCTGACGTCGACCTGATCATCGACCGGTCATGGCGGGACCGGGTCTGGTTTTGGAAGCCGCAGTGGCACTGGTGGGGATGGCGCACGCTCGTCCCCGTCTTCCGGGGCGGCGATCAGCACAACTGGCACACCATCTGCCTGGGCTGGACCATCACCGGCCGGGTCATCATCGCCACCCGTCCCTGCCCCGGGACTGGCCGCTGCGATGACGGCCCACGCCCCGACATGGAGCGACCATGAAACGCGCCGATCTGACTGCCGCGGCGAAGTTCCGGGCCGTCTGCACGACCTGCGGCCGCCGCCAGTCGCGACCTACCACGGCGCACACGTCGGCGCTCTGGATGGGGCAGCACGAATCGGAGCATCGTCGGATGGCCGCCGATGCGGCCGAGCAGGGCGCACGCCCCGGAGAGGAGCAGCACGGTGGCTGACCAGCATGAGGGGTTCGCGACTCCCAGAAAGCCCCGGCCCGACGCCTACTAATGGCGGTGCGCCCCGAGCCGCCCGCCGCACACGCTCAGAGCAGCCAGGCATCAGCCTTCTCTAGTGGCCCTGGGCATCACGAGAGAGCAGACATGGGCACTGACAAGATTCAGGTCGGGCACGACTACGTCTTCACGCCCCAGGCGGGAGTCTCTGTCGAGGACGGCATCGTGCTGTCAAGCAGACCGGTCGACGTCCGCGTCCGCGTAGTGGCGGCGGTCGATCGCGAGGTCGTGATGGTCTCGCCCGTGGTGAGCGTCGACGGCGCCTTCGCCGATTTGAACGAACCATTCTTCGTTCGCGGCAGCGACCTCGTAGCCGAATGGGGCGAGCCCAACGCGATCGGCAGCGGACGAGCAGAGGCGCATCGACGGGCGCTCGAAGAGCAGCAGCGCGCAACTAAGACTTATGAGGCGATCTTCGGATGGAAGGCAGTCGCTGCCTTGCCCTGGGGCTTCCAGGGGCACGTGACACGTCGTGGCGAAACCCACCTCGGAGGGGTCCTGACGATGGAGAGACTCGCCGCGGTGGCACGATCTGCGTACGAGCAAGGTCAACAGGACGCGCGCGCTGGGCGACCTAATCGGTGCGCTCACCTCTGATTCGCTGTGGTTGATGCCGTGGGTGGGAGAGAGGCGGAGAAGTCCCACGGCACAGGCTCCTCGACGGGCGACCTGTGGGCCGACCGTCTCGGAGCGCACGGCACAGGCTGCCCGTTGCGCGTCCGCGGGAGCCCCCTGTCGTGCAACGGGTGCAGGTTGGTCCCGGTGCCGGACACGGTGTGGGGCGTAGCGAGAACGGCATGGTGTCCGGGGAGATCCCGGAACCGGTCCCGAAGGCGATGTGCCGCATGGAACACCGCTCCCGCTACCCCGCAACACCAGCACCATCACCAGCCCCCTTCGTCTAGTGGCCCAGGACCCCGCCCTTTCACGGCGGTAGCGCCGGTTCGAATCCGGTAGGGGGTGCGCCCGCCAAAGCGAACCGCATGTACGCAAGTCCTTGGGGCGTTTCGCTTTGAAGACTTCTCGAAGTGAAAGTGGGCGAGGGATCTGACTTTCAGAACGACGAGGCGCGTGATGCTTCCGAACGTCAGGGTGAGGTCATTGACCCACAGGTCGCCCGGAGGGGCTGGGGCCGCCGCCAAGCGAGCCGGAAGTAGGCCCTCGGCGCCGTCGTTTAGCCTGGAAGTGTCTACGTGTACGGCGTAGGCTAAGTGAGTCACCAACCTAGTCCCTCGTGGTCTGGGCTGTTCAAACTTCCCCGACGCATCGTGGGTCGGGGAAGCACGGCAAGGCCACTCACCCGGCCCCTTGTGGGCCGGGTTCTTGCTTTCACGCCCATGAGAAGGATGGGCGCCGACGGTCGGGCCGAGGAGGCGCAAAGTGCCCACGGAAGCCAGTGCCAAGTCGCGCTGCGCAGATTCTCCGCAGTCCCTCACGCACCCCGCTTGCGGCCACATCCCCGGATCCCAGGTGGTCTCCACGTGGTGACCGAGCGGGAATTGGCGGGCCGCGAGCGCGCTGTCATGGACGCCCTCCGCACGAACGAACTAGAGGGTTCACGGAGCACGCCCTCGACGCGCGCCGACCAGGACGCATATAGGCGCGGCGAGATCGACCTGGCCCAACTCGGTATTCGTGTGCGACAACGGTACGGGCTCCTGTGAGCGCCTTCCTCTAGGTCGGGGCGCCCGTGTGAAGCGCTCTGGAGCGCTCCACAGGGCAGGGAGATGTTCTCGTTGAGTTCCGTAGTCGCCTTCATCTTGTGGAGGGCGCTACGGAACTCAACGAAACGGTGATGCTGACTGATCTACGGCGGAGGCTTCGCCGAGATGAGCCCTGACAGCCCGCACTCCCGGGCTCCGCCTGCGCCCCTGCGCGCCTGCCCCGCATCGAGCGGCACAGAACAGGCGCACAGCGCATGCAAGATCGACGCCAAGCCCGGACGGAATCTTGCAGAGCCCGGTCCGCCCCGACCTGACACCGACAAGACCCGAGACGGAGCACACCATGTGGGACCCCCTGCACATCTACGCCCTCGACATCGAGACCGACAACAGCCCGGGCCGCAACGGACTGGACCCCGCCAACTCCTCGATCACCGAGGTGTGCGTGGTCACCCACCCCGCCTCCGGCTTCGGCGACCAGGTTCTTCAGGGCTCCGAGGCTCAGATCCTCGACGGGCTGCAGGACTTCCTCGCCGGGCTGCCCGCGGGCCTGCTCGCCACGTGGAACGGCACCTTCTTCGACTTCCCCTTCATCAACGACCGCATCGTGCCCTCGGGCATGCTCCTGCCGTGCGGCATGCGGCTGCAGCCCGCGCCCGCGCTGCGACCCAAGTACGACGCCCTGCCTGGCCACGCCACCCCCGAGAACCCCGGCGGCGGCTACCAGGCGACCTGGGACCTTGGCCTGGGCGTCGCGCACGCCCACCTCGACGTCGCCCAGGCCTACCGGCGCTACGCCGACGAGCAGGGCATCAAGTGGGGCCTGAAGCCGGTCTGCGAGGCGCTCGGCGTCCCGATGGTCGACCTGGACCGCACCCGGCTGCAGGACTACAGCCCCGCCGAACGACGCGCCTACAACCTCTCCGACGGCATCGGCACCCACGAACTGGCCCTGCGCCTGCTCGGGCTCGACTACGCCCCCTACCGCGAGGTCGACACGCTGTGAGCCGGTCCCAGCAGCCCGCGCGGCCTCTGGAGCGCACCTCCCACCAGGTCGCCCTCGTCGTGATGTGCGAGGCCGTCGGCTACGACCCCGGCGACGCCGCCGCTGGCGCCGTGATGGCGTTGAACCACCTCATCTACACCCACAAGGTCGACGTCGAGCACGGCGCCGCCCTGGTCCCCAGCAGCCATCCGCCGCGGTGCGCGCGTTGCGGCTCCACCCCGCCGCTGACGACCAAGGGGAAGGTGTGGGCCCACGTCCCCGGTGAGCGGTGGACCCCGCGCAACGGGGCGCGACGCTGCCCCGGCTCAGGTGAGGACCCCGCCGTCCCGCAGGCCCCGGTCGTCGGCTTCACCCGCCCTGACGGTGTCGAGATCCACGCCCGGGTCGCCGACGTGCTGGAGGCGGGCGCAGCGGTCGGCAACGGCTACCTGTGGCTGCACCCCACCACCAAGGCCTACCGCCGCCTGTAGCGACCGATCACCATCGCCACCAGGGCCCTGCTCGGGCCCGCCCGCCCTCGTACTCCAACGGCAGAGAGAGGCGCCTCAAAAGCGCTCCAGTGTGAGTTCGAATCTCACCGAGGGCACCGTCAGCAACAGCACGCGGGCTGTCGCGGCCGAGCGTCAGCCGCTTCGCCCGCGCACCTCCCGGTCATGCACCCTTCGACTGGCCCCTCCGGCCCGGCCGCTGCTCGCCGTGAGGCCGCTCGACGCACCAACGGAGAGTTCGGCGCGCAGACCCGCGACGAAGCCGCAGTGGATCTCGACGTCGGCCTGTCCGGTCAGCCGGTCTTCGTCCGCACCACGACGGTGTCCTGGTGGCGCAACGACCAGCCGGGCCCGCGGTCCCTGCTCATCCCCACCGCGGTGCCGATCGTCACCGCGGAGCAGGCCCCCGAGGCCATCTCGGTCGAGGACGGCACGACGCTGCACTCATTCGGCGGCCACCTCTACCGCCGACACGGGATCTACCGTGGCATCGACGAGAGCATGAATGAGGTCCGTCCCGGCACCCCCGAGTTCCCCGTCGAGAAGCACCTGGTGTTCGGCGCATGCGACTCCGCTGCCGACGCCGAACAGAAGGCCCGCGAGCGCATCGAGCACGAGCAGTTCCTCATCGTCGACGACATCGTGCACATCCGCTGCCCCGAGCCGCGCTACGCGGTTGTCTCCTCCGGGCTGCCCGGAGGACGGGGGAGCACCCAGATCAAGGCCGTGACCGGCAACGACCGGCGGCTCCGGCCGTCGGACTACTTCCGCGCCGACGACTTCGAGGCCGCACGCGCCCACGCCATCGCTCTCGCCGAGCGACGCGGCGACCTCGACGCGCTGCCCGCACTGCGCGCGGCCAAGCCCACCATCACCATCCACGACCCCGACGCGGTCCGGCTGGTGACCCCCGCCCGGGAGAGCGAGGAGGTCATGAGGCAGCGAGAGACCTTCCGATCACTGGCCACCAACTACGACCGAGTCCTGCAGGACCCCCTGAGGTCCAGCCCGCTGGAGGAGGCCGAGGCGTGGGAGCGACTGGTCGCAGCCCGTGAGGCGTTGCTGGACAGCACCGGTGACGCTCTAGGTCACGCGGCCGCCCAGGGCCCCTACGAGAACAGGCCCGACACCTCCGGGCGCTGACCCACGGGCGTCCCCGGCACCTCGCCGACACCAGCGGGGGCACCAGCGGGGGCACCGCGCCGAGCGCCGTTGCGCATGGTCCCGGACACGACCGCCCGCGCCGCGGGCCCCTGAGGGAGGCCGACCGTGCCCGACCACGTCACCCGCATCGAGGCGACGCCCCACCGCGGGACCGACCACGCACTCCGGCGTGCCGTGCAGGGCGCCACGGCGGCGATGCTGCTGGGTGCCCTGGTAGCGCTGGGAGCACCGTGGGCGGCTGCCTCGACGACGTCGGCCGAGGCCCGCTACGAGCGCACCCAGGACCGGGTCGAAGCCGTCACGACCGCGCTGACGCAGGCCCGAGGCGACGCAGCAGCCGCAGAACGTCAGGTCGAGCGCGCCGCCGAACGCGTGCAGGAGGCGGCTCAGCGGCGAGAGCAGGCCATCGACCGCCACGCCGAGGCGACGGCCGCTGCCCAGGCCGCGGCCCAACGTCAGGCCGAAGCCGAGGCTGTCCAGCAGGAGGCAGCGGATGCGCTGAACTCCGAGGTCGCCCGGTTCCAGGCAGAGAAGTCAGCAGCGATCAAGAAGGCCTCGGCGGCTGTGCAGAAGGCCGAGAAGGCCTACAAGCGCAACAAGACCGCCAAGAACGCAGCGACCCTGAAGAAGGCTCGCGAGCGGCTGCAGGCCGCCCGGAACCGCCCCGAGGACGCCCGGGTCCGCGATGCGCGGGCGCGCTACTCCACCGCCACCGTCTCCGCCGCCTCCGCGGCGCGAGAAAGCGATGAGGCGGACCAGGCCGCCGAGCAGGCGCGCCTGAGCGAAGCCGCCGCCCGCCAGGCCGTGGCGACCCAACGCGACCGCCTGAGCGAGGCCCGCCAGGACGTCGGGCGCAGCCGGGCTCGCATCGAGACGCTCACGGAACGGCTGGCCGAGGCCGAGCAGGCCCGTGCAGCGGCCTACGAGGACCTGGAGCAGGAGCGCGAGGACGCATCGGGTGGCTCCTCGGGTGGCAGCGTCAGCCCGCTGCCACCCCCGCCTCCGCCGACCAGCACCGGCGGATCCACCAACGGAGCCTCGGAGGGCTCCTCGGGCGGTGACAGCGCAGCGGCTGATCCGTTCTTCCCGAGCCTGCCGTTGGCCGGGGACCTCGACGAGGACCAAGACCCCGACGCGGCGAGCAGCGGTCCTGGTGACGGGCGCAGCACCAACGGCGGCGAGCCGGGGCGCGGTGACGGACTGGGCCTGCCGACCGGCGGGGGAGGCCAGGACACCTCGGACTCCAACGACCCCGGCGCGGAGGAAGACCAGGGCGGCGAGGTCACCGGTCTGTCGGCCACGGCCACCGCGGAGCAGCCGGTCCCGGAGGAGGCGGCCGAGGAGGGCGCCGCGGGCGGCAGCATGCTGGGTCTGGCCCTGGTAGGCCTGGTCATGGCCGCCGCCGGGGGCGTCGGCTACTGGTTCTACCGGGGCCGACAGGCCTGAGGCTTCTCAGAGCGGGGGAGGCAGCCCGGCCCGTCGTCGCCGAGCCCGCGGCACAGGGCCAACACCGAACCGGACCCAGAGGAGGGCTCACGTGAACACCGACGCCGCGCCGTTGGGCCCGACCAGCCCGCGCCCGGAGCGCTCCGAGCCGGACCGCATGCGGCGAGCGGTCTGGTTCCTCGACGTCGACGGTGTGCTCGCCCCGATGCGTCGCAAGAGACGACTGGTCGACGGCACCCCCCACCACACGGACTGGCGACGCATCCGCGACACCCACCCCGTCGGCGGCTGGCTGGGCGACCTGCACTACAGCGCCGCCGTCGCCTCGCTGATCCGCCGAGCGCATCGCGGCGGTGAGGTCGAGGTGCGCTGGCTGACGACCTGGGAGGAGGAGGCCAACCAGGTCCTCGCCCCAGCCCTGGGACTGCCCGACCTCGCATGGTCTCGGCGCCACGAGCGGGAGGACGTCGGTAGCGCCGGGCAGGGGCACGCGCCTGGACCAGCGTGGTGGAAGGCCCAGGTCATCGAGGAGTTCCTGCGCACCGACGACCGTGCGGTGCTGTGGTGCGACGACGAGATCACGGCCCGCGACGCCGCGCACGCCGAGGCCGACCCCGCCGGACGGGGGTTCCTGGAGGCCTGGGCCGCCGAGCACCCCCGCCGCCTGCTGACGGTCAGCCCCGGGGAGGACTACGGGCTCACGGCCGCGAACCTGCAGGAGATCGCCTGCTGGCTGCGCGCCGCCCCGTAGCGCGACGGGTAAGACTCGGGCCGTGAGGCGCAGCAGATCGCGAGGTGGCTGGTCGCGCGTCGCACGCGCAGCGGCACAGGTCACCTGCACCACCTCGATCCCCGCGCATCGCGACCCGCCCGGGGATCGAACGGACGCTCCAGCGGCCTCAGGCCACCGGGGCGGGCCGCCCACTGATGCTCGGTGGCACCGAGCGCCCGACCATGCAGGGCACCGCATGGCGGAGGCCGAGACCGAACTCTCGGCGACCGGCTGACCGGCCGGGCCCCGCGGCGGGCAACCGGTTGGTGGGACGACAGCACCAGAACTGCCGAGGCCCGTGAGCGAGTCCCCGTGGACACAGCCATCGCGATTCGGGCCACCTACTCTTCGGGGTCGAGGTTGAGGCCGTTGCGACTCTCGCGCCACGGCGGGCGAGCCGCCTCGTTCGCCCGGGCACGCCTCAGCCGTGAGCACCCTGCGTGCAAGGCGGACTCGCGTCCGTCCGACGGTCGCCCGAAAATGAGACAATGGTCGAGTAGACGTTCGAAAGACGTCTCCGACATCTGAACAGCAGAAGAGACGGCCCCGTTTCCGCGGGACCGCCTCTCGATCCGAGGTCGCATGCGACCGTCGGCAGGCCATCTGGAGACGGGCTGTCGACGCAGCATAGGGAGATCGCTGCCCCAGCGACAAGTGCTGGGCGCTCCTCCTCGGATGCTGTTCTCGGGAGAACCGACATGGCCAACAACAACCGACGGCACGTCGTGCCGAGCGACAGGGGCGGGTGGGACGTGACGGCGCCGGGCGCAAAGCGGCCCAGCGCACACGCGGGAACCCAGCGCGAGGCCCAGGACCGCGCGCGCGAGAT
Organism: Nocardioides sp. Leaf285; assembly: GCF_001422955.1. Taxonomy (NCBI): domain Bacteria; kingdom Bacillati; phylum Actinomycetota; class Actinomycetes; order Propionibacteriales; family Nocardioidaceae; genus Nocardioides; species Nocardioides sp. Leaf285. The sequence goes on along the minus strand of NZ_LMNH01000005.1, from coordinate 258,217 downwards.
CGTGCACCGCGCTGGAGGTGGCGAGGTCGTCACGCATGGCCGCGACGGCAGGATCCGCGACTCCGACACGGTCGCGCCGGGCAACGACCCGTTCCCGCCGCGAGACAAGCGGTAGCGGCGATGAAGCACCTCGCCTACGACCTCGGCCAGCAGAAGAAGGGCGCCACCGCGGTCGTGTCCTTGAAGAGCCAGGCCAACGTCCGTCTGATGACCAAGTCCAACTACCAGTCCTTCAAGGCGGGACGCCGGGCCCAGTTCTACGGTGGGTCCTACAAGCGCACCCCCGTCCGCATCGCCCTCCCGAACAGCGGCCACTGGGTCGTCGTGGTCGACATCGGTGGGCTGAGCGGACGCTTCAGCGCATCGGTGACCGTCGAGCCGCCGCCGCCGGGGCTCCTGCCCGCGGGGCGAACCTCCAACCCGGCCCGGCAGGTTCAGACTCGCGAGCCAGTGGAGCCCTCCGGTGATGTGCTCGGGGGGAAGGTGTGGGACGTCTTCATCTCACACGCCAGCGAGGACAAGGCGGCGGTCGCCGTGCCCTTGCGCGACGCCCTCGTCCAGCGCGGCGTGACTGTGTGGCTCGACAAGACCGAACTGGTCGTGGGGAACAGCCTGCGTCGCAAGATCGACCAGGGCATCCGGGCGAGCCGGTTCGGGATCGTCGTGATGTCACCGACCTTCTTCCAGAAGGGGTGGACCAACCACGAACTCGACGGGCTGGTCACTCGCACGGTTGCCGGGGAGCAGTCCTTGCTGCCGATCTGGCACAACCTCGATGCCGCAGGCGTGAGGGCCCACAGCCCCTCGCTGGCGGACAAGGTCGCGCTCGACACGGCCACGACCTCGATCGAGGAGATGGCCGACCAGATCGCCGAGGTCGTCCAGGCCAGGGTCGAGGTCTAGGCAAGGGAGTGCGGCCGGTCGGCGTCGCTTTCGCAGTCGACCGGCCGCACTCGGTGGCAGTGGCCTTGGCCAACGCCTCGGAGCGCTGTCCCGGGGCGCCGGGGTTCCTAGGCAAGTCCTCGGGATCGGACATGGCGTGGCGCTACCCCCGCCGGTCGCCCGAGCCCGCGACTCGTCGCCTGATGCGGCGCTCGGGCGACCCCAGCGCCTCGGAACAGTAGCGCCCTGTCGGCGGGTGCACGTTCGGCCCGGTGCCGCACACCTCTCTTGCGCATCGACCGAACCCCAGGGCCCACAACGGGACGCACAGAGACGAGATGACCATGGACACGAACCAGCCCGCCGACACCCCCGCGGACGAGGCAGACCGCGCCTGGCGAGACAGCCTCGGCACCACCGCAGACGGAGTACCCGTCGTCGACGGGCTGGTCGTGTTCACCAACGAGATGCGCCCCGGCGTCATCAACCTCGCGGCCTACCGCCCCTTGCACGACGGCTGGTTCGACGTCGACTACCCCGACGGTGGCGTCGCGCTGCAGAACGGCGAGCGGGTCGCCACCCGCTTCGAGGGCCGCAGCGCGACCGCCGCCTACGACAACCTCCAGCAGGCCCACACCGCCCAGGAAACCGCCCAGGAGTCGTAAGGCCACGCCCCTGAGGTTGCGCACGTGGGACCACCCGGCAACCGAGCCGCCAGCCTGCGAGACACCAGCGGCCAGCCCACGAGAGGAGCCTCCCGCCGTGCCCAACACCTTCTGCGCCAGCGACCACCACCTCTTCCACCCGCCCATCAACGCGCTGTGCCAGCGGCCCTTCGAGTCCAACGAGCACGCCGCCGAGGAGATGGTGCGACGCCACAACAAGGTCGTTCGTCCTGAGGACACCTGCTTCTTCCTCGGCGACTTCTGGTTCGGGCCTCGCGACGACGGTCGCATGCGCGAGTGGGTCCAGCGCTTCAACGGCACCCTCGTGCTCGTCCTCGGCAACCATGACCGGGCCTCGGTGACGGCCACCAACGGCTGGATGCACCAGCGCACCTACCTCGACGCCGGGTTCGCCGCGGTCGTCGACGCCAGCACCCTGACGCTGCCGCAGGTCAAGAACCGCACCCCCCGCGTCCCGGGCGCTCGCGCCACGACGCCCGACTCTGCGCCGGACCCGGCGCGCAAGGTCGTGCTGAGCCACTTCCCCTACGAGGCCGACCACACCGACGAGCCTCGGTTCCGCCAGTTCCGGCTGCGCGACGAAGGGCGGTGGCTGCTTCACGGCCACGTGCACGGCGAGTACACGGTGCGCCAGCGCGGCGTCAACGTGGGCGTCGACGTGTGGGACTTCGCCCCCGTCAACGTCCACGACCTCGCCCGCCTCATCGCCGACGTCGAGCACGGGCGCACAGCGGAGTTCTGACCGGGGTCGCCCGAGGTGGCGCTCCCGCCTCAGTCGTCGGCTCCTAGGCTTGACCGGTGCCACCGCCCGACGACACCTCAGGCAGCACGGGCACCTACCCGCCTCGACCCGTGTGGGTGACCTTCGGCTCCCTGATGACGACGGCGCAACCAGGCCTGCTGCTGGAGTGGCAACAGGTGGAGGATCCGAAGGCTCGTGGCGGATCGCGCTGGGAAGCCCTGGTGGTCCACGCAGTCGGAGGCGCCGACGGCCTGCCGTGGCACGTGGAGACCGGGTGGCGGCGCGCTGAGTCGCTGCAGCCCATGGACCCCGGCGAGCCCCCGGACCCGCGCGACGAGGCGCGGCCCAGCAGCAGCAGCAGCAGCAGCAGCAGCAGCAGCAGCAGCAGCAGCAGCACGCGTCCGGTTTGGGTCACCTTCGGCTCGGCGATGGTGACCCCTCTGCCTGGGCTGCTCCTGCAGTGGCGCCCGGTCCCCGAGGCGCGCGCCCAGCGCGGGCACCAGTGGGAGGCTCTGGTCATCCACGGCACCGGCGGCACCATGGGGCTGCCGTGGCGCATCGAGATGGGGTGGCTACGAGCCGACTCGGTGAGACCGATGCATCCGCGTGACCCGCCCCGGCCGCGATCCACCTAGACCCGGCGCGGGTCCGATGCAGGCTCGTGTCGAGACGGCCGCTGCCTGGCCGTCAGCGAGCCCGAGGCACAGAGGGGGCGTGACCATCTCCGTCGCCCCCGATTGGCGCGCCCCTCACGACGAGCCGCGCGGCATCGACCCGACCCCCGAGCGCACCTTCACCTCGTGCATGGTCACCGGACACCGCCCCCAGCACCTGACCGCTGACGAGATGGCCTGGTCGCAGGTGGCCCTGCACACCGCGGCATGGCGCCTGCGCTCGCGCTACGGGATGCAGGAAGGGATCAGCGGCTTCGCGATCGGGTCCGACCAGTGGTGGGCCATGGCCGTGCTGGCGACGGGGGCCCACCTGGCCGCCTACATCCCCTTCCTCGATCAGCCGCGTCGCTGGAGCGTCACCGAGCGCGCGCTGTGGTCCGAACTGCGCCAGCGTGCGCACCGAGAGGTTCTCGTCGCAGGCCCTGAGAGCCCCGGCTACGACGTGCGGATGCTGCACGCCCGCAACGACGCCATGCTGCGCGACACCGCGGCAGCAGGTGGCCTGGTCGTGGCTCTGTTCAAGCCCGGCGCCACCGGCGGCACAGCATCGGCGGTCGAGAGGGCCCAGTCGAGTAACCAGCCCATGCTCCTGCTCGACCCCGCGAGCCGCAGCGTCACCCGACACGGGTGGTGAGGGTGACCACCACAGAGCCGACCCCGGCAGCGTGCTCGCGGCACGAGAGCCTGCCCACGGAAGCCTGGACCGACCCACAGGACAAACGCGAGGCGGCGGCCGCGATCGCGGTGTGCCGGTCGCGGTGCTCGGGCATCGAGGCCTGCCTTGCCGGTGCGGTCCAGCGAGGGGACTGGGGCGTGTGGGGCGGACACTTCCTGCGAGGTGGGCTGATCCGCGTGAAGTTCCGCCGGTCCGGTCTCCTCGGAGCGCCGGACACCCAAGCAGCCGACGAGACCACACCCGGTGCGCTTACGGCCGACAACCAGACGACAGCCTGAGATCCTGGTGGGGCACCCAGATCACTGGGCACCCAGCCCAGGAAGAGAGGAACGGACCATGATCCGCCTGGAGATCCACCCCGGCGAGGGTGGCGCGGACGCAGAGGCGTTCGCGAGTGAACTCGGCACCGCCATCACCAAGCACTCCGGCACCAGCGCCACCCACGAGGGCCGCGTGGTGGCCTTCCACCGTCTTTGACCCTGCCTACGCAGCCCTAGCCGGGTCTCACCGCGTTCAGCGGGTCCCGACCACCGAGAAGCGCGGACGCCGCCACTCCTCGGAGATCACCGTGGTGGCCCTCGACGTGGCAGCCGCGCCGAGCGCGCGAAACAAGACCTCCGGCCACCAGGTGGACCGAGGCGACGTACGAGTCGACACGTTCCGCTCCTCTGGCGCAGGAGGCCAGCACCGCAACAAGACCGACTCGGCAGTCAGGCTCACCCACCTGCCCTCCGGGACCGTGGTGACGGCCACCGAGGAGCGCTCCCAGTACCAGAACCGTGAGGTGGCGTGGCGACGTCTGGAGGCGGCGCTGGCCTGTGCTCGCGAACGAGAGGCGGACGCGGCGTTGAACCACAGTCGCGCTGCCGCCTTCGAGGAGTTCCGATCCTTCACCTGGACCGGGTGGCGCGACGAGGTCAAGACTGGCGACGGACGCAAGACGCCCATGAGCCGCGCGCTCGCCGGACGCCTAGGGCCGCTGCTGGACTGAGGTGTCGCCACCTCTGGACCACACCACACGAGACAGCGACCGGGGCCGGTCATCTTCCCCGGCGCTCGCGTGGTGTGGTCCGCATGGCGACCCGACGCCGGGACAGCCCTGCGCAGCGCACCCTGCGCGGGCGCCGCCGGGTGCAGACCGGTACCGGCGCCGCACACAGCCGGAGCATGACCCTGCGACCCTTCCCCGACCTGAGCGGTGCAGCCGCCCGGCTGTGGCGCTACGGCGACGACACCGGAGGCATCCGCGGGCGCCGCGAGAGCGCCGGTGACCCGCCCGTGCCCGGCGACCTGTGGATCGCCTCAGCCACCGACGGCGACTTCGGGCGCAACGACCTGGCCCTGGTGCTCCTCACTGCCGTCGACCACGAGCGCCGACAGGCCACCTGCATGCTGGTCACCGATGCCCGTGACCCGCACTTCGAGGGCAGCCTGATCCAGTCCGGCTCCGTCCTGGGCGTTCCCCTGGTCCTGTGGCCCCACCTGCAGGTCGACATCGACTACTCCATCCTCGACCGCCGACTCGGCGACGGCATCGAGGCGGTCCTGCTGCGCCGTGTGCTGGCCTGGGCCCAAGACGTCACCGACGGGTACCTCGCAGCCGCCAGCACCTCGTCCACCGCCCGCTTCAAGGCGCCCCGCCCGCCGCTTCCCACCGGTCCGGTCCCGCTGCCCGGCTCCACCGAGGCCGAGGTCGCCCACTCGACCCTGACCAGCCTCACCGAGATCACCTCGGCGCTCGCGCGTGCTCAAGGTGCGGACCACGCTCGCGACCTGTCGACCGCGAGCGCCCGATGAGCCCGACCCCCGAGCCGCCCTCGCAACGTCTCGACGCGGCTTCCACCCGGGCCCTGCGGGCAGCACTGGTCGAGGGCATCTCCCAGGTCCCCGGCTACGCCCCGGGCCCGCTTGTGGGACCCATCATGGCTGCCCTCAATCCTGTCATCGCGGACCTTCTCGCGGATCGCACCCCCGCCACGGAGCGCTCCCGCGACGCCGATGAGACTGCCGCCGATGACGCGGTTGCCGAACACCCGGCCAGTGGCAGACCCGCGCTGATGGGCGTCGCCTACGCGCTGGACGACTACGAGGCGAGCCCGTTCGCAGAGTGCGAACACCCGGGCCCGCACCTGCAGCGGTTCGCTGCTGCTGTCGTGTTCCCCGACGGGTCGCGTCGCACCGTGGTCGAAGGCAGCGAGGACCGCGACCGCCTCCTCGACGTCATCGAGCACCCGGAACGGTACGTCGCCGATGCCGCCGGGCTGGCGGTGACGTTGAACGTGACACCGCAAGGCTGGAACGAGGCCTTCGAAAACGCCCGCGCCCCGGTGCTCACCTACTTCGTGGCCTCGATGGCCGAAGGCGCCTCGATCAAGGACGTCGTCGAGCGCCTACCCCACCCGGTGCGGTTGGGGGCCTGGCCCGCCCCTCGCGGGGGCTGGACAGGCTGGGAGGTCCGGTTCGCTCCGGCCTCCTCGCTGGCCCCGCTGACCCCGGCCGCGGACGTGATCGCCGCGATGAGCGCCTGGGTCTCCGGCAACGGGATGGCCCGCTACGAACCGTGACGCGAGCGGATGGCGCGGCCGCCGCACACCACTCGTGCGTGAGCACTCATGACCAGTCCCGCGAGTCCGCTCGCCGGGGCAACGGCCAATTCGGCCAGCAGAACCGCGGCGAGGCGAAGGTGAGACTGCGACCCTCGAATCGGCCCACCGGGACCACCCCGGAGCAGCGTCAGCCGTCGTTCGACCCCGACGCCCCCGTCAAGCGGGTCAAGGTCGCCCAGATCGGCGAGACCGAACCCACCCCGGTGACCCTGCGGCCGTGCAAGATCAGCGCCTACGGGGAGTCCTGGGAGGTCTTCGCCGACGACGGCTCCTACCTGGGCACGGTCACGCGCTACACCGGCAGCATCGACCGCCGCATCCCTCACGGCGGACGTCACCTGCGCGCTCCCGGGAAGGACCGGACCTTGTGGTCCTACCAGGGCCCAGAGGTCGACCGTCGCGCGTTGACGAAGCAGACCAGCCAGGCGACCTGCCTGCGCGCCCTGCTCGACTACCGCCGGGGCTGAGCCGCGGCCCCTGCTGCTGCGCCCGGCGTGGCGGCACAGTACGATCCGAGTGCCCCTCGTGAGGGCATGGCGATCCGGCCCCCGCCGCTCGGAGTCGCCAAACCGGGCGGCCGCCCGGCACGAGGCGATCGGCATGTCAGACCCCCGGTAGACCGCAGCGACAGCGCACGGGTGGTGCGCCCGGCCCCCGCGGCCGCACACGTCACCAGCATGCGCCGCATCGCCCACGTCTCCGGTCAGGTCCGGCGCATCAGCGTGGCATCCCTGAACCCGATGGTCAGGGCCGAGGCGGGGACGGTCCGGACCGTGTCGGTTCGGAGGAACCCCTGATGAGCAACACCACTCACCGCAAGCAACTGGCCCGTCGCCTCGCCCGCGCCACGGGTCAGACCTACGCCGTCAGTCTGCAGATTGTGCGGGAAGCCGCCGAAGCCGGTCACCTTCCCGGGCCGCTCGACCCCGACGGCATGGACCGCGCCCTCGCTCGACTCGTTGCGCTAGCAGCGACCACTGAGCCGACCACTGAGCCAACCACTGAGCCGACCGCTGAGCCGACCGCCCTCGATGCAGACCCGGGCGACTACCTGGTGCCCGGCTCCCTGGCTCTGCTGCGCAAGGTCTGGCAGGGCAGGGTCACCAAGGAGGCGACAGGGCGAGCCCGCGACCGCTCCCGGTTCGCCGTCGACAACCGGCCAGCCCCGGAAGGCCAGGACCTCGACCTGTTCCTGCTGGAGCGCGAGGGCTACATCAGTGCCCGCCTGAACCTCGGCGAGGAGTGGGTGCTGGCGCGTACCACCGATCTCGGCGACCGGGTGCTGGCGGCCAACGCAGCCGACACCGACCGCTTCGCCGACGGCATCCCGGCTGGGTCCACTGTCGGCCGTGACCGGGAGCCGTACGTCGGCGAAGGCGTCGACGGCGCCCTCCGCTCCGCGCGCATCGATCGCGAGGAGGCCGACGGCCTGGACCGGGACGATCCCCGACACGAGGAGGTGCTCGCCTCGGCCGCCCGCTGGGAGGACCAGGCGAGGCGACTGGAGCAGGATGCGACCCCGGCGCCCGCGCGCTTCAGTGTTGTGGACCGCGCGATCGCCGCGGTGGAGAAGGAGCCGTTCTCTGCCGTCGAGGGCGGACGTCGCAAGGCCAGTGCGGCTGCCGACCAGCGCATCTGGGACCTCTCGTGGGTCTACGAGCGCCTGAGCGGGCACCAGGGCCTGGTCTACGTCTCCTCGCCCGGCGGCGGGGCCGACCGCTACGTCTTCGGCCAGCACCACATCGCGCTGGGTCGACAGAAAGCGCTCAGTCACGTCATCGGCCTGGTCGACGCCCTACGAGGGCGGGAGGACCTGGACTGGCCGTTGCCGCCCGCGAGCCAGGACGTGGGTGAGGACGACCTCTCGCGTCCCGCCCCCGTCGAGCCCCGCCGCCACCAGCGCGCCCGGGAGACCGACTGAGCCCCGCGGGCGTACCGATGGGCGGTGCGCGCGTGGGCGACGGCCGCACACGTTCGGCTCATGACACCGTCGAGCGTGCAGTCGTCTTCCTGTCGCGAGGTGCTGGTGAGCGCCGCCGAGCGTGATCTGCTCGCCCGGTTCTGCGGTCTCCGGCCCGGTCATCGCGTCATCGCCGTGCACGAGGGCGTGATGGTGCAGGCGTACTGGGCGGGAGATCCCGCCGCAACGCGGCCCGAGTGGGCGGAAGCACGCTGTGCCGTAGAGGTCGTCACCGCCAGCCCGCGGGGGCGCATCCGGTGCGATCGTTTCGCCTTCGAGACCGTCGCGGGCCTGCTGCGTCACGCCGACGACACCGTAGGTGCCGCAGGCACCTAATCCGGCACGCTGTCGTCCGAATTGCCAGTACCGCGAGATTGCTCGTGCCTCAGGGTGCACGCGAAAGCGGCGCCAAGGTTGGTCTCTCGACCGCCTTGGCGCCGCTTTGCCGTTACCCGTCACCGAGAACCACGCTAGTAAAGATGGGTGCCGTCGCGACAGTGAATTGGCGGCAGTGATCGTGTGGAAAAGCCTGCCCATGGCCGTTCGAGCCGTAGCGCCTGTCGGCGAGGTCCGAATGAGCCACTGCGCCGCTGATGAGCCGCGGAGTGATCGTGCGGGCGTTGAACTCGCCCTTTAAGCCTCAGGGCGCAGGAATGTGACCAGTCGACTAGGTGATGGCACCACGCAGACGACGCCGAGGGCGCCCGGATGGCCGCAGTTAGCCTCCGCGGGGCCGAAATGGGCAGCATCGGGGCCTGAAGCGCCCGTTTTGGCGCCTTGGAGGGCTAACTCGCGCCTTCAGGCCCCAACCATCCTTCGTCGGCCCCTGGCCCCGCCGCGGCTGCCCGCCCGATCCGAGCCGCGAGATGATGAACGACCGCGTGTGGAGCGTTCGATGACCGAGACGTCGCCATCTGGTGTCGCCGTCGTCGTTTTGCGCCCGGTGCGAGGCGAGTCGCTCGAAACAGCGGCCTTCGCGCGAGCGCGCTGCCTGTCGGCGATCTTCTTCGACCGTCCCGCTTGCATCACCTGGCGTAGCACCGACTCGCGCTCCTGCCAGCATCCGGCGCAGGAATCGACCGAGATCGGGGCCGTGCCATCGACGGTGATCACGTGCTCCTCGATGTCGTCGCTGGTCTTGTCGCAGTAGTCGCAGATCAGGGTGACAACGACTTTGTGAACCATGAGGAGCCTTCCGAGTAGGTGCATTCCTGCTGACCCGCGGACGGTAGCGAATCAGAGCCCGAATTGCTCGCTCACGCACCCGAAAGGCCAAGCAGGACAACACATTCGACCGGACGGGCAGGCGCGCAGCCAGATTCACCCGCACCGCGACTCACAGCGGCAACTACCCACCTGGCGGCACCCGGTCCGGCGCATCCGGGTCGGATTACTGAGCCGTCATCCGCTTCTCGATGGCGATCATGAAGGCGGCGTCCTCGGGGCTCCCGGATCGGTTGTAGCGGTCGCGGGAGTGGCGCCACGCCGCGCGCATGACGTCCACGGGGTCGCGACCTTCCCGTTCGGCGTCGTAGGCGGCCTCCTCCAAGGCGTGCAGCGCCTCGGGGTCCACCAGCCAGCCGTCGGGGTTGTCGGGGTGCGTGAGCCACCGCTGGGCGACGGACTGGTAGTCGGGGTCGGCGGCAGGGTGGGCCGGTGGCTGAGGCGGCAGGGACACCGCTGACTCGCCGCGGCGCTGGGCCCCGAAGCGGCCGTCGCGGCGGCGACTCGACTCGCGGGCGGCGTCGGCCGGGGTGCTCATCGGGGGTACCGGCTCTCGATGGGGGAGATCCAGTAGGCGGCGGGGTCCTCTGGGGTGGCGACTGCTTCGGCCCACTCGGTGGTGCGGTCATGGCCGAAGGGCTGGGGCTGCAGGAAGGGGCCGTCGGCCCAGGCGTGGGCGTCGGCGACGACCCTGAGCACGGTGGCGTCGGCAGGGGTGGTCCCGGCGTCGATGGCGGCGGCCCAGTAGGCGTAGGCGCTCACCTCAGCCTGGCACCATCCGCGCTCCCACCGCGGCCCGATGTCGTAGGGGTGGCCGGGCAGGTTCTTCTCGGCGAAGCGGTGCTCGTTGGCGCGCAGGTTGACGGCGGCGTTGACGGCGCGCCGGTAGCACTCGTCGCGAGCGAAGGCGGCCTCGCGCGCGGTGAGGTCGGGCGCGCCTGAACGGTGCGGCCACTGGGCAGGGTCGAGAGCGGCGAGGCGACGGGTCGCGGCGTCGAGGGGGTCCGGCGAGAAGGTGACGGTGCGGTCGAGCAGGGCCTGGGTCCGGGCGGCGGCTTCGAGACGCGCCTCAGCGGCTCCCTCGCGTTCGTGGTCGCCCTCGGCTCGGGCAGCGGCGATCGCAGCCGCAGCGGAACGGGCTCGGGTGCGGGCGTCGGCGTCGAGCCACGTGGCCGGGTCGTCGGTGCGCGAGGGCATCGCGTCGGCTCCGGCCAGCGCCTGGTCGGGGGAGGGAAGGTCGAGGACCACCGATGCCTCTGCTCGCGGCAGGGCGCCGAAGGTGCCGTCGGTGTGGCGGGCCGCCTCGCGGGCGTTGGCAGCGGCAGGGGACGGCAGGCGGTGTGGGGGCGTCACGCCAGGTAGGTGCGCGGGGCGGCTCACCTGCGCTCCTGCAGGTACTGGTCGAGGGCCTGGTGGGGGATGTCGTAGGTGGTGTCCCAGGTCTGCTCGTGACGATCGTGGTCGCTGGTGGAGGGCCAGGAGGCGGTGGGGGAGAACTGGCGCATCGTCCAGTCGACGTAGTGCAAACGCCCGTCGGGGTAGCGGATGCGGGTCAGGTAGTGCTGCCAGTGGGCCGGTTCGATCTCGGTCCAGGACGGGTGTGCGTCGGGGGCGGGTCGTCGCAGTCCGGCGACCTGGATCCATTCGGCGTCGTAGCCCGCCCGGCGCAGGTGGTCGGTGTAGGCGGCTGAGACCTGCTTGCAGGTGCCGAAGGCGCCATCGGGTGTGTCGGTGCCAGGGGCCGGGGGAGTCCACTGCTTCAGCCACCGGTGCTCGGCCAGGCGGTCTCCGCGCGCGCGCAGTGCGGTCTGACGGAAGTCGTCGAGCGCTTCCAGGACGCGGGGGTGCCCCGCGGTGTGGGAGGCCAGGGCTCTCGCGAAGCGATCCGGGTCCTCCTCGCGCAGTTGCAGCGCCGCCTGGTAGGTCTCGTGGGAGCGGGAGCGAGCGGCGTCGAAGAGGGCCCGGGTGGTCGCGGCGTACGCCGCGCGCTCGGCGCGGGCCTTCCGGCTGCCCTCGACCTGGCCAGCGCCACCGCACCGCGAACATGCGCCCGCGGCACCCGAGGAGTAGGTGTAGGTGCCGTCGCCGTGGCACTTGCCGCAGGTGACGGGCTGGGCCAGGTCTGTCGGGGGCGGGTAGATCGGTGGGCGCCCAGAGGCCGTTCGGGGCGGGCCCTCGGGGGCGACGGCGGGCTGCTCGGGCAGGGCGACGGCGGTTGCCTCGTCACGTGCCTGGACCCCGAAACGGCCGTCTCGGCGACGGGCCGCCTCGCGAGCAGGATCGGGAGCGTGCCGCCGAGGGGATGCCCCGCTCACCGGGCTGAGCCTGTCGGGCCTGTCGGGTTCGGGGGCGCCTTCCTGACCTGCTCATCGCATGCCCAGCAGGCGACGTCGAGCGCAGCCGTGTGTAGACCCTGGGCATGGTCGAGGCTGCGCTGGCCGCAGGCCCCGCACAGCGAAGGGTCGGTCGAGTGCTCGTCGGGCTCGCACAGTTGGATGCAGCACCAGCGGCACCCGAAGTCGCCGTCGCTCTCCATGCCGCTGGCCTCACCCAAGGCGTCCTCCCACGCTCGACGGGCCACCGGGCGCTCGAAGTTCTCGGTGTAGAAGGTCTTGCCGGGATGATCGGCGGCCAGCGACCTCAGCAGCGTGCGGTTCAGGCCGAGCCCGCGGTAGGCCTCGTCGGTGAGCATGTAGCCGACCTCGATGGCGTTCTCCCTCGATCCCCACTCGTCGTCGGCTCCCAAGACGGTGTAGGTCACCGAGGCGACCTGGTGTGAGCCGACGAGAACCGCGCGCACCTGCTGGCCCGAGGGGAGGGAGGTCTGGCGCCACTCAGCCCTGTCGAGATCGACGGGGGTCGGGGCGGCGCGGCGCTGCTTCAGGGCGGGGCCGAGGTCGACGTCAGCCTCGCGGAGGTTCTGGGCGCCGAACCTGCCGTCCGAGTGCCTCGCTGCCTCGCGCGCCGAGGCGGTGGTGCTCATGACCGGCCGCCGTGGGGGACCGGGGCGGCGGTGAGGATGTCGTGCCGTTCGGCGTGGGCCCGGGCTGCGGCGAAGTCCTTGTCGTCGAACTCGTCGCGGCAGCCGTACCAGTCGGGGTCGCTGTTGTACTCGGCGTAGTCCGCTGTGCCCTCGATGCCCCAGTAGGGCAGTGGGTGGCGACCGGCTGAGTCGTAGGCGTAGGTGTCGTCGTGGGCGAAGCAGTGGGTCTCCCACCAGCCGTCGGAGGCGTCGCCCGCGCCGTTCTCGGTGCACCCGAGCACAGCGAAGCGCAGGTGCGGGTGCGCGTCGACGAGGGCGGTGGCATAGGCAGCGCAGTCGCCCTGCTGCCAGGTCGACCACTCATCGGTGACGTACCCGGCCGCCGCGACCTCAGCCAGGCTCTCGTAGCGCACCGCGGTCAAGTCCTCGGTGCGGGACACGACAAGGCCTGGCTCGGTGCCGACGGCCGGGGCCGGAGCCGGGGCCTGCTGTGCGCCCGGCTCGATGGAGCACACGCCCGCAGCGATCTCCCCGGACAGGTCGAGGTTCTCGCCGTTGCACCCTGGGGCGAGGGTGAAGCGGACCGGCTGACCGGTGCGGAGGGCCGCGACGACGCGGTGGTGGCCCTCGCTGACCTCCTCGCTGTAGGAGTCGACCTCGACTGGCTCGCGGATGCCGTTGACGGCCACGTCGGCGACGAAGGCGTCCCAGGTCTCGGCGTGGATCCGGCCGGGGTTGAGGGGGTTGGGTTGAAGGAAGGCGGGGTGGTCCTCGGTGCCGTCCCAGCCGAGGGTGAGGTCGTATTCGCCGGGGGCAAACCGCTCGACGAAGGCCTCGGCAGGCATGGCGTACAGGACCGGGGCCGCCGGTGTGGCCGCCGCGAGGTCGACGTCTCCCTCCGCACGCTGCTGGACCCCGAAGCGGCCATCGGTGCGCCGGGCGGTCTCGCGGGCAGTCTCAACGGCGGGCTGGGCAGTCACACGGGTACGGTGTGCGGCTCGCCCGGGACGCGCTCGCCGGGGCCGTCCTGGCCGGAGGGGGTGACCAAGCCGGTGTGCTGGGGTCGGGCGCTCAGCCGGGGCAGGTTCCGATGACCCAGATGTCGTCGGCGGGTTCGGCGTTGTGGGTGCGACTCCATGCCTCGTCGAAGTCCATGCGGTCCACGGAGGAGTCGGAGCGCACCACGAGCACCTGGTCGGCGATCACATGAGCAGAAGAGGGCACGCAGCCGGGGTGCTCGCGGTGGTGACGAGGCCGCCAGGCCGGAGCAGGGGGCTCGGTGTCCGAGGGGACGTCGGTGGCGATGTCGCCCTCGCTGCTCCACCCGCCCTCCGGCACGGGGGAGGCGGCGGGTGGGAACTCGGCGGCGCTGTAGGTCATGTTCGTGATGAGCCACCCGGTCGCCATGGCCGAGGCGAGCAGGATTCCTGGCAGGCTGCGGCCGAGGGAGCGCAGCGACCCCTGGCCGCCGGTGGGATGGGCCGGGGCATCGGCAGCGCGGTGGGAGGTCACCCCCACCAGGTGCGCGGCGATCTTCGGGCCCGCTCAGGCGCCAAGGGCCCTAGGAGGCCAGCGTGCGCTCGCCGGGCTCGTTGTCCATGTCCTGCTCGTCGGTGGGCCAGACCTCGAAGGTGAAGGTGGCGTCGACGTCGTAGCGGTCGAAGGTGCCGTCTGCGAAGCAGATGGTCACGTCGCGGCGGGTGCCCTCGGTGGTCTCGTCCGGATCGAAGGCGACGACCCCGACGGTGTGGGTGCCGTCGCTGCTGGCCAGATTCACCAGGTCTCCCTCGACCAGGTCGCGGGCCGCGATCGGAGCGACTGTGATCAGGTCGGGCTCATCACCGCGGGCCAGGCGTGCGTTCTCGGCCTCCCAGTAGGCCCCGTAGCGGCGGCCGTCAGCCCCTGGGGCGTCGTCGATGGGCGCGGTGGCGGACCGACGGGTGCGCGCTCGGGTGGGCGAGGTGCCGCGCTGCGGGTCGCCGGGGTTCTCGGCGTCGTCAGGGGCCAGGCCCGCGCGCCGGTCGGCCTCGCGCTGCAGTTCTCTGGCTTCGTGCTCGGCGGCCCGCATCTCGGCGGCCGCGGTGGCCATGCGGCGCTGGCGCTCGGGGTCGCTGAAGGGCAGGGCCTGAGCCTGGGCGAACTGGGAGCGGGCCGCGGCGAGACGCTGCTGGGACATGCCGAGCCGGATGTTGAGGGCACGTCCGGGGAGGGCGACGTCGACGCTGGTGGCCAGGTCGTTGCTCATGGAGCCGCCGATCGCGCGCAGGTCGCGGCCGAGGTCGCCGAGCAGCAGGCGCGACAGCGCGGGACGCTGGGCGCCGGGTCGGGCCGTGGCGTTGACCGGGGTGAACCCGTGGCCTGCCAGTGGGGAGCCGTTGGTGGGGTCGGGGGCCTGGGTGGTGGTACCGCTGGCCCCCGCGACGGTCGTGGTCCCGCCCTCGAAGCGCGCGCGAGGGGCGGGCTGGTTCTCCGTCACCGCGGGGGTGGCCGCAGCAACGGTGAGGTCGACGTCTGCTTCGTTGCGCTCGGTGGTGCGGAACGACCCGGCGTTGGAGGCCTTGGTGGTCTTCCCGCGCAGGCGGAAGCGCCCTCGGGCGCGGTGCTTGCCAGCCATCACAGGTCCTGTCCGGGCAGCGGGGCCCACGGGTCGTCGGCGGCCGCCGGTATGGAGGCAGCCTTGGTGGTGGTCTTGGTGGTGGCGGCAGCGGCCAGGGCGACGGGGGCCTCAGCGCGCGTCTGGGTGGCGAAGGAGCCCGCGGTCGACTTGGCGGTGGTCTTGCGGCGTGCAGCGGGCGCCGCTGCCTTCTTCGGGGCTGCCTTCTTCGGGGCTTGCGGGGCAGTCACGGGAGGGCTGGCGGCGGCGACCTGTCGGGTGCGGGCCTCGCGTCGGGCGGCGGCCTTGTCGGCGTCGGCGATGACCTGCTCGACGATGGCCTCCGCCTCGTCTCGGGCCGCCTCTCGACGCTGGCGCGAAGCCCAGTCCTCGCGGCTGAAGTAGCCGGAGGGGCGGTAGGCGGAGTGGCGACGGCGCAGCGCATCCGCGTTCTCGGTGGCGCGGCGTTCGCGTCCCTCGGCCAGGATGGCGCGCAGCGCGGCGCGGTGGCTGGCATCGGCCTTCTCGAAGGCGGCTCGCTCGGTGGGGTTGGCTCCCGCGAGACGGTCGACGACCTTGCGTTCGATGTCCGGCACCGCGGTGTGCATGCCACTGGCGCGGCCCGAGGCCAGCAACCGGGCGCCGTCCTGGACCAGGGTGTTGTGCTCCTTCTGCATCGCGGCGAGGGTGCGGAACTTCGGCGGGCCGTTGTAGGAGCGGTAGCCGCCGAAGCCGAGGCCGAACCCGCCGCGGCCGCCGCGCTGCTGGGCGAGCCTGTCCTGCTCGTTCTCGTAGAGGCGTGCGGCCATGTCGTCGAAGTCGGCCGCCCAGGACCGGGTGTCGTCGACATAGGACGCAGGGTCGTAGCCGGGGGTGTAGGCGTAGACGTCGTGGGTACCGGGGTTGGCGCCGTGCCAGGACCTGATGGCGGCGTCCTGGGTGGGGTGGCCGACCGAGACCCAGTCGAAGCGCGACTCGTCGGCCTCGCGGCACCACTCGTGAGTCTCGTCTCCGCCGTCCTCGTCGTAGCACTCGCCGTTGCAGCCCTCCATGGGGTGGAACCCGATGGACCAGGTGCCGTCGGCCGACTGCCACACGACGTTCGCTGCGTAGTAGGACACGGCGCAGGCCTCCCTGTCGGTCCCGGCGCCCACATGGAGCCGGGTGATGGGAGTCAGGTGTGCGGGGGAGTCGCGGACCGCTTTCGGCGCGAGTCAGGTGCAGCCGTGCCGTAGGAGGTGTCCTAGGGCACGGCTGCGCCTGTCGTGCGAGGTCGGGTCAGGAGTGGTGGCCCTTGGCCGCGCGGCGCTCGGCGCGGCGCTGGCGCCACCCGGGTGTCGGGTAGGCGTCCATCGTGCCGTTGCGGGGGGCGTAGAACTCCACCGAGCGGGCGGGGTTCATGGCGTCGTGGGCTCGCACGAACCGGGCGCTGCCGCGGGTGTTGATGGCGGCCACGACGTAGACGCTGTCGGCTTCCGCGCCGACGCCGGGAGGCGGGGCGATGCGCGCGCCGAGCGCGACGTCGTCCACGCGCACGGGGGTAGTGCCCGGGGGCGGCCCGGTCGGTCCAGGACGGTGCGCTGCGGCCTCGACCGCGTTCGGGCTCAGGCTCAGCGCGGACTCGGTGCGCCCCATGGGGGCGAATCGGCCGCGCTGGTCACGCGAGGGGTTCGTGGGGTGCAGCGTGCTCACGATCGTTCTCCTGTCGCAGCAGCGTGTCGAGCCGGGTTGACCACGCGAAGGGTCGGGCAGCGGTGGGCAGAGAGGTGAGGTCGCGTGGCGGTGGGTCGCGTGGCGGTGGGGCTACCAGTGTGCGCGATCACCGGGCGGCTTGGAGCCGAGCGGTCGGGGCGGTCCCCGCACTCCATAGTCAGTGGGCGGTCCAGCATCGGTTCTCTCCTCCCGGTCTCGGGTGCGAGCAAAGTACGGTCGCTGAGACTGGTGTGCGGGCTTTCGCGCAGGCGCTCGGGCGCGCCGGGAAAGTTCTCGCCTTCTCCGTGGCGCTGACCGGGCCGGACAGCGAAGAGAGGGTCGTTCAGGTCAGGTCGAGCCACCGTGAGGTGACCTCGGGCGGGGCGGAGACTGAGGATCGCGTGCCCTCGATGTGGAAGTGCGAGGGTCGCTCCAGGGTCGGGCGCGCCATGCGGAACCGACGCAGCAGCCAGTAGGCGTTGAGGTCGCGCGCGAAGAAGTCACCCCCGGTGAGCACAGGTTGGCCGTCAGGGCGCACGGCCTGAGCCATCCAGGTCCCCGAGTGGCTCCCGGCCAGGGAGTCACGGGGCCACAAGAACTGGTAGGAGAACCTGGTCCAGGGCCGTTCGTCGAGCGCGGGGTCTGCGACCATCGCCGCGCAGACCTGCTCGCACAGGGCAGTCAGCAGACCCTGGGGGTCGGCGGCGAACCCGGGGAGTGCCCGGGGGCCCGGGAGGGGGCGTGGGCCCGACCGGTCGCGTCGGTTGAAGAGCATCAGCGCCCCTTGCTCGTGGTGGGTGTCGAGGCGCGGGGCCCGGTCCCTCTGGAGGAAGGCGTCGAGCGGCCGCGGGAGGGTCGGGCTGCGCCCCGCGGAGATGAGGTCGTGGAGGGCGAGGTCTTGGAGGGCGCCCGGGTGGTGGTGGTCGCGGCCTTCCCCGAGGCGCGCGCGGGCTTGGGCGCGCTCGGTGCTGTCCGAGACGTCCGGCGGGCACCGCTCTTCGGGGCCTTGGGCTTCGGCTTCGCCGCGACGGGAGCAGAGCCGCGAGTGGTGGCTCGTCTGACGCTTCCCGTCTCCACGCGGGCCGAGGGCACCGTGGTGGCCGCGAGGGGCTCGGTACGGCCGCTCCCGCACGGTCGCCCGAGGCGCCAGTCCATGGACTCCGCCAGTGAAGCAACGAGTGCGAACTCGGAGAGGAAGGAGGCCGCGGTTCCCGGGTCGTGGATCTCCACAGCGTTCTCGAAGGAGTCGTCGGCGTTGCCGGAGAAGTTGAACGACCCCGTCCAGACCGCGCTGGGCAGGAGCAGGGTCTGGCCTCCGGGCGAGGTCTGAGCCGAGCAGCGCACGAGGAACTTGTGGTGCATCAGCGGGGGCGTGGCCCCGCCGGGACGGCCCTGGTGGGTGGCGCCGTAGCCGAGGCAGGAGATGGGGGAGAGCAGGTGTCTGCGGCGGCTCAGGGGCGCGGGGAGCGCGGAGGTGGGGATGTCGCCGCGCAACGCGGCGTACCGGCTGCGGAGCGCGACGCCGCGTGCGTCGGGCTTCTTCCACCAGTCCTCCTTCTGCACCACGAGGGCTACCCGCCGCTGGGCGAGCGCCTCCAGGACCTGCCGGTTGGTGATCCAGGCGACGCAGCCCACCAGCACCTCGGAGTGGGCGATGAACTCGACCAGGGGGTCCTGGAGACGACCGAAGTGGGTGCGGACCGTGGCGTGAGGCGTGTTGACGTCGCCGCGGCGTGCTGGAGCCTCGTGAAGGTCGTGCATCGCCAC
Organism: Nocardioides sp. Leaf285; assembly: GCF_001422955.1. Lineage (NCBI taxonomy): Bacteria > Bacillati > Actinomycetota > Actinomycetes > Propionibacteriales > Nocardioidaceae > Nocardioides > Nocardioides sp. Leaf285. The sequence continues at coordinate 239,732 of NZ_LMNH01000005.1, read as the reverse complement.
GAAGGCGGGGCGCGGTGCCGGACGGACTCGCATCCTGCGCGTCGCCGGGGCGGGGGCGGGGCTCATGGTGTCCTCACGCCGCGGAAGCCCCGGCGGCCTCGGCGTAGAGAGTCGTGCGCATCCGGGCCATGACCTGGTCCACGGCCTCGTCGACGCTGGCCTCTCCCAGCGTCCCGATCTCGCCCTCGTCGAGCGCGACGAAGGCGACCATGGCAGCCAGGACGGTGGTGGTGAGGGCGTCGACGATTGCGCGGTGGCGGTCAGGGCGCCACACCGGCACGTTCAGGTCGACTGTGAAGGGGCCACCGCTGACGTGCCCGGCCATCATGTCGCCGACGAAGGCGATCGCGATGCGGTCGCGCAGCGCACCGCAGGTGTGCTGACGCACCCCGGTGGCGGTCAGGGTCAGCACCTGGTCCGGCTCGACGCACTGGGCGAGCAGGGACACGACCACCCGGGTAGCCCCCATGGCGGCCATGCGCCCGGTGATGCGGTCAGCGATCAGGGCGTAGGCCTCGTCGTCGTCGTCGTGGTACGCCTCGACGAGGCCCAAGACCGTCAGCGGGGCAGCGAAGGGGCCGTCGGTGGGGGTGAAGTCGATGGTGCGCCTGCCCAGGGGGCTGCGCTCGTATCCGCTGCGTGCGGACATGGTCAGCGACGAGATCGTGCGACGCACGACGCCGTCCTGGGGTGCGGCGATGTTGCGGCGGGGGGCGGGAAGGATGCTCACCTGGTCTCCTGAGGTCGCTGGGCGCGGTGGGTGGGTCCTCACTGGTGCTGTGCTGCCAACGTCTGGGCGGTGTGCGGGGACCTCAGAAGTCGTCCACTGCTGCTGCAGAGGCAGCCGGGGCTCGGCGCACGGTGACCTCGCCGGATCGGGCGGCGTGGGCTGCCTCCTCGGCTGCCTCGCGCTTCTGCTTGGCGGTGGCCTTGCTGGACCCGCCGCCGACAGCGGCTGCGCGACGGGCGGCGTTGGCGACCTCGTAGGCGTTCGAGCCGAGCGAGCCGTCGTGCAGTGCGACGCCGTACTGGTCGCCCATCTCCGCGGCGACCTGGGCGGCCGGGCGGCCGGACGGGGCCAGTTCGGGCCCACGGCCCCCGCCACGGCCCCCGCTGTCGCGTTCGCTGCCGGTGTCGTCGAGGGAGGGCAGGAACTTGTCGATCTGCGCCGAGGTGGGAGAGGGGTTGGCCCGGGTGGGGACTCCCAGGGCCAGCAGGGCGCGGCCGTAGTCGCCGGTGGTGGCGAAGTAGGACTTGTAGATCTCGGGGGCCTGACCTTCCAGGGTCGCCACGCCCACGCCGCGGGCACGGGGGCCGCCGGACTTCACGTTCTCCGGCACCGTCGGGACCGCGGACTCGTCGGCGAAGATCTGCGTCCGGGCAGCCTTGGAGGGGTTCACGCCCTGGAGGATCTTGTGCCCGATGAGCGTGCGCATGGCGGGGTCGACGCCGGTGTTGGCGTTGGTAGCCTGGGTGCTGAGGATCATCCGCACGCCGACGAAGCGCAGTTCGGCGATGATCTTGCGCATCGCGCGCTGGAGCATGGCTCGCGCGAGGTTGCGCTCGGCGATCTCCAGGTAGATCGGGTGGTCCTTCGGCACGCCCTTCGGGACGGGGTCGGCGACCACGAGGGCCGAGACCTCGTCCACGATGACGAGGATCGGGGTGAACCGTTCGCCGGAGGGCATGTCGAGCCAGTTGTTGATCCCCATCCGCTTCAGGACCTGGGCGCGCTTGGCGCCCTCCTCGCGCACCAGTTCGAGGGCGGCCACGGCCGCGGGCAGGGAGTCGCAGCCCCAACCGCCGGAACGGCAGAACGGCTTGCACCACTCGAAGTCGACGGCCTTCGAGACGTCGTCGACCACGACCAGGTCCGAGCCGTTGGACAGGGCGTCGGCGATGATCGCCGAGAGCGAGACCGTCTTGCCGCTTCCCGGCGTCCCGGCCACCAGCGCCCAGGCGGAGGCGGTCCAGTCGATGGTCATCTCGGGGCCGCTGGTCTCGCCGGGCTCGGGCAGGATCATCCCGAAGGGGACGCGGTCGATGTCGCCCTTGCCGAGACGCTTCAGCGGGAAGGCGATGCCCTCGGGGAAGGTCGGAGGCTCGGAGGGGATGATCGAGGCGACCAACTTCTGGGCGTCGGCCTTCACGTACCAGCCCTCCTGACCCACGACGAGAGTGGCGACCTCCTCCAACTTCGTCAGGTGTCGCGAGGGCTGGTAGGAGCGCGGCAGCATCAGGTCGTAGCCGCCGTCGCGGCGGCGCTTGACCTCGATGTCCCACGGCTTGACGCCGAGCGCGGTCGAGACCGCGCCGCGACAGCGGGCCTCGTCGTCGGAGAGCCGTGTGAGGGTGGCACGACCCAGGAACGGCTCGAACCTGGTCATGTAGTGCCCGGGGTACTGGTCCTCCAGTTTGGCTGCTGCGCCGTCGCCGTCGGAGGGCTTGGTGCCGCGGGCCAGGCGGACGTCGAAGGACGAGGTCGCCCTGTTCTCGGTGACTTCGGTGATGGCGGCCTGCCGCGAGGCCTTGGCGGTGCCGCTCTGCAGGTCGATGGAGTCGATGACGAAGCCGGTGCCGTACTGGTCGGCGATCAACTTCACCAGCGCCGCCTCGTGGATCTCAGGGGAGAAGCCCGGTGGCAGGCGGAGGGTGATGCGCTCGACGGACACTCGGTTGGCCTCTCGTGGGCTGACGCGACGGCTCGATGGCGCCGCCGGGGTCGGTCAGGTGTGACCGGCCCGCTGCCGGGGACCATGCGCCAAACAGGGAGTCCACCAGGACTCCGTCGAGGAAGGGGCTGACACGATGGCCGGTGTGAGCGCGGACGGTGGCCCTGGTGACACGAGCGGGGGCGAGCGGCACGACGGTGCGGTGAGCGCCCTGCTGCGCCTCACCGAGCAGGCGTGCGCCGGGGTGATCCTGGTCGAGGAGATGCTCGACGCCACCCAGCCCGGCTGGGACGCGCCACGGAAGGGGCGGCGCGCGGGCAGCGGCCCCGGGGGCTCGCTGGGCTACGTGCGCTCAGCGCTGCACACCGTCTGGGTCAACACGGGCTGGATGCTGGTCCGCGAGCACGGGGTCGAGGCGTACCGGATCCCGCCGATGGCGCTGCGTGGTCCCGACGGCTACGAGGTCTGGCAGCGCGGTCCCGACGGCCGAGACGACGTCACGACGGTCGCGGAGTGGGAACCGCCGTCCAGCGAGCCGGATGTCCTGACGCCCGTGCGCGAGGTGCGCAACCCCGGCGAGCGGCTCTACACGCTCGCGGAGGCGCGGCAGATCTTGGGCGGGTGCACCGAGCACCGCTGGACCGTCGAGGTCGACGCCGGAGGTACACCGGTGGCCGTGAAGTGCGAGCGACCGGCGTGCGATGCGGTGCGAGCCGTCCAGGAGCACTGAGCGGCACCGTCTCGCGGGCGGTTCAGTGGCGCTCCCCCGGGCAATCCGAAGTAAGCCGATAACATAGGTTATGTAAGGTCGGGGCGGTTTCGCCGCCCGCTACTTCTTCGCGAGCGGGGCCTGGTGCCCAGCGCGAGAGACCCCCAGCGCCACGCCGTGACTGATGATGGCGATCAGGAGCGCGATCTGGGACAGGCCAGCCACCAGTGCGCCGAGCAGCACGCCCCACTCGCTCCCGGTCTCCTCGACGTCTCCCTCGACGGGCGTGCAGTAGAAGTCCGTCGGCTCGCAAGTGACGGCCGCGGTGATGTCCACGTCCGGCCAGAAGGCGCCGATCATCAGTCCGCCAGCAATCGCACCGATGACGCCGATGACCAGCAACATGCGGGTCCGGTCCTGGGCGGCGGCCTGGGCGTTGGTGCGCGGCTCCAGGGGGTGAACAGGCTTGGTCACGGCAGGGACCCTTCGAGGTAAGGACAGGCGAGGTCAAGGTGGTGGACCCCGAGACTGTGCCTTCACAGACGCCGCGGGGGCGAAACGACACCCGGGTCGGGCCAGATGCGTTGCCTGGCAAGGAGTCTCGGACAAGCGCTCTCGGCGTCCGGTCGGGCGATGATCAGCCCCGCACCGCCCAGACACGCCGCGACACGCCGGGCCGAGCCCAATCTGAGGGAGTTCTGCCAGCGGCTGGCGCCTCCCGATCCGCTGCGCCGGAGAGGTAGGTACTTTTTCCCCTCCAAGTAGGGAAAAAATACCTTCCTGCAGGTCAGGTGGAAGTTCGTCGCGACGGCGGCCGGGCGCGCGTGGCGAGGCGCCCCTGAAGGGGCGTTCTCGCAGGTCAGTCCTGAATCTGGTCCCCATCGCGCCCAGGCCGCGCGCTGCTGAATCTGGACCTGGCAAATGCCGAGCGGGGCGTCTGTCGCGTGGAAGTCTTGCCTCCATGACTGCACGTACGAACGCTCCCCGAGGGCAGAGCAGCGACCGCCGGTGGAAAGGCGACCGTCGCCCGTTCATCTCCCGTGCGCCGCTCGGGCTCGCCGACAAGGTGGAGGCGCTCGCCGCGCAGGCTGGCCTGACCAAGTCCGACTGGATCATCCTCGCGATGGCCGAGAAGGCGGGCTACGAACTCCCCGCGGGCGTCATCGACGTCCCCGGTCACGACAACACCGTGCAGGAGGAGATCGCGATGCCGTCGGCCTCGTAAAACGCCGAAGCGGCCACCTGGTGGAACAGGTGACCGCCTCGATTCGCTCATCAGTCGAGCGCGAACTCGGCTGATGATGCCGCTCCAGAGGAGCGACCACTTTTCTATCGAACCGCCCTAGCAGGAGTTCGTGTGTTCACGGTAGCACCGCTGCCGACCCGTGACGCTGTCATGCCTTCGGCGTGCCGCGGCGTGTCGCAGCCATCCGATCCCCGCATCCCCGAGCCGATTCGGCTGGTGCGGCGATGAGTGCTGCCCTCAGCCGGGCCACTGACGCTCGGCACCTCTCGTCCGTGGCCGCGGCTCGACACCCGGGCCCCGAGGAGGAGTGGGCTGCGCTCGCACCGTTGCTGGCTGCCCGCGGGCGCGTGCGGATCTCGCGCGACGGGGGACGCAACTACCGCGCACGCGACGAGCGTCCTGTCCCCCACGTGCTGCCGAACCAGCCTGCCGCCGTCCTGGTCTACAACCACGACGGGTGCGCCCCCGTGGTGTGCCTCGACCTCGACTCCGCTCGTGGCGACACCGCCACCGACCACCGGCGTCTCACGGACCTGCTCGACGACCTGGGCGCGCCCTGGTTCTCCGACACCTCCCCGAACGGCGGGCGCCACCTCTACGTGCCGCTCGCGGAAGCCGCACCGCTCCACGAGGTCTCCGAGGTGGTCCGCGGGCTCACTGCGCTCGCACCCACCCTGGACCCGCAGCCGATGCTGAACATCCACGCCGGATGCATCCGTCCGCCTGGATCCCGGCACAAGACCGGGCAGCACCAGCGCTTGGACCAACCCATTGCCGCCGCGGTGGACCGCCTGCGCGCGCCTGCTCGACCGGAGGTGTGGCGCGCGATGCGCACCTACGCCTCCCGGCTGGCGGGGGCCCCGGCCAACGATGGCGCTGTCCGCGCGCAGGCGGCGCCGCCTACGGGCAGTGTCACGCGCATCGATGCGCTGCACGGGCACACGGCCCCCGACGCGACCTTCGAGCAGATCGCGCGAACCGGCCAGTGGGACCCGCAGCGGTACCGCTCAGCCTCCGAGGCCCGGCAGGCGGTGCTGTGGGCATCGGTGGCCTCGGGGTGGGCGTTCGTCGACGTCGCGCGCAGGGTCTCCGACGGCACCTGGCCCGGCCTGGCCTCCCTCTACGCGCGCTACCGCGTCAACCACCGCCACCAGGCACTCGCGCGCGACTGGCAGCGCGCCGTCGCCTTCGAGGGCGCCCGCCGCAGCAGACGCAGTGCAGATGACCGCGACGCAGGGCTCGTCCACTCACGCACCACAAGCCCACACCAGTCACAGCGGGGGGCGGCTGGGGAACGGATCCGCGAGTGGCTGGCGGCGGTCGACCTGCTGACGCGTCGTGGCGACCCAGCAGAGCGCGCGGTGCTACACGCCCTGGCCGAGGCAGGGACCCTGCGCGGGACCACCGAGGTCGAGCACGGGAACAGGTCGTTGTCGATCGCCACGGGCCTCGACCAGTCCACGGTCGGCAGGGTGCTGCGACGACTGCGGAGCGCACCACGCGATCGTCTCCTCATCGACCTGGTGCGGCACGGTGAAGGGGTCAAGGCCAACGTCTACGCGCTCGTCATCCCCGACCTGATGCGCCCGGCCTGTGAGTCCAAGCCGTGGCGTCGCGGCCGCATCCACGCCATCAGGCCCGCCTTCCGTGAACTCGGGCTAGGGGCTGCGTTCGTCTACGACGTCTTGGAGCGGGCCCGGGAACCGCTGAGCGGACGTCAGATCGCTGTCGAGGCCGGGCTGGGTCACAGCGGCGCCCACGGCATCCTGGCTGTCTTGGCCAGTTGGGGCCTGGCTGTGCGCAGCCCGCACCGCGGGTGGGTAGTCGGCAGCGCTTCACTGGAACGACTCGCCGAGCAGTGGGGCGTGAGCGAGGCGGTGCAGGCGCAGATCGAGCGCTACCGCCACGAGCGCCGGGCCTGGTGGGCCTACCTGGGCCTGGTCGACCGTCTGGCACCTGAGGGCGACGGTGGCGAGGCACCAGACGACATCGGCGCGACCATCCTCGACTGGCCACGGCAGATCAACGAGGACGACCCATCGCCGCCGACCGGACCGGCGCCAGGTCACCAGATGGGCATGAGCGACCTGGCCCAGACGCTGCGGCAGCGAGACGCGGTGCGCACCAGGCACGCCCTGCTCCTGCTCGCCGAGGTGCTCGGCGCACGAGAAGTCGACGATCTGGGGCAGGTCGCAGCACGGAGGTCCTGATTCAGGATCTCCGTGGGGGCACTAGGGTGCGCTCATGGACAGGCAGGATGTCGGGGGCCCACTCCCCTCCCCCGCCTACCCTCACGTGCCGGTGCCGGTGGAACTCCTGCTCGATGCCGACGTCTCAGGCCCCGCGGCCTACATGTGGGCGCTGCTCTACCACTACGCAGCCACCGGTGGCGGCACGATGTTCGAGTTCAGCATCGACCAGATGGCGGCGTTGTGCGGGGTCACCAGCAAGACCGCTCGCTCCCGCAGAGACGAACTGGTCGAGGCGGGCTGGATCGACGTGACGATCATGCCGGGGCTGGGGCGTCGCCAGCAGATCACCGTGAAGGTCCCCGGCCAGTCGGTCTCCGCACCGCAGGAGTGAGCCGGGTGCCAGGTGCCAGGTACCAGGTGCTGGGTGCCAGGTGCTGGGCCACCTTCTCCGCGCACCTCAGTAGTCGTAGACCTGCTGCTGCTTGCGGAGACGGTCGAAGAACTCCTCCACCGGTCGGTTCCCCTCCCCCAGCGGGGGTAGCGCGCCCAAGTCACGGAAGTAGGCGTCGAGCACCGCGGTGATGAAGTCAGCCATCGGCGCCGACCCCCTGTCGCAGTACTCGGCCAGCACGTCCTGCAGGTGCACCGGCAGCCGGACGTTCGTGCTCTTCTGGGACCTGCGAGGGAGGGCTTCGACGTATCGACGCTGGTCCCGCCCGGTGGCCATGACCTTCTTCAGGTTCGTCAGCGGGTTGTCGAAGTCGATGCGGCCCACGCCAGCCAGCACCTGGGCCTGCTGCAAGGGTCCCGGGTCCACGGTGGGCGCGTCCTCGGGCTCCGGCTGCGAGGTCGAGGCGGGCGCGGCGACCTCCTCCGCGGCGTCATCGCTGACGGGCTCGGCCGACACGGGCTCGGCGGACACGGGCTCGGCGGACACGGGCTCGGCGGACACGGGCTCGGCGGACACGGGCTCGGCGGACACGGGCTCGGCGGACACGGGCTCGGCCGCTCGGCTTGGCGGGGCGGACTGCTCAGGGTTCGCTCCCAGCGTGGGAGCCACTTCGGCACCGGGTCCCGCCTGCGCAGCGGACGTCGCAACAGGGGCCTCCTCGATGGACGGCTCGGCCTGGAGCGGCGCGCCTCCACTTGATGCGAGGCTGGTCTCGGTGATGGCCTCGCCCCCGGGCTGGCTGGTCTCGCGCTCGGCAGGCGCAGGCTCAACAGGCGTGGGCTCGGCAGGCGTGGAGTCAGAAGACGCAGGCTCGGTGACCTCGGGCTCGGCGTCCGGGCCATCGATCGACGCGGTGCGCTGCATGGCGCTGGCGAGCCGGGACTTGCGCTGACGCGTGGAAGAGGTGCTCATCAGGAACCCGCCTTGGTCGAGGTGGTGCGGTCGTTGAGTGCGGCAAGGATGGTGTCGGTGGCCTGCTCGTAGTCCCGGGAGGCCGTCGAAGACTTGTCGTAGTCCCACAGCAACTCGCTCAGTGCGACCGCCTCTGAAGCCTTGACGGTCGCCCTGATCGGCTCCAGCACCCGTAGCGACCGGTTCTCGGCCAGGGAGCCCAGCGCCATGGCCGAGAGGCTGGTGCGGGTGTAGCGCGTCGGCAGGACCCCCAGGAGCAGATCGGCCTCGCGAGCCTCCTCGTACTCCCGCACCGCCAGGACGATCTCTCGCAGAGCGGCCACGCTCATCGGCGACGGCTCGGATGCGATCAGGGCCAGGGTCATGGCCTCGAAGACGTTCAGCGCCGTGTTGGTGTCGAGACCCCGCGGGGTGTCGAGCAGCACGAAGTCGGGCTTCTCCTGGTCGACCAGGCGGGTGAGGGCCTTGGCGATGAACAGTTCCTTCTGCCGCTTCAGCCCCTCGATGTGGTCGTCGACCTCACGCAGCGCGAAGTTCATCGTGGGCGCCAGGCGCAGGTGGTCGCTGATCGGGACCAGTACGTCGGACCAGGTCGCGACGCGCCCCATCAGGACGTCCTCGACCATCGGCTGGTCCTCGCGCTCGCCCACCAGCCAGTCGGACAGGGATGCCTGCGAGTCGAGGTCGACGATCACGACGTCGTAGCCCCGCCTGGCGAGCGCGTGCCCGATGGTGGCGCACGAGGTCGTCTTGGCGGTCCCGCCCTTTCCGAGCAGCGCGATGATCTCCATGCAGCCCACGCTATTGCTCAGCGCTAGCGCAGTCTCGAAGGCTCGCCGGACAGCAGCCTGCACGGGGTGCTGCTGTCATGGCTACCTCTCTGCCCGGCGAGCCGCCGGGCAGCCCAGCGACATGGCTACGTGGCTACGTGGCGACCCGCCTGCCCAGGTAGCCAGGTAGCCAGGTGCCTACGTGTCGGGAAGGTTGGCATCAGCCCGCTCCGCAGCAGGCTGGTGGGCCGCCCGGCTGTCTGTGTAGTCAGGTAGCCAGGTAGCCAGCGGTCCTGGCTGGGTGTCGGACCGCGGGTCGCCGCGCACCGAGACCTTGGAGCGATTCCAACGGCCCGGTCGCCGCAGGCAACGCGACAGGCGGCTGGAGGGCCGTCAGGCCACCCATCGGGGCAGACAGTCGCCCGCACAGGTAGGCGGCGGGCGCGGCGGCCATGCGGCTAGCCGTGAGCCCAGGTGGCGAGGTAGCCAGGTAGCCAGGTAGGCAGTCGAGGGCTTGGATCGACGGGACCCGTGTGGTCGCTGGTCAGCGTCACCGGCCAGCCTTCGCGCCGCGGGGCGCGTCACTCGGGAAGCCAGGTAGCCAGGTAGCCAGGTAGCCAGGTAGGGAGGACCGTGGGTGGCTGCCTCGACCTTCCTGCATGGCGGGACGGCCAGGATCGGGCGGGGGTGCGGGGGGTCTCCCCGGATCCCCCTCGCCGGAGCCGGTCCGGGCAGTGGGGGCTGGATGAGGTCCTGACGGTTCCCGTCTCGGAGCCCGCCTCGGAGAGCGGTTCGATGGGCCCGGCCTCCCTCCCGGGGCGGAGGCCGCCGTAGGCGGTCCGGACGAGGCGGTCGCCCGTCGGGGCAGCCAAGTAGCCAGGGGGCCAGGGGGCCAGGTGGGTGGCCGTGCGCTTGTCGATCTGGCGCGACGGCTGTGCAGTGACGCAGCAGTCCAGCAACGTCGATGCGCAGCCGGGTAAGTAGCCAGGTAGCCAGGCAGTCAGGCAGCGGCGATGTGTCTGGGTGCCTGCCGGTACGGCAACCTCGGTGCGTAGCCGTGTAGGTAGCCAGGTAGCCAGGTAGCCACGTTGCGTCCTGTTCTTGATGCAAGCGAGAACCGCCTCGGCCTGTGCTCGATGCGCTTGATCCCCGCCCAGCGACACCGTCTACACCGCGATCAAGACCGCCATCCAGCAGGGCAGCCGCCGACGCAGCCAGAAAGCAGGCTGGCGAGCCGTGTCGCCACCCACCCAACAACCCACGTAGCCAGGTAGCCAGGTAGCAGCGGGGCATCGGTGTCGGCCGTGAAGGGGCCCGGGCCGGTCGCTCCGCCCGCCGCGATGGGGCCCTCTGCGGCAGGTGACGTGGAGGGTCCCTCCCCCGGGGTGGACGGAGGGCCGACCCGCTCCCGCCTCGCGCGGCTCCCGGTGCTGCGCGGCCTGGGTCGCCAGGTCGCCAAGTTGCTAGGTAGCCAGGTAGCCGGGGGTGTCGCCGGACTGTCTGCCGGGCTCACGCACAGTCACCGCCCAGGATGCGCGAGAGGACTCGACGTGCGACCGGTGAGCCAGGACCGCAGCCGCTTGCCGCTCTTCTTCCAGAAGTCGTCGTCGTCATCCCCACGCCGGGAGCGCTCCATCGTGACGAAGAGCCAGAGGGCGATGCCGGTGCAGGAGGTCACGAAGAGGACCCAGTCCTGGTAGAAGCGCGCCTCGATCACCGCGGAGATGACGAAGTAGAGCAGGGCAGGCCAGCGCAGCGGACGCTCCCAGGAGGCGAAGATGTACCGGGGCTTCGAGCCGCGGATCGAGCATCGCCGCCCCGCCTCGCTGAGAGTCCAGAGCCCCGAGGCTGCCACCCCGGCGATCAGCAGCCACGACAGGATCGGCGGGAGCAGGGGTGTGTCCATCATGGAGCCCTTTCGGTGAGTGGTCGCTGAGTGGTCGGGCGGGGCCGGAGCAGGTCGGACCGAGCCGCGAGCAGGCGCCGCTTCGCCGCGTGCCGCAGGTTGCGGACCGCCTGGTCGGTGATGCCCATGATCTGGGCCGTCTCAGCGGTCGAGAGGTCGTGCAGCCCCCGCAGGACGACCACGAGCCGCTGATGCTCGGAGAGGGCGTGCAGCAGCACGAGGACGTCCTGCCAGGTCTCTAGGGGAACGTGCTGTTCTGCGGCCGGGCACGAGCGGTCCTCCTGCGGATCGAACGCCAGCGCCTCACGGCGAGCCGCCGGGGTCCGGTAGTGGTCGGTCATCAGGTTGCGAGCGATCGCGAACAGCCACGCTCGCATGTGAGTGGGCTGCTCACGCCCCTCGTCGGTGAGGTAGCGCAGCATGCGCACGAAGGTCTCGGCCGCGAGATCGTCGGCCAGGTAGGGGTCACGTGCTCGGATCAGCAGGTGCTCCCGTACAGCGGAGTGGTGGTCTCGCCACGCCTGGTCGGTCAGGGCCGCGGCACGCTCGGGGTCCATCTGTCCCCTCAGGCGAACTGGTCGGTGACGTCGATGAGGTGCATCGGCACCCGGGGCACGTTGTCGAACTCGTCGAGTGCCGCAGAGGGGGCACTGACGACCGCGGGCGTGGTCGGCTGCTGCGTCGGCATCGGCTCGTGCTCCTCCGAGAGGGGGAGGGGGTGGGACGGAGCCTCAGTCGCGACCGGCTCCTGGTGCGTGCTCGCGGGCACCGGAGGACCGATGACAATGACCCCGTGCTCCTCGGCGATGTCGCGCACGAAGTCGATGAACGGCACCCCGGTGGCGTCGAGGTCGTGCAGCCGCGGCGCGAGCCACGAGACGGTCTCGACCTGCGGGTACTGCGTGAGGAACGCGGCCAGGGCGTCGATCTCGGTCCAGCCGTAGTCGGACTGCTCGGGCTCCCAGGCGCTCGGGTCGATCTCGTCCCAGGCGACGCTGGCCCCGAGGATCACACCGTCGACCGGGGTCTGCGCGGCCGGGTCCTCTTGCCCGCTCGGGGGACCGGCTTCGACGGTGGGCTCGGTGGGCTCGGGACTGCTCCAGTCGCTCGTCTGCGGCGACTGGAGGTTGGCCTCCTGGGTGGCGGAGGCCTGGAGCGCGTCCCAGTCGAAGTCGGCGTCCGCGCGGTCGGGGGCGAGCGCCTCCTGCTCGGGTGCCGGTGCCTGCTCGGGGTCGCCGTCGGCGAGGAAGCCGGTCAGGTCGTCGAGTGAGACGGTGAGTTCGTCGAGTTCGATGACCTCCTCGATGTCAGCCAGGGAGGGGGCGTACTCCGCGGGCGCAGCGGCGAGGGGATCGGGGCCCGGCCCGATCACACCGCCGTCGATCTCGATCTCGGGCTCGACGAAGGCCGACAGATCGAGCCGGTCAGCGGAGGGGATGGGATCGCGGTACTCACCGACACGGTCGGCGAAGACGGCCTGCGACGGCTCGAACCAGACCTGGATGACCTCCGCGGGGCGGCCGTTGCCCTCGTACAGGCCGCGTCCGGCGGGCAGGACGTCGGGCTGCGGCGGGGCCTCGAAGGGCATCTTCAGCGCCGCCTGCAACTGCCCGATCGAGGCCCGACCCACGATCATCCGCGACATGTTGTCCTTCAGGTCGTTGGCGCCGGGGATCTTTGAGAGCGTCTCGGCCTTCAGGGCCTGGGTGGCCATCAGCATGGTGAAGCCGGTGGACCGTGCCTCGCGCACGATCTTGCCCACGTAGGTCCCGATGTAGGCCCGGCAGGCGTTCATCGCGACGACCTTGGCGTGCTCCGCCAGGACGCCGGGGTCGTCGGACATCGGCTTGGGCGCCTGCTCGGGCATCATCAGGGAGGTGAACTCGTCCATCACGACCAGGACGTGGGGGTAGCGCACGTCCTCGGGCAGGTCGCGGTAGTTGCCGCAGTTGTGGGCGCCGTTGATCGCCTTGCGGCGCGTGACCTCGGCGTAGATCGCCTCGATGACGCCCTTGGCCTCCCACACCGAGCGAGCCACCGCGCGGGTGTAGGGCTCGACGAAGTTGAAGTCGACCGCGCCCTTCGAGGGGTCGATGACGTACAGGTCCCAGCCCCGGATGGCGGCGCCGTAGACGAAGTTCTGCAGCGCCACGCTCTTGCCGCCTCCGGAGGTGCCGCTGATGAGCAGGTGGGCGTCGTCACGATTGTTGTAGGAGGTCGCCTCGCCGGAGAGGTTGGTGGCGAACGGGATGCGGTGGTCGCCGGTGTCGGCCTCGTCCCAGTCGAAGGGTGAGGACTCCGGCAGGGGGTTGACCTCGCAGGCGAGGATCTCGATCTGGTCGGGGCGCCCCTCCCGGGTGCGTCGGGGGAGGATGAAGGCGTTGGCGGTGGCGGTCTCCAACTTCTTGGTCGCGGCCTGGATGTCGGGCAGCGAGAGGCCCGACGGCAGGTTGAAGGTGAGGACCTCGACCTTGTCGTTCTTGGGCAGGTGGTCGATGTCGACCAGGGACGGGGTGAGTCCGCCGACTCCGGAGACCTTGCTGTCGAGCCAGGCCTGCTCCCAGTTCAGGGAGGCCAGGTACCGGGCGTCGCGCTCGGGGGCGGCCAGCCGGACCCGCTTGGGGTCGGCGCCCACCACGATCACGCAGCCGTCGGGGGCGGCCTCCACGCGCAGCCACTGCGAGGCGAGGTTCTGCCGCAACTTCTGCGCCATCCCGCGCACCTCGGCCAGCGTCACTCCGTCGTAGAGGCGCAGCGAGATCTGCCAGATGTGGCCGGGGGAGGAAGGCGTGGTCAGGCAGCGGACCGCGTAGGTCTCGGGCTGGGCGAGCCGGGCGGCCTTGAAGGCCTGGTTCATACGGCCCGAGAGCACCCACAGGTAGGCCTCGTTGTGGGAGGGCATCTCCGTCTGGTCGCCGACGGAACGGGTGCTGCGCGGGTCCCGGGGGTTGATGTCGCGGGGGTTGGCGTCGCTGCGCGTGCGGCGACGGCCCGGGCGGGCCGGGGCCGCGAGGGGCTTCAGGGTGTCGGGGTTGGAGGGAACGGCGGTACTGGACCAGTGCACCGCGAAGGCCTGGGCATGGCGCTCTCCCACGCGGTCCTGGGTGGTCCAGCCGGTGACGGAGACGAACGGGGCGCCGGAGAAGGTGGCAGCGATCTTGGGTTCGAGGTTGAAGAAGTCGCGCAGGTCGACGCCCTGGCGGGGCACGAACGCCTGACGCATCACCACGGCGCCGGAGGCCAGTGTCTGCTCGCCGTAGGTGCGGTGCTCGATGGTCGGCGGGTTCACGTCCTGCTTCAGCACTGCGGCCCAGCGCGCGTTCCAGGCGTCCTCGGTGTCGAGGTTGTGCAGGTGCTCCGCGGTGACACCGGAGTTCGGGTCCAGCGGCGGCGTCCCCTCGGTGAGCGCGCCGATGTAGAGCGCCCCGCCGTTGCGGTGGTCAGCCAGGGCCTCTGCGCCGACGTACCCGGTCAGGGGGCCGACCAGGTCGCGGCGAACCGACTCGTAGCCGGGGCCGCGCGGCATGTGCAGGGTCACCGCCCAGGCCTGCGCCTCGGGCTCGGTGCTGGGTGAGGCAGCGCTCGGGTCGGGGGTCGGCTCGCCGGTCTCCTCGTTGAGGATCACCTGGCCGGTCTCGGGGTCCGTCAGGTACGTCGGCTCGGGGTCTGCGGCAACCGCCAGCGGCACCATCTGGTCGATGATCGGCGGGTCGTAGAGCCCCTCGCAGACCCATGCCAGGGAGCAGGAGAGCCACAGGTGCGCCAGGTCGGGGTCGACGGTGGGGTCGGCCAGGCTGAGGGAGAAGTCGCTGGGCCAGGTGACGATCTGGAAGTCGTTGGCGTCGATGGTCCCGGGCATGGGCTGGCCAGCAGAGTCGCGCATCTCGACGGGCAGGACTGCGATGCGGACCGGGCGCCCCATGGTCGGGGTGATCTTCTGCCCCAGGGCCAGGTAAGTGGCGGAGCCGCCCATGGCGCCGTCGGAGGTGAAGGTGTCCACGACGGCTGCCCCGGTCTTCTGCCGGTCGTTGAGGCGGGGCGGGAAGTTGTGCTTCAGCATGGTCCAGCGCGGCTTCCACTCCTCGCGTGCCGCGCAGACCTCGCGCCAGTGCCCCAGCGCGGTGTCGACCCAGGGGCGGGCCACGACCGCTGCGAATCCGAGGGCGGCACCGAGGACAGGCCATGCCGTAGCCTCGGCGAGACCCGTCGCGAAGTCGGGCAGCAGCGTGAAGTGCCCGCGAGGCGCGGGCATGAGCAGCGTGGCGGCACCAGCACCGGCCGCGGCGGCCGTGGCAGCGGCGGCCATGACGACGGTGCGGGTGCGCGGCGTGGCTCCGATCTTGCGCAGGGAGTCGACCCGCACGCCGGGGGAGCGATCGCCGGGCATGACGGTGTCACGCCGCGCGGCGCAGACCTGGGAGACCGTCACGAAGGCGAACAGGGCGTTCACGCTCGGCAGCAGCGCGCTGGGGTACTGCGCCGGAAGGTCGATGCTCGGCAGGCAGAACGCGACACCGGCAGCGAGCAGACCGCCGAGGAAGGAGGCCCGCACGGGCCACCCCGGGGCGAAGGCGGAGACGGGCAGCAGCAGGTTCCACTTCAGGGCCCGCCAGAACTGGAAGCGCTGGTACAGCGCCTGCTCACCCGGCCCCTGCGGGATCGGGTTCTTGGTCTGGGGGTCCTTGCCGGTGATCAGCGGCATGACGGCCGACCAGGACCCGACGACCAGGCCGAGCCAGATCACCAGGGCACCGGGGAGGGAGAAGTAGACGGCGACGAGGCCGACGAGGATGGCGGCAGCCGCGACGGCCTTCGGGATCCAGGCCGGTGCCGGGGCCTGGGCGGCGCGGCCTCCACGAGCGGGTCGGTTGGCCATGGGTTACCAGTCCTCGGGCAGCGAGGGCAGGGGCCCATCGAAGAAGTCGGTGTTGGCGGCGGGCTCGCGGCGGGCTCGCGGCGCGGGCATGACCGGCAGGTCGGAGGCCGGGGGTGTCGGGACCCGGCGCGCGAAGGGGGCGGCGGCGGCGGTGCGCGGTGCGGTGACGAGCAGCGGCAGGAGCGCGGCGACGATGGCCGGGTCGGCGGGCAGATGGGTCGCGCCCCTGCCGCCGGGTCGGTGCATCTTCGCGATGCGCTTCTCGAAGGTCGCCGAGGTCCAGACCCGGGCGCCGGGCACGCTCAGCAGACCGGTGCGCAGCGCGGTCCGGTCCGAGGAGGGCCACACCACCAGGGTCGGGGTGAGGACGACGGCGTGGATCGCGAGGCTGTCGAGGTAGGCCTCCAGAGCCTGCCGCAGCACGACCATGGTCTGCTTCTCGGCGGGCTCGAACCGCTCGCGGCCGCGGTAGGTCTTCGAGGCCAGCGTCCAGTAGCGGCCCGGCTTCCAGACCTTCGCGTCGATGATGTGGACCGTGGAACCGGCGACCACGAGGTGGTCGATGTTGGCCTTGTACTTCTGGCTCGGCGCCATCAGGTCGTGCATGACCGTCGGGCCGTCGGTGGGCTCCGCCAGGGCGTTGAGGACAGCGGCCGTGCGGACCTCGCCACCCTGCCCGATCTTCGCCATCTGCTGGGCTCGGTCGCCGCGGAGCCACGAGGCGTTGTTCAGTCCGCCACCGGCCACTCCGAGGATGCGTGGGTTGGCGTTGCCGAAGGTGGTCATGGGGGTCTCCGAGTCGAGGGGGAGTCGCGAAGGACGGTGTGCGGGCAGGAGAGGAGCGGGGGCCGCGGTGGCGCTCAGCCGCCGGTGACCACGCGCCACAGCGCCCAGCCGATGGCGGCCAGTGCGAGACCGGCCATCCACAACTCACCGCCGCCGTTCATCCAGTCGCGGACCTCCTCGTCGTTGCGGCTCACCTGCGCGGCCAGACGGGCGCCCATGCTGCGGCGCTCGGCGCTCTTCTCGGAGGGGGAACTCATGCTGCGGACCATGCGCAACACGGGTGGTCCGCAGGGTCTCGACCATCGCGCGCACGCGCGGGATGGAGCGGGTGGGTCAGAGGGTCTCCTCGTAGGTCTGGCCCTCGGTGTCGGTGTCACCCTCGGTGTCGGCCTCGGTGTTGGTGTCGGCCTCGTCGGTGGGCGAGTGGCGGTAGAAGGTGGCGGCCTCCAGGACGGCGCGGATGAGGTCGCCGTGGCGGATGCTCTCCGAGGGGTCACCGTTGAGCAGGTGGGCGACCAGGTTGGCGTTGGCGACGTGGAGGTCGTGGGTCGCAGCCGAGTCCGGGGCGCCGGGGGTGGCGTCGAGTTCGAAGGAGGCGAGCACCGTGCGCGGGGCGTCGAGACCGATGCCGGGCCGGTGCGCCACGAGGACGGATCGCGTCGCCCGGTGGACACCGTCGTAGAAGGTGGACAGGGTCACCAGGGCGTCTCCGGCGAACATCGTGTCCTCGCACAGGTGAGGCGTCTCCACGGTCGGGGAGACAGCGAGACGCTCGACCAGCAGCGGCTCGGTGGGGGTGGATGTCGGGGAGGTGGGGGTGAGCATGGCGGGGCCTTTCGGGCTTCGGGTTCGAGGTGGTCGGGGAATGGAGGCGCGGGTAGGGCGTCAGAAGACGTCGGGTGCGGGGCGAGTGGACGCGGCCGCAGCGCGGGGTGGTCGCGGCGTGGCGGCGCCCAGGCCGAGCAGGCGCCGTGGGGGGCGGGCTGAGCCGATCGCGCCGACGCCGTGCCCCAGGGGGCGGCCCGGACCGCAGATCCGTTCGGGCTTGACGGCGGACGGCAGGGGGAGGTCGTCGAGACCGGCGCGGCGCATCATCCAGTCGACGAGGTCGGGGGCGTCGGGCTGGCTGCGCAGCCAGAAGGGGGTCTGGCCCAGGAGGGCGGCGTTGTCGACGATGGCGCGGAGCCGTGCACGGTCGGCGGCCGGAATCGGCATGGTGCGGGGGTCGAGGAGGTCGGCCTGCTGCCACTTGTCGGCGCCGGTCCCGGTGGGGCGGTCGACGCGCATCGTGAGGAAGTCGTCGGAGAGCAGGTGCTGGCCGGGGAACCACTCACGCCAGGTGGCGACCCCAATGCGCTCGGCGACGGGGTTGGAGGTGGTGCCGGGGAACTGCGCGACGGCGCGAGCGACGGCCTCGTAGATGCGGTTGCGCGTGCGCACGACGTCGCGGTGCTGCGCGGTGACCGGGGTCGCGACGACGAAGACGACGCACAGTCCGGTCTCGGACAGGCTGCGCTCGGAGAGCAGTCGGGCCCAGCGCTCGGCCTTGCGGGCGAAGCCCTTGGTGTTCGAGGCGGTCATCTCGATGGCGATGCGCATCCCGTCGGGGCGCACGAGGGCGGCGTCGGCGGTGCGCTGGTCGCCCTCGATGGGAGCCAGGCCCGCTCCTGAACCGGCGAGCAGGTCGATGGAGCAGAAGCGCTCGCCGAGGATGGTCGAGACCTCGGTGTACTCGGCTGCTCGCAGCGCGAGTTCGGTGGCCAGGATGTTGTGGCGGTCGTACTGGCCACCGGCGACCCACTCCTGCCCACCGGTGATGGCGACCCACTCCGCGAAGGAGAGCCGGTCCTCGATGTGCTCGGCGAAGGTCTCCGAGCGCGAGGGGCGCATCAAGACGGTGGAGGCGTTGAAGCGGCCGGGGTAGTGGGCGGGCTCGACGAGGCCGATGTCGATCAGGTGGCTCGACAGGGCGCTCGCGGTCGAGGTGCCGTAGGGGGTGCGCAGGCGTGCCGAACCGGTGAACGTGGCGATCTGCTGGGCGGAGGCAGTGCGCCAGGCGTGGAGTGTGCCGAGCATGGCCAGGTTGACCGGACGCGAGGTGTCGTTGTCGAAGAGGCGGTCCAGGGCCGCATCAGCCGGAGCCAGGAACTGGCGGGGGTAGGAGTGCAGCAGGCCGTGCTTCAGCCAGGTCTCCACCGTGGGGCGGTCGTACCAGAAGGCGTCCGCTCCGCCGTGCCACATGGCGGAGTAGTAGGGGTCGGTGCGCTGCGTCGCAGCCAGGTCGGGGTCGGGGCACGCCGAGGCGAGGTCGTCCATGTGCCAGGCCTGGGTGGGGTCGAAGCGCTCGGCCGGGGCGATGCGTCCGGCGCGGATGGGGCGGGCGGCAGGGGTGGCCGTCCGGGCGCGCGCCGGACCCGGGCGGGCCGGAGGAGGGGCCGGGACCGACGCGGGGACCAGGGTGGTGGGGCTGACCGGGGCAGGGGTGGCCGGGGCCGCCGGGGTGCTGGCCGGGACAGTCGGGCGACGACGAGCGACGACCGGGGTAGCAGGCTGGACGGGCACGGTGACCTCGGCCGGGGCAGCCGGACGGCGACGGGCCACGACCGGGGCGGGAGGCTGGACGGTCGCGACGGCCGGGCCGGTCGGCTCGGTGCCGAGAGGCTCGGCCGGAGGGGCGGGGCGGCGACGGGCCACGACCGGGGGCTGCTCGCTGTTCACCATGACATGAGGTCCTTGCCGTCGGCGGTGCTCGCCTCGTCGCGAGGCGCGTCGGTGGTCGTGTCGTCGAAGACGGCCTGGGGCAGCGGCTGGTGCGCCGCGGGCTCGGCGTCGTTCCAGTGCCGCTCCGCGCTCTCCTCCCAGGCGACCTCGGGGTGCTGGGGCAGGGCCGCGGCCGCAGGGGCGGGAGCGCTGGGGCGCAGGACCTGGAACGGAGGGGGCGGGGCGACGAAGGTCTCCAGGCTCGTCTCGTCGGCGACCACGGAGCCCGGCGCGGCCTGCAAGCCGAGCCGGTGGCGCTCCGCCTCCGCTCGGGCCTGGGCCTCGGCGGAGGTGACGGCCACGTCGGAGAAGCCCTGGATGATCGCGGCGGCGCGGCGGTCGCTCTCGAAGTTGTAGGCGTTGACGGTGAAGGGCTGCTGGCGCTCACCGTCGGCGTAGGCGCGCACCATCGCGTGGAACTGCGAGAGGTGCATGATCTCGTCGGCGGTCACCTCGCCTCCGGAACTGGACAACTGCGCCGCCACCTCGTTGGCGGTGGTGATGTCCTCCTGGTTGAAGCAGACCAGGGTGCCGAAGTTGAGGAAGACCTCCTTGACGGCGCGGGGCAGTTGGGAGGGCCGCTGGGTCGCGAAGACGGGGCGCACGCCGAAGGCACGGCCCTGGTCCTTCAACCACGTGATGACCTCCGGGCCCGAGCCGGAGAGCAGCGCCAACTCGTCGGCGAAGATCGACACCGAGCGCTGGTTGTCCCACCACTCCGCGCAGGTGTGCTCGATGGCCACCCGCAGCGACTGCATCATCAGCGAGGACATGATGCTGCTGAGCCGGTCTGCGACCTGGTGCCCGCGCAGCGAGGAGCCGGTGTTGATCAGGACCGCACGGTGCTTGTCACCGGCGGTCGAGAGGATCTGGGTCCACGAGACCTTGGGTCGGCTCGGCGACCACCACGCCTCCAGCGAGTGCAACTGGCGCACCTTGTTCGCGCTGGACTCGAACAGCGCGCGGCGACTGGAGGGGGTGGCGTTGACGAAGAAGGTCGCCAGCGCCTCGGCTGCGGCGCGCACCGCGACGGTCGCGGTTTCGACCTTCTTGGCCCGAGAGGCGATCTCGGCGGCCAGGGCCACGGCGAGGTCGTCGCCGAGGTTGCCGACCAGGACGTGGGCGTAGTAGTTGAACGAGCCCGTCGGCGAGATGCCCAGGGCGGTCCCGATCATGTCGGGCTCGGACTCGATGGCCAGGCCCGCGGTGTAGATGGCGGTCAGCGAGGTGAAGGCCCGGTCCTTGATCGAGCCGTCCTCGAAGGCGTAGGCCAGCCCGTTGACGAAGGCCTCCGCGCGCTGGGCGAAGGTCCCCCGCGTGGCGACGAGGTCGAGGGCGAAGGTGGTGGGGTCGGCCAGGTCGACCAGGAGCATCGCGGTCTTGGTCGTCTCGGCCCACCGCTGGTACTCCACGACACCCTGGCCCTTGTTCTCGAAGGCGATGAGGGTGGAGCGGGGACCGGTCGATCCGGGGATCCCCGAGGGCGAGGTGCGGTCCAGGCAGGCCCACCCGAAGATCGAGCGGACCGAGACCGACTTGCCCGAGCCAGCGCGGCCCATCATGCCGATGCCGGAGTAGGCGTCGGCGATGGACAGGTAGGCGGCGATGTCGCCGTCGAAGCCGAACAGCGGGCCGGTGCGCTGCGTCATCCGCGGCGGGATGTTGCGGCGGCGCGAGCCAGCCGAGGAGGCGTTCGCCGAGGAGTAGGGGGCGATGAAGCCGACGAAGATCAGCGGCGCCATGAGGAAGGCCGAGCGGTGCAGCGGGTAGTCGCCCGGCTCGGCCTTGACCTTCTTGCCCGACTTGGGGTTCGTGAAGGACTCGCGCGGCGCCCGCGGACGGCGGCGGCGCATGGCCGGGGTGGGGAGGACGCCGAGGGGCAGACCTGCACGGACCCGATGCGCCAGGGTCGGCACGACGCCGGTCGCGCGCAGTACGGCCAGTGCAGCCAGGACCAGGGCGACGACACCGACAGCGCCTCCCAGCGGGAGGGAGGAGTCGAGACCGGCGAGGCCCGGCAGCAGGTTGGCCACCAGTGCCACCGCGATGACGCCCGTGCAGAGTCCGGCCAGGGCCAGGCCCAGCGCGCCGCGCGCCACGGTGACCGGCTCGGACCGGGTGCGCAGGTCGAAGCCGTGCAGCGCGGAGCGGGTGGAGTCGATGAGTCGGCTTGCGGCGCGGTGGTCGCTGGAGCCTGCGTAGATCGAGACCACGGTGGCGTCGGGCTGGCGCGACTGGTGGGCCAGGCCGCCGGAGGAGCCGAGGCGGAAGTCGACCCAGTCCTCGTTGCGCGAGTCCTCGCGGTTGGTGGGGTTGCGCAGCGTGAGCGCGACCCAGTCGCCCGGGTTGAGTGCGACCTCCATGCGGCGGCTGATCTCGGTGGGGTCGGCGCCCAGCACGCCCTCGCGGGCCACCGCCGATCCGTCCTGGTAGACCATGCGGGCCACCGCGGGTGCGTCGTCGCCGAGGGTGGCGGGCAAGTCGGCTCGCTCGGCTCGCGCACCGACGGCCTGCGCGATGGAGATCGCCGCCTTCTCCGCGGAGTCCGCGGGCCCGACCAGGGTGAGGTAGCCGTGCAGACCGTCCTCGTCGAGGTGCACCAGGAGCGTCGCGGAGTCGCACTCGCGGATCTGGGAGACGAAGCCGTTGGCGCGGGTCGCCAGCGTCGCGGGGTTCGTCTCGATGCCGGGGGTGCGCACCAGCGTGAAGACGATCGGTTCGAAGCGGCTCATGCGGTGGACCATGCGCCAAAGCGCGAGGGCGGCACCTCGGAGCGCAGCCCCACCCGCTGCGCGGAGCCTCCCCCGATCCGGCCGATTTCGATGCGGGATTCGCGGGCGGGTTTTCGCCCTGGCGCAAGGCTTTTTCGATGCGCAAATCCCGCAGTCGCGGCCCACTTGATCCCGGGGGGTCTTCCGCGCTCCGCGCGGTACGTCCCCATTACGACCCGAGGTTGCCTTCGGACAGTGCCCATAACGTCGACAAGCCACAAGCCGAAAAGCGAAAAGCCAACGGACCGGTCACACATGCAGTTCCCGAAACGCCAACGCCTCGCACAACGCCCCGACACCGACAAGCAGACCGCATCGCCGAGCCGAGCGAAGCGAGGCCTACTTACATGGGCTCGGGCTGACGCCTGCCTCGCGCTGTCGCGCTCGGTGCAGGGACGGAGTCCCGGAGGCGAAGCCGCGCGGGTGGGTCGGGCATGGGTCGCGTGGGGATCCGGGCGGCGTGGCGCCGGAGACCTCAGGGGGCTGACCGGTTGGTGGGCGGGGGGAGCGCGATGCGCTCGCAGCAGACGAGCGGAGCATCGGAGCGAGCCCGCGTCTGCGGGTCGAGCCGCTCGACGAGGTGAGGGGTCGGGCGTGGTGCTGCGGTGCACGGAGGGGTGCCGGACGGACAGGCCGGGTGGTCGGCGCGGTGCGGCGGGCCGAGGTGCGGGCGCGGGGTCGTTGCCGTGGGTGGGTCGCACTGCCCGCGGGAGCGGCGCGGCCGAGGCGCGGTGTCGCTAGGCGACGGGTCGCGGCGAGCCGGAGCGGGGCTGGGTGGTGCAGCGGCGGTCGGGCGCGGTGGGCCGGGCCGCCGAGACGTCAGGCGGCCGGGTCCTGTCCGATCAGGCGTGGGCGGCGACCAGGCCGGGGCAGAAGGGGCGGCTGAAGTCGTGGGCGGCGACGAGGGCGGCGAGGTCGGCGATCTCGAAGTCGTGCGCGGCGATGGGCGTGGACTCGATGACGGCGGGGTCTGTGTCGGTGACCAGGATGCGCTGCTGGGTCGGGGCGGGCTGCGCGGGGGCGACCGGCGTGGGGCGCGGGGTGCTGGTGAGGTCGCCGTGGGCCAGGCCGGTGAACCCGATCGGGACGATCGCCGCCTCCAGCGTCTCGGCCGGGCCGAGCAGCGTGCGCGAGGTGCGGCAGGAGAGGGGGAGAGGCATCTGGGTGGGGCTGGGGGCGGGGCGAACCGAGAGGTGGATCATGGGACCGACTTTCGTGCGAGACCGGTTGGGTACCGGCCGTTCCGAGGAGTGTTGGGGGAAGCGCCTCTCGGGTCGGATGACTCGTGGGGCGGGCGGCTCGTCGGCGACCTCTCCCGAGTCGTCGGCTGAACGAGAGCGATCCTGACACGGGTTCGGATTCGTCGTGAAGAAGTTGAACAAGAAACCGGCGAGTTGACTAGACACCTGGTCCGGAAGTGACTAGGTGGCCCAGTCCGACAGGCCCATGGGTTACCGGGCGCCGGGGGTCGTCAGGTAAAGCAGAGGCGCCGCGGTCGCTGCGATCGCGGCGAGCGTGGAGCCGCGGGGCGGGCGGACAGCACTGCGCCCCCGCCTCGAACGACAGGCGGGGGCGCGGCCCGAGGGCTCGGGCATCAGGCTCGGAGCGGTCAGCGCACGAGGGCGACCAGTGCATCGAGCCAGGTCAGCGGGGCGAACCAGGTCACCATCATCGCGAGCGACCCGAGGGTGCACACCGCCAGTCCGAGGGAGCGGCAGCACCAGCACCGCACCAGCACGAGCAGCGGCGGGACCAGCCACAGCCACGGCGCGACGCGCTGGTTCTCCTCGTGTGCGCGACGCACGTCGACCCAGGCCAGACCGAGCGAACCGGAGATGGCCAGGGCCCAGGCCAGCACGGTGGCGTGGGGACGGACCGGGACCGGCAACAGCGACGTCCCGCCGAGGAAGTCCGCGGCGAGCAGCAGGCCGACGAGTCCGAGACCGCCGAGGGCGAGGAGGTAGGCAGCCCACGAGGGCGAGGCGCCCGCACCCAGGCGACGGGTGTAGCCGACGTCGCGGGCCAGTGCCTCCCGGACGATGTCGTCGGTGGAGGCGGACCGGCTGCCCCTGCCGGAGTCGCGCCCGATCGGCGGGACCGTGGCGTAGGTGGGGAGGTCGGCGTACGGGTCGAGGGCTCGGGACCGTTCGGCGTCAGTGGGCAGGAAGGCGACGGCGAAGGGGTCGAAGGCATCGACGTCCGTCTCGACGCCAGCCGCGAGGTCGACGTCGATGGCCCCAGCATCCGTGGCGTCGATGAGGCGGTGGCCCGGGTCGGGCCCGTTCGCGGGAGCGCCGAGTGTGGGCTGGGCGTTCCACGAGGACGAAGGAGAGGGGGGCGAGGGAGAAGGGGAGGAGGACTCGGGGAGCGCTGCGTGCCGCGGCGAGCCGACGACGCTGACCTGACCTTGGGTCTGGAGCGGGCTGGCCGTGACCGGGCTCGGCTGGGGGCCGTCGGCGACGACCGGCGAGAACGCCTCGGTCAGGTCGAGGCGGAGACCACGCTCGCGAGCCTGCGACCAGGTCGCACCATCCCAGTAGCGTTCGTGGCCCCCTTCGGCGGTCGGGTACCACCCGGCCGGAGGGGAGAGCGGTGCGGTCGGCGCCGAGAGGGGCCCGGCGTCGGGGGAGGGGAGACGGGGGCCTGCGTCGAGCGGCTCGCCTGCGGGCGTGGGGTCGGGATGCACGGCTCACCTGTGCCGCTCCGCGGGTCGCGGCGGAGCACGCGCGAGGTGTGCACGGCGCGCGGGAGTCTCGGGGGTAAGTGCCCCTCGTGGTTGCTGGTGAGCCGGGGGACCGGGGGAGGCACAGCAGCAGGGAGTCCGGCACCGAACGTCGGGCTCCGCCCGGGGCGCGCCGAAGTCCGTCACGACCCCGGGGTGACACGAGACATCGTGATGACGGACGCGGGAACGACCAGCACGACGATCGCCACCACAGCAGCAGCAGCAGCAGGTGTCGGTCTTGGGGTGAACGACCCGACTCCGAGCCACACAGGCTCGGGCGTCGGCCAGGGCAACGGCAGCCCGAACCCGACAGGTCGCATCTCGGAGGCGTCGCCGCCTAGGACCAGCCATGCACGCCCATCACAACAGCAGCACCCGTCACCGCCGCGGCCCCCTCCTCGGAGCCCTCGCCGCAGCGACAGCCACCCTGGCCCTGGTGGCCGGGACGCTCACCTCGGCCTCGGCCACACCCGTCGCGCAACCGGCGACCAGAACCGCGAAGCACACGTGCGAGCACCGGCCCCCGGTCGCGATCGCCGCCACCGACGAGACCGACCGCGAGCAGCGCATCCGCGAGCGCGAGGACCGCCGCACGGCGCGCGCGGAGAAGAAGTGGCACCGGGCCCACTGCCAGCCCAAGCCCACCGAGACCAGCAAGGTGCTCTCGGTCGCAGCCAGCAAGGCCGGGGCGCCCTACCGCTACGGCGCCGCGGGCCCGACGGCCTTCGACTGCTCCGGCTACACCCAGTGGGTCTTCCGCCACGTCGGGGAGGCGCTCCCGCACTCCTCGAAGGCCCAGGTGGCGCGCACCACCCGGATCGCGGCCAAGGACCGACGGGCTGGGGACCTGGTCTTCTTCCACAACGCAGGAGGGGTCTACCACGTCGGGATCTACGCAGGCAGCGGCACCGTGTGGCACGCCCCGCGGCCCGGGGAGGCGGTGCACCGCGCGAAGATCTGGACCGGCAGCGTCTTCTACGGCCGCGTGAAGTAGCCGACGCGGACCACAGCGGGACCTGAACGGTCCCACCCGCAGCGCCCCTCTGCCGTCGTGCAGTCGGGCGCTGCGCTGTTCACGGAGCCTTCACGGCGGTCGGGCACCCTCACTACGGGCAGGTCGCCGACCCGGTCCGGGGGGAGTGCGGGGAGGCGACCTGGCTGCTCGCGGCACCCGGGTCGTGCTGGAGCAGCCTCGCGGGTGCGCCGCCGCCTTCATGCCGGACACGGACCGGCCATGCAGTTCACCGAGCACGAGATGACCATCGGTCTCCAGGGCCTCGCCAAGGCCACCCTCCACCCCGATCCCGCCATCCGGGAGAAGGCCTGGGTCGACCTCGGTGCGCACGGCCGCTGGCAGCGCCTCGACGCGCTGGGCGACATCGTGCTGCCCATGCTGGTGGCTCTGCCGCAGGTCGAGATCGAGCCGGGCGCGCGCGCCGAGTACGCCGCCGAGCAGTACCGCACCGTGGCCGAGGCCCGACTGCGGCAGGAGACCGCCGCCGCCGGGCGAGCCGAGATGCCCGAGATCGGCGAGGTGGAGCGAGAGAGGTTGGTCTTCGAGCGCGCCTTCATGCTGTGCCTGGTGGTGGAGTCGATGCCGCTGCGCCAGGACGCCGCCGGTGTGCTCGCCGCCTTCGAGGTCCCCGACCACCTGCCTGACGACCTCTAGGCTCCACGCGCCCCGACAGCCCACACACGACAGCCCCCGCAGGAGACGCCGATGGATCCCCAGACCCTGCTCATGCACTCCTACTTCGACCTGGTCGAGCACTGGCGGTGGCTGAACGCCGAGGGGGCAGACGGGGGCATCTTCGACAAGACCACCGGCCTGCGCCGCTTCGGCGAGGGGCTCGACCTGGTCGAGGTGGCCGGGTTCGGCGTGGACCGACGCGGGACGATCACGCTGCGCACCCCTCACGGTTCTCGCAAGGCCCTGCACATCGGCATCGACAGCGACGGCGGCCTGCCGACCTGGCTGGACACCGGCGCAGGGATCCCCGACCCGCTGCAGTTCGTCTTGGACCTCGGGGCTCTGCCCGACGGCGAGCACACCCTCGACATCGTCCGAGACCGCTACGCCAGGCGCTGGCTCGATCTTTCCGGAGCGCAGTGAGGTCCCTCAACCGCGGCCGCTGACACTCCGGCTGCTGGCTCGCGCGGAGCGCGCGGGGACGCCTGACGGTCAGGCAGGACCAGTCACCCAACCAGCCCTGCGATCCAGCCACGGTGCGGGTCGCGAGCGGGCACCATGGTCCTCGCCCGCCCGGACCCCGGCCGTGGGTCGAGCGAGGAGGCCAGGAGTGCGCGTGCTGAGCCCTGGCGCCTCCATCCTCGTCGGGCTCGGCGCGGTGCTCCAGCCGCGCGAGGGCACGCCCGCGCAGGCGGCCTGGGTTGCCGCCACGCTCGGTGGGCTGCCGCGTTCGACTCGCGAGCACTTCACCGTGACCGCCAACGCGGAGGGTCCCGCGCTCCTCGCACAGTGCGAGCACGGTGAGGCGACCGTGCTGCAGTGCGCGCTGCCCGGCATGAGGGTGGGGCGGCGATCGCCGCGATGCACGACGTCGTGGGTCGCCTTCGACTCCGTCGAGGACTGGGCACAGGCGTTGCGGAGTCGGACCGCCTACGACACGGTCCTGCGCTCGGCCGGGATGGCCGACTTCGAGCACGGCTGGCGGTGCCTGGACCGGGCAGCCGGTCGGCAGGTGACCTGAGCCGGGCCGGGCCGGTGCGGGCCGGGGACCCCGACCATGCACCCGCACACTTCTAGGCTGACCGTGGCCGCGGTCGGACCTGAGTCACTCAACCACCCGAGGGAGAAGCGGATGGACCAGCAGACCCTGCTCAGGGGCGCCCACTTCGATCTGGCCATGCACTACCGGGAACTTGGCAGGAGCGGAAAGAACGGAGGGCACTTCGACGAGAGCGCCGGAGTGCGCCGGTTCGGTGAGGGGAGCGACCTGGTCGAGATGCCCGGGTTCGGGGTAGATCGACGGGGCGCCATCACGTTCCGCACCCCGCACGGAATCCGCAAGGCGCTACACATCGTCGTGGACGGAAGTCGGCTGCCGCGGTGGCTAGACGATGGCACGGGGACTCCGAATGGGTTTGAGTTGGTCCTTGATCTCCAAGCGCTACCTGACGGCGTGGAGACTCTCGACGTCGTCCAACGTCTCTATGCCAAACGCGGGCTTCGGCTGCACGGAGCGTAGTGAGGTTCGTCGACCACATGCGCTGTCACCTCGGCCATTGGCCCGCGTCTAGCGGGTGGACGTCAGTCGGTTCTGCGCTCACGCACTGTGGAGCCGGGCCGGTGCGAGCCGGGGAGCGGGCTGGGTCGGATGCCGGACACGACTCAGGCGACCACTACGAGGAGGCCCCATGCCCGACCCCGCCGAGCCCGCCGTCGAGCCCGCCGTCGTGACGGGCGACCCCATCAGCGACCTGCGCTGGGTCAGCGGTCACGTCGACGCGTTCGTGGCTCTGGACAACTTCGCCGCCCTCACCGCAGCGGTGCTGGGCATCATCGGCGAGGACCGGGTCATGAACCTGACCTCTACCTACATCCACGACCAGGTCGACGACCTCAGCGACCTGCGCCACTCCACCGGGCTACGCAAGGGCGGCCACCGCGGCTACCCGCTGGGGCACCTCATCACGCGCGACGACGACGCTGCCTCGCTGACCGTCTGGCTCACCCGGCGACACCGCCCCGGAGCCGCCGACCACCTCGCCTTCGGTGCCGAGGCGTACGACGCTGCGACCGAGCAGGAGGTCTCCACGCGCTACCTCGTCGGCTCGTCCCGTCGGCGGGACCTGACCCGCGTGCGCCTGTGGGGACACCCCGGCCAGCCCGCCAGCAGCGACCGTGTCGAGGCCCAGCACTGGAACCACCGCGGAGTGCAGGAGCACACCATCCTCACCTTCGTCGAACCCGACTACGCCGACCTGGGCCGCACCACCCAGACCCAGGTCCTGGTGGTGGGCCAGACCCGCGAGCAGCACTCGGTCGCCACCCACGAGCGCGAGGAGACCGTGTTCGCGACCCTGCCCGGCCCCGTCGAGGAGCAGGCAGCCCAGGCGGCCCTGGCCGAGGTGATCGCCCGCGACGACGTCGCGACGGCGTGGCTGGTCGAGGAGACGGTGACGCGGGAGCGGCGCTCCGTCGGTGCAGGCCTCACGGTGATCCCCTCGTCGAGGAGCGCCCGATGAACGAGCAGGCGCCGACCCCAGACCTCACCCAGCCGCAGCAGCAGCAGCAGTACGCCATCGAGCACGGCTACCTCGTCGAGGTCACCGGTCAGTGCACCGGCGGCGCATGCGGCATGGGGTACGGCCACGAGCCGACGTGCGGCCTGCAGCCCCTGGCACCGATCGAGGACCTCCTCGCGGACGCCGCGCTCGGTGCGCGGATGCGGCACCTGTTCGCAGCGCGGCCCGACACCCCGTGCCGGACCACTCGCCCCGACGGCCCGGACGGACCCGAGTGCGTCGAGGTGGCCATGGCCGACCTGCGCGAGGCCTTCGAGCCGGGCTCGACCCTGCCCGACGACTTGCCGACCGGCGACGGGTCCGGCGACGGGTCCGGTGACCTCGTGGACTTCTAGTGACGGGCCGGGCCGCACCGGTAGCCGGACAGCAACCGGGTGGGGTGCCGGGGCCGTCAACCCTCGTTGACGACTAGCCTCGACGGGGTCGAGATCGCCTCCGCCGCACCCCGGGAGAACCCATGGGCAACCGTCGCAAGAGCAAGCACGAGCGAGACCAGCGCCGTCTCGGGGACAGCCCCGGCGGCCCCGGCGGCTTCGGGCCACTGGGAGGGCTGGGTGCTCCGGGCGGGCTGGCAGGCTTCAACCAGATGGCGCGTACCTCCTGCTCGGAGTGCGGGGCAGGCATCGAGTGGCTCACCGGGGCCGAGGCGACGCAGCGCGGCATCGACCTCGACGGCGCGCTGGAGTTCATGGGCGTCAGCGAGGTGACCGGCCGCGACGTGTGGGTGTGCACCCGGTGCGACAACTTCGGCGTGATGGGGCCGCCCGAGTTCGGGTTCTGAGGCGGCGCGGCTCCCGGCCCTAGGGCTGGGCCAGGAGCACGTCGAGGGTCGCCTGCGCGTCGTCGCGAGCCTCACCCAACTGCCTCCACGCCAAGTGGGACTCCGGCAGGGCCTGCTGCAGCCGCAGGAGACGCTTACGGTCGGACCCGGCGAAGCCCTCGCGCTCGACGAAGGGGTCCTCGACGCAGGCCAGGAGCGCCGCTGCGTCGAAGAGGTGCCGTTCGCGGTCGCGGGAGTCGGCCAGGTACGCGGCCGCCTTCAAGACCACCGCGGCGAAGGGCCTGGGCACCGAGATCACCGTGTCGGTGCCGGGAGCGATCTCGATGCGCGCGTTTACGGTGCGGCGCAGCGCCTGGGTGCCGCCGTCGATGGCGACCATCGTGCGCCCACGCATGGACTCGATGATGGCCGGGCCGGGATGGTCTGAGCGAAGGACGTCGACGGTGCCCGCAGCAGGTGGCCTCGCCCCTGCCTCCGTGGCCTCACCGGCGCCGTCCTCGGGGCCGTCCTCTGGGCCGTCCTCTGGGCCGTCGGGCTCGTCGGCGTTCGCGACCACGTCGACGCTGCTGTCGCCCCGCACGAAGCGGTGCGCGGTGTTCTGGCGCGGGTCGACGGTGTCCATGAGGCTGTAGCCGATCGACTCCAGCGCGCTCGCCGTCGCTGCGGGCACGCCTCGGCTTGTCTCGATGTGCAGGACGATGTCGACGTCGTTGGTCGGGCGTACGACGCCCAGTCCTCGGCGCACGGTGTGCAACTGGGTCATCAGGCCGCCGACGAGGGTCCACTTGTCGGCCGGAAGCACCGAGGCGAGTTCGGCGACGTTGGGCCACGGGGCGGGCCACCCACCGACGACCGTGGGGACTTCGATGGTCGGGCGGTGGGTGGCCTCACTCACCGGCTCACTCACCGGCCCGGCCCCGGCGCTCCTTCAGCACGCTGTCCAGCGCGAGCAGTCCCATCCCGCGCTCGCGAGGGTCGAGCGCGGTGGCCGCGTCGAGGGCGGTGAGCACGGGGGTCTTGCACTGGGCCAGCGTGCGGACGGTCTCGATGTCGAAGTCGGTCGTGCGCAGCGTGAGGTTGCCGGTGGGGTCCGGGCGCAGAGCCAGGCGCCGGACGAACGTCTCGAAGTCGCTGGCGCGAAGGTAGCCGTCGGCCCGGTTCGCCAGATCTCGCTCACGGAGGCCGCTGAAGGGCACGCCGTTGACGCCGACGCCCTCGACCAGCCCCAGGCTGAGCGAGTCGGTCCACACCAGGTCGACGCGGGCCCGGTCGAGGGCGGAGGAGTGGGCTCGCATCGTGTGGACCGTGGCGCGGTCGCGTGTGCGTCGCACGAGGTCCATCACGGAGATCTCGCGCAGGGCGCCGCGCAGGCGCGAGGTCTGGACCGAGCCGAGCCAGTCCGGGCGGATGCCGCTGAGCAGGGCGATGGCGCCCCAGGCGGTGTGCTCGGCCCAGACCCGGGTGCGGTGACCAGCGGCCGACTGCTGGTGGCGCTCGACGGAGGTGGCGTCGAGCAGGCCTCGTGCCACGCGGGTCAGATCGCCGTGGTCGGCGAGCCTGCGGACGTGGGTGGCGCTGACCCCGAGAAGGTTGGCGGCCTGCTCGGTGGTCAGGAAGTCACGACTGGAGGACATAACAGAAAGGGTCTCATTCCGAACATAATGTGTAAACGCTCGTGCTGCGGGGCTCCTCGGTTGTGGATGCCCGCCCAGTGGGCGCCGAGGCCGGTCGCAGGGGTCGCGCGCCGCCCGAGGCGGCGGTAGGAGTCACCTCCGCGCGCCGCCGCCATCAGGCCCTCCTGGGGCCTCCTGGCGGCGGCTGGGGGCTGCTGGGGGCTGCTGGGGGCTGCTGGGGGCCCTGGGAATGCCGCAGGGGCCACCGCGGGCCGGGCGGGGCCTGCGGTGACCCCTGGTGGGCCGCTGCGGGTTGTAGCGGGTTGTGGCGGTCAGCCGTCGCTGTCGAGCGACATCGCGTCCTCCTCGTCGAGGCCGCCGCGCAGGACCCGGTCCAGGTCGATGGGGTAGCCCGAGCGGGTGACGTTCTTCGACATGACCCGTGCGCGGTTGAGCAACTTCTCCCCGTCCTTGCGCAGCATGTCCTTGCGGCCCAGGCCCTCGCCGGTCACCGCGGCCCACGAGGAGCGCTCCTGCTGGCCGTGGGGGATCAGGCCGGGGTAGTGGGTCTGCGCCAGGGAGAAGGCGGTCTTGGCGTCGAAGATGATGACCGGCTGCTGCTGGCGGTCGTAGACGAGCCAGCCGATCGGCTCCGAGGACGACGGCGGACGCCAGGTCTGCCCGTCGGGGGAGCGGACCCAGCCCAGCGAGGAGCAGATCTGGGCGTCGGCGGTCATCGGCGGGGTGGAAGGGTTGTCGGAGAGCACGATGTGGGCCCGTCCGCGGCGCAGGGTCGCCGAGAGCGCCTCGACGAGCGCGCGGCCCGGGGAGGTCTCGTTGTTCTGGCGCTGACCCTCCGAGATCAGGTCGACGACGTCGAACTGCAGCGAGTCGTCCCCGCCGAGCAGGTCGAGGACCCAGTCCTCGCAGTGGACCTCGGTGGCCACGCGCAGCAGCAGCATCAGCGAGACCATCAGGTCGGCGGAGGTGTCGATGTGGCGCTTGGTGCCTCCGGTGCGCTCCATGCGCTGGGTGGCCATGTCGGTCACCTCGGCCATGCAGTTGGCGACCATGTCGTAGGTCGCGGCCCACGAGGAGCGGCTGGCCTCCCAGCGCAGGTACTTCACCAGCGCCTGGGCGCAGCGCGCGGGCGCCTGGGAGTCGGGGTGGGTGGTGGTCTTCACCATCTGGTCCAGCAGTCGCGTGGGCTCGCGGGAGACCGACAGGGCGCCGTAGCCGATGTCGCACAGCACGACACGGTCGCGCTCGGAGGAGACGGTCGGCTCGTTCTCGGCGGTGATCATGAGCATGGCGCGGGGCAGGTTCTTCTTCCGGTTGCCCATGTTGGCGTTGGAGCGGCCGCGGGCGGTGCGGTTGAAGTAGTTGCGGATCAGGTTGCCGATCTTGTCCTTCTCGTCCTCGCTCTGGCGACGCGACGAGGCGGGGGCCAGGTCGTCGATGCACCAGATGACCGAGCGCGAGATCGACAACTCC
Source organism: Nocardioides sp. Leaf285 (assembly GCF_001422955.1). Lineage (NCBI taxonomy): Bacteria > Bacillati > Actinomycetota > Actinomycetes > Propionibacteriales > Nocardioidaceae > Nocardioides > Nocardioides sp. Leaf285. The sequence goes on along the minus strand of NZ_LMNH01000005.1, from coordinate 206,799 downwards.
ATGTGGGCGGCGGTGTCCTTGGCCGAGCCGGGGATCGGGATCAGCGAGCCCGGCTCGGCCTGCCAGAACGCCATCGCGGCCTCGGCCGAGAAGGTCTTGCCGGTGCCGCGGGCGCCGACGAAGTAGGGCAGGGCGCGCATGTGCAGCGGCAGGGCCGGGCGCAGGCCCGCGGCCACGACGACCGCGGCGTTGCGCCGGTCGCGCCACACGCCGTTGGTGACGTAGACGCCGAGCATCGCCTCGATGGCCCGCTTGACCTCAGCGCGGTACTCCGGGTCGTCGTAGGTGCTGCCGTAGTCGGTGCCCATCCCGAAGGCGTGGGCGCGGTCGAGGTGCTCGCTGGTGACCCCGGCGATGACTTCGGAGTGGGCGTCCTCGTCGCCGCCGATGACGTGCTCGCCTGCGATGAAGGCCGGGACGGCACCGGGCACCGGGATCCAGCCCATCGAGGCCCAGCGCACGCGCTGGATGACCTGCTCGGGCTCGTTGCTCTTGATGGCCTTCAGCCAGGCCTCGCCCTCCTTGGCCCGCGGGGGCCACTCGGGGTGGACCAGGACGGGGGCGGGGATGTCGGCGCCCTTGGCCTCCCACTGGTCGGGCAGGTAGTTCAGGATCTTCGCCGGGCCGGTGATGACGTGGGACTCGATGGAGTCCTCGGCCGGGGACTTGAACTTGATCTCGATCTCGACCTCCCACTCGGTCTGCGACTCGTCGACGCCCTTGCCGAACTCGCCGGTGCGGGTCTCGGCCTCGGAGGGGATGCGCTCGGCGAGGGTGGCGATGATGCGGCCACCCAGGGGCACGACCTTCTCCCAGCGGCCCAGGATCGGCTGGCCGGTGGCGTCGCTCTCGACGACCTTCCAGCGCTCGGTCCACACGTTGCCGCTGGCCTGGTGGATGCGGACGTCGCCCTCGCTCGCGTGGCCGTCAGCGGGACGCGGAGGCATCGTGGGGGCCAGCACCTGCAGCAACTGGTCCCAGGTGCCGTGCTCGGCGAGGTAGTCGTCGATGCCGATCTTCTCGTCGGTGGTGCCGTCGGCGGACTCGGTGGGGATCTGCGGGGAGAGCATCGAGACGGTGGCCCGCTTCTTCTGCTCCAGGAACTCCTTGAAGGCAGCCGCGGCCTTCCAGACGTAGGGGTTGGTGGCGACGTCGCCGTCGATGCCCAGCCACACGTCGCGACCGGTGAAGGCGAGCATCTTCCACTCGGGGTTCTGCTGCCAGTTGTAGACACCGGCGATGGAGCAGATCGCCAGGCCCTCGTCGGCCGGGATGGTCTCCATCATCGCGGTCAGGCGCATGCGGGCGTCGAAGGTCCCGTCGTAGCCCAACTGCTCGCGCGAGACACCCTTGCTCAGCAGCCATCCGGTCAGGGCTGCGTCCGCCTTCAGCAGGCCCTCGGCGATCAGGGTCACCGGGGCGGTGTCGAGCCAGTGGCCGGGGATGGCGGGGTGCATCGAGATGGGGGTGCCGGAGTTCTGGACGAACTCGTACTTGCGCTGGCGCTCGCCGTCCTCCTCGCCTTGGGGAAAGGCTGAGGGCCGGAACTGGATGGCTGAGGCGGTGAGCGCCTCGGATCGTGCCGCGGAGCGGTACACCTCGTCGACGGCGTACCAGGGCATCAGCAGCGCGTCCTTCAGCAGGATGGCGTTGATCAGGCGACGGGCCTGGTTCGAGCGCTTGTCGCCGAGGCGGAAGTCCTTGAACGGGTCGGCGTCGGTGTCGCGGCTGTAGGTGCGGTACCCGCGCGCTGCAGCCACCAGCGGGGCGACGAAGGACTCGCTCAACTTGCGAGCGGCGCCCCCGAAGTTGCCCGAGTGGAAGTACTCCGCCACCGACCACACCGGCTCCTTGGCCAGCAGCGCGCTGATGCCCTGGGTGATGTCGTCCCCGGCGCCGAGCAGCGCGTCTTCAGCGCCGATCGCCGCAGCGCCCGCCGAGGGGGTGACCGCAGCGGGGCCGGGCGACGCGGAGCCGGGCGACGGGGCCTGGGGCTCCTCGGAGTCGAACGCGGCCAGCGGCAGGTCGTAGTCCTCGTCGAGGGGGGCCAGCAGGTTCGGGACGGCCGCGGCCTGAGCGGCGGGCCCGGCGGTCGACTCCTGGGCGATCTCGGGGGAGTCGTCGGGCTGGGTGTTGCTGATCTCGTCGGTCACGCCTGTGCTGTGCCGCTCAGGCCATGACAGGCGACGGGCTTGCCAGTCGCCGGGAGGACAACTGGCGAGAAACAGGCCCTGATCGGGGTCCCAGACCCCAGATTCACCGCCTTTTCGCCAGCGGGGTCAGAAACTGGCGAGGACCTGGCGAGTAGCGTTTCCGCAGGTCAGAGGGCTAGTAGTAGTAGAAGTAGAGATCTCTTTAACCACTTTAGATAGATAGATAGAGACTCACATATGGATCAGTGTTTATTCGATGACACCATGACGTCCTCTATAGGCCCTCTACCCCTGCAGGCAAACGCGCTTTCCTGGCTAAAGTGCCCCTGACCTGCACAAACGGTGCCGCGGGTGCTGGAGAGCGCTCTGGCGGTGTCGGTGAGCGGTGCCGCAGAACTGGTCAAGAGTGACCTCAGGAGCCTCGAAGACATGGCCTTGGCGCAACTGGATCCCATTCGGTGCCAGCAGACACCGGTTGCGTGCGCTACCCGTCGCACTCGTGCGTTTGCATGCGTTTGCGTCTGTTTGCGTATCGGGACCCGCCCGGCGCGGTGAGCGGCCCACGGCCGTGACAGCCCATCTCCGCCACCGGTCCAGGGCGACCGAATGGCGCCGCACGCAATCGCTCCGGCTCCAGTACCGAGCCAGCCCCATCCGTTCGCCCCATCCGTTCGAGGCGCCCATCCGGCTGTCGCGGCTCGTCCGGGTTTGTCCGGGCTCGACCGCGCACCCCTCACCCTTCCGGGGCGTCCGGGACGAGCACAGCAACGTAGGCGCGGGCTGTTTCGTCCCTGTCACGCCCAACCTGGCAGCGTCCGTTCGCTGCGTAAGCCACACGCAGCGAACGGTTCGGGCCCGAGCGGGCCGAGTTCCCCTATGCTCGCGACACACCACCAAGCAATGGCTGAACGGTCGGACTTCAAGCAGCGGAGTCCGGCTGGCCGGTCGTCCGCCTCACAGTCCCCGAACCCGGCCCAGGTCGCGATCGGGTGCAAGGAACACTCCATGACCAAGCCCCCGCCCGGGGGCGGCGACCAGGATCGGAACCGCGCTTCGACACCCCCAGATGAGTCTGTCGAGGCACACGACCGCACCCTGCCGCCGCACCTAGAGCACACCGCCGACGATCCCTCCCGCGCGGACGACGCAGTGGTCGACGAGCCGGACGAGAAGCCAGCACGCACAGGACAGGAGTCGGAACCGGACGCCAGTACAGCCGAGCCGTCGGCGTTTGCCGAGGACGGCTCCGGGAACGGTCCCGAGCGCCACGAAACGCAAGGTTCGCCCAAGGAACGCGCAAACGATGCACGCGCTCTTTCCGATGGGGGACACCATGGGACATCCCAGGGATCGGGCCCTGAGTCCGTAACAGGCTCCAGCGACGATCACCAGGAAGGCCCCACCAGCATGAACCGTCAGGCAGGAACCGGTGACGTCACGCGCATAGGGCGTGCGGCCACCGAGAACCTCGAAGGCGTCACGGGGTCCTCTAGTCCCGAGCCTCTGAACCTCGTCACCGAGCCGATCAAGACTCCCGACGCGGACCCCGCCACCTCGACGCTGGCCGTGGCTCCGGGACCCGGCGCCCCAGCCGACCGTCGCCACGAAGTCGCCCGCTGGATCGTGTCGTGGTCCGAGCCGCTGCTCGACGAGACGGCCCGCGTCAAGATCGCCACCGACATGGGGCACTTCATCGACCGCAACTCCGAGTGGTCGGTCGCCTTCCTCGCCGGAGTCCTGACCGACCTGGCCCAGTCGCTGCCGACCAACGACCCGTGGCGTCACATGGCCGGTCTCATCGACCTGCGCCAGGTAGCCACCGGGATCCCGGCCGAGGACAAGAACATGCGCCTGGCTCGCCGGTCCGAGCGCGCGCCGCTGCCGGGCCTGACCGGAGCCATCACCGTCGAGGGACGGCCCTTCGGCACCCGTCGTGACGCCGCTGACCTGATCGCCCCGGGAGCCTCCGACGTCTCCACTGACCTCAGCATGGCCGCGGTCGCCGTCAACCTCTCGCCACTGGCCGCGGCGCTGGTCGCCTTCGCCTCCCACGACCCCAAGACCGTCCAGGTCGTTCTCGGCCAGACCCTGCACCACCTGTGGATGGCCAACGTCGGCTCGGTGATGCCGCAGACCGCCGGACAAGCCATGTTCGAGGCCGCCTCCTCGGCCATCCGCTGGCTGATCCACCGCCGCCGGGCCTACACCGGCATCGACGACACCTTCCCCAACATCGTGGGGCTGTCCTGGATCGCCAAGGCCGACCGGGTCAACGCCGGGGGCAACATCGCCGTCGAAGGGGGCCTCGGCCGCCAGGGAGCCATCGACCCGGCCGAGTACCGCTTCCTCTCGGGCGCCGACGACGACTTCTGAGCCGCGAGCGGGACGTTCGGTCCTGCCCGGGTGATGCACCCCATATGAGTGTCGGGCCTGGAGAACCCTCTCCGGTGACGCGACGTGGGGTGGGCAGGCATACGCTCCAGCCGCCCACCTCACGATCTCGGACTGAACGATGCCTCCTGCCCTCACTGTCTTCTCGACCCCCGACCCCACGCGGCCCCGACGGGTCACCATCTGGGAGGCTGCTGGGCGGCTGAGCCCCAGGGTGACCCACAGCCAGCACCTCGTGCGCCTCTTCCAGCGGCGCTGCGCCGACGTCCGCGTGATCCCAGCCGGGCAGTGGAGCACCCACGTCGGCACCCTCGCCGAGGACCGCTCCGATCTGCACGTCCTGACCTCAGGTGCGCCCCTGCTCGCGCCCCTGCACACCCCGGCGGCCCAACTGCGCCTGTCCGCGATCGCTGCGCTCGTGGCCCACGCCGACGCCCGCAGCGCCCTGCTCGGTCTCGGCACCGGCGCCCTCGCCATCGCTGAGATCGTGGCCCCCGGCGCGGTGCGCCCCCTCCCCACGCCCCACGCGGGCCTCGTCGTCGTTGAGCCCGCAGCGACCGGGCCGGTCGGAGCCTTCGCGGCCGCCGCCCTGCGCCATGAGCACCTCGATGCCTCCTTCGCTGCCGTCGCCAGGGTCGGCGTCTTGTCACGGAGCCACCCGATCGCGGCCGCGCCCACCCAGCCTCAGCCGGAGCCCCACATCGAGGCCTACCGGTTCGGCTCGCGGATCGTGGCAGCGCGCTACTCCCCGGAGTTGCCCGTGGACGCTGTCGCCGCCGCCCTGGTCGCCCACCGTCGCCCCCTGGAACGCGAGGGTGTCGACGTCCGAGCAGCACTCGACGACCTCGCCACACAGCGCCCCCTCGCCAACGGTTCCCTCGTCGACGACCTCCTCGCGCACTTCGCTGACGAGCAGCCGCCGTCGCTCTCCTCGTCCCTTGGCTCACCTCGCGAGCGAGGCCTCGCCGCGCCTGCCTGACCCCGGCCCCGCCCCCTGAGTCACCGCGCCTCGCTCACCGGCACAGCCAGGGCCATGGGACCCACCGACTCCACCCCCTCGCCCCGCTGTAGCCGCTGCCTGGACCACGGCGCCCTCATCGACGGCCCGAGCACCGAGCGCTACCCCTACGCCTGCGTCTGTCCGGCCGGAACCGCCTCCACGCTGGGTGCCGTCGCCGACCAGGCCCCGCGCCCCGGCGAGAGGCCCTTCTACGAGAGCCTGCAGCAGGCCGTCGAGCGTGCCATCGCCGACGGCAGGGCCGAGGAACTGCTGCGCGAAGCCATGGCCGCCATGGATCGCGTCAGCGCCACGCGCTTCGCCGCCGACGCCCCCGGGGCCGGTCCCCGTCTTCGCACGCGTGGCCCCCACTCCTACTACGGCGGCGTCGTGCGAGCCGTCGCAGCCTTCGCCGACGCCATCGACCCCCGGATGATCGAGCGCCGCCAGCACGGTGACCGGCCCCGTGCACAGGTCGACGAGACGCCGCTGACCAGCCGCTGACCGGCCTCAGCGGTGCGCGTTCCGGCTCTAGCCGTACACGTCTGCGATCGTGAGCGCAGCCATGAACACCCAGGACCCCGACCGCCAGCCTGGCCCCGACGCCCCCGGCGCCCAGGTCGAGCCCACGCCGTCGACTGGTTCAGCCCTCGGCGAGGCCCCCGCCCTCCAGCAGCGTCGCGCCCTGGCCGAGGCTCGCGCCGAAGCGATGCGCAAGACCCAGGAGATCGAGGCCATGCGCGCCACGGTCAAGGCCGACATCGAGGCCAAGAAGCGGGCCCTGGAAGCCGACCTGGCTGAGCAGTTGGCCGCGATGCGCGCGCAGATGGAGCCGTTGGAGGAGCAGATCCGCCAACTCAGCGAGGCCTCGTGGACCATCAACCTCTACCTGGGCCGTGACGAGCAGATCGTCGCGCTGCGCGACAACCAGAACCTCCAGCCCGCAGGGGCCGACGCCCCTCTCACGCTGCGCCAGGCCGTGCTGTCCATGGATGAGGAGACCGCCGCCTACGCCGAGCAGGGCGGCATCGACGCCCGCCACCTCGAAGCCTTCGATGCGTGGATCGCCGAGCCCGCCAACCTCGACCGTGTCCTGCCCGAGCAGCGTGGCGTCGTGGCCCTGGTCCCGCGCGCCAAGGGCCGCGACTACCAGGACCCGTGGATGAACGAGGCCATGCGCAAGGAGAACGCCTGGACCTACTTCCTGCTGCGCAACGGCGAGCGGGTCTGGCGGATGAAGACCGACTTCGTCGTCGGCAAGCGCCTCATCCCGGCCACCGACGAGTTCACCGGCCTGTTCACCAACACCCGATGGGACCCCGTCGCCCGTGAGCACCGCACCGAGCCGCTGACGCCCGGCACCCCCGAGTGGGACGCCGCTGACAAGAGGCAAGGCGCCCGCGAGCGGCACTTCATGCGGATGGCCCTGATCCTGCAGGGTCTCGTCGACCGCACCACCTGCTTCGCGCCCCTGCCGCCTCACGGGCTGAACCTGCTCGACCAGCGCACCTACGACGACGGGCACGCCGTCCTGGTACGCGACGCCGAGGCGGTCCTGACCGACGGACGCCCCGACTTCTACACCTGGCTGGCCAGCAAGACCGCCGACCTGCGCGTCGGCATGCGCGTCCTGGGCGCCTTCAACACCGACACCTTCCGCACCAGCGGCGGCGAGTACCGCCACAACGACCGCGAGTGGTCCCCTCACGACCGCATCACCCCGCGGCCGCGGTCCTACTGGGCCACCGCCGAGAAGCCGACCAGCGGCGTCCTGTACCGCCTGGAGTCGAAGAAGACCGACCGCGGCGTGACCGGCTTCGTCTTCAAGTTCGAGCAGTCCAAGCGGTGGATCGATGACAACCTCGGCCGAGGGGAGTACCGGACCCCCAAGACCCGCGCCACCTGCCTGGTCGCCCCCGGCGACCGCTTCATCCTGCCCTTCGACCTCGTCACCGTCGAGGAGTGCCGCTACTACCTCGACGCCCGCTCCCAGCGCGCTGCCTACGAGGAGATGTTCCCCCTGCTGAGGGCGACCATCGCCGCCAAGGAGGCCGAGGTCGCCCAGGAGGCGCCGTTCCGTCGCCTGCTCGCCACCGCGCTGTCCCAGGCCGACCCGACCATCGACGCCACCGACCCCGACCTCGCCCAGGCCCACCGGGTCCTCGACCCGCTCGTGGACTGGTGGAAGTTCACCAACAAGCACCACCGGGCCCTGACCGGACAGCCCGAGCACGAGGCCAAGGCCATCCGCGACATCGTCGCCGAGCACCGTCGCCGCACCGCCACCGCTGCCACCCAGTCCGGTGACGCCGCGGCCGAGGCCGCCATGGTCGCCCGCCTCCTCGACCCCGCCCAGGGCGGCGACCCTGCGATGCTGGTCATCGCCCGCAAGCGAGACGGCTCCTACCTGGCCTTCGCCCCGCAGCCGCGCACCTACCCCGCAGGCACCGTCGGTCACCCGGCCACCAACCGGCCCCAGCCCGCGAGCCCCACCGACGCCGAGCGGGCCGCCAACGCTGCCCTGCACCCCGTACGCCGCCGCGACGCCGACGACCTCGACAACCTGCGCATGATCCCCGCCGCGGTCGCCGACAACGTCTACGCCGTGGAGTACACCGCCACCAAGACCGGCCGGTCCGTCAAGTCGCGCACCTGGGTCCAGCCCGGCAGCCGCCTCGACAACGCCCGCATCCTGCACACCAGCGACGACTGGGAGCGCTTCGACCTCCACGCCGACCCCAACGAGCACCTCACCGACCCCGAGATCGACGCTGTGCTCGCCGAGATCGTGCCCGAGGTCGAGCACAATGCCCGATCGGGCTGGCCCTCCAAGCACCGCGTCAACGGCTCCGACGAGGACCCCTTCGAGCCCCTCATCCTCGGCGTGTGCCTGCGCACCGAGCCCGGCGACTACGGCCAGGGGCCCCACTTCCAGGTCCACCTGATCGACGCCGCCGAGCCGCAGGCCCTGGCCACCGCCCCCTCAGCCCTCGCCGACAACAGCGCCTCCACGCCCCTCATGCGAGTCGACGTCTACTTCACCAAGACCCGCCGGGGCCTGACCCTGCATCGCAGCGAGCACTCCGGCACCTTCGCCCTCACTGTCCGCCCCGAGGGCTCGACCTACTCCACCGCGACCGCCGACCGGCCGTGGCACTACTACTGGTCCAAGCGGGCCCGTCACGCCATCGCCCTGGTCGAGTACCCCGACAACGGCGCCGTCGCCGCTCAGCGCCAGCGGCGCGTCGAGCGCCACAACGCCCGTGTGCGCTACCTGCGCTCCCTGGCCACCGACCCCCTCGTCCACGCCAAGCGCGCCGCCGACGCGGCAGTCGAGGCCGTCGCCTACGCCCGTTTCCTCGAAGACTTCGCCGACCCCGCGCTGTGGGAGGGCCACCGCAAGAGCCTGCGGGCCAGCGACCTGGAGGCCTCCTGGCACTACCAGGGCCGCCGATTGCCCGAGCAGATCTACCGGGTCCTCTACATGGCCGCCGACGCCGACATGATCACGCCGGTCACTTTCCGTGACCCCACCTGGGACACCCCGCGGTCCGGACACCAGATCGCCGGACACACCGTCGCCTCGCTCATGGGCACCCTCGGCCTGGCCGACCCCAGCGACCCCAGCGATGTCGAGGCGCTCACTCCCTTCCTCGACCTGCCGCTGCACCCGCGCCCCGAAGACGTCGTGACCCCGGAGGAAATCGCCGCCGCGGCCGCCGAGCCGGAGCACGCCGCGACCCCGGAGCCCGATCCCGCCTCGGATCCCACGGGCGAGACGGACCGCGAGGCCGGGCCCGTGGTCCTCGATGACGGCACCATCGTCATGAGCGCCACCGTCGTCAGCGACGAGCCCCTCACTGAGCCCGACGACCAGTCCTGATCCGTCGCCCGGTGCGGCCACTACCGGGTGCCGCACACGATGCATGCGTTGGACCCGACCACCGCCGATGCCCCCGGCCGTCGTTCTCGCCGCCGCCCCGCCCCAGGAGCCACCCATGACCCAACGCTGCACCCCCACCCGAGTAGGCCTGGCCGCGGACGTCGCCGCCCTCATCCGCGAGCACGCCGCCGAGCCCCCGAGCACCAGCCAGGCCATCTTCGAGGGCCACGCCGACGAGGCCCCGACCCACTTCGCGATCGGCACGACCTACGTCGTGTCCTTCACCGCCTTCAACAACGCTCTCCCGATGGTCGGGCACTACGCCACCTGGGAAGGTGCAGCCAGTCGTGTCGACCTGTGCCGTCGCCTGGGCCAGCGGGTGCAGAAGGTCGAGGCGGTCACGCTCACCAGCACCACCAGGGCCATCCCCGTCCCGCTCGACGCGGCAGCCGAGGCCCGCTCGTGAGTCAGCCCCCTGCGCCCACCGGCCCCACCGGCCCCGGCCCGGAGCGCCCGACGTGGCGCTACGCCCTTGCCCGCTCCGACGACGGTGCTGGAGGCCACCACTACGACATCCGCGAGGTCTACACCGCCCCCGACGGCGCCCTGTCGTGGACCGCGGGACCGGTGGGACCCAGCGGCGACACCGTCGCGGAGATCCTCACCGACCTGGACCGGATGACACGCGCCACCACCGACGCCCTGCTCGACCTCACCCTGGACCCGCCCGCCCTCGTCGACTCGCCGCGAGACCCACGATGATCCAGCCCGCCGCGGCTCAGCCCGCCGCGACCTTGCGGATCGTGGAGGCAGACCACACCGCCGACGCCTTCTGGACCCTGGGCGAGGTCGTCCACGAGGTGCCCGCCCGACGGCTCTTCGAGGCACTGCCCGAGCGCCCCTGCGGCAACCCCGCCACGCACTCGGGCTCCTGCTTCATCGTCGACCTGCTCGACGTCGACGGCGAGGTGGTCGACGACTGCGAGATCACCGAGCAGGTCGCACAGGCGCTGCTCGACGAGCCCATCCCCGTGTTGCGCGAGCGGTTCCGCACCTGGCTCTTCGAGACCTACGGCGCGACCGGCTGAAGGCAGGCTCCGGAGCACCTCGGAGCGTCCAGCCTCGTCCGCCGGACACGTTGCGAGCATGGACGACATCACCCAGACCAGCGCTACTGCCAGCCTCACCGTCTTCACCGCTTCGGTGGAGGCCGACCACGCCGACGATCTGCGCGCCGAGCGCGACCGCAGCGACGCCGACATCCGCCGCGAGTTCTTCCAGCCCCTCGACGCCCAGGACCTCAGTGAGCAGCGAGCCCACGCCGCCGTGACGCGCCTGACGTGGACCCGTGACGCTGTCGACCGCGCTGTCGCCCGGGCACTCACCGCCGCGGCCGACACGCTGCGCTTCGACTACCTCGACGAGTGCGGCGAGCCCGCTGAGATGCCCGACGTCGACCTCGAAGGCGCCACCATCACCGTCACGGTCAGCGACCTCACCGCCACCGCGACGCTCACCCTGGCCGCCCGGGACTGACGGACGGCCTGGGCCCGGGATCGACCCCCCGGGCGACCTCGCGCCCAGCCGTCACCCCACCCCGTCCCACCCCGTCGACGACGACCAGAAGCAGGTGCCAGCCCCGTGAGCGCCAGCGGTGCCGCCCCCGTACCCGACCCGCAGCCCAGCCCCTGCGCGGGTGAGAGCAGGCCCGACCTGCCCGATCTGCGCCCAGGCATCTACCGCCACTACAAGGGTCCGCTCTACCAGGCCCTGGGGTACGGGCACGACGCCAACAACGAAGATCGCGTCGTGGTGATCTACGTGCCGTTGCAACTCGACGGTGCCCACGAGGGGCCTCGCCTCGCGGTCCGCTCAGCCCAGGGACCCGGTGACTGCTGGCACGACCTCGTCCACCCCGACACCGGTGCACGTTGCGAGCCGCACCAGTGCGACACCGCCTGCGTGGGTGCCGTGCCGCGCTTCACGTGGCTGGGCTACGAGTTCACGCGCCCCATGCTCGACCCGTCCCAGGGGAGCGGTTCGGCCCAGTCGCCGGACACGGTCACGCAATGAACGCCCCCGCCAGCACCAGCCCGCAGCCGGACCCCCGCGACGACGCCGCTGCGCGGGCCCGCCTCGCGGCCGCGATGGCCAGCACCAACCTGGCCGTCTCTGACCTGCAGGTCGAGGCGACCTGGTCCACTGTCCAAGCCATCGTCGAGGAGCGTCTCGCGCACGAGCGCGCCGCCACAGCAGCGCGGATCCGGACCCTGGCCGACCTCTGGCATTCCGAGGCCGACACCGCGGCCCGGCGCTCATCCGGCGACCGCAACGCCTACCTGCGCATGACCATCTACGAGCGGGCCGAGCGCGAGACCCGTCGCCTCCTCGGGCCCGCCTGAGCCGGAACGCCCACCCCGAGAGAGATCCCGATGAACCACCCCGCCCACCCCGCCCACCCCGAGGCAACCACGCCTGCCACCGCCTCGCCTGCCGCACCCGAGTCCAGCACGGGCCGCATCGACTACGTCGGCGGGTTCCTCTTCGACCCTCTCGACCGCGTCGCCCTCATCCACAAGACTCGCGGCGCCCAGGCCGGACACCTCAACGGGGTCGGTGGCCACGTCGAGCCCGGCGAGTCAGCCCTGGCGGCCATGGTCCGCGAGTTCCACGAGGAGACCGGCCTGACAACGGGCGAGGGCGAGTGGGACCACTTCGCCACCCTCACCGGACCGGCCTACCGCGTGTGGTGGTACCGCGCCACCCGGTCCACCCGCGACCTCCTGGAGATCGCGGGCTTCACCACCGACGAGGGCCGCATCGAGATCCACGACGCCCACCAAGCCCAGGCCGAGGCGCGCGTCATGCCGTCCCTGCAGGTGCTCCTGCCGCTCGCGGCCTACCGCCAGGACCGCTACGAGCCGGTCCTGCTCAACGAGATCGCTCCCGGCGCAACCCCCGACGCTGCGCGCCCGAGCGGCTGCTCCCACCTGTTCCCCGACGGGACCCGCTGCACCCTGAGCGAGGCGACCCACCGCGACGTGCCCGGCCTCGCAGCGGTGCACGGGACAGGCCGGTCCTGACCCGGGGGTGCGTCCTGCCTGCGGCGCCGGACACGTTCACGTCACGACCTCGCACCCCCCGAGAGGGCCACCAGCCCGACGCCACCAGCCCGACAGCAGGAGACCCCATGACCTCGCACCACGACCCGCAGGCCACCGAACCCACCACCGACCAGCGGCCGCAGCAGCGCAGCAGCCCGGGATGGGAGTGGCGACCCGCATCGGGCCACGAGAGCCAGCCGCTCGCGGAGTGGTGGGTGGAGCAGGCCGTCGTCAAGGTCGTGGCGGTCATCGCGCGGCGAGCCCACCGACGCGGCGACACCCGCACCTTCCAGCGCATGCTCGCCGTCAGCCTCGCCGGTGCCGACGCCGAGAAGGCCGCGGCCCGGTCCGACCAAGACGACCACGCCTGAGTGATCCCCCAGGGCAAGGAGCGGTCCCGGCAGCACGTCGCTGACCACCCGCTGACCACCCGCTGACCACCCGCTGCGCTTCGCCCCGCACCGACGATCCACGAGAGGAGACATCCATGTGGAGGCACCGCGTCGCGGCTCTGATGGACTCGGTCCGACACGTCAACGCGGTGAACAACGCCTACGCCGACGTCACGAACGAACTCGCCGCCCGCCTCAGCGACGAGAGGGCCACCATCGAGGCGGATTACCTGGCCCACGGCGACCCAGCGCGCCGCGCCAGGGAGGTTGACCAGGCGTTGAGCAAGGCTCGCTCCGCCCACGAGCGGCACCTGATCGCTCGGGACGGCTTCCTGGCCGCGACAGCGGAGAACACCCGTGACTGACCAGCAACAACAGGCGGGCGATGAAGTGCCCTGCGCGCCCCGAACGATCTCGCTGCTCAACAGTGGCCGTCCGGGCTACCTCCGGACGACGGCCCGGTCCGGCCAAGACGACCACGTCTGAGGACGTCACCATCCCGGCCGACACCGGCCCGGGTGCGTCCCGCCTGCGCTGCCGGACACGGTGAGCGCAGACCGAGACCGACCCCCGAGGACCGTGATGACTGACCAGACGACGCAGGCCGACGTGAAGGCGCACCTGGCGTGGATGCACGTGGCAGACCGCGAAGGCCGCGCCGCGGTCATCCCCGGCCGAGGCCACTCCCTCGCGCAGATCGAGGCGGCCGCCGAGCCCCTCCTCGGGCCGGGCCCCTACGAGGTCCACGAGACCTTCCTGCAGTACACGCCCCGAGTCATGTGGTGCGAGCGCATCGACGGCTTCGGCTGCGACAGCAACGGCGACTGGCACGGCCACTGGTCCGCGGTCAAGCAGAACCCCTTCCACCCCGATGCCAACGCCCAGACCATCGTGTTCCAGGCCGAGCCGAGCAACGAGCCGACCAACGAGCAGTCCGGCGAGCAGTCCGATGACTGAGCGCCGAGAGTCGACCGACGAGACGGCGGTCGTGGTCGCCGCGCTCCGCTCCGCAGTGGCCCAGCGATGCACCACCTGCGGGCGACCTCGTGCCAACGACGAGCAGTGGGAGACGACCTCTGGCGGCGAGCGCACCGACCTGTGCTGGGAGATCACGTCCGAGTCCTGCCCGTGGGTCGGCATGGTCGATCTCGACGAGGTGCGCGCGGCCGCGGTGCTCGGTGCCCTCCGACTCGAAGAGGAGCAGGGTGGCGCGGGCCAGGAAGAGCGCCCGGGCGAGGTGAGGGACCGGGCGGAGGTGGCCTGGTCGACCTATCGCGACCAGCGAGCAGCCGAGATTCCCGGGCGCGACCAGCGCAGGCTCGGTCGGCAGATGCGCAAGCGCGACTTCGTCGCTGGCTACCTGGCTGCGGCCCGGGGAGGGGCAGTCCGATGACCGAACAGCGAGAGCAGTCGGACGAGAAAGGCGCGCCTGTCGCCCACGTCGTCACTGAATACGCGCTTGCCCACGACGTGGGTCATGGGCTGATCCTCGCCACTGGCCCGAATCGAAATCCCCGGTGGAACGAGACGATCACGCTCGAAGAAGCCGCCGAGCGGTGGTTTCCCGGAGCGATCGTCGTCACGCGCACCGTGACCACGTTCGAGCCCGTGGTGACCGACTGGAGTCGAGTCACTCGGCCCGGAAGGGAGCAGTCGGATGGCTGATCGCAACACGCGGCTTGACGGGACCGCCTCGCCTGACGCGGGTCCGTTCTACGCCTTCGACAACCCCACCATCGAGCGCGCCGACCTGCACGGATGCCTGGACGAGGACGTGGAGACGGGTGCTCCGATCGTGTGCGTGTCGTGTGCATCCCGGACCGCGACGGGGCGGTCCGATGGCTGACCAGCGAGACCGGAAGGTGGTCGCCATGCGACCTGCCATGCGACCCGGCATGGTGGGGCGAGCACGCCTGCACCGGGCCGGGAGTCTGGCCGGGAGTCGCCTTCGTCAGCAGGGCCGACGAGACACCCTTGGAGTCGCCGTGCAGCGGGCACAGGGCCCGTTGCGGGCCGCCCTCCTGACCGCCGCCCTCACCGCCGCCCTCACCGCGTGCAGCGTCTCCACCCCCGCCGCCGACGGAGAGGTGATCGAACTGCGCACGACCGGCGCCACCACCGCTCGCGTCTGCGACACCGTGAGCGCCGTGCCGTTCGTGGAGGACTGCCGCCGGGTCCGTAAGCCCGGGAAGTGCTACGTCTGGGTCGAGACCCCCGACAACGGGATCGTGCGCGCTGAGGTCTACTGCGACGCCTACCGCGGCTACGAGGTGGGGGACCGGTTCACTGACGGCACCGACGTCATCGACGCGGTGTGCGCCAAGGTCGACGAGCATGGCCGATGGAGGTACGTCGGCGGCGACTGCAGCCAGGATGGCGATCGGTAGCCACCACGCTGCCGCGCCACGTCCTCGCGGGCGCGGTGCACCGTCACCTCGCTGCCGGACACGGTCCATGCATGACCGCCCCCGCTTCCGCAGCAGCGCCCGACGACTCGGGATGCCAGCCCCGGATCGCGCTCACGTGCCCGTACTGCGGAGCCGGTCTGATGATCAACACGGAGACCGCCGGGCCCGCCTACCTCACCTACGAGCGTCCCGAGTCCATCGAGTGCGACGCCTACTCCGACGTGCACTGTGGAGCCACCTGGGAGCCCAACGGGACGCCCCGCGACGCTCCCGGCTGGGTCCGGTGGCCCGACCTGTACCCCGCTCCCGAGCGAACCCCTCTGCACGGTCCGTCCGGGGCCGGGAAGGACCAGAACGATGAATGACGAGAAGCCAATCTGCCGCTGTCAGCAGATGCAGGCCAGGTTGGATGAGCGGCTGGCGCTGCTTGCCCGCGTCGAGGCGCTGGAGTCCGCCGCGGCCACGCCGCCCGCAGGAGAGCAGTCCGATGGCTGACCCGCGAGAGCAGCCGGACCAGAGCGCGCGGCTCCGGCTCGTCCAGGAGCCGACTCTCAACGGCCGGGAGTGGATGGCCGTGGCCACGCTCGACGACGGCAGCGAGATCCGCATGAGGAACCTCGGCGACCGCGTCGAGATCCGCACGTGGGACCCCACGAGGTCCTGCCGCCCCCCGATGCTCGACGTCGACCACCTCGCCGGGAGGCACGTCATCGACGTTCGCCCCGCCCGGCCCGCCGAGGTCGCGGGCCGGGGCGAGCCGGTCGAGGCGGCCCTTGCGCGCGATCTCTGCGGCCATTGCGGCCAGGGCCTGCCTCACGCGGGCACCTCGTGGCGCGAGGCGGGTGCCTGCCGGGAAGCCGACGCCGCAGTGGATCCGTCCGGGGTGCCGTGCGCGTCCCGTCCCCCGCGAGCGGAGTAGAACCGGATCCGCGCCCTCACGACGGGTCGCCGGTGCAGTCTGGTCACCGCGCCGGACACGCTCGCTGTGTCCGCACGCAACACCCCGCCTTAGCAACACCCCGCCCCGGCAGGAGACCGCCATGTCCAGCCCGCACGTCACCGCGCCCACCCAGATCCTCGACCACGCCTTCGACGCCGGGTGGAGCGGCATGGGCGAGCAGTGCAACGCCCTGGTGATGCGCGAGGGCGCGGCCGACGACTGCAACCTGCCACGCGGCCAGCACAGCCAGGTCCCGAGCCAGGCCCTGTCTCTGGCCGCTGCGCCCGATGTCCAGGGCCTGGACCTGTTCGAGGTCTACGAGGAGGACGGCTCCCTGCTGCTCGTCACCTCCGACATCAGCCAGCACACCCCCGCCCCCGGGGACCGCATCTACCGACGCCTCTGGGCCACGGCCGCACCGGCGAGCCCAACCCGTCGGGCGTGACCAGCACCAGCATCCGCACCTTCAGGAGAGACCCGTGACCGCACCCGAGGACCGAGACCGGACGAGCGAGCCCGCACCCGCTGCGGACCGCGAGCACCGAGACGGAGACGAGCCGACGCTGTACGGCTTGGAGGTCTACAACCGCGCCACCCAGGAGTGGGAGCGAGCGCGGTGGGTCGACCCTCGACGCTCGAAGGTCGACGCCTACGACGACCGCCGCGAGCAGGTGATGCGCGGGCTCATGATCTACGGAGACTCACGGGTCGCGCCGGTCCTCGACCCGACCAGCGGGCCCCACGCAGAGGACACCCAGTGACCATCGAGCAGACCGACTACCGCATCGAGTTCTCCATCCAGCGTCGCCTACCGGGCGAGGAGGACTTCACCGAGATCGGCTTCGGATCCTCCGGCGAGGGCCGCGACCTAGACGCCTGCACCCACTCCATCGACTCCGGCATCACCAACGGCGAGTGGGAGACCACCGGTGGCATGCCCGCGCCCGAGGACGTCATGGCTGACATCTCGCGAGCGCGCCATGGCTGACACCCACCCCGGGACCGCGTCGGTGACCCGTCCGGGGGCGCGCCAGAGGCCCTACCTCGTGACCCGTGCAGGCGGCATCGTCGAGCGCAGCACCGGCGAGGAGGTCGGTCACGTCCACCGCACCGACTACGGGTGGGACGCCCGCCTCGACGTGCCCGAGACCCGCTCCTTCATGCACGCCACCCGAGTCGAGGCGTGCGACGCAGTCTGGTCCAGGCGAGGGGCCGACCCCGACCAGCCCGACCCCGACCAGCCCGCGCCCGCCGAGCCCGGGACGGACTGCTGGTGCGGAGCCGACGGGGGAGAGGGCTGCTGGTGCTGCACCGAGGACTGCCCCGAGGACTGCACGGCCGACCACAAGGGCGAGCAGTGAGACCCACCAGCCCGACCCGGTCTGCGCACCGCGGGCGAGCCGGGTGCGGCCCAGCCCAGGCGCCGGACACGATGAAGCCATGAGCAATCCACAGACCCCGGGCGAGGGCTCTGACCAGCCCGCCGTCCCGAGGCGTCCCATGACGCCCCTCCCGGGCGCCTGCTCGGACTGCAGGCGTCGCAGCCGTCCCGTCTTCGCCATCTCTAAGCAGGGCGGAGGCTCCTACAGGCGCGCGCAGCGCTCCTACGCCTCCCACATCTGCGGCGAGTGCGCGATGGACGCACTGCCCAGCGCCTACCGTTCCACCCACGCGATGTCGACCCACCGCGGCTACGACACCACGACCCTCATCGACATCGCCGAGAACCTCATCGCCGTCGAGGGCGACCGCGACCTCCAGGTGACCACCAACGACTTCCACCCCGACCGGCCCCGGGAACGCGTCGTCGAGACCCGCTCCGCGTCAGCCCTCGTCGCCGAGTACCGGCGGGTGGTCGACGAGCGGCTCGCCGCCTACCGGTCCGCCCGCCTCAACGCGCCGGGGGACACCCAGTGACCTCTCGGCCGCTGATCAGCGAGTAGGCCACCAGCCTCCGGTGTCACCGAGGAGCGCACCTTCCGCGGCGCGCACTACTGACCCGGGTGCGCAAGGGTCGCCGGGCCGGACACGATGTCTGCATGAGCGCACTCCACACCGTGGTCTCGACCGAGACCACCCACACCGTCGTCGTCACCGCGCCGCAGGACGAGCCCTTCGTGATCGAGAAGGACGACACGACAGTCTCGACCTCACGCGTCGAGTTCAAGGTGATCGTCGACGGGACTAACACCCTGCGCCGCGTCGGCGTCCAGTGGATCGCTCGGGGGCTCGCCATCAAGGCCGACGGCACCGTCGGCAAGCAGTCGCGCCTGCTGAGCGGCACCAACCCCATCCGGCTGCCGCTCGTCGTGCGACTGGCCGCACAAGAGGCCCTGCGCGAGACCGTCGGCACCCTGCACGACCCCGACGACCAGATGAACGGCTGGACCGGCAGGCTGCCGGGCCAGCAGGCCTGACCCCTGCCCTGACCCCTGCCCTGACCCCTGCTCGACCCTGGGCACCCGCCGCGGGGTGCAGGTGCAGCCCGCCGCCGCACACGGTCGCGACATGGATCCTCACGCGACCACCGAGACGCCCGAGCAGACCTCGTCGCTCTTCGATCACTTCGGCGGGCACTACGCGGCCCTCATCGACGGCGTCGAGGTGGCACGCTTCGCTCCCTCGGACTACTGGAGCGACTACGCCGCGCAGATGAGGCAGGTTCCCGGCTTCTCCATCCGCTGGGTACCCGAGCCCGAGGTGGAGCGCGAGTACCGCGTCAGCCGATCCCCCTCCGGCCTCACCACCGACCGCCCCGCCGCCGACCGAGGGCCCATGACGCTGGACCAGGCCCGCGGGTGGCTCCGCACCGATCAGGCGGCAGGGCACGCCCCGCACGCCCACATCGAGTACCGCGAGCGAGCAGTGGTCGACTGGTCACCGTGGACCGACCTCGACGCAGGCCGCTGACCCACCGATCCGCCTACCAGGAGCCCCCACCACCATGACCGACGCCGACTTCGCCCACGTCGACTTCCCCTACACTCCCCCAACCCGGGGTGCAGGTCTGGCCAACGCCGAGGCCGAACGCATCTACGCCGTCCTGGCCGACCTCAGCGAGGCGACCCTCGACCCCTGGGTCTGCGCGGACCTGGCCAACTTCGTCAGCGCGTTCGTGCGCGGGGACGCCACCCCCGAGACCGAGTACGACCGCATGAGGCGCACCGTGTCGGCCTACTGGCCCGAAGCGGGCGGGCAGGCCTCGATGGCGCTGTTCCGCAAGGCGCAGGAGCGCTGCGTCAACGACCTCATGTCTCCGATCGCGCGCCTCGGGGGCGGGGTCCAAGGGCGCTAGCCCCGTCGAGAGGCCACTGTCCGACACAGCCCCGCGTGCAGGACTGCTCTTTACTCGGCCCAGCGAAACCGCGCCCGGCGACCCTCCCTGGCCCTAACCTGACGCTGTGACGCGCGATTCCGACCACCAGTCGGCATCGGAGGCAGGTGACGAGGTCACCCCGACCTCCGATGCCCTGCGTCACGCCCCTCAACAGGCGCGCAGCCGTCGCCGCGTCGAGCAGATCCTCCTCGCGGCAGAAGCCCTCGTCGCCCAAGGCGGCCTGGAAGCGCTCAACACCCGCAGCGTCGCCGATGCCGCCCGCACCTCGCCCGCGACGCTGTACCAGTACTTCGCCGACCGCGACGCCATCATCGTCGCCCTGGCCGAGCGCGGCATCCAGCAGCGAGACCGTCAGGCCTTTGACGATGTCGTCGAACTGCTGCACGGGGCCGAAGGTGGCCCTGAACGCGGCCGCGCCGATCTCGCCGAGATGATCTCGGTGTCGCTGCGCTCGTGCCTTCGCTTCTACGTCGACAACCCCGCCTTCGTCAGGCTCTACCTCCACGACCGTTCCTCGCCCGCCCTGATCGCCTTCGTGCGCGAGCGCAACCGCGCCCTCGCCGTCGGCATGCGCGAGATGGCCATCAACGCCGGAGTCCTGCCCGGCTCAGCCCCCGACATGGCCGCCGACATGATCATCGGCATCGGCGACTACATCTTCCAGTACGTCTTCGAGACCGGCACCGAGCCCAACCTCGACGCCTTCGAGGAGGGCGTGCGCATCATCCATGCCTACATGCACCTCGGCTCCTGAGGACGCCACGCGCCCCGCGCGCCGGGTGCGCCCAGTCCCCGGCGCCGGACACGATGGGGCCATGAGCAACAAGACCGCGGCCAAGACCACCACCCCACCGGTCCTGCTCGGGCCGGACCGGTGGGTGTCCTGCTCGGCACGTGAGTTCGGCGACCACGTCGGCTCCACCCGTCACATCGCACGCCCAGGCGCACTCACGACCGTCTGCGGCTGCACGGCGACCTACCCGGAGATCTGGCGCGCCGACAGCCGCAAGCCTTACTGCCCGTCGTGCGTGCGCCTCTACGGACGCCGCGAGAACCGGTGACCGCACGCCGGGGCGCTTCAGCACCGTCACCTGCTCGCGCTGTGACCGCAGCAGCGAGGGGCTGACCGGGCACCTCGCCTGCAACCTCGGCCTCGACGTCGCCTGCAACCTCGGCGGGGCCGAGGGCCACCTGGGCTGAGCCGTCGGGGCCCTCGCTCGGCTCGCGGCGGTGCGCGCTGACCACCGTGCCGGACACGGTCGTGGTGTCCCCACCGCACCCGCACGCAGCGGGCCCGTCCCTGGAGCCGACATGACCGTCACCCACACCACCCACGCCGACACCGCGATGCCTGGTCCGGCGCCGACGGCCCCTCAGGCGCAGACCGGGATGGTCGTGTGGACCCTGCAGATCTCCGACGCGGGAGGCATCGACCGCGCCTTCGCCAGCCTCCACGACGCCAAGGCCGCCGCCGCTGACGTCCTCGTCAACCACCTCGGCAACCCCACCATCGTCGCGGAGTGGGCCGAGCAGTCCAGCGACCCCGAGCGCTCGATGCTCGTGCGCTACTACCTCGCCCACCGCTACTACCGCGGGCAGATGCACGAGGTGAACGCGACCCAGACCATCAACCGCGTCGTCCTCTCGGGACCGACCTGGTAGTCCGCCTGCCCACCCACGCCCACCCGCCGCCAACATCGTGGGAGACGATGACGTCGTGCGCACCAACCCTCCCGCCCCGCAGCCGCAGCGCATCGACTCCTGGCGCACCGCGGAGACCAATGCCGCGGCATGGATGCGCCACTGGGGCTACCTCGATGCCCATGTCACCCCGGAGGGCAACGACGGCGGAGTCGACGTCAGGTCGGCCACTGCGATCGCGCAGGTCAAGCGGGAGGCCACCGACATCGGTGTCGAGGCACTTCAGCGACTCGTGGGCGCGCGGCTGCTGCAGGACCATCTCGGTCTGCTCTTCTTCTCCGGCAGCGGGTACACCCGCAAGGCCCAGGCCTACGCCGAGGCCGTGGGCATGATGCTCTTCGTCTACGAGGTCGACGGGACAATGCTCGCTGCCTCCTCGCATGCGCGCGATCTCGTCGAGGCGGCGCGAGACCAGGGGGCGGCGCCCCCGCCGGATGCGACACGACGACGGCCCGAGACCCGCGCGCCCTCCCGCTCCTTGCGACCGTCGCCAGCCACCGCCCTCACGCGCCCGGTCACCGAGTTCCCCGAGGTGGTCCGCCTCATCCGCGCAGGGAAGCGGGACTTGGCCGTCGACGCGTACGCGGCCGCCGCCGACGTGAAGCAGCGACAGGCCAACGCGATCGTCTCGGCGGCGTGGGCGGCGGTGACGATGATGCCGCCCGGCAGACGCGGCCGCCCCTGACCGGCGCCCGGTGCGATCAGGCCTGGGCTCCGGACACGCTGGAGACGTGGATGAGGAGGAGTACGAGCGCCTGCCGATGCTGGGTTGCTGCTGCACCTGCGGGTCGCCTATGTGGCTCTCGCCATGGGGCCCGGTCGGCCTGGGCGTGTGTCGCGACGACTGGAACCCCAACAACGACGACGAGGGCCAGCACGTCGCACTGGTGGGCTCGCTTCAGGCGGCACTGTTAGCCGATGGCCCCGTCGAGGTCCATGCCGGAGGTCGGCCTCGGGGACGCTGAGGAGGCCGGGATCGCTGGGGCGATGTCGAGCCGCTGGCGGATGCGGAGGACGGTCCGAGCCGAGGCGTTGATC
The DNA here is from genome assembly GCF_001422955.1 of Nocardioides sp. Leaf285. NCBI lineage: Bacteria > Bacillati > Actinomycetota > Actinomycetes > Propionibacteriales > Nocardioidaceae > Nocardioides > Nocardioides sp. Leaf285. The sequence goes on along the minus strand of NZ_LMNH01000005.1, from coordinate 184,455 downwards.
TTCGTGGCGATCTGAGGGTCCGACAGGCCACGCGCCGCCAGCATCCGCACCGCCTCCTGCCGCTCGCCGATCCCCAGACTCGCCGTCTCGGGGCCACCGTTGACCACGCGCTCGACCAGGGCCTGGTCAACCTCGCGTCCCTCGGGTCGAGGCGCCGTGCGGACCGTAGGTGGCTGGAGCACACTGACGTTGTCAAGGTGACCGAGAGCGTCGGCGCGGATGGTCTCCTCCCAGCACTGGCCGCAGCCGGGACCCATCAACCGCCGGTCGCTGTCACGGTGAGTGCACCGAGCCTTCACGTGCCCGGCCAGGCGGTGGGTCTCCTTGAAGTGCGACACCGACCGACGACCCGCGCCGATGCGGGCCTTGCCGGAGCCGGTCTTCTTCAGCGACTGCACCATCTGAGCGGCGTCGCCGAGGGAGAGCCGCTGGTCGCTGACCATCTCCTGAGCCTCAGGCGGCAGCAGCAGTAACCCGATGCGCGCGTTGATCGTGGCCGCGGAGAACCCCGTCATGGCTGCGATCTGAGCCACCGTGTGACGCTCGCGCAGGTCGGAGAAGGCGCGGGCTACGTCGATCGGGTCGAGGCCCTCGCGCTGCAGGTTGGCGATCGCCATCAGGCCGATTTCGTCGGTGGCGTTCTCGTGGCGGACCATGCACGGCACATGGGTCTTGCCCGCCATGACGCTGGCGGCGCGTCGGCGGTGCCCCTCGATGATGCGGAACTTGCCTCTCGGGGCCGGTACCACCAACAGCGTCTGCAGCACCCCAACCGAGCGGATCGAGGCCGCCAGCGGGCCGAGGTTGGTCAGGCGGGGGCGCACGTTGTGCGGCGAGGCGAGCAGGTCATCGAGCGCGATCACGGCAGCGGTGGTGCGAGACATCGCGACCTCCAGCGGGGGGAGTGGCGCCGCGGCGAGGGCCATGAGCCCAGGCCCGTGTGCGGCGTTGCCGGGACCTCCGGCACGGGGGACGACCTACCTGTGCCGCCGCGCCCGGCTCAGGCGAAGCGTCGACTTGCACCGTTACGGCCACGCTGCAAGCGAACCGGCCCTCGGCTTGCAGCGTCACGGCCACGCTGCAAGCGCACCGGCCCTGTCGCCGGGCCGGACCAGACGGCACAGGAGTCTCGTGAGCCAGCACCCCTACCGCGGTCAGAAGAAGTCCTCGCGCGTCCAGGCCCCCATCGACCACAGCGGCCTGGCGGTGTGGACCGACGGCGCCTGCTCCGGCAACCCCGGCCCTGGCGGCTTCGGCTGGCTGGAGGTGCGCGATGGCGTCCCCACCGGCCTGACCGCGTCCGACGGCGAGTCCCGCACCACCAACCAGCGCATGGAGGTCGCGGCGGTCCTCGACGCCCTGCGCACCGTCACCGAGCGCCCCCTGGTCGTCTACTCCGACTCCACCTACGTCGTCGACTGCTTCACCAAGTTCTGGTGGCGCGGATGGCTCAGCCGCGGCTGGACCAACAGCCAGGGCAAGCCGGTGGCCAATCGCGACCTGTGGGAGCCCCTCGTGGCCCTCGTCCAGGAGCAGGGCGCAGGCCTGGCCTTCCGCTGGGTGAAAGGTCACGCCGACGTCGAGTTCAACGAGGCCGCCGACAAGATCGCCTGCGGCGCTCGCGACGCACAGTCAGGCCGCTCCTCGCGCCCCGCCGCCACGTCCGGGCACGCTGCTGTCCCCGCTCCCGTGCCCGCTCCCGTGCCCACCGAGGGGCCTGCGGCGGTCCCGGATCCCAGCGACCAGGCCTCGCACGACCCGACCGCCCAGCAGCAGGCCGCCGTGACGCCGGACCTGCGCGCCTGGGCGCGCACCTACCGGCCTCAGGACGGCTGGGGAGCGTCCGCGCAGGCCTGGATGGACCTGATCACGCTCATTGACGGCGCCCGTGCCGACGCTCGCGGCGAGGCCGTGGCCCAGGAACGCGGTCGGCTCGCCGACCTCCTCACGCCCCGCTCCGCCGACAACTGCGCCGACGACGTCTTGGCCCGCGTCCACGCCTACCTCTCCGACCCGTCAGTCCACGCCGCCGACCCCCAGGAGTCCTGATGTCTCGCACTCGCCCCCACCACCCTGACGCGAAGCGACGCGTCGACGGTGCCAGCCTGCTGCTGGCCCTCGTCGGCCTCGGGTGCCTGGTCCTGGTCCTCACGACCGCCTTTCAGGACAGCGAGCAGTGGTGGCGCTGGTTGATGCCGGTCCCGTCCCTGCTGGCTATCGGGGTCGGCCTGAGCCACCTCACCAAGTGGGAGGCCCCGCGCGACCTGGCCCGGCCCGAAGAGACGCCGGTGAATGCGCCGGAGCGGTGCGGGTCGTCAGAAGTGCCGGACACGATGGGTTCATGAGCGCACCGGCCAGCCCCATGCACCGAACGACCAACGGCGTCACCGTCCGGGCCACGGCCCGCGAGGCCCGGACGCTGTCGGCGCTCGTCTCGCCCACCCGCTCGTTCGTCGCCACGCCGGTGCGCGGGGAGTACTTCATGCCCGCCCCGTCCGCTTCCCTCGCGGTCCGTGACGCCGCCTTCCTGGCCGAGAACGGTGTCGAGGTCGTCGCCGTCCACGAGGCCGCCCCGCAGACCCACCCGGAGACGCCTCGATGACCGCCCCCGACGACGGCCCGGCTGCGCCCCAGACTGGCGTGGTGCCGCCCTGCAGTGCGTGCGGCCGCCCCGCGGGTCTCTACTACGCCGAGTGCCCGCTGTGCCTGTCCTACGCCCAGGGCGCTTCCTTCACCCTCGCCGACTACCCACCCGGTGCCCCCGAGGACCCCCTCATCGACGGTGTCGAGATGCTCCTGGCAGCCCCTCTGACCGGCGGCGGCACCGAGCACGACCTGGAGCGCGCGCACGACGGAGACGGCTGGAACGAGCCCTACTCCGCCCACTACACCTGCATCTGCGGGGAGTGGTCGCTGTCATGGGTGCAGACCGACCCCGAGCAGACCGGGCGCCCCGCAGGCCGCGATGTGCTGCTGTCGTGGCGCGCGCACTACGAGGAGTTCATCTCCCGCGGCAGCGACTGACACCGGACCTGACGCCGGTCTCACACCCCGCTACGAGCCGCCGCATCAGACTCGACCACCTGGCCTCCCTCTTGCGCAGTGCCTACGTGGAGGGGTGGGCCGACGAGCGCGACGGCGTTCAGCGAGACGCCGTGCACCTGGCGGAACAGGCGGTCTCCGACGCCGAGACAGACTGAGGCAACGGCGCGTGCGCGCGCCGCGCACCCGTTCACGCCGGGGGAGTCCTTCGGCGTTGACCGGCGCTGGTGCCTGGACACGCGGTGCGCTCACCTGCTCTCGCCGGACACGATCAGGCCATGACCCGCGGCCAGAACACCTACACCGACACCCGGACCGGCGAGGAGTACTCCTACGCCGACTACACCGACCTCGACACCCAGACCCAGGGCACCGCGCCCCCGTTCCAGCCCTGGGAGAGCGACAGCACCGCTCTCGTCCACGTCTTCTGGAGCCTGCGCAGCGACGGTCTGATCGCCGAGCGTCCCCAGCGAGACGAGCCGCTGCGGCGCGCCCTCTTCGACCGACTCTTCGGGTCGCGAGCCGCCGGTCACCACTACTCCGAGGGCCTCATCGAGGACCTGCGCTCCATCCTCGACGCCCACGACCCTCAGGTGGCCGCGGGCGCTGCCGGAGCCCGCAGACTGGAGCGCGCCGAAGTCGACGCTCTCCCCTCCGAGCCCAGCCCGCGTCAGGGAGGGAACGCCTTCGACCTCGCCGCCTCGGTGATCCTGCGCTCCCGCTTCATGAAGGCTGCCCTCGCCGCGGCCACCGCCCGCGCGCTGCGCGAAGCCGCCGACGAGGAGGCAGCCGCCCAGGGCGGCCCCATGGTCTCCTCCGTCGAGCGACTCCTGCGCCGCGCCCACACCCATGACGGGCAGGGCTGAGGCATGACCGTGGCGGGCGGGACTCCTGGTTCGTCGACGCCCTGCTGCTCTGACATCCACGCGCGGCGAGGGGAGACGCCGCCGTCAGCCACACACCGCGGTGTCATGGACCTCTCGGAAGTCAACGGCACGCCGCCGCAGCCCGGCGTCGCCTACTGCACCCGATGCGCGACCGCGCTGGCCGACGTCGGATGGTTCGCCCCCAACCCCGGCCAGCAGCCGCTGCCCGACCTGACCTCCCTCATGGACCCCGCAGAGCCCCCAGCCTGAGCGTCTCCGGCCTGAGCGTCTCCGGCCTGAGCGTCTCCTGCCTGAGTGCCGAGGGCCGCTGCGGTTCCTTTACCGTTCAGGCATCCCGCGCCACCCCCGATCCTCTCGGAGACCTCATGACCCTCGCCATCACCCGCACCCGTCGCCTCCTCGGCGCCCTCGCCGTGACCGGGGCCCTGTGCCTGACCGGATGCGGTGGTTCCGACTCTGGGTCCGGCTCGGACTCAGCGGGTGGCTCCGGCTCGGGTGAGCGGTCCACCGACGACGCCGTCGAGGCGCTGCAGGACTGGATCAGCGCCACCCAGGACGGTGACGACGACGCCTGCGACCTGGAGACCGACGCCTACGCCGAGGCCGCCAACGCCCAGATGTCCGACTCCGGCCAGGAGACGCTCTCGTGCCCGGACCGCGTCGCTGCGGTCGCGGAGTTGATGACCGCCTTCGGTGAGGGCACCGACTACACCGACGCCGACTTCGTCGTCACCGACGAGACCCCAGACACGGTGACCATCGAGGCCACCTACTCCGACGGGATCGTGGAGTCCTACGGCCTCGTCTACGAGGACGGCGACTGGCTGGTCAACTCCGAGGGCGGGACCGGCGGCGACGCCAGCGGAGGAGCCAGCGAGGAGGAGATCGCCGCCCAGACCGCGCAGTGGGTCGAGAACTGGTGCGACGTCCAGCCCGGCCAGACCCGCGAGGAGGCCATCGAGATCATGGGGGAGCCGACCGGCGAGTTCACTGCCGCCGACGACGCCACGCCCCAGATCAACTACGAGATGGGCCCCTACTCCTTCACCGTCTTCCTCGACACCGACGCCGTCGTGGACGGCTTCTACGCCAACTACGACAGCCTGGGCGACTCCGACCTGGCCAAGATGCCGTGCGTCACCGACGGCCCCTCCGGGCTCGACCGCGAGTGACCCCATGGGGCATCCAGGATGACGGGCCGCACACGGGCTCCGCATGAACCCTGATCTCGGGACGCCCCTGCCCCGCTCCACCGCCCTGGCCCTGTCGCTCGTGGTGGGGGCGGTGGTGCTGGCCGTGCCCACCACGGTCGTGCTGCTGCGTGCCCTCGACGGCTCGGTGGGATCGGCCGTGCTGGGCCTCGGCATGGTCCTCGTCCTCGTCAAGGGCCCCCTGCTGCTGGCCCGTGGACTGCTGCGGGTCCGCGTCCACGTCGGTCCCGACGCGATCACCCGCACCCTCGGCGGCCGGGTGGCCCACCGGATCGCCTACGCCGACGTCACCCGGGTGCGGGTCAAGCGCGAGCCCTACGCCCTGACGATCACGCTGTGGGGCACCGACCCGGAGGGACGCGAGGTGGTCTTCCCGGTCTCGCGGTCCTACGTCGGCGACCTCGCACCGCTCGCCCGGCGCCTCGACTCCGAGGTTGAGCACCGCGGCAACGGCCTGTTCGTCGACGAGCACGAGCGGCGCTGGTGGCAGGAGTTCCGCGCCGGGACGTTCTAGGACCGCGGCTAGGACCGTGGAGCGCGCCGGTGGCCGCGCCGGACACGACCCGAGCATGACGCAGAACGCCTCCACCACCTCGCGCTACGTCGCTGCTGCAGCCATCAGCAAGGCTGGGGACACCCATGCCCGCCTCAGCGCCGAACACACCGAGGTCCCCGACGCGACTGCTGACACGGGTGCCGACGGAGCCCCGAGCACCCCCTCGGTCTGCTCCTCGTGCGCGCAGGCCTGGCCCTGTGACACCGCCCATGCTCTCGACATCACCCGAACGCTCCGCGCCGAGATCCATCACCTGCTGAACCCCGCCATCGGGATCCTGCGCCTTTCGGCCCACCAGGCCGAGACCTCCTTCGACCCGCTCGCGGTAGACATCGCCGCTGCGCCCCACACCGCGGTGAACCTGTCCGCTCGCCGTCTCATCGCCACGACGCGAGCCCTCCAGTCGGCCACCGATGCGGCTGACTTCGCTCTGGGCGAGACCACCCTGCGCGAGGCCATCGCCACGGTGCGCGCAGGCCTCTCGTCCTGACCCGGCCACCACTGACCTGGCCACCACCGACTGGCCCGCCACGCCCGTACGTCGCCGTGCGCGAGCGCCTCTGCGAGCCCCCGGACACCTCTCCGACAAACCCGTCGCCACCCGGAAGGCCGACCCGTGCCCAAGACCTCACGAGCACCGCTGTTGCTGCTTGCCCTCGCCAGTGCCGTCACCGCCACGGTGACCAGCCTCGGCGGCGCGGCCTCCGCGACCGCCTCCACCACAGTCGACGCCCCGGCCCCGGCCACGGCTGACCTCTCCGCGCGCCCCAGCACGCGCACCACGGGCTTCCAGAACCCCGACCCCTACCTCGCCTGGCCGGACGCAGCCGACGGTGTCTTCGGAGACCTCGCCTTCCACCCCGCCTCCCACGTGCACGAGTACCCGTGGAACTTCGGGGTCACTGCGATCAGCGACCTCTACGACACCGCAGAGCCCGACGACGCCCGTCCCTTGAAGGGGCACCCGGGAGCGGCCGCGATCACCGACGCCGTCGAGATCGACACCGGCGTCAGCGCCTGGGCCCGCGTCAGCCCGCACGGCGACTCCGAGACCTTCCTGTCGACCCGGGCTCGCCTGGTCAACGCCTACGGGGCGACCTCCTTCGCCACGCTGTCCCACACCCGCGTCACCTACTGGTTCACCTACCTCGACACCAACAAGCAGCCCCAGCGCGTCGAGTTCCGCGTCGACCGCCGCAACGCGCCGTACCTGCCGACCACCGACACGTCGACCTCGTCGGGGTCTGCTCCCAGCGAGCGGTGGAGCGTGCTGCGCAACGGCCGCCGCGTGGCCTGCCCCGACTGGACCGCCCCCGGGGTGCGTACCGCGCACCTGTGGGCGGACGCGGCCAGCGACGGCGCCCCCACCAACGTCCAGCACCTCACCCACCAGGTCCCCCTCGGCTGCGTCGGGTCCTCGACCTACCGGGCCGGGATGAGCCTGACCGCCTGGCGCAAGGACCCCGCATCGGCCCCGGCCAAGAAGAACCCGGCAGCCATCGACGGCGTGCAGTTCCTCGCAGACCAGCAGCGCGGAGTCATCAGCATCGACCTGGACGACCTGGTCGTCGTGGGTGCGCGCCGCACCGAGCGCAGCGACAGCGACTACACCCCCGACGACGCTGCCGACTACGACTCGATCGCAGGGTGGGCGCGCGAGCAGAACATGATCACCGCGGGACGCAACTGGGACCCCTACGCCAGCGATGGTGCGGCTGGCGCTCGTCCCACCGGCCCGGCCGGACGGCGTCCGTTTGTCTTCGTCGACCCCCAGGCCACCTCTGGTCGGGCGTCGCGCTACGTGGTGACCCTCACCCCCACCGACGGACAGCAGGCCACCATCGACGCCACCGTCGACGGTGCGCCGTGGCGCTGCGCGAACCGGCAGGGAGTGGCCCTGGCCGATCGCACGCGCTTGGTGGTGAGCATCCCTCGCCCCTGCCTGCCCCCGCTGAACCGGATGTTGGTGATGACCAGCGAGCGCAACCACGAGTCCCCGCCGTTCCTGACCACCCAGGCGCGCTGAGGCGCCACCCCAGCACGCCCCGCTGCCCACCCGACGCCGCTGATCGAAAGGCATCCCGTGTTCCCCACCCGCCAGTCCCTGCGACAGTCCGCGCTGCTGCGCAGGCTGACCCCTGCAACCCTGCTCGCCGCGACCCTCCTGGTCACCAGCGCCACCACTGCCGCTCTCGCTGAGGCGGAGCCTGCCTCGACGGAGCGCGCCACGGTCGGCAACCCCTCCCCATACGCTCCGTGGCCCACCGCCCCGGCGCCCTCGCTGCTGGGGGACCTGGCGGCCCACGACCACCTCGACATGCTCGACTACCCCTGGTGGTCCTACGGCTTCACCCTGCGTGGCTCGGTGGGCGACCCTTCCGAGATCGACGACGGCGCCTCCCTGCCCCACCACCCCACCCCGGCCCGCAGCCTCCTCGACGACGTCGACATCGACGCCGCCAACTACTACGCCCGGGTCCGACCGGACGCGGCCAGCGAGCGCTACTTCGCCACGCGCCTGCGCTTCGCCAGTCCCCAAGACGACAAGGTCGGCTTCGGGCACCGCCCCCACACGCGCGTGACCTACTGGTTCACCTACCTCGACGCCGAGAAGAAGCGTCAGCGCACCGAGTTCCGCGTCGACCGTCGCAACGCGCCCTACCTGGCGACCGAACCCGGCGAGGGCACGGGGGAGCCGAGCGAGACCTGGCGAGTGGTGCGCAACGGTGCCAGCGTGACGTGCCGCGACTGGACCAACCCGGGGACCCGCACCGCGCACGCCTGGATCGAGACCCCGAGCGGCGACAGCGGCGAGGTCGCCACCGGGGGAGTGCTGCGGGCCCTGACCCACCAGATCCCCGTCTCCTGCATCGGCTCGCGTGCCTGGCGCAGCGGCGTCACGGTGACCACCTGGGCCAAGGACCCGGCCAAGACGAAGGCCTCGCGCAACCCGGCCACCAGCGACTCCATGATCCTGATGACCCGCAACAGCGACACTCAGATCGACCTGCCCCCGGGGGAGTTCGGAACGGTCTCGGCCCGCCTGGACACCAGCGCCCAGCAGCAGGACCCCGCGGCCTACCAGTCGCTCGGGGCGTGGGACCCCAGCCAGAACGTCATCACCCTGAGCCGAGACTGGGACCCCTTCGGCACCGGGGCGACCCGCCCCGCCACGAAGGACGGCCTTCGACCGTTCGTCCTGGTCGACCCTCAGGGTGCCGCCCAGGGACGAACCTCGCGCTACGTCTTCACCCTCACCCCCACCACCGCCGGTCAGGCCACGGTGACTGCTACCGCCGACGGCGAGCGCTTCCGCTGCGCCTCGCGGCTGGGGCTGGGGCAGGCAACGGGGACCGCGCTGTCGGTCTCCTTCCCGCGCAAGTGCCTGCCTCCGCGTGCGCGCATGCTGCGCTGGACCAGCGAGCGCAAGAGCGCCTCGCCTGCCTTCCTCATCACCGACACGCCCCGCCCGACCAGCCGCTGACCGGCCGCTGACACAGAGCGCACACCGGCCGCCACGACACCTTTCGTGGCGGCCGGTGGCGTGTGCTGGCCGTCGCCCCCACCGCGGCACAGGGGAGGTGTGAGCGCCCTCCTGCATGCCCCCGCCGTCGAGACCCTCGTGCCCGACACCTGCCGAGGCGGCTGCATCTGCACACACCTCTACCCGCCGCCCCACCCGGTGCTCACCGTGACCGTGGCGCACCGAGCCGACGACGAGTTCTACGAACTCGGCACCGTGGCTCACGCAGCAGAGCCCGCTGCGCTCTTCGCCTCCCTGGTCGCCCTGGATGCCGCGTCGTCATCGTTGGACCAGGACGCCTCGATGCGGGTGATGGTCGACTACTGGCACGGCGGAACGCTCTCCGACGACCAGGTGATCTCCGCCGACACCGCCGCCGTGCTGCTCGGCCTCGACCGGGACGGCTTCGACCTCCGCCTGGAACAGGCTCGCGCCGACCTCCGCGCCTACCGCGCGCTGTCCTGACACGAACCCTGACCACGCACGATGGCCAGGACCTGCCAGCGTCATCTTCGGGTCACCTCGGCACCTCACACTGCGGCACGCCCAGCCGATGAGCCCAGGGCCCACTCGACGCCCTCAGGCGCGCCCCACTTCCCCGAGGGACACCATGAGCCTGCTCTCCCCAGACCACGCCACACCCGACCGCTGCGCGCCCACGCAGACCAGCGGTGACACCGGCATCGGTTTCCGACGACCTGGCGCTGGCCTGGCATTCTCGCCCGCGGTCCGCTTCGACCAGTTCGCGACCAGCCCTCAGGACGCCCTGGTCTGCTGGATGGAGCCCGAGGGAGGGGCAGGCATGTCCATGGTCGCCTTCGCGGCCCTGACCGAGCGCGCGCAGGGGACCATCACCAGGGTGTTCAACACCCCCGGCCCCTCGACGTGTGACGGCGTTCAGCACGGCCAGCGATGCCAGCGGCCTGTGGGCTGGGGCGCAGACCATGAGCGGCTCGCCACGATGACCTTCTTCATCACCCCGGCCGGGCGCGCGCTCTGCGCGGGCTGCATCCGCGCCCTGTGAGGTCCTCTCCCACGGGCTGAGAGCCAGCCCCGACCCCGTCCGCGGATCGTTCAGGACCGTCGACGAACCCCACCCCGACTGCGCGTTACCCGTGCAAAATCCGGCGGCACAGTCGGGGGCGTGAACCCTTCTGCTCCCCTCATCGGCGTCGTCGAGTTGCCCGCCCTGGCCCAGGCTCTGAGCCAGGCCGGTTACCAGGTCGTCACCGACGGGGCCCCTCGCGAGGCCGCCACCACCATCCGTGGAGCGCTCGAACGGAACGGCGCCTTCCCCGTCCTGGTCTCTGACACGCCCTGGCCCGGTCTGCGAACCTGGACCAAGCGCACCGCGCAGGCCACCACGGTCGTCGTGCTGCACGGCCCCGACGGCGTCGGGACCGTCTTCGAGGGGGTCATCTCGATCCCGCTGCCCGCGCCCCTGGTCGAGATCGCCAGCCAGTGCGGCTTCTCGCTGCCCCCGGAGGCCGCCGACCTGCAGGTGATGCTCGACGGGTCCGTCGTGGACTCGCAGACCGCCGCCGCCGAGCCGCTGGCATCCAGCATCGTCGAGATGGTCCCGGTCGCGGGCCAGGCCGCGAGCGCCGCCGTGGTCCACGACGTCGTCGCGATCGAGGTAGCCGACCCCGAGCCCAGCGCCACCCAGGTGTCCGCTGCGCCGATGCCCGCCACATCCAGCGTCGTCACCACGCCCCAGGCCGAGGCGAGCCCCCCGCGCGACCCCTGGGCCGAGCAGGAGGCCATGTACGCCGCCCAGAGCGCAGCCGAGGAGCACCAGCCCACCCTCGACCCTCCGTTCCCCGCCCCGTCGCCTGCTCCCAGGGCCCCCGTTCACGAGCAGCCCGCCTTCGCCGACCCCGCCTTCGCCGTGCCGAGCCCGACCCCGGTCGCCCCGGCCCCCGTCGTCGAGCCCGAGGTCACCCACGAGGCGCCCGCCTTCACCGCTCCCGCCTTCACCGCTCCCGTCTTCACCGCGCCCGCGGTCCCCGTCGACGAGCCCGAGATCACCCACGAGGCGCCCGCCTTCACCGCTCCCGTCTTCACCGCGCCCGCGGTCCAGCAGCCCCCGGCCCCGGTCGTCCCGGCTCCTGTCGACGAGCCCGTCGCCCACGAGGCGCCCGTCTTCACCGCTCCCGTCTTCACCGCGCCCGCGGTCCCCGTCGACGAGCCCGAGATCACCCACGAGGCACCCGCCTTCACCGCTCCCGTCTTCACCGCGCCCGCAGTCCAGCAGCCCCCGGCCCCGGTCGTCCCGGCTCCTGTTGACGAGCCCGAGGTCGCCCACGAGGCGCCCGCCTCGGACGTCCCGGTCTTCGCCGCACCCGCGGTCGCCCCGGCTTCGGTCCTGACCCCCTCCGACGCCCCCATGCCGTTCCCCGGACAGCCGGTCGTCGAGCAGCCCCTCATGACGCAGCCCCAGGCCACCCCGGGAACCCTCGTGCGCACCGACGAGCCCCAGGTGTTCAACGGCATCAGCCTCGCCCCTGTGACAGGGGACGGCCACGCTGAGGTCGTCGTCGTGTACGCAGGCAAGGGCGGCGTCGGCAAGACCAGCACATCCATCGGTCTGGCCGAGGCGGCCTCCAGCGCCGGACTGCGCGTCATCCTCATCGACGGCAACATGGGACAGGGCGACATCCGGATCTTCCTGCGCATCGGCATGGCCGCCCTGCCGTCGATCTACAACTACGCCGTCGCAGGCGACCTGCGGCAGACCCTGATCGACCCCGCCACCCTCAACGACGCGCGCGACGTCAAGCAGGACCCCCTGCGGTTCGCGCTCATCCAGGCGCCGCCGCCCCACCTGACCGACCCCTCCGTGGTGACCCCCGAGGTCTATCTGCGACTGGTCCAGGAGGCCCGGCAGCACTGCGACCTGGTCATCGTCGACACCCAGATCATCGAGCCCCGAGCCAAGGAAGACCCGATGGTCACCGGGTTCGTCAACCCGCTGCTGCGCGCCGGGGCCTGGTCGGTGGGCATCTCGGACCTCTCCACCCCGGGCATCTCCAACCTGCGCTCCCGGCTGAAGAAGACCACCGCGATGCAGGTGCCGGTCGAGCGGCGCATGACGATGATGAACCGGGTCGACCCGAGCACCCCCTTCAACGCCGACGGGCTCGCCTCGGCCCTCGGGGAGCACTCGCTCTACCTCGGTGTCGTCTACGACGACGCCGAGATCTCGGAGTCGATGAACCAGGGCCGGAGCCCGGGTTCCTTCCCGGCCATCTCCGCGATGCTCAACGCCATCCTCGGCACCGTGCAGCCGGAGTGGGCTCCTGCGCTCGAAGCCCGCCGCGCCAGCGCCCCCAAGGCGAAGGCGCCCGCCAAGCGTGGCCTGTTCGGACGGCGACGCCGGTGACCCAACTCGCCGAGTGGGACGAGGCCGGGCTGGAGCGAAGCGGGCCCGACGTGCTCGACGTGCTCTCCACCAACGGGCGGCACGCCTCCCTGGCCGTCATGTGCGGCCTGCTCCACAGCGTCATCGTCGGTCGCGCGGCCGAGTCCTTGCTGGCTGAAGGGCCCGAGGCTCTGCCGGAGATGGGCGGCCTGTGGATCGCCCCGTCGTTCGGCTGGCTGGTTCCGCGCATCGACGTGGGTCGCAAGGACCGCGGCCCCCGCGGTACCCGTCTGCGCCTGCCCGTCCGCCTGCAGTGGCCCCACGTCATCGAGACCGTTCCGATCTCCGCCACGCGCCGCCCGGCAACGTTCGGCTGGGTCACCACGTCCATGGGCCACCACGGCATCGGCGAGACCCAGATCCACCTGTCCTACGGGCTCGACACATGGGAGGTCGCTGAGTCTGAGGCGGGGATCCCGGTGCAGGCCTACGGCCCGGTCATGACGCGCGAGCAGATGTGGGCACACCTCCTGCGGGTCTACGACGAGGGGGTCACCGCGGAGTTCGAGTTCATCATGGGCCTGGAGAAGAGGGTCTCCACCGCCCTCGCCCGAGCACACTCCTCCCTGGCCCGCGAGGTGGCCGACTACACCGGCATCCAGGCGCCGCTGCTCGACAGCACCAAGATCGAGAAGGTCCGCGACCAGATGCTCCTGGGCCTCGACGGCCAGAACGCCAAGGTTCGCCAGATGCTCAACCGCCTCATCGACCCCATCACGCTGAACAAGGTCGACCCGTGGAAGTACATCGAGGTGGCGCTGCGTCGCGACGCCAAGGAGGAACTGCGCCGCGAGATCGGCGACCCCCGCGTGGGCGCCAAGGTCCGCGAGGTGCACAAGTCGCTGGGGTACCCCGATCTCGATCACCTGGTCAGCGTCTTCCGCGAGATGTACCCGAAGGCCCACCTGTCCCATGACCGCGCCCGGGCCGCGCTCGACGTGCGCTCAGACCCGATGGCTGAGTGGTGCGCCATCCTGGTCAACGACGAGGCCGAGGACGACGAGGAGCACATCTTCGGTCTCGGGCTCTTCGACCCCGAAGCCGACGAGGACCCCGTCGAGGCCTAGGTCAACCGACTACCGTCGCCGTCGAGTGCGGTCGGCTCCTGGCGCGCGGTCGACGAGGGCTTTCCCGCGGTGGCAGCAACTGGCCTAGTGCTGACACGTCACTAACAGGCCACGGGGGGCGCTCAGCCGCCCCCTGTCGATGCCGATGGGCGGCCCTGGAACCAGACGTCTCGTCTTGGGTCGCCGTCTCGCGCTCACAGCATCGAGACCCCTCTCGGGCTTGCGGCAGCACTCACGCCGTGTTGTGCGCATGGTCCCGAGCAAGGACGACCGTCGGTCCCGAGGCAGCGCACACGGCTGTTGCCCGGCCCTCCGGATCGTCGAGAAGCCGCGCCAGAGAGAAGCCATGACGAGCAGCCTGAGGAACGCCAGCGACCCGGCCCGGGCGCGCGCATCCCTCCAGGCCGCACGCCTGCAGCGCTCGGAGTACCTGATCTCCCTGGCCGAGGGTCTCCTCACGCCCCTGGATCTCATCACCGCGGCCTGCGAGCCCAGCGGGCGGCCGCTGCGGCGCATCACTCTGCGTCAACTGGTCCTCGCCCAGCCGCGCGTGGGCAAGACCCGCGCCGACGCCTACCTCGCCGCCCTCGCCGAACGGCTCAGCATCAGCGAGAACCTCGCGAGCCGCAACGTCGCGTGGCTCATCGACCCCCGATCCGGCGGCCGACGCATCCAGGCATGGCTCGACGTCGCCCACCCTCGCGAGATCCCCTGGCCCGGCTTCCCCCTCGCGCCGCGCCCACTGTCGGTGCCCAGTAGCACCCTAGGCACTACCCGAAGCAAGGCCGTCGCCCATGGCTGAGCCCCCCGCCCACCTTCACGCGGACCCGTCGCGGACCTTCCCGGCTGGCCACCTCGTCACCAGCACCGCCCCCAGCCAGCCTCACCACCCCCAGCAGGAGCACGACATGGCAGCACCGGCTCTGATCTTCGATGTTCACGAGGACCGACCCACCACGGCGGTCTCCTGGGTCACCCTCATCCGCGACACCGCGGCGGCTCAGCGCTCGACCCTCATCGACGACTTCCACCGCTGGGCGCAGCCCACCGTGCGGCGCATCACCGCGGGCATCCTGCGCGAGATGCGCCTGGACCGGAACACCTGGTTCGACGACATCGAGTCCAGCACCGCCGAGGCCATGTTCCTGCTCGTCATCGAGGTCGTCGAGGACCGCACCTCGATCGACGAACTGGTCTCCTTCGAGGCGCTGCTGACCTACCGGGCCCGCTCCAAGGCCCGCGAGTTCCTCGACTCCTCCGGCGGCTTGAACCAGGCCTCCGGCCAGGTCGGCCTCAAGCGCCGGGTCAAGGAGATGCGCTGGACCCTCAACCACCTCACCCAGACCACCGGACGCGTGCCCAGCGCCCAGGAGGTCGTCGAGGCCACCAACGCCCGCATGGAGGAGAAGCGCAAGGACTTCCGTCGCCAGGGCATGGAGTGCTCCCTGGAGGACTACGCCTACCTGGAGATGGGCCCCGCAGCCTCCCTGGAGAACACCCCAGAGCCGTCGGTCGCTGACCCCAACGAGAACCCCGCGCCGCTGCACGCCGCCGAGCGTCTC
Organism: Nocardioides sp. Leaf285; assembly: GCF_001422955.1. Taxonomy (NCBI): domain Bacteria; kingdom Bacillati; phylum Actinomycetota; class Actinomycetes; order Propionibacteriales; family Nocardioidaceae; genus Nocardioides; species Nocardioides sp. Leaf285. The sequence continues at coordinate 169,186 of NZ_LMNH01000005.1, read as the reverse complement.
GACTTCATCGCCATGATCATCGCCAGGTGCGCCCAGCACTCCGAGATCCTGGCCCAGGTCGCGGAGGTCTGGCTGGACCCGGCCACCCAGTCGGCCTACGACGGCCACCCCTCGGCCTCCGACGTCGCCCCCTTGGTCGGTCTCGCGCCGCAGACGTGCCGCACCAAGATCGCCTTGGTGCGCGAGTACGCGCGTCAGGTGCTGAAGGACTTCTACGGCATCACCGGGGTCGAGGAGACCTCCGAGGGGCCCTTCGCCCCGAACCCGGAGCCCACCATCAGCAACGGCCGCGTCAGCGGGTTCCGGCCGAGGGCGGTCACCGACCCCGTGCTCTGACCGAGCGTGCGATCACCCCGAGCACGGGGGTAGCCTCCTCCGCCCAACCCGAGGAGCCCCGTGCCTGCCGCCAACCCCGTCCCTCGTCCCGTACGGATCGTCGAGGTGCCCTCCATCCCGCTCGACCCGCAGCCCGACCCGCAGCCCGGCGGGCGCCCACGTCGCCCCCGCTACCGCTACCCGGCGGACCGCCCCAGCGGGCTTCCCGCAGCGGTGGGCCGCGCCGCCTGACCCACGCACCGCACCGCCAGAGCGGTGCCAGCCCCTTCCGCGCACACCTGGCCTGGACCCCTTCGCTCTGTCGCCGACCACGCCGCGGGGGCACAGGCACTAGGTGAGTTCTCCCGAGTCGCCGCACCCCGCCAAGGCCATCGACGCAGGCGCGTCCCTGACCGCCACCGTGCCTGCCGACTCCTCGATCGCCCCCTCTCGCGCCGACCGCAAGACCTTCGTCCTGAGCGAGATCTTCGCCTGGGACGGCGACCAGTTGACCGTGACCTCCGACGAGGCCATGGCGGTCCTCACCCGACCCGCGCTCTCACCGTCCACGTCGAAGGCCATGCACGGCTGCGTGGCCCGCTGGGCCGTCGAGCGAGTCATCTCCGAGCCCCCGAACCCGTTCAGCGCTAGCGAGGTGGGCACCTCCGGTCACGCCATCCTGGAGGACCTGTTCGCCCTGCCCGCCTTCGGGCGCACCCGCGCTGCGGCCAACAAGATCCTCGAAGCCCACAAGATCCAGGCCTGGCCTGGCCACGACGAGGCGACCGCCTCGAAGCGATCCGACTGGCACACCGCAGTCCACAACGCCATCAGCGGATTGTGGTCCATCGAGGACCCGCGCAAGGTCGAGGTCGCCGGGCTGGAGCAGGGCTTCGAGGACACCTACGTCTGCGACATCCCCTTCGTCGGCTACATCGACCGCCTCGACTGGGTCACCGACCCCGAGACCGGCCAGAAGGTCATCCGCGTGGTCGACTACAAGACCGGCAAGGTGCCCAAGGACATCGGCCGATTCGGCGACGACCACGGCGACCAGATGCGCCTGTACCGCGAGGCGCTGCGGTCCAAGACCGGTGTGGCGCCCCTGAAGGCCACCCTGCTCTACACCCAGCACGGCAAGTTCCGCGACGTCCCACTGTCGAAGCCCGCGATGTCGAAGACGCTGCGCGCCTTCCGCCAGTCCTGGGACGACCTGAACACCTACACCGAGCGGGCTGCCTACCCGACCCAGGACGGACCCCTGTGCGGCTGGTGCCCGGCGGTGAACTCCTGCCCCGTGGCCGCCTCCAACGAGCGCGTCGACCGCACCGGCCTAGCCCGGAGCGCCGAGTTCCTCGGCATCCCCGTCGTGCGCAGCCTGCCCCCGCGCCCCGAGCCCGACGAGCGCGCCGCCCGCTACGCCACGCCCACCGAGCACCCCTACGAGCCCACCGACGACTTCGGGTCCGCGGCCATGGCTCCCGCCCCCATCCCGGTCGGCTACGACCCCGCCGCCGCCTCGGTGCACTCCGCGCCCGGTGCCGCACACGTCCTGATCGACCCCGCACACCCCGAAGGGAACAACCCCATGACCGCCGCCGCCCCCCGCTTCTCCGAGGACAAGTCCTGGTTCGAGGAGTCCAACGGTGTGCTCAACGCCAACTCCTACAGCGCCCGTGCCGTGTTCGCCACGACCTCCATGGCCTACGAGGAGATGAACAAGGCGGGCGTCGCGATGACCAAGGACGGCATCGACGCCCTCGCACGGACGCTGCTGTTCGTCGTGGCGACCGTGCACAGCGAGTACTCCGCGACCACCCCGTCCCTGATGGACGGCCTGCGCACCCGACTGCAGGGCCTCCTGCACTCCTACATGGACAGCCACCCGCTGCCGTGGGGCGGCGACAAGGCCGCGTGGGACGCCTGGGTCGGCCTCGGTGTCAAGCACGTGCGGTCGATGACCGCCGCCGCCCAGCGCCTCTACATCGAAGGTCCGGGTGTCGAGCCGTGGAACGCCCTCGCCGTCACCGCCGCCCCCCTGCAGACGGCCCCGCAGACGGCCCCTCAGATGGCCACCGCCTGACCCGAGCGCCGCAGAACCAGCGCCCCAGCACCAGCCCCAGCACCAGCCCTAGCAACACCCCAGCCACAGCCCACCCCAGCACCCCAGGAGCAACCGATGGACGACGCCAGCCGCCTCAACCTCACCACCGCCGCGGTCCTCGCGACGGGCCCCGCCACCGCGTACACGACGCAGGTGAAGAACGAGCAGCCCGACGGTAGTTTCGTCGAGGCGACCGTCCCGGACCCCCAGGCATGGCGAGCCGCGGTCCACACCAACGCCATCGACATCTACCTGATGGCCGAGGCCGACGGCCTGGTCGGCAAGGCCCTGCGCGGCATCGTCCCGCAGGACAAGGTCACCAAGCGCTTCGCGGGCACCGTCGTCGGCGTGCGCAAGGAGCCCTCCTCCACCCGCGGCATCGTCACGATCTACACCGGCACCGACCGGGAGAACAAGGACGCCATCAGCAAGCAGCCGCTGCCCGCGGGCTGCGAGCAGGTGCGCACCGAGCGCACCGACGACGCCATCGGGCGCGCGGTGGCTCGGCGCATGACCACCCTCCTGGGCCACCGCGTCCTGCTCTTCATCGAGATGGAGGCCATGAGCGGCAACGCCAACGGCCACAGCGTCCGCGTGGTCCGCCACGCGGAGAGCCTCGGGGTGGACGCCAAGGCGGCGGAGCGCGGTCTCGGCCTGCTCTGACCCCGTCAGCACCCCACCGCACGGCCCCTCCCACCGGAGCGGGCCGTGCGGTCGTTCCCGGGGGTGCTCACCTGGAGCGCCCCGGAACAGGTGCCGCACACCGGTAGTGCATGCCTCCCACGCCCACGAACCGCCCCCACCTGCGACTGGCCTGCTCTACCCGCGACACGGTCACGAGCAGCGGCTCTCGCCCCAGCCGGTGTCAGCAGGTCGACCACCCAGCGCGCCACACCTCCGCGCCCGAGCAGGCCACCGTCACCCCGATCGCCGCCGCGCCCTCCCACGATGGCTCGACCCACGCCCCCTGCTGGGTCACCTTCTCGGTGGACTGCCACTCTGCGGCCCTGGCCGAGCAGTTCCAGGGGTACCTGCGCAAGCGCAACCTCCTGGCCAGCGTCGGAGGCCAGACGGTCTCGGTCCGCTTCGACCGGACCCAGCCCGGCACCGACAACCTGGCCTCCCAGATCGCCTTCGCCGCGGTCTCCCGCGACTACGCCGACGCCGACAAGGTCATCGAAGCGGTCCTGGTCGGCGGCAGCCCGGCCTGAGCCCGTCCCAACCAGGACCCGGTCAGGCACCGACCAGGACCCGCGCCGCCAACGGCGCGCAGGCCGTCCCCGCCCGTGCGGCACAGGAGCAGACATCGCCCGACGCAGGCAGCGCCTCGCAGCCGAGCGACCCCGCCCGAGCCCCCGCAGGCCACCACCCATCAGGAGCCCCGCCGCATGTCCTCTCTCGCACCCGCCGACTTCGACCACGCGCCCGTCGAGGACAACCTCGCGGGGATCGACGACCTCGGTGAGATCGACCTCGACGCCCCCATCCACCCCGACGAGCCCGAGGACCCCACGGCCACCGACACCGAGGCCCTCGGCAAGTCCGCCCAGGCCCGCCCCAACAACCGAGCGCTGATCCGCCGCGTGGCCAACAAGGCGCAGGAGATCCTCGACACCGACACCGTCGTGCGCTCCATGACCGCGGGGATGCTGGGGGTCACCGACAACGTCGGCGACCTGACGCTGGCGATCATGACCGCCGATCGCACCTGCGCCCAGCCGATCGACGACCTGTACCGCATCGCGGAGGCCGACTCCTTCGAGGCCGCAACCGTCACCGGCGCCCTGGGCCGCGAGCGCATGAAGGCGGTGTGGGCGCTGCTGGACGCCTTCGACGCCGCTCCCAGCGCCACCGTCCCCGCCTCGAACCCGAAGGCCGCGCTCGCGCTGGCCAAGCACGTGCTCACCAAGATCGACATGGCCGAACTGCGCACCGACCTCGACCGCGTCCTGGCCCTGCTGCGCAAGAACTGACCCGACCCGCAGCACCTCGCGCAGTACCGACCCGCAGCCCTCAGGAGCCCCGACCGTGGCCCGGAACCCGAACCCCAAGCAGCCGAAGGCGCGCAAGCGCGGCGCGAAGGAGCCCACCGAGTGGTGGAACCAGAGCGTCGAAGCGCCCCGCGCCGATCTGCCCGATGCCGACCGCCTGAGCCGCCGCGCGCGCCGGTACCGCCGCTGGGTCCTGGCCTCGGTGGTGATCGCCCCGATCTCGCTGTTCACCAACTTCGCCTTCTACGCCAACATGGGCTCAGAGGCCGCTGCTCCCGTCGTCTCCTCCGACCGGTACTCCCAGACCCGCTCGGTGGCCCTCATCGAGGTCCGCAAGTGGCTGGCCTCGGATCCCTCCCCGCTGCCCGGCGGCGTCCTGGTCGGCTGGGAGCGCGCCACCACGCAGCGCTTCGACCCGGAGTCGACATCCGCGGGGGAGCCCTACACCGTCGAGACGCACTACATGACGCTGGCGACCCCCAACGGGACCACCTTCACCACCACGGTCCCGATCGCAGTCGACGACGTCCACGGCCCCGTCGCGCTGGCGCTGCCGTCGCTGATCCCGGTGCCGCCCTCCGACCTGTCCTGGGACGCCAGCACCTACCCCAACACCGCGACCGCGTCGCTCTCGGAGGAGGCCCTCGTCGCGGTCCAGACCTGGGCTGAGAACTACACCTCCGGAGACCCGGCACGGTTCCGATCGGGCATCCAGGACCCCAACCCCAACCACGCCTACGTCCCCCTCAACGGCGCCCGCCTCATCGACGTCACCGTCACCGACTCCTGGGTGTCACCCGAGTCCTCCTCGCAGGCCGCAGACGCCGCCGACGCGGTCTTCGCCGAGGTCACCATGCGCATCGAGTGGGCCTTCGACCCTCTCGATGGCGACCAGAGCGCCCCGGAGATCGCCTTCACCGTCCTGCTCGACGACGCCAACACCGGCGCGGCTCGCGTCGTGGCCTGGGGCGGGCCGGGCACCGGCCTGGACCTCACCGCCTACGAGAACGCCCTGACTGGACGCGAGGTCCTCGCAGCCGACGAGGACTCCCTGGTCAACACCGGCGGCGAGCCAGCCATCACCGACCCCGACGCCTTCGGTGACGCTCCCAGCAACGGCGGCAACGGCGGCAACGGATCGACCCCCTCGCGCGACGGGGGCGAGCGACAGTGAGCGCCGCCCCCTCGCCCGGCCCCCGCCTGCCCACCTGCGTCTCCGCCCTGGAGGCGCTCCGCGCCACCGGCAGTCACCGCATCGACCCTCGCCTGGCCCACCTGGTCGCCGCGCGAGCGAGCGTCATGTCGGACCACCCCTCCGCCACCTCGCCCCAGGAGAGCGCCCGATGATCGAACCCGGCAACGAGCCCGCCTGGCCCACCACCCTGCGTGGCCGCCTGCGCGACGGGCGCCTGCAGGGCGTCGACGGCTCCCTGTGGCTCTACCGCGCGGTCCCGCTGTCGCCGGTCGTGGACGCCAAGAGCCCGGCCGAGTCGCTGGAGGCCGCCGAGCCGATCCTGGCGATGTTCGAGGAACTGGCCGACTCGGTCAACGTGACGGTCAAGCGACGCGCAGTGGCCAAGGGCGGGTACCGCCAGATCCACATGCTGCTGGTCAACGTGCCGCAGCGCTTCGAGCCGGGCCGCGAGCACGTCCTGTCCGAGCACCTGCGCCAGCAGTTCCCCGCCACCGCCACCGATCGTCGCCTGCTGCTCTTCGGTGTCCGCCTGGTCGACAAGATCGCCTCCGGCGGGTTCCGGCAGGCCATCGACTCGGTCGTGGAGACCCTCGTGGCCGGGCAGACGCCGCTGTCGGACTACGACGAGGACACCCGCAAGATGGCGGCGGCCATGGACCGCTCCGGCCTCATCCCGATCAGCGAGAACGACGTCCGCCTGGCCAACTCCTGGTGGAACCACGGCGACTTCCCCGACACCCCCTTCCTGTTCCACCCCGACCATCTGCACGTCATGCCGACGGTGGAGTCGATGAAGATGGCCGAGAGTGCCGGACTCGACCAGTGCGCCACGTGGACCCCCCGCACCGTCCCGGGCACCCACGCCATCACCTTCGCCTCGGTGCAGAACCTCGACCTCAACTTCGTCGAGCCCACCGACCCCGTCGCCAACTGGGTCAGCCGCCTGATCGACAACGACGCCCTGTGCGTCTCGGTGCGCGGCAGCGTCGAGCCTGGCGTCGTCACTCGCGACGAACTGCGTCGCCAGCGCAAGCGGTTCATCGACGACATCCACGAGCGCTACCGGCAGAACAAGATGCAGCGCTCGGAGCAGGAGGAGATGCTCGGCCTGCTCGAAGAGGTCGAGGGCCTCTACGCCTCCGCGGGCGGCAACCCGCCGCCCACCGTGGCCTCTGCATCCATCGTGGTCGGCTTCAACGGTCAGTACCGCGACGTCTCGCAGATCGTGCCCGCGGGCACCCCCGCCAAGTTGTCGCTGATGGCCCACCGCCAGAACGGCGCCATGGCCGAGACGTGGCTGTGCAGCCACCTGCGCGCCAATCCCAACCTCCACGACCTGCCCGTGCAGACCCTCGCCTGCTCCGGCATGCCCTCCCTGTCCTTCGTGGGCGATCGCGACGGCGCCCTGATCGGCTTCACCGAGCGCGACCGTCAGCCCGCCTGGGTCAGCCCCTCGGCGGCGTCGGCGACCGACGCGTCCCCGATCTTCATCTGCCCCGGGCAGACCGGATCCGGCAAGACCGTCGCCATGCTCTCGCTGGCCGACCAGTTCTCCCTGGCTGGCCGTCCGGTGGTCATCTTCGACCCCAAGCAGGACTCCGACCACTCCGGCGTCGTCCTGGCTCGCGGTGGGCAGGTCTACTCCCTGGACCGCCTGCTGACCGCAGACGGCGTCTTCGACCCCATCAGGTTCTCCGCCACTCCCGAGGTCGGCGTCGAACTGGCCTCCTCGATGCTCATGAGCATCAACCCCTGGGGGACCGAGAAGGAGAACATGGAGGTACCCCTCGCGAACGCGCTGGCCTACGGGGTCAGCCGCGGGGCCTCCTGCATCGGCGAAGCCCTCGCCGTGGCCCGACGCGACATCGGAACGACCCTGCCCGCCGACCTGGTGGAACGCGTGGAGCAGTTGGCCTCATCCTCGGCGCAGTTCCGCGCCATCGTCGGTGTGTCCCCGGCCGGGCAGTCCCTCAGCGCCGCGCAGGGCATCACCCTGATCAAGGTCGGCTCGGCCTACCTCGACCTGCCCGAGGCCGGTGCAGCACCCTCCTCTCTGCAGCAGCGCATCGCCCTGGCGCTGGTCCGCATGGTCGTCTTCGGCTCCGCCATGTCGGTGGCGGGCCGCGACGGAGTGGTGATGTTCGACGAGTCCTGGATCATCCTGGGCGCCGGGCGCGCCGAGGTCGAGCGCCTGGGCCGCCTGGCCCGCTCCCAGCAGGTGCTGCCGATGCTGTTCACCCAGCGCGTCACCGACGCTCTCAACGCGGGCCTGGCTGGCTACATCTCGCGCGGCCTGATCCTGCCGATGGAGGACCCCGAGGAGGCAGCAGCGGCCTGTCGACTGTTCAAGTTGGAGCCGACCCCGGAGCGGATGAGCCGCCTCACCGCGAAGGCCACGAAGGGCGGCACCTCCGCCGACGCGGTCGCGCCCAACTGGCACTCGATGCGCGCCCTGCGCGATCCCCGCACCGGCAAGGTGCTGCGAGGGGCGATCGCCATCTACGCCGACCTGTCCGGTCGCGCCATCCCGGTCGAGGTCACCCTGTCGCCCGACTTCCTGCGATTGGCCTCCACCAACCCCGAGGACATCCGCCGCCGCCTGGCCGAGGAGGCCGCGCAGCGGGCTCTCCTCGCAGGAGCACCGGCCACCTGAACCCGGCCTGCTCGCCCCGCCCAGCGACCCGAGAGCCGCCGGGCGGGGCGGTACCTGACACCACTTCGGATCTGACTAGACCACTCGGAGCGCTTGGGGGTGGGCGCCGCACACCAGGTAGGTATGGCTCCCAGCATCTCGGTAAACACGTCCCTGCCCATCGACGCCGTCATCGTGGAGATGACGTCGCAGACGCTCACCAACGACACCCTCGACATCGTCGTGCGTGACCTCATCACCGCCCACCACGAGGGGCTCTACACCGAGACCGAGGTCCGCAACGCGGTCCTGGCGCTCATGTGGAAGCAGGACATCCACGTCCAGGCCGTCAACCAGTACGGCGTCCCGGCCTCGGAGAGGGAAGAGATCATCGGCCAGGTCACCTTCGACATGGCCCGCCTCTTCAAGGCCGAGGACGGATCCGGCTTCGACCTCAGCCGCGCCCTGGACCACTCCACCTGTGCCTTCGTGCGCGCCCGTGCCCGCAACACCGCGATGTCGAAGATGCGCGACGCCCGCCGCGCCGAGGCCCGCGACGGCACCCCCACCGACACCACCTCCATCGCCTTCTCCGCGGCCGCGGCCTACGAGGTCGACATGTTCGCCTCCACCGTCGAGATCGACCGGCAGTACCAGGCCGTCGAGGACTTCTCCACCATCGCCCAGAACGTCCGCGGCCTGTCCCGGGTCCGGGTCGGCGCCCAGCACGCCTACGACATGTACGGCGTGGCGCTGGCTGTGCGTCCGTTCGCGACCACCGAGCGCGACGCGGTCTACGCGCTGATCAGCGCCGACACCGGTCTGGCCTACCGCTCGCTGCGGGCCTTCTACACGATCGTCGTGGACTCCGAGTCCCCCTCGGGCCCCGCCATCCCTGACAGCGTCCTGCGCCTGTGGGACGACATGGACGTGCAGATGCTGGAGACGCTCCTCGACGTCAACCCGGCCTTCGCCCACGCCATCGCCGTCGACGCCGTCGGCCCCTGGGCCCGGCCCTCGCAGCGCAACATCCAGCGCTTCCGCGCCCACCTGGCCTCGCTGCGCAAGGGCGACCTGGAGTGGCGCTCCCTGACCGCTGCCCTGACCGCTGCCTTCATCGACCACGAGTTCCAGGCTGTCTCCGACTTCGTCACCGTCACCGAGGAGAAGCGCGAGGCGCTGCGCAAGGGCCACACCATCAGCCGCTCGCGCTTCGAGAACCTGCTCGGTCGTGTCGCGGCCTACCGTGACCACCCGCTGGGCACCACGAGCATCGAGGTGCACCGCGCGCTGCTCGCCCACGCCGCCGAGAACCTCGGATCGGTCGAACTGACCCGCTTCGCCGGTCAGTGCGCCGACCAGGTCGCCTGACCCACCATCATCCTGGCCAGCCGTCCCCGAGGCGGTGGCACAGGCAGCGCGAGGAACACCTCGAACCGAAGGCCTAGGCACCGGGAGCCATACCCCGCCTGGGCCTTCGGCCATTCCCGGGACTCAGTGCGACTCGGCGCCCGCGCCGTCCCCGACGGCACAGACCCGATGTGACTCCCGCCCACGACGGACCCGGCTCGCCCCGCCACCACGACGCTCTCGACCAGCCCCCGGCGACCTGCGAGCCGCTGGCGCTGCTCGGCACCCCGGACCCGGACGTCATCATGAGGCGGCTCCCGCTGTTCCTGCTCGCGCTGCTGCTGACCCTGTGCCTGGTGCCGCACGCGCTGCCACGGTTCGGAGGGGCCGTGGTGCTGCTGACCTTCGCGCCCCTGGCCTTGGCCGTCTTCGGGCCCCACGTGCCCCATCACCGCTGGCCGAGCGTCCACGCGGTCGCGCTGGGCTTCCTGGTGCTCTTCGTGTGGGGGCAGTGACGTGGGAAGCGACCGACCCCAGGCGCCCGGGGAGTCTGCGGTGGGCGCCGTCGAGAGTCGGACCCGCCACCTGTTCGCCTCTCACGGCAGCATCCAGCACGGCTACGGGCCCTCCATGGACCCTCACCGCTGCGGAGACCCCGCCGAGCCCTGCATCACACTGACCGAGCAGCGATCGGTGGGGGAGTGGCAGACCACCAACGCCACCGTGCACGGGTCGGACCCGAGCGACTTCGGCCTGAACACCGACCCGAACTCCGGCGCCGAATGGTTCATCGAGATCGACTTGAACGTCCGCACTCACGGCAACCGCACCTTCACCTACCTGCCCCCCGCGGCCGCGTCTGCGCTCGTCGTCGGTTCAGCGCTGGTCGTCGGCGAGAGCGAGTCGGGCCTGCGCTTCCCCGCCCGAGTGCACGCGACCCGTCCTGACGGCTACGCCGAGTTCGAGGTCGCCTGGGACCAGGGAGCCCCGGCACCCGGCGCACACCCGTGACCGACCCGGCAGCGCCGCGCCCCGGCACCTGGTTCACCTTCCGGCTCAGCGCCCCGGCAGAGGTCCGTTGCGGCCCCGTCGATCTTCGCGAGTTCTTCCCCAACCTGCTGCCACCCGAGCAGGCGCTGCGCTACCCGCCGACCACCGAGGAGGTGATGGCGAAGCGGATCGCCACAGCCACAGCGCTGCAGGGCCGCACGGTGATCCTGCATCCGACACGCAGCCGCTTCGAGCCGCTCCGTCTCACCCTGGTCGGCCACCTGTGCGTGATCGCACCTCGCTATGGCTGGCCCGACGGCGTCGGGGACCTCCACGAGGCCCAGCAGGCCACCGACCGTCTCGCCGCGTGGACCCTCGCGAGGGTCTACCGGTGCCGCGAGATCAGCGACCGCACCGAGGTCGCCCTGCACAGCCTGAGCCTGCGCCGACTCACCGCCAGACCAGCCGCCGTCCACCCACCCCGAGAGAGCGAGCCATCGTGAGCACCCAGGACACCCCGAGCACCGGCGCAGGGACCAACATCGTCGACGTCATCGCCCGCGGGGTCCGGTGGCCGCGCCCCGCAGCGCAACGCTTGGCTGACGCCCTGCTCGACGCCCTCGCCGAGACCGTCCGGGTCCGCGTGGCCGAAGCCACCCAGGCCACTCCCGAGTCCGGGTCCGAGTCCGCGGTGACCTGCGAGATAGTCCAGGAAGCGCCCTACGACTTCGCCTACTGCGAGACCCACGACTCCACGTTCCCCCTCGGCGGGCGATGCAAGTTCTACGGCCGCACCCCCGAGGACGTCTACTACGACGAGGCCCAAGAGCAGCGGGGACGAGCGGTCGTGGCCGAGATGGCGCGCGACGAGGCGCTGCAGTGGCTCGAACTGCTCCTCGACCAGGAACCGTGCGCGTTCGAGGCCGGGACCTGCACCACCCACGGCCCCGTCGCCGTGCTGCCCAAAGGCGTCTGCCACGTGGGGCAAGCCCGCGACCTCATCACCCGGCAGCACTAGCCCACCAGCCACCAACCCGGGGCCGGGTACGCCGCGGCCCGCTGATCAGCAAGGAGACCCATGAGCACCACCTCTCCGACCAGCGCTCGCGCGCCCAAGCGCCTACCGAGCAGGCCGACCGAGGCCGAACTGACCGACGACACCGTGTGCCCGCGCTGCTGGGGGTGCGGCACCGTGGTGCCCGCCGAGAAGAACCGCCGCACCTGCTTCCCCGTCGGCGTCGACACCTCCCAGCCCGGCTACGCCTACCTCGACGGCCAGTGGGGCTACTGCTACACCCTGGGTCGCCACGTGTCCTTCGACGAGCCTCGCTGGCTGGAGCGATTCCAGGCCCCCACCCACCCCGATCCCGACCCCGACGAGGCCGACCCCGCCGACCCGGGCATGGCAGCGATCGACCTGGCCAAGCGGGTACGTGACGCCACCCAGGCAGCGGTCGACTCCGCCCTCGGAACCGACCCGCGCCACGGCTTGCTGGCCCGGGCCGTGGCCAACAAGGTCGCCCACGACATCCCGATCCCGTGGAGCCTGAGCAGGCACTTCCGCGCCTGAGGTGCGCCACCGACCTGGTGCCGGACACGTTGTCGTCACTACCGCTGGCGCACAGCCCTGCGCGCTGCCCGACACCCCCTACGAGGACCCAGTGACGCACCCTCAGAGCCCCATCCGAGCCACCATCGCGCACTACCCGCTCGACCAGGCTCAGCAGGCTGCCGCTCACGCTGACGAACTTGGCGGACGTGTCGTCGACGTGCCCCGTGACCCCCTGGGTCTGGGCGGCGGCTACCTGGCCGTGGTCCACGACGACGCCGAGGGTCTGGCGGTCTCGCGCTGGAACGGCCTCGGTTGCCCGGGCGCCGTCCTGGTCCGCCGCGGCGACCTGCGCGTCGGTGACACCGTCTGGTCCTCCCACCACGGTCGCAGAGCCGTGGCCCAGGTCTCCACCCTCGGATCCGAGGGACCCGGCACGACCTACCTGCTCCTGGAGGGCACCAGAAGCCCCGAGGCCTACCCCGCCGACTCCCTCATCCCTCGGCTGCCGACCACGACCACGACCGCGACCGCCTCCGCCCTGCGCGAGGCCCTGGCCACCGCCATCTACCGCGATGGGGAGGACCCCGGCTGGCTGCGCACCGCCGACAGCACCCCCAATGCGGCCTCCTACGACCTCGCCGATCGCGCCCTGACTGCCCTGGCCCCGCTCATCCTCGACGCCCTCGACCAGGCCACGCGCCGCGTCATGTCCGTGCGACTGGCCGAGGCCAGCGAGGCCGACACCGCGGCCGCGGGGACCGCCTCGGGGATCCGTCTCGCGCTTCGCGACCTCCTCGCGCCCCACCAGTCCCCGGGCACGGTCTCGTGACCCCGCCGCCCCGTCCACTCCCCATCGGAGCCCGACCATGACCCAGACCGACCCCTTCATCGTCACGCGCTGCGCCTTCGGGCACTGCACCAACCTGGTCGACCCCGCCTCCGGGCGCATCCACTCCGGCTTCGGCCCGATGGCCTGCCCGTGCGACCACGTCCCCGGCTGGCGCTCGCCCTACCCCGCGGGTCAGGCCAAGCCCCACGTCCCGGTCAAGGCGACCGGGCGACACGGGTCCAGACGCCAGCGGGCCGCTCGTCGCACCCACCGAGCCTCCGACTACGGCGACCTGTTCACCTACTACCCGCCGGTCTCGCGCGCGCCGAGCGCCTGACCCGCGAGCCCAGTCAGCCCCGCACCCGCACTCACGCCGAGGAGACCCATGACCACCGAGATGACCGCTGACACCGACACCGCGCGGCCGACCCGCCATCCCACTCCGGCAAGCGTGCGCAGCGTCCCGAGGTTCGCGGTCCAGGCCGCGGCCTTCTCCGAGGCCATCCACATCGGGCGTCTGACCCGCACCGGCGTCGGATTCGCCGACAAGGAGGAGGCCACCGACATGACCCTGGCCGCCGTCGCCCAGTACGTCGAACGCAACTTCGGCGGAGGGATGGACTGCGACTTCCCGGGACTCGGAGTGAGGCTCTCGGTCAAGGTCGAGCCGCTGAGCCCCACCCAGGACAGCCCCAGGGGAGACGGACCTCGATGAGCGCTGCCGTGCCCCTGCCTCTCGCGACGTGTTCGGACCCGCTCATCCACCGCGCCCACGACTGGCAGACATCGGAGCAGGTCGACCCCGACGGCGACCTCGGCATCGGAACCGACGCCCACCGGTTCATCGAGGCGTGGTGCGAAGGCAACGACGACCAGGACGACCCCCTGTTCCGCTTCGAGTGCTGCTCGCACTGCGCCTCGACGCAGTGCCCGCGACGCGACGGACACGCCTCGGCGTGCAGCGAAGGCTGCCCGACCGGCACCAACCGCCTCGGTGAACCTGCCCCTGCGCCCTCGACAGCCGCATCGGACTGCGCCGAGCATGAGTGAGCGCCGCTACAGCGCACGGGCCGACGTCGCCGCGGACCTGCAGGCGCTCCTCGATCTGCTGGCCTCCGAGGCCGGGACCGAACCGGACCCCGGCCAGATCGCCGACCAGATCGCTGACCTGGTGGACCGGGCCCACTCGGCCGGGCGCCGCGAGGCGCGGCGGCGCTGCGGCTGCGCCTGGTGCTGCGCCGGGGTCCCGACCCAGAACCGCGGCGCCACCCACCAGCGCACTTGCTCATCCTGAGCCAGGGGCGACCGCGACGCTCGGCCCCCCCCTGGAGGTGCAGCGCGGGTCGAGCGCCGGACACGATGGCTGCGACCCCACCTCGCAGGAGCCCTCATGCCGATCATCCCCGCGGCCGTCGCCTCGATGAACGATCCCCGCGGCGACACCATCGAGCAGCACCTCGGCCATCGACACACCCTGTCCCCGGCGCCGCGCCGCCGCGCCGACGGGGCGATCGAGCAGGTCGCCCGCTGCTACTGCGGGTACGTCGCGCTCCGTGCCGCTGACCGATGAGGAGCAGTGGCACGATGACGCAGGTGCGGCCAGACACGAAGCAGGCCCTGGATGGGGCCCCTACCGCGTTCGACCTGCGTGCCGCGTGCGCACGCCTGGCCCTGCGCCCCGAAGCCGGTGACGGCTGGCTCAGCGCCAACGCACGAGACATGATCCGCATCGCCGCCTTCGCGGGCTTCGATCCCGACGAGGTGTTGCGTCGGGTCGCGATGAGGGCCCACCCCGAGCGCGACGTCAACGTGCGCACCGTCGAGGCGGTCCTCGACGAGATGGACGGCGAGATCGAATCCCGGATCCGGGCTCAGGCCGGTCACGCACGTTGACGCCCCGCTCCGGTGCGCCCAGCCTCGATGGCCGGACACGTCTCCACCATGACCCACGAGAAGCCCCGCACCCCGGCCGCCAGCGAGGTCGGCGCGACCGATGTCACCACGATGCGGCTACGGGCCCCCGGGCATGCCCTGTCCATGAGTTGGTCAGGGGAGTACGGCGAGGAGTCGTCCTCGACCGGGACCTGCACCTGCGGCCTGTGGGAGGAGAGCGGGTCCTCGCAGGCGGTCGTCCGTGAGGAGTACCGTCTTCACCTGCGCACAGTCCTGGGCCACCGCTGGCTCCCGGTAACGCGCCGGTGGGTCCGGTGAGCGCGGCGCTTCCCTTCGAGGTCAACGTCGACTTCTGGTGGGGCGTGGCCACCCCCTTCATCCTCGTGGCCGTGGCGGCGGCCCTGACCCTGGTCGTGATCGCGACCATCGCGACCCTGGCCCGACTCGGGCTCTTCGTCGTCCTCGGCCACCCGCCGCGGGGCCGTGAGGTCAGTCCGTGGTCGCGCCGGGTGGTGCGAGGGCGTGCCGGTCTCCTCGTCGGCGCCTACGCCAGCACCGACGGGTGGGGCTCACGCTGGTTCGCGGTAGGTCCCCTGACGCTAGGTCTGAAGCGGGAGGCCTGGGCCTTGACCGAGAGGCCCCCGATCACCGAACGCACCCGTCCCGGACCTCACGAGCACTGGCGCTGGGCAGGGAACGCCGCGCCGCAGGACCAGGCGGGACCATCGTGACCGCACCCGACCCGGTGCCAGCCGCCGCGGCGGCTCGAAAGCACCGCAGCGACGCGGACGCGCTCCCGTTGCTCCTCGACACCATGCGAGCAGCGGGGTACCACGACGCCGACTCGTGCCTGAGCCTGCTGAGCCAGGTGGAGACCCTCCTCGGTGCCCGGCGACACAAGGCCAAGCCGGACGTCCACAAGGCCAAGGAGCGGGCCGTGGCGGGGGACTTCCCCGCCGTCTGGCGCTACTGCTGGGCCGCGACCACCGGTCTGACCTGGGCCTTCCCGCCTGATCCGGGCACCTGCCCGCCGGTGCCCGGAGCGACCCCGTTCGGTAGCGGCTGCGCCGACACCTGTCGTTGTGGCGCCACCCCGCCACCCTCGGCGCGCTTCTGCCCCGCGTGCGGCACAGCCGTCCCCCGCCCCGACCGCGCCACCCCACCGGAGACCCCATGAGTGCCGCCGAGATCCTCCACGCCTCCTACGATCCCGTCGACGCTCCCCACGACCTGCCGGAAAGCCACTGGGGTGCATGGAACCGCGGCCGCTTCGTACAGCACCAGCGCGCCGTGGCGGCCCTGCGACAGGCCGAGCACGCGAGCCCCTCGGGCCTCGACGCTCGAAGCGCCGACCTGAGCGACCAGGAGAAGGACGCGATCCGCCAGGCCGTGCTGCACGACGCTCTCGCAGGTGGCGGCCATCAGCGCCTCTTCGACGCCATCGACGCCATCATCACCGTGGGAGGCGCCGCCCCCGCCTCGGGGGCACAGGACCCCTCGTGACCACCACCACCGCCCTCTCCGCCGACCCGGCCCTGCCCTCGACCGTCGAGCCCTTCACCGTCGAGCCTGCCGCCACCTGGGACACCGCCGCCTACCGAGGGGTGTGTGGCGAGTGCGGCGACCGCACCTCCAAGAAGGGGTCCGAGCGCAAGGCTGCCGCAGCCATCGTCGACCACCTGCGCAACGCCCACGGGTACCGGCCCTGAGCCGCTCGCTGACCGCACTCGCCGCGTCGCTTCTCGCTGGCGCAGCGGGACAGGAGCGTCAGAGCACGAGCATCGGAGGCTCCATGCGTCAGACGACACCTACCCGTCGCCAGGAGCATCAGCGGTCCGCCCATCCGGACCTGATGGCCGACCACGACGCGCGCTCGTGGCGGTTCGTCCACACCGGGCTGCACCAGCAGTGGGTCATCGAGACACCGCGCGACGGCTCGGGTGCGCCTCGGTGGGCCACCCGGGTACGCACCTCCCGCGGCGCCCTCGGGCAAGCCCTCGACTGCGGCTTCGTCGGCGATCCCGCTCGCTACGGCGACTGGCAGACCGAGGGGGACTTCGCCGACTTCTGCGCCCGCATGGCGCACCTGCCCTCGGCCCCGCCCAAGGTCCCCGCCCAGGTTTCCTGCCCCGGGCCCTTCGAGCAGCAGGGCGCCCGGTGACGGCCGCGCCCATGCCGCACCCGACCCCGCCGGGCGGTGCGGCGAAGCGGTCGCGGCCCATGACCAGCGTGCTCAACGACATCGACGCCGCTCTGCGCGACCATGCCTCGACCCGCTCTGCCGCCGTCGCCCTGCTCGACGCCGACGTGCTCGATGAGGCCCGTGCCCTGACAGCCGCACAGGCAGCCGTACGTCGGGCTTCGCGCAGCACGTCTCGGACCTAGGCCGCCAGCACGGGACCCGGCATCGACCTGCCGCGCGGTGTGCTGACTCCGCGACACGGACTCTTTGCTTTCCGCCGTGAACCCCTGACGCTCCGAGCGCGGAACTGAGAGGGTGCGCACACACCACCACGCACCGCCTCGGGTCGATCCTGAGGCCTCCGCACGAGGACCAGCCGATGACCGAGAACGACGAGACCAGCCCCGACCGCCCCGGCGCAGGCGCCGATGGGGGCCCGGCGGCCGAGAGCAGCACCCCGCGGTACCGCTTCGACCCGATGACCGGCCAGCCCCTCGACGACTCGTTCCGCGACGTGCCACAGGCTCGCTTCGACCCAGTGACCGGCCAGCCCCTCACGCCTCCGCCCCCGGGCTCCGCCGAAGACCCGTCCGCGCCCCGGCCGCCGAAGAGCCCGAAGCGCACCCGGGTGCTGATCCTCGCAGCCGTCGTCCTCATCCTGGGCGTCGTGGGCGCAGGCATCGCCGCGGCGACCCTGATCGGGCCCTCTGCCGAAGAGGAGGCCGAGGCCGCGCTGAAGAGCGACCAGCAGTCCTGCCGGGAGGCCGCCGGGGACTACTTCGACGCCCTCGACGACCTGGACTCCCGCCTCGATGTCGGCCTGACCCAGTCGGTCTACAGCAGCCTGGTCGGGGACATCGCGGTCGAGCGCAACAGCGTCGACGAGGCCGCCGCCAACGACCTCGACTTCTGCGCCTCCGCGCTCGAAGCAGCAGACGCGGTGGCCTTCGCCTACTCCTTCGACGCCCAGGCCTGGAACAACTGCATCTTCAAGGACGGTTGCGACCCCGACACCGACCTGGACCTGTCCTCGGGCTGGACCCTGAACTCCGACGCCCTCGCCGCCATGCGCACCGCGATCGAGGACGGCGAGCCCATCGACCCCGACTCCGAAGTCGGAGAGCGCGTCGCGCTCATCGGCGAGGCCAACGACATCCTCGACGGGGCCTGAGCCGGGAGCCCACGCGAGACGTTGGTGACCTGGGGCCTGCCCCACGCGGCCCCGCCCCGGCCGCTCACGCAGGGAGGGCGCCCCGGGGCTTGCGCTAGCGGCCGAGGCGAGCCCGCTGCACCCTCGCGGGGTGGATGAAGAGGTAGTCGATGAGCGCGTGCACCAGACGGCTCAGGTCGTCAGCCTCCTCGGAGGTGACCGGCTCCAGTTCGTTGGGGTGGGCTCCCGCGTTCCCTAGGACGCGGACATGATCTGCCCAGTCGGCCAGGTTGGCGTCGAGGGCCCCGTCGGCGGCCATCTGCTTCAACTGCGCCGCCAGACTCCTTTTGTCCCTAGCGGCCACACTCCCCTTGGCAGTCACGATCTCCGCGAGCGCTCCTCGGAACATGACCGCGGCGGCCCGGGGGCTGTTCACGCTCCGACAGCGCTCCGCCTCAGCGACACTGCTCGCCACCGCTGAAGGGACGTCCGGGTCGTCTGTTCGCGCTCCCGGCGTCGGCCACCAGTGGATCCCTCGCCACTCCTCGACACCCGACCGCCCTCCGTCTCGGGCCCGGCGCCCGCCCACGTACTGCTCCTCGATGACGATCGTGTTCTGGGTGCAGCCCTGGCACTGCAGGATCGCCATCTGCTCGTCGTGCAGGCGTTGTCCGGTGCCGCCGCCGGGCAAAGCGATGTACTGATCGGTGTAGGACACCGGCGCCGTCCCGACGACCTTGAAGTTGCTGGCGCGCTGACACCGCGGGCACGGACCGTAGGGGGCGGACGAGTCGGGTGGGACATGCTCGGGCTTGCGGGGCAGGGCGTTGGCCATGACGTCGACGGTAGCCTCACGGATCAGTCCAGGGCTGCGGTGCGGCCAGCAGGTCGAGCCGGACACGGACCCGCCATGACCACCCCGCACCGCGCCACCGCTGTCCCGAGCCTCGCCGTCAACAGCGCCGAGACGACGCGCTGATGCCGAACCGCGACCGCGTCGTCGACGCCATGACCGAGCGAGCCGTGGGATCCCACTCATGGCGCAACGGGCCCGGGCCCCGCCAGCACATCTGCGGCACGACAGGCTCGGACGGCTGCGGCCTGCCTCGCGACGCTGACGAGGCCGCGCAGGCCATCAACCAGCAGCGGGCCGCCGCTGACGCCGTCTACGTCGAGGTCATCGAAGGCGTCGACTGGAACCGCGTCATCATGATCGCGCAGAGTCGCCATCTCGGCGCTCTGGACCACGACACCGACCACGTGTCCACCGAGCCCCTCTACGGCGCGGAACTGCCCTGCGGGGACTGCCTCACCGAGGCAGCCCTGTCCCTCGACTTCGGCTCCTCGTCCTGGGGCGGCGACCCGACCGACGTCTCCCCTCGCGCCCGCGCCGCCGAGGAGTTCTAAGCCCATGCCCACCTGGTGCGCCTCCGCGGCTACGCCGTACACGTTCTGAGCATGAGCGACCAGACCACCCCCGCCGAGGGCGACACCGGCGCCCTCACCACCCCCGTGACCGAGCCGCGACCGACCAGCCACCCTCGCGTCGTCACCGACCGCCACGTCACGGTCCCCGCAGGGGCCTACTACCTCGGTGACCCCTGCTACGTCTTCCACAACGACGAGCGAGGATCCGAGCAGTGGTCCGCGCTCCTCGACGACTCCGACTACTTCGGCGCGGGTGGGACCCCTGAGGGCGGGCCGCTGGGCTTCGTCGAGGTGCCGGTCGACCCGGCCCACCCCGAGGACTCCGCCCTCACCCGGCTGCCCGTGGTCGCCTTCCGCACCGCCTACGGGGACGGAGGCTACGAGGACCGCGAGGGCCACTCATACAGCGTCGACGCCGGGATGATCGGTCTCGTCCCGGCCTGGTGGGCAGTAGCCAACGCACTGACCGCCGAGTCCGGCCCGGCGGACGGCCTGCGCTACCTCACCACCAACGCTCGCTTCGTCGTCTTCACCACCGAGGTGCAGTGCACCAAGGGCGGCCCCGACGAGGGCCTGCTGACCTTCGGCCCCGTCGAGATCCCGACCCACCACGAGCCCGATCCCTGCTACGTCTGCGGCCGCGACACCGACGCCGCCGGGTACTGCGGGTGGGGTTGCCAGGAGGACGACGAGGACGACGAGGACGAGCAGCAGTGAGCACCGCGACCCGTCTGGTCACCGTCGGCTGGACCCAGCCCGACCGGGCCACCGGCTACTCCAACTACGACGGCTACCGCCCCGGAGCGAGCCAGCACACCGAGACCTTCGCCGTCGAGGTCCCGCGCGACTTCGACGACGAACGGCTCTGCTGGCTGCTGCTGGAGGCGACCAACAGCCCCACCGTCCGTCCCGCAGACGCCACGCCCGCCGGAGACGCCCTCGGAGCCATCGTCGCGACCGGCTACACCGGTGCTCAGGCCCACTGGTCGCTCTCACGCGGCGACACCGTGACCATCCACCACACCGAGGCCGGTCCCCACGGTCCCTCCACGACCTACGCCTTCACCGGCTACGCGGTGGTCGCTCTCGACGGCCCCGAGCGCCGGGAGGGCTCCTCGTGAGCGCCGAGCACCAGGCCCGCATCAACGCCCTGACTGCAGAGACCGCCGACCTGCTCGCCCTCGTCGAGGCCGAGCGCGAGGCCTGCCCCCAGGACGTCATCGAGGCGGCTGACGAGGCCGGAGACGTCCTGGCCGACCGGGACACCAACCCGGCGCTGTCCGAGAACGGACTGCGGGTGGGCATCTCGAACCTCGAATCCGCGCTGCGCTGGCTCCTGGACCGCATCACCGCGCGCCACGAGACCACGCCCGAGAGCATCGCCGAAGGTGCACGCGAGACTGCGCTGACCATGTTCGGAGAGGAGCAGGAGTGACGAACCCCGACGAGAGTGGCACCCCCGATGACGGGCCCGGCCAGCCCGGCAGCGTCCCCGCCTCGCAGGAGGTCGACCGTGCCCGGGCTGACTCCGGGCGCGAGCCCTACCGGTTCGCGCCTCGCCTCGGGGCTGACCCGGACCCGGAGTCCGGAGGCGTCTACGTCGAGGTCGACATCCCCGACGGACCCGATGGGCGCCCCAGCGACGACGACCTCATAGCAGCGATGATGGAGGCCATCGACCTGATCTTCCCCGACTTCGCCCAGCCGCCGTCCGAGGAGCCGTGAGCCCATGAACCGTTACCGCGCCGAGGCCAGCCGCGACTTCTGGAACGCCGTGGCCGCCGTGCCTCCGGACAGCGTCGAGTCGATCGCCGAATCGCTGCTCAGTACCGGCGCCCACCCCGTCTTCGACACCCTCACGGCCCGACTGCGCCGCGTCGACGACCGGCTGCTGCTCACGCTCGGCGCAGCAGCGACACTGCGCCCCCACCTGGTGATCTCGGCTGGCGGCGACCGCCGTGCCTTCCCGGTCGTCTTCGCGCTCGTCGAGGCCGCCCCTCCGGCCGTGCGTGAAGCGTTCGAGGTCCTCGCCCTGCGTCCCCGCCACCCCCAGCCGGAGACGCTGGCCCTGGCCGCCGGAGAGGCCGAGGTCCACGCCGACCAGGTCACCTGGACCGCACGCCAGCACGAAGCAGACCCCCGCATCGTCGACCTGATGCTCTACGTGCCCGGCTGGAACCCCCGCGAGCACCCCGACCGCGGTGCCAACGCCGACCTGGCCACGGTGTGCTTCGCGCTTCTCGACCATGCCGTGGGGGAGTACGCCGCCGAGACCCAGATCGCCGGGATCGACTTCGAGGCCCGTGACGCAGCACCCGACGAGGCCGAGCCGTTCCGCTCGCTCCCGCCGTACCTCGACCAGATCACCGACGCCTAAGCGCACCGATAGGAGCAGCATGAGCCACCCCGCCGCGCCCAGCGCCACCGGTCCTGGCAAGGGTCCTGTAGGTCGTCACGTCGACGTGTGGCTGACCCTGACGCGCGTGGGGCGCGGCCCTGGCTCTCCTCCCGCCTTCCTCGTCGCCGATGCCTACGCCCCCGGCGGCGGGTGGACCTCCTGCCGCTTGCCGCGCCACGCTGCCGCGCTCCCCACGCGCGCAGAAGTCCGCGCAGAAGTCCGCGGGGGCGCCGAGGGCCCGCCCGGCGTCGTCGCTCTCGACTGCGCCTGCGATGTCGTCTGTCCCCGGTGCCGGGCGGGGGTCGGCACCAACTGCACGACGCTCGACGGCGGGGGATCTTCCGGCGGTGGGTACCCGACCCGCACCCACGCGGTCCGGGTCCGGGCCTCCGGGCGGTGCCAGGCGCTGCGCGACGGGTCGATGAGCCCGTGCGACCTCGGCGCCCACCGGTGGCAGGCGCACCCGTCAGCCGACCACGACCCGAGCGCCGCGCGCTGCGTGCTCTGCAACCGGGTCGAACCCATCCGGACCACCCGCGCGCCCCTCTTCTCCAGCAACCACTGGCTGCGCTAGCCCCAACGCTCGGTGTCGGCATCTCGGCGGCGGGGCCGCAGGGGTCCGCGTCCGCTGGGAGCGCGCCGGGCCCGTAGCCGGACACGGTGCAGGCATGACGAAGACGACGTACGACAAGGGTCAGGACCCCCGCAACATGACTCGCTCGACCCTCGTGCGGCACCTGCGCGCTCACGTCAGCGGGACCAAGGAGTCCACGACTCTGAGGCGGCGCGTCTTCGATGACACCACCGAGGGCTGGAAGGTCAACTGGACCAACTCCGCCTACGCCGAGACCTACGTGGAGTGGAAGAACGGGACCCTCGCGGCGCAGCGCAGTCGCCCTGTCAGCGAGCGCACGGCCCTGCGCGACGCTGCCCTGGACGAGATCGAGGCCGCCTTGAAGGGGCTCGGCTACGTCACCAAGCGCGAGACCAACGTCGTCCTGGTCCTGCGCCGCATGGGCGCTTAAGGCGCCTAAGGCGCCCCACAACGCGGGAGCGGTCCCAGGAGAGCGCCGGACACGTTCTAGCCATGAGCGAGACCACCACCACCACCGTCGCCCCGGTCCCCGGCTCGCCCGTCGTGGCGATGGACCCCGCGAAGGTCGCCAAGTACGCCGCCATCCGGCGCGCCGTTGCCGCCAACCAGGCCGTCGCCCGGGCAGCACGCGAGGCGAGCCGACCGCGGACCCTCACCATCGGTGGCTTCGTGCTCACCCCGCACCTGATTGCTCAGGCCAAGGCCAAGGGCATCACCCCCTCCCAGATCCGCGAGGCGCTGGAGCGGCCCTACAAGGTCACCGACGTCACCCGCTACCCCGGCCAGGAGCGGTACTGCGGCCACGGCATCAACCAGCGCCCCGGCGTCGCCGTGGTCGTCGACGCCCAGCGCCGTCAGGCCATCACCGTCTACCTCGACGGCGTGGTCACCGAGATCCGCGAGGACCAGAAGCACGACGCCGCCGCCCTCGCCTCGCGCCGCCTGGCCCACGCCTGAGCCCGAGCACCAGACCCCGAAGCGAACCCCGAGGATGACCCCGTGACCGCAGCCACTTCCGAGTCCGCCCCTACGCCCGCCGAGCACTCCATGCGCAAGGCGCTGAGCATCCTCGTCGCCAACGCCGGTGGGCGCTGCGAGAACACCGTGTTCCGAGACGGCCAAGGCGCGCCCCTCGGCAACTGCTTCACCCACGACACCCGCACCGCAGACGCCCGCTACACCTGCGATCGCGCCTGCACGGCATGCATCGCCCACGCCGGACTGACGGGCGCCGCGATGGTCACCGGGGTCGGTCCCGAAGCGGAGGCCGAGCAGACCAGGGCCGCCATGCGGACCCCGACCGTGGGGGCGACTGTCACAACCTCCGACGGCGCGTTCGACGTCGACGTCGACGTCACCGCCGCCATGGCCGCCCTCGTCGAGAGCGACGTCCTGGACCTGCGGGAGTCTCGATGGCAGGCGACCTCGCCCGACCCGAGGGGGACGCAACTGCTCAGGGGGTGCCTGGACCTGTCGCACCCGATCGGTCTCGCTGATGTCGCTGCGCGCTACGTCGCCGCTGTCTGCAAGGACCCCCAGTGCCCAGACATCGCCCTGGGCGTCGCTGTCGATCCCACGCAGGCCGAGGCGTGGCTGGCCCACCACCGCCCCTCCTGGGCTGAGCCGAACCCGAGCCGAGCCCCGAGGATGACACCGTGACCGCGCCGCTGACGTTGGACGATGCCCGCATCCTCGCGGTGCAGGCCCACGACGGACAGGTCGACGGTCAGCAGCGGCCCTACTTCGAGGCTCACCTGACGCCGATCGCTGCCGCGCTGGCTCCCTTCGGCCCGCTGGCCGAGATGGGCGGCCTGCTCCACGACGTCATCGAGGACACCGAGGAGAGCGCTGTCTCCCTGCACCGTCGCGGCGTACCGGCGCCGGTCGTCCTCGACGTCGCTGCTGTCTCACGTCGCATCGTGCCCGGCACCTGCAAGCCCGAGCCGTACCTGGACGGGCTCATCGCGCGCGCCTGCCGCCGCCCGAACGCGGCACGGCTGAAGTTAGTCGACAACCTGTGGAACGTCGCCAACAACGCTGCTCTGGCAGACCTCGACCCGGGCAAGGCGTCGAGCCTGCTGCATGGTCGCTACCTGCCCGCGCAACGTGCCCTGATCCCGGCGAGCATGCTCTCGGAGGAGCAGATCGAGCAGATCCTCTGGACCTTGGACGGTTTCGTGCATGCTCTCGCCGGTGCCCGCTCTGGCCCCGCCGAAGCGCACCGGGAACTGGAGCGTGCTCGCCGACTGCAGAGCGCTCACGGCTCGACCGGCTGACCTACGTCCGGACGCAGGTTGGGCCCCGGTCAGGAGGCTCGCGAGTCGGCCGCCTGTGGGCGCAGCCAGGAGGCGAGGGCTGCTGTCACCAGCGCCGAGCGACTGTTGGCCCCGGCCTCGTGGACCAGGCCGTCGAGGATGTCGACGTTGGCGCTCAGCATCCGCAGCGGGACCGCCACGAAAGGCTCCTCCGGCTTGGGCTCGACGCGTTGCACGAACACGCCGTCGGGGGAGGGGCCCACGCTGGGTCGCTGCTGACGCTGGTGCTCGCGGACCAGATCGGGCAGCAGTGCGCGCTGCTGCGCCACGGCGGTGAGCATCACGTCGACGTGGTTCGCTCCGTCGCGCCGTGCACGGTCCTTCCAGGCCGCGGCGATCGAAGCCGGGACCGAGACCGACGTCGCCGAGATCGGCATCCCGGACTTCTTGCCGCGGCTCTCGATGCCCCGCTTAGTCTTCGGCGTCGCCTTCGCGCTCGCCGGGGCCGCCGGGAAGCCAGGCAGGGGCACGTCTCCGCCGTCGAGCGACCCCGCGGGCGCCCCCTGCTGCGCCGGATCTCCCGCGCGTTGCTCCATCTGCTGCTCGGTGCTCTCCACCAGCCATCCCTTCGCTCAGCGACCCCGTGGCTCGGTCCCCGAGATGCTGCCCGTCGGCTCCGACATCCCGGTGTCAGGCCGCCCATCGGCCGCCTATCTCGCCGTCTCGATCATCCCACGCTGCGGCGCTACCGGGGTCCGCCGCGCCCGGTCTTTTGCTGCCGTTTGCGCAGGTCAGCGGTGGTTTGCCGACCCTGAACGTGCAGTAGTGCACCCCACTACCGCAGCCGCGCCAGGTCCCGCTCTAGTGCGTTCCGCGAAACGGTCACGTCACCGGCGGGCGCTAGTGCGGCGGCGGCCCGCGGCGGCGCTAGCGCAGTGCACTACTGCATGTTCGAGGCGGGCGGGGTGGGCGAGTGAAGGGGCGGCCCGGCGGCCCGGCGGCGGCACAGGCACCTAGCCCTCTCCCACACCACGCAGGAGGCTGACCATGAAGCGATCCGCTGCGCTAGCGGTTGCGGCCACTCTCGCCGTGGGCGGAGCCGTGGTCGGCTGCGCCACGACCGGCGATCCCGCCACGGGTGCTCGCACACCGGCCCAGGCGTACTCCGACTTCGCGAGCACGGCTCTGCCGGACCTCTTGCCGCAGACGCAGAGTGCTCTCGCCGCGACGGGCTACGCCTGCCTCGACGGCACCGAGCAGTGGGCAGTCGTGAGCGGGAACGACCCATCGACGCTGAAGGTCTCCTTCGGGGACGGCTCCTGCCGCTTCGTGGCCGAGCCCGATGCCGACGGCTCGGTCGCTGGCTCCCGCGCAGCCGTCGTGGTCCAGGCCGACGCCGCAGGTGACTACCGACCGACAAGCAGCGCCCCGCGTCGCTTGGCCGGTCTCGCCGACGCCGTGGCCTGGGCCTTCAACGAGGCCATCGACAGGGCCGCTGGACCACGCCGCTCCTGAGACCGGCCGGTCGAGCGATCAGGCTCGACCGCCCCGACCCCCGAGCCCGCCGGTGCTCAATAGAGGATCAGTCGAGGCGGTCCTCGCCCGCCTGCTCCATCAGCCTGGCGAACTTGACCCCGAACTCGCCTGCCGCCATCTGCCCGAAGTGATCAGCGGGGTCCCAGCCGTGGTCGCCGTGGTGACGGTCGGGCAACTCGGTGTAGACGCGCCGAAACACCGGCACACCGCCCAGGGCGATGGTGGCGGTGTGCTCGTCGAGGGCGGCGCCAGAGTCGTGCGCGTACTCGGACTCGACGTCGACGGTGATGGTGATTGGCGAGTTGGGCATGCCTGGATTGTGTACGGCGATCGGCCCGGCTCGCACCGAGCCACTCACGGCGCCCGCGAGACCCCGCTTCTTACGGAGTGGCTGAGGGTGTCGCCGCCGGGCTGGCCGACACGCTCGGGGTCGCGCTCGGGGTCGGGGTCGGGGTCGGCGAGACGACCGGCGGCCTGGTCGGACTCGGGCTCGTGGTGGGCGTCTTGGACGGCTTCGGCGGGGCCGGGCTCTTGGTCGGGTCCTTGGTGGGGCTGGGCTGGTGCGTGGGCGTGCGCGTGGGGCTCGCGCTGGCGGACGGCGTCGCCGAGGGGCTGGCGCTGGGGGAGGCCGTGGGGCTCGCTGACGGGCTCGCCTCGCCCGAGGGCAGCATCCGCACGCTCATGGTGCCCGCGGAGGGCGCCAGGCTCTCGGAGGTCTGCTCGTAGGCGTCCGAGGCCGCCGCGGCGGCCTCGACGAACCGACGGCTGTCGTGAACGTGGCGCAGGGCGTCTCGGGCCTCCTGGGGCTTGGCCAGGTCCTCATCGCCGGAGCAGAGCAGTACCGCGACGGCCAGGGCCGCGTCGTCGAGGTCCTGTGGGTCGCGCACGCCGTCGTCGTCGGCGTCGACGCCGACCGCGGCCCACGTCGTCGGCAGGACACGGAACACGCCGAGACGCCGGTCCCAGCGGCGGTCTCCGTCGAGACTCCCGGTGTCGGTGTCGGCCACCTGTCCACGGCCTCCGCGTCCGTCAAGCGGAGGGCTGACGTAGGGCTCGCTCAGGGCCCCATCGGCGGTGACCTCGCGCCGTACGGTGGCTCCGTGGTCGGTCTCGGCGTGAGCCACCCCTGCGAGGAGCGTCCACGGCAGGTTGCAGGTCGTGTCGGCCGCGGACATGACCTGGCTGGCGCGCTGGTAGGCAGCCAGGGCCCCCTCGGGGATGTCGGCGGCGTCGAGCCCGTCGGAGGGCGGGACGAACCCGAGCGCGGCGTCGGCTTCGACCGTGACGGGCTCGGCCACCTGCACGGCTGGCGCGATCAGCGCGGCCTCGTCGAGGCCCGCCGCAGCAGCGCTCACCGACTGCTGAGCCACGACCGTCGGGTCCTCGGGGCCAAGCGTCCGGTAGCCCACGACGGTGGCCAGGGCCGCGACGGTCACAGCCATCACCGACAGCGTGGCTGTCATCGCGTGCGTCCGCGGGCTGGCGACGGCCCGGTGCTGGGCCTCGACCCGGCCTCGCGTCTGGTGCGCGTCGAGAGATCCCCCGGAGAGCCGGGGACCGCGGTGGGACCCGCGGGCACGAGGGGCTGGCGAGGTCGGGGGAGTGGCGTCGCGACGCGGCAGGTGCAGCATGAGCGGTCTGTGCCGCCGCGCGGCCGACGGGACGCCCCGCTGGCCCGCTGGTCGGGTGGGCCAGCGGGTCAGCGTGGGTGGATCATGGTGATGTCGGCGTAGGTGCTCGGCCACCAGCCGCCTTCGGGGTCGGCGTCCGCGACCGTCTGGTGGTGCACGACCAGGTAGGTGCCACGCGGCAGGTCGACGACCCGCATGCGCTCACCGCGCTCTGCGAGCACCTCGTGGGGGTCCAGGCCCTGCTCGATCGCCCGCGCGGCCCAGTTGTCGTAGTCGGTGATCGCATAGGCCCACACCTGAGTGCTGATCGAGGCCAGGACGGCTCCACCGTTCGAGGCCAGGTCCAGGTGGCCCTCCTCGCCGGGCTCGGCCTCGTCGTCGAACTTTCCCAGCACGTAGCGCGCCCCGTCCGAGGCGGCGTACTCCGCAGGCCCGAGCCTGGCCAGGGTGGCCCCGCTGGACCCGACAGCGCCGCGGACTACACCGAGGGCCGACATGCGCGCCGAGTAGACGATCTGTCCGGCCGCGCTGGAGTAGCCGGGCGTCTCGGGCAGATCGGCGTCGATGACGGGGCTCAGGCTGTCTGCGAGGACGACGCGGCCGCTGGAGACCTCCAAGACGGAGACGGTCGGTGCGCCCTGGGGCAGCAGGCAGTCGGTCTTGGCCCTCAGTGCGATGTCCGGTCGGTTGCCTACCGGCCCGACGAACTCCCCGACGACGTCTCCTGCGAGCGTCGCGGGGGCGATGCGGGTGGTGGGCTCCACCAGGTCGAAGCCGGGGTGGGCCCCGCAGGTGGCGCACGCGAAGACGCCGTGGGCGATGATCGCCGCGCCGCTGCTCAGCGGCTCGTCGCCGAGGGTGTAGACCACGACGTCGGCGCGTGCCCCGGTCAGGCGGCCGGGGCTCTCGGGGTCGTAGAGGAACCGGTGCCCCCGTGTGTCGGCCGGAACGTCGAGCACTTCGGTGCGCCGCGGCTTGCCGGAGCGGCTCATCTCTGGCCCGACGCGAAGTCGATGCGCACCCGGTAGGTGCCCTTGCTCGGGTCGTGCTGGCCTTCGCTGGTGGCGATCGTGCGGTGGCGGCCCTCGTCGTCGAAGTTGTGGATCAGGTAGGTCAGCGCTCGACGCTCGGCCTCGTCGTCGGAGGTGGCCTTGATCGAGACGGTGATGCCGTAGGTGGAGCCCCCATCGGGGGCGCCGAAGTGGCTGATCGGCTCGAAGTCCCAGTCGTGGGACCAGGGCTGGCCGGACAGTGGGGCTGCGTGGGTAGGCATGTGGTCAGTCCTCGCTCTTCGTGGTTGCCGCGTCGGCCGGGTACTCGTCGAGGTCTTCGTCGTACTCGTCGGCCGGGTCGTCGTCGTCGTACTCGTCGTCGTCGTAGCGGCGCTGTCGGGCAAGCAGGGCCTGCTCGATGCGGGCGGTGTCGGCTGCGACGGCGTCCTTCACCTCGCGCGGCCACAGGGCCCGGCACAGGTGACAGTCGATGTCGGCGTGGTTGCCACCCCAGGTGAAGACGGGCGCGCCGCACAGGGCGAAGTGCTCGGAGATCGACAGCACCGAGTGGACCGCCATGGCGCCCTCAGCGGCCATCGGGCCGATGCGCGCCCCGGGGTCCTCGACGTGCTGGGCGACCTGGGCACGCAGGTCGGCGCGGGCCTGCCGCACGTGTCGCACGGTCCAGTGCGGCGTCGCGATCTGGATGCCGCGCATCACCGCGGTCGAGGCTGCTCTGCCGGTCCATTGCGTCATCGATCTGCTCCATCGTGGTCGGGTTCGGGGTGCGCGGTCACGAACGCTCGTGCAGCCTCACGAGCGCGGGTCGGGTCGGTGTGCGGTGGAGCCTGCGGACCGCTCTGGGCGCCCGGCGTCGCAGGGCGGTCCTGACAGGTGGTGGCGATGGCCCACTGCGCGGCGTCGGGGTCGAGCGTGGCGCGGACGGCGTCGAGGAGCGCGGTGCGCAGAGCGATCCGCTCGGGGCGGTGGCGCTGCAGGGACTGCGAGGTCAGGTGCTCGCGGTAGAGGCGGACCGCGCCGATCAGGTCGCGGGCCGTGGCCGTGGTGGCGTCCTGGTCGTCCTGGCGCAGGTGCTCGTGCACGCACAGGTCGAGGGCCCGGGTCTGGACCCTGTCGACGAACGACGGCGCGGCCCGCATCAGCCTCTTCCTGCGGGCGTCCTCGCGAGCGGGGTCGGGGTCGCGCATGACCATCGACAGCATCCCGGTGTCGTGGACCGAGGAGCGCAGCGCGAAGGTCAGGCAGGTCTCGGTGGCCGGTGCCCCGGGGCTGGTGGTGCGGGCGTAGGCATCACGTCGCTCGCACCACTCGGTCTCGGTCAGGGCGCCCGGGCGGTCACTGTGGTCCCAGTACGGCCAGGCCTCGACCTCATCGAGCGCCTCCCATGCCTGCAGGAGTGCGCTTTCGCTGGTGTAGACCCGCGCCAGAAGCGCGCCGGTGCCGGTCACCTCGCCCGTCGCCTCGGGGCTGTCGAGAGCGAAGGCGACCTCGAACTGGTGGGGGTCGAAGGCGTAGGAGAGGGACGCCTGACGGTAGCCCTTGGCGTTCTCGCGGTCCTGGGCGTCGTCGAAGGCGTGCATGGCGTCCAGGAGCGGCAGCGGCTCTCGTGGGGTCCCGTCGCGGTCGGACAGGTCGATGGCCGCGACGGCGTGACGCATGAGCCAGCGCGCGTCGAGGTCGTCGCGTACCGGGTTCAGCGCGGCGCGTACGCGGTGGCAGAACGCGAAGATGTCGCGGGTCTGCACCCGGTAGCCGCGCTCGATGCGTGTGCTCACCCTTCCGCCGTGTCCGGCACGCTCCCCGGCCCGCACCCGCCGCGGCGCCGAGAGAGATGGCGGGCAATCCCGGACGAGCCTTAACTGGCACTGGGGCGTGATGCCTTAGGTAGGCATGAGACCCACCGACCAGCACACCGACCAGCACACCGACCAGCACACCGGACTGGGGTCCCCAGCGGGCCCCGAATCGTGGGTGGCGCAGGCTGTCGCCCAGCAAGAGGAGCACCTGCGCCGCCAGCGGCCGTGCGAGGTGACCTCCGGCCCGCACTCATGGGACTACTTCGCCCGGCGCCCGAAGGTGAGGATCCGGGCCTGCTGGCGTTGCGGCGTCACCGCTACCGACGAGGACTACCAACGGGGCCTGCCTGCCCACCCGTGAGCACCCACCGGCGCGCGCGCTGTCAGAGCAGCGCACGCAGAGAGGTGAGGCGCTGAGACCGCGCTGCCCCAACCTTCTGGAGGACTCCTGTGGACGCACCGACTACATCCCCGGCTCCATCACCGCGCCCGGCCGCGCCGCCCGACTCCGTCGACCCCAAGGACGACCGCTTCTCCGATGAGGAGTTGGCCCTGCTGCTGCGCGCGGTCCTGACGGCCGTTCGCCGCGACCGGCCGCTCGACCTAGCGGACCGCGATGGCCTCGACGAGCAGGTCGCGGTCGCCCTGCGGCGTCGCGCGGCCCGTCACGGTCCGGCCCAGCCCGGCAGCACGGTCGCTTCCACCCCCTCAGAGATCGGTCGTGAGTAGGCTCTTACCCCCAGCAAAGTTCCGCAGGAGGCGATCTGCGTGGCCGCACCTGACCGGCCCCCGGCGCTGGCCCAGCAGGGCCCGGGCGCCGCCCTGCCGCGCGAGCAGGCCCTGGCGGAACTCCTGGCCCTGGCCGAGGCGGCCTCCGAGCACCGGGAGCGGCGCGTCTCCGAGGCCACCCGGCGCTACAACGAGGCCGACTGGCGCCAGTACGCCGCGTGGTGCGACCGACTCGGCGTCAAGGCGCTGCCCGTCGAGCCCGGCACCGTGGCGCTCTACCTGACCGACCTGGCCCGGCAGATGCGCCCCGACGGGGCCCCGCGCTACCGAGCCTCCACTCTGCAGCGCCACGTCGCCTCCCTGGCGCGCAAGCAGTTCGAGACCGGCGGGGGCCGTGGCCTGGGGCAGCACGAAGCCATCGCCGACGTCCTGGGAGGCATCCGTCGCCTGCGCCAGGAGCGCACCCGCGGCAAGGAGGCGCTGCTGCGAGACGACGTGGTCCGTCTGGTGGGCGACATGGACCACGGCACCTGGCCGCGGGGGATCACCGCCGCGCGCGACACCCTGGCCCTCTTGCTCGGCTTCGCCACCGCGCTGCGCCGCTCGGAGTTGGCCGCGCTCACCAACGGCCAGGTGCGCCTGGACCGCACCGACGGCCTCCTGATCCGACTCGGCCGCTCCAAGACCGACCAGGAGGGACGAGGTGCGCTCCTGGCCGTCCCCTTCGGCGTCCACCCGACCTCCTGCGTGCCCTGCGCGTGGATGCGGTGGCGCCGCCTGCTGGCCGCCGAGACACGGTCGGCGCGGATGCGGCTCGTGCTCTCCACCGACGTCCCCGACAGGTGGGCCCACCTCTGCCACGGCTTCGCCCCGGGCGTCGCCGACGACTCCGCGCTGCTGCGGGCGGTGAACAAGGCTGGCGAGATCGCCGACGGCCACCTGGCCGGGGAGAGCATCAACGCCCTGCTGAAGCGACGACTCGACGCCTCCGGCTACCGCTCCGACCTCTACGGCGCCCACTCACTGCGCGCAGGGTTCGTCACTCAGGCCCGCCGCAACGGCGCCGACGTCCGCGCCGTGCGCAAGCAGACCCGACACGCCTCGGACTCCTCCGTCGAGACCTACGACCGCGATCACAACCCGCTGGAGGGCAACGCCGTCACACGGCTGGGCCTGTAGGTAGATCCGTAGTCGTGAAGCAGGTGGCGTCAGATCGCGCCGCCAGCCAGGCGCGCGATGCCCATGACGCCGATGCTCCGCAGGAGGGCGGGGGACACCTTCTGGGCGGGGTCGTCGGGGTCGAAGGCCGGGCCGGAGGGGCACCGCCCTGCCGCCCGGTCGGAGGCCCCGGAGAGGTCGCGCACCGAACGGGTGCCGCCGACACGGTTGGCCAGCGACAGGCCGTCCTCCCGTGCGTAGCGGACGGCTCCGGCGAAGTCGATGGGGCGGTGCTCCACGTGCTCACGCCCCTGCTCGTCGAGCAGGATCGCCGCGTCGACCATCTCGTAGCCGTTGCTGACCGTCGTGGTGCGGCCCGCGTCGCGCAGGCGGCTGATCTGGCAGTAGGCCACCTGGTGCTCCTCGCCGTAGTCGCACGTCTCGGTGCGGGTGGAGACGTGGAGGTAGGCCAGCACCATGCGGGGCTCGGCGGAGCGGTCGCTCGATCCGGTGGTCATGGCCGAAGCGTGTGCGGCGCCACCCGCGGAGCGCCCCGGTCGGGCGAGAGCCGCTCCCGGCGAACCAGGCGGGCCGTGTTCTGCTCGATCGCCCGCGGCGCCCGCCCGCGGCGCCTAGGCTCCTGCCCGGCGCGGTCAACATGCCGTGCGGCCTCGTCTCCACACGCCGCCGCGTCCGTGGTGTCGCGGGCTGGAGGCCACCCCACAGGCCCCAGCCCGCGCCGCCGCGCTCACCGGGATGCTGCACGTCGAGCAGGCCCGCGTGGGCCTCGGCGGCGGCACCCCGCGGCGTGCTCGGGCGCTCTAGGCTGTCACCGGCACGACCACTGCTCCACCGCCCGTCCCGCACCACGAGCCCGCCAGCGGCGGGTGAGGAACCAGCACCCCTGGCCCAGGAAGGAAGACCCCATGAACGAGCGCCGGTCCGCTCTCCCCGGCTGCGACCACGTGGAGGTCCGCCTGGCCCTCACCGACACCCTCACGCGCCAGGCTCGGGCGCTGACCGAGGACTACATGCGGCTGTGGTACTTCGAGGAGGAGCCGCTCGACCCCGGCGACCAGCAGGTCCTCGACGACTTCGGCTCCTGCTACCACCACCCGGCTGCACCCCACGAGGACCTCGACCCCCACACCGCATCCCTCGGGTCTGCCGCCGGTGCATCGCCGACCGCGCCACCGTTGGGCCTGGCCTGGGTCGCCTCCGACACCCACGGTCCCGTCGGCTCGGTCCTGCTCGATCGCGACGGGTCCTACATGAAGATGTCGCGCCTGTTCGTGAAGCGGACCTCCCGGCGCCAGGGGATCGGCACCGCCCTGCTCGCCGCCGTGGCTCGGCACTGCGACCTGACCGGCTCCATCATCCGCGCAGCAGTACCCCAGCAGCGCACGGACGCTGTGGCCCTGCTGGGCTCCATGGGCTTCATCGAGACCGGCGTCGTGATCAACCACTGCGTGGAGATGCAGCGCCCGCCGCGAGGGATCTTCCGCCGCGGGGCCGACGGCGACGCGTTGGTCGACGCCTTCCACGTCGAGGCGCTCGTGGCACAGGCCGAGCGACTCCTGGAAGTAGCCGCAGAGAGCACCGAGGCCGACCATGACCGACCCGACCCGGCCGGACCCCCGTCCGGTCACGACGACGAGCGCTGAGCAAGCCCCCTCCGCCCGGCGCGCCCCGGGCGAGGAAGACCTGCGTGGCCACCGGTGCTCCACAGCCTCCTCGCGCGCCGACTGGGCGCTGTTCACGGACTGGTGTGAGGCCACCGACCGACGCCTCGACAACCTCTCCACCCTCGACCTGGTCGAGTTCGCAGCCCAAGTCCCGTGCCGACCCGGCACGCTCACCAGCCGCCTGCGATCAGTCGCCATCGGGCTGGGATGGGCCCCACCCACCGACCCGCAGAGCCGGACCGCGGCTGCGCGCGGTGACTCCCCGGCCTGGCCTCACGGCGCCCGGCTCTCGCAGGCACTGCCAGCGTGCCCCTACGTCGGCTTCCCTGCGGGCTTCCGCGGCCGCCGCGACGCGTTCCTGCTCGTGACGCTCGCACCACCGGCCGAGGGCGGGCTGGGCCTGACCCGCGACGAGGCGCGATCGCTGCGCCCCACCGACTTCCGCCTCGCCCCCGGGAGCATCACCTGCACGGCCTTCAGCCGTCGCCGTGCGGTCGGCACCGTCGCCGAC
Organism: Nocardioides sp. Leaf285; assembly: GCF_001422955.1. Lineage (NCBI taxonomy): Bacteria > Bacillati > Actinomycetota > Actinomycetes > Propionibacteriales > Nocardioidaceae > Nocardioides > Nocardioides sp. Leaf285. The sequence continues at coordinate 134,268 of NZ_LMNH01000005.1, read as the reverse complement.
CCCGATGCGTGCCCGGCCTGCGCCACCGTGCGATGGCTGCACGTCGCCGCCCTCGACTACCGCTGGAGCGCGAGGGTGGTCAACGAGTACCTCCGCCGCGCGCGCCAGCGCCGCATCCACGACTGCGGCGCCGACGACCCGGAGCCCCCTGTCGCGGCCGAGCCCGGCTCCCTGCCCGACCTGGACCCGACCTGGCGCGAGACCCCCGTGCTCGCTCCCGCCATCGACCGCTACGGGTGGACGGCCAACTGGCGCCCCCTGACCGCGCGCTCCCTGAGCAGCATCGTCGCCCTGCGCCTCAGTCACCGACCCGACGGCACCTCAGCCGACGACGCGCCAACAGGCCGCGCACCGGCCGACCGCGAGGCCGAGGGTGCCTGGCCCATCGAGTCGAGCAGCATCCCGACCCGGTCGCGGGCGCATCTGGACATCGACGGGCTCTTCGCGGCCCTCGACGAGGTCGCAGCCTCCGCCGATGCCGTCAACGCGCGTATCTCCTCGCTCCTCGACGACGCCGACGCGTTCGTGTCCACCATCGCTGGTCGGGCGCCGCGGGAGCGCTTGGAGTGACCTGCCGCACACCTCTCCACCAGACGGTCGTTACGCCACCCAGAGACGGGGCGGAACCCCTCGGTCTTCGCACCAGAGTCCAAGGGGTTCCAGGTCTCACAGGGCGCGCAGCGACCGTCCTTCCATTCCGCAGCGCCCGCTCCTGGCGCAGTGGCACAGGGCAGGCGCCACCCACGACCTCACCGCTCAGGAGCACCCCATGCCTCGCACCCCGCAGGACCCGCTGATCGCACTGGCCATCAACATGGCCGGGCAGGCGCGCACCGTCGGCGCCTCGCCCGAGGAGACCGCAGGCGTCCTGCTGTCGCTGGGGCTGGAGGAGTGCCCCGTGGTGCGTCGAGTGCTCACCCGCCACGGACACCTCACCGCCGCGGAGGTCCCCGCCGCCGACGCGGCCCTGGCCGGGCAGGGGGCCAGCGCGTGAACGCCTTCCTCGTGGTCGCGGCCGCCGGTGCCGCCAATGCCCTCATCGACTCTTCCCCGCGGCGACTGCTGAGCGCCTCGGGGTCGCACCCCACCCACGACGCCCCGACCGCCATCGCGGGCAAGCGCAGCAGCGCCTCGCGGGGAGCGAGCATCTAGCCCCTGCATGGTGCCGTCGGCGGAGTGCGGCAGACTCCCACCCTGCCGAGGTCGCCGAGTGCGACCCCACTCGCCAACCGACCGAGAGGTGACCGTGAACGCTCACGACGACGCCGCCGGGGCGCAGGACGAACCCCGCACCGAACGGCCAGTCACCTCCTCTGGCGCCCCCGTGGAGGACGTGACCTTCGAGCCCAGCCACACCTCTCCCGCCAAGATCGTCGACGCCCAGATCGACCTGCACAGCCGCTTCGCCGACAAGGACTTCCAGGCGTCCTTCCTCGGGCTCGTCTCCTGGACCATGGTGGCCCCCGACCTGCCCGACGAGCAGGTCTCCGCCACCATCGCCGAGGTCATGTACGGACGCTCCGGTGAACGTCTGGTGGCGAGCCTGACCAGCGCACTCGACCAGGCTCCGGCCTACCGCATCAGTCCCGACATGGTCGCGCTGGCGCTGCACACCTCCGACACCCTCGACGAGAGCGACATCGTCGACCTCGACATGGCGCCCTCCGAGAGCGGCTTCGTGCGCCTGGAGGTGCCGTTGCCCTCGGTGCGCGAGGACGGGCGCGTCACCCCGGTCACCTGGCTGGTGTGGCACCCCACCGAGGACCCCGACTTCGGGCGCGCGACGACCTGCTTCATGTTCCACGACCTCTTCGAGCACGACCTGCCGTGGCTGCGCGAGGAGGAGATGGGGCCGCAGACCTACGACCAGTGGCGCGCCAAGGTCGGCCGCTGGCACCCCGAGTGGCGCACCGGCCTGCGCCACGGCGACACCGTCGGCCCTGCCCGCTACTCCTACACCGCCCGCGACCTGGCTCCCGACCCGATCCGCCACATCTCGCCCGGACTCATCTCCGTGCTCATCGGCGACGCAGCCTCCTACGCCGACCTCAACCCCGCTCGGTTCCTCTACGGACTCTGGATGCTGATGGCCCAGCCGGTCACCTCAGTCGAGCCGGAAGTCGCCGACCGACCCGCCCGTCGACGTGCCAGCCGCTCCGACCTCACCGGCCCCACCAGCGAGGGCGCTGTCCGCCTCATCGCGCTGCGCCGTGAGAAGGTCAAGCGCGCAGCGACCGGCCCCGACCCCGTCGATGACGACCAGGACTGGGACGACACCGACGAGGGCCGACGCAGCAAGGTCCGCTGGATCACCCGCCAGCACTGGCGGTGGCAGCCCTACGGGCCGCGCAAGGGCGTCGAGCACGAGCACCAGTTCTCCGATGCGCGCGCCTCAGAGGGCATCATGACCTCGCGCTGCGTCCTGCCCGCGGACCCCGACGTCGTCGCCGCTGGCCGCGATGACGGCACCGGCCGATGCGCCGCGACCGTCAAACGAATCCTCATCGACGCGTACGTTAAGGGGCCCCAAGGGGCGCCCCTTCGATTCAGCAAGAAGGTGTACGACGTCACCTGAGCCCGCCCCGACAGCGGCGGCACAGAAGGGCTCGTGACCACCACCGCGCAGCCCGCCCATCAGCACTCCGCCATGCACGGCGGGCCCGGCGCCGAGCAGGGGCTCCGCGACCCCGGCGCCTCCTACGCCCCCGACGGCTTCGAGCCGACCGCGGCCGACGACTTCGTCTACGCCAAGGTCATCGCCCACTCCGTCAGCCCCGAAGGCGTCGAGATCGTCACCTTCGAGAAGCGCCACCACCGCTGGGTGCTCTCCGAGGACAACACCCACGCCACCCCGGCCAAGAACTCCGCCTCCAGCCGCGCCCGGCCCATCGCGAAGGTCATCGACGACATCCGCGCCCACCCGGCCGTGCCCGTGGTGTGGGCCAGCGAGCAGAAGGGCATGCAGGGCGGCGAAGCCGTCTCGGCCGAGGCCCAGGCCGTCGCTCGTCGCAAGTGGGACCTGCACCGCGAGGCCACCATCAAACTCGGCTTCGAGTTGCGCGAACTCGGCGTCCACAAGTCGATCACCAACCGACTCCTGGAGCCCCACTCCATGCACACCTCGGTGTGGACCGGCACCGCCTTCGAGAACTACTTCGCCCAGCGCTGCCACCCCGACGCCCAGCCCGAGATCCGGGTCGTGGCGGAGCGCATGCGTTCCGCGCTCGCGGACTCGACCCCGACCCCCGTGGCCCGCGGTGAGTTCCACCTGCCCTACATCGACGCCGAGGACCGTGACCGGGCCCGTCACGCCGCCGCCCGCAAGGTCGCCACCGACCCCGTCGCGGAGGCCGTCGCCACCCACGGCATCGAGCAGACCCTCGCCCGCGTCTCCGCGGCCCGCGTGGCCCGCACCTCCTACATGACCCAGGACGGCGTCCGCGCCCTCGACGTGGACCTCGGCCTCTACGCCCGCCTGGCCGACGAGCGCCTCGACAGCGGGCAGCCCCCGCACTGGTCCCCGCTGGAGCAGATCGCCATCCCCTGCCCCGAGAACCGCCAGGCCGTCCCGCTCCTGGCGATGGGGCCCGACGGCAAGACGCTGTCCTACCCCACTGACCACCTGCCCCGCGTCGGCAAGTTCACCGCCTGGCTCTCGATGCGTCACATCGTGGAGGCCCAGCGGAACATGACCACCTACCGCTGAGCGCGGCACGGCCCTTCACCGAGAACCCTTGCCCCGCAACACCTTCCGGGCGACCCCTGCCTCAGGCGTGGATTCGAGCACAGCACCCCCCGCGCTGTACCTCGGCGTTTGCGTCCGTTTGCTGTTGTTTGCCCTTGCTGGCCAAGGGCAGACTGGGTGGCTCCCCGCCCGCCCGAGAGCATCCGACATGCCTCGATCGTCGTCTCGGAGACGAGCAGAGCAGCGGCACGGGGCGCAGGAGGATTCGTGAACAAGACCGAACTCATCGACGTGCTGGCCGAGCGTCTGGGGGACAGGAAGGTCGCGGCGAAGGCGCTGGACGAGACCATCGACATCATCAGCCGCCGCGTCGCCAAGGGTGAGCGAGTCGGCATCACCGGCTTCGGGTCCTTCGAGAAGGTCGTGCGCCCGGCGCGCACGGGTCGCAACCCGCGCACCGGGGAGAGCGTCAAGATCCGCAAGACCAGCGTCCCGAAGTTCCGCCCCGGGACCTTGTTCAAGGACACCACCTCGGGTAAGGCCAAGATGGGTCGCGAGCCCCGTCCCGAGCCGGTCCTGCCCGTCGGCGTGACCGGGATGCGTGCCGTCAAGGAGGCCCTCGGGTCCAAGGCCAGCACCGCCAAGGCCAGCACCGCCAAGGCCTCCACCGCCAAGGTCGTCGAGGCGCCCAAGACCGGGACCACCAAGGCCGGGACCTCGAAGACCGGCGCCACCAAGACCAGCAGGTCGTCGGCAGCCACCAAGACCGCCCCCGCGAAGGCGGCCACCAAGACCCCCGAGAAGAAGGCCAGCACCAACAAGGCCGCCTCGACGAGCGCCCCGAAGGCGGCGAAGAAGGCGACGACCAAGTCCGCCCCGAGCGCGAAGGCGGCGGCGAAGAAGGCGGCTCCCCGCCGGGCCGCGAGCGCCGCGACCAAGTAGGTCCACCAGGCACCCGAGATGGCTCGGGGAAACCACGAGGCGGCGCCGGGGGACCGCCGCCTCGTGGGACCTGCCGGGAACGGCGGCACAGTCCAAGGAGTCGACCAAGTCGTGGGGTCTGCCCACGAGAACGGTCCGGCTCTGACAGGATCGGCCCGCCGCCTCGGGGACCGGTCCCCGTGCTACCTGGAGGACCCCCGATGACCTTGACCAAGCCCGTCATGGCCCTGCTGGGCGCCCTCGCCGCCATGGCGTTGGTGGTCGCGGTACTGGCCACCATGCTGCTCACCGGCGGACCCGAGCAGGGCGCCGAGGACCGCGCGCCCAGTACGTTCCCCGACACCTCAGGTGATCCGCTGGTAGATGACAGCGACACGACGGCCACCACCGCACAAGGCGACGACCCCGCCCAGGATGTGATCGACGGCGTCGAGGCAGCCGAAGAGGACGCGGCGGCATCTGACGACGTGACGATCGAGGAACTCCAGAACGTCGACCCCGACATGCTGCCGAGCGCCCAGACTGCCTGCGACCAGATGGCCCGGCAGGCGCTGCGGGTGGACCGCGACATCATCAAGGTCCGCACCCCCGTCATGGTGCGCGACAACCGCGCCGACTTCGAGGTCCCCACCGGGAGCCGCGAGAGCGTCCTGATGGTCTGCCAAGGGCTGGCCGTGACCAAGAGCCGCGGCGACTACCGCGTGCGCATGGTGGGCTCGATCGACGCCGATGCCGACTACTTCGTCTTCGTCGGTCCCCTGTGAGCCCGACCCTCCGCTCCTAGCCTCCGCTCCCGCCGAGCCCGCCGCACCGCCACCAGCGGGCGCGGGCCGACGCCCCCGTCGCGGCACAGCACCGGTCGTGACCCTCTCCCTCAACCGCCCCGACGCCTCGGCCCCCTGCGGCCCCGGGACGCCCCTCACGCTGCCCAGTGCCCGACTCGGGGACCTCGACGTCGAAGTCCCCGTCGTGACCCTGGACCGACTTGCCCGCGACCACTACGTCTGGGCAGCCCCCGGCCTCGGCGCACGCATCGCCGACGCGCTGCTCCTCGCGGGCCTCATGGAGCCGACGCGGTGTGGGTTCGTGGCGACGAACCGCCTGCGCCACGTCATGGCCTCGCGCCGATGAAGGCGCAGATGAAGGTGCGGTTGAAGGTGCCGGTGGAGGAGCCGACGACGGCTGCGCCACGAGAGCCCCACGTCGAGTCGGCCCTCGCACAGGTCGCCTGGCAGGTCACCATCTGCCTCGCCGCGCTGGTCTGCGGGGCAGGCATCACGCTCGCCCTCGACGGTGGGCCCAAGGTGCCCGGCATGGCCTTGGCGGTGACCGGCATCCTCCTGCTCCCGGCCGGGGCCGCCCTCTGCGAGCGACTCACGCCCCGCAAGGAGTCTGTCCGCGACGACCCCCGCTGACCGAGCACCGAGCGCCGCCGACCACCCGGCGGCACAGCACGGACGACCACTCGCCGCGACCCGCCCGCACTGGAAGAGACCCCGATGCCCGCCAAGCACATCTTCGTCACCGGGGGCGTTGCCTCCTCGCTGGGCAAGGGGCTCACCGCCTCCTCTCTCGGCATGCTCCTGACCGCGCGCGACCTCAACGTCGTGATGCAGAAACTCGACCCGTACCTCAACGTCGACCCGGGGACGATGAACCCCTTCCAGCACGGCGAGGTCTTCGTCACCGAGGACGGCACCGAGGCCGACCTCGACGTCGGCCACTACGAGCGCTTCCTGGGCCGCGACCTGAGCGCCATCGCCAACGTCACCACCGGCCAGGTCTACTCCGACGTCATCGCCAAGGAGCGCCGCGGCGACTACCTGGGCCAGACCGTCCAGGTCATCCCGCACATCACCGACGAGATCAAGGCGCGCATCCTGGCCATGGGCGGGACCGGCACGCCAGGCCGCCCAGTCGACGTCGTCATCACCGAGATCGGCGGCACCGTCGGCGACATCGAGTCGCTGCCCTTCCTGGAAGCCGCGCGTCAGGTCCGCCACGACCTGGGCCGCGACAACTGCCTGTTCGTCCACGTCTCCCTGCTGCCCTACATGGGACCGGCCGCAGAGTTGAAGACCAAGCCCACCCAGCACTCGGTCGCCGCCCTGCGCGGCTACGGCATCCTTCCCGACGCCATCGTGCTGCGATGCGACCGCGAGGTCCCCGAGGTCATCAAGGACAAGATCGCCCTGACCTGCGACGTCGACCGCGGCGGTGTCGTCGTCGCCTCCGATGCCCCCTCCATCTACGACATCCCGAAGGTGCTCCACGCCGAGGGGCTCGACGTCTTCGCCGTACGCCGCCTCGCCCTGCGTTTCCGCGACGTCGACTGGACCCAGTGGGGAGCGCTGCTGGACCGAGTCCACCAGCCCGAGCACGACGTCGAGGTCGCGCTCGTCGGCAAGTACATCGACCTGCCCGACGCCTACCTGTCGGTCACCGAGGCCTTGCGCGCCGGGGGCTTCGCCAACAACGCACGCGTGAGGATCCGCTGGGTCGCAGCCGACGACTGCGCCACCCGCGACGGCGCCAAGGAGGCCCTCGCGGGCGTCGACGCGATCTGCGTGCCCGGCGGCTTCGGCATCCGCGGCATCGACGGGAAGGTCGGCGCACTCACCCACGCCCGCGAGCAGAAGATCCCGACCCTCGGGCTGTGCCTGGGCATGCAGTCCATGGTCATCGAGTACGCCCGCAGCGTCCTGGGGCTCGCTGCTGCCACGTCCACCGAGTTCGAGCCCGCCACTTCCGAGCCGGTCATCGCCACCATGGCCGAGCAGACCAGCCACCTCAACGGCGGCGACCTCGGCGGGACCATGCGCCTGGGCGCCTACGACGCCCTGATCGCGCCCGGCACGGTCACCGCCCGTGCCTACGCGCTCCCCGAGGGCGGCATCGTCTCCGAGCGACACCGCCACCGCTACGAGGTCAGCAACGCCTACCGCCAACGGCTGAGCGAGCACGGCCTCGTCATCTGCGGCACCAGCCCCGACGACGCCCTGGTCGAGTTCGTCGAACTCCCCGCCGAGGTCCACCCCTTCTACGTCGGGACCCAGGCCCACCCCGAGTACAAGAGTCGACCGGCCGCAGCGCACCCGCTCTTCAGCGCCCTCGTCGCAGCCGCCCTCGGTGGGGCCGGGCACAACGCGGTGACCGGCGCGGTGACCGGCGCGGTGACCGGCGCGAGCCGCCGGTGAGTCGCGCCTCCGGCAGGCGGTCCGGGACCGGGCGCCCTGACCCGGTGCAGGCTGGTGCGGTGATCACCTGCTCAGACCCCCACTGTGACGCCACCGTCAAGAAGCACCGCTGGGGCATCATCAAGGGCGGGGCGGAGTGACTCTTCACCCGCGACGGGTCGGGCGCCTACTGCCCCGACCACGTGCCCGACTGGGTTCCGGCCTGGCGCGAGAAGCAGCGACGAGGCTCGAAGGGAAAGCAGTGAGCCGCCACCCGTCTACGGCGCCGCGGGGGCGCACGCGGCACAGAACCTCGGTGCACCCCTCCACCAGCGACCCGCTGCGCCCCGCCGCCGCTGCTACCGCGTCGGACCCGGATAACGTGGGCGCTCGCCTGCGTGCGCCCATCCGCCCCGGCGACGCGTGGGCACCCTCGCGGCTGCACTGGGCGTTCGCCTCACCTGCCATGCGTGCCTTCTGGTCGGCGCCCTCCTACGCGTTGCTGCGTTCCGACGTCGACGAGGAGCACACCCCGGCCCTGGCCCACGGGACGTTCCGCGACCGCGACGAGGCCGAGCAGGCCAAGGAGGAGATCACCTCAGGCGACCCCTCTGTCGAGGTCGTCGTGCTGGCCCTGCTCACCCCCGAGGCCATCGCGGAGCACGGAGTGGTGCTCGATGAACGCACCGCCCCCGCCGAGGGCATGCCGATCTACATCAACGGCCAGGGCGAGACAGCCCAGGCCATCGTCGCCTTCCACCGCCGCTTCAGCGCTCGGGTCGGGCTCCGGTTCGGCATCGTCCCGCCCGACGGGTGGAAGCGCGCATGAGCACCCGCCAGACCGGCACCGGCAGCGGGCCCGGCGGTAGGGCCGGACGCAAGGGCGCCAGGCCCGCGGCGCTGCTCGACATTGCCCCCGGGCTGGCCCTGCCGCTGCAGGCGGTCACCGACACCTTCGCTGTCCTGGCCAAGCGCCGAGCAGGCAAGAGCAACGCCGCGGTCGTGATGGCCGAGGAGATGTACGACCACGGGCTGCCCTGGGTGGCCATCGACCCCAAGGGTGACTGGTGGGGCGTGCGGTCCTCCGGTGACGGCGACGCCCCCGGCCTCGCGGTCACTGTCTTCGGCGGCCGCCACGGCGACCTGCCCCTGGAGCCCTCGGCCGGGACGCTGCTGGCCGACCTGGTCGTCGAGGAGCGCATGACGTGCGTCCTGGACGTCTCGGAGATGGACGACCCCGACCGGCTGCGGTTCCTGCTCGACTTCGCCCGGCGCCTCTACTCCCGCAACACCGAGCCCCTGCACGTCTTCTGCGAGGAGGCCGACGACTACCTGCCCCAGGGGGCATCGAAGGACGAACTGCCGGTCGTGCGGGCCTTCACACGCCTGGTCAAGCAGGGCGGGCAGCGGGGCATCGGCGTCACCCTGATCACCCAGCGCTCCGCGATGCTGCACAAGAACGCGCTGAGCCAGACCGAGTGCATGATCGCGCTGCGCACGACCGCGCCCACCGACCGCAAGGTCATCGCCGAATGGGTCTCCGGCACCGTGGACCGGGCCGAGGTCGCCTCCGACCTGCCCGCCCTCGGCAACGGGGAGGCCTGGATCATCGCGCCGCACCTGGTGGGGGAGCCGACCAAGATCCAGTTCCGCCGCCGCCGCACCTTCGACTCCGGCGCGACCCCCGTCGTCGGGGCCGCCCCGGTCACGCCTCGCCGCCTGGCCGACGTCGACCTGGACCGGATCAAGGCTGGGATGACCCAGACCATCGAGCGCGCCGAAGCCGACGACCCCGGCCTGCTGCGTCGTCGCATCACGGCCCTGGAGAGCGACCTGCGCTCGGCCCAGGCCGCCCGCAGGTCCCAGGCCAGCCCCGAGCCCGTCGAGCGCGTCGTAGAGCAGGTCGTCGAGGTGCCCGTGCTGAGCCCGGAGGATGTCGCTGCCCTGACCGCTGCCGCTGACGACGTCCAGGAGTACGCCCGCAACTGCCTGCACCGCATCGAAGTCGCCGCCGAGCAGATGCGCACCCTCGTCGACGAGGTCAGCGCCCGGCTGCGCGAGCCCGTCGAGATCTTGCGCGCCCCTCGACCCGCGACCGGTGCCCCGGGGTCGGCCGGGCGCACCCCCACACCAGTCCGGCCCACGCCAGCCCGAAGCGCGGCACCTGCAAAGTCCGCCCATGCGGCGCCCGCCGCCGCCCCGGTCGCCGGTGGGGGAGCGGGGCTGGGCAAGGCGGAGCGGTTGATCCTGACCGTGCTGGCCCAGCACGGTGCGCTGGACGTCGCCCAGGTCGCGCTGGCGACCTCCTACTCCGCCAAGGGTGGCGGTTTCCGCAACGCCCTCTCCGCGCTACGGACCGCCGGGCGCATCACCGGCTCGGGGACCATCGAGATCACCGAGGTCGGCCGAGCAGACCTCGGGCCCGTCGAGGCGCTGCCTACCGGCGCCGCACTGCTGCAGTGGTGGAAGCAGCACCCGAAGATCGGTCGCGCCGAAGCACTCATCCTCGACGTCCTCGCCGCGGACTACCCTCGCGCTGTGCCGACCGACGAGATCGCCGAGCGCACCGACTACTCCCCGGCCGGTGGCGGGTTCCGCAACGCTCTGTCACGACTGCGGACCCTGGGACTGGCGTCGGGGCGCGGCGAACTTGTGCTCGCCGACTCCCTGGCCTGATGACGCGAGACCCCCGCGACCCGGCCAGCGAGGCCAGCAACGTCATCAACGCTGCCGCCCGCTTCGCTGCCCGCGGCCGAGGCACGGTCAGGCCAGCCACGAAGGCGCAGGTCGACGTGCAGCGTCGAGCACGTGCCTCGGCAGAGGCCGAAGAGAAGCGGCACGCCGAGGATCCTGTCTACGACGCACCGTGCCCGTTCTGTGAGGCTCCGCCGCGACGCTCGTGCCGGACCGCTCGGGGCTACCCCACCAGGGCCCACAAGGCTCGCCGAGACCTGTCGAGGGGCCCGGTCTGAGGACCGCCCTGCGAGCGGGAACCGACCGATGAGGTGCTTGCTAACGTTAGCGAACAGATGTTGCTCGTTGCTAACATTAGCGACATGAGGAACCCGCTGGACAACCCCTTCACCCCCGGCGCGGACGCCGTGCCCCGCGTGTGGGCCGGACGCGTGCAGCAGTTGCAGGACTACGAGCGCATCCTGCGCCCTCGCCGCATCGCCGGTCTCTCTGAACGCGGGCGCACCATCCTCGGCGAGGCCGGGCTCGGGAAGTCGACCCTCGTACGCCGCATCGCCGACATCGCACGCGAGGCGGGGGACTGGGTCACCCCGCAGTTGCGCGTCCCGGTCGGCTCGGACCCCCTGAAGACCCTCGCGGCCGCCATGCTCGACCTCGCGGCCTCGGCCGGGCTTCCCGCGCGCCGAGAGGAGCGCATCGGCCAGACACTCGCACGCGTGCGCACCGTCGCTGTCAGCGGAGTCTCCCTGAGTCTGGAACGTGGCGACGGGCCCGAGCCCTACACCGCGCTGACCGACCTGCTCGTCGAGATCGGGCTGGCCGCCATCGAGCGCGACTGCGCCGTGCTCATCCACGTCGACGAGATCCAGAACATCACCAGCGAAGCCGCCCTGTCCCAACTGCTCGTGTGCCTGGGCGACGCCCTGGCCTTCGAGACCATCGTCACCGCGCCGGGCGACCAGCGGATCAAGCGGGTCCTGCCGATCGCGGTCTACCTCACCGGCCTGCCCGAGTTCGCCGACATGGCCGGTGCCCGCAAGGGCGCCACGTTCGCGCGACGCTTTGCCACGACCCGCCTGGCTCCCATCGACGACGACGACCTGCGCCTGGCGCTGCACGAGTTCATCGACCCCGGCTTCGCCGTGCCCGACGAGCAGGGCGGGACCACACGGGTCACCATGGAGCAGGCGGCCATCGAGGAGATCGTCGCGGTGTGCTGCGGCGAGCCGTTCCTGTTCCAACTCGCAGGCGAACGCGCCTGGTACGAGGGCGAGGGACCCCTCATCACCGCCGCTGAGGTCCGCGCCGGATGGGTCCGGGCCCGCGACGAGGCCGAGTCCCACGTCGAGCGCATCCTGGCCCGATTGCCCGCGCGCGAGCGACAGTTCCTCGACGCCATGGCCGAACTGGAGCCTGCCGAGCGGACCGCCACCAAGATCGCCAAGGCCGCCGGGCACCCCACCGCAGCAGCCGCGGGCCCCTACGCCCAGCGTCTCGACACCATTCGAGGCATCATCGACCGCGGGTCGCCCTACACCTTCCGCCACCGCGCCATCGAGGCCTACCTGACCACCGACTGGCCGCGCACCTGATGGTCGGCCCGCGCCGCCGCGACGGTGAGGACGATTCGGCAGCGATCGATCGTCCTTGCCAGGCATGATGCTCCCCGGCTCCACTGGACGGAGCGCGCGACCGGCGTCGCGGTGAGCACGGGGCGGGAGGGCGACAGCGATGAAGGAGGTCCGCGCCAAGGCTGCCCCGGCCCCTCGCGTCACCGTCGTGCGGACCTTCAAGTTCCGCCTCGATCCCACCCCCTCACAGGAGGAGCGGTTCGCACAGCACGCGGGCGCGGCCCGGGTGGCCTTCAACTTCGCCGTCACGATGATGGACCTGGCCACGGACCGGTGGCACGCCCTACGGGCTGGCCTTATGGAGCAGGGCATGACCCGCGAGGAAGCCACGGAGGCCTTGCGGGGCAGGTCGCCGGTCCCCAGGAAGGGCGACGTGCAGAGGGCATTCAACCGCTGCAAGGGGAGCATGAAACCCGGCTCCGAGAGGGCAGGGGAGTTCCCCTGGTGGGATCAGCCAGGCCGCGAGGTCGGCACCTACGCCTTTCAGGACGCCTTCGCCAACGCGGAGCGGGCCTACGCCAACTACATCGCCTCGATGTCGGGTCGCCGCCGGGGCTCCGGCATGCGCAGGCCGCGCCTGAAGAAGAAGGGCCGCAGCGTCGACTCCTTCGGCGCCCGTGGACAGGTCTCGCTCGTGGGCTACCGGGCCGTGAAGATCCCCGTCATCGGGCCGGTGCGCACCCTCGACCCGCGACTGGCCAAGAAGATGACTCGTCTCATGGCCCGCGGCAGCGGGCGCATCAGCGGGGCGACCATCTCCCGCGGCGGCAAGCACTGGTATGTCGCCCTGACCGTCCCCCTCGACCCCGCCGCCGTCCCGGTCCCCGGGCCGACCCGGGCCGCCTCGCAGCGCGGCTCAGCAGGAGCAGTCGGGGTCGACCTGGGCGTCTCCCTGCTCGCCGCCACCTCCGACGACCGAGACCCGCAGCAGACATTCGATCGCCTCGCCCCCGCCCGCGCCAGCCACACCAGAATGCTCCGAGCCCAGCGGTCCCTCGCGCGCACCAAGACGGGCTCGCGGCGGCGACGGAAGGCAGCACGTCGCGTCGGCGCGCTTCACCACACGATCTCGCTGCAGCGTGCCACCGCGCAGCACGCCCTGACCGCCCACCTCACCTCCTCCTATGCCCTGATCGGGATCGAGGACCTGAGGGTGGCCAACATGACCCGACGAGTCGCGCCCACTCCTGACCCGAACGACCCGGGGCGGTTCCTGAAGAACGGCCAGAGGTCCAAGTCCGGTCTCAACCGCTCCATCCTCGACGTCGGTTGGGGCGAGATCCGCCGCCAGTTGACCTACAAGGCAGAGCGACGCGGGATCACCCTCGTCGCCGTCCCCGCCATGAACACCTCGCGGCGCTGCAACGAGTGCGGCCACGTCGCCGCGGAGAACCGCAAGAGCCAAGCGGTCTTCGCATGCGTCGCCTGTGGCCACACCCGCAATGCGGACGTCAACGCCGCCCACAACATCCTGACCGCAGCGCTCGCGATCCGCGCACCGCTCGGCCACGGTGGCCCACCGCCCCTGACAGAGGGGAACGGGGACACGCGCGACCACCGCAACGCGGCCATGCGCATGTCCGAACACGCTGAAGGAGGCGCGCCCGAGCCCGGGAAACCAGGCCGTGGCGACCTCCTGCTGACGCGTGAAGCGTGCGAACCACTGCACGCAACCGTGCGGGAGTGATCCCGCCGCAGTCGCAGTCGGCTCCCTTGTGAGCACGCTGAGACTGGTCGTCGTGGCAGTAGTCTTCAGTCTTTCTGCCCCTCCCGCTCAGGCGCCTCGTGGGAGGGGCTCGGTCAGGCGCTCGCTCCGACGCAGTTCGGCCCGTAGCCGAGCACGACCGACTCGACCCCGGTCAGCGGCTGACCGCACCCCAAGCACGGCACGCCGAAGGTCGACGCTCCCACCGCCCCCGTGCCGGGCGACGCCTCGAACGCCGTGGCGTCGCTGCCTTGGATCCGGGCCCCGTACTGGCTTCCGCTCTTGGTGCGGCTGATGACGACGAGGTCCGTCACGATGCCCGCGTCGCTGGCCCGTGCGCTCAGGTCGCGAGCAGTGACAGCGCACCCTGCGACCGGCTGGGCGTCGTAGAAGCGGGCTACCGCCTCGTCGCTCATGAAGCGACCGCCGAGCGGGTCGGTGCCGGTGCGGTAGTCCCACCAGCGGTGACGGGCCTGCTGGACGGCCACCTCCAGGGGGACCTCGACGTCGAGGACGGTGAGCCTCTCGTAGTCGTTGAGCCCGAGTTGTGAGGTGTAGGTCTCGGCCAGCGGCCGCCACTGCAGAGTGCCCTCCACCACGACGTTCTCGCCTCGCGACAACGACAGAGCCCGCACGTCGTCCGCGATGTCGGTGGAGACGTGGTGGACCCACCACGACACCTCGCGCAACGAGACCGGTCGGCCGTCAGGCAGTGTGATGCTGCCGAGCAGGTCCAGCAGCCCCTCGGCGGCAGCCCGGCCCAGGAGCAGGTCCTTGATCTCGTCGGGGTCGATGCGCCGGTAGTCCTCGATCCCGTCGAGCGCTGCCAGAGCCGTCGACTTGCCCGCACCAGGCGGCCCGGCCGTCACGATCACGGCTCGCCCATCGCTCGGCGCGTTGGGCCGCCGGGCGCGGTACTCGGTGGCGACTTCGAGGCGCACGGCCTCGGTGAAGAACGGCGCCAGATCGGGCGGAGGGTCCGCGAGAGCGCCACCGGGGGAGTGCAGGGCGCTCAGTTCGGCGTGGACGCGGTCACGGAGACGGTGGTCGGACGCGCTCGCGGACACGCTTGTACTCCTCCTCGCTGAGCAGTCCGGCCATCCACGCCTGCCGAACCTCGTCCCACGAGCCGGAGATCGCACCGTCGAACGGTTCGGGTGCGTGCTGCCGGAACGTGTAATCCCGCTGGGCCAGGTGCTCGATCAGATCGGCACGGGAGCCCCCGTTGACCGCGGCGAGCAGGATCGTCTCCTCGGGGGACACCGCCCGAGGGTCGCGGCCCTCCATGGCCTTCAGCATGCGGTGCACGCGAGGCTGCGTCGTCTGCAGGATCTCCGCGATCTCACGCTGGCTCTTGTTCGCATCAGCCAGTTGGCGGGCCTCACGCATCTCCTCGATGCGGTTGAGCCGCTCCTGGGCCCGACGCAGTTCGGCGCGCCGTTGGATGTCGGCCACGCCCGACGCGCGCTCCTGCTGCTGGCGCCTGCTGTTCGGTGCCGCGTCGACGGGTTGGATGTCGTTCACGGCCCGAGCGGCTTGGAGCACGACGTACACCACTTCAGGCGCGTCGAGCCAGTCAGCCTTACGCAGCACGGGATCGTCGACCGCCTGGATGTCGTTCACGCCCAGAGCGTCCTTGACCACGGCGTACACCACTCCGGACGGCATCGGCAGATCAGCCTTACGCAGCACGGGATCGTCGACCTGCTGGATGTCGTTCACGCCCAGAGCGTCCTTGACCACGGCGTACACCACTCCGGACGGCATCGGCAGATCAGCCTTGCGCAGCATGGGAGTGGAGACGTGGCCGTCCCGCTGCCCGCGGGACGTCTTGCGTTCCGTGGTGAGCCCCGAGGCGAGCGACCCACGGATCGTGGTCGTGTTGGCATCGTGCGAGGCGCTCCTGGAGCCTGTGGCCCCCGCGGTCTTCTTCGCGGTCCGGCTCTTGCCTGCAGCCCCCTGACCGGCCGCCTTCGCCGCCTTGCTCGTCGCCATCAGGGCGGACCGCGAGAGAGCCCGGGACGAGCGAGTCCGCGACGGCGAGGCCGTCGTCTTGGAAGCGGTCGTCTCGGACTCGCTGGCCGTCTTCTCACTCGCGGATCCCGGCGTGAGCCGGGTGCGCTCTTGATCTTGCGGTCGCGCCTTGCCCGACGCTGGCGCGGCTGACGCAGCACTTCGATCCGTGTTCGCGGCCATGGGAGCCTCCTAGGCCAACATCGTACGTCGCCGATACGTCGCGTATCAAAGGATGGCCGCTGACCTGGTGGCCTCGTGGGTCAACGCAGCGCGTCACCGCTCACGAGCACGCAGACCGCGACCGGTGCCGTGCCTCAGTACGCGGCACAGGACCAACGTGAAGACCTCCGCCGCAGCCAGCAACACGGTGCCCGCCGCGATCGGCGTACTGACAGCCCTGATGGCCATCTCCTGGGGTGCCCATGCTGGCCTGCCCCACTCGGCCGCCCGCCTGGTCGGGCTCAGCGCTGCGACCCTCCTGCTGGTCGTCGCGGTGCGTCACGCCTCGGCCCGCCGAGTCCACCGGGACAGCCTCGCCTCATCCGCCTTGACCGGAGCGTTCTGGCTCGCCACCCTCACCGCCGCGGTGGCCTCAGCCTCTGGCGCCACCCTTCTGGCACGCGGGCCCAGTGCTCTCGGCGCCCCGGCCCTCACCGTTGCCGTGGTCCTCGCGATCGCCTTCGTCGCCGTCCTCGCCCGGGCCACCCCCGGCATCACGCGACGGACGCCGCAGCCCACGGAGATCGCCTTCCTGGCAGGAGCCCTGCGATGACCGCCGACGCCTCCCGACGCCCAGCCGACCACGGCAACGCCGCCGACCTCCGGTCCACCCGCGGCCCTCTGACCGAGACCGCCATGGACCGCCTCGCCGACGCCTCGGTGCTGCACGGACACACCGAGGCGCAGCCCGGTAGCGCGGCTCGGCACCGAGGACCCAGTCACGCCTGCCTCGACGCCGTGGAGAGTTTCCTCGCCCACCTCAACGCCACAGAGCAGGACCGCTGGTGGATCCGGACCGACCTCGACGGCGGCCTGAGGCTGGCCCGCGACGACGCCGACGAGTCCATCTCGCAAGCAGGCGAACCCCCAGAGCCGTCACCGGGCGCGCACGAGCGGACCCTCACCGGGCCCCTGCACTTCCTCGACGTCACCCGTAGCGGCGCTGCGCTCTACACCTACTTCGACGTCGTCGCCCGAGCACAGCGGGTCGCCTGTTCGCTCCCCTCGGGCATGCACACCCTCGCGGCGGTCCACCGGGCCGCGGTCGAGCACGCCCAGCACGACCTGGACGCCATCACGGCCGCCGAGAGGGTCGTCACCGCAGCCTTCAGCGAGTGCCGATCGCCTCGCCACGACCCCCACCAGCCGGAGGAACGATGAGCCTGGACCCCGCGCGGCAGCCGCACTGGGCGGCCGACCTGCCGCCGCTCGACCTCAGCGGGGCCTCGCGGCTGCGCCTGCGGTTCACCGAGCGTCTGGAGTCCTTCTCCACGCCCGGCGTCACCCTGAACCTGCTGGACCAGCCCATCGCCGCCGCCGCGACCCCGCCCCTGCGATTGCGCACTGCCCTGGCCGTGCTGGGAGGCCTCGACGACCAGGCCCTCGCGCTGGCCTCGGTCTTCCGCACCAGCGAGGGTTCCATCTGTGTGGAGACGCTCGCGCCGCACCGTGGAGCCATCGGCATGGTCCTGGTCCACCGAGAGGACCAGGTCGCAGCATGGCGACTCGTTCCCCACCAAGGGGCGCCCCGCGTCGCCACTGCCGAGCCCACTTGCGACGACCGCCGCTCGCGCACCTCCGCCCTGCACGACTGGCGGCCCGACACCGCCTGCGACACCGCGATCGCGCCCACGACTCGTGCCGCTGCAGTCCAAGCGCGCCCCACCCCACACCAGGTCGCCGCCCTGCTCAACGCCGTCGCCCAGGAGAGCCGATGACCACCACCCCAGACCCGGCAGCCGTCGCGAGCGCCGTCGCCGCGGGGCCCGCGCACGTGCTACTGGGCAAGGGTCACCTCGCCCCGCGGTCCTGGAAGTGCTCGTGCGGCGGTTTCGACGCCCGCGCCAGCACGGGGGAGGAACGGCACGTAGACGACACGACGGCGGTGCTGCGCCTGCACGCCCGCCACACCCAGGACGCACTGCTTGACTCGTTCCTCCAGGCCCGGCCGGGCTTCCCTGGCCAGCGAGGCCACAGCCGCCACGAACTCGCGTTGCACGCCGAACGTCACAAGGTCGAGAACCTGCTGGCCGAGCACCTCGGCTACCAGCCCTACCCGCCGGGCTCGCCCGGCTACAGCGACCTGCAGGTGAACTACGTGGTCGGTGACCACGACATCGTCACCCTCGTGAAGCAGGTTCTAGGGTCTCGGCCTGAGGCGGCACCCACCGAGGGTCACCACTAGGCGGTGGTGACTCAGCGGGGTGCCCGCCCGCGCGACTTACTGCGGCACAGGCACCCCGTGAGCACCGTGAAGAGCGACCGCACGAAGGTCGGACCGACCCCCTCCCGCCGCAGGGCGCCCAGTCCCGCCGAGGCGACCCCGTCCAGCCCACTGCCAGGCAGCCCAGCATCTTTGGGCTACACCCCCGAGCGCGGACGCCTGATCGTGCACTGGCTCGCCGCGTTCACCCTGGCCCTCGCTCACGCGGTCTCCCTGGGCGCTGTGGCTATGGCGCTGAGCGACCCCATGCTCACCCTGGCCTGGACGATGCTGCCCGCCTGGCTCACCATCGCCCTCCTGCCCGGCGCCCGAGCCACCGGCTACCACCGCTGGCTGGTCGTCCTGGTCCTCTCGGTCGTGGTGAGCAACCCGGTCCTGGGCATCCTCACCGTGACCGCGGGCCACACCTGGATCCTCCACCGCTTCTGGTTCGTGGAGTACCCCCGCACCTCGCTGCTGCACTCCGCCTTCGCGCGTGTGCGCTCTCGCCGCGGGTCCGGCGCCCGTGCATCCCGCGGCGGCACAGAACGCGCATGACCGCCGACACCCTCGCCCGCGCCGACACCGGCCCGCAGAAGGCCCAGGGCCCCACTCCGCGTCCCGCGTCGAACCCCGCGCCGATGAAGCACGACGATGTCCACGCCGTCTACCTCGCCGGACCGATGACGGGCATCCCCGCCTTCAACTACCCGGCCTTCATGAACGCAGCCGCAGCGCTCGAAGGCGTCGGGTACGCCGTCTTCAACCCCGCCACACACACCGGCCTCGACACTCGGGGCCTGACCGGCAACGAAGCGGCCGACCACCCCTCGCTGCGCGGCCTCGACAGGAGGGTCGCCTTCCTGGCCTACACCCAGTTCATCCTCGCCGAGGCCGACGCCGTCGCGGTCCTCCCCGGGTGGGAGACCAGCAAGGGCGCCCGCGCCGAGGTGGCGCTGGCGTTGGCCGCAGGCCTGCTGATCATCGACGCCATGACCGGGGAGAGGACCGAGGTCGACCTCCGGGCGGCCGAACCGCAGACGCCCCGGTGCGCGTCGCAGCGGCCGGTCGCGCTGGTCCCCGCCATCACCGCGGCGCGACGCAGCGAGAGCGGCGAGGTTCGCATCACCAGCGCGACCGGCGGCCAGAAGGGGCAGAAGGAGGCCGCCTTCGACCTCATCCCCGCTGGTGTGCTCCGCGAACTCGCCGTGCTCTTCGGTCGCGGCAACCTGAAGTACCCGCCGGGCCCCGACGGGACGCCGAACTGGAAGGCGGGCTACCCCTGGTCGCTGACCAAGGCGGCCCTCGACCGGCACATCAACACGTTCTGGTCCCGCGAGGAGGACTACGACGCCGAGATGGGCGTCAAGCACGTCGTCAACGCCATCTGGCACCTCATCGTGCTGGCCTGGTTCATGGAGAACCGCCCCGAGTTCGACGACCGTCCTCGCGCAGAGACCTACGTCGGCGCCCTCCCGACACCGCAGTGGCTCCTCGACAAGGCCGCCGCCGATGCCGCCCAGCCGCTGATCCAGGACACCAGCAGGGGTCCCGCATGAGCAGCCTCGCCCCTGCCGCGCCCGCGACAGCCCGCGGCGTCACCGAGCACTCAGAGGCCATCGCGGGCCTCAACGCCTACGAGGCGCGCAAGGCCACCCGGTGGCTCACAGGGCTGGGACACCTGAGCCCCGCGTCGGTCGTCAGCGTCGCCGCCCTCACCCGCGCTGCCGTCCACGACCCGCGTCAGCCGGACGCCCAGCCGGTGCGGCCGTGAGCGACGCGGGGGCGCCCGCGGTGACTCGCGGCCACGAGAACCGCCTGCGCGAGATCGCCCACCGCACCACACCGGCGCCCGCGGGAACGGGGGAGTGGGGGCCCGTGGTCGACGAGCGCGCGTTCTCCGCGGCCCGCTCGTTCCTGGCTGCTGCTCGGCAACTCCAAGCGCTCGCGGACCACCCGTGGGGCATCTCGCCGGATCCGGTCCTCGACCAGGCCAGCCCTGAGGGTGCGGCCCCCGGCGAGACGGGACAGGGACTGGTGCTCTCCCACGTCGAGGCCACCGGGCCGTGCCCGCTGGCCATCAGCGTCAGCATCGAGCCGGACGGGGGTCTGCACTGCCTCGTCCTCGCCCCGGAGCGGATCGACGAGCGCACCCAGGAGATGGCTCGACTCCACCACAGCAGCCACGACGCCGAAGCCGCCGCACGCTTCGTCCTCAGCGTCATCGAGCGCCTGCACGCAGGTAGCCAGGTAGCCAGGTAGCCAGGTAGTCGCTGGCCGCACGCTTCGGCCGCCGCCTCGACAGCGGCACAGGCCAGACATGACGACCACACAGCCCGCCGCGCGAGGACCGCGATGAGCGCCCAGGTCTGGGAGTTCGGGCCCCCGCGGCCAGCCCTGCGTCTGATCACCAGCGACACCACCCCCGACCCGCAGCCCGGCGAGCCCGCCGCGGGATCCGGGTCCTCGGACGACCCGTCCACGCAGCGACGCCGTCGACAGGCCGCGATCCTGGCTCACCGGGCCAGCCTGCCGACCCTCACCGCCGAGCAAGCCGCGGAGGCCGGGTTGGCCACGATCGACCAGATCGCCGCGCAGTGCGGGCTGCACCGCCGCTCCATGAGCGCTCGCCTGCTCGACCTCGACATGCAGCCGGTCGCCCTACTGCAGAGGACCGCCAAGGGCCGCCGACAGGTGCTCTTCTCCGTCTCCGCCGTCGCTCGCGCGCACGCCGCCCACGTGGCCAACAGCACCGGCGAGCCGGTGCGACGAGTCGGCACCACCACCCCGCACTCCGGCCGGACCCTCTACCGATGGCGAGACCAGACCCCCGAGACCCCCGAGACCCCCGCGCCATGAGCATCGCCACCACCCCAGTCACGAGCCTGCCGATGGAGGGCCTGACGGTCCTGGTGACCGGGAACATCACCGGGATGTCACGACAGTCGGCCACCGCTGCCGTCGTCGCGCTCGGCGGCAAGTCGGTCTCAGCCGTCTCCGGCAAGGTCGACCTCGTGGTCGCCGGAGACGGCGCCGGGGTCTCGAAGATGGACAAGGCACGCATCCACGGGTGCTTGGTCATGCCCGGCCAGCGTTTCGCCGACCTCGCGGCGGAGCCCTGGGACTGGGACGGCGTCGCTCTCGGGGTGCCCCACGCCGAGTGGGAGAGCGGCATCAGTGCCGAAGACGGGTCCGAGGACGACGCCGAGCCGCCCGCGCCGCGCCCTGGGGATCCCGACTACGTCCCGTTCGCGATGAGGCACCTGATCGCCACCGCCACCGACCACCGCATCGTCGAGGGTCAGTGGCGCAGCCAGTACCGACTCGCCTGCCAGTGTGGGCACCGGTGGGCCGAGCCCCTGCAGTACCTGCGGACCCCGACGTGCCCGGTGGAAGCCGGGATCGTCGACGAACCGACCCTCCACGCACCGTGGGCCGACGAGCCCTCGTACACGGGCCCCGGCATCAAGCGACGTCCCGACGCCCCGGCCCCTCGCCGACGCCCCGCCGCGACCCACGCGCTCGTCCCCGACGAGCCCCCGAGGAGCGCGCAGACCACCACCGTCGACCACCCGACCGTCCAGCAGCCGGTTCCACCCGCGGCTGTCGTCCACGAGCCCGTCCTGGCCGCTGATGCGGACCTGGCCTACCTCGACACGCTCACCCACGACCCCTGGAAGTCCACCTGGGAGACCCCGCCTCCCGTTCGCGAGCCGGTGCCCTTCGACCTGATCGACCCCGCGCAAGGGCTCGACGACCTCGACAGCGACCCCTGGGCCGAGCAGCCGGACGCGCCGCTCATCCCGGCGCCGCTCATCCCGGCGTCTCCCGCTGCGGCGCCGGTGGCCGTCCCGGGTTCGGTCCTGGCGCCCATCCCCGAGCCCATCCCCGAGCCCATCCCCGAGCCCGAGGACTGGTCGGTCCCGCCCGTCCAGATGCGCAGGCCCCTCCTCGTGGGAGCCGACCACTTCGACTAGCCGCCCCACCCCGCCCACTGCTGCACCCGAAGGAGCCACGATGCGCGAGAGCGCCGACGGCCACGTCCTCATCCAAGGGGCCCGCTGGCACTACCCACGCCAGGGCGACCCCACCGCGTGCGCGGTCACCGGCTGCGGTCGCATCCTGGGCCAGCAGGGCTCCTCAGACACCGAGGACGCGCCCGACGAGGAAGCAAGCACCTGAGCCAGAACCCAGAGCGCGGGTGCATCTCCGCGCCGCCGCCGCACACGGACGCCCCAGCACATCTTTGACCCTCCACGAAGGACCGCACATGCCCGCCAAGCCGAAGAAGCCGACCGTGCCGACCGAGGCCGAAGCCGAAGTCGCTGACCGGATCTGGACCGCCATGACCGGCATGGACAGCGGTGTCATGGAGGGAGTCTCCAGCCAGATCGCCTCGACGCTCCGCTCGCTCAACGACGTCGGAGCCACGGTCCACCTGATCCGCACCGAGCACCCCAGGCTGCTGGAGGCGTACGCGACCGACCTCATCTCCGTGGTCCAGCGCAGCCTGCCGGTTGACGAGGACGAGGCAGCGATGTTGGTGATGAGCCTGCTCGGCTCGACCACGCTGGCTCGCATGCTCGCCGACGCCGCCAACGGCAACATCGCCCCCGTCGTGTCCACGCCGCGCAAGCGCGCTCCGCGACGGGAGAGCGACAAGGACGACTCAGACAGCAGCACCGCCGAGGTCCGCGGCAACGACAGCGAGAACGATGACTTCGCGGATGACGACTACGGTGACGACTACGGTGACGCCGTCGTCCCGGGTGACTTCGACGAGCCCGCCGCCGCAGCGACTCCCCCGGACGCCCCCGCCGCCTCGGCTCAGGCAACCGTGACCACCCCGGTGCCGGAGCCCGCGGCCGCCGCGGCGACCGTACCGGTGGTGCCTGTCCCCGAGACGGTCCCGGTCGGGCCGAAGGCGACGATCCCGGTCGGGGAGGACGACTTCTAGGAGCCGGGACGTGAGCGAGCGGGGCTCGACCCGCACACCTGAGAGGCATGGACACGATGACGCTCCCCGCTGACCTCGCGCCGCTGTCGGCGAGCGCGATCCCTGGGGAGCGGGTGACCTTGCCCGGCCTGGACGTCACCGTGCAGGTGGCCCCGATCTCGCTCGCGCACGCATTGGCCGCCGCCGACGCCGACGGGGTCTACCGCAGCCATCTCGCGGTCCCGCTGCACGCCTTCCTGGCCGGGCAGTCCAACGCCACCGCCATGCGCCGCTACCTGTCCCGGGCGCTGCTCGACGACCCGGGGGTCTGCGACATCGACGCCCGACCGGTCGGCATCGAACCCTCCACCGGAGAGGTGTACCTGCAGGTGAGTCTCGACCTGCGCGGGTAGGCCTGCCCTGTCGGGTCAGGCTTCGAGCGGAGGCAGGCGCAGCAGGGCGTGGCTGACCTGGGCGACCTCGGCACTCATCTCGTTGAGCCTGTCTGCCCCCACGGTTGTCGCCAGGGCGTCGAGCACGTCGAGGACTTCCTCCCACGTGTGGATCTGCCACCGCTCACCCCCTGTGGTCCAGGCGGGGTCCAGCCAGTCCTCGATGTAGGCACGTCGTCTCGCGGGCACGATCACGTGAAGCGAGCACGGCTCGGGGCCGTTGGTGCCGTAGGTCGTGAACTGGGTGTCGTGCGGGGGCTTGTTGGCCGCGTTGACCTGCGAGCGGACCTTCACCTCGACCTGGACCTGGATCGCCCTCTCGTGCGCGTCCCACCCGACCACATCGGCGAAGCCACGCTTCCCGGGCAGCCACCGCTCACCAGGCACGCTGGAGGCTGCAGGGCCCAGCAGGCGCTCGACCAGGTCGGGACTGCGCTGCAGCGCGAAGAGCAGGAGACGCTCCAGCGCGCGCTCGTCGACGGATCCATAGAAGCGCGGGTGCGCGATGGCAGACCGCAGGCATTGCAGGGCCAGCACCCCGGAGTCGGTGGTGCTCACTGGAGGCCCCCGGTGGGCTCGTCCAGCCTCGGGCCGGAGACGACCAGGTAGGGGCGTCCGGGGCGTCCGGCCCGGCGCTGGCTCACCGCTTGCTCGACGTGCAGCCCGTTGTCCTCCAGCACGCTGGCGTAGGCGCCGAGGCGGGACTCGACGTCGCGTGCCGGGTCCAGCGGATCGTGGGCAGACGTTCCGAGGGTCTCGTGGTGCACCGTGACCCGGCCGCCGTCCTCGACGTCGAGGAACCCTTCCTCGAAGGAGGCGGTAGAGCCGATGACCCGGTAGCCCGGGCAGTAGCGGTGGTACCCGCGCACCGAGGTGGTCTCGGAGACGAAGCGCGTGAGCCCGGCGCGTGCAAGCAGGCGCGAGACGTGGGAGGCGAAGATCGGCCTGCGAGCGGTCCGGTCGGCCGCGGAGGTCTCAGTAGTCATCGTTCCAGCGCTCCCCGGCGTAGGTGGGGTCGAACCACGCCGGAGCGGTGTCGGAGTCGGGGTAGCGGTCCCGCACGGCTGCGATCTTGGCCTGCGTGCGGGTGTGGCACGCCTCGCACTTCAAGAACCGCGAGCCGCCGGAGGAGATTCGCATCCAGACCTCCCCGCCACACCGCTCGCCGGGCTCGGCCTGGTCCTGGAAGGCGAAGTTCAGGCACTCGGTCAGCGGCGCAGGCTCGCTGTAGCCGTCACCGGCCACCACGGCGTCGGCGTGCACTGTGGTGGGAGCGACGGCGCGCGGGGCGCCTCCGGCGGGGGTGTCGGTGGGCATGCCCTCATTGTGTACGGCATGTCGCCGGGTGCGCACCGTTCCGCTCGCGTCCGCGCCTCAGTTCATGTGCCGGACTCAGGGCAGGACGTCGACCTGCGCCACCTCGATCATCTGCCAGCCAGCCTGGTCACCGAAGGCGCCGGTGAAGTCGTGCCAGGTCAGGTCGCGCTTCCAGGCGCAGGCGTTGCCGTGGGGTCCGCGGGGTCCGCCGATGCCGTGCTGCTCCATCTGCCCGTGCACGGTGAGGAAGTCGCGGCGCGTGCCCTCGACGCGACGATCAGCGGCCATCTCGGCCATGGCGTAGGAGGAGTAGGGGCCGTCGGTGACGGTGCTGAACCACTTGGTCGCCTCGGCTTCACCGATCGCCATCGGGTCGGCGGGTGAGAACGTCCAGTCTGCGGTGGTGACCATGTAGGCGAGCGCGCCGGAAGCGACGGTCGGGTAGGTGCCCTCGGGCTCAGGTGTCGAGGGGCTCGCGGGTGTCATGACGACATCGTGTCCGGCCCCGACCGGCCGCTGCACCCTGGGGCTTCGCGCCGACCTGTCAGCCGCGCCGGGCCGTGGTCTCGGTAAGCGTGCGCTTCAGCGCGCGGTAGATCGGCTTGGCGCTGAGGTCGTTGCGCAGGATGCCGAACCCGGCTTGGTGGGGGCCTTCGCCGACCTTCTCGCGCTCGTTGTAGACGAACGCCTTGGTCACGAACGGGTAGCGATCACGCAGGGTGCGCAGTGCCTGGAGGGTGTGGTCGGCCTGCTGGGCCTCGCTCACGCCTCGCTCCCAGTTCGCCTCGCGGCCGGTGTTGGGGTGGGAGGACCAGCCGAACTCGGTGACCCACACCGGTGTGCTCACCGAGTAGCGGGTCATGAGCGCCTTCACGGCGCCGAGGTGGGTGAAGTCCCAGACCTGTGCGCCGTCTCCGTCGAGGGGACCCCGGTCGGCGGGGGCCTGGTAGGGGTGGGTGGCCATCACGTCGAAGCATCCGGCCGCACCGGCGCGGTAGGTGTGCTCGATCCACGGGGTGTCGTTGTGCATCGTGCCGCCGTAGACGATCTGGACGGCAGGACGGGGGCTGATCGAGGCGACGGAGCGGTAGGCCGAGCAGAGCAGGCCGGTGTAGACCGCGGGGTCTGCGCCGACGAGGAAGTCGGCTGAGTTCGGCTCGTTCCAGACCTCCCAGGCCGCCACCTTGCCCTGCCAGCGTTCGGCTGCCCAGGCGAACGCCCGGCCGTAGTCGGCGGGATCGGTGGGCGCCACGCGCTCCCCAGCGCCCCCGTTGGCCCAAGCCGGGGTGAGCCACAGGGTGCCCAGGACTTTCAGACCGGCAGCGCGCGCCATCGAGATGACCCTGTCGACGTTGGCTGGACCCCATGCTGCGGCGTCGATCGGGCCGCGCTGCGGCTGCAGCATCGCCCAGGAGATGTCCAGGCGGATCCAGGTGGCCCCCATCTCCTTCAGCCGCTGCAGCACCTGCTTGCGCTCGGTGTCGGTGTAGGAGGACCACATGCCGTGGAACTGGACGCCCACCGCGGGCAGCGCGGCCGCAGCAGCGACACGGCGCGGTCTGGTCGCTGCGCGGCCGGAGGAGCGAGGAACCTTCGGTCCGTCGGCGGCGTCTTGTGGCGCGAGGTGGCTGTGGTCCACTCCGACAGTCTGCGCGACCGTCGGGTCCGTGCCCTCGGCCCGACTGGGGGCGCTGAGGGTCGTACTGAAGGTGGTGCCGACGAGGAACGCGGCGAACGTGGCCGCGACCAGACGCCGAGCGGGGCGATGACGAGGGCGGGTACGCACGGCGCGGACCATGCGCAACCCAGGCGGGCAGCGCCCCCGGGAGCACCCGCGGGGGCGGGGTCAGATCTTGTCGTCGACGACGTCGGGCCGCGTGGGGATGCCGGTCAGGGTCGGCAAGTGCCTGCGCGCCTCAGCGACGGCACGACGCAGGGTGTCGGGATCCGTCATGGCGGCGTTCTGGGCGCTGTTGCTCAGGTGCAGCAGCGCGCCCTTGTCGCGGTGCCACGACGACAGCCCGATCTGTAGGTCGAGGCTTGCTGCGGCCTCGGTGTGCACGAACTCGTTGCGCCGGGTGCTCACCGAGTCCCACCCGGCGACCCGGTGAGCGACGTCCCAGGCCTCGTCCTCGTCGTCGGATGCGGCGGGCGGGTGCTCGGCGCGCGCCGCAGCGAGAGCGTCGGCGGCCCGCTCGAACTCGCCCAGGGCGCTCTCGGCCTTCTCGGGGTCGTCGAAGACGCCGAGGTAGGTCACCATGCCGCCGATGGAGCCGGTGTGGTTGCGCTGGCCGAGCATCAGCGCGACGACCGGCAGCGTGCCCCCGGATCGCGAGGCGGAGCCGACGATCACCTCGATGCCGTTGCTGGGGGCGGAGACCGCAGACATCTTGGGGTCGAAGGTCTCGTTGAACCGGGCCCCGCCGAAGTCGTCGGCGTTCAGTCGTCGCCCGTTCGGGCCGCGGTCCTCGGTGGGGTACTCAGCCACGGTGGCTGCGACCGGGACCTTCGCGTCGGCACGACGCACGACGGTGCGCAGACCGTGGGAGTACGTCTTCATCACCACGATGGGACCTTCAGGGGTTTCGACGTGGCGGACGCTGAGGACCTCGGCGTCGCGGCTGGCCCAGCGACTGGTGTCGTCGGGGTCGATCAGGACCACGCCGGGTTCGACGGTGGCAGCGGTTCCCTCGGCGGCGTTGGCGCGCTTGGCGGCCAGGCGGGCCGCAGCCTCGGAGGCGGCGCGCTCGTCGGCCTTGGCCTTCTCTGCTGCGTCGCGCACCTTCTTGGCGGGGCCGTCGGCGTCGTAGTCCTCGACGCGGACGGTCCGTCCGTCGTGGTCAACGACGACGAGGACGGGCGTGGCCTCCACCGGCTCCTGGCAGTGAGGGCACCCGGGCTCCTCGGAGCGGGCCATGAACTTGTGGCACTGCTCGCAGCGCCGCTCGGTGCTGACCGCACCACAGGTCCCGCACTCGTAGAGACGCTCGGCGTCGTCGACAGTGAAGGCCTCCTCACACGCCTCGCACCACAGGGCCTCGCTCGTCTCCACGGGGCCCATCGCGAGGTTCGGCGCGGGTGTCGTGGCGGTCTCCAGGGTGACGTCGGCGGCCTCGGCCGACTGCTTCACCGCGAACCGGCCACTACTGCCGCGCGGGTGCTTGGCCTCGTCGTAGCGGTGGGTGGGACTCACGGGACTCATGATCTCAGGGTGTGCGGCAACGTGAGGCGGCGCTCGCTCGCCGCGCTGCCGCACAGTCCCACCTCGACCTCTCAGGCGCGCCTGCCGCACAGTCCCACCTCGACCTCTCAGGCGCGCCTGCCGGGAGCGGAGACCCCGCACCCGGGGCCGTCGAGCGCCAGCCCGCACACGATGTGGGGCACCGCGACGGCACTGAACTTCATCTGCGCGCCAGCCAGCGAGTAGTCCCCGATGGGGCGGGCGGTCAGGCGCTCCTCGATACGGAAGCCGACGTTGCCGCATTGCGGGCAGGTCTGGGCTGCGGCCCACTCGGCCAGGGCGTCCTGGGGGACGGTGGCCTTGATCTTGTCGGGGGTGCTGGCGTCGACGAGCCTGTCGTCGTCAAGGGTCCCGCCGGTGTACTTCTTGGGGGTGCTGGGCATGGTGGGTCTCCTGCGCGGATCTCGGGCGGTGCCTTCTGGGTCAGGGTAGGTGGCCGCAGTACTCATCGGGGGCGTGAGGTGACGCGGGTGGTGAAGTCGTCGGGCACCTCGTGGGCGGGCACGTGCACCACCTCGTGAGCGCGAACGAACACCGGCGAGGACTCGTTGTGCCACACCACGTCGTAGCCGTTGGCCGCGAGCGCGGTGACCAGTCCGAAGTAGCCGACCTCGGTGCCTGCGGTGCCGTCGAGGTCGTACTCCTCGGCGGAGATGACGTGGGAGCCGACAGCGATCTCAGACACGTCG
Organism: Nocardioides sp. Leaf285; assembly: GCF_001422955.1. NCBI lineage: Bacteria > Bacillati > Actinomycetota > Actinomycetes > Propionibacteriales > Nocardioidaceae > Nocardioides > Nocardioides sp. Leaf285. The sequence continues at coordinate 105,362 of NZ_LMNH01000005.1, read as the reverse complement.
GCTCCGGTCCCGCCGGAGCCGGGGGCGGAGTCGGTGGGGGTGGCACTGGCCGGGGCACCGGCCGGGGCACTTCGTGCGAGTCGGTCGCGCAGCAGCGCAGTGTCGGCCTGGGCCGCAACATGGACCACCGCGGACAGGCCCAGGTTCGGTAGCGCCGACATCACCTCGCGGGTCAGGCGGGCGGCCACGTCGCCGAAGCCCGGGTCGGCCTGGTGGGGCGAGGGCGCCCTCATGGCCTCGATGCGATCGGCCAGAGCCCGCAGGTCGGAGACGACGGATCCGACGATGTCCTCGAAGCGCTCGGCGGCGAACCGGTACTTGAACTCGGAGTCGAGGTCCGTCTGCTCGGTGGGGTTGTCGCTGGCGGGTGTGGTGTCCATGCACCGACCGTGTCCGGCGGGCGTGCGCCCGCGCACCGGGGTTAGACGATGGTGGCGGGCAGGGGGCGCCGCGTCGGGTGCAGGGCGTCGAGGATGGCTTCGGTGTCGACCTCGACGGCGATCTCGGCCCAGGCGGCGGCCTCGTCGCCGATCTGTGCTTTCTGCTGGGCGACCTCCTGATGCCAGTAGGTCGGGTTCTCCTCGATGAGGAACTCGTCGGCGGCGGCCATGACGCTGGGCGCGTGCTCGCCGGGGTAGGCCTCCTGGTAGTGGCACACGAGCAGGTGGATCTTCATGGCGTGGTGTCTTCCTCGCGGTAGGCCCGGCCGGAGAGGCGGCGTGGGGGTCAGTGTGTGGGAGCGAGTCGGGGGTCGTCGTGGGTGACGAGGTCCGCGCAGTAGAGGGCGAACTTGTGCGCGTAGTCGTAGTGGCCAGCGGCCCGGGACTCCGCGTCGGCGACCTCGGCTGCGTCAGCGGGGCCCAGGCCGCGGGTGGCGCGTAGGCGGTTGATCTCGGTGTGCATGGCCGACCGCTCGTGGACGAGCCAGGCGATCTCGGTGGTGTCGTACCCACGAGGGTCCTGGACCGTGACGAAGTCGCGGCGCTTGGCCCGCTCGGCGCTCGTGGCGAGCGAGGCGTGGAAGGCGCGCAGGTGGTCGAACACCTCGCACCACAGCCGGTGCTGGGGGCCGGTGAGGGTTCCGGCGGCGATGCGGGTCATGGCTCCATGCTCCTCTGCGGCGGCACCGCTGGGCCAGCGGTCTTGGCGACGGAGTCAGATGTCCCGAGGGCCGGTCTGCTGGCCTCGATGCGGGCGAGGTGGGTGTCGGTGACGCGACCGGACCGGGAGCGGCACGGGGCATGCAGGTCCGCGCCGCAGGTGGTGCAGCCCGTCGGGTAGGCCGCGGAGATCGCCGTGCTGGACCTCACGACCCGGCCTTCCCGGACTGCAGCCAGGCCAGCAGGGTGTCGTCGTCGGTGACGTCGAGGTTGCTGGTGCGGGGGTCGAAGCGGGCCACGGTGAGCAGAGCGGTGCCCGCCACGCTCGCCCGGGCGATCGTGGGGTAGGCGGTGACCAGGCGGCTGGCGGCGTGCAGTACCCCGGCGCCCCATCCTTCGATGGTGGTGATGTCGTGCTGACCGAAGGTCCAGCCCTCGAAGTAGACCTCGGGGTCGTCGGCCACCCCGACGATGGCGCTGCCGGGCGCGAGGGTTCGGCGCAGTCGCTGGCCACGCTCGTTCTCGCTGGGGACGTAGACGTTGAGGGTGAAGCCGTGAGGAAGGTAGGAGGGCCGCTCGTGATAGGCGGGTGCGGCGGCGCAGTCGCGGCACTGGGGCCACCCGAGAGTCTCCCGAACGCCGACGCGGTGCCTCGCGTCGCGCCAGCAGACCCAGCCAGCAGCGTCGGCGGGCCCGGTCGTGGGCTGTCGGCTCACTGCTTCACCACCAGGGCGTCCAGCGTGAGCGCCTGCCGCGGGTCGTCGGTGGCGATGAGGAAGCGGCGCACCGCTGTCGCCGCGGTGCGCACACCCTTGTCGCCGATGATGGCGTAGGCCAGCCCGTCGGCGTAGCGGGCTGCGAAGGCGTCGGGGGCCGCCATGCGCGCCCGGTGCGCCAGGTCGCGGGCCGCGAGCCTCTGACCGGCGCAGTAGGCGGCCAGCCCGCGCAGCGCGAGGTCACCGGCGGGCTTCTCGGTCATGGCGCCGCCCAGCATGCCGCGGTAGGCCTCGACGGACCCGGCCTCGGGGGTGGGCAGGTGGGGGATCGGCTCGTAGGTCGACCAGTCGGTGGTGGGGGCGCTCATGAGGGGACCGTGTCCGGCGCCTGCGCCGGGGCGCACCCGGCTGTGTTGTCCACGGCGTGGTCCATCGTCAGTAACCGTCCTCCTCGGAGGCCGCGCGGACCTCGCGGACCTGGTGGAACAGCGCTGCGAGCACCTCGATGAGGGTGCCGGTCGCCACGACGCCGTCGGCGCCGTAGCGCCAGCCCTTGCGCCGGTCCAGCAGGACGGCGCGGTCGCCATCGGCGGAGTGGGCTAGCACGAACGACCGGGTGGCGCCCAGGTCGTCCTCGCTGATGGCCACCGGGTGCAGGCCGTTGGCGTGCTGGTGCCACTGCCAGTCGATGTCGAGGTTGCGGCGGCCGTCGTTGACGTCGATCTCGAAGGTCAGTCCCGCCTCGGGGGCCAGCAAGGAAGCCGCCGAGGCGAGGGCTGCGGCCAAGGAGGGGATTTGGGCGGGGTCGTTGTCGTCGCCGTAGAGCGACAGCCCCGCAGCGCAGACCATCGGCCCGTCTTGCGTCCCGTAGCGCGCGACGTCGCGGATGTAGGGGTGCATCTCGCGCAGGACCGCGGCTAGGTCGCGCTCACCGCGGCCCGTGGTGCGGTAGGTCAAGGCGACCTCCTCGGGGGTCACGTCGCGTAGAGCCGCACGGTCCAGGATCTTCTTCATCGCCTTGCGGTGCGCGGTGCGTTCGGTGACGAGGGCTTCGATGCGCGCGTCGAGCGCGGCCTCGGCAGCCTGCGAACTCGCGAACTCGCGGACCTCGTCGACCGTCAGCGTCGGAAACATGGCAGCGGTGGCGTCCAGGGCGTCCAGCGACAGAGCGTCGACCTCAGGGGAGCCGGTGCTGGCCTGGACGGTGCTGGTGGGCTCGGTCATGCACTCATCGTGTCCGGACAGAGCCTCACGGCGCACCGGCATTGCGCGGGCCGGGCTGACTGACTGGGCCGCCTGACTGGTCAACGCCGCCACGGGCGCGGGGTGTCGGTCGCGGCAGCGCGCAAGCACGTGTCGCAGACCTTGACCTCGGCGCCCTCGGCCGTGGTCGGCAGCACAGAGGCGGAGGCGGTGTGGCGGGTGCGGCGCCGGAAGTAGCGGTCCAGGCGGGCGCCACACCATCCCTGCGACAGCGACGTGTCGCGGATGAGGTGGAAGGGCCCCACGAGGTCGCGACCGGCGTCGGCCCCGATCCCCGATCGGTCCCGGGTCAGCCGCGCCTGCCACGTCACGGCTCCGGCGGCGTCGAGGTCGACCAGTCGCGCATGCCGGAGATCGGCGACGGCGCTAGAAGAAGGCTCAGGGCTGCTCATGCGCGGATCGTGTGCGGCCGCGGCACCGCATTGCACGCCAGGAGCACCGCACGTCAGGAGCGCGGGCCTGGTCAGGGGGTCTGGCCGAGGAAGGTTCGTGCGGCCTCCAGCACGGTGCGGTGGTTGCGTTCCAGCCACTCGGCGCTCTGCTGCTCGCGGGGCATGAAGGGGTCCGCGGTCGCGATCCGGTCGGCGGTCTCTTCGATGAGGTCGGCCATCCGCGACCACCGCACGTCGTCGTGTTCTCGGGCGTGCCGCTCCATCGCTCGGCTCGCTCGGACGAGCACGGTGCACACCTCGACCAGCGGCGGGTACGGGGCGAGGTCCTCAGCGAGGATGGCGTCCCAGGGGAACCCGAACTCCCCGTCATCGACGACCGTGGCCGTCTCGCTGCCGTCGGCGCGGCCCGCGTCCTCAGCGGCACTGGGGACGGAGGTGCTGGGGACGGAGGTGATCGACAAGCGCACGACACGACCGCGGCCAGCATCGACCATGGCCTGGGGGCTGTCGGGGAAGCACGCGACGAACGGCCGGTGGGCGCTGATCATCGACGGGGCCGGGTCGCCCGAGTCACCGGCGTCGCCCGGCGTCGCGGAGTCCATCCATCCCCAGTAGACCCCCGCGGGGTCGAGGGCGACCTTGACGCGCACGGGTGCCTCGTGGCCGTGGGCCATCGGGTGGCGGGGGTCGGGATGCGGGGCGTCGAAGTGCAGGGGGCCGCCGTCTCCGGTGTCGCCCGCCCACATCCACCACGGTCCGCAGCCGTCCTCCAGGGCGGCGTGGGTGCCCCGTTGGCCGAGTGTGGCCAGGGCGGGGGAGTGCCCGAGCCCGCGGGCCAGGAGAGCGGCTCGCTCCTGGTCGTCGAGGCCGTCGCAGCCCACGCCCTCGCACGGGCTCTTGCCGTGCTGCTCGCAGTTGGGGTGCGTGCACGGGTATCCGTCGTCGGGTACGAATGTCGTCGGGTGGGTCATCGAGACGCGCTTCCTGTGGCGGGCTGGCGGGCGTGGTCGAGTAGGGCGTCGGCGGCGCGCTGGCGGGTGGCGAACCAGGTGGTGTCGGTGCTCCACTGGCCGGGTTCGCCAGTGGGGGCTGTCTGTCGGCACCAGTGGGCTCGGCCCGTGCGTCGCCCCGTACGGGCTGCTCGTCGGCGCATCACACGCCCCACCACGGTCTGGTCGAGGAGGACCTCGTAGACCGCGTGGGTGCGCAGGGTGGCATCGGTGAGGTCGGTTGGCACCTTGCGGAAACGCACGGTCTCAGGGGCAGAGGAGGACACGACTGTCGCCGTGTGCGGCGCGGGCCTCGGTGCGCACCGGTAGGCGTGGAGTCGCGCCGCGGGGCCGGTTCCCTAGCCCCAGTGGACGTCGCGGCCGTTGGCTGCGGCCCACGTGGCCACCTCGTGCAGGTGGCTGAGGACCCGCTGGTCGTAGCCGGGCTCGCGCCCGCAGTTGATCCAGGTCGCCCCGGGTCCGCCGACGGCGTGAGCGGGGACGCCAGCGTCGGACGGCTGGATGGCCATCGCCATCAGGACCCGACCCAGGAACTGCTCGGCGCTCATGGCCCCCACCAGCCCGGCCGAGCAGTGGGTGAAGTCGCGCTCGATGCCCAGGACGTCGTCGATGAGGTGGCCCGCGTTGAGCGAGGAGACGTTGATCTCGGGGATCTCGACGCCGTTGATGGTCATGATGAACCCCGAGCCGTCGGCGGCTCGGTCCGCGTCGCAGTACTCGTCGCCGCAGCGGACGGTCATGGATGCCTCGCCGCCACGCAGGGCCTCGCACGCGGGGTAGGTGGCAGCCAGCACGCCGGTGTTGGCGGCGCCGCAGGCGCAGAAGAAGCCGAACCCGGCGACGTCGCTCTCACGGAAGGCGGGGGCGAAGGTGACAGACATGGCGGGCTCCTCGGGGACGATGCTGGGCGGGACAGCCAGAACGTGACCGGCAGTCGCATCAACCTGCACCGACCCACCTCCCGTCATCTGCTGGTGCCTGGGTTGCCGCACGGCGTGGTTCAGGAGCGCTTCTTGCCCTGAGCCAGGAAGACCCGCTCGCCGCCTTGGATGGCCCCGGTCTCGGGGCCTCGCCAGTGCGGCTCGATCCACTGCTGCCGGTGGCTCTTGGTCGAGGGCAGGTACTGGTTGCGCCAGAACCCGCGCACCGCGAACCGGACGCTGACCTTGCGCCCGGTGCCCTCGGTGCGCTGCGCCGCGCCGTCGGCGACGTCGCGGGCGCTGCGGCGCAACGAGATCACGTGCACCGGGGCATCGGGGCGCGCGACTCCGAGGCGGGCGGCCTTCTTGCGTGCAGGTCTGTCTCCGGCGGGCTGGTCGGCCGAGGAAGAGAGCGGCTGACGCGCGAGGGTCCAGAACGCGGCCAGGCACCGCTGGTAGAACCCGGGGGCGTACTGCTCCGAGGGCGGCGCCTGGCCGTACGCGCTGCCGATCAGCGACCCCATGGTCCACGCGGTCGAGGAGGTCGGGAACAGGCCGGGGAAGCCCCGCAGTCGGGGGTCGTCCGCGCCCGGGAACCCTGGCGCATCTCGCATCCGGGCGTAGGAGTGGATGAGCACCACGGGATGCTCGCCGTCGCCGCGTTCTTCGAGCAGCGGATGGTCAGGCGGCAGAAGCGACCACGACAGGGCTGCCACCGGCATGGTCGGAGGCTGGCCGCTGCGGTCGGGAAGCGGCTCGGGGAACCAGAGGAACCCGTCGGGGCTCAGCAGATCGGTCTCGGCCAGGTGCTGATCGGGCATGGTGGGTGCGGCGGTGTCGATCAGGGTCGTCATCTCGGGGTCGGCCACGTAGAGGGTCGCCGCCCGTAACCCGGCCGCGTTCGTGGCCGAGACCTGCGCTGCGCGCAGATCGACCTCGGGGGAGACGGTCACCTTGCGCCCCAGCATCTCGGGGCCGACCGGGTGGCCCATCAGCGTCAGGGCGTAGCCGGGCCCGAAGTCGCCGTCCCACAGGTTGACCAGCACGCGTCGTGCGTTCGCGCACCCGGCGGCAGCCGTGGCAGCGCTGAACGGCGCCTCCGCGCGGGGGTTCGCGACCGCGCTCATCGAGCACTCGCCTCCCGTGAGGCGTCCCGGCTTGCCGCGCGGACGGAGGTGTCGATGTCAGCGACGATGCCGGTCACGACATCGCGCACCTCCGGGTCGTCGGACTCCATGACCGACGTCCAGGCCGGGGAGGTGCGCCAGCGACGGGTCTCGGGGTCTGCTGGTGGGGTGGGCCAGTACTCGACGATGGTCGGGTTGGCTGACGCGGAGCCAGACTGCTCCGGGGACGCTCCCCGGTGTGTGATAGCCGACATCGGGTCTCGCGGGGTCCACGCCGACTCGCGGGGGATGTCCATGAAGACCGGCCCGTGCACGTGCAGGTCGCGTTGTGGACGATCGAACTGGTCGGCTGTCAGGTCGATGAGGGTTCGCCCGCCGCCGGGTCGGCGCAGGATCAAGACGAGGTGGCCATCCCAGCCGCCGGTGCGGGCATCGAGGCTGACGTCGGTGGCGCGCATTCCGGGGCGCACCCCGATGCTCCAGGCGTCGTCGGGCCACTGGGAAGGATGGACGCCCTGCTCGCGCAGCCTGAACCCCTTGCCGTTGATGGCGCTGACCCACACGCTGGTGGGGCGAGCGGTGATGCCGTAGTGCTCCAGCACGCGCACGCCGATCGCGGTGGTCGCTACGCAGGTGTTCGTCTCCTCGAAGAGGAGGCGCGTAGCCGCGCGAGTGCACAGGGCCATCAGGCGCAGCCAGTCGCGTGAGCCGACCGCAGGCTGGGCCCGGTCGGGGGTCGGGGCGGAGGTCTGGTCGGGTCGGGGGTCCGGGGTGGTGCTCATGGGGTCTCCTCGGCGCCGGTAGCCAGCACGACGTCACGGCCAAGGCGCAGGCCTTCGGTGTCGATGACGTACTCGTCCTCGCCACGGCCGGTGAAGCGAGCGAAGATCCGATCGGGGGCGACGACGGTGGTGTAGACCTCGCCGTTGCCTCGGCCCATGCCGGACCAGCGTCGGGCGAACCACTGGGCGGTCTCACGCGACCCCGACCAGGCCATCCCTACCGCCCGTTCCGGCACTGCGCCGCGGTACAGCCGCACAGGACCGGTGGGGATGAGCCGCGCCCGCTCGTCCTCGACGGACTCGTCCTCGTCGTCGTCGTCTTCGGGGTCGTGGCCGAGGGGGTCCTCGTCGGCGTCGAGGGCCTCGTCGAAGACCGGCTCGCCGATCATCTTGAACACGAAGCGCCAGCCGTCGGTGTCGAAGTTGGCCTCGGGGAACTCGCAATGCGTCCAGGCCCATCGGGCCAGCCGTCGGACCTCCGCGTCGGTCAGCGCGAAGTGGGAGATCAGCCGGTAGACGATCCAGGGGGCGTCGCGGTCGTGGACGGGGCCACCGGCGACGGCGCGGTCCCACAGGACCGCTCGCGCGTTGTCGCAGGTCCGCTGGCCCCCGTGCTCGGCGACGATGTGAGCGACTGCGCGCTCGGCGGACTGCTCCGCGATCGCCTTCGACTCCTCGACGCTCAGCGGCACCGCGCGGTCGACGCCGTAGGCGGTCAGGTTCCAGGCGCGCACCGTCGCGGTGGCGGGGTCGGCCTGCATCGGAGCCAGAGCGACCGCCTCGTGGGTGCGACCCTCGCGCATCGCTGCCTCGAACTCCTCGCTCTGCTGGGTCGCGGCGGCGGCGCCTTCCGGCTGGCCTTCGGACTGGGGGTCGGGGATCACTGGTCACGCTCCGGCGCCGGGACGTCGGCGCGGGGGCCGGGGCGGCTGACGGTGGTGCCGTCAGGGGTGACCTCGTCGACCATCTGCAACGCGTCACCCAGGTTGTGCTGCGCGCTGCGGGTGGGGTCCCACATCAAGACGTGACAGTCGTCGTCTGTGCACATGCCGCGGGGGTGAATGCCTGCGATGAAGGGGAAGCCGTTGCTGGATCCGCAGGAGGGGCAGCGGGGGCAGCGCAGGGTGAGGTCGGCGAAGGGCCAGTAGAACCCGTCGGGGGTGTAGGAGGAGCCGTCGAGGCCGACCAGGGGCGCGAAGATCGAGGCGAGCAGACCGGGGTTCGCGGCCAGGGCCTCGGCCTGGGCTGCGGTGTCCGCACCGTCCTCGGTCTCGCCGGGCCCGTTGGTGGGCCCGTTGCTGGGGTTGCGCGGTTCGCTCATCGGCCCACCACCACGGTCGTGTCGGTCTCGGTCACGGTGATGCCGCCTGGGCGGGCCAGGTAGCGGGTCTCGGCGGCCAGGATGTTGTAGGCCAGCGGGCGTCCCGTGGCGACGTCGTGGACGTCGACGCGACGGTCCTCGACGGACTGGGTCAGGCACTTGACGTGGGATCCGAGCGCGTCCCCGAACTCACGGCGAAGGGCCCGCTCGGCGCGCTCGGCCAAGGCGACCGGGTCGATGTCGGCGACGACGCCGGAGAAGGTGAGCATCGCTCCGAAGACCGGGGTGAGGGGCACGGGCTCGGCCTGGGGGTCGGCGACGTAGATGACGCGACGCCCGGCCCCTGGATCGGTGTGCCTGCCCAGGAGTCCGGCGCTGCGCTCGGCGGCCTCGGTGGTGAAGAGCCCGCTGATGCCCAGGTGGGTCCCGAAGTCGTCGACGACGTCGACCTTGACGAAGTGCCCGACCGGGCCCTGGGAGGCGTCGCTGCGGTACATGGTGCGTCCCTGGCGTGCCGATGAGGCGTCGTCGACGACGGCGGCGAAGAAGGCGGAGGAGTCGCTGGGTCGCGTGGTGGCCGTGAGCCGAGCGGGGGTGAGCGTGTCGCTTGCGGTCATGGCGAAGACGGACTGAGGCTCTGAGGAGTCGACTAGGAACTGGACCTCGGCGTACGCGATCGGTCGCGCGCGCACTGCTCCGTGCATGTCGGGGGAGTCGGCGGGCATGCGGGGATCCTCCTGTTGTTGTGCCTGGGGCTGCCCCGGGGGCGAATCCTGGGCCCCGGTAGGTGCGATGGCCTGGTCGGGGGCGTCGCGGTAGGTGCCGTTCTCCTCGGCATGGCAGGCCAGGCACCGATCGCGGTAGCGCTGGCGGCCCGCCCTCAGGCCGACCTTGTGCTTTGCGTGGGTGGTCTCCCCGTGCAGGGGGCAGGTGGCGATGAAGTGCTGCACGTCGGTCGACAGTGGTCGCCCGTCCTTCGACGAGGGTCGGGGGCCCGCTGTGGTGGTCGCTGCCGGGCTTGGCGTGGCGGTCTGCTGGCTGGGGAACTGGGGCTGGGGCATCGGGGTCTCGCTTGTCCTCGTGTCGGGGGTTTCTCCGACGGGTGGCCTCGATGGGGTTTCTCATCAAGGCGTCTCGGGCAGCACCGGTCGACGGCGCAGACGCTGAGCCGACCCTAGCGCTGGTGCAGCAGGGGTGGGGACGCTGTCCTCGACTGTGCCGCCCGCGAGGGCACGGCGCACCGGCCTCAGTGGGTGGAGTCTGAGTCCTGTTCGCGCTGCAGCCGCGCCTGCCGCTTGCGGGTCAGGTTGTCGATGGCCTTGCGGGCCGGGTCGGGCGGTTCCTCGACGCCGCTCATGCCGTGGCGTGCAGCCTCCTCGCCGGAGGCGAAGAGGGGCACGGGAGAGACGTAGTCCAGGACCGCCTCGATGACGTCCTCGGCCACGCCGGTCAACGCAGCCACGCGCACGCCGAGACTCTCCTCCATGTCGTGGCATCCGGCCCAGCCCGCGCAGACACGTTGGTCCTGCTGGTGGCAAAGGAACAGTCCCGGGGGCTGGGAGGCGGTGTCGCGATCGAAGGGCGGCAGTTTCGCGTACTCCTCGGGGTGCCAGACCCCGGCGGGGACGTCGGTTCGGTACGGGCATGTGCCGCAGGGGTTCTTGGCGGGCGCGCGCACGTCATGCGTGCTCGGCGCCGGGGCCGCTCCCGGGGTTGGGTCGGTGTCGCTCATCGAGGGGTCCTTCGTCTCATCCGGAGGCGCTGACGCCAGACCCGTGTACGGCGGTCTGTTCGTCGCGCTCCTGTGGGCCCAGGGGGCGCCACCGCTGACGCCATGCTGCGAGCGGCTGGGTCAGCGGGCATGGGGCCACAGGGTCGAACTGTCGTGCGGTGAAGTCCCAGACCCAGGCGGCCTGGCTCTCCTGGCGGCCGCGGTCCAGCATCACCAGGGTCGCCGCGTGGGCGTTGAGAACGATGTCGACCTCGGGGAACCAGGCGACCCTTCCGAACTCGGCGCCGGTGACTGCGTGCGCGGTGATGCCGTCACCCTGCAGCCGGGCCGCGAAGGCCTCGGCCACCTCGATGCAGGTGTCGCGGCACAGGTCGGGATCGGTCAGCCGGACGCCCCGTTCAGCCAGGAACGTCTGCGCCACCGCCTCGACGCGGGCTCGGGTGGCCGGTGCGGTGCTCACCGCGGGTTCCATGGGGTCACCCTCTCAGGTGCTCGCTGGGCTCTGACCGAAGAGGTCGCGATCGTCGAAGCCAGCACCGTACTGCGGGGGAAGGTCGACGGGGTCGAAGTCGGCGTCCAACAGGGGCAGGTCGGGCACCGGGAGGCCCCAGTACTCGCACAAGCCCGGCGTGACCTTGACCCGCGACCAGTAGCCGCCGGAACCGGCCCAGACGATCTGGGGCAGGATGACCAGCCCGCTGCGCCCGTCACGTCGGCAGTCGCCCCACAGGTCGATCCAGCCCTGGCTGACGCTGGCGACGCGCACCGTCTGCGCTCGCCGCAGGACCAGGCGGTTACGAGAGGGGTTCATCGAGCGCACGGGTGTCCCGGCGGGCAGGGGCACTCGCTGTCCGGCGTCGACGGGGCACACGATCCGGTTGGCCCCGGCCAGGCGCGGCATCAGCGGTTACGGATCGTGAGGACGTCAAGGCTGGGGGCATCGACGTCGAAGCCGAAGCCGCGCTGGTACTCCAGCGCGAGGGCCAGCCCTGTGGCCCGGGCGGCCTGCGAGGTCGCCAGAGCGTCCCGGTAGGCCTCGAAGAGCGCTGTGGTCAGGGACCGCCACGCCCAGATGACCCACTCGGGGTCTCCGGCCTCCGCGCCCGTCTCGGGGTCGGCGGCCAGCCGGTCGCGGATCGTGGCCGCCTCGCTCAGGCCAGCGACCTTGGACCGGATGCGCTCATCGGCGCCCAGGTCGAGCAGTCGGGTCCGGCCACGCTCGATGCGCTCGCCCAGGTCGGCCCAGGCCGCCTCGTGCCGGGCGATCACCTCAGCGCGATGACCGGTGGCCGCGTCGCCTTCGGGGGTCGCCGTGGCCGCAGATGTCGTCGTCATGACTGGAGCGTGTCCGGCGCGGACACCAGAGCGCTCCTGGGTCCGGGCAGTGTCACGACAGGCTCGCCCGCACCTGAGGGTCGGCGTAGACCGAGTCGGCGTAGCCGCACCGCGGGCAGTCCCACACCAACAGGGTGCCGGTGGCATCCACCTCGGCCTCTGCGCGGACCTCGTGAGCAGCCTGGTGGCCCCTGCCGCGCACCCCGTTGGCGGGGACCGCCATCGTCACGGTCGCAGAGCGCAGCGTGTCGACCACCGAAGCCCCGCCCTCGCCAGCGCTGAGCACGAGCATCTCGAACGGTTCCATGCACCCCGAGCACGGCAGCGAGACGCGCTGCTCCGTCGTTCCCGCCATGAGCCCAGGGTGTCACAGGCCAGCGCCCCGAGCGGGAGAGTCAGGCGGGGAGGTCGAGCCGGGCGCCGCCTCGCCGGGGGTGGCACAGGAGACTCGTGACGACCACCCAGAACCCCTACTCGACCCCGGTCCAGGCGCCCGCCACGCCGTCCATCCAGGCCCCTGGCGGCGCTGCGAAGCGCCCGTTCCTGGAGCGCTTCCTGACCAACTGCCTGCCCGTGGGGGGCATCTTCCGCCTCGACTACGACACCGCGCTGGTCTCCACCGACGACCTGCGCAAGCGCGAGGTCGGTGGCCTGCCCCGGGGTTCGCTCCTGCTCGCGGCCGCGGTCACGCGAGGCGCCGACCAGACGCTGAGCCTGGATGAGCAGGAGGTCATCCTGCTGCGGGTGCGCGGCATCGGCGAACTGCCCAACGAGCGCGCCCTCATGGAGAGCCGCGAGTCGGTGGTCAGCGAGGGGTACAACCGCGGCCACGCCTACGGCGACGTCACCGACCCGATGACCCAGGCCATGCACCAGCGCGGCGCCATCGACTGCGACGTCCTGGGCACCTTCTACGCCGACCCGCTCTCCGGCGGGGCCACCCGCTTCGGCGCCGACGTCGACAACGTCTACTCCTCCACGCTCTACGAGGTCTTCCGGCCCTCCGAGAAGGCGCTGTCCTGGATCGCCTCCTACACCCCCGACGCCGACGCTCAGCGTCTGCCGCTGGGCACCGTCCGCTACGCCTCCACGCGCCGCAAGCAGGTCGAGTCCGGCCTGTCCCAGGCGATGGTCAACGTCAACGTCTCCGACTTCGTGGGTCGCAAGACCGCGGTCTTCGGCATGACCCGCACCGGCAAGTCCAACACCATCAAGACCCTGGTCACCGCCGTGCACCGCTACGCCTCGGAGACCCACCAGAAGATCGGCCAGGTCATCTTCGACCCGCAGGGGGAGTACGCCAAGATCAACGCCCAGGACGGCACCGGCCTGCGCCTGCTCGGCGACGCCGACGGCGTGTCGATCTACACCACCCAGCCCACCGCGGGCGATGCCCAGGAGAAGGCGCTGCGCCTGAACTTCTACGACGTCGACCTCTTCCCCGTCATCTGGGACATGGCCTGCGACACGATGCGTAACCAGGAGACCTCCTACACCAAGCGCTTCATGGCCGCCGACATGGAAGACCCCGACCCGGGCGACTTCAGCGCGCTGACCCACTGGAACCGCGGCCGTCTCGCCTTCTACGGCCTGCTGGCCAAGGCCGGGTACAAGGGCGGCTTCTACTCCGCCGACGGCACCCCCACCTCGCTGCCGTTCTCCCTGAAGGACGACACCGCCTCGAAGTTCACGGCCGAGACGAACGTGACGCTGCAGGGCGGCAGCGGGAAGTACGCCGTCAGCAGCCCCCAGGAAGCCGCCGCGGTGACCGAGTTCATCGGCAAACTGCTCGGGCGCCTGGAGAAGGCGCGCAAGGGCAGCAAGGACGAGGACCGCGAGGAGGCCCAGGAACTCGAAAACCTCGTCGGCAAGTGGGAGGAGTCCGAGCAGTTCGCGGCCGTCAACGAGGTCTTCCACCACGTGCGCGGGCGCGGCCTGGCCGGGCTGCGCGAACTGCGCGAGTTCCACGACCCCAACGGCACCGGTGACCTGGCCGTCATGGTCTGGGACGACATGATGGCCGGTCGCCTGGCCGTCATCGACCTCTCCGTCGGCTCGGAGGTGGTCATCAAGACCATGAGCGAGCGCCTGGTCACCGCCCTGGTCAACAAGGCCTCCGACCGGTTCCGCTCCGGCGCCGCCCCGGTGCCCTTCCAGATCGTGGTGGAGGAGGCTCACAACCTCTTCGAGCGCGGTCGCACCGTGGCCGCCGACCCCTGGGTGCGGATGAGCAAGGAGGCAGCCAAGTACAAGATCGGCCTGGTCTACGCCACCCAGGAGGTCACCGGCGTCGACCGGCAGATCCTGTCCAACACCAGCAACTGGGTCGTGGCCCACCTCAACTCCGGCAATGAGACCCACGAGTTGGGCCGCTACTACGACTTCTCCTCCTTCGCCGACCGCCTGCGCAAGACCGAGGACGTCGGGTCGGTGGTGCTGAAGACCTACTCCTCGCCCTACCTGGTGCCGATGCAGGTGGCGAAGTTCGACCACGACATGATCAACGACGCCCGCGAGGCCGCCGGTCTGCAGCCGGTCGACTCCACCGGCCGTGTCGCCGAACGTGTCGCCCCGGGACACATCCACGCCGCCAGCCCCACCGCCCCGCGGGCCCCCGAGGCGGTGGCTGCGCCCGCCGCCGACTGGATCGGCAACGGCCCCGCCATCCCGGACAGCGACTTCTGAGGTGCCCCTCGACAACGAGCGGGCCCACCGCCTCGCCCACGTCTCGATGGCGCGCCAGGACCACATCCGCGAGCAGGTTCAGCGCTGGCAGACCGTCGCCACCACCGAGCGCTACGCCGACAAGATCGCGGCCCTCGTACGCCCCGTTGAGGACCTCGGCCCCGGCGACCGGGCGATGACCCACTGCCTGGCCATCGACGGGTCACTGGACGAGATCCTGCTGCCGGACGACTCCATGGTCGGCTTCGTGGTGGCCGCAGCCGCCCTGACCGACATCGCTGCCTTCAACGGCTCACGCCGGGGTCGCCTCGTCGACACCCGGGCCCTGGCCGCGGCCACCACCCGCTTCTCGGTGGAGACCGTCGTGCCCTCGGCCTTCAAGGCCGCTTCCGGGCTCAGCGGCATCGACTCGTGGCGCGTCGCCGTCGACGACATGCTCGCCCTGCCTGTCCACGATCACGCCACCGCCTCCTTCACCCTCGGCTCCGCGCTGCGCTTGCTCTACGGATCGACCACCGCCGCCGTCCCTCTGCGCGGCTGCGCCGACTGCGGCTACCAGCCCGCCATCGACCCGGCCGCAGCGTTCGCCGCGAACGGCCCGCTCACGACCGGGTCGACGCTGTGGGTCACCGACCCAGCCACCACCGGCCCCTCGACGTGCCCGGCGTGCGGGGTGCTGCTGCGCCTGGGCGACGCGCTGCACACCCACCCCGAGTTCAACGAGGAGGGCGAGAACGGCAAGGCCATGAGTCGTCTCATGCTCATCGCCGAACGCCTGATGATGGTCGGCCACATCGAGGCGACGATGGCTCTGGACCCCACGCTGTTGCGTGACCTGCTGTGCGTCACCGACGGCCCGCTGGCCATCTTCGGGTCTCGTTCGGGCTCCCTGGCGCCCAAGTTCGGCGCCTACCTGTCCTGGGTCAACGCCCGGCTGAGCGCCCAGGGCCTGCCGCCGCTGCAGTACGTCGGCATCGAGAAGCACGGCGCGTTCGCCGAGCACGCCCACCTGATCCGCGACCACATCGCGCCGGGGCATCTGATGCTGCCCGACGGGCCCTACATCCAGCGTCACATCGTCAAGCGCGTCGACGACCACAACATCTACGGCGCCCACGAGTTCTACGGCCGCCGGTTCTTCTACCGCACCCGAGCCGGGGACATGCTGGTGCTCACCGTCCCGCCCGTGCCTGGGGTCGCGGCGTACTCCCGGGAGGAAGCCAGCCACCAGTGGGAGTCCTACCCGACCGTCGCCTCCATCGCCCGCCACCTCGACTCGATGCGCAGCCGCCTGTACGAGAACGCGGTGCTGCCCCTGATGACCGCCCACGCCAGCGCCTCGCTGCCCCAGGGCACCGGCCGCTCGGTCCTCACCGCGCTGGCTCACGGCGCCCGGCGCGACCCGGGGGTCTGAGCCCGATGTCCTCATGAAGCGCGCCAAGCACCGGCGGACAGCCTCCGACGCAGCCGCGCCCGAGCCGACCCGGGGCGCCGCCAGCGAGCAGCGTCTCGGGGTGCCGCTGCGGCCGACCGCATCGTTCGGCTCGGTGCTGTGGCGCGACACCGCGCGCGGGGAGTCCTGGCCTGCCTACGTGGAGCGCTACGGCGACTGGAAGCGAGCCAACGGTCGCTACCGGATGGCCCACGGCGTGTGGCGCTACCAGCAGTTGGCGCTGCTGACCGGCGCGCTGCTGGGTGCCCTGCTGATGGTTCCCGCGCTCGACACCGCCCCCGGACCGGCACCCGACGGCGGCGTCGGGCAGGCCCTCGACCTGCCCTACCTGCCCGCCTACCGCCAGCAGTTCCCCGACTGTCGTCCCCTGCCACCGCCTGACCCGCGACCTGACCCGCGACCGGACCCGCAGCGCGTGGTGCCCCAGGACGCAGCCCGTGCGCGCGAGGAGGCCAGCCCGGTCACCGCAGCCGTCCTCGCCGCGCGCAGCCTGCTAGTGCTCGACGTGGAGGGCCAGCCTCGGCGCATGGGCGGCGAGGAGTTCGCCGAGCGCAAGCGTGCAGCCGACAGGTCGCTGGCCCAGGTGTGGGTGGTCGGGGTCTGCACCGCCCGCCCGCCGGGCTTCGAGTCGGGCTCGATCGCGCCACTGAGGCTCACCGAGGACACCTCCCAGCCAGCCCAGCCCCGTCAGACCACTGTGCCGCCCAGCCGCTGAACGGTCTCGCGTGCCGTCTTGGTGTGGACGCCCGAGAGACCCCGGGCCTCCAGGGTGGCGAACAAGGTTCGGTTGTCCGCCCCGACCAGGGGTGTGCGTCGCGCGAAGACCTCGCCGCGTTCGGAGCGCAGCAGGAAGTTCGTGGTCAGGACCGTGGCGCCGTGCGCGGCCAGGTACTCCAGCATCCATCCCAGCCACCCTGCGTCGCGGCTCAGACGCGACAGCGCGGGGACAGCCAGTGTGGTGCCGTGCAGAGCAGCCTGCTCCAGGAGGTCGACCAGCCCCTCCTCGGGACCGTCCAGACCCGAACGGGTCACGGCGCCCTCCACCGTGCTGGACACGCCGCTGGACACGCCCCGCGCCGCCTCTCGTGCCGTGGCAAGGTCCGGCACCTCGGCCCGCTCCTCGCCGATGCGATCGGCTCCCTTCGCGATCGGTGCCCGCCCGCCCCGATCCGAGGCCATCGCCATCGCCGCCAGGACAGCCCTCGCACGCGGGTAGCGGGCCAGGGCAGCGAACGGCCCCGCGGAGGGCTCCTCGAAGGATCCGTCCTCGCTGTTGTGCTCGCGCAGCCACGCGTTCAAGGGGGCGCATCCGGCGTAGGTCAGCCGCACCAGGGCCTCGTCGCTGAACCGACCGGCAGCGTGGTGGGCCTCCACGGCCCCGTTGCGCAGCACCACCGCCGCCTCCGCGCGCACCCCGATGGGCGCCTCGGCGGGCTCGAACGCGGCGACGTCGTCGAGACAGGCCGCTCGCAGCAGCCGCCGGTTCGCCGAGCCCACCGCCGCGTACGCCGCCGCGCGAGCCCGCACATCGTCCGCGACCTCCTCGGTGGTCTCCCTGCTCACCCCGACCGGAGCGAGCAGGCCCGGCAGCGCCGAGCAGAAGCGATCCCAGGACTCAGCCGGGGCCGACACGACGGGGGAGGGGCGCATGCGCCGAAGCCTAGGAGCACCCTCGGGCCCTGACCCAAGAACCGCCCTGGCGCCGTCGGTGGTGGGGCGGCACAGGAGCCCCGTGACTTCCTCGACGATCGGCCATGCCCTCGACCCGGTCCCTGCACTCGGCGCGACGACCCCGTCCCGGTCCGCGATCGCCGCAGCCACCGGCCGCGGGAGCAGCACCGGGGCCAACGCCGCCCCGGCCGCCTCGCTCGGTCTGGCGGCCGCAGCCGTGAAGATCCTCGATCGCGCGGTCGAGGACTCCGTCGCCCCGGGCGCCAAGCCGCGACCCGGGCAGGCCATGATGCTGAAGGACCTGGTCGAGGCCATGCTCGACGACGGGCACGGCCAGGCCCAGGCCGAGGGCCCTACTGGCGTCGGCAAGTCCTTCGTGTACCTCACGGTGGCCGCCGCTGCGATGGCCGCACGCTCGGAGCGCTCGGTGGTCTCGACCGAGTCGCTGGCTCTGCAGGCCCAGATCGTCGACAAGGACGCCCCCGTCATCGCGGCCGCCTGCGAGGCGGTCACCGGCTTCCGGCCCCAGTTCGCGGTCCTGAAGGGGTGGAGCAACTACGTGTGCACCCAAGCCACGGTCGACTCCGCCAACGACATGCTCGACCGGCTCGGGCGCACGGGCGACGCCGAACCCAAGGCGCTGAGCCGGAAGTTCGACAAGGCCGTCGCCGACAAGGGCAAGATGCTGTTCGGGGAGCAGAAGGAGCGCGCCGACGTGCTCGCCTGGGCGCTGCGCCAGGCCGTCGGAGCCGGTGACCCCCGCGTGACCGGCGACAAGAACGCCTACCCGGGCAACATGAACGACTCGATGACCTGGGACTCGGTGTCGGTCTCCTCGGCTGACTGCATCGGGGCCGACCGGTGTGTCTTCGCCGACGAGTGCCTGCCGAGGGCTGCGAAGGCGCGCGCCGCCGAGGCCGACGTCGTGGTCACCAACCACCACCTGCTGGCCGTTCAGGCCGCCAACGACGTACCCGTGGTCATCGGGTCCAAGACCCTGGGGGAGTTCCACCACGTCTTCGTCGACGAGGGCCACGGGCTGCCCCAGATCGTGCGATCCCAGGGAGCCGTCGAGATCTCATCTCGCGCCGTGCTGTCGTTGGCGCGCGCCGTCGGCAAGGTGTTGGACGACCGCGAGACCAGCGTCAAGAACTGGATGGATGCCGGTGCCGGGGTCGCCCAGTACGTCAACGAGGACCTGAAGGAGAAGGCCCAGCGCATCGGAGGCCGCGACACCGTGCTGCGTCTCGGCGAGGGCCAGGAGCCGCTGGAGTCGTCCTTCGCCGTCGTCGACCGCTGGCTCACCGAGGCCGTGGAGATGCTGAAGCGGGCCGCGAAGTCCAACTCCGCACCTGCCGCCGAGATCGGCCTGAAGCGTGCACGTGGTCGCGTCGAGGGCATGAAGAGCGCCCTCGACCTGGTCTCCGAGCACAAGCCCGGCGCCGCCCGCTGGGTCGAGGTCGTCACGCCGCACCCTCGTGCCACCGACCAGACCAAGTACCCCGTGGTGCGCTACACCCCCGTCGACGTCGCCGGGATGATCCGCCGCTCCCTGTGGACGCGCGAGATGACCGAGGAGGAACTCGAAGCCGTCGGCTGGTCCGAGCAGAGCGCCCCGGTCGAAGAGGAGTCCAGCGCCCCTGAGGGTCCGAAGCCGCGGGTGCCCCTGACCAGCGCGGTGCTCTCCGCCACGATGCCTCCCGGCTTCGGGCGTCAGGTCGGCATCCGCGCCCCGCTGCGCAAGTACCCCTCGCCGTTCGACTCCGCCTACGGGTCCTCGGTGCTGTTCGTGCCCCGGGCCGTCGACCAGGCCGACCTGCAGGCCCTCGGCTCCAGCGCCTACGGCAAGTTCAAGTTCGACACCGCCAAGCACCGCGCCTGGGCGCTGCGCCACATGATCGACCTCGTCGAGGCCAACGGCGGCTCCGCGCTGATCCTGGCCGCCACCGCCAGCAGCGGCAAGGAGTACGCCGCCGCGTTGAAGAGCGCCGCCCGCGGCCGCTGGGACGTGCTCTCGCAGTGGGACGGCGTCGCGCTGCGCAAGCAGGTCGCGGCCTGGAAGGCCGACCGGGCCTCGGTGATGGTCGGCACCCGCTCCCTGATGACCGGCGTCGACGCCGCCGGAGACACCTGCACCCTCGTGGTCGTCGACCGTCCCGCCCGGGCGGCCTCGAACCCCGTCGACGACGCACGTGTCGAGGCCCTCGTGGCCAACGCCGACATGGACAAGTGGGCCGCCGACCGGTTCTGCTACGTCAGCGACGCCTCCCTGCTGCTGGAGCAGTCGGCCGGACGACTGATCCGCAAGGTCAGCGACTCCGGGATGCTCGCGGTCCTCGACCCGCGGCTGCTGAAGGCGGGGCCGTTCTCCTACCCCGAGCCGACCCGACGGATGTACCTTGACACCCTGCACCGGTTCGAGACCAAGATCAGCGTCCCCGAAGCGGCCCACCAGTGGCTGCGCAACCAGCAGGCGCGGCACGCAGGAGCGCAGGCGTCCTGACCCTCCTCGCAGCCGGTCGGCCGCAGTCGTGACGTGTCCGGTGCGCTGGGCGGTCCGCGCCGGACACGAGGGATGCATGAGCACCCTCGCCCCCGTCGCCGCCCAGCCCGCCGCCGCCCTGGCCGAGACCCCCGCCCAGCGCCGCTCGCGCCGCCTCGCCCAGAGCGCCACCGACGACGCCCAGCGCATCTTCTTCGAGCAGGGCGTCACCGCCGCGCACGAGCACCTGGCCTACGTCGAGACCGGCCCGGCGCCGCTGACCTACCGCCGCGCCTTCGCTGAGCAGATGGAGGCCCTGCTCGGCGCGTTCACCGAGTGAGGCGCGGGTAGACGCCGACGGGTGCGGGCGGCGCGCAGTTCTGCGCATGGTCCGTCCCAACAGGCGCCGACCCACCTCGGCAGATCCGCCAGGCCAGGGAGCGCCACCGGCCCCTGAGGATCCCCGATGCGTCACTCCCGCCCTGTCACATCCGCGTCGCTTCGCTCCCGCCCGTTGCGTTTCCTGGCAGCCGCGGCCATCGCCTCCGTCGCGCTCGGCGCGGTCACCGCGACCGCCGGCCAGGCCGCAGCCAGCCAGGGCGACAGCGCCCAGGTGGGAGGGCAGGCGAGGAACCAGGCAGCCGCGGCTCCCACTCCGGAGCAGTCCACCTCCTCCCGGCCGCGCCCCGTGGTCAAGGACCGCGACCGCGACGGCCTCAGCGACGCCCGCGAAGCCGCCCTCGGGACGAATCCGCGCAAGGCCGACACCGACCGCGACAGGCTGAAGGACGGCGTCGAGGTCAACCGACTCGGGACCGACCCCACGAGGAGGGACACCGACCGCGACGGCATCGCTGACGGCGTGGAGGTCAAGCGGGGCACCGACCCGCTGGTCAAGGAGGACCCCGACGCCGACGGTGACGGCCTCACGACCTCGGAGGAGCGGGCCCTGGGCACCGACCCGAAGCGCGCCGACACCGACCGAGACGGCCTCTTCGACGGCGACGAGGTCAACCAGTTCGCCACCGACCCCCTCAGCGACGACACCGACGCCGACGGCCTCGAAGACGGACCCGAGGTCGACCAGTACCTGACCGACCCCCTCGACGCCGACACCGATGGTGACGGAGTGCTCGACGGCGACGAGATCAAGGTCCACCGCACCGACCCCCTGCAGGCCGACACCGACGGTGACGACCTGAGCGACGGTGACGAGGTCGACCTGCACCTGTCCGACCCGCTCGACACCGACACCGACGACGACACCCTGCTCGACGGGGCCGAGGTCAACGTCCACGCCACCGACCCGGCCAAGGCCGACACCGACGACGACGGGCTACGCGACGACGCCGAGATCGCGCAGGCGAGCGACCCGACCAACCCTGACACCGACGGCGACGGCCTCACCGACGGCGACGAGGTCAACCTCTACTCCACCAACCCCCTGGACAGGGACACTGACAACGACGGACTGCCCGACAACCGCGAGGTGGAGGTCGGATCCGACCCGACCGTGAAGGACACCGACGGCGACGGCATCGGTGATGGCCCCGAGGTGAAGACCCACCTGACCGACCCCACCAAGAAGGACACCGACGGCGACGACCTGGACGACAACGAGGAGGTCTTCAAGCACAAGACCGACCCCAACGCCAAGGACACCGACGGCGACGGCTTCAACGACGGCCGCGAGGTCAAGGCAGGCACCGACCCGCTGAAGAAGTCCGACCACCCCTGATCCAAGAGGTGCCGCGGCCGGGTGGCGCCGTCTCCCCGGCCGCGGCACAGGGAGGACGTGCAGCCGACCGCCTACCTCTCCGGAACCGTCCGGAGCCCGGAGGTGCGCCTCTACTTCGACCCCGCAGCGACACACCTCGTCCACGGGACGCTGCTCATCGACTGGGTCAAACTCGCCCCCAGCCGACACTTCGACGGCCAGCGACGCTGCTGGGTCATCACCGCGTTCGGCGTCGACAAGAACCCCGACGCGATGCTGCGCAAGGCCGGGTTCGCCCTCGACCTCGTCAACGGCCCGCCGGGCCAACCTCTCGACCCGTCCCTCGATGGCGTCCTGAGCCTGTGCGACCTCATGGCGCCGCTGGTGCGAGCCTCCGCCATCAAGCCCTCGATGGCCCTGTGCCGACCGCGATTCGTGGGTTGGCACGGCGCGAGAGACCTGCTCGGTCGCGGATCGGTCTGGGACAAGGCCAACGGCCGCTTCGAGGTGCCGCTCACGAACGTTCTGCTCCATGGCCAGCCGCGCCCCGGCCTCGAAGTGGAACCCGCCACCGTCGCTGCAGCCCAGGCGCTGCTGAGGGCTGAGGAGTCCTTCGGCCACGCCCGGTTCAGCGACGCCGCCATCTCAGCCGACCTGTCCACCGCCGCCGCCTCCTCGGGCCTGGACCTGACCGGGGCCGACCAGGCCGCCATCGACCGGCTCGTCGAGGTCACCGGCGACATCCCCGGATGGTTCGGCATGTCGCCCTACCCGTACCAGCGCCTCGGCGCGATGGCCATCTCGGCGGGTCGTTCGCTGCTGTGCGACCCGACTGGCCTCGGCAAGACCCTGCAGGTGATCGGCGCCTTCGCGCTGCGCGACGTCCAGCGTGGCGTCATCGTCGTCCCGCCGGTCGTGGTGACCAACTGGGCGCGCGAGATCGAGCGATGCGGACTCGCCGCGGTGCCGCCCAAGCCGCCGACCAAGGCAGAACTCAAGCGACGCGAGCGAGCCGCGAAGAAGGCTGCCACCGCGGCCGCCAAGCAGGCTGCCCGCGATGGCGCGAGCCCCTTGGCCGCCGCGCGCGCTGCGGCCCAGGGCACGGCGAACGACGAGAGGGCCACGGCAGCCGCTACGACCGTCGCCACCCCCTCGTCGACGCTGCCGGGCCCGGCGGGGAGCCCGCTCGCACCACCAAGCAACTCCGCCGCCTCACTCGGGACCGGCGCCTCCAGTGTCCCCGACGACAGGGCGATCAACCTCACCGAGACAGCACCTCAACGGACCCTGGTTGTCTTCCGTGCAGGGCGCAAAGAGCCCGACCTGCCCGAGACCGGGATCGTGGTCGTCCCCGACTCGCTGCTCTCGGCGCGACCCGCTCTAGCGGAGAAGATCGCGCGTTGGGACCCCGACGGCTACGCCTACGACGAGGCGCACCGGGCACGCACCTGGCTGGGCAAGCGATCGACCGTCGCCCGCGACCTGGTCGCCCGGATGCGGCCCGGGACGTTGACGATCGCTGCCACCGCGACACCGCTGTTCTCCAACCCCGCCGAACTGGCCCCCCTGCTGGCCATCTCCGGGCACCTGGACCGCGTCTTCGGCGGCTACGAGGCCTTCATGGCCCGCTACACCAAGAAGGACTTCTTCAACAAGGACGTCCCACGCCTGGAGGCCCTGCCCGAACTGCGAGCAATCCTCACCGAGAAGGTCTGGGTGCGACGGGTCAAGGAGGAGGTCCTGCGCGACCTGCCGCCCAAGACGCGCCGTGGCCTCATCCTCGACGTCGACCTCGCCGGGTTCCGGGCCGCCCACGACGAAGTCGTCGCCAAGATCTGCTCCTGGATCGACTCCTTCTGCACGGCCGAGGGCCGCTACCCCGAGGACGAGGAGGCGCAGGCGTGGGGCAAGACCCAGATCGGTCTCATCTCGCCGCTGCGCAAGGCGGCAGGGGTAGCCAAGGTCCCCGCGGCCCTGGATCGCATCGCTGAATGGATCAGCCAGGAGGCCAGCATCAACATCGACGGCACCGTCACCTGCGAGCGGCCCTTGATCGTGTGGGCCCACCACCAGGAGGTCATCCAGGCCCTGCGCGCCGCGGCGCCCGCGCACCTGAAGGACCACCACCTGCCGTTGGTCAAGGTCATCGACGGATCCACCTCCTCGGTCGAGCGCGGCCGCATCGTCGATGAGTTCCAAGCCGGTCGCATCCCGGTCCTGGTCGCCTCCATCACCGCGGCCGGAGTCGGGATCACCCTGACCAAGTCCTCCGATCTGTGGTTCCTGGAGTCGGACTGGAGCGTGCCCCACCAGTCCCAAGCCGAGGACCGCGCCTGGCGCATCGGCCAGGAGAACCACGTCTCGGTCACCACCCTGCTGGCCGCGGGCACTCTCGATGGGCGGATCCAGGACATCCTGGTGCGCAAGGCCGACCTGATCTCGAAGGTCCTCGGTGAGGGATCCGACGCCGAGATGGACCTGGTCGAAGGCGACCTCGACGTCGCCGCGGCCCCAGCGGAGATCATCGCCTCCCTCGTCGAGGTCGCGGTGGCCCGTCACGCCCAGACTCGCGCCAAGCAGGCAGCGTGAGCCCCGCACACCTGGACACCATGAGCGCGCAGACCCTGAACGAGCCCCTGAACGAGCCCCTGAACGAGCCCCTGAACGAGCCCCTGAACGAGCCCCTGACCCAGCCCGGGTCCTCGGCCGACCTCGGGACCGGGTTGGCAGGCTCATCCGCGCTCGCCCCCATCGAGCGGCTGGAGGAGGACCGGGTCTACGCCAACCCCTGGGTCAGCGTCTTCTTCGACCGTGTCGCCCTGCCCGGCGGGGCCATCGCACGCTGGAACCGCATCCAGGTCGGCCAGCACGACGGCGTCGCTGTGCTCCCGGTCCGTGCGCAGCGCATCGGGCTGGTCGCGCAGTACCGCTACGCGATCTCCGCGGTCAGCATGGAGATCCCCCGCGGCTTCGGCGACACCGACGACCACCGCAGCGAGGCGCTGCGCGAACTGGCCGAGGAGACCGGGAGTCGCCCCGGCGAGGTGATCGCCCTGGGCGGTGTCCACCCCGACAACGGGATCCTCGACTCGCTGGTCCACCTGTTCCTCGTCGAAGTCGACGAGGACGCCCCGCTCGCGCCCGTCGAGGCGCACGAGCCGCCGACGTTCTGGTTGCCCATCGACGACGTCGTCGCCCAGGTCGCCAGCGGGAGCATCACCGACGCCTTCACCGTCGCGGCGGTCGGCCGGGCCCGCCTGCGCGGGCTGATCTGACCCAGCGCCGACCACGCCCAGTCGCCGCCACCAGGAGGTAACCATCATCAAGCGACGCGCCACCACTGCAGCAAGCACGCCGGGTTCCTTCGCGCCCACCGCGCGCACCGAAGCAGACCTCACCCTCGACGCTCCTGCTCACTCGATGGCTCACCTCGGCATCGTCACGCGCCTACTGCCCGACGGGACCCTCGTGGCGGAGAACACCACTGGTGGCTCCGTGCCCTGTCCTCACTGCCGCACCACGGACGGGCAGAGGCAGGACCTGGCCAAGCAGGCGACCTGCGAGCCATGCGCGGGACGAGGGGTCATCACGCAGATCCCCTTCTGCGACAGGCAGTGGGACCAGGTCATGGCCCATCCCTCCGGAGGTGGGCTGTGGCTCGGGGGACACGACTGCCAGCCCGGCGGCGGTGACGCCAAACCTCGCGATCGCTTCGACGTCGTCATCTCGCTGTTCACTCGCGAGGGCCACGAGCCCGCCCCGGGCGTCGAGCACCACACTCACACCATGGTCGACGGACCCCTGGACCCTGCAGATCACGCCCGTCTCGACACACTTGCAGAGACGACCCGGCAGCGGGTCGAGCAGGGGCAGGACGTGATGGTGCGCTGCCAGGCCGGGATGAACCGGTCAGGGCTGGTCGCTGGCATGGCCATGATCAAGATGGGGTGGCGCACCGACGACGTCCTGGCTCGCATGCGAGCCGCCCGGGGCCCCTGGGTCCTGTTCAACACCGCCTTCGTCGACCACCTGCGCACGATCGAGGACGACCTGCAGCGGCGTGAGACCCCTCGGGCGTGAGACAGGGCAGGCCCGGCGAGCGGCGCCCGGCGACGCCGCACACCTCCCGGGCATGACCCACTCCAGCCTCAGCGCGACCCAGGCGCGAGAAGCGTCCCGCCACGCCAACGGACGGTTCGGGACGCAGGTCCGCACCGAAGGCGACCTCGGCCCCGGCGGCATCGACCTGCTCGACCCGATGGCGGGCGACCTCAGTCGCGACGAGGCGGTCCGATCCTGGGAGATCGAGCGGCACCTGGCCCAACTCGACGACCCCGGCGGCCGGATCGGGCTGCCCAACGGCTTCGTGGCCCGCGTCGAGGCCGACGCCAGCAACGACCCCGACCTCGGCATCATCGAGGTCGGCCAGTACATCGCCACGCAGTACGACGCCCACGGCAACGAGACCGGCGCCTTCCTCAGCCTCGGGTTCGACGACCTGGCCCAGCGACGCGACCAGTCCGCCGCGCTGGCCTCCTTCGCCGTGCGGCAGGCACGAGCAGGTGAAGGCCCCCCGCCGGTGGAGACCGCCGAGGTGAGCGGCGCCCCCTCGGCGGGTGGCGACTTCGACCCCTGGGAGGACCCCACGGCCGCTACGAACGACCCGCCCGCCGCCCCCGAGCCGGAGCCGGAGCCCGAGCCCGAGCCGGAGAGCCCCTTCCCGCCCGGATCGGTCTCCAAGAACGGCATCGCCACCGCGCCGGACGGCACCCGCTACGTCGACGACCCCGACTCCTTCTGGCACGGCACCGAGTACATCTCCACCTACACCCGCGCCCAGGCGATCGGCGACGGTGCGCTCGTGGACCACTCCGCGATGGCGCGCGAGGCGGGCATCTCCTGGCCCGTCGCCCTGACCCGCGGCGCACACGGCGACGCGGTGCGCTGGGAGGAGGCCAACAGCGGTCTGCAGGACGAAGCCGGTCGCGCCTGGGACGTCCTCAACCTCACCCGCGTGGCCCTCCAGGCGCACGCCCGCAAGACCGACAACCAGGTCCGCCTCGGCGAGCGAGTCCCCTTCCAGGTGATGCGGATCCCCAACACCCCGCGCGCCACCCGTCCGGTGCGCACGACCCTGCACGCCGTCATCACCAGCGACGACGACGGCAGCCCGTGCATCACCGTCATGACGCCCGACGAGGACTGAGCCTCCCGCTCGCGCCTTCCGCCGTCCCGCCCCAGCCTGCCCGAGAGAAGACCTGACACCCGTGACCGACCGCTTCGATGAACGACTCCACCCCCGCACGCCCATCGGGCGCTTCGCCGCGAAGGTCCACCGCGAGGCGCCCGGCGTCGACCTGGTCGAGCGGGGAGTCGGCGCCCGCGGTCCCCGCGTCGGGTTCGTGCTCTACGACTACCTCGGCAACGACCCCGCCGACGACTTCATGGGCACCCCGGTGCACCTGACCTCCGCCATCCCGCCCGGCGCCTCCGCACACGTCGCGCTGGGGCCTGGCCGACGGTGGGCCGCCACGTGCGAGCAGGACGACCCGCAGACCGGACAGCCGTGCGGCGCGCTGCTGCTGGCCGAGGACCTGGGACCCCTGGCCAGTGCCCGCGCCCGCCACGCGTTCCTCGACCACCGAGCCACGCGCCCCGACACCCTCCACGCTCGCCCCGGGAACCACGTGGAGGCCTACGACGAGGTCGCGCTGGAGGTGGGCGAGTGGGTCGTCGACGAGCGTCACGGCGTGCGGGTGCGTCTCAGCGACCGGGGCGAGGGACGCAACGGCTCCTACGCCCCCGACAACCCCGCCGACGCGCGGCTCCTGCGCGTCGACGTCCAGGTCCGTCCCGAGCACCCCGACGCTTCGGGCGCCCCCGTGGCAGAGAGCAGTGGGCCCTGGGCCAGCGCTCGGGCGACGGCGCTCACCCGCGTCCGGGCCGACCACGTCACCGGGGAGCAGCGCCGCCGCCTGGTACGCCGCGTCCTGTCCGAGGCAGTCGACCACACCGCTCATGGGGTCCCCATCCGCGATGCGGTCGAGACCTGCGCCCACCTCAGCGACACCGACATCCCCCGCTACGCCTCGGACGACCCGACAGCCGACGAGCGCGTCACGGCGGCCCTCCGGGAGCACCTCACCGCGCGGAGCGCGTCGCGGGAGCGCGTTCCCGCCCTGCCGCACACCCCATCTTCATGACCGCCAGTCCGATGCCCAGCACCGCACGGTCCCGCGAGGACGCACGTCGTGCCGATGGCCGATTCGGCCCCCAGAGCCGACACGAGGCACGGGCCGTCACGCTCATCCCCGGCGCCGTAGCGCCGCCCGCCCCGGCCCCCTACGACATCGAGGGCATCACCTGGGTCGGCACCGGCTGGGGCCCCTACGTGCCGGTGCGACGCCTGCGCACCTTCGCAGGCGTCGAGACCGGCGACCTCATCGCCGAGCAGGTGCCCCACTTCCGCACCCGTCGCCTGATCCGACTGCACCGCGTCGTGCCCGAGAAGGGCATGGTGCTGGGCCACTACGTCGACCCCGCCGACCCCCACACCCGCCAGCCGCACGCCAACACCATCGACCTGTGGACCTTCGACCTGCCCCGCAACGAGCGCGAGGGCCTGAGCGCGTTCCGAGAACTCTTCGCCACCGACCGCATCGACGCGCGTGGCTGAGGCCCCACGGGTCGAGCCCCCCTTGCCTGCCGCGCCCCACCCGTCGCCCACAACACTCGGGGAGGGGCACGACCCCACCACGATACGGCGAGCCGCGACAGCCTCACGCGGTGAGCGGCTGAGCCGGACCCCGCACACCGACAGGACATGACACACCCCGCAGCAGCCCGCGAGGCGGCCCGCCGCGCCAGTGGCCAGTTCGGAACCCAGAACCGCGACGAAGCCGAGGTCTGCCTCGCGGCGAACTCCGGCGCGTCGCGCCGCGTCACCTTCACCGGTTCCAGCAGCCAGCGCCAGTCCGTAGGGCTGCCGGGTCACTGCGACGACTGCGCTGCTCGTGGCCACCTCGAAGCCCACCCCGACCTCGGGTGCCCCGACGTCGGCTGCCACTCCGTACACCCCGAGGAAGCCGAGGAGAGCGTGAGCCAGAGCACCGGGACCCTCCTGCGGGACGACCGACCCCTGAAGCGACTGCCCCTGCACGCCACCTCCGGCACAGCGCGAGGTCTCGCCAACGAGGTCAGCGACGGCGACATCGACCTCGACCCGCCCTACCAGCGAGGATCGGCGTGGAGCCAGGCACAGCGGGTCAACCTGATCCGCAGCCTGCGGCTCGGGGTGCCCGTGCCCGCGGTCGTCCTCAACGACCGCCACGCCCCGGCCTGGTATGCAGCCAACCCCGGGCACGACCGATCCAACCCGTCCCGTTCGACCTACGCCGTCATCGACGGCAAGCAGCGCCTGGAGACGCTCCGCGACTGGTTCGAGGGCTCCCTGCCGGTGCCCGCGTCCTGGTTCGAGCCCGAGGAGATCGCCACCACGATCCCCACACCCGAGGGCCCCCACGTCACCTGGCACGGACTGACGCCCACCGCGCGGGCCGTCATGGGCACCGAGGCCACCATGCCGCGCATCTACGCCGCCCTGCCCACCGTGCAGGCCGAAGCCGAGATGTACCTGCTGCTCAACACTGGTGGCACAGAACAGCGCGCCGCCGACCTCGCGAACGCCGCCGAGGTCGCCCGACGCGGCACCTCGTCCACTTCGCCCCAGAACAACCCATCGGAGGACCCGCGATGACCCGCCATTTCGAGCCCGCATCCCACCCTCGCGACCACGGGGGCCGGTTCGCCCAGACGCACCGCGCCGAGGCCACCGTGAGAGTCGATCCGGCCGAAGTGCCCGGCCACGTGCCCTACATCGAGCAGTGCCTCAGCGCCCTGCGAGCCGACTACCCCGGCCTGCGCTTCGAGGCCCCCACCGGCGCCCACGCACCCGGCGTCCTGTTGACGGCACACGACGCCGAAGGCCACACACTGACCGTCCGCAACGATGCCAGGCTCTCGGTCTCCGCGACCTGGGCGCGGCCCGTCGCGGGTGTCGACCCGGCCATGGCCGCTTACGCCACACGCAGCCTGCAGATCGACGAGCCGCCCTTCGGCTTCCGCGATGTCACCGCCGAGGACTGCCGTGCCGTGGTCGGCGACGCCGTCGAGCAGGCCCACCTCTACCGCGCCTTCGACGAGCGCATGCAGACCCTCATCTCGCGCCCGGGGGCCCGCGCTCGGCGAGCGTTGAGCACGGTGACCTTCGGTCCCGACCTCGACGCGGGTGAGCACGTCACCTACTCACGCTTCTACGTGGCACCGCACCAAGCCCAGACGTCGAGCGGGCTGCTCCCAGGGACGCGCAGCCGGGCGGCCGTCCTCGACGTGACCCTCGTCGACCCCGCGACCGGGACCCGCGACCGGTACCGCATCGCCGAGGGCACCGACGGCCACCCCTCGATGTTCGCCGTCCGTGACTACGACGACGACCGCGTGCCAGCCCCGTACTGGCGACGCGCCGCAGCGCTGCGCGAGATCAACCGCCGGGGTGCGCCGGATCCCGTCACGCTCATGATCGACGTCGCCTACGCCGCCGACCAGCGCTCACGTGACTACCGCGGCACCTGAGCCCACACCCACAAGGCCTCCACCAATCCAGCCGCCAGGCGCACCAGCCCGGCCAGAACAAGGAACCCGCCATGTCCATCGACAGCCACGCCAGCACCAACCCCCCTGCGGGCTCACCCGGGCACAGCCCCGCAGTCCAGACCACAGAGGCCCGCGCCCACGACATCCGCACCCGCTACTCGCAGCGAGAGCGCGCCGAGGCTGCGGCCCGCTTCGCCGACCTAACGGCGTCTGGGAAGTGCCTGGAGCCGGAGATCGAGATACTCGTCGACTCCCTCATTCGCCTGCTTCTGGCCCGCCACGACGACGACGGATGGGAAGCCATCGGTCGCCTCTCCTCCGATGTCACCGCCGTGCACAACAGGGCCACCGAGGCGGTCAAGGTACTGCGTTCCGACGCCGTCGACTCGCTGCACCTGGAGGGGCGCACCTGGGAGGCGCTGGAGCCGATCTTCGGCGTCAAGAAGGCCCGCCTCGACCAGATCAGGAAGGGCGTCTCGGGCGGGCGGTACCAGCGTCAGAAGCACGCCGACCGCCGCTGAACCGTCCGCCCCGGCACCCCACCCTCGGAGCGTCGACCGACGCCGCCGCATACCGTGCAGACATGGCCACCCAGCAGAACATCGCCGCCCGTGAGAAGCGCCGTCGCAGCAACGGCGAGTTCGGCACCCAACCGCTCGATGAGGCCAGCATCGGCCCCGACGGCGTCGACCTGCGCGCCACTCGCGATCGAGCGATCGAGCAGATCGACGGCAGCGACATCGCCGCTGGCGACCTGCTCATGGTCGACGGAGAGGATCGCGTCGTCGACCGCGCCTACCCGATCTCCAGCCCCGAGGACGGTCGGCACGGGGGAGAGTGGATCGTGGAGTTCGAGTCCTACGACCGCGAACCCGACGGATCTCCGAGCGCCTACCTCTCGCGCTCCTTCGAGCGCGACCACACCTTCACCCGCGTCCGCGACACCCGACCGGCCTACGAGCGACTGGACTACGCGCCCGCCGACGGCGAGTCGTCGCTGCAGAGCCACGAGCCGCTGGGACGCCTCACGATCGCCCAGACCCTCAACCGGTCGGCCCACGAAGTCGCACGCGAAGCCACCTCAGGCCTCTACGACCTCAACCCGCCCTACCAGCGCGGCTCCGTCTGGGACCTGCGCCAGCGCCAGCGGCTCATCGAATCGTTCTGCCGCGGCATCCCGGTGCCCGCCGTCACCGTCAACGACCGCACGACCTCGCTGTGGCGATGCTCCGGCGGCTCCGACCCGCTGAGCACCGGGCTGGGGATGCGGGCGGTCATCGACGGCAAGCAGCGCATCGAGACCTGCCAGCAGTGGTTCAACGACGAGTTCGCCGTCCCGGCCTCCTGGTTCGACCCCGAGCGCGTCGAGCGGACCTTCGAGACCTCCGACGGGCCCTACGTCGCCTTCTCCGGGCTGTCCCAGGGCGAACGCAACCGCTGGTCGCTCACGAAGGCCCACCTGGTGGTCAACGAGGCGCAGGTCGCCACGGTCGAGGACGAGGCCCGGCTCTACCTGCTGCTCAACGGTGGCGGCACCGACCAGAGCGGCGACGACATGAAGCGCGCCGCTGAGGTGGCCGCCCGCGCGGAGTGAGCGCAGGTCATCCGCCCGAGGCTCGCAACACCTAGGCTGCGCCCCATGCAGCGCACCGACCCAGCCGAACTCCACGTCTGCCGCGGCGGCGATGTCCCCGCCATGGGGTGGCTGTCTGCGGTCGACTTCGAGGCGGCCAAGATCAAGCCCGTCCGCAACCGCTGGGCCCTCAACGGGCGACCCGAGGGCGGGATCGCGGTCTCGCCGCTCGTCAACGACCCACGCGAGGCGCCGGAGACGACGTGGTCGCAGTGGGTCACGGAGGAGACGCCGGGCACCCGCGACCCCGACCGCGACGGTCGCGTCCAAGTCGTCACGCTCGCCGACGACGCGCGTGTGCTGGTCATCGACTCCTACGCCGACCTGCTGGCCACGGCCGCCGCCTTCCCGCCGCCGCCGGGGCTGCTGGAGGCAGACCTCGGGGTGGACGCCACGCAGGACCCGGGCGCCTCCCTGGTGGCTGCCTTCCTCTCGCGGACCGCTGACCAGGGCTTCGACTACGAGGCTATGTCGACACGATTCGATGCGCTCTGGGTCACGCCCGCCGCGCTGGCCGAGACCCGCCACTCCGAGCCCAGCCTCAACACCTGGGACGTGGAGACCGTCCTGCTGCTGGGCCCCAGCGCCGTTGGGTCAGCCACCACCTGACAATCCCCGCGGACCGCGGGAGCAGGCGGACACAGCGGCCGCACACGCTTCGTGCATGACCGAGACGCACGACTCGCCCCGAACCGGATCCCTGGACTGCTCACGCCCCAGCAAGGGCATCGACGTCGACACCCTGCCTCCCGAGGCGCCGTTGACGACGTGGCTCTTCGACACCGCGCGCATCGCTCGCCTCGACTTCGACAGCCCCACCGGCCCGGTGCAGACCCATGAGGCGCCGGTCGGGATGTTCCACAACGCCCACTTCAGCCATCTCGACGCCAGCCTCATGGTCACCACGCCGGTGGAGGGCAAGGCCAAGCAGCGCCCGCTGCTGCACCTGACCCGTGCCCGCCTGGTGCACCTCGACGGACGGCGAGTCAGCCTCGAAGGCATCGAGCACCGCCCCGGCGGGCTCGCCCTGACCACGGTGAGCCTGAGCCGCGAGCGCGCCTGCAACTCCTGAGCACACGCGACGAGAGGACCAGCGATGTGTGAGTGCCTGCGCGATCCCGACCCCGGGACCTGCGTGCTGGCGTGCCCGGGGACCGCCGGTCAGCACTGCGACTGCATCCATGCCCCCACCGGCCCCCACCGGATGTCGCGCCTCGGCGAGGACCGAGTCCTGCGCGAAGCCCAGGTACGCGACGTCCTCGCGCGCGCGCTGATCCCGCACCTCGACGACCCCCGGTCCGCCGCAGCCGACGCGTACGCAGCCCTCACCGATCTCGACCTCGGCACACCGGCGCAACGAGCGCAGGCGCACCGTGCGCTGCACGCGCGTCTCCTGCCCCACTGGCTGAACTCTGGCAGCCTGCAGGCCCAGGTAGAGGCAGCGCTGGAGTCCCACGCCCAGGCCCATCTGGCTGCCCACGATGTGCTCCTTGCCGTGCGCGACCTCGACCGTCTCAACGTCGCCGCCACTCAGCCTGGCCCGACCTGAGCACCCGGCTTGCGCGGGAACGGGAGCACGTCCGGGTCAGCGCCGCACACGATCGCGCCATGCAGCCAGCCCAGACCAGCCCGGCCACTCCCGAGACGATGTCAGACCCGGCGACGCGCATCGAGGTCCTGCGGGTCGTGCCCACCGGCCCGGCGCTGATCGCCGCTCACGCGGCCATGTTCGACGAGGACATCGCAGCCGAGGACCACCAGGCGTTCAGCGCCTGGTTCAGCGCGAGCCGTGACAAGGCCCCCACCCGGCCGATCGACGCGCTGGAGGTACCCCTGCCGCAGGTCATGGACCTCATCACCGAGTGCCCTCGCGACCTCGTCGGACAGGCCTGGGCACACGCCCTGCGCGGCTGCGCACACCTGACCATGGAGGACACTCACCGGCCCTTCGACCAGGCCCGCATCCGCAACGACCACCCCCACGTCGTCGCCTGGGAGAACTACGTCGACTCCCTGCGAGCCGCATCTCCGCTGCTCGCCCCCGTCGCCGACGCACTCGACCAGCAGTGCCCCGTCGGCTGGTTCCGCCTCGGGTCACTCACCGCTCTGCGTGCCCTGATCCGCGACGACGGCCTCGTCGTGGCCCACCTGGAGGCCCCCGAGGACCGCAGCGTTCACGTCACCGACACCGGCTACGGCGACGCGGCACTCTGCGCGTTGGTGACCTGGACCGAGATCGACCTCCTCCGCGGAGCCGCAGCCATGCGCACCGGCCCCGCTGCCCGCCTCAGCACCCGCACCGAGATCACTACGCTGCTGGCCGCCCTCGACTCGACCATCCCCACCATCGGCCCGGACGACCACGGCGTGGCCCGCGGCGTCGAGGCGAGGCGCTGACCCGCAACATCCGGCCCGCCCGCACCCCCTTCCCTCATGCCGTTCCTCTCACGCCCGCACTCGCCCCGGCCCTGACCCATCCCTGACCCGGCCCTGACCGATCAGCCCACGGAGCCACCTCGTGACCACCGACCAGAACGACCTCAGCACCAACCGCCCCGGCCACGCCCCCGGAGCCGACGCACACGCCCCGCAGGGTCAGGCATCGGTCCAGTCCTTCCGTGACTTCGTCGCGGAGTACCGCGAAGCACGCGAGGTCCTCGACATCGCCCGCGAGGGATCGGCGACCTGGCAGCGCGCGACGCTGACCGTCAGCGACCTCGCCCACCGCACCTTCACGCTCACCCTGCCCTGCATGTTGGGTTGCGGCGACACCCTGACCCACGACATCACGATCGCCGACTACGCCGACCTGACCTACCCGCCTCGCGGCATCTGCGGTCACCACTGACCCGACCGCGACCCCGACCCCTGGCGCCGGGGTCCACTACTGCCTCCGTCGCCGCCCACCCGCCCTGGGCACAGGTCAAGCGTGAGCAGCCACCCGACCGACCTTCCAGATGCCTCCACTGACGTCGAGGAGGTCGTCTGGCACGCCGAAGACGATCGCGCTGCTGGGGCGACGTTCGTGCTGGCCCACGCCACGCTCGCTGACGAGAACGGTGAGCCCGCCTGGTGGTCTGCAACCCACGTCGTGCGCCTGCCCTCAGCCATCACCTTCCTGCAGGCACTGACCACCCCCGGCCCCGTCGAGGCCACCATCGTCTACGACGTCGACCCCGTCGAGTCCGGCCTCGACGAGTTCCACGGTCGATACGCGGCTGAGTGGTGTCCGCGGAAGCCAGAGTCGGTGCTGCTGCAAGCCGAAGACCTCCTACGCACCGTGGACGACAGCCTCCACCCCTCCTTCCGGCTGGCGCGCGACCGCCACCGCATCGCTCACGCCCTGCCCCGCCACGTCGTACGCTCCGACACCTTCGACACGACCACCCAGGCCCGGCGGCCCCTCCACGCGCTGCGCCACCCCTGGCCCGCAGGAACCCTGACCCAGGGCGGCAGAGCCCATCGCAGCGCCGTGGCGACACCGGAGCAGGTCGCCGACCCCGACCAGCACACCACCTGGTGGGCCTCCGACGAGCGGCACCACATCCTGCTCGACGCAGGAGCCTTCATCGAGACTTTTCCGCCCTCCACCGACGACAACCCCAGCGGCGGCTACCTGCGAGGCGAAGGCTCGACCTTCGCCGACGCCGAGGACGCCGCGTGGGCCAAGTGGACCGCCAAGACCACCTGTCCCACCCTGCTGGCCGAGGGCTCCCACGCCTGGGAGACCCGCGGCTACAAGAACGGCGCCGGGTTCTGCGCCACCTGCGGCATCTTCGGCTCCGGCGTCTTCGACGTCGCCGAGGTCGGCGACCCCTGCGTGGTCTGCGGGGTCCGGTGCTGGTGGTCCCACGTCGGGACCATCGGCGGCGAGACAGGCACCGAGACAGGCGCCGAGGGTGGCAGCAGTCGTCACCGGCAGACCCGCACCGTGTGTCGCGACCACTGCCCGCCGCACGCCTGGGACGTCCAGGACGCCATCGACGAGCGACGCTCAGCGGTCGAAGCCGCGAGCGCCACAGGCCGCATCAATCTCGACTGGATCACACGGTTCCTGCCAGCAGGGTGCTCCCCGTTCGACGCCGACCCGCGCACCCTCGGCGACGCGGTCTACGACGGCCGCGCATGGCTGGTCGACGAGATGACCGCGGGTCGTCTCGCTGTCGCGCAGCGGGCCGGGACCGGTGACGCCTGGAGAGCGCTCGCCGAGGCGTGATCCACGCCGGGGCGGGGCCTGGGCGGGTGCCGGGTGCGCTGGGGGACTGTGGCCGCACACGTGCTGACCATGAACGCCTGGGCCACCCGAGACACCAGCATGCTCGACCTGGACCTCGACCTGGACGCGCCGCCGATGTCGACGCGTCAGGGAGAGTGTGCGGCCACAGCGCTGCTGCACTGCCTGCGGCGCGCGGTCCTCGACTGCACCGTCGCCCCCGGCGACTTCGCCACCATGCGCGCCGTTCGTCTCGCGCGCGTCGCAGCACGCCACCCCGAGATCACCTGGCCCGCCTCGCGCCGCTGGCTCGCCCAATCCCTGCACCCGACCCTGCTCGACGCCTGCGCCCAGGACCCTGCGTGGCGGTTGCTGGCTCGTGAGACCGGCCAGGCCGCATTCGGTCGCGCCGTACCCGCTCGCGTCCAGACCGAGGAGGCCGTCTGAAGGCCGTGCTGACCTCGCAGCCAATGGACGCAAACGTGTTCAAACACAAGCATCCTGGGTAACATGATGCGCGAAGGCGTCCGACCACCCGGCAGGTCGCCAGCCCAGCGCACAGGAGGCGCGCCATGACCGCAGCAACGCTCCAGCACCGTCCGGCTCAGGCTCGCCGCGGCACCGGCGTCGGCGGCGGCCAGTTCAAGGCCCACGCGCGCGCCGAGACCAACCTCGACCTGATGGGCTCCGCGGCCACCTGCCGACTGTGTCCCTCGTGCCGCGAGGCGCAGGACCCCGACCTGTCCTTCGAGGAGCGCAGCACGCTCAGCGAGACCTGCGCGCGCAGCACCGGTCGAGGCCCCTGTGCCCTCAACCCCCAGGACTGCGGCTGCCCTCCGGGGGCCAGCCACTGACCCGAGCGCCTCACGGCCTCCTTCGCCGCCACGACGAACGCCGATCCACGCTGGCCCCCTCAGGTAGGTCCTGAGCGGGACACGGTCCGGATCCGCACGCCCGTCACGCGGCTCACCGAACGCTCCTCGTCCTGCGGACCGAGGGGCGTTCGCCCTTTCAGGCGCACCAGGCGCCATCCGGGTGGGGGTGGTGGCAGCCGTCGCACGAGCAGCGGCACAGACGGCGCGTGACCACCAGCCGCAGCAGTCAGCCCCACGCCACGACGCCACGCGTCCTGGCCCTGCTCGCCGTGCTGGTCATGGCCCTCGTCGTCATCGGCGTCGGCGCCGCGGCACGCACCAACGCCGACCCCGCAGCCCCGGTCGCCCCGGTCGCTCCGGTCGCTCCGGTCGCCGCCGCGTCGCTGCCGGACGGAGTGCCGACCCCGGCAGACACACCTCCCGCCCCCCAGCCCACAACGGCGCCGAGTGCTCCTGCCGCTGCCCCCGACCCGACGAGGTCGGCGTTCACCGAGACCGGTCTGCTGCCCTCGGCGGCCGGGCTGCCCGACTACGACCCCTCCGGCACCGCGACCGCAACACCACGACCCGACCCGACGATCCCCGTCCCTGACCCCGAAGCCCAGCGCATCGAGGCCCGCACGATCATCTACAACGTCGGGCCGGGCAGGTCCAGCAGCGTCGTCCAGCGCGAACTGCGCGCCATGGGGCGAGAGGGCTACCAGATCATCGGCCTGGTCGAGGCCATCCGGTACGACATCCCGCCGATGCCCGGCTACCGGTTGATGCGCGACAGTTCACGACCGGGCAGGGAGAACCTCGCCGCCTACGTCGACCGCGGTCTCGGCGCCGTGAAGGACATCGTCTGGACCGACCTGCGCGCGACGTGGTCCCGCCCGAAGGGGTCGGGTCGTCACCCGGCTCGATCAGTGCTCCAGTTCGAGGTGGCCGGGGCCCGCATCGTGGTGGCCCACCAGCCGCCCCGCTACACCGACAACGTCGTGGCCGCCCAGCAGGAGGGCATCGATGCCCTGACGCGCATCATGGACCCGTTCGTCGGACCGACGGCTGTGCTGTGGGACGCGAACCGACGCGGCAGCGAAGCGGGCCCGGGCCCGGGCATGCTGGCACAGCGACTGGGCGGCGAGGTGGTCGGCGACGGAATCGACGGCGCCGTCATCCGATCCATGAAGGCCGCTCGCATCGAGTACCGCCGCTCGATCAACGGCGTGCGCCTGGGTACCGACCACGTCCGCGGAGCCGCAACGACCACCCTGGCGTGGCGATCTCCTGCCGCGTGAGCCGGGCGGGTCACTGATCAGGCAGGCCAGTGCGCACGAAGATCTTGCGCCACCCCTCGGGGATCAACTTCGTGGCCTCGGCAACACCCTCCTCGTAGGAGGCTGCCTCGACC
The DNA here is from genome assembly GCF_001422955.1 of Nocardioides sp. Leaf285. NCBI lineage: Bacteria > Bacillati > Actinomycetota > Actinomycetes > Propionibacteriales > Nocardioidaceae > Nocardioides > Nocardioides sp. Leaf285. The sequence goes on along the minus strand of NZ_LMNH01000005.1, from coordinate 66,890 downwards.
GTGACCTCGTCGGAGGCCAGTTCGTAACCGCCGCGGTGGTCGGGAGGAACCTCCTGGATGCCGAGCGTGATCGTGAGCATGGCCCGAGCCTAGAGCGGGCCGCCGACCACGCCGGGAGCGGGCGCCGAGGCCGCCGCACACCGGCCCACCATGAGCAGCCGAGCCCCCACCGAGGCCTCCCGTGAGGCTGCTCGGACCCGGACCGGACGCTTCGGGGTCCAGCCACGCCCCGAGAGCGCTGTCGTGCTCACCGACCCCGCTGCCAGCAATGTCCCATCGGGGGATCAAGAGGACCGCGAGGACCAAGCCGCGCTGGACGCCGAGGAGGCGCTGGGCTACCTGCGCTCGTTGCTCCACGAACGCGCCGCCACAGCGATCTCGACGTCGACTCCCGTCGTGGAAGGCGCTCAGATGCCGCCGCTCACCTTCAGCCACCCCCAACCCGTCGACGTGGCCAAGGTTCAGCCCATGAGGGCCGAGCGCTCGCCCAAGCCGCTCGATGGCCTCTGGCTCACCGTGGGCTCCAGCAGCGACCCCGCCCCCACGCCGTGGGAGGCGTTCCTGGCCGCTGAGGACATGCGTGGCGGTGGGCGCGACAACGTCCGCAGCACGGTCGTCCTGCACGCGCAGGCGCGCGTAGCCCGTCTCGACTCTGCCGCCGATGCGCGCGCACTGGCGGCTGAATGTCCCAACGACCCCGACTTCGCTTGCGACGGATGGGGCTCAGCGCGCGTCATCGACTGGGACAAGGTTGCCTGCGCCTACGACGCGGTGTGGGTGACCGCCTCCGGCATCGCCGACTGCCGTCGCGACGACTTCGAGATCGGGGACTGGGCGTTCGAGTCGGTCGTCGTCACCCACGCCGGGGCCATCGAGCGCACCGAGCACGACCAGGGGTCACCCATGCGCACCACCAACCGGGCCGGTGGCTACACCCAGGGCACCCGGCTGATCGAGGGCTTCGACGACCCCGACCTCCGCTTCGACCTCTACGCCGACGACACGGCCCTCGCCTGACGGCGAACCCGGCAGGACCCGGGTGCACCGACGCATCCGGCCCGGACACGATCCGTGCATGCCCACCACCACCAGCCCTGCTGCCAGCCCCGCCACGAGCCCCGCCACGAGGACAAGGCCCACTCCCACGCGCAAGCACGCCCAGGGCATGCTTGCGGGCATCCAGGCCCAGCGCGCCGCCGAGGGTCACCCCGCAGAGCCGGTCAGCCTCCTGGACCTCGACTCCGCAAGCGACCGGCGCATCATCTCCAGCCTCTACGCGATGATGGCCCGTCCGGCCGCCGAGCAGATGGCACAGCGCTCGCGCTGAAGCGGCGCATCTCCTCCCCGCACACCCAGCAGGCATGACCAACCCCGCCGCTGAGTCCGCCCGCGAGAACGCCCGCCGCCCCGACGGAAGGTTCGGCACCTTCAGCCTCGCCGAGGCCATCGACGTCGACCTCGACCTCGACGAGGACCTCGACGAGGACATGGAGCCCGACGAGTACGCCGACGCCTACGACATCCCTGACGGCGACCTGGTCGGCGAGGCCTTTCAAGTGCCCGGGTCGTCGTCGATCTGGGAGGTCCGCGCCACCGAGACCGACCACGACCGCTACCCCCTCGATCACGACCTGTACCGCGACGGCGTCAACGTCGGCGAGATCTACTGTGCGGTCGGTGCCCCCGATGACGAGGTCCTGGCCGAGGCTCGTCACAGGGCCGTCGAGATGCTCGGTGACGCAGCCCGCCCGGCCACCACGACCGAGGCCTTCGCTCGCATCACCAACCCCGAATGGCGCGAAGCCTGCGAGCAATACGCCACGCGCTACGCCGCAGGCCCCGACGTCGTCGGGTTCGAGCCTGACTGGGACCGCGCCGAGCAGGTGTCCGCGCGCCACCTGCAGGTCGGGCAGCGGCTGCACCCGACCCAGCGCGCGCTGCCCGAGTACCAGCAGGCCGTCCACGGCTCGGTCATCACCCGGATCGACTCCAGTCGCGCGGGAGTCGTCGCGATCTACTGCGACGGCACGAACGAGCGCCCCTCCGCGCTGCTCAACCACGGCGACCCCGTCACCGTCCACGCCGACCGTGTCGACCTCTCCGATCCCGACTGGTTCGAGGCCGAGGCAGCGAGGGTCCTGTCCGAGCGCATCACCGCCCACGCCTACACCGGAGGGGGAGTGCTCGGTGACGACACGATCGAGCAGATGAACCGCCACGTGCGCTACGGGCTCTACCGCTCCTTCTCGACCACCGACATCTCCCCGCTGCACCCCGACGGCCCCCGCTACGACAAGCGCATCGCCAACGGACGCGCCAAGGTCGGCGACGACGTCATGACCGACTCACCCATGTACGGCTCCACGTCCTACCGGGTGTTGGGCAAGAAGCCCGCCCGCGTCATCCTCGGCGCCGACGACGACGGGGTCCAGTGGGGCGAGAACGGCGAGGTCGAGTACATCCTGGAGCAGACCACCACCGGTCACCAGACCACCTCAAACCTGCGCGGCCACACGTGGAAGCGCGTGCCCGCGCCCGGCGACACCGGCCCCGGCGCCCAGGCCCAGCGCCTCGACCGCTGAGCCCGTCACTGGGCCGGTCGCGGGCCGGGGCCGACCCGGCCACGAAGCGCTGACGTCGGGAACCGCACACCTAGAGGACATGAGCGCTCCTGGTCGGTTCGACGAGTCCCAGCACCCGCGTGCAGGCGACGGCACCTTCGCCACGCAGCACCGACCCGAGGCGCCCCTCGACCTCAGCGGCCCCCAACCGTCGGGCACCGACCCGCGGGTGCTGGCAGCCATCGCTGAAGCCAAGGCCACCGGCTCGCCCGTGCTCATCGACAACGCGGCCACCACCGGTGACTACGACCCCGACGCCGAGGGCGTCGGCGTCGGCGTAGGAGGCGACTGCTCGCTGGGCGCCGAGCCCTCCAACCGGCTGACCTGGGCAATCCCCGATGACGAGCGTCCCTTCGTCTCCATCACCCAGACCGCCTTCATCGTCGGCCGCCGCGACAGCGACCTGTACGACCTGGACTACAGCGACTGGCAGGAAGCGACCAAGGCCTTCGAGGAGTGGTGCGCCAAGCCCGAGCACGAGCGGCGCGCCATCGAGGAACTCGACGAGGGTGACTCCATCCCGCTGCCGGTGCGCTACGCGGTAGAGGACCTCACCGAGGTGGTCACCCACACCGACATCGCCGACCCCGGAGGCACCGAGGTCGACTACACCCATGAACGAGGCTCCGGCTCGGGCCTGACCTACGACAGCCTCGCCGCAGCCGAAGCCGTCGCCCGGGGGCGGATGCGGTCGATGAACCCCGCGCACTTCAACCCGGGGTACGCCACCAGCCTGCAGAGGTGAGTCGCGCTGCCGACGGGCCCGAGCGCTGCGCCTGGCGCCCGCACACCCCTCAGGCATGAGCCACCCGATGTCGCCTGCCCAGGCCGCCCAGCAGACCAACCGGACCGGCGACGGCAAGTACGCCACCGTGCCCCGCATCGAGGGCAGTGTCGACCTCGGCCTGGACCCCGGCCCGGACGCGGTCGAGCAGGCCGTCGCCCGCATCGTGGAGAACCCCGTCCGGCGGGCCGCGGTCGACGCCATCAACGACAGCGACCTGACCGGCCTGGCTGCCTACGACCTCAGCACCGAGACCGTCACCTACCTCAGTGAGACCGGGGCCCGGTTCACCGTGCACCCCTCCGCCGACGGCGAGACCGTCTCGGTGTGGGCAGTCGACACCTCTGCCCACGCCGAGACCCTGAGCGCCTACCTCGGCTCGCAGCCGCAGGACGAGGCTGCGCGCGCTGCCCGCGCTGCTGCACGGATCGTGAACGCCGTGCGCGCCACCGAACGAGCCGACGCCGACATCAAGGACTTCAGCCACGCCGTCGTCACCGTCTGGCGCTCAGCCGCGGTGGTCAACCCCACCGGCAAGTCGCGGGTCACCCTGGACCCCTCTGAGGGCACGTTCACCATCGAGGGAGCCGAGCGCTCCATGAGAGGGGAACAGCAGAAGGTCATCCTCTCCGGCCTCGACAGCGCCGACGAGGACCACGACGGCAGCCCCTCCCTCAGCGTCGTCCTCCTCGACCACGACATTGACGACCGCCCCGGCGAACCGCAGCGCTTCCGTCTCGTGCGCGAGCCTTCCCGCGTGCCCGGCATCCACTCGGACCTCTACTACCGCGAGGACACCGGCAAGCGCCTGGAGTCGTGGGAAGCGCGCGGCCTGGAGGCCGAGATCGACCAGCGCGCCGGGCTGCAGGACGCCAGCGGCCACCTCCCGCGTGTCCTCATGGAGCACACCGCCCTCCGCCGGGCGCAGCGGGCGCAGCGGACCGCGGGCAGCGAAGACTGAAGCCACCCGAGAGCAGCCGCGTGCGGCTCGCGGCTGGCCCTGCGGGATCGGGAGCGCCTGCAGGCCGCCCCGCACACCTGATGTGCATGGCAACCCAGATGAGCGCAGCCCAGTCCGCCCAGCAGCAGAACCGTCACGGCGACGGCACCTACGCCACCAAGACACGTGGCGAGGCCGACCTCAACGGCATCAACCTCACCGGGGCGCCCATCGACCCGTGGGCCGACCCGGCCGCCGACCTGGAAGCGGACCTGGGAGCGGAGATCGCCGCGGAGATCGCCGTCCACGCCGCCACCGAGGCGCGCCTCGACGAGGAGTTCGCCGAGCAGCAGCGCCGCGACGCCGAGGAGCGCCAGTGGGGCCAGACCGGGGTGGGCACCGACTCGCGCACCCCTTGGGGCAACGCTGACGTCGCCACCCAGGTCGCTGCGGGCATCACCGTGGTGCACACGCCGGGCCACGGCGGCATCAAGGTCAGCCGCGAGCGCAACCTGGCCATCCCGACCGCCCTGCGCAACGCCTCGGGCTGGTACGAGGAGGACTGCGAGTCCAACATCGTCGGGATGTATCACCCCGAGGCCTTCCCGCACTACAAGAACGGCGAGCACGACGCGATCCGCGAAGCGTGCGCGGCCAGCGTCAAGAACTGGTACCCCGACGCCTACACCAAGGCCACCGGCATCGAGGTCGGCATCGAGGAGTCCATGACCCTGCGCGACCGCGCCAAGCAGTCCGACAAGGACGCCTTCCGCGCCGCGCACGCCGAGGAGTTCGTGACCCTCGGCAACGGCGACACCCACGCCCCCTGGATCCCGCCGGGCTACGCCGCCTGCCGCGCCCGCATGGACGCCACCGGTGAGGAGCGCACCTTCCTCATGTCCCGCGACGAGGTCATCCACGGCGGCTCCTACGGCAAGCACGCCCTGGTCGACCCCCAGCGCCACATCGACGTCACCGACGTCGTCAACACCCAGCCTGACCGTCCCTGGGAGTGGGCGCAGGCCGAGAACCCGCCGCAGCGCGGCGACGACCTGTGCATCGACACCAACGGACTCACCGTCTCCCAGGGCGCCCGCGCCCGCGCCGAACTGGGCCGTCAGTGGCGCTTCACCAACGACGACGGCACCCAGACCGTCGAGACGCTCGGTGAGCACATGAAGCGTGTCGGTGTCGTCGGCAAGAGCCCCCAGGTCGACGGTGACAAGGTCGTCTACCGCGTCCACTACGAAGGCTCCAGGAACACCCCGGTCTCCAAGGCCACCTACGACGCGCTCACCAGCGTCGTCGACACCTCCGACGAGACCCAGCGGGCCTACATCGCCAAGGAGCGCGCCCGGGTGCGCTACGAGAAGGCGAAGGCAGCCACCTTCGGGGGCCGCGACACCGCGGGCATCGCCAAGCGCGACCAGGCAGCCGCCGACTACGAGGCCGCCGTGGCCGTCCACCGAGACATGTCGTCCGCCAAGGACCAGCGCGCCCGGGCCTGGCAGGCCGAGCGAGACCAGATGCGTCAGGACGCCATGGCCAAGATCCTCACCAGCCGCGGCATCGTCCTGGAGTGAGCCGGGCGGCAGTGAGCATCCAGGCGACGGGCACGGGACCCTGACCGCCGGGAGCGGTGCGCCGAGGGTGCCGCACACCTGAACATCATGAGTCGAGCCCTGAAGTTGTTCATCGCCCTGCCCGTGCTGACCCTCGTGTGGGGCTACGCCAACTCGATCGGGGCCACCCAGACCCTCAGCCAGTTGACGGGCCTGCCCAACATGGCCACCTGGACGATCCCGGGCATCGAACGGGTCATGGAGGCGCGCGGCGCGGTCGACGAGGTCCGCAACGAGGCTCAGCGCAAGGCTCGACAGGCCGCGGTCCGCGCTGCCCGAGCGGAGGTCGAGCGGCGATACGGCCCCGAGGCCGCCGCCCTCGTGCCGCGTGACCTGACCCTGGCCGAGGCTCGCCACTTCGACTTCACCGCCTTCGAGCGACTCATGACCCGCGAGGGTCTTCACGTCCCGGCCCGCCCCGACGAGCAGGGCGACGGAGCCAGCGGCCAGAAGGGCACCCCCATCCCCTTCATGACCACCGAGGCTTACACCAAGGCCCGAGCCGCCCTCTCCGACCTCGACGTCAAGGGCAAGGCCGCCATGACCGGCTACAGCCGCGACGAGTACGGCTCGGAATGGTCGGACGCGGCGGGGGACTTCGCCTGGACCGGCAACGGCTGCGACACCCGCAACGACGTCCTGGCCCGCGACCTCGTCGCGATCGTCTTCGAGGACGGCTCGGACTGCGAGGTCGCCTCGGGGGTGGTGCGCTACGAGCGCTACACCGGCACCGCCGACTACGTCTTCGACGCCAACGACGACGAGTACGCCACCGACCTCGACATCGAGCACGTCGTCGCCCTGGGCAACGTGTGGGTCACTGGCGGGCAGTACTGGAGCGAGTCCAAGCGCGCCGCCGTCGCCAACGACCCCATGAACCTGTTCGCCGCCGACCCCAGCAGCAACCGTCAGAAGGGCGACGCCGACGCCGCGACCTGGCTGCCGTCGAACAAGTCCTTCCGCTGCGCCTACATCTCCCAGCAGATCGCGGTGAAGGCCAAGTACGACCTGTGGGTGACCGGCCCGGAGAAGGACGCCATGGGTCGCGTACTGGCCTCGTGCCCGTCGTGAGGGCGCCCGCCGAGCCGGGTCGTGGCCGTCGCCGACCCGGGCTGAGCGGCACAGGGACCCCGTGACCACCCGCACCGAGGCCTCCGTCGGCGACTTCGACGACTTCGGCGACACAGCCTCGTCATGGGGCGACTACGACGGGCCACCCGAGCAGTTCGACTTCGACGACTACGCGCCCGCAGCCGCTGTGCCCCTGGTCATCGCGACTCCCTCGCACCCGCATCCCGCCAGCGGCTTCGAGGCAGGGGACGGCGACGCCCTCGACAGCGCCGCCGCCGCGGCGCCCGTGGACTCGGGCGTGGACTCGGGCGTGGACTCGGGCGTGGACTCGGGCGTGGTGCAGGAGGCGGCCAAGGCGGCCAAGGCGGTCTCTCGTGGCGCCGCCGCTCGGATCAAGGAGGTGCGGTTCCGTGACGTCGAGGGCCAGCCCCTGGCGCGAGCCGTCGGTCTGGCCCTGGGGATCATGAAGCACCTGCGCTGCGCGTCCTGGGCCGAGATCGACCAGCGGTGCACAGAGTCCATCGAGCGCGAGGCCAACGACCTGGAGTGGTTCCGCAAGGCCCTTGCCGGGATCGTGCTCAGCGAAGAGCAGGAAGCACTGCTGGACCGCTACGAGGCCTTCCTCCCGTTCTTGCGCCTCACCCCGACCGTCACGATCGCGATCTGCCCCTCCTGCTTCCACGTCGTCGACGCTCCGGTCACCGAACCGGGCACCGCTGAACACGCGACTGCGGAGGCGCCCGAGCAGCAGGGGGTGGCCCCCGCCCCGGTCGCCCCGGACGGGGACGACGAGACGCTGCCGCGGGCCATCAGCCCGGCGCAGGCCCACGGATGGTCAGTCGTGGCGGGCACCGTCCCGACCAAGTGCCGTCTCACGCCCGGGTGCACCGCGAAGCCGGTCAAGGTGGCCGCCACCGCCAAGGTCTCCTAGGCCCCGGCGGTGGCCAGACCGAGCCCGTGATCCTCAGCGCTGGCTCGACGCTGGCGCAACGTGTGCGGCACGCGCCTCTGGCTGCACCCGCCGAAAGTAAAACTTGCCCGGGGCCGAGCGGCAGCCGAGATCCCCGCACACCCACCTGGCATGAGCCGCCAGACCATCTCCTCCTCAGCCGCCACCGCGCGCGAGAACGCGCGTCACGCCACCGGTGAGTTCGGTGTCCAGCCGCGAGCCGAGGCCGACGGTGTCGCGCTGCTCGACTACGACTGGTCGGACGTCGACGCGAACGCCCGGATGTTCGAGGTGGCCCAGAAGGCCGCTCGACGAGTCGTTCGGTCCACCGGCTCCGCCGACCGCGGTTACTCCGCAGACGACGTGGCCCAGGACGCCTTGGTCGCCGTCCTGGAGCGGCGTGCCCGCGGCGGACGTGTCGACAACGTCCACGCCTACATCAACACCTCCGCATCCAACCTGGCTGCTCGCGCAGGGCGTGCTTCGGTGCGGGCCGAGGACTTCGCGGCCTACCGGGCGCTGGCGGGCCGCATCGCCGAGAAGCAGTCGCAGGGCCAGGAACCGACCACGGAGGAGATCCGGGAGATGGCGCACGACATCCGCGAGAACTGGCACGACGCGCGTCACCGGCCCAGCCCGGAGTTCGTGCAGAACGTCCGCGGTTGGGAGGTCGCCGACAGCGACCGCGTCCTGGACGACCACTCCTATTTCGACCGGGCCTCCCTCGGGGGTGTCTCCCACAACGACGTCGCCCCCGGCTCCTGGCTCGACCGGGCGCTCGACGGCGTGGAGGGCGAGGAGCGCAACCTGCGTGAGGCACGCAAGATGCTGTGGAACGCGGTGGCCGAGCGACAGGGGGCCCCGCTCATCGAGACCCCCCACCTGGGCCACCGCAACGTCACCGCGGCCCGCCGGTCGATCACCCCCGACACCGACGTCCAGGCCCTCGTCGCGCGCTGGGAGGACGAGACCCTCGACGTCGAGACCGAGAACGCCCTGTTCGCACCGTGGCCCGGTGAGGACATCCGCGACCGCGCCGCGGTGGCCAACCTGCTCTCGGCCAACCCCGACTACTCCTACGGCATGTGGGACTCGGCGCTGCGCGCGGCCACCAAGCCCCGCTGAGCCCCAGTCACCCACCGAGACCAGACCCGAAGCCCATCACCGGCGCAGGGTGAACCACCACGACAACACGAGACGGGCCCGCACCTAGCAGGCCCGTCTCGTCACGTCCGGCCGCACCTGGCCCATCTCTCGCACGTCACCGCGTCACCGACCACCGCGTGTTGTGCGCATGGTCCACACCAGAAGCCCCGGAGCCAACAACCGGCCCGGTACACGAAGGAGCGAGCACCCCATGAACACCACCCTGATGACCGCCATGGTCAACGGCGCGTCGACCACGACCGCCACCGGCGGTGGCCCCATCACCGCGATGGCCGGAAAGGGGCCGGTCCAGTTGGAGTCGGCCTTCAGCGACTTCTGGGACACCCTGGTCGGGGCCACCGGGTTCGGCGCCATCGAGAAGTTGATGAGCATCGTCGGTGTCTGCCTGGTCGTCCTGGCCGTGCTGAAGTGGGCGTGGGACCGGCGCCGTGGCGGCGGCATGGGGCAGTCCGGTGCCGTGTGGGGCGCGCTGCTGGTCGGCGCCATCCTCTCCGCGCCCGCGGTCCTGTTCCCCGTCTTCCTCTTCATCCTCGACACCGTCGCCAACGGGGTCATCTCCATCTGGAACGACGCGAAGAACGAGGCCTGAGCCTCCTCGCCTACTAGGCCGCTCCCCGCGCCCCGACGCTCCTCGTGGCGGCCGGGGAGCGGCCTAGGGCACAGGCTCACCACTGAGACGCCACCCCGGCTTCTCGCGACGCGCCCTGGCGCACCAGCGCCGAGAGGACACCCCGTCATGAACCCGCTCTACGTGCTCACCGAGATGACCGGCAGGGAAGCCGCTGAGCAGCGCACCGTGGTCATCGGCAGCGTGGAGTTGAACTGGCGGCTCTGGCTTGTCCTGCTCGGCTCCTTCGTCGCGGCGCTCCCGCTGACCTTCCTCGCCTTCGCCTTCGTCGGCCAACTCGGCCTCGTCACACTGCCTGTGGTCCTCGGCCTGGGGGCACTGCTGTTCTACCGCCGCTCCACTCAGGGTCTGCAGTTGCGGACCTACCGAGCGCTGCTCGACACCCGCAAGGCCCGCGCTGCTGACCAGTTCTACCTCTGCGGTCTGCCCATCGACACCAGCGACTCGCAGGTCAAGCGACTCATGACCACAGCAGCGGCCTACACCACGCCGAGCGACGTCCCGCGATCACAGCCGCTCGGCAACGCACCCACGAAACGGCGCGCCCCGAAGCGAGCCGCCCACCTGCCCGAGATCAACACCGAGCGTCCCACGCATGCAGCCGTTGGTGCGACCACCGACGACCTGTCCGAGGACCTCGCGGCAGCCCTCTTCGCCCCGTCCGGCGCCCCCGACCGAGAGATCCGATGATGCCCAACATGAGCCTGGTGCGCCGGGGGATGCTGACCCTCGTCGTCTTCGTCGCCATCGTCTTCGGCCTGGGCATGAACTCCTTCGCGGCCGCCAGCCCGCAGTCCGGGCTCAGCGGCCCCACCACCGGCACCGGCGCCGACCCCGGCACCTCGGCCTCGCAGCGGCCCGTCGCCATCAACGCCGCCGCGGTCGCTCCCGGTGGTACCGGGCGCGGCATCTGTGGCGGGGGTCCGGCCAACGGCGGTACGGCAGCAGACCTGCTTCCGGTCATGCGCTGGGGCGACGCGATGACCTTCCACACTCGACTGGGAACCCTCGCCATCACCGACTCGATCATGCGCGAAGGCATCCTGTCGCTCGGCATGTCGGCGGGTAACACCTTCTGGTCGCTGTCGACCGGCGTCGTGCAGTACGCCGTCGCCTTCTGCCCCCTGGAGCAGGCCGGTGGCCTCGCCGACGAGACGTTCGCGAAACTCGGCACCGCGGTACTGAAGTCGACCCTGCTGACCGCGCTGATGGTCTTCGCGCTCTTCGTCTACATGATCGCCCTGATCCGATCCTCGTCCTCCGGCGGCAGCATCGGCTCGATGATGGGCGGCCAGGGCTCCATCGTGGGCAAGTTGTTCACCAAGGGCCTGATCATCGGGCTGCTGGTGATCATGGTCAACGGAGCCAACCAGTCCACCGGCGGTGGCGCGGATGAGTCTGGCGCCATGTACCGACCCGGCACCGGGTCGCCGGGATGGTTCGTCAAGAGCGTCGACAGCGTCGTGACCGAGATGACCGGCTCCATGGTCGAGAAGTTCTCCAACGTGACCGCCCCCGAGGCGACCGAGAGCGCCGGGGGCGCCCCCAACTACTCCACCGAGAGCCCCTACTCGTGCGAGCGCTACATGAACTCGCTGCGGCGCGCCTACCGCGACAACTTCCGGATCTCCGCCGACCGCAACTACCAGGCCGCCAGCGCGATGCCCCTGGCCCTGAACCGGTTCTGGGAGCAGTCCGGGCTGGAGGCATGGAAGAACGCCCAGTTCGGCACCAACAACAACTACGGCGACATCATGTTCTGCCGCGTGCTGGAGGAGAACGCCGACATCCCCGTGGGCACCAACGACGACGTCCCTCAGGACGCCACCATCGCCGGGATCATGCGAGGCACCGGCGTCGACTCCATCGACACCGACGCCTGGGCCTGGGACCTTCCCAGCGACTCCACCTACAAGGACCGCACCTACGTGGCCTGGGCCGCCTGCTCCCACGAGTCCGGCGCCTCCAACACCGGCTGGTCGATCCCGCGAGACCGCATGGGCCTGTGGCCCGACAACAACGGCGCCGAGTCGACCACCGACGAGTGCCGGGGCGCCTTCGACAGCGAGACCGCCGAGGACCGCGACAACCTCAACGCCTTCGACTGGGAGGACGGCGGCAACAAGGTCGACGAGGGCGGCAACGGCGAGGACGACGAGCGCGACATGAGCGCCGCCGACACCGACTTCCTGAAGAACCTCCACGGCACCGAGGACAGCAAGGGCATCGTCATCGTCGGGGTCTACATCCTCAGCGCCTTCCTGCTCATGGTCGTCTTCGGCCTGTTCGCGCTGGCCATCATCTTCGCCAAGATCCTGGCCCTGGTGATGATCGTCGGGGTGCTCGTCGCACTCCTGGCGGCGCTGCTGCCCAACGCCGACTTCAGCCGAGTCGCGCAGTACGCCAAGCAGTACGTCGGTATCTCGTTCTTCGCCTACGGCGCGAGCATCCTGCTGGCGCTGCTGACCCTCTTCACCTCCATCCTGGTCGAGGTCGGCAACAAGACGCTGCCCACCGGACTCGGTGGGGTCATGCCGGTGATGTGGACCGGCGTCGCCCCCGCGGTCGCTGCGTACGCCATCCACTACATGTTCAAGAAGGCCAACGTCCCCTCACCCATGAACCCCGCTGCGGCTGGTGCGTGGGGCAAGGCGGCCGCCGGAGGTGCGGTCGGCGGAGCGATCGGGGCAGGCACCACCAACCTCATCGCTCAGCGCATGGGCGGTCGGGTCAAGTCGGCCGCCAAGAGCAGCGGACAGTCGGCCATGGCGGGTCTGAAGTCGAAGAAGAGCCTCGACGGCACCCGCACCGAGAGCAACGGCCAGGCCAAGATGACCCCCGGCACCTCCACCGAGACCAAGCCCGGCACCGGCACCGGTGGTGACGGCGAGACCCCGGCGACCGCCCTGGAGCGGCGCGCTGCGGAGCGCGAGCGCAAGGCCACCGAGGCGGGCGCCCGCAAGGAGTGGGCGGCCAGCGAGGAAGGCCAGGCAGCCATCGCCGCCCAGCGAGCGAAGGCCAAGGAGGCGGGCTCGTTGAAGACCCGGGCAGGCAACGCGGTCGCGGGGGCGGCAGAGAAGGTCAAGAGCGACCCGCTGGGGGCCATGTCCAGCGCCGGGAAGCACGCACTGAACACCGGCGCCAAGGTCGGGGCCGTCGGGGCTCTCACCGTCGCCACCGGCGGCGTGGGCGGAGTCGGGGTGGCCACCCTCGCGGTGCTGCGCAGCCAGGCCCGCAAGGGAAGCCTGGTGCGGACCCGCCTCTCGGCAGACCAGGCCGCCGAGACCGAGGCCTACGCCAAGCACAAGATCGAGGAGAAGCGCGCCCAGGACGAGGCCAGGGCCAAGGCTGCTCGCGAGGCCAGGCCGGGCGCCGCTCGCCCCTCCCAGCCCAGCACCGCCCCGACCGGCCAGGCCGGAGCCAAGGCCCCCGACGCCGGGCCCGCGCAGCCGCAGCGCTCGGTGACCGAACGCGTCTAGTCATGCGCCTGGTCAGGGTGACGACACGAGCGAGGAGAGGAACGACCGCACACCATGACCGTGAGAAGATCCCGCCCGGAACGCATCGGCGCCGCACCGCAGCGGTCGGCGACCGTGACGCTCCAGCGCAGCCATCGTCGCGATCTCGGAGGACCCATGACCGATCAGCCCGTCTGGGCCACAGAGCCGCGGCACGTCGCACGACGCGAAGCCGCCCGCCAGAGCAACGGTGAGTTCGGGGTCCAGCCCCGCAGCGAGGCCAGCGTCGACCTCTTCGGGTCCGCCCACCCTGTCGCCGGGGCAGCCTCGACGCTGCCTCAGGGCTCCTACCTCTTCCCTCCGATCTTCCGCGACGTGGAGCAGATCGTGGCGTTCGCTGAGCAGGTCGAGGTGCCCGACGACGTGCTCTCGCGCATCCGTGAGGCCTACGTGGAGACCTTCGACGAGGCCATCGAGACGGTCCACGAGATCTGGGACCGCGTGCCTCGTGAGCGCTGGGAGGCGGTCTACCCCGCTCCGGCCGACCCGTCCGGCCCGGCTCGCGCCGCGTGGGAGCAGCAGCGCGCGGAGGCTCGCCGGGCCTTCATCTCTCACATGCAGGACCGGCTACGGCAGCGCCCCACGGTCATGCACCGCCTCGACACCCGGGCGGTGGCCAAGGCGACCTTCATCGTGCGCGCGGCCCACTACCTCTCCGGCGACCCGGCCCTGAGCGGCTCCGAGAGCGCGCGCACGATGCTCGTGGCCCAGGAGCACCTCGTGGAGACCGAAGAGGGCGTGCGCTCCTGCTGGGACGTCTACGTCGAGAACGGGGTCCGCTGCTACGGCCACGAGGTGACCAACCCGGACAACTACAGCGAGCGGGCGCGCGCGGAGCGACAGGCCGCGTTGATCCGCGGTGACCTGGCTGATCTCCACGACCGGCTCGACCAGCGCATCAAGGCGGCCCAGGACGACGTCAACGACACGGTGATCCAGACGGGTCAGGTCGTCATCGCTTCAGGGTGATGCGCCACGCATCCGTCCGGCTGTCGCCGCGAGGGCTACTCGCCCTCGCCGCCTTCGTCCTCGGGCAGGTTGAAGGCCTGGACCCGCCACTGGTCGCGTTCGGGGATCACTGAGACGGTGTAGGTCTGCTCGAAGACAGTGTCGGGCGAGCCGTCACGACGCACCGTGGAGGTCGCCGCCAGGTCGAACAGCACCAGGCGGGAGGAGATGACGTCGAGGCGGACTCGCTCGACGTCGGCACCCACCGTCAGGCGATCACGGCGGGCCGCATCGGCTGCTGAACCGCTCGGGGTCAGCACGGTCAGGTCGACGGTGTGCACGCGCGCCAGGAACGGCGTGACCGCCTCCACGCGGCGGCTGGCAGCCGGGCTGGCGTAGTCGACGTCGAGGTAGGCGTCGGCGAAGTTCACGGCTGTCTGGGCTGCTGCCTCGACCTCGACCTCAGAGAACGGCATCGTCAGGTCGAAACGCGGGTCGCTGGCGGTCGCCCGGATCGGGCTGCGGTCGGAGGAACCGGAGCCCGTCGCGGCGCTGGTCTCGTCGGGGCCGCCGTCCTGCTCCTGGTCGGAGGTCTCCGGGTCCGACACGCCTCCCAGCGGCGCCGACCCGGTCGCTGCCGGAGCGGCAGGCTGGTCCTGAGGTTCCGGGGACGAGCAGGCAGCGGTCCCGAGAGCCACCGCGGCGAGCGTCGACGCGCACGCCAGGCGAGCACGGCGCGGACGGGGGAGAGAGGTCATCAGAGACTCCGTGGGCAGAAGGTCGACGGGGGTTCTGTGCCGCAGACGGAGGTGCGGCGGCGCACGTCGGCAGCCAGAGCGGTGGCCTGGGGCTCGGCGGGTTCGGGGATCACTCGACGACCGCGAACTGCCAGTGCCAGGGCTCCTCGCGCCCGCCGCCGCGCACCGCCCAAGACGGGAAGAGCCAGCCGTACTCGCCTGCATTGGCCTGCATCCAGTCGTTGGCCGGGGTCCCGAAGATGTTGATCCCCCCGTTGCCGTTGCAGTTGCCCGACAGGTCCACTGCCAGTCCCCACCCGTGGTTCGAGGTTCCCGGGGTCGCGGCCAGGCCGGGCTTCTGGGCGTAGAGGGCGACCTGCTCCTCGTAGGAGCGGTACCCGCCGACGGGGCCGATGTCGCAGCCGAACTCGGCCTTGTACTCGGTGTTCAGCGCCTCCAGCGCCGCCGCGGCGTCGGGCCGCAGCAGGGCGGGGGAGAACGACAACTGCTGCAGCGCAGAGGCCGGAATCTTGCCGTTGGAGAACCCGCCCCAGGCGCCATCGGGACCGGTCTCGAAGTTCTGGTCGCCGGAGGTGGGCACGCAGTCCTCGCCCGCGGTTGCCTGGGGCACACCGGCGTTGGCCAGGAAGGTCTCGGGGTCGACGAAGTTCGGGTCGCCGTTGGCGAGCGGGGGCCCCACGGTGATCTCCAGGTGCAGGTGAGGCCCGGTGGAGTTGCCCTCGGAGCCGACCTCGCCGATCAACTGCCCCGAGTCGACGGTGTCGCCCTGGGAGACCAGGGCGGTCTGCATGTGGGCGTAGCGGGAGACGATCTGCTTTCCGTCGACGGTGCCGTGGGTGATCTCCATGTAGTTGCTGCCGTAGGACCCGCCGTCGCCGAGCCTGGTGACGGTGCCCGCGTTGACCGCGAAGACCTGCGTCCCAGCGGGGGCGGCGTAGTCCAGGCCGGAGTGGCCGACCGCGAACGAGGTCCAGTAGGACGACTTCTCGCCGAAGCGCGCCGTGAGCGTGTAGGTGCCGGGCTGCAGGGGCTGGGTCCAGCCGCCGTTGGCCGAGTCGGAGTCGTCACCAGAGTCGTCACCGGCTCCCTGCTGCCCCCCGGCGGCCGCATCGGCCGTGGGCGCGGGGGCGTTCGCGCTGGCGGGCTGTGCGGAGGCGCCACTGGTCGGCGCCGCGGGCGCGGCCTTGTACTCCTCGGCCTTCTCCAGCACGGCAGCCACGTAGGCGTCGGAGTGGTTGTAGGCACGGATGGCGCCGCTGATGTCCTTCGCGGCGCCGCTGGCGTTGAGGTACTGGGCGGCGGCGAGGGCGGTGTCCCAGATGTTGTGGGGGTCGCTCTCGCCGTCGAGGTTCCCGTCGGCGCTCATCGTGGCCCACGTCGACGGGATGAACTGCATCGGGCCGACGGCCCGGTCGTAGGAGGTGTCGCCGTCCAGGGCACCGTTGTCGGTGTCGCGGATGACGGCCGTGTTGTTGGATCCGTCGAGGCGGATGCCGATGATCTTCGGCACGACGTTGCCCTCGGTGTCCGGCGCGGACCCCGCGTAGGTTCCGTGCTGGGTCTCCACGAACCCGATCCCGGCCAGGTAGTACCACGCGACGCCGGTCTTCTCGGCCGCCGAGACGTAGGCGTCGAGCGCGACCTGGGGGATGCCTGCGACGGAGGACGGGGCCGATGCGGCGCTCGCGCCGGTGTCGCACTCGTCGCGCCCACCGAGGTGCCACGTCAGGGCGATGTCGTAGACGACCGGGGCGAGCGTCTCGGCCTCTGCGAAGGGCAGGCTGGACAAGGCGTCGGTGAAGTGCTCCTTGGCATCCTCGGCCTCCTCCTTATCGGCGTCACTGGTGCCCAGTTCGATGTCGTAGGCCGCGATGTCCTCACGGTCTGCGGTCGAGACGGTTCCTGCGTCGAGGGTCACGTCGCTGGCGTCGCGCCCGGTCATCTCGTTGCTCAACGCCCGCGCCACCCAGGTCATCGAGGTGACCGGGTTGGTCATCCCCTCGAAGTCGATGGGCGTGGTCCCGGTGCTGTCGACGTAGTCCTGCGTGGGGTCGAAGGCCAGACCCATGGCGCCCACGGGCTCGTCACCCTCGATGGCCTTGGACCGGGCGGCCGTGGTGAACGACTGCGCGGGTCCGGTGGGGTCGACGTCGAGGTGGAACGGGACGGCGGCGAGGATCTCCCAGGGCACGTTGTAGACCGCGGCGATGTTCATGGCCATGGCGGTCTGATCCTGGGTCAGCCCGTCCTCGGTGGCCGCGGCGACGCCGACGGCGGCACTGGACTGCTGGTTGCCTGCGAAGCCCCCGCCGATGGCCGCCACGACGATGACGAGGACCAGTGTGATCGCGGCCGCGACACCGAGCGGCCCGGTGAGCAGCCCGAGCGCGAGCAGGACCCGACCGCGCTTGGACCCAGCCATGCCGACGACGCCACCGATGGCGGCACCTACAGCGGTACCAGCGGGGCCCCCGACCTTGGTGCCGATGCTGGCGCCCTGCTTGGCGGCCTCCGCGGTGCGCGCGACGTCGTCCTTGACGGTGGCCTTGCCGTCTTCACCCGATCCCCGCGCGCCGCCGAGGCGGAACGCTCCGCTGAAGGGCGAGGCGTCCTTGGTCTGCTGCCGCGCGCCCTGGGGTGTCGCCTCCTGCGCGTGAGCCGCTCGGGCCCGAGCCGCCGCGCTCGCGGCCCCGAAGGCAGGCTTGCCCGCGCTGCCCGTGCCGGGCGCATCAGACCCAGCAGCAGACCCAGCAGCAGACCCTTGGCCGGATCCTGCGCTGGCCGCGGCGGCGCCGGTTGCGAGGGCCTTGTCGAAGGCGTTGGCGAAGCGGCCCGGCTGCGATGCGTCTCGGCGGCCGCCCGGGTTGCGGGGCTTGTCGGTGGTGAAGGCGTGAGCGAACCCCTTCGACGACGACCCGCCGGTCTCGGTCTCAGCCGGGGCCTCGAAGCGCCCCGAGAAGGGCGTCCGTGGCTGGTTCGCCGGGGCGCCCTGGTTGGGGCGCGCGGGGGACGGTTCGCCGGAGGCGGGGTCGGCGTTCGGCATCGAGGTGGTCCTGTCGTTGGGCACGGTGCTCGCCAGGGACCATGCGCACCGGAGCGTCGGGACCGCACCGTGCCGGGGCGGGGTGGGGCGGTGGGCGCGGCCGAGAGGGGGTCAGGCGCGGACGCGGTCCCCGGGGCGCAGGCTGGCATCGGGCGGGAAGTAGCGGCGGCGGCGCATCTCCAGCCGGGCGGTCTGCCAGAAGGTAGGGATCCGGGCGCCCTTGGAGGAGTTGCACGAGGTGCAGGCCCACACCTGGTTGTCCATCGTGGTGGCCCCGCCCAGGGACCACGGGTACCAGTGGTCACCGGCCGCACCGAGGCGGCGGCAGCGAGTGAAGAAGATGGTCTCCATCTCGCATCGCCCGCCTGCTCGCGAGGAGGCGATGCTTCGCTGCTGGTTGGTGAACAGTCGCTGAGGGTCGGTGTGGATGCGGCGCGGGAGCAGCGTGGACAGCGAGGACAGGGCCATCGGCAGGCACACGACGGCCACAGCGGTGATCGCGTAGAGCGGGTAGGTCAGGACGAAGTCGACCACCCACCACACTCCCTCGAAGCAGGCGCGCAACGCGGGGTGTGCCTCCGCAGGGAGGTCGGGGGCGCTCCGGGGCGGCTCGGTCACGGTGGAGACGGCGAGGCCGATGAGGGCCAGCACGAACGCGAACAGCGATCCTCGGATCAGTCGCATGGGGCCTCCTGGTCTGCTGGGCGCCCTTGCGGGCGTGGTGTGTGTGGCACGGCGAAGGCGCCCTGCCCGGCGTGGGCAAGGCGCCTTCGCGCGAGATGGCCGCGATGGTCAGCGGGACACGACTCAGAAGTCGTCCACGCCGCCGCCGGAGTACGCCGGGGCGACCTGGGGCTGCGCGACCTGCGGGGCCTGCTGGACCTGCTGGACCTGGGGCTGCGCGACCTGGGGCTGCGCGACCTGGGGCTGGGCGACCTGGGGCTGGGCGACCTGGGGCTGGGCGACCTGGGGCTGGGCGACCTGCTGCGGGGCGGCGTAGCCGCCGTTCTGGCCGCCCTGGGTGTTGTCCTGGCGCGGGTTGGCGGTGATCTGGGCGCTGGCCCAGCGCAGGTCCGGGCCGACGGCGGAGGCGATGAACGAGAGGCGCTTGATCTTGACGGGGACGACCTGGGCCTCGTTGTTCGGGTCCTTGCGGAACAGGTCCTGCTCGTACTGGTCGAAGCGACCGATGACCAGGAGGCGCTGCCCCCGCTTGGCCGAGGCCACCAGGTTCTCGCCCAGCGTGCCGAACGCGGTGACGTCGACGAAGGTGGTCTTCTCGCTGTCGGTGCCGCGCTCGCCCTCGTTGACGGCGATGGTGAAGGTCGCGCGGTTCTTCCCGGACTGCTGGCCGGTGCGCAGGATGGGGTCCGCGACGAGGTTGCCGACGAAGGAGGTGTTGTTCATGGGCTTGCGCCCCTTCTGCTCATGCCACGAGGGCTCTGGATGAGGGCCGGACCAGGGTGGTCGGGCCCCGACGAAGGGGCAGCGTTCCCGCTGCTTGCCTTCGAGGTATCTGTGCCGCCGCGCGGATCACGGGCGACGAGAGGGGTCGCGCCGGGACTGCATGGCTAGTCCACCGGCGGTCCCCGGGGTGCTCAGCCCTGCGCGGCCTGGTCGTGCAGGACCTGGCGACGGAAGGCGCCGATGAGGTCGCCAGCGGTGTGGACCGAGTGGGCCGAGAACGCCTCGACCAGCAGGTCGGTGGCGAAGAGCACCGAGTTCAGGGCGGTACCCGGCGTCTGACCGGACAGCAAGGCACGCACGGCCTCGGTGTCGTTGCTGGCGTGCGCCTCGAAGAGCGCCAGTCCGGAGAGGATCGCGTCGTACTTCTCTGCCGCGGTGTCAGGCACGAGCACCTCGACGGGGTAGGTGGTCGACTCGATGGCGGACTGCGCGGCGGGGCTGGGGGTGGTCACGGGTTTCCTTCCGTCCCGGAGGCACCGGGCGGTTCAGGGGCGATCGCCTGAGGCGATCGTCGTGGGAGGTGGGGGAGTGCTGGTGGTGCTGGTGCTGGTGCTGGTGCTGGTGCTGGTGCTGGTGCTGGTGCTGGTGCTGGTGCTGGTGCTGGTGCTGGTGCTGGTGCTGGTGCTGGTTCAGGCGTGGACGGGGCCCTGCTGCCGGTTCGTCGGGGCCAACTTCGAGGTCTCGTCGACGGTGATGGCCGACTCGATCTTGTCGCGGTGCTCTCGTCCGTGGTGGGCGCAGAAGAGGAGTTCGCTGGCGGTGAACTCGGCAGCGATGAAGGCCTGGGCGCCGCAGCGGTCGCAGCGGTCGGCAGCCGTCAGGGAGCGGCGGGGCGTTGCATTCGGCGACTCCGCGGTCGTGAGGCCGGGGGCGGTCTGCGTGGTGGCGGTCATGCCAAGAAGGTGTGCGGCACGAAGACCGGAGCGCACCCGGGGCGCGACGGCGGCGACTCAGGCCGTGGCAGGTGCGTCAGCGCCGCCATCGGTACGACGCTGCGCGTGGTCGAGGTACAGGTCGCGGAAGCGCCGGATCTCCTCGATGTGGCAGCCCACATCGTCCATGGCTCGATGCGACTTGGACTCGTTGACGTCGGTCAGCATCGAGCCGGTGCTGACCAGGTAGTGACGTCGGGCGGCGCCGATGTCGAGCGGGGAGTGGTACAGCCTGGCGGCGAGGGCTGGCATCTGGACGCGGATCATCGGCAGGTCCAGCCGCCCGACACCCGACCCGGCGAGGGTGACACCGCCTGTCGGGGCATCGTGGGCATCGAGCAGGTCGACGAGATCCCGCTCGACGGCCCGAAGGGTCGGCAGCCCGGGCTGAGCGAGGTCGTCCAGCAGGCCAGAGCCACGGTGCATGGCGTGGACGAACTCGTCCGCCTCGATCCGACGCCGACCGTAGGCGTTGAGCCGCACCAGGGAGCGGAAGGTGAAGACCTGCTCCAGGTCGGCGGTCAGAGCCACGGCAGCGATCTCGACGATACGGTCACGCGACAGGTCGACCCCGGTGGTCTCCAGGTCGGTGACCAGGAACTGGATCTGTCCCGCCGGGGCGCAGAACCGTGCACGGGCGCTCATGCTTCGCATCGTGTCCGGCGCCACCGACAGCGCGCACGTGGCCGGGTCGGAGTCCGCCCGGGGCCGGGTCTGATCGGGCACGGTCGTCTCAGTGGGCGTGGGCCAGGACTCGCTGTTGGTCACCCTGAGCCTGGAGCAGCGGCTCGGGCGTGCGCGGGAGGGCGGGGCTCGGGACGTGCCCTGCCGCGGGTGAATCAGCCTCGGCCAGGATCGCGGCCTGCGCCTTGGAGTCGAAGAGTCGGACGCGGGTGCGGGCAACCAGCGACCTCGGCTCAGCGTCGGAGACCGAGGGGAGCCGAATGGCGGGCTCGAAGTTGAGGTGTTCGGCCTTGTGGTTGCGCAGGATGAGGCTGGCGCACTGCTCGGTCTTCGCCTTGACGATGAACAGGTGGCTCTTCGCGCACCCCAGGCAGTCCTTGACCACCTCTCGACCCAGTCGCGAGTCGAAGGTCTCCTCGGCCGGGAAGCAGACGCAGCGGGACTCGATGCAGAAGATGGCCCACATGTGGGGACCGGCCCAGCCGCGCAGACGGGTGATGTTGGAGCGGGACCCCACGACCGTCGCGTCGCCGCCGTACTGCGCCATGTAGGTCGACACCACGTGGTCGTCGTCCATCGCGAAGCCGGTCAGGGGGCTGGACCCGCCACGGAACCACAGGGCCTTGCTGGCCGGGGACGACGCGGGGGCCTGAGCGGGAAGCGGGGAGGAGGAGACGACCAGAGGGGCGGCCGGGGTGGGCGCCGGGTCCCTCGGGGCCGTCTTCGCGGGCGTCTTGCTGGTGGTCTTGGGCGTGGTCTTGGGCTCGGTCTTGGGCTTGGCGGCCGTCTTGGTGGGGGTCTTGGTGGGGGTCTTGGGCTGTGTGATGCCGCCCGCCTCGATCTGGCGCTTCGCGTTGAAGACGTGGCGCATGAAGGACCCTCCGGCACTTCGTCGGCGCGAGGTCGGCTGGTAGTTCAGGGCGTGGTGGGGGGCGTTGTCCACGTCGACGGGGACGACCTGGGAGGCGATCAACTCGGTCTTCTCGATGTCGCGCTCCTGCTCGACGGTCTCGATGTCACCGTCGGCGTTCTCGACCTGCACCTCCTTGGTCACCGTGATCACCGAGCGGCGGACGTCGCCGCAGATAGTGACGATGTCGCCGACGTTGAGCGTGATCCCGGCCCTCATCCAGCCCTCGTAGGTGGAGGGGAAGACGATTCCATCGATCGTCTCGGTGATGCCCTGGAGGGCGAACCTGGCCATCATGTCCCCGCGCCTGGTGGCCTTGGGGGTCCACTCGACGAGCAGGCCAGTGACGTTCTCGCCCTCAGCGGCGTTGCTGGAGACGATGTCGTCGACCAGGCGGTGCGCCTTGGAGTAGGACTCCCCGGTCTCGCTGTCGACGGTCAGTGCCACGTCGTGGGCGGCGAGCACGTCGCGGTAGATCTCCAGGGGCGAGGCGCCCGTGGTGACACCGAGGCGGATCCGCTCGCGGTTGGCGCGCTCCAGGTGACCCCACTCGGCCTCGGGTACCGGCAGCGCGCCGCCGTCGGCGACCGCCCGCGCGATCATCATGTGACCCAGGCGCGGACCGAAGCAGTCGAACGCGCCAGCCTCGATGAGCCCCTCGACGGCCAGGGCGCCCAGCCGCGACAGGGTGGGCTTGCCGTCCTTGTCCTGGCCCGGCACCCGCACGCGGGCGATGACGTCGGCCATGGAGGTGTAAGGGCCGTTGGCTTCGCGCTCGGTGACGATGTGGGCGGCGTTGCTGCCGACGTCGCGGATCTCGGCGAGCCCGAGGCGCACGACGAGGTCTCGGGTGGGGTCGGGCGAGGTGTGCAGGCGCGAGAGGTTGATGTCGGGGGCGTCGACGGTGATGCCGTCCTGGCCCAGGGCCTTCAGCGCGGGCAGGCGCTTCTTGGCGTCCTTGGTGGTCGACAGGATCGCCGCACCGTACTGGGTGGGCCAGGCCGCCTTCAGGTAGGAGGTGACGTAGGACAGTTGTCCGTAGGCGACGGTGTGGGACTTGTTGAACAGGTAGGCCGCGGCGGCGTTGAAGGTGATCCAGACGGTGTCGAGGGTGCGTGTCTGGAAGGCGACCTTGGGGGTGCCGTCGGAGCGCTGGGTGGAGGTGCCCTTGGCCATGAAGATGACCTTCAGGGCGTCGATCTCCTTCTGCTTCTTCTTCGACACGGCCTTGCGCAACTTGTTGCGCTCTGCGGCGTCGAAGTCGGCGATGGCGTACGACAGCGCCATCATCTGCTCCTGGTAGACGATGGTGCCGAAGGTGTCGCCGAGGACCGAGGCGATGACGCCGCGTTCGGCCTCGTCGTTGGTGTAGATCGAGTAGTCGACATCGGCGCGGTTGTTCTTGCGGTCGGCGTACATGAGGTGCATGTCGGCGCCCATGGGGCCGGGCCGGTACAGCGCGAGGGTGGCGGAGAGGTCGGAGAACTCGGTGGGGGCCACGGACTTGATGAGGTCGGTGATGCCGTCGGACTCCAACTGGAAGATGCCCTGGGTGCGCCCCTCGCGCAGTAGGGCGTAGGAGTCAGCGACACGGCGCTGGCTCATGTCGTTGGGGTGCGGGAGGGCGTCGGGGTCGACGATCTCCCCGGTGGTGGTGGCGATGTGCTCGACGGCGGCCGCGACAACGTCGAGGTTGCGCAGGCTCAGGGCGTCCAACTTCAGCATGCCGAAGTCGTCGATGTCGGCGCCGTCCCACAGCGCGACGGGGACTCCGACGACCTCCCCGTCCTTGCGCAGGTAGCGCATGGGGATCAGGGAGGTCAGGGGCTCGTTGGAGATGATGACGCCCGCGGCGTGGATGCCGACTCCGGCCGAGACGTCCTCGAAGGAGCGGGCCAGGGATACGACCTTGGCCACGTCGGCTGCGGAGGCGACGCGGGGGATGCCGTTCTGGACCGCGGCGCGGAAGGGGCCAGCCTCGGGGTTGGCGACCGGCAGGCCGGTCGTCTCGTCGCGAACCTCCTCGAAGAGCATGGCGAAGGTGTGCGGGGTGCCCTGCTTGACGGGGACCAACTTGGCCAGGGCATCGGCCAAGGCGACGGGCAGTCCCAGGGCGCGCGCGGCGTCCTTGATGGCCCGCTTGGTCTTGGCGTTCTGGAAGGCGCCGATGCGGGCGACGTACTCCGTGCCGTAGCGGGCTGCGGCGTAGAGGTAGACCTCGTCGCGGCGCGCGGACTCGAAGTCGACGTCGATGTCGGGCATGCCGACGCGCTCGACGTCGAGGAACCGCTCGAACAGCAGCGCGTTCTCCAGCGGATCGACGTTCACGATGCCCAGGCAGTAGGAGTAGGCCGACCCCGCGGCCGAGCCTCGACCGGGACCGACGCGGATGGGCTTCTTGGCGCCGGGCTCGCCGAGGGGGAACTCGGCGTTGGGGTAGCCGCGGTCGGAGCGGCACCACTCGATGACGTCGTCGACGATGAGGAAGTAGTCCTCCAGCCCCATGCCGGTGATGACGCCTTCCTCGAAGGCCAGGCGCTCCTTGATCTCGGGGGTGATGGTCCCGTAGCGCCTCTTGGCGCCTGCGAGGACCCGCTCGTGGGCGTAGAAGGCGGAGGCGGTCTTGAACCGGCGCTGCTCGGCGTCGGGGCCGGACAGTTCCCATCGCTCGACGGCATCCTGGGGCACCGGGAAGGTCGGCAGCCGCAGGGCCTGGAAGGGGATCACGCCGTAGGGGTGGTCCTCGTCGATGCCCTGGATGCGCTCGGCGATCACGACGGTGTTGTCGATGGCGCGCTGCCAGGTGGGGGCGTTGGGGTAGATGGCGCGCATCTCGGCCTCGGTGCGCATCCAGTAGCCCGAGCCGTTGAAGCGCCAGCGGTCCTCGGTGTCGACGGTGATCTTGTTGCCGCGCTGCTGCTCGCCGACCACGAGCCAGGCGTCCTGGGCGTGGCAGTCGCAGGAGTCGATGAAGTGGGAGTCGTTGGTGGCCACGACCTCGACGCCCGCCTCGGCGGCCAGGGTGGCGAGCATCTTGATGTGCTCGCGGCCCTCGCTGGCCAGGCCGTGCTCCATGATCTCGACGTAGACGTTCTCGCGTCCGGCGCACTCGATGAGGCGGCGCAGGTTCTCGCGTGCCGCTTCCAGCCGGGCCTGGTCCCAGCGGACCTCGACGACCGCGCCGGTCTCGTCGCGGATGTCGGTGCGGGCCATGGCCACGTGGGAGGCGACGGGGCCGCCGAGGCAGCCCGAGAGGACGATGAGACCCTCGCTGTGCTGCTTCAGCAGGGCGTAGTCGATGAGGGGCTTGTAGTAGAAGGAGTCCTCGGCGGCGTTGGTGATGCGGCACAGGTTGCGCCAACCGGTCTCGTTGCCCACCAGGATCGTGAGGTGGTTGTTGGTGTTGCGCTTCTTCTTGCCCGACTCGGCGTCCATGCCCTCCTTGGCGAAGCGCGCGAAGCGGACCCGGGGGTCGTCCCACTCCATGACTCCGACGCCCGGGTCCTCGTCGGTGCGGTCGGAGCCGTCGGGCACCAGGGCCAGGTAGGCCTCGTAGCCCAGGATCGGCTTGATGCCGCCGTCCTTGCACTCCTTCACGAACTTCCAGGCGCCCGCGGTGGTGCCGTGGTCGGTCATGGAGCAGGCGCTCTGGCCGTCGGCGACGACGGTGGCCACGAGGTCGCCCAGGCGGCTGATGGCGTCCTGGGGAGAGAACTCGGTGTGGGTGTGCAGTGACACGTAGCCGCGGGTGGCGCGCTGGCCGGTCGAGACGTCGTGACCCACGGCCCCGTGCGGGGCGCCGTGCGGGTCGTTGGTGCTGACGGGGTGCTCGGGGTGGGTCACGGATCTCCTGTGCCGCCGCCGCGCGGGCAGCGGCGGGATGACCCGGGATGCCTGGGGATGCCTGGGGGCGGGCGTGGTCCGGGCAGGGTCGTGGCGCCGGTGGGTCAGCGCGGGCAGGCTCGACGGGGCGTCCGTGCAGCACGCCACCGGGGCGTCCAGGGAGGGGTCAGCGCCGCCCGAAGAGCCCTCGGCGACGGGTGGCCTCCGTGGGCCGGGTCTGGTCTGGGGTGGCTTGGGCCGGGTCGAGGATGTAGCGCTCGACCCACTGGCTGGAGGTGATCTGCTCGTTGCTGTTCGTGGCCAGGCTGCGGGTCAGGGCTGCCGGGGGCCGCGATGAAGCAGATCGCGGGGCGGGAGCGGCGGAGTAGGAGACCTGCCCCGCGGTGTCGATGGTCATGTGCTGGTGTCCGGAGCCGCTGGAGACCTTCACGACGAGGACGACCTGCGTGTTCATGGCGTACTCGCACAACGCGTAGACCGCGTCTGCGAGATCGGGGCGCTCTCCCACGACCATGCCCTCGATCTCCACGACGAGCGCCGAGCGAAGGCCGCGGGAGATCGTCGCGGTCTTGGTCGGGGCGGGCATCAGGAGGTGACCTCCTGAGGCGGGGCCGCGTGGAGGCTCTCCAGGACCGGCCAGTAGGCCTCGCGCATCGTGTAGCAGCGGTCAGCGAGGGCTTCGAGGACCTGGTCGTGAAACGTGGCGTCGGATCCGTTGTCGAGCAGCGCGCTGTAGGCGCGCATGAAGAACGCTCCGTGCCCCTCTGCGGTAGGAGAGGTCGAGACGCCGGAGTCGGTGGACATCGGCACCTCGCCGAGGAGCGCGACCGAGGTGGCGCACAACGCGGTGGCCAGGGCGTGCACGTCGGTGAGCGCGAGCGGGAGGTTGGTGGCCGGGTCGGGCTGTCGCAGACGACTGGCCTCGCTGAAGATCTCATCGGCCGTCAACGCCCAGGACGACTCGCGCACCGGTTCGAGCAGGGTCAGGGCGTCAGCCAGCGCCCAGTCGTGGGGCTGAGCGGGGTCGAGGGGGTTCAGGAAGTGCGGCGACAGGTCGATCCCGTCGAGGGCCGTGTCGGGGGACCCGTCGAGCCACTCCTCGATACGGCCGAGGTCGAAGTCGTTGGTGATGTCGATGCCAACCTCGGAGAGCACGTCGAGCCAGGTCGCGCTCTCGGCGTCGTAGAGGCCGCTGGCTTCGAGTTCGAGTGCGACCCGGATGATCCAGACCTCGTCGCTCTCTCGCACCGGCTCGCCGGTGATGTCGTCGGGGTAGGTGTAGCGACCGGCGACACGGTTGGGCAGCCACATGAGGGGGTGCCACATCATCTCGGGTCGCGTCCCGGGCCAGCGTCGCGAGCCGGGGTTGAGCGAGGCGAAGTTGTAGATCGGCAGCGGCGTCGGGCACAGGGGGCTGATGAGCAGGGAGTCGCTGGAGATGCCGGAGTCGGCCGCGAAGCGCGAGAGGCGCTGGGGGGCGAGGAGGGAGGTGTCGGCAAGCAGCAGCGCTGTGCCGGGGCCGAGCAGGTGCGGGCGACGGGTGATGCTCATGGGAGGGGATCCTTTCCGGCGACCGGTCGGCAGGAGGTGGCGGGGACCGCGTCTCGTCGGACCATGCGCACAACCCTCCCACCGACCACGGGGTGCTCCGGCTGGGCCTCGCGCGCGGGTCTTGCGCATGGTCCTGGGCATGGCGAACAAGGCGAAGAACAAGGGTGACGCGGCGGAACGCGAGGCCGTCGAGGTGCTGCGGCAGATGTGCCCGGACCTGGTGCGCCCCTCTGCGATGCGGATGCTGGGCGCGGGCCGCAAGGACGACATCGGCGACCTGCGCGTCTTCGACGACGTCTCGGTCCAGGTGAAGTGCTTCGCTCCCGCCTACATGGCCAACGGGCTGCGCGAGGCCGCCAAGGGCGCCTCGGTCCAGCGCGGCAACGCGATCGCGCAGGGCTTCGACGTGCCGTTCGCCCTCGGCATGATCCCCATCCCGCGCCAGCCGACCAGCGGCGCGGTGCGGTGGCTGGCCGCTGTCGAGAAGTGGCCGGTCGACCTTCCCTGCACACCGATCCGGTTCACCGTGGCGGCGAAGTTGCTGACCTGGGTCAAGGACGACATCGGGCCCATCGGCTACCTGGCCCACCCCCGCGAGCGCCGCATCGCCACCCACGGGCTGTCGCTGACCGACACCGTGCTCGTCGCGCCCGTCGAGGCGTGGATCGCGGCCTACCGCGAGGCGACCCGGCGGCCCGCACCTGAGGGCGACCTCGGGCTCGCGGACGCTGCCTCTGGGCCGCTGCTGTCGGTAGTCGGGGGCGAGCGGGTAGACGAGGGCGTCATCGCGCAGTCCGTCGCGCTCGGCTGAGAGGTGCACCTCGGCCCCGCCCTGCGCCCCTAGGGGACCAGGGCGGGGCTCTCAGTCCAGCACTAGGTGCAGCAGGCACCAGGCCAGCACGGTCAGCGCTCCCAGGGCCAGCGCCAGTTCGCCGAGCGTGTCGACTGAGACCGGCACCCCCAGCGTGGCCAGGGAGCCGTTGAGCGTCGCGTAGAGCCGCTCCATCATCGGTAGTCGCCCAGCAGCCCCGTAAGGACCAGCGCCTCCTCGGAGGCGTCCCACCGTGCCTGCGACCCCCCGGAGGAGTCGGGGTGGGAGACCTTGCGGGCCCGGCGCAGCAGTCGGCGCCGGTCGCTGTCCTCCTCGGGCCAAGCCAGCGTCCCTGTGGCCGCGAGGAGGAAGGCTCGCGCCTGGGCGACCTGGGGTTCGAGGGCCGCGGGCGGCGTCGCAAGGTGCTCGCGGAGACCGTCTGCAGCCTCGGCGCCCTCCGTAGCCCGAACGCCCCGATCAGGCTGGTCGATCCGGTCGGGCTCAGACGTCCCCGCTGGCAGGACGGGACCGCGGCGGTGCCTGCCTCGCTCGACGGTCGGAGGGGCCACGGATCGGGGCGGGACGGAGGAGTCGGCCGAGGCGCGTGCGGGGCCCGGCGACGGCGCCTTGACGGGGGCGACGGTGACGACGGGCAGTTCCTCGATGGCGGGTCGTGGCCGTTCGATGGTGATCAGGCCACGGCGCTCCTTCGCCGCGGGCGCGGGAGGTGTCGTGGGGTCGAGTGAAGGGTTGGTGCCGCTGGCGTCGGCGAAGGGGTCCCACGTGCCCGCCATCACCATGCCCGGGTCGGTCGCAGTGACCGCGTCCTTGCTGTTGCGTGCTCCCGCCATGCGGCGCGAGCGGTACGAGCCCAGTGCCATGATCCGCTCGCTCCCCTCAGTAGTCGACGCGGCCCGAGCCGCCGCCGGGGTAGGAGACGGAGTCCGCGATGCTGCCACCGGACCGGGTCAGGGTGACGGTGTCGCCGGAGTTGTTCCAGACGTGCCCGTAGGAGGCGAACAGGTCGGTGTCGGTGGCCTTGCCCGAGCCGGAGTGGATGCGCACCACGCTCCCCGCGGCGAGCGTGAAGGTCGGGAAGGTGAAGGTGTGGTCGGCGGCATCGCTGAGGATCCAGCCGCCCATCTTCACTGCCGCGCTGGAGGGGTTGCGAAGCGCCACGACCTCGGCGTTGAGGTTGGACTCGTCGTCGGAGCCGGGCGGGTCGTAGACCACCGAGGCGACCTTGACCGCGCCGCTTGCGTTACCACCGGCCGTCCCGCCCCCGGTTCCGCCGCCCGTTCCCGCGGCGTCCTTGACGATCCGCGCGCGTCGCACGGTGATCTTCTTGTCGGGGCAGGAGGTCAGCGAGTCGCGCAGGAAGGCCCGCTCTGCGCGGTCCACGCTGAGCGACCAGCGGACCTTCACCGTGACCCAGTCGCGCAGGTAGCGGCACTGCTGGTGCTCGGGCATCCACTCGGAGGGGTCCTGGTCGGACTTGCTGCGGTTCGACGAGGCGCTGACGGCGATGAGGGAGCGGGGCTCACCCAGGTCGTTGGCGAACCTTTCGCGGGTCTGGTCGTCCCAGGCCCGAGCGCCGGAGTCCCAGGACTCGGCCAGGGCGACGGTGTGGTCGATGTCCAGGTCGGAGGAGTCTGTGAAGGTCTGGTCGTCGTAGTAGGAGTGCCAGGTGGCTCCGGTGACGTCGCAGCCCGGCCCGGCGCTCGCCGTGGAGCCGCCGAGCGACTCCGCCGCCAGGACCTCCTCGCGGGTGTCGCAGCCATCGGAGTCGGCGTCGACCCAGTGGGTGAACTCCTCGCGCTCGTAGCCGTCGCGGACCTCGGCGCCTCGACGCAGGGCAGAGACCGCCTCGCTGTAGCGGCCGGTGAACTTGGCTGCGCGCGCGAGCGGCTCGACGTCGGGCCGGGCCGGGCCTGCGGCGGGCCGGGCTCCGGCCTGGTCGGCGCTGACGGTTGCGCTGACGGTCGTTGCGCTCCCGATCTCCCCGGGACCCTGCTGCGTCGTGGCGGCGCAACCTGCGAGCGGGAGGAGGGTGGCCATGGCCGCGGGCAGTGCCACTGCGACGGTGGCGAGGCGGCGGCGAGAGCCGAGGGCCGGGAAGGAGCCGAGAGGGGCGGTCACGCCGGGGACCATGCGCAACCCGAGGGATCCGGCCGCTCCCGGCGTGGCCTCGGGGTGCTGGGAGCGCGTTGACCCGTTGCCGCACACCTGTTCTTCATGACGACGCAGCCTACGGACTTCGAGCAGCCCCGCGATCGAGGCGGACGGTTCGCCACCTTCCGCTCTGCCGAGGCGGCGATCTCCCTGGTGCCGCCGCTGCCGCAGTCGATCGAGCCTGCCCCCGTGCGGTCGGTCTCGGAGGCCGAGGTGTCCGCGGCCTACGAGGTGGCGAACATGCTGGTGGCCTTCCGAACCGGCGACGGATCCTTCTGCGAGCCCGCTTCCCAAGACGACGTGAGCGAGATGCTGCGAGCGCGGTTCGGCGCCCTCTCGGACCGTGACTTCGATCGCCACATGGCCACGATCGGCGCTGCTGCGGAGGTGTGCAGCGTGATGGAACGCGCCTGCATCGAGCCTCACGAGACCGAGGCATGGCGCGAGATCGCCGAGGGCCTCGGGGTCGAGGAGACCGACTACCCCACCCCTGTCGAGGAGTGGGCTCCGGGCGACCCCTACACCGACTGGGCGGACTACTGCGAGGCAGTCAACGCCGAGGCTGGCCTGCGCCTCTACGAGGCGGTCAGGTCCCTGGCGCACGCCGACGCCGAGGGCTGATCCCGTGACGGCTCAGTCGAGCCACTGGACCGGGCGGTGCCCGCGGCTCCTGTCGCTGTCCGTCTCGGTCTCTTCCTGGGCCAGGGCCTCAGCCTCGTCCAGGGCGCGCGCGGAGGCGACCTCGTGCGACATCTGCAACGTCCGCAACGAGGTGCGGTAGCGGCGCCACACCCACGCCAGGTAGCCCGCGCCCGCCAGCATGAGCAGCGTCCACACCAGGTAGGCGACCGTCACGGCGGTCACGCTCACCGCGAGGGGAGCGAGGCCGTCGAGCGACCCGATGGCGTCGGAGGCGAGTTGGGAGGCAGCGGGGGGAGTCACGACCCTGCTGTGCCAGCGGACCCACGACGGCGCCGGGGCGCGGCCTAGGGCAGTTGAGCCGCAGGCTCGGGCGTGGGGCGCGCGGGAACGGCCGGAGGCTGCTCGTCGAGGATCCCCGGGCGGGTCGGCGGGCACAGGAGGGTCGGCTGCGGCGCCGTGGGACCGGACGGACCACTCTCGGTGTCAGGCTCGTCGGGTGCGGGCGGCTGCTCTGCGGGGTCGGTGGGGCTGCTCGGGTCCACCGAGGGGTCCTGCGGCGGATCAGGGGTCGGAGGATCGACCGGCTCATGCGGCTCGGTGCGGCATGCCTCTCGCTCGGCACGGTAGGTCATGCGCGCTGTGTCCCGTTCGTCGAGGAACGCCACACGCGCGGCCACGGCGGTCTCCCAGTCGGCGTAGGCGGCGTAGTAGCGGGAGCGGGCCTGTTCGACCACTGCCCAGGCGGCTCGCACCTCCGCGACCTGCTCGACGTAGCGCACCCACGGGCCCACGAGATCGAGGTAGTCGGCCCAGGCTGCGTAGAAGACGGTCTTGGACCGCTGCCACGCCGCCCACCGTCGGTTCAGAGTCTGGGTGGTCTGGGCGACCGACGCGTTGAATGCTGTGTCGGCGCGCTGCTGGTCGAAGGTGGGGGCGGACTGGCCGGTGAAGGCCCACCCGCAGCCAGGGCCGCTCGGGTCCTGGACCTGGCGGCCGACGTCGGCGACAAGGGTGGGCGCGACCGGCGCAACCGGCGCAACCGGCTGGGGGATCGGAGCGGGCAGGAAGGCAGGGGCCCGTGTCGGTGCGGGGAGCGGCGCCGACGGCAGGTCGCCTACCGCGGGCAGGGCGACTGGCGCAGAGTCGAGCGGAACGACGGCGCCGAGGTAGGTGGCCTCTGCGCTACGCGCGCGCGGCGTCCTGGCTCGCACCGGCACCTCGGTGAACAGGCCCCGGTAGGCGTCCCGGTCGAGGTAGGGGGAGCGTCGGGCGGCCTCGACAGGTGCGTCGGGGTCGAAGCAGGTGGTTGCGAGGGCCTCCGCCAAGACCTGGTCCAGGGTCGTGATGGCCGAGGCGTACTCCCCGGGATCCCCTGGGGTCCCGGACTCCTCGACCGCGACCGTCATCACGACGTCTCCTCGGCGCCACGTCAACGTGGCGGTGCGCGACGAATCGATGTCCACCGCGTCCACGCCGACTGGGACCGAGGCGGCCGAGACGGCGGCTCCCTCACAGGCGAGCGCTGCGGCCGAGAGTGCGGCAACGGCCGAGGCGCCGCCCCCGGCGGAGTAGGCGCGGGCGGTGAAGGTCACTGCGAGCGCCTCGGGCTCCGCGGTCACGAAGGCCCGAGACGAGGCCACCACCGGCGCCAGGCCGTTCTTCGGATCGCACCCGAACGCCAGCGACGGACTGCTCAGCGTCGAGGACGTGCGCTCATCGAAGCCCGCGAACGCGGGCAGGTCGACGTCCATCAGCGCCTGTACCACCTGCTCTGCTGGCACCGCTCGTTCGCCACTGACGAGACGGGGCGCAACCGGCCCGGGACCCGCGGCGACGGTCGCGGCCTGCTCGTCTCCTCCGAGAGAGATCCAGGGGACGACGCTGGCGACGAAGACGAACAGTGCGGTCGCTGCCGCCAGCGCCCCCACCAGCAGTGCGCAGATCGAGGCGGTCGTCCGCCTGCCTGCCCGGTGCGCCGAGTCGGAGACCGTGCGGCGCTGTGTCACGGCGACGTAGGCAGCCGTGTCATCGCTCGCTTCGTCGGAGGCGGAGGAGCGACGGTGGGATGGGTCGGCGGGGCTCACGAGGCCTCTGTGCCACGGCCACGGCAGCGGTCGATGCGCTGGCCTGCGCTGGCCTGCGCCGCCTCGGGCCACGCGGCACAGGAGCGGTGTCTCGCGCGCGGACGGTCTGCGGCGCGCCCCCTTCACGTTGGAGCACCCCATGGCAAGCACCATCCGCACCTCTGGCCGACTGAGCGGCCGCGCCGACGGCAGGCTGATCAGCACGCGATCGGCGCTGGCCCCGACGGGAAGGCGCGCAGGACGTCGCCGCGCCGTGCGGGGGCAGGCCGAGGGCCAGGGGGAGGCGGCGAGCGCCCGGAGCAGGCGGGAGCGTCGTCGCGAAGAGAGGGCCGCCTCGCTCACCGACCTGGACACGCTCCTCGGCTTCGCGGCCCCGGCCGAGCCCCTCGCGCCTCCCTCGCGGCGACGTGCCCTGGCGCTGGGCGTCCTCGGATGTCTTGTCGCCGCGGGTGTCGTAGCGACCACGATCGCGCCGCCGGTGGCGACGATGGCGCTGAGCGCACAGGCCGCCGTCGACTACTACGAGTCGCTGCCGAGCACACTGCCCGAGCAGCCGCTGCCGACCCGGTCGGTGATGCT
The DNA here is from genome assembly GCF_001422955.1 of Nocardioides sp. Leaf285. Lineage (NCBI taxonomy): Bacteria > Bacillati > Actinomycetota > Actinomycetes > Propionibacteriales > Nocardioidaceae > Nocardioides > Nocardioides sp. Leaf285. Next base: position 33,166 of record NZ_LMNH01000005.1, on the reverse strand, counting down.
GGCCGCCGACGGGACACGGATCGCGCAGTTCTACTCCGAGAACCGGGTCCCGGTGCGCCTGGAGGAGGTGCCGCGAGCGATGCGCGAGGCCGTCATCGCCATCGAGGACGCACGCTTCTACGAGCACCAGGGTGTCGATGTGAGGGGCACCGGGCGGGCCCTCGTCAACAACCTGCTCGGGGGGTCGACGCAAGGCGGCTCGACCCTGACCCAGCAGTACGTCAAGAACGTCCTGCTCAACGCCGCCGATGACGATGCGACCAGGGCCGAGGTCACCTCCCAGACCTCCTACCTGCGCAAGTTGAGGGAGGCGAAGTTGGCTCTGGAACTGGAGAAGAGCAGCACCAAGGACGACATCCTGGAGGGCTACCTCAACATCGCCTATTTCGGCGACGGGGCCTACGGCGTCGGCACGGCCGCGCAGCGCTACTTCTCCAAGGACATCGCCGAGGTGAGCGTGGCTGAGGCCGCACTGCTGGCCGGGCTGGTGAAGAACCCCACCGGCTACGACCCCACCGACCACCCGGCGGCCGCCCGCGCTCGCCGCGACGTCGTGCTGGGCCGGATGCTGGCTCTGGGGTCCATCGACAGACGCCAGTACCGCCGCGCCGTCGACGCACCGGTACGCCTCGATGTCTCCGAACCCACGAACGGCTGCACCGACTCTCGCTACCCCTTCTTCTGCCAGTGGGTGAAGCAGCAACTGGAGAGCGACCCGGTCTTCGGCCGTACTCAGGCCCAGCGCAACGAGCGGCTCTACCGCGGTGGCATGACCATCGAGACGTCGCTGGACCCCCGCGCCCAGGACATCGCGCAGGCCGCGGTCGACGGCGCGCTGGGCCGCGACAACCGAGTCGCGGCCGCGGCGGTCACCATCGAGCCCGGCACTGGTCGAGTCCAGGCGATGGCCCTCAACCGCACCTTCGGAGTTCCCCGTCCGGGCCGCTTCGACAAGACCGAGGTGCTGCTGCCGGTCATGCCGTCCTTCCAGCCCGGCTCGAACTTCAAGCCCTTCACCCTCGCGGCCGCGCTGGAGCGTGGCTTCGACCCGGCGACGAAGATCTACGCTCCGCCGACCTACTCGCCCCCGGGCCTGTCTGCGCCCGAAGGCGGATTCGCCAACTTCGGGTCGGCGGCCACCGGCAACCTCGATGCCCGACAGGCGGTGGCCCGCTCCTCCAACACCTGGTTCGTGCGTCTGGAGGAGCAGACCGGCGTGCTCAATGTGGCCTCGATGGCCGAGCGGCTGGGCATCACCAGTCTCCCGCGCACCGGGGAGCGCGCCATCACCGCCGCAGACGCCGCCCTCACCCTCGGCGTCTACGAGGTCTCCCCGATGGAGATGGCCGGTGCCTACGCCACGTTCGCAGCCAGCGGAGTGCACTGCACCCCGCTGCCGATCGACGCCATCACCGGTCCCGACGGAGGCGGGGTGCAGGTCCCGGACCGCGACTGCCACCAGGTCATTCCCGCATCGGTGGCCGACACGGTCGCCAGCATCATGACCGAGACCATCGACGGGACAGATCCCTCACGGACCGGCGCCGAGCAGTCGATCGGTCGGCCCGTAGCGGGCAAGACCGGCACGACGCAGGACAACGCCGCGGTCTGGTTCTCGGGCTACACCCCGCAGTTCGCCACCAGCGTGTGGGTGGGCGACCCCCGCGGCGGGTTCGCCTACCCCCTGCAGAACTTCTACGCCTACGGCTCCTTCGTCCCGCGGGCCTACGGCGGCCTGGTCGCGGGTCCGATCTGGGAGGAGATCATGCGCGGGGTCCACGAGGGGCTGCCTGTGCAGCAGTTCCCCACCCCGTCCCAGACGGTCACGATGGGCAACGTGGCCCCAGACGTGCGGGGCATGAGCCTCGACGCTGCGTTCCGCTCGCTGAGCGAGGCCGGTTACCAGGTGCGCCTGGCCCCCGCCAACGCGGAGCGAGACGAGGTACTGCCCGCCGACGTGGTGGCAGTCCAGGTGCCTGCGGGAGGGTCGTACCTGGGGCTGGACTCGACGGTCACCCTGACCCTCAGCGCGGGATCGGACCGTGAGGTGCGACTGCCGCAGGAGCGCTAGACCGTCCGGTCCGGGCCGTGGCGGCCGTGGCGGCGTTGAGCCAGGCCAACTGTCGACCGATGCCCAAGCCCTGCATCGGTGCCTCGTGGGTCCACGCAGGAGGTAGGCGCACGGTGACCGTGCGGTAGGTGGCGCCCGCCAGCAGGACCAGGTGTAGCGGTGCGGCTGCGTCGAAGCGAGAGATGAGCGAGGCCACGACTCGGTCCACCCACTCCCAGATGGGCGGGCCGGTCCGGCGGTCTCCGAGGCGTGTGTCGTAGGGCGCCACGACGGTGTCGGGGTGCAGCAGGGCGTGCTCGGCCGACAGGACCAGCCACTGGTCGCATGTGGCCTCCGCGAAGGTCACCGACTTGCGAAACAGGGCCCCGGTGTAGAGGTCGCGCGCCGAGCACGGCACCGCTCTCTTCGCCGAGCCGCATCCGATCAGGGCGACCCGGGCAGGAGCAGCAGGCGCCGCTGGTGGACCGGGGTCCCCGCGATCGAGCATGAGGCGAGTGAAGCAGAGCGCGCCGACAGGGCAGCACCGGCAGGACGCACCCTTAGGGGCGTGCGTCTCGCCGTTCGGCGAGGAACCGGCGGGCCTGCTCCAGCGAGGGGTAGGAGCGCAGCGACCCGATCTGCCCGGCCCGGTCACCGGTACTCATCCGCATCGGGGCCACCTGGGCCTTGGCCCACTCGTAGACGGCCACGAAGTCCTCGGTGAGGAAGGGGCGGTGAGGGGAGGTGGGGTCGCTGAGCACATCCAGGAGCGCGGCCCTCGCCACCCTCGTCGCGCCGCGGTCGCCCCACTGCTCGGCGGAACGCACCTCACCGCGGGCGCGCGGGGAGGTGGGGTCCTCATCGGTGTAGCGGAACGGGTCCGGCTCGGGGGTCTGGTCGGCGATCACCAGCCGCGGGTCGCTGTGGCTGGTGGGCAGGTTGCCGCTACCGGCGGTCAGCGGGTGACCGGGGCGCCACCATCGGGGCTCACGCGCAGGCGTCGGGCCCTCAGCGGAGGCGGGGTGCTCGCTGAGCAGGGAGGGATCCTGGTGGGACTCCACGACGGCGTGGGAGTCGACGAGGTCGGCCCACAACTCCTTCTGCCTCGTCGTGCACGGCTTGATGGTGTGCGCGCCGATGTGGAGATTCACGTAGGCGACCATCTCGGCGATCTCGGCCAGCAGCGGGTCGGTGGCCAGACGGGCCGGGTTCACGTCGGGCTGGTCAGCGGGGCGAAGCGGCATCACAGGCCGCCATCGGTGAGCAGCGCCCAGGCCTGGTATTGGGTGAGCCAGCGCTGGCGCTTGGCGGCATCGGCGGTGGGGTCGATGAGCGCTACGCGCACGCCCGTGCGGGAGAGGCCGGATTGGTACAGGCACAGGGACCGGCTGCCCGGGCCTGCGCCGATGCGTTCGATGACCAGGGTGCGGGGGTCGCCCTCCAGAGCGCTCCAGCGACACGACTTGCGCACCGCGAACGTCGCGAAGCGCCACTGGCTGGTGTTGAAGTCGGTGCCGCTCTGGTCGGCCCCGTCGCGCGTGGATGTCGCGGGGGTGTCGTTGCTCATGGCTGCACCGTGTGCGGCGCAAGGTCTCGACTGCACCGCGATGGCGGGCCCGTCGCGGTGCCGGTCAGGGGTGGACGGCCGCAAGACCGGCGACCAGTGCGCCGATCGTGAGCAGGTCTCGACCCGTGGCCTGCCGTGCGCCCGCGGCATCGAGCAGGGTGCTGACGTGCGTGGCGACCTCGTCGAAGCCGCTGGCGCGATAGCGACGGTGACGGCGGGGCAACGTCTCGTTCTCGGCCGCCTCCCACTCGGCCGCGACCTCCAGGGCGTCACGGATGGCCGCGCGGAGCGAGGCGTCGAGCGGGGTGTGGTCGGGCCAGGCGTCGAGGACGGCGAAGACGGCGGCGTTGGCTGCGTCTCGGCCCTCGGCGCGGGCGCGGCGGCGCTGGTGGAGGCGGTCGGTGAGTGGCATGGGTCCTTCGGGCTATCGGCGGCAGGTCACGCTAGCGGCTCCCGGGCGGAGGCTGGCGGCTACGTGCCGAGCCGGGGCGGTGAGCCCAGAAGATCACCCCAGGGGGTCTGGTCGCGGATCAGGTCGAGCAGCCAGGTAGGCGCGCCGGGTGCGCGGCTGCGCCCCAGGAGCGCGTCGAGAGAGTGCCATTCGGCGGAGATGGCGTGGGCGAGCCCGCGCCGTTGCGGTGTCTCGGGTGAGTCGAACGGCAGCCCGCCGACGTGGACGCGCAGGTCGCTCCAGACCACGGTCTCGACGATGCCGTCTGCGGTCTGCAGGTCAGCGGGGCGGCCGGTGGCCAGGACGATGACGAAGTCGGGCAGGAACTGGCCCCATCCGGGCAGGTGCCCGTCGAGCAGCAGGTGGCGCTGCTCCTGCGTCGACAGGTCGTAGACACCGCCGGTGCGGGTGCGCCAGTCGGCGAGTTCGAGCCTGATCTCGCGCGAGACAGCGTCGCGACGCACCGAGACGACGCCCGGTGGGGCTGCGGCGGGACCGGGGTTGCTCACGAACGGTCCTGTGCCTCTCGGGACCGCGCGGTCGCACGGTCGCTGGCGGCCGCGTCCCGGCGCCCGACGAGGCGGCTCAGCAGGCGGCGTCGGGCTGCTCGGCGGTCCTCGCGTCGGTTCTGCCGGTCTCGACGCTCCTGGTCTCGGTGGCGGGCTCGCTCGGCTTGCAGGTGCTCGTCGTGGGACGCATCGAGGATGTCGCGGAAGGGGGCCCCGTGGCGCGCTTCGAGGATTTCGATCCAGTCGTATTCGGTGTAGTGCCCGCGGGCGGTGCCGAAGGTGAAGGGGCCTTCGGTGCGTATCCGGGCACCCAGGTCGGGGTCGGTGCCGTGGACCCAGCAGGTGCCGGAGGCCCACGAGGTCCGCCACCACGATGGAGCGGTGGTGGGGCCGCCGTCTCCCGCGTCCAGACCAGGCTGAGACCCGTCCTGCTCCTTCACGGCCAGGGAGGTCTCGTCGTGCTCCCAGTAACCGGTGATGCTGCGGCAATCGGTGAGCGCACCCCGGGGGTCCAGGGTGTGGCGGGTGACGCGGACCAGGTCGCCGGGCTCTGGCTCGGTGGTGGCGTAGACGGGGAGGTCGCGCAGGTGGCGGTCGACCAGGCTCCCGTCGACCAGCCGGGAGTCGAAGAGAGCCTGGGTCAGACGCTCGGCAGTGGCCGGGTCGAGGTCGGGCTGCTCACGCCTCAGGAGCGCGGCCACGAGGGCTGCGACGCTGAGATCGGTGGCGTGGGGGACAGGCGTGGCGCGGGGCCACTCGCCGCGGCTCACGAGGCGACACCTCCGCGTCCCTCCGGGCCTCCGGGCGTGGTGGGTCCGGCGGGGCCCGTGGGCTCGGGGCCCGCGGCGGCCGCGACGATCGCGGTCAGTTCCTCCGAGCGCAGCACCGCCTCGGCCTTGGCGTAGGCGTGACGGCGAGCCTTGTCGCTGGCCCGGTCCCAGCGCCAGTCGCGACCGCCGTTGGAGCCCCCGAGGGCCCAGTCGCCCTCGTGGATGACCTTGGCCAGCGACTCCACGGCAGCGTCGTAGGCGGCGCGGTTCTCAGGTCCGCACAGGTGGGTGAGCATGGGGCTCCTCAGGTGGTGGTGGAGGGGTCGGGGCGGCAGGAGAGCAGGTAGTCGACTTCCATCGACTCGTACGTGGAGGCCTCGTCCCCTTCGCGTAGGGCCTGCAGGTAGGCCATGACGCGGTCGCGGGGCTCAGGCTGCGGGTAGCGGGACGACGGTGCGTCGTTGACGGCACCGATGACGTAGGAGGTGGAGTACCGCTCCTCGAACTCCATCGCTGCTCGTGGACCCCACCGGTGGTGGATGTGGCTGAGGACGCAGTGCCGGATGGGGCGGCCCGGTTCGGCGGGGGAGCGGAAGGTGGGACCTGCCCACCAGGCCTCGACGTCGGTGGCGGCGAGGTAGTCGAGGATCTCGGCCAGCGGCGGCAGATGTGCGCCGGGCTCGGTGACCGAGAGGCCCTCGGCCGCCGGTGCGGTGGTCCGCCAGGCCAGCCATGCCCTGGTCTCGGTGTCGGTGAGTCCGTAGCGCTCGCCCAGCGACCTGGCCAGGCGAGACGTGCGGGCCTCGTCGGTCTGGTGGGGGGAGCCCACGTTCAGTCCTCGCCCACGGCCCGAGTCGGCTCCGGCACGGTGCCGCCGCATCCGGGGGTCCTGCAGGTCTTGAAGAAGGTGGGGAACTGGGTCACGCCGCACACGGGGCAAGTGGCCTGGCCGCGGCCGTCGGCGTACTCGCGCAGGTCCAGCCAGCCGACCAGGTAGTAGCCCTCGGGGGTACGACGGCGGTCGATGAGGCGGACCGTCGCGCGGGTGACCGCGCCGCCCTCGTGCAGCAGCCACTCGAACGAGGAGACGTAGCCGGGGTCACCCTGGGTGCCCTTGCCGCGGGCTGCGGCGATGGCCTCCTCGACAGTGGTGAAGGAGCCGATCTCGTAGGTGCCGCCACGGCCTTCGGACTGGTCACTCTCGCCGTAGGCGACGAACCCCGTGGTGATGACGGTGGTTGCCCCGGTCGCGGTGATGGCGCTCATCGGTCCCCCGTCTCGGTGTCCAGGGCGTCGAGGGCGCGGGCGGTGTCGTGGTGCTCGCCGAACACCTCGACGTAGCCGGTGGCCCCGTGGGGACGCAGGCTCGGCGGTCGGCCATCAGCGCTGGCGCGTGTGCGCAGGTCCGTCAGGGAAGGGCCCGGACGTACCGGCGCGCTCCCCAAGGGGGCGATCGGGGAGCCGTCGAGGGCGCGGGCGTGCGGGCTGTCGGGGATCGTCCGCCAGACCGTGTCGCGATCAGCGAAGGAGCAGGCTCTCTCGCGTGTGCGACTGCCGTCGATCTTGATGAAGCGGACCTCCTCGGCCCGGACGCCGAACCGCCGGAAGCGCACGCGACCCGAGCCCGTGTTCATGGCTTCGCGCGAAGTGCGGTCCTCGAAGAGCGTTTCCCAGTCGCTATGGCCTCCGGTCCGCTGGGGGCCGGTGACGGTGCGCACGTCGTAGTAGCCCACGACGATGGGGTCGCCGGGGCCGGATGCCTCGTGTACCTCGGCAATGAGCCGGTAGAGCACGTGGGACACCTGTGCGGTGCCGCTGGGGGTTGGGTCGTTCACGTGGTTGCCGTGTGCGGCGTCCCGGCGTGGCCGCTCCCAGCATCGGCGGGGGGTTCGACCCAGCGGAGGTGGTACTCGACGTCGTACTCGGTGCCGTAGGGCCCGCTGTGGGTGGTCGAGTTGCGGCGGACCTCGACGTAGCGCACGGTCCCGTCGAGGTGGGTGAGTTGCTGGTCGCTGAGGTGGTCCGGCTCGCCGAAGGGCGCCAGCAGCCGCTCGTCGACGCCGATGGTCTCCAGGAGGTCGGCCAGCGGGCAGGACTCGACGCTGGCGTCGCACGTCTCGGGGTGACCCAGGTCGACGTCGAACTCAGCCTCGTACCAGGACGGGGAGCACCCGGACGGGCCCGGGACGACGTCGCGGTGCAGCACCGACAGCGTGACCGGGTGCGGGTCGGTGTTGTCGGCGCGACCGGGTGGTTCCGGGGCGAGGAAGCCCAGGTCGAGGAGCGTGGCTGGCGGGAGGGTGCGGCTGGTGGGCATGAGGGCGCCGTGTGCGGCGAGCGGGCGCCGTCGCACCGGAGACTTCAGTCGTCCCACGCTGTGAGGTCTCCGTCGATGAGCAGCGCGACGGCCCGGTCCCAGTCGCCTGCGATCTCCACGCCGATGCTCGCATCGTCGCGAAGCCAGGCGGCCAGGACGCGGTGGTTGCCGTCGAGGATGGGCCACGCGGGGACGAAGTCGCCGACCCCGACGTCGATGCAGACCGGGTGGGGATCATCAGCCAGGTCCGGCCAGCCGGTGAGAGCCAGGAACCGGACACGGCGGATCTCGCACGACCGGCACGGCCCGGAGGCATCGGCGCTGCTGCGGTCTGACCCCGTGGGGTCATCGGGTCGGTGGGTACACAGGGCTTCTCCGGAACGCAGGTCGTCGAGGCTGAGTGGGCCGACACCCCACGGGTCGCCGTGGCCGGGATGGCAGACGTCCAGCAGGTGCTCCAGCGGCACCTGCAGGAAGCCCCGGTCCTCGAAGCGGACCCCGATGGCGCCGGTGACGGGGGCGGCGCTGAGGCTCACGTCGCGTCGAGGTCCGGGGCGGGCAGCCCACGCTGTGCTGCGACGTAGGAGGCGACGGCTCTCTCGTGCGCGCTGTTGGGTCCCTCGGCTGCCTCGATCACGGCGTAGGAGTCCTCGAACGATCCGATGGTGGCGTCGGTGATGGCCGCCGTCGTCACCTCATCCCAGCCGGGCACGTCGTAGGCGACGGCGTAGAAGCGCAGCGCCCCGTCGGTGCCAGCGGTCCAGGTCAGGTCGTCGCAGTAGTCGAAGGAGGCACGGGTAAGGGCGCGGCGGACGGTGGCGACGTCCAGCGTCGCGTCGTCGCGTCGGGGATCGTCGGCTGCCGTGCAGGCCGCACGGAGTTCGGCGAACTCACCGGATGCGCGTGACTCCAGTCGAACCTCCTGCTTCGCCGTGGGCCGCGGACGCGGGTTGAAGGTGTCCGTCTTGCGCTCGGGGCCAGCCAGGTCGAAGAGGTCCCACAGCGCCGGGTGCAGGACCGCGTAGGCGGCGCCCTGGGGGCGGGTCCCACGCTTGCGCGCGACCCAGAGCAGGAGCGCGTCCGCCTCGACCCATGCGCTCACCCCCGCGGACACGAGAACGGACCGGGTCTCCTCGACGGTGTCCAGGAGCGTGTGCACGTCGTGGGCGGCGATCTCCTCGACGTCCGCGCAGCCCCACGTGAACAGGTCCGAGCACGGGACGTAGACGGCGAGGTCGCCCGTCCCGAAGGTGTCACCGCGGGTGCGCCACCACACGGATCCCGGGGCGAGGTCGCTGGTGACTGCGAGAAGCGCGACGAGGTCGCTGTCGGACAGGGCGGTCTCGGATGGTGCGGTGTGTGCGTCCTGACCCGTCGCGCTCATCGCTCGCTCCGCGTCCACCCGCGCTGCACCAGCAGGGCCTGCAGGGCCGCGGTCGGGGCGACCCACCCCTCGGGCTTGATGACCTTCCCGTAGCGGTCACGGTTGGCTCGTCCGGTGGCCGGGTCGACCTTGGCTCGGTTGGTGGCGTCGACGATCAGGGTCCCCTCGTCGACGGGCAGGCCGAGAGTGTGCGCGCTCCCCTTCGTCACGACCGTGAGGTCGCAGATGGCGTCGAAGGCCTCCACGAGATCGATGCCTGCGTCGGGGTTGAGGACCACCTCGGTGCTGACCTTCGTGACGTGGCTGTCGGACACCTCGATGTCGCAGCCCATCGCCGCGACGAACTCCAGCGCCTCCTCGAACACGAGCCGGGCGCGGAGGAGCCGCTCGGAGTCGGGGACCTCTGCGGTGGGGGCGTTCCTGACGGGGTGCTCGTAGGCCTCCATGGTGGTGGCGATGGCTTCGGTGTCGGCGAGGGGCTGGAGACGGCGGTGGGTCATGCGACGGCCTCGGTGTCGGTGGCGGTGCGGTCGGTGGCGGCGAGGATCTGGACTGCCTCGATGACGACGTACGAGCCGTGCGAGGCCCGGTAGGCCAGGAACTGGTCCAGGCTCAGCGGTGCCTTCTCCCTGGGCGCCTGGGGAGTGGGGCGCGAGGGGCGCAGGCCAGCCTCCTCGATGGCGCGGTGCTCGGCTACGGCGTGCTGGAAGGCGCGGTTGGCTGCTGCGTTCTCGCGGTGCCGTTGGGCGTTGAACCGGTCGTGCTCGACGTAGAGGTGGACGTTGTGGGAGGCGGCGACCTGTGCGGCCTCGTGCGCGCTGAGGTGGAAGCCCAGGTCGCCGCGCAGTGCGCTCACCGAGGCGGCCTGGCCGTCGGGGTCGCGGAAGTGGCGGCGTTCGCACAGAACCCACACCGTGGATGCAGCAGGCGCCGCCGCCGGGGCCCGCTCTCCGGCTGAGCCTGCGGTAGCAGGGATGGGGGAGAGGGCGGTGGGGGTCACGTCTGGGCTGTGCCTCCGGCGCGGCGACGGCGCGCGAGGGCGGTTCAGCGATCCGAGACCACGATGTCGGCCACTCCCGGCGTCGGGAGTGCGGCGAGGCCCGGGACGGTCTCGGGGGCGAGGCGCTCGGCACGCACCAGGCGCACTCCCGGAGCCCCGCGCGAGGCCAGGAACCACCCGCCCAGGACCAGGCTGTTGGCACCCAGGGCGACGGCGCGACCGAGAACCGCGAACGGGCCGTAGGCGTCGAGGTGGAAGTGCCCGCAGACCAGGTCACCGTGAGCGAGGTCGGCAGCGGGGACCGCGACCCCCGTGGGGAGGGCGGCGAGCGCGGCTCCGGGGTCGCTGATCCTGGTGATGTCCAGCAGGTCGCCCACCGGCTGGGTCGCAGTGGAGACCGGCGACCCGACCAGCAGCAGGCCCGCGTGGGCGGCGTGAATGCTGAGCGGGCCGACGACGCGATGAGTCCCGTAGCGCTTGGAGCGCAGGTAGGCCGAGGCGTGATCCCCGTCGCGCAGCGTCGAGAGGGTCTGCGCGAGGGCCTTGACCTCTCGCCGGGCGGGGGGAGCGAAGGCGGGTAGCGGGGTGCATTCCTCGGTGGCGCCCTCGGGGCTCGTGGTGGTCATGTGCGGGACGTGTGCGGCACACCCTGCGTCCTGCACCGATGATGTCAGGGCCGGGGCGTGGGGCTAGGGATCGCGCGACCCACGGCGACGACCTCGTCGGCGGGCCACCGCACCCACCGAGATGCCCGAGGGTCGTCGTGGGGGCGACTTCTGTCGGGGGCCACGACGTAGCGCAGCCGCGAGCCCGACCGGTCGCGTTCGACGGTGAGGACCGTGGCGGTGCCTTCACGCGCCGCGCAGGGGTGGGTGTGGGAGCGTAGCCGCACTCGGTCGCCGGGGGCGGCTGCGCCGCGCGCCGCGGAGGTGGAGGGCTGATCGACTCGCGCGATGGCCAGGTCGGGGCGGCTGGCCCTGCGGGCGCTCACGAGGGGGCCTCAGCGCGGGGCGGAGTGGGGCTCGCCGGGGTCGGGCCACGCTCGACGGCCACGGCCAGCGCGACGCCACTGGCCCACGTGTCGCAGGCCCCCGTGCCGTCGGCGCAGCCGCAGGCCGAGCACCCCCACGGTTCGGGAGCGGAGCCTCCGCCGTTGGCCTCCGAGCGCTCCGAGAACTCGGGGGTGTGACCGGCGGCGTTGACGAGGACGTCGTAGAGGGCTTCTGTGAGCGGGTTCGTGTCGTCGAGCGACTCGGCCACCGAGACGATCCAGGAGGCGACCGTCTCGACGGCGTGAGGGCCGTCGAGGTCGGCGTACGTCGAGCGGGGGCGCGGCAGCCAGGAGGGGTGCTCCGCGGCGGTGGCCTGGGCCTGGGCGTGCAGGTCGCGCAGCGCGTCGGTGCTCATGGCGCGAGCCTGGTCGGCAGGGGTGCCTCGCACGATGGCCAGGGCGGTCAGGCGCACGTGTTCGGTGTCTGCGGCGCCGGAGATGGGTGCGGGCGTGGTGCTCACTGGTGCTCCTCGGGAGGCTCGGGGTGGGTCCGCTCGGCCTCCTCGGCCATGAACGTGGCGGTGTTGAAGGTGACTTTCGCCCCGATCTGCCGGGCGAAGAGGCGGGCTCCAGGCGTGTAGCGACCCGGGTAGGCCGCCTCCGCCTCGCCGTCCGCGGCCCGGGTGAGGCGTGCGATCTGTGCCTCGACGACGTCACGACGGGAGGCGGGGAGGGTCTTGAACACGAGCACCTCGGGCAGCAGCGCAGCGACCTGGGCGGCCACGCGGCGCAGGGCTGCGATCTCGTCCAAGGCGGCGCGGTAGAGGTCGCGCGAGGCGATCCAGCCCCCGGAGATCTCCTCCTTCGACAGTGGCGTGCCAGCCAGGCGAGAGAGCGCACGTGCTTCCTCCCACGCGGCTGGGTCCAGTGTGGGCCCCGGTCGGTCGAACGCGTCACGTGCGCCGCCCAGGGCCGCGGGGATGAGGAGATCCTCGTCGGCTGCGGTCAAGACCCGCGCGACGGCGCCGGGAACGCGCATGCCCAGGGTGGTCCGGTTGACGGAGACCTCGTAGGAGAAAGCCATGCGCAAGGCGTGGATCTCGTCGAGGGCGCTGGAGAGCAGGGCCAAGGCGACGTACGGGGCGTCCGACGGCTCGTCACTCGGAGGTGTGGTGGTCATGATGGGGAGGTGTGCGGCACCGGAGCCCCGGCGCACCTGGGCGCCCTGCTCTTCTCATGCGCGGAGGGCCAGAGGGTCACGAGGTCTGCGCACGAAGCCGTGCAGGGCGTCGCAGCGGGCGGGCCTCGTCGAGGTGGCGCACGACCTCGATCCGCTCGGGTGGCGAGGAGGCGAGAGCGCGGCGCAGCGTGGTGGCGGTGGGGACCAGGTCGGGTGACTGCTCGCTGAAGTGTCGGGCGGCCTCGATGAGGATGTCGTAGACCTTGTCCTGGGTCTCGCGACGGGCCTGCATGTAGGCGGCGAGCAGGCCGCGCCGTGCCCGGATCGCCGCGGGCACCCCGGGCTGATCGCCGAGGGTGGCGTTGGCCAGGCAGGCCGCCAGCGGGGGCAGCAGCGGGGCATCGGCACCGTAGGGCGCGAGGACGGCGGCTGCAGCCTCGACCACCTGGCGGCGCCCCAGGTCGCTGGCCGTGTGGGTGGCGCGACGGCGCGACCGTAGGGCCGCGTCGGCGGCAGCCGCGAGGGAAGCGGGCCAGATCGTGCAGCGGATCAGTGCCTTGGTCGTGGAGCGGACCGCGGTCAGGACCAGGGGCGCGTCGCGCAGAGCGGTGACGAGCAGGCCGGTCAGGAGCCACAGGACGGTGACGGCGAGGGCGACAGTGGTGGCGTCCAGCGACGCCGGGAGCAGGTGGGGCATGACGGACTCGTCTCTGAGCGGGGCTCGGGGAAGTGGAGCGAGCGGAGGCGGGGTGGGAGGGGTGGGGCAGCAGTCAGCGCAGGCGCCAGCGGACGCGGGTGAGGACACCGCCGTGGTCGGACTCGTCGAAGGGCGAGCCGTGGGGGCGGCCGGTGTAAGGCGAGGTGCCATCGCGCAGGATGCCGACTGGGCTCTGCATGAAGCCGGTGACCTCCAGGACTCCGGCAACACGCCAGTCGATGCTGGAGTCCTGGATCTCGAACCAGTCGGTGCGCACCCATGGCCCCTCGTTTCCCAGGGCTGCGGCACGGTCCGGGTCTTCGACGTCGCGGGTCAGGACCGAGCGGACGCCGCCGCTGACACTGCTGTCGGGGCGCCACCTGCTCAGGCTGATCTCGGCTGCGTGCTCGCCCCGGGTGCGCAGGCTGATCTGCTCAGTGCCCGCGACGCGGTCTCCGCCGAGGTCGATGACGACCATGTCGGCACGGGTGATCCTCATCGGTATCGGCCCTCCTGCTCCGGCTGCTCCGACTGGCGGCGCTGGCGCAGGTGCTCGTTGAAGGCTGCGAGGTCGTCGATGGTGGCGCCGTGGCGCAGGGCGAACTCGACGAGGTCGTCGATGCGGTCACGCAGCCCTTGCTGTTCCTGGTAGCCCCTCTCGCCCCAGGCCTGGACGCGTTGCAGGTGCTCGACCTCGCCTGCGTGCAGCGCCTCGGCAACGCGGGCGCGCTCGCGCAGACGGTTCAGCGAGGCGGCCCTCAGCACGGCGAAGCCGGACTCGGTGAGCAGGTCGACGGCCTCCTGCTGAGCGGGGGTCAGCGCAGCCCTGCTCATGCCGGGACCGGTTCGGCGTCGGACTGCTGCTCCCGGTGGGTCTCCAGGGCGGCGTAGAAGGCCGAGAGCGGTGCCTTCTCCCACACCATCGGGTCGACGTCCTCCAGGTAGCGGTCGTCGATGTGGGAGAGCGAGGAGGTGGCGAAGACCTGGGTCGACCCGTCGGCCATGTCGAAGGAGTGGAAGGTCCAGGCCGAGTTGTAATGCGGGAAGGAGGGCGCACGCCGGGCGGCGTCCTGCTCGGTGCGGTGGCTCGGGCGATGGGGGTAGCCGAAGCCGAAGGAGTGGGGCCCCGGGGCGAGCGCGACGTTCAGTCGGTGGTCGTAGTCCGATTCGCGCACCACGATGGGGTTCTCGACGCTGGGATCCAGCGACATGCTGGTGTGGATCTCGGGCACCGCGGCGCGGTTGCCGTGCGGGAAGAGCGTGATCACGCTCATGAGCCGACCGCGGGCGCCGCACGAGGCGGGATCGCCCAGGAGCATGCCGCGGACGCGCTCGGCGAGAGGGCCGAAGGAGTCGGCGGCGACCCAGACACGGACGGTGTGCTGGTCGAGTCGTTCGCTGGCGGGTCTCACGGTGCTCCTGGTGCCGGAGGTGGGCTGGACGCCCGGGGGTCGCGCCATCCGTGTGCGGCCGCGGCCGCCGGGTGCACCGGATCAGACGGAACGGTGCGTACGCGGCACGATCGGCGCGCCGTCGAGGCGGTAGTGCATCCAGGGGTTGCCACGGAAGTCGGCGATGGTCATGCCGAGACCGTCGCTGTGCAGCAGGTGGCGCTCGGGGCGGTGGTCCATGTCGAAGTCCAGGTGGGTCACCTCCGGCTCGCCGTTGAGCACTGACAGGAAGGCCAGGGTGTAGCCGTCCGCGTCGGGCACGTGAGCCACGATCCGGGCGCAGGTCAGGGTGACGTCCGCGGCGCCGTAGGTCGTCACCGCACCCTCGGTGGCCATGAGCCTGGCGAAGAGCAGGATGCCCTCGCGGGTGGCAGGGGCGGCGTCGACGTCAGCCAGTGGGGCGATCGACAGGTCCGGGGCGAAGGTCGAGGAGTTCACGGAGGGGACGTGTCCGGCAACGGTGTAGGTCTGCACGGTGTTTGGGGGGGGGGGGGGGGGGGGGCTGGCGGCCGAGACGAGTGCTGACCGAGGCCTGGGTGGCAGGGGCGGCGTCTGGCGACAGGGGTGATCGGTGCGCCTGTGCCGCCGGGCGCAGGGCGGGAGCCCCTGGTGCAGACCAGGTTGCGCAGGGCCGGGAAGGCGGCTAGCCCGCGCGCTCGGTGATCGAGCCGGTGGCCCAGTCCAGGCGGTGCTCGGCGATGGCGTCGCGGATGCACTGCCGGGTCTCGGCTGCCTCGCGTTCGGCTTTGGCCACCCGCGGCCCCCAGAGCGGGTCGGCGCGTCCGTCGGCCTCCTGCTCGGACCACGTGACGTTCAGGATGGTCGAGCCGTCGGCGCGGGCAAGGGTGCTGGTGTGGGGCTCGTCGTGGTGGCGGGTGGCGTCGCACTCCCAGCGCATGCCGCCGGTCTTCGGGCCGAGGTAGAAGGACGGGCAACGGGCGCTCAGCGCCGCAGGGGTGTAGTCCTCGCTGATGCCCACGATCTCGCCGAGCGGCGTCAGGGCGATCTTGATGGTCCCTTGAACGCTGCCCGCGTCACTCCACACCAGTCCCTTGGCTGCCAGGGAGGCGGCCGTACGCCGGTGGCGCGACTCGATCAGGTACGGGGTGTCGCCGAGGCGGTGGCGGGCGATGGCCACCTGGAACATGAGGTCCTCGCTGGGCGACAGGCGCGGGCCGTCGACGTCCGGAGCACTCACGTTCAGCGGCCCGTCTCGTCGTCGCCGAACCGTTCCAGGGTCGCGCGGCGCGCCTCCAGGGCTGCGGGGAAGTGCGACGAGGGGCTCTCGGGGTCGGCGGCTGCGGCGCGAGCAGCGTGGTAGGTGGCGTCGTAGAAGGCGCGGCGCTCGGCTGCGTATGCCAGGCGCTGCTCCACCGCGATCCGCAGCGGCTCGGCGGCCTCTCGTTCGGCGGCGCTCGCGTGGACGCAGGGCCAGCAGGCGGGGGCGTTGGGCACCGGGTTGGCCGCGCGGGTGCAGGTGCGGCACACCAGAACCGGCTTCCCCTCCACCTTCGCCTCCACGATCGTGTGGGAGGTGTCTTCGGCCGTCAGGTAGTCGCGAACGGCGCGGCGGTGCAGTCGGGCGCATCGGCGACAGGTCAGCCCGATGAGCGTGCGCGGGGGAGTGTTCTGCACTGCGCCGACCTCGCGCAGGCACAGCGAGACCGGGTGGAAGAGCCCGATGGCGAAGTGGGTGACGAGGACCCCCTCGCCGAACCAGGGCCGTCCGCCTTCCCGGTCGCGGGTCGCGGCGGCGATCATGTCGTGCCTCTCGCGGCGCACGCTGGAGGGCAGGTGCGCCTGCAGGCGCAGCAGCCACAACGGACGGGTCTTGGCCCGGGTCGGCTCCTCCGCTTCCTCTGCGACCAGGTCGAAGGCCTCAAAGTCGTCGAGAATGTCGGGTCCGCGGGGTGACTCGGTCATCGGGTGTGATTCCTCTCGGGGCTCGGGGCGAGCGGAGCGCGCGTCTCGGCGCCGGGGACCGTGCCGGGGGCGGGGTGTGCGGTCGCGGGTCGGGCCAGCACCCAGGCCACCGCGAGGCCCAGCGGCACTGACAGCGCCACCCACATGCCGAGGATGACCAGGGCGGTGGAGACGTCGGGCGGGTGCGGCACGGGGTGTCCTTGGTGTGGGGAGCGGTGGTGCTCAGTAGGTGGAGTCGCGGACCGCGGCGGCGGTGCGTGAGCCACGTGAGCCGATGCGGTTGGTGCGGAACGTCCCCGGTGCGGTGCGTCGAGCGGCTGCGTCGCTGTGGACGCCTGCGGCTCCAGATCGCAGGTGGGCCATGCGCTCGGCGGTGCGCTCGGGGTCCTTGGAGCCCTTCAGGGCACCCAGGGGCGGTGGGGTGGTGGGCTTGCGAGCCACGGGGTCCTCCTTGGGGGCTGGGGCTGCGGGACGGGGCTGGGTGGTGCCTGCCACAGGACTGTGTGCGGCCGATGTCGGGGAGCGCACCTGCTCGTGGAGTCAGCGGGACACGCGCACCTTGAAGGAGCGGGTCGCGACCGTGCCGCGGGCATCGGTCAGCGAGATGGTGAAGGCGTAGCGACCGGGCTTGCGGGGCTTGCCTGAGAGCACGAAGATCCGACGCTGCTTCCCGGCGGCCGAGGCAGAGATGCCCGGGGGCAGGGAGCCCGAGGTGCGGCGCCAGGTCATGGGCGCGGTGCCCGCGGTGGCCTCCAGGGAGGCGCGGAATGCGCGGCCGACACGTGCAGAGGGCAGGCGCCCGGTCATCTTCACCGGGCGGTAGATCTTGGCGCGGGCCTCGACGGTGTAGGAGCCCAGGGATCCGTACGAGGAGTAGGAGCCGGGGCCGTACCCGCTGGCACCGGGGTTGCCCTGTCCGGCGCCCTCGATGACGACGTAGTAGATGCCCGGGCTGTCGAAGGTCAGGTTGGCCAGGCCAGCCCCGGTGCCAGCGACGGTGAAGTCGTCGCGGGCGGTCGTGGTGGGGGCGTTGGTGGCCAGCACCGTGACGCCATCGGTGTCGATGAGGCTGATGCGGGTGTCCAGAGCGCTCGTGGGGTCCGCGGGGGTGGCGATGACGTCGACACGCTCGGTGCGCTCGGAGACGGTGATGGAGAAGAAGTCGCGGTCGGAGCCGTCGTTGATCAGACCGCGCCCCGAACCGCTGGTGGCCTCGAAGTCGAGCAGGGTCGGCGGGACCGACGTGCCCCCGAGCGCGCGGCTGGTGATGTCGTCCTCGATGCGCGTGGCGTGGCGGGCGATGAGGGCGAGGTCGTCCTCGGTGTTGGTGGCCTGGGCGTAGTCGCCGCGTGACCACTGGGTCAGGGGCTGGTAGTAGGAGGCGCCCATGATGGGCGCCCACGGGGCATCGCCGAGGTGGTACTCCTGGCGCTCCCCGTCGCGGCGCACCCCGTCGTGGGCCAGGCCGAAGTTGTGGCCGATCTCGTGGGAGGCAGCGTCGGCCATCAACTTCACGTAGCCCGCGGTGGAGTCGGCGAAGACCCAGGCGGGCTGGGCGCGCCGGTAGTCGGAGCCGTAGAAGTCGAAGACGTCGAGGTAGGCGGTGCCGCCGCAGGAGCAGTTGTTGTCGATGATGTTCTCGGCGGTGAAGACGACCTCGCTGCCGTAGACCTCGTCGCTCTCCGAGGCCCGCAGCAGGGCGGCAGTCCCGGGTCGCTGAGTGGTGACGTCGACGTCGAAGACCGCGTAGTCCTCGGCCACCGCCTGCCAGGTGCGCTGGATCTCGGCGAGTTCGGCCGCGGAGAAGTTGGTGGAGACGTTCGCGTCGGAGGAGTACGGGCGGGCGTTGATGCTCTGGCGCTTGTAGTCGTCGTTCCAGAAGGTGTCGGTGACCTCGGCGCCGAGGAAGTTCAGGTAGATGGTGCGCTGGGAGGTCGGGTTGGAGTGCAGGCTGAAGGTGTCGTCGAGGCTGGTCAGTGGGGTGGAGGTGCCGGGTCCGTGCTCGGCTCCGGCACGGCGGGCATCGACCAGCGCACGGGCGGGGACCTCCTCCTCGACGTAGCGGAAGCGCTCGCACCCGTGCAGACGCAGGCTGGGGTCGCTGAGGTCGGCGGAGTCCAGGTCGTGGCGGCGCGCAGCGGCCAGGACCGTCGCGGCGACGGGCTCGCTTGCTGCTGCGAGGACATCGGAGGGGGCCAGGTCCGCCGCCCGCGGGTCACGGGCGCGCTTCGAGGTCACACCTGCGGCATCGGCAGCCTGCGACACCAGGGTCTGCGGGCTGCACGAGGTGATGCTGGGCGCGAGGTGCTGGTCCATGGTGGCGTCAGCGCTCCCGGTGGCGGCGAACGCGGTGAGCGGGGCCAGCGCGAGGGCGAGGAGTCCGACGCCGGTGCGCGCGCGTCTGCGCGGCTGGGCGCGACGAGCGATGTGCTCGGCGCCGCGAAGGGTGGAGGGCGTGTGGATCAGACCAGGCAGGCGCACGGCGGGTTCCTTCGACAGAGAGGGTGAGGGGACGGTGTGCGGCGCCCCAGGCGAGCGCTCGTGTCGGGCGGTGGTGGCGACGGTGGTGGCGTCAGTGGGTTGCCCCGGAGCGGGCGCGGGGGTCGGGGAGCCCCAGCGCCGCCGAGGCCCGGGGGTCGGAGCCCCAACGCCTCGGCACCTCACGGGAGGCGGCAGCAGCGGCGACCGGTCGGGTCGAGGTGGTGGCCTGGAGTAGGGACCCCGGGCCGCCGCAGCACCAGCAGGTGGTCACGAACGAGTGCCACTGGACTTCGCACGCGTCGCACTCGAAGCGTTGGGGCGGTCGCGGATCGTCGGTTCCGGCGGGTGCCGCGCGGGGCGACGGGCCGGTGCTGGTGGTGGTGCCGGTGGTGGTGATCGTGGTTGTCATGGTGGCTGCGCGCATGGGCTCAGGCGGCGTAGTGCCCGCCGATGGGTGCCCCGTGCCCCAGGGCGAGACGGCGGATGACGCGGGTGCCGTCGTCGAGTCGAGCGGGCCAGATGACGCGCGCCAGGCCAGACCCGGCCAGGTCCAGGGAGCAGTCGTCGCAGGGCGCGTCGGTCACGGCCATGTAGCCGCCGCGTCGCGCCACGGGGTCGGAGAAGAGCAGCCCGTTCTTCTCCGCGTGCAGGGCGTGGCACTTGACCGTGCCTGCGCGGTAGGGCGCGCCGGGCTTGATCTGCTCCTTGGTCATCTGGCCCCGCGGGCAGGCGCCTGCGGTGAGGCAGCCGGGGTAGCCCGACGGCGCGCCGTTGCGCCCGGTGCTCAGGACGCGCCCGTCGATGCTGATGACCGCGCATCCCACCAGACGGCGTGAGCAGTCGGCGGGCAGCGAGGCGGCCTCGGCCAGGAGGATGGCGCCCTCTTCGGAGGTGACCCGGTCGGGCCAGGACTGGGAGCGCAGTTGCTCCAGCGCATCCATGGCTGCCTGGTAGAGCGGGCTGAGCGCCGGGACGGTGTCGACGTAGCCCGAGGATGAGGCGGGGGCCGCCTGGGGCGACGTGGCTGGGAAGAGGGTGGTCACGGCCCCTCTGTGCCACATGCCCGCCAGCAGCAGCAGGGGCTCGCCGTGCCTGCGGCAGGGGCACAGAGCCGACGTCGCTTTCCGGGCCCGGGAGGCGGGCCCGGCACTCGCCACGTAGGAGCACGACATCAACGACCAGCGCTCGACCGACCCCCTCCGCACGTCGAGGCACATCGAGTCCGTCGATGCCGTCGATGCCGTCGAGACGTCGCGACCCGCACCCGTGCGTCCGGTCGTGGTGCGAGGGTCCCGGCCCGGCGCATCGACGTCGCGGCGTCAGGAGCCGGTGGAGGACCTGGCTCCCGCGGTGCTCTTCACCGCACCCGGCCGGAAGTCGCGGCGGTCGTCTGGGGGCCGTGGCCCGGGACGGCTCCAGGGGCACGGGCGCCGAGGCCTGAGTCGCAGCGAGCGCGGCCTGCTGGGGCTGACCGCACTGGCTCTGGCCGCGGGCCCGGCGTACCTGCTCGCCGAGCAGTGGCTGAGGGAGAGCCCCAGCGAGCGGCCCGGGGCGCCCCAGGCGGCCGTGGTGGCACCGGAGGTGGTGCCCAGCGTCGAACCGCTGCCCGAGGTTGCGGCCCCGCCGGTCACCGAGGCCCCCGAGGTGGTCGAGGTGGAGCCGGTGGTGGCGTTCTCGCGGGACTTCTCCTCGGCTTGGCGCGCCCAGACCCGCAACGGTGGTGCCGAGGAGGCCTCGGCGCTGCCGTTCGTGCTGGTAGAGGAGAGCCAGCGTCGTGGTGGCGTCGACTTCAGCGACATCACGCAGGTCGGCTCGCTGCCGTGCCCCGAGCGACGCGTCGATGTGGACCTGCCGCCGGTCCTGGACTGGGCCGAGACGGTCGCGGCCGGGAAGGCCCAGGGGCAGGGGGTGGTGGTGCACGGCCTCGTGCTGCTCTTCGAGAGCCCTCGTGACGCGCGCAGAGCGGAGGAGGAGTGGGCACGCGCCCGTCCCGATCGAGGATGCACCAGTGTCGCCGGGGAGCCGGTCCAAGACGGCCAGTACGTGACGGGTCGGGCGGGTCGGGCGGGGGTCTACGACCTCACCGACAGCGATCAGCCCGGCTCCTCCGTGCTGTTCTTGCGCTACACCCTGCGTCAGGCCGGTCGGACGCTGGTCGTGCTCGACGGCTACCAGGATCTGCGAGGGGGCGATGCGCGCGACCCGGACAGCAGGCCGCTGCAGCGGGCGCTGCAGGTCTTGGACAACCAGTCGTGGCGGGGGATCAAGGCCTCGGGCCTCGTCGACGCAGCCCAGGTCAACCCGTTCGACAAGCCCAAGCGGTAGCGCGACCAGCGGCCCTCTGCTCCCACGAGCGTTCGGCGGAGTAGCCGCGCACCCTCCCGACATGACCTCGCAGCCCCACTTCAACCCCTCAGCCCACCCGCGCGGACAGGCCGGGCGCTTCACGACGAAGCAAGCGGCAGAGGCGGAGGTCGCACTGGGCGTGATGCCCGTGCAGGGCCCGCCGCGGCACGGCAGTGAGCCGTCGGGGTCGGAGCGTGACGTCGAGGCCCAGGACGCCGCTGCGGCTCGCGACGTGGCTGTCGAACAAGCCGCGGAGGACTGGTCGCGCTCCGCGCCGGGGGAGTGGGCCTCGGCCTGGTCGTCCTCCGAGCCGCCGTTCTGAGACCGGCTCCGGCTAACCCCGTCACCGAGTGGTGGGTCGGACCCCCAGACCCACCAGGGCGCAGCCGACCGCGAAGAGCGCGACCGCCACGACGTCGGTCAGCGAGATGAGCCCCGGGATGTGCTGGAAGCCGAGGACCGTGCCCGCAGTGGCGGTGAGCACGCCGATCAGGATGAGACGCGGCAGGTAGAGCGCGTCGGCGAGGACTACCCGGGCGGGGATCAGCCCGCGCTGAGCCGGGCTGCGGGTCGCGACGGAGCCGCCGCCGCTACGTCCGACGAGTCGCAGGCGGGTCGTGGCCGCGGTCGTCGGGGTGGTCGGCAGAGCGGGGCGGGGGAAGGGCGCCTGAGTGTGCATGCCCCAGACGTGTCCGGCGGCGCGGCACGAATGCACCGGCTGCTGGTGACGGGCGCTCGCGGGTCGATCAGCGGAACTCGGGCTCGGCGCCCCGGTGCAGCGCGGTGAGCCAGGCTTGACGGTCCGCCTCGTAGGCAGCGCGATGGGACGGCGAGGGGATCCACGCGTCACGGCGTGCCGGAGGCAGGGAGGACCATGCGGCCAGGGCCGTCAGCGCGGCGCGGCGCTCGCACACCAGCAGGTAGTAGTCGTAGACCACTCCGAGCAGGAGCACACCGAACCGCTCGTCGTGGGCGGGGGGAAGCGGGCCGAGGAGCCGGACGGCGTTGCTGACGACCTCACGGCTCCCCAGCGCCTGCCGCATGAACGATTGGGCCTCCTCTCCCTCCGGGATGCCCGGGAACCGGTCGTGTCCCTCGACTGCGACCGCGATGGCGCCTCGGGCCGCCTGGGACCGGGTGGTGTCGTCGACCTGGTCGCGCCCCATGGGCCAGCACAGCGCGTGCAGCGCGCGCTGCGCCTGGGACGGGCCGCTGTCCGCGGCGGGCCAGGTGGCGCCGTGGAGGGGACGGTGTCGGGTCGCGGCGAGTGAAGGGGCGGTGCTCACGGTGTCTCCTGAGGTGGGACGGTCAGTCCAGGGCGAGGGCCACGTCGTCGTTGCCGAAGCGCTCGTGGCGGCTGGCCAGCGGCACGACGGGGGCGAGCGGGCGCCGACGCTCGGCCTCCGCCAGCAGCGACGGCTCGGGCAGGACGGGCTTGGTGGTGCCGGTGGCGCAGAAGATGCAGGTCGCGTAGGTCTCTTCGCCTGCGGTGGCCTCGCGGCCGTCGCAGGTCGGGCAGACCGACCTGGCCGCGATGGCGGCGGCTCGGCGTGGGGCAAGCCGCTTGCCCGCAGGGTGCCGACGCATCGAGGCGGCGAGAGGGTCGCGGTCCTCGGGCTGGCGGGCCTGCGAGCCTGCGGCGGGCTGGGGCGTGTGGGCGCTCATGCCCTGTAGGTGTGCGGCGGGGGGCCCGTAGCGCCCGGGCGCCTCGGGATCAGCCATGGCCCTCAGGCGCCCTGGCGCTGCAGCGCGGGCTGGTCGGCGGTCAGCGCCCGCCGGACCGCGATGTGCTTGGCGGCCTCGGGGGACTCCTCCAGGTAGCCGCTGAGGACGCGCTCGGCGGTGCCGTCGTGGACCCAGGTCAGCAGGCTCATGTGACGGCTGGCCATGACGCACAGGCGCCCCTCGGACAACTGGTGCCCGGTCAGGGTCGCGTGACCGACGACGGGGTCGAGGGCCACGACCGCGTGCCACTGACCGCCCTGCAGGGAGTCGGCGGTGCCGACCGCGACGTCCTCCATGACCAACGAGTCGAGGATGGCGCGGATGCCGGAGGACTGGTTGTTGTGGGAGACCACGATCGCCACGTCCCTCTGGCGCAGGCGGCGCGTCTCGACGGTGCCGTCGCGCAGGGTCTCGGTGATCTCCATGCCCACGTAGGAGGCGGCGGTCTCGGCGACCGTGAGGAGCATGTCGAGGTCACCGGTGCCGCCGGTCGGGGTGGGGATGAGCCGCGAGGACAGTTCCGGCAGGCGCACGCCGTTGCGGTCGGTGACGAAGCGCTCGGGGCGCTTGGAGGCGAACGGGAACCCGTAGAGCGGCGCGATCGCCTCGACGGTCGGCTGGCCCAGCCGGTAGGTGCAGTCCAGTCGCAGGACGACTGCCCCCTCCCGGTTCGCGAACACCTCGGGGGCGCGGCGGTGCGGGGCGTCACGCTGGTTGTCCCAGGCCCGGGTGTCGACGGTGACGACCGGGCCGATCTGGCCGGGGTCGCCGACCATGAGCACCTGCGCGGCGGCGTCGGAGGCGAAGCCGACGTCGGTGTAGGTGGCCTGGTAGGCCTCGTCGAAGATCATGACGTCGCACTCGGGCGGGTTGCCCGCGCAGGAGGCGATGGTGCGGATGGTGACGTGCCGCTCGCCGATCCCGGCGCTGGCCGAGCAGCCCTCGGGGATCTCGGCGCGGGCGATGCCCATGACGACCTTGGGGCGCCCCTTCTCCTCGGGGTGGGACTCGGCGAGTTGGGCCGCGAGCCGCTCGGCGAGGTCGGTGCCCCCGCGGCGGGTGGGGACCGCGACCACGATGCGCAGGTCGGTGCGCTCGACGAGGTGCTCCAGCAGGTCGACCAGCAGGGTGGTCTTGCCCGCGCCGGGAGGGCTGTCGATGATCGTCACCGGCTCACCGGACCAGGCCGAGTACAGCGATCGGGCCAGGGCAGAGCCGGGCACCAGGCCGAGGCGCTTGGCCTCGGCGACGGGCTGGTGGCCGTTGTCGACGGCCGGGGCGTCGGTCTCGGTGGCGGCGGAGGTGACGGGGGTGAGCCCGAGGTCGGAGAGGTCGATCATGACCTACCCGTGTCCGGCATGGCCTCCGGTCTGCACCCGACGTGGGCCGCGCTGGGCCCGAGGGTGTCGGTGGAGCGCTCAGGTGGCGAGAGGCGACCGGAGCCAGCCCAGGAGGTGCTCGATCTCCAGGCGTTGCTCACGGGCGGCGGCCGCGGTCGCGGCGGCGCGGCGGCGCGCGGAGACGTTGGCGGTGTAGGTGACGGCAGCCTGGATCTGCTCGCGGGTCGGCTCGTGACCCTGGTGATGGGCCACATCGATGAGCAGCATCAAGATGCGCAGCACCGCCGTGTCGTCCTCGGACAGGTCGCGCACCGGATCGTCGGGCCAGGAGGCGTGGGGTCCGCTGGCGGGCATCGTGGAGGGGTCGGGGACGGGCGCCCGTCCGCGGAGGTCCGTCTGCGTGGTGTGGACATCGGGGGCGTAGGCCAGCGCGACGTTGACCGCTGGGGTGCCCAGGCGGGTGCAGGCTCCCCAGATGATGGCGGCGATGGTGGCGTGGTCCATCAGGGCCCGCGCCCGCAGCAGGGTCTGAGCGAAGACCTCGTCCTGGGATGAGGTGACGTCGAGGCTCTGCTGGCTGCGCGCGGCGGGGGCCCGCGCGATTGCGGTCGAGTGATCGGCAGGGGGCGGGGTCGCCGTCTCGTCGCGGCGGAGCCCGAGGTCACCGAGCCCCAGCGGCGAGGCGGGCGAGGTGGGCGAGGTGGTGGGTGCCACAGGAGGCTGGCTCACATGACCTCGGGAGCACCGGCCAGGGCGACGTCCGCGGGGACCTGGCGGCCGACGCGGGTCGGCTGCTCCTGGCCGAGCGCCTCGGACGCCTGCGCCGAGCGCAGCCACCGCCCGGTGATGTTGACCCTCTGCCCGCCGCTGATGAACGGCACCGTGACCGCGTAGAGGGGCCGGTGGTTCGCGGTGGCCTCCTTCACCAGCCACCAGGTCTTGTTGTGACGCTTGCCCTTGGAGAACCGCGCCAGCAGGGCGTCGTCGCCGGGGGTGTAGTCCACAGCGGTGAGGGTCGCTTCGGAGGTCTTGCCGACCTCGGAGTCGACGTCGAACAGGAGCACGTCGCTGCCCGCCTTCATCTTGAAGGGGTCCGAGACGCGCGCGGTGAAGGTCTGCTCCGTGCCCTTGACGATGCGGACCTTGGCGACGTCCCCGGAGAGCATGTTGAACTCGGCCAGCAGCGGGTCGGTGGCCACGATGGCAGCGTGCGCGGTCTGCACGGCGTTGGCGTTGCGGAAGGCCTTGGAGGCCGACAGGGCGCCGCTGTACTGCGACGAGAGCGTGCCGAACTTCTCGCTGTTGAGCAGCGACTTCACGTACTTGACGTTCTGGGGGCCGTCGAGAGTGGCGACCAGCAGCCGCCCGAAGCGCTCGGGCGCCGTGGCCTGCCCGACGCCGAACAGGTCGGCCCACTCCAGCAGCGAGGTGTCGTCGATGGCCGCCGGTGCCCAGAAGCGCTGCGCGAGGGCCTGGGTCAGCACCGGGAGGAACCCCGAGTGCGACAGAGCCGAGCGGTAGGCGAGGGTCTTGGAGATCGCGCGAGTCAGCGCCGCCTCGTTCTTGTCGACCATCGTGCTGGCGCCCCGCGCAGCGGCGTCTGCCATGCGGGTCATCACGGTCAGCGTGGCGCGGTCGGCCAGCACGGCGACGCGATGAGAGTCGTCCGCGCCGGGGATGCCGGTGGGGGACTCGTTGCGCGCGCCGGTACGGCACTCGACCTCGTAGGCATCGCGCACGATCTGCGAGAGGCGGTCGAAGGAGACCGGGCTGGCCGGGCGGCTCGGGGGCAGCGCCAAGGCGCTGTCGCCGAAACCCACGGTGCGCACCTGCCCGGCCGCGACCTGGGCGGGGTCCAGGGAGAAGTCGATCTCCATCAGTCGCCCCGCGTCGCTGAACAGCACGACACCCACCTGACCGGCCAGGTACAGGCCGGGCTGTGCGGTGCGGGGAGTGGCGCGGCCCGCGGCGGTGGCGGCGGCGCGCTGGCGCGCGGCGTAGGCGGCCTTGGCCTGGCCGGGGGTCAGTGCGGCCTGGGCCGGGGTCTGGACGGCGGCGGGCTGCACGGTCGGGGTGGCGGAGGAGATCATGACTTCGGCGTGTACGGCACCGATCGCCGCCTGCACCGTGGGCGGCGTGAGGTCGGGGCAGGTGATGCTGACCGCTAGCGACGCAGAGATCGGGTAGTGCACGACCTGCTGGGTCGGCGGAGGCTCGGGCGGTTCGGCCTCCGAGCGCAGTCCGCGGGCGTACCCGCTGGGCATGTGGCCTCCCGGTTGGACGGTGGGCGGGCAACGGTAGAGGGCAGCACCGACACCGCATCGACCTCCGGGCGACTGCTGCTGCACCAGGCTTGGGCGCCTTCAGGTCGCGCTTCTTGCCACTTGCCCGGGGTCCTACTGGCGAGAATCAGCGACTTTTCGGGCTATCGCGCCGCGTCCTCCCGTTGGTTTCGCCGGGAGGCCCGAAAAGTGGCGAGCCACTGGCAAGCAGCGTTTCCGCAGGTCAGAGAGGTTTTAGTAGTAGAAGTAGAGATCTCTTTAACCACTTTAGATAGATAGATAGAGCCTCGTATGCACTACCCCCATTCATCCCCTCCCATCTATACCCACCTCTCTATATAGAGGTCCACACCTGCTGGCGAGGAGGGCGCAACTGGCTAAACCGCCTCTGACCTGGGCAAACGCGATTGTGGGTCCTGGCTAGGGCCGGGCGATGCCGGTCAGAGCGGCTCGGATTGGCCAGTTCGCGCGGTCGAGCCTTCCCACGTCTGCGGTCCGGCCGGGGTGGTGCAGATCGGAGGAGGTGCCGGACACGAGGGAGTCATGAGCAGCCACCTCACCGCCGACCTCACCCCCGAGCAGGACCTGGCCTTCCAGGCCTGGCGCGCCGACGCCCTCTCGGTGATGCCCTACTTCGCCCGTCCGCTGTTCAGCATGCGCGTGCTCAACGCGCCGGGCCTGGGCACCTTCGCGGTCGACGGTGGCTACCGGCTCTACATCGACTTCGACGCCGTCATGCCGCTGGGTGCGGGCTACTGCTCCGAGGCGCTGCTGCACGAGTGCTCCCACCTGTTCGCGGGGCACGCCGCCTTCGCCGAGGACCTGGGCCTGCGCAGCGCCGAGCAGCGCAAGGTCTGGAACGTGGCGGGCGACTGCGCGATCAACGACGACCTGCAGGACGCCGGGTGCACCCACGTGCCCAACCCGCAGGTTCACATGCTGCCCGAGACCATCGGCGCCGAGCGCAACCAGACCCCGCACCACTACTACGGCGTGCTGCGCGAGATGCAGTCGGCTGCCCAGCGCCGCAAGATCCAGGGCGCGCAGAGCGACGCCCCGACACTGACCCTGACGCCGTCGCGGCTGCCCGAGGGGCGCGTGGCCGGGCAGTTGATCACCCTGACGGCCAGCGCCGGTTTCATCGACCCCGCCGACTTCACGGTGCTGCTCACCGACGCGGAGGGCACCACCCGCCCCGTCACGGTGCAGGGCGCCAACACCACCATCGTCGGCGTCACCCTCGACGCCGACCTGCCGCTGGGCACCTACAGCGTCTCGCTGCTGTCCGGGGGCATCGCGGCCGGTGCGGACCTCCAGGTGACGTCCCGGTCCATCGCAGTCGAGCCGAAGCACGTCGAGTCGACCTGGAGCGCGCCGCTGACCATCAAGGTCACCGGCGACCTGACCCAGTTCACCCCCACCGCCCGGATCACCCTGGCCAGCATCGACTCCGCTGGCTCCACCGGCGGCAGCGGGACCCCCATCGCGGTCGCGAACACCCGCCGCCTCTCGCACACCGAGATCCGCTTCGACCTGACGAGCAAGGTCCCCGACGGGACCTACCTGGTGACCGTGCACGACACCGAGACCCTCCCCGACGGCTCCCGGCTGCCCGTGGAGTGCTCGGCACTGCTGCCCATCGGGCTGCCCCTGCTGAGCATCGAGCCCGCCACCCTGCCCACCGGCTACCCCGCGGGCACCACCATCGACGCGATCGCCTCCGACTTCGGCTTCAACGCCGCCACGACCCTGGTGGTGCTCAACACCGCTGGCGCCACCGAGGCCTGCACTCACCGGGTCATGGGCCTGACCCACGTCGAGATCGACCTCGCCACCTCACTGCCCGAGGGCACCTACCTGGTGCTCGCCAGCAACACCAGCGCCTTCGGCACCATCGAGGCTGCGGGCGCCTTCATCGTCCGCGACCAGCAGCAGCAGGGCCAGCAGGGCGACAAGGGCGAGGACCAGAACCAGCAGGGCGAGGGCGAGGGCGAGGGCGAGGGCGAGGGCCAGCAGGGCGACCAGGGCGAGTTCAAGGGCTGCGGTTCGGGCGCCGGTGGCGAGTCGGCCCCCTGTGAACTCGACCCCACCGACGACCTCAACGGGACCGCCCCGGCAGCCTCCGCGATGGAGCGAGAGAACATCCGCATCGCGACCGCCGCCGCAGTCAAGGACCACGCGGCCAAGAACCCCGGCAGCGTCCCCGGCGGCATGCTCGACACCGCCGACCTGATCCTGGCCCCCTCCAAGACGCCCTGGGAGCGAGTCCTCGGCGGCTTCGTGCGCCGATCGGTCGCCTCGCGCCCCGGAGCCACCGACATCGACCGCAACCGTCGCTCGCGTCGGCGCCACCGCGCCGAACTGCGCTCCGAGGACGGCTCCAGCCGGGGCCGCATCGTCTACCCCGGCAAGTACAGCCCGACCCCCAGCATCCACGTCGTGCGCGACACCTCCGGGTCGATGAGCAAGGAGGACCTGGCGGCCGTCGGGCGGGAGATCGTCGCGATCGCCAAGCGTCTGTCCATCAGCGGCGAGGACCTGCTGGTCACCGACTGCGACGTCGAGGTCCACGACCCGGTCCCGTTCCGCAACCCGGCCTCCATCCGCGAGGTCAAGGGTCGCGGCGGCACCGACATGCGCGTGGGCATCAACTCGGTGCTGGAGGCGAGGGGCAAGAAGCCCGCCGCCATCGTCGTGGCCACCGACGGCTACACCGAGTGGCCCACCGAGCGGCCCCGCATCCCGGTGATCGCGGTCATCATGCCGCAGAAGGGCTGCGACGACGTGCCCCAGGGCGTCATCGACGCCGTGCCCGACTTCATCAAGGTCGTCGTCGTCGTCTCCGGGCAGGACGCCATCCGACGCGCCGCGGCCTGAGGGATCGCCCGCGGCGCAGGCCGTCGTCCATGCGGCGGCACAGCCTGAGCACCTCGTCCCGGCCCGGGACATCCCGCATCGAGAACGGAGACGTCGTGGAAGCCGCCGCCATGGAGCGCCTCGCACAGCCGTTCTGCCTGAGCGCGGAGCCCGGTGCCCTCGGCGACGCCGGTCCGGCTCTCGCCACCTGGGACGCGCTGGCCGCCCACGACTACGACACCCTCGACTGCGTCCTCGACGCCGTCGGCGCCTGGGTCCTGGGGGACTCCCTGCTCGCCCTGGCGCTGCACATGATCGCGCGCGCCGGACACCACCACCCCAGCCAGCACCCCAGCCAGCACCCCAGCCAGCACCGCGACGGGCACATGGACGGCCGCCGCGAGGAGACACGGCCCTCGGACCGCTTCCAGCGGCGCCTGCTGCGCACCATCCCGACCGAGGCGTGCCCGCCCGACGAGGCCGAGTGCCCCTGCTCGACGACGTCGGCGATCCTGTGGTTGAGCAGGATGGTCCCCAGCGACCCCGCTCGCACCGCGCTGCGACACCTCGGCATGCAGATGACGCCCGGGCGTCGGGTGCCGACCCGCGTCAGCATCGACGCAGTGGCACCGATCGACGTCGCCCTGATCGTCCAGGCATGCGCCTCCATCATCGGCTACCGCAGCCGCAGCAACGTCGCGGCCGTGCGCGCCTCCCTGCACCGCCACCTCATCCAGCAGAGCGCAGCAGCGCTCCTCTGACCCGTCCCTGGCGCGCGCCCCCACGCCGGGCACAACGTGGCCCGCCTGGCCCCACGGACCGGTGGCGCTCCGCACCGGCAGCCACCCCGCCCTGCGCCGCGAGGCCAGGGAGGTCCAGGAGGTGGGTGCAGTCCCGTCGAGGTGCCGGACACGGGTAGGTCACCAGCGCACCACAGGACCCGGGAATGACCACCCAGGACCCGCGCACCGTCACCGGGCCGGATCACCGGCAGAGCAAGGAGACCCTCATGTCCAGCACCCGCAACTTCCCCGGCACCCCGACCATGCGAGCCTTCTCCGCCGCCGTGGTCGCCAAGGTCCCGATCTGCTTCGAGTCGCACCCCGGC
This sequence comes from Nocardioides sp. Leaf285, assembly GCF_001422955.1. Lineage (NCBI taxonomy): Bacteria > Bacillati > Actinomycetota > Actinomycetes > Propionibacteriales > Nocardioidaceae > Nocardioides > Nocardioides sp. Leaf285. The sequence continues at coordinate 2,738 of NZ_LMNH01000005.1, read as the reverse complement.
CAGGGCAAGTCCTCCAAGATCACCGCCACCGGCGAGAAGTCCGGCTACCTCGTCAAGTGCGTCGTCGGCTCGGTGCGCGAGGCCACCGACTTCCTCGGCCTGCCCGTCGAGCAGAGCGACCCCAAGACCGGCCAGGCCCGGGTGTCCAACGTGCCGCCCGACTTCGCCGTCGAACTGCGCGCCGCCGCCAAGCCGCTGCTGTTCCTCGACGAGATCAACACCGCCATGGAGTCCACCCGCAAGGCCATGCTGCGCCTGATCCAGGAGGGCTACGCCGGTGACTTCTACATGGGCCCCGACCTCGCGATCGTGGCCGCTCAGAACCCGCCGGAGACCGCCACCGGCGGGACCGAACTCGACCCGGCCATCGCCAACCGCATGATGCACCTGGCCTGGGCCTTCGACGCCGACGAGTGGCTCCGCGGAATCTCGGTCGGCTTCGAGAACCTCGACCAGCCCGGCATCGACGACCTCGCCAGCGGCGGGACCGAGGCCGACAAGGCTCGCGCCTCCTCCATCGTGGCCGGGTACATCCACCACGCCGGACAGCACCTGGCTCCCACGCCGCCCGAGGACCCGATCGAGGCCGGTAAGGCCTGGCCCTCGCCGCGCTCGTGGCACAACCTGGCCCGCGTCCTGGCCCACGTCGACGCCGCCGACGAGGAGGCCATGACCCTGGTGGTCCAGGGTCTCGTCGGGGAGGGCGTCTCCAAGGACTTCTTCGCCTGGCTGGCCTTGGCCGACCTCCACAACCCCCAGGAGGTCATGGACGACCCCAGCATCGTCGACTGGCGCGGCGAGCGGCCCGACCGCATCTTCGGTCTGCTCTCGGGCATCGAGGCACTCGCGATCTTCCGCGCCGACGCGGCCACCTGGGAGAAGGCCATCAACGTCATGACCGTGTGCGCCGAGAACGGCCGTCCCGACGCGGCCCTGCCCTCGACCAACGGCCTGCTGGGACGCCGCCCCCAGGGCACCCGCCTCACCGAGCGCACCCGCACGGCGTTCGCCGACCTGCTCACCCGCACCCGCCACGGCTACGCCGAGCAGGCTCCGCTGGCCCAGGCCGTCTGAGGACCGTCCTGCCGCACCCCGAACCGGAGGCGGCGCAGCACGGTCCTGGTCCGACCAACGGCCGCCCGTCTCCTCCCGCCACAGCCCCCGGCCGCTCTCCGGGGGCTGTGGCCACTCCCCACGTCATCCCAAGACTGTCCCGTCCCGGGCCCGCGCTTGGCGCATGGTCCGAGGCAGCCCGCCCGGAGCGCCCGTGCCGGTGAGCCCGGCCCCGAGAGGAACCCGATGCGCCGCACCCGCCTGGCCCTCCTGTCGCTCGCCGCGCTATTCACCCTCACCGGGTGCTTCACCGCGAACGCCGACCTGAGCATCAGCCCCGAGACCAGCCGCCCGACCGGCTCCGAGACCAGTGCCCGACCGGGGGCGGCAGTCGCCGGATCCGACACGGTGTCCGGGACGATGCGCATCGCCCTGGACGTCGAGGCGCTCGCCGCCAACAACGCAGGCGAACCCGTCGATGATGCCGCGGTCGCTGCAGTCCTCGGGCTCCCCGAAGGACAGAGCACCAGCACTCTGCGCACTGACGCCTCGCCGCTGCCCGAGGGCGTCAGCGTCGAGCCGTACGCCTCCGACGGCCTCATCGGGCGCACCTTCACCTTCGAGGCCGCCGACCTGGACGCCCTCAACGCAGCCCTGGCCTCCTGGCCCGCTGCGCAGGAGACCACGCACATCGACATCGACCGCGTAGCCACCGCAGAGGGGTATCTCTACCGGCTCGACGGGCTCATCGACCTGACCCGCCAGAGCGGCACCCTGGCCTCGACCCTGCCGGCCAACGCTCCCGAGGCCCTGCAGGCCACCTTCGACTTCACCTTCCCCGGCCAGGTGCTCAACGTCGAGGGAGCGACCTCGCAGGGCGCGACGGTGAGCGTGGCACCCCGTCTCGACGAGCGCACCACCTTCACCGCCCTCGCCTCTCCCGACCCCGCCACCCTGCCCACCCCCGGGTCCGGGCGCCTCGCCCTCCTCCTGCTCGGTGGTGGTGGTGCCGTGGCGCTGGCAGTCCTGGCCGCGGCGCTGCTGCGACGGACGGCCCGGCGACCAGCCCGATCCGGGGTGCACGACACGGCGCAGCGTCCCCGCGGAACACGCAAGGCCCACCGCGCCACCAGGCACGCTGCACCCTCGGTCGCCACCGACCCCTGGGAGGACTTCCAGGCGGACGACGGCAAGGACGACGGCAAGGACGACGGCGACGGCGGCCCGTCGGCGCCCCCGCGCGCGGTCGCGGCGGGGCCTGTCTCGCTCTTCGACCCCTTCGGCACCGCTCAGTCGTCGCCCGCCCCGGCCTCGTCTGCTGTCGCGGCGCCCCCGCGGCCCACCACCCTGCGCGCGCGCATGACTCAGCACTCGCCCGGAGTCACCCTCAGCCCCGACCACCGCCACTTCTGGGACGGCATCGAGTGGCAGCCCACCGAGCCCACCGAGCCCACCGAGCCCATCGAGCCCACCGAGCCCACTGGGGCACGTCCCGCGCACCGCCCCGTGATCGAGGCGCCTCCCGTGTCGTGGGCCGCCGAACGCCGAACGGACCAGCCATGACCACACTCGTGCACCCCCACCGCCGCCCCCAGGAGCACCCCAGCAAGCAGGCTGGCCTGGTCCTGCTCGATGTGCTGCTCGGGCTGTCGATCTTCTCGCTGCTGGCCTTCATCTCCCTCGGG
>NZ_LMNH01000004.1:0-725985 GCF_001422955.1 Nocardioides sp. Leaf285 | reverse complement strand
ACCGAAGCCGCCGGCGGCGCCAACGGCATCGCCGACGACATCGCCCAAGTCGCCTCCGCCGCCGACGACACCCGCCACGGCGCCCACAACACCCTCGAATCCGCCACCGCCCTGGCCACCATGGCCACCGAGCTCAAAGCCCTCGTGGCCCGCTTCCAGGTCTGAGGGGGCTGACATGGAGGCATCCACTCAGCAGTCGCAGACCGTCACCGTCGACGTCTGGTCGAGCCCGCAGGCCCTCGAGAGCGCCGTGCCCGAGGCCTTCCGGCTCTGGGCGTCCTGGTACGGCGAGCCGCACCCCGACCGGTCGGTCCACCTGCTCGCCTGTCCCTCGGGGGCCTACGCGCCCTCCAAGACCGGCGTGGCCGCGGCGCTCGACGCGCCCCGACCGCCCGGCACGCCCGGGCGGGTCTCGGTGGTGCTCACCGACGACCCGACGGCCGCCGAGTCGCTCTGGCTGCTGCGCACCGTCACCCGCCTAGCCGAGCCGCAGCTGCCCTGAAGCGCCACTGTCCCGGGCCCGGGCACCGGGCTCCAGGGATCGGGGCCCGGGGCTCAGGCGGGGGCGTCCACGCCCAGCGGCGGCGGCGCGTGCCGCTCCAGCCGGCGTACGTCGCGCGAGAGCAGGGCCAGCAGCGACGAGGCGGCCATGACGCCCCCGACCACGAGCAGCCACCGGTCGTAGCCGACCGCCTCGGCCACCGGCCCGGTCAGCGCGAGGCCGACCGGGCGGGAGACGAAGGAGCCGACCTGGTCGAAGGAGTAGACCCGGGCCAGCCGGTCCTCGGGCACGTTCTGCTGGATCGAGAGGTCCCAGGCCACCGAGAAGACCTCGAGCCCGAAACCGTGCACGAAGGCGCCCAGGAGCACCACGACGAGCTGGTCGGAGACGGCCATCGCCAGCGGGAACGCCGCGGTCAGGGAGAGCATCGCGACACCGACGCGCAGCCCGTGGCGCGGTCGCCAGCGCAGGGTCACCAGGCCGCCGACCACGAAGCCGGCCATCAGGCTCGCCAGCGCCCAGCCCCACGCCGCGCGGCCGAACCCGTCGCCGACCACGATCGGGCCGAGCACTCCCTGGGCGCCGCCGTAGACGAGGTGGTAGAGCAGGGCCTGGCCGATGAGCAGCCACAGCCAGGTGCGGCTGAGCACCTCCCGCAGCCCGACCCCGAGGTCGCCCAGCACCGACGCGCCGGCCGAGGCGCCCCGCACGTGCGGCACCCGGAGCGCGGCGTAGCACCCCGCGGCCACGGCGTACGTCGCCGCGTCGACCGCGATCGCCCACCCCGGCCCAGCGGCCGCGACGAGCACCCCGCCCACCGAGAAGCCGACGATCTGCGACCCGGTCTGCCCGATCCGCCGCACCGACACCGCCGAGGCCAGCTCGGCCGCGGGCACGGTCAGGCGGGTCATCGCCTGCGACGACGGACCGCTCAGCGCAGCGAGGCAGCCGGTGACCACCCCCATCACCGTCAGCAGCGCGATGCTGGCCGCGCCGGTGAGCAGCACCGCCGCGAGCACCGCCTGCACCAGCGCGCACGCGCCCGCCGAGCCCTCCATCAGCACCTTGCGCGAGACCCGGTCGCCGAGCACCCCGCCGAAGAGCACCGTGACCACCTCGGCCAGCGCGAACGCCGCCACCACCAGCCCCAGCTCCTGCGCCGAGCCACCGAGGTCGATCACCGCGAAGGCCAGCGCCACCGGCGCCATCGCGTTGCCCAGCGAGCTGGTCGCCGTGCCGGCCACGAGCAGCCGGAAGTCGCGGTGGCGCAGCGGCCCGAGCCGGTCGGTCACGCCGACCACCCAAGCCTGCGTGGGCCCGCGGGGTCAACCGGGTTCGTACGCGACCCGCACTTCCGCGAGCCCGTGCCTAGAAGCCGAAGAGCTTGCCCAGGCCGGAGAACAGCGCGTTGAAGGTCCGGGTGACCGGGTTGGCCGCCTCGCCGGTGTCGGACTGCTGCCCGAAGAGCGGGTGGTGGCCGGTGAACTCGTCGTCGACCAGGGGGGCCCGGCCGCGCAGGTAGGGCCAGAAGACCTCGGTGCGGTTGACGCCCACGCTCAGGCGGGAGTCGAAGCCCATGACCAGGTTCTGGTTCACCCTGGTCGCCCTGCCCTCCGGGTTGGTCGCCACCACGTCACCGCAGCCCTCCACGATGAGGCCGCCGGTGCCGGCGAAGAGGATGTAGCGCACCTGCCAGGTCGCGAAGGCGTGCACGCCCCACCGCCAGCGCGTCTCCAAGGCGGGCGTCCCGACGACGCCGACCACGTGCTTGGGGTGCATCACGAGGCCGGGGTGGTCGCGGAGGTCGATGCGCATCAGGTAGGCGTTCGGGTCGTCGGGGTTGGCCAGGGTCACCGAGCCGCCCGTCTCGTCCCCGACCAGGCGGCTCATCTCGTGCAGGCCGGCGGCGTAGCTGATGAAGGGCGAGGACCAGTCGTAGAGGAGTCGGCTGCGGGCCCTGCCCTGCACCGAGCGCACGTGCGCCGAGCGCGTCGACAGCACCTCGCCGGCGCCGACGTGGACGGTCATCGTGCGCTGGGCCTCGCTGGTGCGGATCTCGGCGTCCGCGGTCTCCGCCCCGTCGGCCAGCCGCACCGGCTCGTGGAGGCGGCGCACCAGCGGCATCAGCACGAAGTAGCTGACGACGCGCAGCACGATCGGGGCGAGCAGGACGGTGAGCGCGATGACGGCCAGCCACTTCCACGACCGGGCCCACTGGTCCACGACCCAGCCCGTGCCGGAGCCCTGGGCCTCCTCCAGGACGTCCTCCTCGCCCTGCTTCTTCTCGAGCGCCGACTCCTGCGCGTCGATGTCGTCCTGGCGGAACGCAGGGTCGTCACCCCGACCCAGCCGGTCCAGCTTCTCCTGGTCGCTGAGGTCGGGGTCGCGCAGCACGGCCACGCCCTCCTCGGCGCGGGCGAGACCGCCCTCCAGGGAGTCGAGCGCCTCGTCGGCCTCCCGCACCGCCGCCTCGGCGGCGTCGCACGCATCGCCCGGCGTCACCAGGTCGATGAGGTCCCGCACCAGGCCGCAGACGTCCTGCTGGCCGTCGCGCAGCCGCTCGACCTCGGCCCTCTTGTCGGTGACGGCACCCTGGAGCGTGCCGACCTCGTCGCCGAGCTCGGCCTCCAGCGAGGCCGTCGCCTCGCTCCGGGCTGCGGCGGCGGCCGCCTGCAGCCGGCCCAGGTCCTCCTGCAGCGCGGCTCGCTCCTCGACGACCCGCTCCAGCCGGTCCCGGTCGGCCGCGGCCTCGCGCAGGGCCGGCACCAGGGACTGCATGACGAGGTAGCCGAGGAACAGCGAGAGCACCAGCGCCGCCAACAGGCCGAGCTTCCGCAGGAAGAAGCCGACGACCGTCGACACGAGACGCATGGGCTCGATCCTAGTGTCGGACGTCTTTACCGTGGCGCGCTCCCACGGGCGGTACGGCGGCCTCCGGCGCTGGCACCGACCGGCACACTGGGCCCGTGAGCCGCGCGCACGACGTCCTCCGGCAGATCGTGCAGGTCCTCGACGCCGACGGTTTCGGCGCCGACGCCGTCCACGTGCTCCTCGCCGACGACAGCGCGGTCCACCACTGGTCCCCCGACGTACGCCGCGACGTCCACTCCGCCGCCAAGGCGGTCTGCACCCTCGCCGTCGGGCTGGCCTGCGACGCCGGCCTCTACGACGTCGACGCGCCGGTCACCCGCTACCTGCGGCCCCCGGTGGTCGGCGAGGGCGTCGAGTCGGTCACGACGCGGCACCTGCTCTCGATGACCAGCGGCATCGACCTGGCGTGGAGCGACACGATGCTGACCGACTGGCCCGACCTGGCCCAGGAGTTCCTGTCGCGCCCGTCCGCGGGGCGGGTCTTCCAGTACTCCAACGCCAGCACCTACACCGCGATGCGCGCGCTCAGCAGCGTCGTCGGCGACGTCGCCGACTGGCTGCAGCCGGTCCTCTTCACCCCGCTCGGCATCGACGCTCCGCCCTGGGATCGGTGCCCGCACGGGTACGTCGCCGCCGGCGGAGGGCTGCACCTGCGCGTCGAGGAGCTCGCGCGCCTGGGCCGGCTGATCCGCGACGACGGGGTCTGGCACGGGCGGCGGCTGCTGTCCTCGCGCTGGACCACCGGCCTGCGCTCGGACTGGACCTCACGCGAGGCGGCCTCCCCCGCCTACGCGCGCTACTCGCTGGGCGCCTGGGGCGGACCGGGCGAGGCGTACCGCCTGCACGGCGCCCACGGTCAGCTCGTGCTGTTCCTCGGCGACGCGGTCGTGACCATCCAGGCCCACGACCACACCGGGGCCGACCTCGCGTCCGAGCGCGTCGTGGCGATCCTCGGCTCCTGACCCAGGAACGACCGAAGCCGCAGACCGGTCATGGTCCGCGGCTTCGTGTGCGGTGCGCCTGGAGGGATTCGAACCCCAAACCTTCTGATCCGTAGTTGGAATCATTGGGTTCGCCTGCGTTCGGGAGAGTTCGACGTTCGCTAGGGACTGCCCTGGCGAGTCCCGTGCTTGATTCACGTTGGTGCGCGCGGGTTCGTGCAAGTTCGACTCAGCGGGATAGCAAACCGTTAGCAGTCTCCTCCATTGGCACCATCGACTACGCGCTTTGGACGGCGTCGCTGGGTGGCGCCAGCCGCCGATGTGCAAGCCAAGCCGCAGGAACGACTGAGATTGCTTCTTTGGGGACATGGGAGGCGACATATGTCTCGCCGGCGACATGCCGAACGTCATCCACCTTCGCTGAGTCGACTGCGAGCAGGGTCGGTGGGCCGTGTCGGCGACCCGCCGCTAGTGCTATGTCAGGATTTGCTGAAAGGTGCACAAATTGCCGGCCCATTGGGCGCAGCCCCTCAGCGAACAACACGAGCTCGACCGCCGCGGACGGTGTCGCGTGGAACAACAGCGGCGACTCTTCGCCCGTCGACCCACGACGTTCCACCACCGGTCGTGAGTGCCCATAAAGCGCCCTGACCCGTTCTCCCGCTACCTCGAACCGTGGCTCCCGGAAGTCCGTGGCGACCAGGACGATTGTTACCGGGTTGACGGAAATTTTCGCGGAAAGGTCGTCGATCATTGCCCAACCGTCCTCGTCTCGGGCAATGTCCCGATCGTGCCGGAGCCGGTACGACATGGCCCGGCTGATCCGTCTCCGTTGCGCATCGCTGGGGCCAAGCGTGAGGTAATCATCCTCACCCAAGCCGCGACTGGAGTTCCATGAACCAAGCACGTCGCTCGCCAATTCTCGCACCAGCGGTGAGATGCCCTCTCGGCCGAGGTGCGCAAGCACTGCGCGACCATCTTGGAGTGCCGCCCCGTGGCCATCAGGTGGCGTGAGCTTACGCACCGCTCTAGCAAACCTCGAGGCCTCGTAGGAGACCGCAAACGCTTCGCACGACTCCATGCCCATCGCCTGCAGGTAGCGGTCCAGGATGCGCTCGCGTCCCACTACGTCGTCATGGGGGAGGAGATGACGGTCCTCCGTAAGCTGCGCAAGCTCGTAGCCTAGGGGGCGCCGACCGATCGCTTCGAGGTCGACTGCCAAGATGCGCCCCTCGGGCGAGACGAGCCAGTTGAGCGGGTGCGCGTCACGGCGGCGCAATAGGGGCATTCCCTCGACTAGCGACCAGAACCGCTCGAAACGGTCAGCGGCAGTAGCTGGGTCGATGACATTCAGCCATCGTCCGATATCATTGCCGCCCCGCATCTGGCGGCGCACGCCGGTAACCGGAGTATCGTCCTCCACCGTATGGACAAAGCCGAGAAACTCCGCCGCGATGCCCAACAGCTCAACACGGTCGGACAACGATTGCTCCGCAGCGTGTACATCGAGCACGCGTCCCGCCTCGAATCGCCTGACGGTCGTTACCTCTTCTCGGGGATCGCAATCAGCCACGTCCGATAGGTCGGGAGCGAGGTGCTCCACTACTCCGAAGCGGTCGGTCAGACGACGCGCCGCGAGCGCGTCTACGAGGAGGTTGCTTCTCTCGACCTCCCGCCGCCAGCTCAGAACGGTCGTGTCCTTGAACACAAACGTTCCTCCGACAACGGAAAAGTAGTCGGAGACCGTTACCACCCCGCCACGCCCACCTAGGCTGGTCAGGGTGAGGTCAGGGCTATGGCGAGCCCGTTCTGCCGCCATCTGGAGCAGCGACCGCGCGTCGCCACGATATAGCGCTCGCGAGATAGCGTCCTGATCCGACGACCAGCCCTTACGAGGCGGGAGAGTGACAGCACCAGCTCTCTCTACGTCCCGCGCGATCAGGACGAGTGAGGCCGCGGCACAAGATGGCCGAGCCGTCATGGAGACGAGCTCTTGAAGCGCCCGCAAGCGCTCCAGTCGGTCGCCCGCTAAGTGCGCGAGCGCGAGCCCGTCGCGCTGGAGCAGCAGACGGCTGCGCTCGTCGTCTAGGGCCGCCCACCGTCTCGTGGCACCGCGAAGCCTGACCAGCTGCCGTAAGTCCGCTACGGAATGCCGTTCATCGATGCCGATCAGATCGGCGTACAACGAACGCGCGAGCGGCTCGCCTTTCAGCGCTAGCGGACGCAGTGCCGCGCCCACAGTCTGCAAAGGCAGGTCGACGAGCGAAACTTCACTGGGGCGCCGGAAGGCGAACGGGAGAGAAAGACCGTGCAGCCGCGCTTGACGACGCGGATCGAACTCGAGGCCGCTGACGATGGCGTCGAGCATCAGCCACCGAATCCTCTGCTCGACATCCTTATTTCGCAGCGCCTTCCCCTCGGTCAACAATGCCCGAGAGCGCACCAGGAGCGCCCCTCTGCGTTGCTCGTCGGTCAGGTCATCGCGATTCCGCAGCAGTGCCTCAGTCCCGGCGAGAAGGAGGCCGAGCGTGCGCTCCCTGCGACGCGCGCGATCGAGACGGCCTTGCGCCTCGACCAACGCGGCGTTGCCTAGGAGGTCGTACTGACGACAGAGAAGCTCAACGAGATACGGGAGCGCAGCGACGGGATCGTTGCCTTGCTCCAACGAGTTCACAAGCGCAACGACGGCCTCGTTTACATCGTCAATCTCGGTGGGTTCAAAACGGCCGATGAGCGCCGTCGACACGCCGAGCCTGCCGGTAAATTCCTTTCGTAAGTCTGGCCTGGCGAGTGACTCGTCGGAAACGCATTGACGCAAGAAGGATCGGGCGGCCTTAAGGGCCGTCACGTATAGGATCGGACGGCGCCAGTTGATCTCGCGCGCGTAGTCGTGAAGACCGATCGCCGCACGGGTCCGAATGACGTGAGTGGTCTTTAAGTAGGTGAGCCCAGGACCCAGCGCAGTAGTGAAGCCCCGAGGATCCTGTGTTGCTAGCGCCTCGATCAATAGAGCCTCAGCTACCGACGGCTGAAGCTCCCAGCGCAGTATCGCGGTCCAAGCGTTCGCTGCTGCCTCCGTGACACCCTCCAACAACCCCGCGAAGCGGATCTCCTCGGGCCCGACATCAGTACGAATGGACGGGCGCTCGACCGGCGCTAAGTCGAGGTCTAAGAACAGGTTGTCCAAGGCCGCGCGCCATTGAGGAGCATGGACGAGACGGGGTCCGATGGTGGTTGCGACCACAGTGGGTGACGGCACGGCTGCATCGGACACTCCTGCAACCTAGCCGTGCTCACACGTCGATGTGACGAGAAGAGTTGACGTGCGGCGAATCTCCGGACCGCGCACGTCATCGCTCGGACGAAGGGCGGCCGGCCTGTTCGCGGCGGGTCGACTGCGCTTGGGCACGCGGTCAAGCGATCAGCACCTATGTACGGCATCGATACATGCTGGGCAAGTGTTGACGCCGTCGCGGATCGGCGCCCCGCCGTGGTGCAATAGGGCCATGCTTCCCGACGACCCGTCCCGCGAGACCGGATCCTGGCCATCGGCGACCGGATCCGGCGTCGGACGTAGTCATGGCACCAGTCGGACTACGCCGTTCGATCGGTGGTTCCGCTACCCAGCAGGCTTCGCGAGCGACTACGTTGGGATGCTGCTGGACCAGATGGGCGTCACCGAGGGAACCGTCACCGATTGCTTCACGGGCTCAGGGGTCACCGGGACCGCCGCCCGCCAGCGCGGCCTGAACTTCACGGGCATCGAGGCCCACCCGCTCATCGCCGAACTCGCGGCGCTGAAGCTACGAAACCCCGCGCCGGCCCCGAACGAAATCATCGCGGCGGGCGAGCATCTCTCAACCGCCACCGAATCCGCCCTTCGCGCCAAGCGTGGGCGGGACATCTCGGATGAGACCTCCCTGGTGACACGAAGCTTCACGCCACCTGCGCTCCTCGCGCTCCTAGAACTCCGCGACCGCATCCAGGTTGAGACTTGGAGCGAAACGCTGCCCTACCTGAAGTGGGCGTTGCTCGGCACGCTTCGCGATGTTGCTGCGGTCAAGGTCGGGTGGCCCTACCAGCGTCCGGGCATCGCGAGAGTTCCCAAGCACCCCGACGTCGTCGCTCGCTTCCAGGAACGCCTCCAGTTCATGGCCGATGATCTGACGGGCCTGGATGAAGCCTCGTCTTTCACGAGCGTCGTCGTGAGCGGTGACTCGCGCTCGGCTGACGCGTGGAGCGTCATCCCAACCACGGCCCAGGCGTGCGTCTCCTCGCCGCCGTATCTGAACAACTTCGACTACGCGGACGCTACCCGCCTGGAGCTCTACTTCTGGGGAGAGGTGCGGACGTGGCGCGACATGTGTCTCGGAGTTCGTTCCGACATGATTACGGCTACTACACAGCAGTCGTCGAAAGGCGACAAGACTGCTGCCGTCGATCTCCTGAAGCGAGACAATCATGCACCCGATAAGAAGGTCGTCGCGCTCGTCGATGAGCTCGCCCGGTTGCGGAAGGAGCGGTCTGGCCGCGCGAAGGAGTACGACCAAGTCGTCCCGTCCTACTTCGTGGCCATGAAGTCCGTGCTGGGCAATCTTTACGACCATCTCGATCCGGGCTCACCAGCCCTGTGGCTCGTCGGAGATAGCGCTCCGTACGGCGTCTACATCGATACACCCGGCCTGATTGGTCAGTTCGCACAGGAGCAGGGTTTCGAGGTCAAGGAGGACGTGATCCTTCGACAGCGCGGCAACCGTTGGTCCACCAACGCCGGCCGGACGCAGGCAAAATTGTCAGAGCGGGTGCTGGTGCTGCGGCGACCCTAACCCGCTACGAGGTCAGCATCTTCCGGAAGTGGCGGAAGAAGCTATCGGCGGTCTGGGTAATCGTCCGCTCCCGCGGCGTCTCGGGCAGCTCCGCAGCGCGCCACGCTGGCTGGCGGTTCTTCGCAATCCACATCTCGACGTGAGGATCGATGAAGGGCGACACCCAAGTTTCGAGTGCTCGGTGGGCGAAGGGCTGCGTCTGCGTCACGGCTGTGATGTCGGGATCGCGCATGCTGCATCCCACATACACCCACTTGATCGAGCCTCCCTTCGGAGGGATCAGGTGACGCAGCAGATCCGCAGCATGCTCGTCGAGCCCTGGCAGCGTGACGTCGAGGTTGGCGCGCACGGTCTCCGGCTGATCGATCGTCCCGTGCAGCTTGATGAGCGGGACGGCGCCGCCGTGGTCCTTGTACTCGTCGTAGTACGCGGGGAACGCCGCGAAGTCGTCGGACGTTACGAACATGCGCACTGATGCCGCGTCCGGGCCTGGCGACCGAGCGTCCAGCGGATCGTCGTCACCGGGGGCAAGGACGTGGGCGTCATGCTCGATCATCTGATCGAAGTTGACAGTTAGGAGCACGAGCCGTCGGCGCAGTTGCAAGAGCGCGCGGAGGTCGCGCATGGACGGCCCAGGTGAGTCGAGCACCTTCTGCTGCATCTCATCGAATTTGACGAGCGTCGGAAGTCGTTCCCCGTGAGCTCGACCTCGCACCTCCTCGCGCAGGACCCGCTCCAAGGTGAGCGACTCGATGAAGTCCTCTTCCTGGATGTTCTGCTCAGATGGCATGAGGCGGCCGAGGGATGCGGTCTGGCGGAAGAACTCACTCGCCTGGTCGCGAAACGGTCGCCCCTGATCGGCCAGGTCAGGTACAAGCCGAGCAAGGGCAGAGTTGCGAAGGTGATCGCCGAGCGGCAGACCTGAACTCATGGACGCACCGGCACCGAGCATCAGGACGATCATGTCGTCATCAGCGGCGATCTTGGCGATGCCACTCATGTCTGTCTGAGAGCGCTGGCGCCAACGGACGTTGCCGTGCTGGAAGGCCCATCGTGCGCCCGCGCCCTCACGGCAATGGCGCTCGAAGTCGAGCGTGGCGCACCCGACGAGCACGATCAGCGTTTTGCACGCCGGGCCTAGCGTCTGCAGATCCTTCAGAACGAAGTCCCACATTCGTTCCTTGCTGTCGTCCGACAGGTCGGTCTCGTCGTACGCAACTACAGCGGCTGCATGCGTCCTGATCTCTGGATCGAGCAGGGCGGTGAGAAGCCCGAGTTGGTTCCGGTCGCCGGGGTTGGTCGGAGAACCGTTCGTTCCGATGCGGACCGTCAGGATTGAATCGTCGACCGCGACGCGGAGGTTCTCACCGTGCCCACTACCCGTAGGGTCAAGCTCGATTCGCTCGATCTTGGTCCGTAAGGAGTTGTCAGGCAGCACGTCCGGATCCCGCCACGGCAAGCCGTCAACGAGGTTCTCCGCGAGACGGAACGGCACTCCGGCGTACCGGCACACCTCGGTGAGCAATGGCAACAGGCTGGGTAGATCGTCTTGCACGACTACGGGGATGACGTTGAGCTCCGGACCTGTGCCGCGCTCCGCCTCGTTGAGCACGTCGACCAAGAACTCGAGCACCTTGGTCGTGGAGTAGTCGCTATCCATCGACCTCACCGGATGTGTCCCAAGCCAACCGGAAGGCCTCCCGCAGCTGCACTGCATCGCTCGGCTTACCCTGGGCAAGTCCGTACTGCGCGAGCGACGGCCGGAGGACTTCGTACCGTTCGATGAGTGCTTCGAGTGCCTGACGCGCCAGCCCAGCGGACACCTTGCGTCGGCGTAAATCGGCGACGAGGCGATCGGTGACCCGCTGGCGGCTGCCGACTGCGAGATAGACCGGGTTTTCGGCAAGGTCAGAACCGAGGCGCCGGCGGGCCTCGGTCATCGCGTAACCGCTGTAGAGGCTGTAGGCGCCGGCAGTACGTCCGCGCTTGGACGGCGACAGCGACTCGGCGAACTCAGAGACCATCTGGGCCACGGCGTCGTCGACGACGGCTTGGTCGCGCGGATTACTTGGCCGTCGGAGGGCGTGCTCTGGACCGAAGTTGCCGTTCAGGATGAGGAGCAAGATTTGCCCAATGGCTTGCGGCAGCAGGGGGGCTCCCCCGCCTACCCGCAGATCAATGACCGAGTGAATCTTCGTGAGCACAGCCGACCGGTAGTCGTCGAGCAGAGCCCGATCTGCTTGGTCCGTGTCCGACCAACGCAGACGGATGCGACTGGCCTGTGGGTGCGCCTGCAACTGCTGCTGCAGCAGCTGGGAAAACGCGTGCCCCTCCATACTCACGAGCGATCGACTGTCGTTTACCAGCAGCACGAGCGGAGCTGCCAGGTCCAGCGAGTCCCAGTGCGGCACGAGATCACGTACTGGCGGGAGGCTGTCGATTGCTGCACGGAGTCGTGCACCGCGGGCGAGCGGATCAAACCACGCCTTGCGGATGGCAGCCTGATCCTTCGCGCCGGCCGCCCGACCCTGCGCAGCCCACACAGTTTCCAACGCGTCCGAAAGGGCCTCGGCGTGCGAACGGTCGTAGACGCGCGGCATCCCATACCAGCTATCGGGGTCGGGCTCTGCCAACCCACCGTCCGTACGTTCGACCATCAGTCGATCTCGCTCGCGAGGTAGCCACCACGTTGCTTCAGCTCCAGCTGCTCATCGGGAGACGGAGACCTTCGGAGCGGGAGAATGAGCACGATCTTGTCCGCAGCCCTGCCGAGGGCCTGGGTTCGCAAGAAGCGCTTCAACTCCTCGAACCGGTCGTGCTCCACGAAACTGCCGAACTCATCGAGGAAGATGACCCGGTTTTCAGCGTGGTCGTCAACGAGACGTTCTACTTGAACTCGGGTATAAGCGAAAGCCCGTTCGCCGCTTGAAAATGCTTCGAGCGGACGGGTGTTGCGCTGTCCGTTTGGAAGCGTCCAGCTGGTCGACATCGTGCGCAGGTCGACTGAGACGTCAGAGCCGTTAGAGAACAGGGCTGCGCGTACCACCTCACTCGACAGCTCTTCAGCGAAGCGCCGCTCGTAGTGAAGCTCGGCGCGAGGCGAGAGCTCGCCGCCGGGGCCGCCGTCCACCTGACCTGCAGTTCCGCTCGCCCGCAACCGACCCGCGAGGCCTTCCAGGGCCCGGTCCAACGACTGCTGATCGTTCAACGTGTAGAGCAGGAGGTTCTCCAACTTCACCGCGCCATTGCCGAGGGCGCGCAGTGCCTCCACCTGCGATTCAAGCGACAACGACGCATCCGGCACGGGCAGATCATGCTCGCGCAGCCAGGAGAAGGCGGGACTCTTCGCGAGTTCCGTCGTGGCCCCGCGGACCGCTGACTCGGCCTGAACGAGCTCCGTCCGAGCCGCGTCGCGCTTTCCGGTTGCGTCAGTTAGGTGGGAGGTCGCCGCGGCGACGTCGCGACGGATGCCGGTCACCAGATCAGCCCAGGCCTCGGTGTCAGCTGGGCTGATTTCCGCACCGAGGCTCGTCGTCTGTTCCTGAGTTAGGCGTGCGAGAACCTCTTCGTCGCCTTCGGAAGTGAGTTCTGTCAGCTCTGCCTCGGCTTGGGTTCGCTCTTCAACCAGCAAGGTGAGCTTGTCTAGCTGCTGAACACGCTCTTCGTTCAAGGTCTCGTAGTCGTCAGCGACCCCACCAGTGAGGGTACGAAGGAACTCACCGAGCTGCTGCTCGGTCTCTTGTAAGTCCTCTTCGGCGCTCGCGAGTAGTCGAACCGCGGCCGGCAACCCTTCGCAGGCCTCGATCTGGCGGTCGATCTCTTCGATGGCCTCGAGGATCTCTGTACCGGCGCTCCGCTCGATCTTGTCGAGTACCGGGCGGCGCGCCGCCACGCCCCGATCTAGCTCGCCCAGACTTATTGGTCCGGCCGGCAGCTGCGCAACAATCTCGTCCGCGAGGCGGGCTGCTAGTCCACGATCGATAGGACCCTCGATGGCGTCAAGCAGCTCCAGCACGAGGCCCGCCCGGTCGACCGTCTGACGTTGCTCCTCTAAGCGCTCCCGCTCAACGCTAAGAGCATCGATCTGACCCTGCGCGGCTGCAAGGTCGACTGGAACGCTGACGTCAGCTGCGCGACTCAGGTCCGCAAGCTCGCGTCGGCGCCGCTCGCGTCGGTCGCGCCGCTTGCGCTGCAAGCTCGTCAGGTGCTCGACCTTGGCCCAGACTTCATCGGTTTGCTGCGAGTGCCTCAGTACCTCCGCAGCGCGTTCGTCGAGCTCACTTGCGGCCACGCGAAGTTCATCGATTGACGTGGTGAGATCGGCGATGCGCTTGATGAGACGCGGACGTTCCACGACGACTGCGTTGTGGCGATTGAAGATACGCGCGATCTCGGCAACGTGCTCGGCGCGGTTCTCGGCGGCGGTGAGACGGTTGGTCGCTGTCTCTAGGTCGCTCTCGGCACGCTCGATGGCTGTTCTGAGGCGGAGGAAGTCAAAGGCTGCTGGCACCTCAGTAAGGAGGCGAAGGGCCCCGATACGGCCGTTCCAGTCATCCCGGCGAGGCTTCTGGCGAACCGAGACCTGGCGCAAGCGCTCGCGGTCGGTTGCAACCTGCCCAGCTAGAGATTCGCCAAGTGTCTCGTCACCACCGATCCGTCGGACCTGAAGGAGAGCGGGCACCGCGGACCACGCAATGGGATCGTCGTCTAGGTACACCGAGCCCAGCCAGTCGCTCGGAGGTTTTGGCTCGTCGGGCCACTCTCCTGGATCAAGGCTGAATCGAAGTGTCTTGCCGCTGGCCAGACCGTCAGCCCAGATGGTCACCGGGTTGAGGTTTTCCTTCAGGGTCGTCCAGCTCTGCGGCTTGTCGGCAAACGGCTGGGATGTCGTCGCAAGTTGCAGCAGCCGAATGGCTAGGGTCTTGCCGATGCCGTTACGGCCATCGATCTGAACTAGCTGCCCATCAGGGATCTCCGGGATAACGCGGAGCCCGGCGCTGGGCGCCGCCTCAATCCTGAACCGCACTGCGCATCCACTCAGCGAGGTCCGAGGTGCCGGACTCAGTGTCCTCCATCAGGGCCCTGATGAACTCGATCCGTTCCTCGACCGACACGTCCGGACGGTCGGTCCAGATGCTGCGCATCAGGCTGAAAGCCATCGGCGCTGGGTCAGCCTGGAAGCCGAACTCCTCCGTCGCCGTCATGCGGGAACCCTACTGTGCGTCCAGCCAGCTCGCCGAGGCAGTCGCAGCGAGTTAGCGCCATCGTTAGCAGGACCGCGCGAGGACGATGCATGTGTGCCGCGATGAGCGGCATAGGCCTGGCAGCGTTGGCACCCCGGTGACTGGGTCGCGACCCAGCGGCTCGAAGCCGTCTGATCACCACTCAGGCGGCCTAACCCACCCTGTCACCGGATGGTGTAGCAGACCCCTTCCGCGCCGTACGAAACTGCGACATGGAGTGCCGGACCTGTGCTCAGTCGGGGTCCTCGCGTGATGTCCATGGCGTCCAGAAGAGCGCGCAGACGCATCGGGTCGTTGCCACGCGCCAGCGTGTGCGGGGTGACTTCCAGACTGGTCGATGGCTCAGACCTGCCGCCCAGGCGATGGGCGGAGTAGGGCGGTCGGATGCATCCCGTCTCGGGATTCGTCATACAGGCGATGTCGAGTGTCGATAGATCGAGCAGGTCCTTCAGGCGCTGACAGAACAGCCGCATATACGCCGCGCTCACGCCATCGCCGTCGAAGGTGGCGACCAGGTGTCGCCCGCCGGTTGGTCCGCTCGCACAGTCGATGAACCCGAGAGCGACAGCACGGAGAAGCCGCTTGACGAGCTGGACCTCGCTCTCGACCTTCTGTCGGCCGTTGTCTCCGCGAGCGTCGAAGTCGAGCGCGAGGGTCTTGTACCAGCCACCGTTAGCCAGGTATTCGGCATACGGCTGATCGTGGGGGTGTGCGTCCCAGGACAGTTCCTGAGGGGCTTGGTTGTCGATCGAGATGGGCCGCACGACGGCGCCCCGATCTGGGTGGGCCATGTGTCGATGCACGACCCGTAGAAGGGACTCGGAGGACACCGATACGAGCGGCGCTAGGGGGTGGAGGGTGAGCATGAGCCGGAGTAAGCCCTACCGGACCCCGTAACGTCGACCGCTAACGAACCCGAGCAAACGGGCCCGGTCTTGTCTACTGGGATCGAGCAGCCAGAACCCGGGACGGCGCGCCCACGTGCCGGTCTCGGCCCTGGCTCATGCGCCCGAGAAGGCCGTGTTAGCAAGACGTTAGCCCGTCAGCGTGGCCGCCGGGGCAACGCACAAGGCTCCTGACCGCGTCTTGCCTGGTCAGGAGCCTTCGTGTGCTGTGCGCCTGTAGGGATTCGAACCCCAAACCTTCTGATCCGTAGTCAGATGCTCTATCCGTTGAGCTACAGGCGCATATCGGGCGATCCGGCCGGGGCCGGCGCGACGACTGGTCGAGGATAGCCGACCGGGCACCGTGAGCCGAAATCGGCCCGTGCCCGGTCGGCTACTCCGTCAGGAGTCGGCGTCGGCGAGGGCCTGGGCGACCCGGCGGTGGGCCTCCCAGATCTCCTGGGGCAGGCCGTCGAACTGCTGGAGGTGCTCCTCGCGGAAGCCCATCTCCTGGCGCCAGCGCTCGACGTCGATGTCGAGGATGCGGGCCAGCTCGTCGGCGGGCAGGTCGAGGCCGGTGAGGTCGAGCTCCTCCTCGGTGGGCAGGACACCGACCGGGGTCTGGCGGCCCGAGACCTCGCCGGCGGCGTACTTGACCAGCCACAGCAGCGGGCGCAGGTTCTCCCGGTAGCCGGGCCACAGGAAGTGGCCGTCCTCGGCGTCGCGCTGGAACCAGTTGACGTGGGCGAAGATCGGCTGCTGCGTGGCGGCGCCGATGATCTTCAGCCAGTGCGCGGCGTAGTCGGCCTCGGCGTAGGCCATGAAGGGCCGCATCGACATCGGGTCGTAGCGCAGCTGGCCGTCGAGGCCGTCGGCGGCGAAGGTCGCCTCGGCGCCGAGCGTGAGGCCGTCGTAGACGCCCTCGGCGAGGTCGGTGATCGCGCGCACCAGCGGCTCGCGGTCGCGGGTGCGGCCGCCGAAGATGATCGCGTCGACGGGCACGCCGGCGGGGTCCTCGAAGTCGCCCGCGACGTTGGGCACGTTGGCCAGCGTCGTGGTGAAGCGGCTGTTGGGGTGGGCCCACGGGGAGTCGTCGCCGGCCTCGCGGTCGGAGATCTTCTCGCCCTTCCAGTCCTCCCACCCGGTGACGTCAGCGGGGTAGTCGGGAGTCTTGCCCTCCCACCACACCTCCTGGGTGTCGGGGTTGTAGGCGACGTTGGTGAAGATCGCGCCGCTGCCGGGCTTGATGGAGTCCAGCGCGGTGGGGTTGGTGAGCTCGTTGGTGTCCTTGGCGACGCCGAAGACCCCGTTCTCGGGGTTCATCGCGTAGACCTTGCCGTCCTCGCCGACCCAGAGCCAGGCGATGTCGTCGCCGTAGAACTCCACGTGGTAGCGGCTGCCCATGGCGTCGGGCGCCAGCGTCATGGCGAGGTTGGTCTTGCCCGAGGCCGACGGGAAGCCGCCGCACACGTGGTACTTCTTGCCGGTCTCGTGGTCGGTGATCCCCAGCAGCATGAACTGCTCGGCGAGGAACTTGCCCGACGCGCGGCCGTCGTAGCAGGCCTGGCGCAGGCCGTGGGCGATCTTGCCCAGCAGCGCGTTGCCGCCGTACGACGAGCCGAAGTGCAGGATCGTGCGCTGGTCGGCGACCGTGACGAAGTAGCGCTGGTCGTCGGAGGTGCCCTGGCCGAGGTTCTCCAGGTCGCCGGTGACGTGCACGGCGCGCACGAACGAGGCGGGGTCCTCGAGGTTGTCGACGTGGGCGGTGCCGACGCGGGCCATCCGGATCATGTGGAGCACGACCGGGCGGTTGTCGGTGAGCTCGACGCCCGCGGCGAAGGCCTCGAGCGGGGAGCCGGGAGGCGCCATCAGGTAGGGGATGACGTACATCGTCTTGCCACGCGACTGACCGCGCATGCGCTCCAGCTGGCTGGAGGTCATCTCCTCGGCGTCGCGCCAGTTGTTGTAGACGCCCTTGTCCTCGGGCTTGCTCGTGGCCACGATCGTGCGCTCCTCGGAGCGCGCGGTGTCCTTGAAGTAGGAGCGCGAGTAGTACAGCCCCTCACCGGCGGGCAGGAGCTCGCCGGCCTCGAGGGCCTCGGCCACCAGGCGGGCGTCGTCGGAGGCGTTGACGACCTCGATCCGCTCGGGCTCGGTCACCCCCGCCCAGTACGCGACGTACTCCCGCACGTGCGGGTTCTTGAGACCCGCCTCGTCGAGGACCTTCTCCACATCGACCATGTCCAGATTCGCCTTTCCCGGGGCTGCTTGACAGGCACGCTAGCCGCTCTTTACCCCCCTTCCGCACGCCAGGGTCGTTGGATCGATCCAGACTGGACGGGCGATTTTCGGACCTCCCAGCGAGGCCTCCGCGGCCTGTGACGTGGGCCACGAATCGTGGATCGATCCAAGTCAGGGCGCGGCGCGGCCGGGTCGCGGGGCGCTCGCGGCGGGGTCGCCGGGGTCTCGCCCGGGTGGCCCCTGCGAGGGGTGTGTCATCATCCGCAGCAGACTCGGGGAACGCGGCACACCAGGTGCTCGCGCACGACGACGAGCCAGGTCAGGGGCCAGGTCAGGGGGACGCGTGGCGGTGTTCGGGCCCGAGGACAGGGCGGCCTTCGAGGAGCACTGCGTCGCCCTCTACGAGGACATGGTCGCGGCCGGCGGCATGGCCGCCGACGACCCGCGGCTGGCCGAGGGCGCCGACGACCGGCCCGCCTTCGACCTGCTCGTGCAGCTCGGGCTGGTCAGCCTCGACGCCCACAGCGCGACCTGGCTCCCCGAGGACCCCGCCGCGGTCCAGTCACGGGTGGTCACCCCGCTGAGCACGGAGGCCGGGCGCCTGCTGGAGGAGTCCTCGCAGTGGGCGCGCGCCTTCGGCCCGCTGCGCCAGGCGTGGCGCCGCGCCCCGGAGACCGGCGGCCGCGGCCCCTTCACCTACCTGCGCGGCGCCGCGATCGGCCCCTACATCGGTGGGCTCACCGCCGAGACCGAGAGCGAGCTGCTCACCGCGCAGCCGCAGACCGGTCGCGACCCGCAGACCCTCGCCGAGGCCGCGCTTCGCGACACCGCAGCCCTCGCGCGCGGGGTCAGGATGCGCACGCTCTACCAGCACAGCGCCCGGCGCAGCGCGGTCACGCACAAGTACGTCGCGGCCGTCACCGGCCTCGGCGCCGAGGTGCGCACGCTCGACGAGTTCTTCAACCGCATGATCGTGGTCGACCGCCGCGTCGTGGTCATCCCCGCCACCGACGACAACACCCTGGCCATCGCCGTGCGCGAGCCCTCGGTGGTGGCCTACCTGGTCGACGTCTTCGAGCGGGCCTGGGAGCGCGCCCGCCCCTTCGGCAACCGCGAGTCCACGACGATGAAGGACATCGCCGAGGAGCAGCGGGCGATGACGATCCGGATGCTCATCGAGGGCCACGCCGACCCCGTCAGCGCCAAGCGGCTCGGGGTCAGCCCCCGCACCTACGCCGGCTACGTCGCCGACCTCAAGGCCGAGCACGACGCCGACACCCGCTTCCAGCTCGGCTACCTGATGGGCCGGCGCGGCGTGCAAGGCGACCGGGCCCTCGACGGCGAGGCGGGCGCGCCCGACCAGGAGTGACGCTCCACCGCACGGCCCGGCGCGCAGCGTGCCGGGCGTGACCGGTCCGGGCGTGACTGGTCGGGGCGTGACCGGGCCGGAGGTGGAGGGGCCGGACGCGGGCCGGACCCGCACGCCAGCGGCGTACGGGTCCGGAACCAGCGAGGACAGCGACCGGAGTCGCTGTCCTCGGGGGGAGACGGGCCGTGGACCGGCACTGGGACCGAACAAGTCGGGGGGGACGTTCGCTCCCCGTCTCACAAGGGAGAGGCGCGGGGCCAGCCCGCGCTCAGGTCACTTCTTGCTGACGCAGCCGCCGCAGCCCCAGCTGGTGTCGGCCTGGGCGGGGGCGGAGGTGAGACCGACGAGGCCGACGCTCAGGACGGTGGCGGCGACGGTGACGGCGAGCTTGCGGGCGACGTTCATGGCGGAGTCCTTGTCCTCGGGGGCCCACGGAATGGCCCGTGGCCCCATCCTCCGTCCTCGGCGTCGCGATCGGGCGCGGCGGGTTGGCTCAGAAACCTGCATTGCAGAAGGTTGCAGCCGCCGTCGCGGAATAGCGGTCCGGCCCCGAGGGCGGCCCGTGCACTGCCACGAGGGTCGCGCGCGCCGCGGGGCCTTGGCAAGCACCCCGCCGGTCCAGCGGTGTCGCCCGGGTCACGCCGGCGGCGCGACGGGCGCGAGGGGCCCCGTCGGCAGGGACAGGACGACCCCCGGCGGAGGAGTCCGACGGGGGTCGTGGCTGGCGGAGGCGGCGGGATTTGAACCCGCGAGAGGGTTCAACCCTCAACCCGCTTAGCAGGCGGGCGCACTAGGCCACTATGCGACGCCTCCGAGAACAGCGAGCACAGGCTACAAGGCGGCCCTCCCGGCGCACCAATCAGGCGCGCGGACCGGACGCGTCGCGCTGGGGACGTGCCCCGTCAGGGCACCGGTCGAGCTGGGGTCAGGAGTCGCCGAGGCGGCGCAGGCCGCGCCCGGCGTCGAGGCGACGCTGCACCTCGCGCGCCAGCTGCTCGCGGTCGATCGCGACGGCCTGCACCGGGATCGTCGTCGTGCCGCCACCGCGCAGGTGCAGCACCAGGCACGGGATGCCGCGCGGGGAGGAGGTGGCCGCCGACTCGACGTCGCGCCAGGCGGCGTCGCGCACGCCGGCGCCCCGCACCAGCCGCACGTGGTAGCCCTCGGCGTCGGCGCGCAGCACGTAGGCCCGTGAGCGCAGCCACCAGCCGAGGGTGATGACGCCGACGACGCCGAGCACCAGCGGCACGAGAAGCAGGTCGCCGGACCACCCCGCCACCGCGACCAGCGCGGTGCCGCCGAACATCACCAGCGCGAGGGCCACCAGGCCGGCGCCCACGAAGCGGGCGGCCAGGGCGGGGTGCATGCGGTAGTCGTGCGGGGTCGGCAGCGGCTCGGGCATGCCTCGATTGTCCACCCGCCCGCTCCTCGTAGACTGCGCGGGTCGCACCACCCGCGCTGCGGGCGGGCGCGGCGAGGAGGGGTGCCGGAGCGGCCGATCGGAACCGCCTTGAAAGCGGTCGTAGGGAGACCTACCGCGGGTTCGAATCCCGCCCCCTCTGCCACGTGCCGTGCCTGGTCGCCTGGGTGCCCCGCGGGTAAGGCGCCGACGGGTCGGGCCCGGTCGGTCGGGCCCGGTCGGTGAGGCCCGTCGGTGGGGCCGGTCAGGCGCGGGTGAGGGCCACGAGCAGGTCGCCCTCCTGGACGACGTCGCCGGGGCTGACGCGCACCTCGGTCACGACGCCGGGGACCTCGGCGATGACCGGGATCTCCATCTTCATCGACTCCAGCAGCACCACGGTGTCACCGGTCTCGACGCGCTCGCCGGGCGCGACCGCGATGGTGAGCACGTTGGCCACCATCTCCGCGAGGATCTCCGTCACCTGTTCACGAGCCACGTCTCGAACCTAGCCGTTACCGGCGCGTACTACTGCAGCGCCGAGGCCCGAGGTGGCTCCGGGCGCACCGCGGCCTCGGCCTCGGCGCGGCGGGCCCGCGAGCCGCGCGGGCCGGTGAGGGCGAGGTCGACGCGGATGACGACGAAGCCGATCACCAGGCCCACCACGAGGCCGTAGCCCACCGAGAGGCCCGCCTCGAGCAGCGAGGTGGCGGGGTTCATCAGCGCGGTGGTCACCGGGGCCGTGGCCGCCACCCCGAAGGCGCAGATCCACCAGCCCTGGCGGCGCCGGGCGCGCATGTGGCAGCCCCACGCGAGGGCGGGCACGCCCAGGACGGTCTCGATCGGACGGGGGAAGGCACCGAGGGTCTCCCGGGTCCACCGGACGCCGTCGAGCACGCTGTCCACGGCGTCGCCGGGGCCGTAGCGGCGCAGCAGCTCGGCGTAGGCCAGGGTCAGCGCGAGCAGGAGCCCGCCGCCGAGCACGCCGACCAGACCGCGGCGGCCCAGGCCGTGGAGCCCGGCGCCGAGGCGGTGGACGAGGGCGAAGGCGGCGAGCAGGGAGAGCCCGAAGACGGTGTACTCGAAGCGCACCTGCGCGATGACCGGCTCGAAGCCCAGCATGGCCAGCGCCCCGCCCGCGGCCACCAGCACCGCCAGGGCGCACTCGCGGGCGGCCTGCACGAAGCGCTGCGCCGGCACGGTGACCATCACGCCGAGCACGGAGGCGACCGCGCACGTCATCACCGCGGCGCCCGTGCGCAGCCAGTCCTCGTCGAGCACCAGGACGCCCACGCCGAGCAGCAGCGCGAGCGCGCCGAAGAGCAGCGGCCGTCCGCCGGCGCGGGCCACCAGCGCCCAGGTGTAGGCGCTGGTGACGGCCACCGACCCGATGCCCGAGAGCAGCCGCTCGTCGGCGGGCACGACGTCGAGCAGCGCCACCACGAGGGCCGCCACCCCGCCGAGCACCACGACCCACCAGGCGGCCAGCGGGGCCACGCGGCGCCATCCGGCGCGGGTCGGCGTACCCGGGGAGGCGTCGGGCCGGGCATCGGAGGGGGTGTCGGAGGACGCGGTGCTCGAGGGCGCGGGGGTCGCGGGGTCGGGGGCGGGCACGAGCGGAGAGGCTACAGACGCCGGTTGGCCAGGGAGTGGTTGGTACGACGCGCCTGCGCAAGCACCGCGGCGCTGATCTCGGCGCCGACGACCTCGGAGCCGTCGCCGGCCTCGGCGAGCACGTCGCCGAGCGGGTCGACGAGCATCGAGTGTCCGGAGTAGCGCGGGGCCGGCTGGGCGGCGGCTGCGACGTAGACGGTGTTCTCGATCGCGCGGGCCCGCACGAGGGTGCGCCAGTGGTCGACCTTGCGCTCCCCCGCGACCCAGGCCGCGGGCACCACGAGCAGCTCGGCGCCGGCGTCGACCAGCGCGCGGGCGTGCTCGGGGAAGCGCAGGTCGTAGCAGGTCATCAGACCGACCCGCAGGCCGGCGAGGTCGACCACCCGGGGGGTCGTGGGGCCGGCCGTCAGCACGTCGGACTCGCGGTAGCCGAAGGAGTCGTAGAGGTGGATCTTGCGGTACTCCGCGCTCACCGCCCCGCGCACCACCAGCGTGTTCCACGGGCGCTCGGGGTCGGGGCCGGTCTCGAACATCCCCGCGACCACCGTGGTGCCGGCGGCGGCCGCGACGCGGGCCACCTCGGAGGCGAAGGGCCCGTCGACCGGCTCGGCGTGCTCGCCCAGCGGCGAGCCTGCGGTGCCGAAGTCGCGGGCGAAGGCCTCCGGCAGCACGACCAGGTCGTGGCCGGTCGGCACCAGCGCGGCCAGGCGCTCGCGGTTGCCCGCGGGCTCGAGACCCGAGGCCTCCTGCACGAGGGCGACCCGTGCCGTGGTCCACGTCGTGTCGGCGGTCATGGCTCCAGCCTGCCAGCCGGCCGCGACCGGTGCGAGACTCCAGGCATGCCCGGCTCCTCCCCCACCGGTCCCCTGCTCGACCCCGACACCGGTGGCTTCTGCGCCGTCGTGCTCGCCGGCGGCACCGCCGTGCGCCTCGACGGCGTCGACAAGGCCGGCGTCGAGCTGCACGGGCGCTCACTGCTCACCCACGCCCTCGACGCGCTCGTCGACGCCGCCGAGGTCGTGGTGGTCGGCGACCCGGTGCCGACGGAGCGGCCGGTCACCTTCTGCCGCGAGTCGCCGCGCCACGGCGGCCCGGTCGCGGCGCTGCTCACCGGGCGCGACGCCCTGGTGCGGGAGCCCCGCACGCTCGGCGTACTGGCCGTCGACATGCCCCGCGTCACCGCGCACACATTCCGCCGCCTCCACGACGCGCTCCTCGGGGAGGACGGTCCCGCCGAGGACCTCGACGGGGCGCGCCTGGTCGCCCCCGACGGACGCCACCAGCTCGCCCTCGTGCTCCGCACCGACCGGCTCGACGCCGTGCGCCCCGACCACGAGGGGCAGCACGGCATGGCCATGAGGCACCTGCTGCGCGACCTGCGGCTCGCCGAGGTCGCCGCCCTGGGCGAGGAGCACCGCGACGTCGACACCTGGGCCGACCTGCGCGACCTCGCCGAGCCGCCGGGCTGAGGCGGCTGACCCCAGGGGGCGGTCGCGAGTCGGCCGTCAGGTGGGCGGCGGCCGTCGGGGGCCGCCGGCGGGGGCCGTGGTCGGGGCTGCGCAAGCGGCGCAATTGCGCGGGACCGGCGGGACCGCCAGGCCCGGTTTGCGTGGCTGGAGCACGGTCGCCGGCGCCTCGACTGCGGAAACGGCGCAATCGCGCGGGACCCGGCGCGCCGCTGGGCCAGGTGTGCGCGGCTGGAGCATCGGTGCGGACGGCTCCGCTGCGGAACTGGCGCAATCGCGCTGGGGACCGCGACGCCGGCGGGGCTGCGCAAACGGCGCGATGGCGCGAGAAGGATCGAGCCGCCGAGCCAGGTTTGCGTGGCTGGTGCACCGGTCCGGGCGTCTCGGCTGCGCAAGCGGCGCAATTGCGCGGACAAGACCGGGCAGCTGAGCCAGGTTTGCACCGTTGGCGCACCGGTGCGAACGTCTCAGCTGCGCAAGCAGCGCAATGGCGCGGGAAGGACCGCGCCGCGAGTGGGGGTCAGCGGGAGACCGGGGCCGGCACCGGAGCGGCCGGCACCTGAGAGGCTGGGGCCATGACCTCCCCCGCGGACGACCAGACCCCCGCCCCCGCCGAACCGACGCTGGCCGACTGGATCGACGAGGCCACGGCGGCGCTCGGGCTCGAGGGTCACGAGGTCGACGAGGCGCTCGTGCTCGACCTGGCCCGCGTGGCCGCGCACGGGGTGCTGCGGCCGGCCGCGCCGGTAACCACCTACCTCGTCGGGCTCGCCGCCGGTCTGCGCGGCGGCGACCCCGCGGTGGTCGAGGAGCTGTCGGCCCGCGCCGAGCGGCTCGCCGAGGAGTGGGCCGCGCGCCACAGCGCCGGCTGAGGGCTGCCGCCTCCGGACTGAGGCCTCTAATCACCGGGCTCCGGTCTCGGGGCTCCGGGCTGCGGGCTCCGGGCTGCGGGCTCCGGCCGCGGCGTACGACGGCGGCGCGCCGGTCGGCACCGGGCCTGGACCTAGGGGTGGTCCGGGCGTGGTCGCGGCGGCCTAGGGTCGCAGGCATGCGTGCTGTCGTCGCCCAGGGGACCGGTGGTCCCGAGGTCCTGTCCGTCACCGAGCTGCCCGACCCCGAGCCGGGGCCCGGCGAGGTCGTGCTCGACGTCGCGGCCGCGGGGCTCAACCGCGCCGACCTGCTGCAGCGCCAGGGCCACTACCCGCCCCCGCCCGGCGCCTCCGACGTGATCGGCATGGAGTGCTCCGGCACGGTCTCCGCCGTCGGCGAGGGCGTGACGCGCTGGGTCGTGGGCGACGAGGTCTGCGCGCTGCTCGCCGGTGGCGGCTACGCGACGAAGGTCGCCGTGCCCGAGGGCCAGGTCATGCCCGTGCCGGCCGGGCTCGACCTGGTCACGGCCGCGGCCGTGCCCGAGGTGGCGGCCACGGTGTGGTCCAACGTCTTCATGATCGCCGGTCTCGAGGCCGGGCAGACCTTCCTGGTGCACGGCGGCGCCGGCGGCATCGGCACCTTCGCGATCCAGCTGGCCCACGCCCGCGGCGCCCGCGTCATGACCACCGGTGGCACCGCCGAGAAGCTCGCCTTCTGCCGCGACCTCGGCGCCGACGTGACCATCGATTACCACGACCAGGACTTCGTCGAGGTGGTCAAGGAGGCCACCGACGGCGCCGGGGTCAACGTCATCCTCGACAACATGGGCGCGAAGTACCTCATGCGCAACGTCGACGCGCTGGCCCTCGAGGGCGTGCTCGTGGTCATCGGCATGCAGGGCGGTGCCAAGGCCGAGCTCGACCTCGGCACCCTGCTGCGCAAGCGCGGCAGCGTGGTCGCCACCTCCCTGCGGGCGCGCTCGGTGGAGAACAAGTCGGCCATCTGCCACTCCCTCGTCGAGCACGTGTGGCCGCTGCTGGCCGACGGGTCGGTCACGCCGGTCGTGCACGGCACCATGCCGCTCGACGAGGTCGTCGCCGCCCACGAGCTGATGACCTCGGGGTCGCACACCGGAAAGATCCTGCTCACGACGTGACCGGCCCCGCCCGCAGCGGCTGCGACTCCCGGTCACTGCCGCTGCTGCCGGGCGCCCCCGACCGACCTCCCGACCGGTCTCCCGACCGATCTCTCGACGTACCTAAGGTGAACCCATGACCGAGCAGCAGAGCGAGAGCCCCGAGCAGGAGCAGCAGATCGTCATCGTCGGCCCCGACGGCCAGCCGATGGGCAGCGTGCCCGCCTCGGCCCTGGCCGTGGCCGCGCAGGCCGCGAGCGGCGACGAGGACGGCGACGGCGACGGCGAGCGCGCCGTGACCGACCTGGTCGAGCAGCCGGCGAAGGTGATGCGGATCGGCAGCATGATCCGTCAGCTGCTCGAGGAGGTGAAGGCCGCGCCGCTCGACGAGGCCAGCCGCAACCGGCTCAAGGACATCCACCAGGCCTCCATCGCCGAGCTCGAGCAGGGCCTCGCCCCCGAGCTGGTCGAGGAGCTGCAGCGCCTCAGCCTGCCCTTCACCGAGGACTCCACCCCGTCGGAGGGCGAGCTGCGCATCGCCCAGGCCCAGCTGGTCGGCTGGCTCGAGGGTCTCTTCCACGGGATCCAGACCGCGATCTACGCCCAGCAGATGCAGGCGAGGGCGCAGTTCGAGCAGATGCGGCGCGGCCTGCCCGCGGGCCAGGGCCACCCGGGCCCCGGTCAGCCGGGTCAGCCCGGCCAGCCGGGGCAGCCGGGTCCGGGGCAGCCGGGCGCCGAGTCGCCCGGTGGCTCGGGGGGCATGTACCTCTGAGCGCCTGACCCGCGCTCAGCGCGGTGCGGAGGGCGCGGCCCCGTCCGCGGGCGCGGCGGCCGCGAGGGTCGCGAGAGCGGGGAGCATCACGGGACGGCGCATCGCGCAGCAGGCGTTCGCCCGTCCGCTGGCGACGTGAGGGGGCCGGCGGGAGGTGGTGCTGCGGCACGGCGGCTCCTCGGATCGTCGCAGGGCGGGACGTGGTGGCGGCGCGACCGCGGCCCCCGAGGTGGGCCGGGGTCGGCCTGTGCCCGCCGCTGTAGACGGTCCGAGGGCGGCGGCGGTCGGAGCTGTCCTCCGGCGCCGGGGAGTACGGGGTAGTCGGACGGTCGTCCGACGCTGGAGACCCCTCCGGGCAGTCCGTCCGGGTTGATCGAACGTTCGTTCAACCCGGGAGACGTTGCCGGCGCTGGGGACGGTCTGAGGAGGGCCGCGGTCGGAGGGTTCTTCCGGTGCCGGGCCGTGCGGAGTGGTCGGACGGTCGACCGACGCTGGAGACCTCCGGGCAGACTGTCCGGGTTGATCGAACGTTCGTTCAACCCAGGAGACGTTGCCGGCGTCGTGGAGCGCCGCGCAGCCGCTGCCACCCCCAGGGGGTGCCGGTCGAGAGCGCCTCAGGGGGAGCCGGGCGGGGTGCGGGCCCCGGCCCCGGGTCCGGTGCCGGGTCCAGAGCCGGAGCCGGGCCCAGATCCGGGGCCGAGGCCGGGGTCGGGGTCGGGGTCGGGGTCAGAGCCGGGCCCAGACTCGGGGCCGGGGCCGGGGCCGGGGTCAGAGCCCGGAGCCGGAGCCGGGCTGGCGTCCGGTCGCGGGAGGCGTCGGCAGGCCGGCCAGGCGGCGTACGACGGTGAGCCCGTCGGGAGTGCCGGGCCAGTGGCGGTCGAGGGCGTCGGGCCCGGCGCGACGCACCACGGAGCGCAGGGCGAGGGCGACGACCACGACGTCGTCGGCCCAGCCGACGACGGGGATGAGGTCGGGCACCAGGTCGAGCGGCATCAGCAGGTAGGCCAGCAGCAGCACGAGCCGCAGCCGCACGCCACGGGGGAGGTCGGGGTCGGCGGCCAGCGCGCGCAGCAGCCGCACGACGTCGGGCAGCAGCCGCAGCGCCTCGCGCAGGCTGCCCGTGCGCTGGTCGCGGCGGGCCAGCAGCCACAGCGCCAGGACCAGCCCGGCCCACAGCAGCAGGAGACCACCGCCGACGGCGACCAGGGTCGACCAGGGCTGGCTCACCGCGCGGCCTCGCGGTCGCACCCGGGCGCGGGTCCGACGGCGGTGGCGAGCCCGGCTGTGGGTTCGAGCACGGGTCCAGCCGCCGGCCGACAGTGCAGCACTGACGGTGGGCGGGGCACCGACGGTGGGCGGGACACCGCGGGTGGGCGGGGCACCGACGGTGGACGGGACACCGCGGGTGGACGGGTCAGCGTCGCGGGGCGGGTCACCGACGGTGGGCGGAGCACCGACGGTGGGCGGGTCAGCGCCGGTTGAGGCGGCGGACGACGACGAGGCCGAGCAGCCCGACGATGACCAGGGCCGCGCCGGGGGCGGCGGCGCGGGTGAGCGTGGTCGGCTCGGCCGGGTCGAGGGCCTCGAAGGAGGCCTGCTCGGGCTCCGGCGAGACCGGCGGGCGGGGCTCGGCGATGACGATGGCGTCGACCTGCTCGACGTAGGAGGCCGTGGCCGGGGCGGTGCCGCTGTCGCCCGCGGCGAACCAGGAGTCGCCGTCGGCGGCGACGACGAAGACGTACTCCTCGCCGTCGACCAGCTCGCCGAGGTCGCAGCCCTGCTCGGTGCCGCGCAGGCTGCGCACCTGCACCTCGGGGGTGGTGACGCTGCTGCGGCCCTTGTAGACCAGGTCGACCTGCACCTCGTGCAGGATCTCCGCGCCGTCGCCGCCCTCAGCCTGCGAGCTCGTCGAGGAGGTCACGACACCGGTGAAGACGGCGTCGGCGGTGCGGATCTGCTCGGCGAGGTCGGCGTCGGCGCAGGTGTTGGGCGTGCGGGAGGGCGACGGCGAGGCCGACGCGGAGCCGGCACCGCCGGAGGCTCCCTGACCCACCAGCACCGCGAGGACGACCAGCGCCACCACGAGCAGACCCGTGGCCCACCGCAGCAGGGGCGTGGCGGCCGGGGCCGGCGGCGTCGCCGACGCGGCGGGTGTCTGTCCGAGGGCGGGCACGCGCCCATGAGACCAGATCACAGCCCGAACACACCAGCCAGCACGGTGGCCACACCGTCCTCGTCGTGACCCGGCGCGACGTGGTCGGCGGCGGCCGTGACGGTGGGGTGCGCGTCGGCCATGGCGTAGGCCGTGCCCGCCCAGCCGAGCATCGGCAGGTCGTTGGGCATGTCGCCGAAGGCCACGACGTCGACGGCCTCGACCCCCAGGTCGGCGCAGAGCATCGCCAGCGTCGAGGCCTTGGTCACCTCGGCCGCACTCACCTCGAGCAGGGCGCTCGACGACGACCAGGTGATGGTGAGCCGGCCGCCGGTGGCGGCCTCGGCACGGTCCCAGAAGTCCTGGGCGTCGAGCTCCTCGTGGCGCGCCAGCAGCTTGAGCGCCGGGCGGTCCATGAGCTCCTCGAGAGGGGCGCGCCGACTGGCATCGGGGATCGGGTGGCGCTCCATGAACCCCGGCTCGAGGGCGATGCCGTCGAGGTCCTCCACCGCGAACGCCGTGCCCGGCACGGCCGCGCGCAGGTCGCGGCAGAAGGCCAGGGCGTCCTCGGCGGAGATGGCGCGCTCGAGGCGGGCCCGGTCGGCGGCGACGTCCCACAGCAGGGCGCCGTTGGAGACCACGGCCAGACCGTGGTCGCCGACGTGGTCGAAGACGTCGCGCGCCCACCGCAGCGGGCGGCCGGTCACGAAGACGACAGGCACGCCGAGGCGCTCGACGCCCAGCAGCACCTCGCGGGTGTAGTCGGACACGCTGCCGTCGGAGCGGACCAGGGTGCCGTCGAGGTCGGTGGCGACCAGACGGGGCAGGCTCACGGTGTCTCCTCCGCCGGCGTCGCGCCGGCCGTCGGGCCGGTCGCGGGGCCGGTCGCGGGGTCGGTCGCCGCCTGCTCCTGCTCCAGCCGCTCCTGCTCGAGCCGCTCGAGCCGGTCCTGCTCGCGCTCCGCGGCGCGCCGCGCGCCGGTGCCCGCGAGCGGCGAGGCCGTGCCCGGCAGGGGCCTCGCCATCATCAGCCGGCCCTCCTCGTCGGAGCCCCGCAGCTCGGTGAAGCCGCACTTCGCGAGGACGCGCACGCTCGCCCGGTTGTCGGGGCGTACGCCGGCCCGCAGCCGCACCCCCACGTGGTCGGTGTGGGCGAGCAGCCCCTGCAGCGCCTCGGTGGCGAAGCCCCAGCCCCACGCCTCCTGCACCAGGCCGTAGCCGACCTCGGTCTCGGGGGTGGCGTCGGCCGCGGGCTCGGGCGGACCGAAGAAGCCGATCGAGCCGAGCACGGTGCGACCGCGCACGATGCTGCGCGGCCCCCAGGCGTCGTCGTCGACCCACAGGGTCGCGGCGTCGGCGTCGTCGGGGCGCGGGAAGTCGGGGTGGAACTCGGGACGTCGGCGGCGCGCCCGCACGTCGGCCGCGACCTCGGGGGACCACAGCACGAGCGCCAGCCGCTCGGTGGAGACCACGCGCGGCGGCCCGGCCACGAGGGCCGCCTGCCCGCTCACGCGGGGAACCAGCGGCGGATCTCGACGGCGGCACCGTCGTCGTCGACGCTGGCGGTGGTGGCGTCGGCGACCGCGTGCACCTCCGGCACGGCCTGGCCCATGGCCACCCCGCGCCGGGCCCAGGCGAGCATCTCGAGGTCGTTGCGCCCGTCGCCGATGGCCAGCGCGTCGTCGGCGGTCACGCCGAGCTCGGCGGCCACGTGGTCGAGGCCGGAGGCCTTGGAGACCCCGGCGGCGGCGAGGTCGAGCCAGGCCGTCCACCCCACGACGTAGTCGGTGCCCTGGAGGCCCAGACGGGCCGCGAGGGCCACGAAGTCGTCGGCGGTGGCGGCGGGGTCGCGGATGATGACGCGGCTGACGGGCTCGGCCACGATGTCCTCGACGTCGGCCAGGATCATCTCCCCGGTGAGCTCGCCCTCGGGGAAGGGCTTGTTGAGCCGGTAGCCCACGCCGCGCTCCTCGACCGCCACGATGGCGTCAGGGTGCTCGGCGAGCACGGCGGCGACCGCGGCGCGGGCGTCGAAGGTCTCCTCCAGCACGACGTCGAGCGGCGGGTAGCGGAAGACGACCGCGCCGTTGGAGGCCACGACCCAGACCGGCTCGTCCTCGCTGCCCAGGCCCAGCTGGTCGGCCACGTCGGTCATGCTGTGGGGGCTGCGCCCGCTGGAGAGCACGATGTGGGCGCCCCCGTCACGGGCGGCCCGGACAGCCTCGCGCACCGCCTCCGACATCTCCTCGTGGGCCGCCCCTCCGCCGTCGACCCAGCGCAGCAGCGTGCCGTCGATGTCGAGGGCCACCAGCCGCGGGCGCCAGCCCGGGCCGGGGGCGGGACGCCCGTCGGCGCCGTCGGAGCCGCCGGGCTCGGTGACCAGCTCAGCCACGCGCAGGCTCCAGCGGCTCGAGGACCTCGCGGCCCATCCACTTCTGCAGCGCCTTCGGCACCCGCACCGACCCGTCGGCCTGCTGGTGGGTCTCGAGGATCGCCACGATGGTGCGCGTCATCGCGCACAGCGTGCCGTTGAGGGTCGCGACCGGGCCGACCTCGGTGCCGCTGCCGCCGCCGCTGCCGCCCGACCCCTCGCCGGCCGCAGCGCCGGCGGCGTACCGGGCGCGCGTGTCGAGGCGGCGGGTCTGGAACTCGGTGCAGTTGGAGGTCGAGGTGAGCTCGCGGTACTTGCCCTGGGTGGGGATCCACGCCTCGCAGTCGAACTTGCGGATCGCCGAGAGACCGAGGTCGCCGGCGGCGACGTCGATGACCTGGTAGGCCAGCTCGAGCTTGTCGAGGAACATCTTCTCCCACTCCAGCAGCCGCTGGTGCTCGGCGACGGCCTCCTCGGGCGTGGTGTAGACGAACATCTCGACCTTGTCGAACCAGTGCACCCGGATGATGCCCTTGGTGTCCTTGCCGTGCGAGCCGGCCTCCTTGCGGAAGCAGGGGCTGAAGGCGGCGTAGCGCAGCGGCAGCGAGGCACCGTCGAGGATCTCGTCGGAGTGGTAGGCCGCCATGGGCACCTCCGAGGTGCCCACGAGGTACATGTCCTGGCCCTCGATGCGGTAGACGTCGTCGGCGGCCTGGCCGAGGAAGCCGGTGCCGTCCATGGCGCGGGGCTTGACCATCGAGGGCGCTATGACCTGGGTGAAGCCGACCTCGCGGGCCTGCTCCATGGCCAGGTTGACCAGGGCCAGCTCGAGCTCGGCGCCGACGCCGGTGAGGAAGTAGAACCGCGAGCCCGACACCTTGGCGCCGCGGTCGAGGTCGATCGCACCGAGCAGGCGGCCCAGCTCCACGTGGTCGCGCGGCTCGAAGCCCTCGGCGGCGAAGTCGCGGGGCGTGCCGACGGTCTCGAGCACGACGAAGTCGTCCTCACCCCCGGCCGGGGTCTGCTCGTCGGCGAGGTTGGGGATGCTGAGCAGCGCGGCGCGCCAGGCCTCCTCGGCCTCGCCCTGCGCGGCCTCGGCCGCCTTGACCTCGGCGGCCAGGGTCTTGGTCTGCGCCAGCAGCGCCTGCTTCTCCTCGCCCTGGGCCTGCGGGATCTGCTTGCCCAGCTGCTTCTGCTGCGCGCGCCTGGCCTCGAACTCCCCGATCGCGGCCCGGCGCGCCGCGTCGGCGGCCAGGGCGGTGTCGACCACCGCGTCGGACAGGCCGCGCTTGGCCTGGGCGGCGCGCACGCGGTCGGGGTCGTCTCGCAGGATCCGGGGGTCGATCATGGTGAGAGGCTATCGGGGCGGGCGGCGCCGCCTCACGCGAGTTCCACAGGCCCCCCGGGGCGTCGGCATACTGTCCGGGTGCTCGACCGCCCCCGCCTCGTCCTCCTGAGCTGGGCCGGCGCGTGCTTCGTGGCCTTCGCCCTGCTCACGCTCGCCGTCACCCAGGCCTGGGGCCCGCTCAGCGGCCTCGACGAGCGCGGTGACCCGATCGAGGCCTGGGCCGTGGACCTCGGCTGGCTGCGCACGCCGCTGCACCTGGTGGAGGCGGCCTTCGGCACGGTCGGCATGACCGTGCTCACGGCGGTCGTGGCGGTGCTCATGTTCACCCGCGGGCACCGCCGCGCCGCGCTCTACGCCGTGCTCGTCATGGCGATCACCTCCGCGGCCACCACCGGGCTCAAGCTCACCGTGGGCCGGGAGCGCCCGCCGTGGCAGAACCCCGACGCCGTGCTCTCCTCCAACGCCTTCCCGTCGGGCCACGCCTCCTCCATCGCCGCCTGGGGCGCGGTGGTCGTCGTGCTCGTCGTCATGCTCGTACGCCGCGCCGGGGTGCGGCGGCTGGCCTTCGGCGCCGTCGCCGTCCTCGTGGTCGTCGTCTGCGCCGACCGGGTCCTGCTGGGGCGCCACTACACCACCGACGTCACCGCGGGTGTGCTCCTCGGCGTCGGCGTCGCGCTGCTCGTGCTGGCCCTCTACTCCCCGCTGCCGCGCAGCCACGCGGTCAAGTCCGACCCGCTGCCCGACCCCTACCCCTCGGCCCGGCGCCTGCACGTCGTCCTGAACCCCATCAAGGTGGAGAGCGTCGAGGCCTTCCAGGCCACCGTCTCCGCGATGGCCGCCGAGGCCGGCTGGTCGGAGCCGCGCTGGCACCTCACCACCGTCGAGGACCCCGGCACCGGCATGGCCGAGGCCGCCGCGGTCGCCGGCGCCGACCTGGTCATCGTGTGCGGCGGCGACGGCACCGTGCGCGAGGTCTGCGCCGAGCTCGCCGGCACCGGCATCCCGATCGGGATCATCCCGGCCGGCACCGGCAACCTGCTGGCCCGCAACCTCGCCGTGCCGCTCTACATCCGCGCCGCCATCGACGTCGCCCTCACCGGCCAGGACCGCGCGATCGACATGGTCGCCGTCAGCGGCGACGGCATCGAGGACAGCCACTTCATGGTGATGGCCGGCATGGGCTTCGACGCCGCGATCATGGAGGGCGTCAACGAGGACATCAAGAAGCGCGTGGGCTGGCTGGCCTACGTGCTCTCAGGGCTGAAGTCGATCATGTTCCCCGCGGTGAAGGTGGAGATCTCCGTCGACGGCGGCGAGCCCACCACCCACCGCGCCCGCACCGTGGTCGTCGGCAACGTCGGCTTCCTCCAGGCCGGCATGCCGCTGCTGCCCGACGCCGCCATCGACGACGGCACCCTCGACGTCGTCATCCTCCACCCGCGCAACTTCCTCTCCTGGATCCCACTGGCCTGGCGGGTGCTGCTCAAGCGCAAGCACACCGACGAGCTGGTCAACCGGATGACCGGTCACTCCGTCGTGGTCCGCGCCGCCACCGAGACCCCCCGCCAGCTCGACGGCGACTCGATCGGCCCCGGCTGCGAGCTGCGCATGGAGTGCGTGCACGGCCGCGTGCTGGTGCGCGTGCCGCGCTGACACGACGTACGTCGCCGCCGTGCGGCTGCGGCGCAGACCCGGGCCGTGGCTGCGGGCCGGTGCGGGCGGTCGGGTCTTGACGCTTCCTTGACGTCGTGGCGCTGGGGTCGCGCGCGGGCCGGTGGGAGGATCGGGGCATGGAGGGTGCGCGCCGGGGCCGGCTGACGGTCTACCTCGGCGCGGCGCCCGGGGTCGGCAAGACCTACGCGATGCTCGACGAGGCCCGCCGGCGCGCGGAGCGGGGCACCGACGTGGTCGTGGGCTACGTCGAGACCCACGGCCGGCGCCACACCGAGGCCGCGGTGGCCGGGCTGGAGGTGCTGCCGCGCCGGGTGGTCGAGCACCGCGGCGCCCGCCTGACCGAGATGGACGTCGACGCCGTGCTGGCCCGGCGGCCCGCGGTGGTGCTGGTCGACGAGCTGGCCCACACCAACGCCCCGGGCTCGCGCCACGACAAGCGCGCCGGCGACGTCGAGGAGCTGCGCGCGGCCGGCATCGACGTCGTCACCACCGTCAACATCCAGCACCTGGAGTCGCTCAACGACGAGGTCGAGCGGATCACCGGGGTGCGCCAGCGCGAGACCGTGCCCGACGAGGTCGTGCGCACCGCCGACCAGATCCAGCTGGTCGACATGAGCCCCGACGCGCTGCGCCGGCGCCTGGCCCACGGCAACGTCTACCGCCCCGAGAACGTCGACGCCTCGCTCGCCTCCTACTTCCGCGTCGGCAACCTCACCGCGCTGCGCGAGCTGGCGCTGCTGTGGCTGGCCGACCGGGTCGACGACGCGCTGGGCGACTACCGCCGCGCCCACCGCATCGCGCACACGTGGCCGACCAAGGAGCGGATCGTCGTGGCCGTGACCGGCGGTCCCGAGAGCGAGACCCTGCTGCGCCGCGGGGCCCGGCTGGCCCAGCGGGCGGCCGGCTCGGAGCTGATGGCCGTGCACGTGCTGGCCACCGACGGGCTGCGCCCGCAGGGCGGCGAGCCGATCGCGCGGGTCCAGCAGCTGGTGGCCGACCTCGGCGGCAGCTTCCACCCCGTGGTCGGCGAGGACGTGCCGGCCGCGGTGGTCGACTTCGCCTCGGGCGCCAACGCCACCATGGTCGTGGTCGGCGTGAGCCGCCACGGCCGGCTGCGGAGGCTGCTCGTGGGCTCCAGCGGCGACCGGATCGCCTCGCTGGCCGGCGCCATCGACGTGCACCTGGTCACCCACGACCAGGTCGGCCGGCGGCTGCAGGGCCGCCCGCTGCTCTCCCCGCTCTCGCGCTCGCGCCAGGTCGCCGGCTGGCTCAGCGCCCTGCTGCTCCCCGCGCTGCTCACCGCCGTGCTGACCCGCGTCGAGGGCCCGGGGCAGCTGCCGCTCGCCGAGATGCTGCTGCTCGCGGCGGCCGTGCTGGTCGCCCTCGTCGGCGGGCTGCTGCCGGCGCTGCTGGCGGCGCTGCTCGGCTTCGTGCTGCTCAACTGGTACTTCACCGAGCCCGTCGGCCGGCTCACCATCGCCCAGCCCACCGACGTCGTGGCCCTCCTGGTCTACGTCGCCGTCGCCGCCGGGGTCGCCTCGGTCGTCGACCGGGCCTCCCGCCGCGCCGCCGACGCCCTGCGCGCCCGCACGGAGGCGGCCACCCTCGCCTCGCTGTCGCGCTCGGTGCTCACCGGCCAGGACACCGCCGAGGCCGTCACCGAGCGGGTACGCGAGGTCTTCGGGCAGACCTCGGTGGCCCTCCTGGCCCGCGGTGCCGCACCCTCCGTCGACGGTGGCGCCCGGCCCGGCGGGGCCGACGAGCGGGTCGACGGTGCCTCGGGCCGTACGCCGGGCACCGCGGGGTCGACCGGCGCCGCGCCCGCGCCGACCGGGTGGCGGGTCGTGGCCGCCTCCGGCGACGGCCCGGCCGCGACGCCGGAGGCCGCCGACACCCGCGTGCGCGTCGACGACGTGCACGAGCTGTGCCTGCGCGGCGAGACGCTGCGCGCCAGCGACCAGCGGGTGCTGGAGGCCTTCGCGGTGCAGGCCTCCCTCGTGCTGGAGCACCGCCGGCTGCGGGCGCGCGAGGAGCGCGCGGTCGCCCTCGAGGGCGCCGAGGCCACCTCGACCGCCCTGCTGCAGGCGGTCTCCCACGACCTGCGCACCCCGCTGGCCACGATGCGCGCCTCGGTCGACGGGCTGATCGGCAGCGGACCGGGAGGAGGCGACCTCGACCCGGCCGACCGGGCCGCGCTGGTGAGCAGCGTGGGCGCCTCGACCGAGCAGCTGGAGGGCCTCATCGACAACCTGCTCGACCTCTCGCGGCTGCGCACCGGGCTGGTGCACCCGGTGCTCGCCGACCGGAGCCTGGAGGAGGTGCTGCCCCTGGCGGTGTCGGGCCACGCCCCGGGGGCGGTGAGCCTCGAGGTCGCCGAGGACACCCCGCTGGTGCGCACCGACGCGGGCCTGCTCGAGCGCGTCGTCGCCAACCTGGTCGCCAACGCGGTGCGGGTCTCCGACGGCGTGGCCGTGCGCGTGCTCGCCCACGTGCAGCCCACGAGCGTCGAGGTGCTGGTGGTCGACCGCGGCCCCGGGGTGCCGCCGGCGGAGCGGGCGCGGATGTTCGAGCCCTTCCAGCGCCTCGGCGACCGCTCCCCCGGCGGGCTCGGGCTCGGCCTGGCCGTCGCCCGCGGGCTGGCCGAGGCGGTGGGGGCGACCCTCGAGGCCGACGACACCCCCGGCGGCGGGCTGACCATGGTGCTGTCGGTGCCGCGGGCGGGCGTCGGCCGCGACCCCCTGGCCGACGGACCCGCCGACGCAACGGCCGCCGGACCCGCCACCCGACCCGCGGCCGGGCCCGCGGCGGAGCACGCAGCCGGACCCGCGACCCGGCCCACCACCGGAGCGGCCGACCGACCGGTGGCCGACGAGGACCGGCCCGAGGGGGTGGTCCGGTGAGCGGGCCGGAGCGCACCGACCGGTCGCCCGCGCACGGGTCGGGCGAGGACGCCCCCGCCCGGGCGCGCCCGCGGGTGCTGGTGGTGGAGGACGAGGCGCCGCTGGCCCACGCCCTCGCGGTCAACCTGCGCGCCGCCGGCTGGGAGGTCACCACCGCCCCCGACGGCCGCACGGCGCTCGAGGCCGCCGCCGGGGGGCGCCCCGACGTGGTGCTGCTCGACCTCGGCCTGCCCGACCTCGACGGCACCGAGGTGATCACCGGTCTGCGCGGCTGGACTAGCGTGCCGATCGTGGTGCTCTCCGCGCGCCAGCACGGCGAGGACAAGGTCGAGGCGCTCGACCTCGGCGCCGACGACTACGTCACCAAGCCCTTCGCGATGAACGAGCTCATGGCCCGGCTGCGGGCCGCGGTGCGCCGCGCCGCCGAGACCGCCGCCCCCGCCGAGCCCGTGGTGGTCGTGGGCGAGCTGCGCATCGACCTGGCCCGCAAGCGCGTCGCGAGGCGCGGGCACGACGTACGGCTCACGCCCACGGAGTGGGCCTTCCTCGAGCTGCTCACGCGCCACCTGGGGCGGCTGGTGACCCGCGAGCAGGTGCTGCGGGAGGTGTGGGGGCCGGCCTACCACTCCGAGACCCACTACCTGCGGGTCTACGCCG
This sequence comes from Nocardioides sp. Leaf285, assembly GCF_001422955.1. Classification (NCBI taxonomy): domain Bacteria; kingdom Bacillati; phylum Actinomycetota; class Actinomycetes; order Propionibacteriales; family Nocardioidaceae; genus Nocardioides; species Nocardioides sp. Leaf285. The sequence continues at coordinate 688,751 of NZ_LMNH01000004.1, read as the reverse complement.
CGCAGCTGCGGCGCAAGCTCGAGGACGACCCCGCCCACCCGCGGCACCTCATCACCTCCGCGGGGCTGGGCTACACGCTGGAGCCCTGAGGCGGCTGCTGCGCCGACGCCTCGGCGGGCGGGGCGCCGTGGACCACGAAGTCCCTCTGGCGGATCAGCAGCAGGCACAGCACCCCGGAGACGAAGGCGATGCCGGCGCCGATGGCGGTGATGTGGTTGAGGGCGTCGACGACCGCGGAGGTGCCGACGCCGGTGACGAGGTCGTAGGCCTGCTGGCCGGCCGAGGCACCCCCGGCCCCGGAGGCCGCGGCGGCCTGGGCGCCCTGCGCCGCAGCCTGGACCTGACCGCCGGAGAGCGCGGCGACCAGGCCGGGCAGGGCCTGGTCGGGCACCTGGCCGGTGAGGTCGGAGGTGACGGCGTCGGCGACCTGGTTGCCGAAGATCGAGCCGAGCGCGGCGATGCCGGTGGCGATGCCGACCTGGCGGAAGGTCGAGTTGACCCCCGAGGCCATGCCCGAGCGCTCGGGGGTGACCACGCCGACCGCGGTCGAGGCCAGCGGCGGGTTGATCAGGCCGATGCCGAGACCGGAGACGAGCAGGCCCGGGATGAGGTGGGTCCACGAGGAGTCGTCCTCGATGCCGAGCACCAGCAGCAGCCCCACGCCCAGCACGAGGAAGCCGGGGCCGATGAGCCACTTGGTCGGCACCTTCTCGGTCAGCCGGCCCGCCACCGCGGCGGCCACGAAGGAGGCGCCGGAGAGGAAGAGGAAGCGCACGCCGGTGCCGACGGCGGAGTAGTCGAGGACGTTCTGGACGTAGATGACCAGGTAGGTCAGCAGCGAGAAGATCGAGGCGGAGACGCCGAAGGCCGCCACGAGGCCGCCGACGAAGGTCGGCTTGCGCAGCAGGCCCAGGTCGAGCATCGGGGAGCGCTGGCGCACCTGGCTGACCAGGAAGACCGCCATCAGCACCGCCGCGGCCACCAGGAAGCCGACCACCCGCTGGTCGCCCCAGCCGTCCTGGCCGGCCTCGATGAGGCCGTAGACCAGCGAGCCCAGCGCGAGGCTGAAGGTCACGAAGCCGAACCAGTCCGGCCGGCCCGCGTGGGGGTTGCGCGACTCCTCCACCCGCAGCAGCGTGATCGCGATCGCGACCACGCAGATCGGGATGTTGACGAAGAAGATCCAGCGCCACGACAGCCCGCTGGTGAGCACGCCGCCGAGCACCGGGCCGATGGCGACGGCGACGCCGGTGGTGGCCCCGAAGGCGCCGAAGGCCACGCCGCGGTCGCGCCCGACGTACGCCGTGGCCAGCAGCGCGAGCGCGGTCGCGAACATCGCGGCGCCGCCGATGCCCTGGAAGGCGCGGGCCAGCGTGAGCAGGACGATGTCCTGGGCGGCGCCGCACGCCACCGAGCCGATGGTGAACAGCACCAGGCCGAGGGTGAAGACCAGGCGGCGCCCGAAGAGGTCGGCCAGCGAGCCCGCGGTCAGCAGCAGCGCGGCGAGGCTCAGGGCGTAGGCGTCGATGACCCACTGCAGGTCGGAGAGCGAGGCGTCGAGCTCGCGCTGGATGTCGGGCAGCGCGACGTTCACGATCGTGATGTCGAGCAGCAGCATGAACACCCCGGTGCAGACCGCGGCGAGGGTCCACCACTTCGAGCGGGTCGCGGCGCTGTGGTCGGTGGCCACGGCTTGGTGGGACATGGGGCGCTCCTGCGGCTGGGTGCTCACGCGGCTGACGATGACCCGGTGAACGGTACGCCGACGGTTGCTGCGGTCAACCGATCGTGGCCGGAGGGGTGAGCGGGCCGGCGAGGAGGACGACGCGACCTCCGGCCCCTGGGCCCTCACCCGCAGCCCGGCCGGCGACGAGCGAGGTCGGCGCGGTGCTCGCCCGCCGGCCGAGCGGCCACCTGTCGGCCCGGACCCGCACGTGTCGGCCCGTGCGTGGGCCGACCAGTGCGGGTTTCGCCAGCCGGCTGGTGAAACCCGCCGAGCCTGAAACCCGCCGAGCCTGTGACCCGCCGAGCCGCTCAGCCCTTGCCCGGGCGGGCCGCGGTGACGGCCTCCTGCTCCTCGGGGGAGAGCTGCTGCTCGCAGCGCCAGGCGACGATCGTCTTGGCGTAGGTGCGGGCCTCGGAGCGGCCGTGGATGGAGGTCAGCACGACGCCGTGGCCGGAGTCGTCGAGCAGGGCCAGCGACCAGGAGAGGTGGCCGCCCATGTCGCCGAAGGCGTCGTAGCGCACGACCGAGAGGTGGCGCAGGGCGTCGCGGGCCTCGGCGCGCAGGGCGGCGACCTCGCGGCGCAGTCCCTCGACGTCGGCGGGCAGCGCCTCGGCGTCGCCGGCCGGGGGCGCCGCCGTACGACGCAGCGCCACGACGGCGAGGGCGACGGCGGCGAGGGCGACCACCAGGGAGAGCACGACGACAGCGATCACGCCGCTCAACCTAAACTGCCCGCGTGCCGAACCAGCGACGCATCGCCTACCAGGGCGAGCCGGGAGCCAACTCCCACATCGTGTGCCAGGAGCACTACCCCTCCTGGGAGGCGCTGGCGTGCGCGTCGTTCGAGGACGTCTTCGCCGCCGTGGAGTCCGGGGAGGCCGACCTGGCCATGATCCCGATCGACAACTCCCTGGCCGGACGCGTCGCCGACATCCACCACTTCCTGCCCGACTCGGGGCTGCACATCATCGGCGAGCACTTCCTGCGCATCCGCTTCCACCTCCTGGGCGTACCGGGCGCGACCCTGGAGTCGATCGACACCGTGCACAGCCACGTGCACGCGCTGGGCCAGTGCCGCAAGGTGATCCGGGAGCACGGCCTCACGCCGGTCATCTCCGGCGACACCGCGGGAGCGGCGCGCGAGGTCGCGGAGGCCGGCGACCCGACCCAGGCCTCGATCTCCCCGCCGCTGGCCGCGCAGATCTACGGCCTGCAGGTGCTGGCCGAGGACGTCGAGGACGAGGACCACAACACCACCCGCTTCGTCGTGCTCTCCCGCGACCTCGTCGAGGCCGCGCCCGGCTCGGGCCCGGTGGTCACGAGCTTCATCTTCAACGTGCGCAACCTGCCCTCCGCGCTCTACAAGGCGCTCGGCGGCTTCGCCACCAACGGCGTCAACATGACCAAGCTGGAGAGCTACATGGTCGGCGGGCAGTTCACCGCCACCCAGTTCCTCGCCGAGGTCGACGGCCACCCCGACGACCCCGGCCTCAAGCGGGCCCTGGAGGAGCTGGCCTTCTTCACCACCGACGTCAAGATCCTCGGCGTCTACCCCGCCGACCCCTTCCGCGCATGACCTCGCCCTCGGAGCAGCACCCGGACGGCGCGGACGGGGCCGACGCCACCGACGCTCCCGACGGGCGTACGGCGGACCTCGGCTTCGCCCGCCTCGACCTCGACCGGGCCGCGCGCACCGGCGACCCGGAGGTCGTCTTCGGGCAGGGCAAGACCCCCGCGCAGGTCGTCGCCATCCTGCGCCGCCTGCACGCCCAGCACCCCGACCGCGCGGTGCTCGCCACGCGGCTGGCCCCCGAGGCGCTGGCCGCGGTCGCCGAGGAGCTGCCCCAGGCCGCGCTGCACCCGGTGGCCCGCGCGGCCACCCTCGGCCCGCTCCCGACACCCGCCGGACGGGTGCTCGTGGTGGCCGCCGGCACCTCCGACGCCCCCGTGGCGGCCGAGGCCGAGCTCACCGTGCGGGTGCACGGCGCCGGGGTCGAGCGCATCGACGACGTCGGCGTCGCGGGCCTGCACCGGCTGCTCGCCGTGCGCGAGCGACTCGAGGCGGCCGACTGCCTGGTCGTGGTGGCCGGCATGGAGGGCGCCCTGCCCTCGGTGGTCGGCGGGCTGGTCGGGGTGCCGCTGGTGGCCTGCCCCACCTCGGTCGGCTACGGCGCCTCGCTCGGCGGGGTCACCGCCCTGCTGGCGATGCTCAGCTCCTGCGCGCCCGGCGTGAGCGTGGTCAACGTCGACAACGGCTACGGCGCCGGCGTCTTCGCCGCCCGCGTGGCCCGGCGGGCGGCGCCGCGCCCGTGAGCGCCCCCGACGCCCCCAGCGGCGACCACCCGGTGCGGCCCGCCGGTCACCCGGACAGCGCGGGCGAGGCGGACGGCGCAGGCGAGGCGGACGGCGCGGGCGAGGCCGGCGGCGCGGACCACGAGGGCGCCGCACGCGCGTCGGCCTGGGTCGACGCCTCCTCCGGCGCGAGCGGCGACATGCTCCTCGGCGCCCTGCTGGGCGCGGGGGTGCCGCTGGCGGTGCTCCAGGCGGCCGTCGACGCGGTCTCCCCCGAGCCGGTGCGCCTCGAGGTCGAGAAGGTGCGGCGCGGCGGGTTCGCGGCCGTGCGCTGCCACGTCGTCGTCGCCGACTCCACCACCCACCGCACGTGGCGCGACGTGCGCACCCTCCTCGGCGCCGCCGACCTCGCGCCGGCCGTCCGCGACCTCGCGCTGGCGGTCTTCGCCCGCCTCGCGGCGGCCGAGGGCGCCGTGCACGGCCACCCCGCCGACGAGGTGCACTTCCACGAGGTCGGCGCCCTCGACGCCATCGCCGACGTGGTGGGCGTCTGCGCCGGCGTGGTCCACCTCGGCCTGCACCCCGGAGCCGCCGCAGCAGCACAGCCCGCAGCGCAGCCCGGCGGGCTCACGGTGAGCCCGGTCGCGGTGGGGTCGGGCACGGTGCGCAGCGCCCACGGCGTGCTGGCGGTGCCGCCGCCCGCGGTCGTGGAGCTGCTGCGCGGCGCCCCGTCGTACGCCGGACCGGCCGGCGCCCCCGCCCAGGAGCTGTGCACCCCCACCGGGGCGGCCCTGCTCACCACGCTGGCCGCCGGCTGGGGACCCCAGCCGGCGCTGCGCGTCTGCGCGGTCGGCGTCGGCGCCGGCGGGCGCGACCCGGCCGGCCACGCCAACGTGCTCCGCCTGCTCCTCGGCGACCCCGTCGACGTCGCCCCCCGAGCGGGCGGCCCGGGGGGCGCGCCCGGCGCGGGCGACACCACCACCGAGGTCGTGCTGGAGACCAACGTCGACGACCTCGACCCCCGCGTGTGGCCGGGCGTGCTCGACGCGCTGCTCGCGGCCGGGGCGGCCGACGCGTGGCTGACCCCGGTGCTGATGAAGAAGGGCCGCCCCGCCCACACCCTGTCGGTGCTGGTCGTGCCGGCCCGCGTTGCCGCCGTGCGCGACGTGGTGCTGCGCGAGACCTCCGCGATCGGGCTGCGCGAGCACCCCGTCACCAAGCACGCGCTCCCCCGCACCCTCGCCGGCGTCGACCTCGACGGCCACCGCGTCGCGGTCAAGCTCTCCACCCTCGACGGCCGCGTCGTCACCGCCCAGCCCGAGTGGGACGACGTCGCCCGCGCCGCCACCGCCCTCGGCCTGCCCGCCCGCACCGTGCTCGCCCGCGCCGCCGCCCTGGCCCGCGACCTGCTCGACTGAGCCCCGCCCGATCCGCGCCCGCTCCGCGTCCTACTGACCGTTGCGACCACCACCTGACAGTCACCACGCCCGGCCAGTGGTCGCAACGGTCAGTAGGACGTGACCGCGTGCGACGTCACCGACGGCCCCCTCCGCGCACCACGCGGCGGGCCAGCGGCGCGCGACCGGCGTACCTCTCTAGGCTGGGCCCATGACCTCGACGCACGAGAACCCGACGCACTACGCCGACAGCGAGGTCGGGCGGCTGCGCACGGTGATGCTGCACCGCCCCGGCGACGAGCTGAAGCGCCTCACGCCGCGCAACAACGACCGCCTCCTCTTCGACGGTCTGCCCTGGGTGGCGCGCGCGCAGGAGGAGCACGACGCCTTCGCGGAGGCGCTGCGGGCGCGCGACGTGGAGGTGCTCTACCTCACCGAGCTGCTCGCCGAGACCCTCGAGAGCGAGTCGGCGCGCAACCACGCCATCACCACCGGCCTGTCGGGGCTGCACCTGGGCGACACCCTGCGCACCTACCTCTCCCGCGCGCTGCGCGACGCGACGCCGAGCGAGCTGGCCGGCTACCTCACCGCCGGCATCCGCAACGACGAGGTGCGCGGCGGCCACGGCCTGGTGACCTCGCTGCTGGCCAGCGACGACTTCCTGGTCGACCCGCTGCCCAACCTGCTCTTCACCCGCGACTCCAGCGTGTGGGTGCGCAACCGGGTCGCGATCACCTCGCTGGCCATGCCCGCGCGGCGCCGCGAGACCCAGCTGACCGAGCTGATCTACACCGAGCACCCGCGCTTCGCCGGGTCGCTGCGCATCCACGGCTGGCACGCCGAGCACGTCGAGGGCGGCGACGTGCTGCTGCTGGCCCCCGGCGTCATCGCCATCGGCGTCGGGGAGCGCACCACCCCCGCCGGCGTGGAGTCGCTGGCGCGCCAGGTCTTCCACGCCGACCTCGCCCACACCGTGCTGGCCGTGCCGATCGCGCAGGAGCGCGCGACGATGCACCTCGACACGATCTGCACGCTGGTCGACGTCGACAAGATCGTGATGTACCCCAACGTCGCGCACACCCTGCAGGCCTACACCGTCACCGCCGCCGACCCCGCCGCCGGCGAGGACGAGCTGGTGCTGCGGGTCGGCGAGCCGCGGCCCTTCCTGGAGGCCGCCGCCGACGCCATGGGCATCGACCAGCTGCACCAGATCGACACCGGCCTCGACCCGGTCACCGCCGAGCGCGAGCAGTGGGACGACGGCAACAACACCCTCGCCCTCGCCCCGCGGGTCGCCGTCGCCTACGAGCGCAACGACGAGACCAACGCCCGCCTCGAGGACGCCGGGATCGAGGTCGTCCGCATCGCCGGCTCCGAGCTCGGCTCCGGGCGCGGCGGCCCGCGCTGCATGAGCTGCCCCGTCACCCGCGACCCGCTGCCGACCGCCTGACCCGCACCGCGCGGCACCGCACCGCACCGGCCAGCCGGCCGCGCCACCCGACCAGACCACCCGGGCGGCGCGGCTGCATCGGCGTACGCCCGCTGTAACGCGCAGTTACACTTCCTCCCGACCCGTCGTGACGGGGCGGCAGTCGCGCGCACCGGGCGTCACCACGGTGCGCTGCGGCGGCCGCGGCCACGGCGGCCGACCCGCTCGCCGTCGGGCCCCCCGGACCGCTTGCCACGCGGCAGCGACTCCGGGAGGATCCCGCGCGGGGAGCACCACGCGACACGCACGCACCAGGAAGAGGCACCAGCCATGGCCGACTCGTTCTTCAGCGCCTTCAGCCCGGCGGAGATCGCCAAGATCAGCTCCGCCGGCACCCGGGTGACCCTGCCCGAGGGCTGGTCGCCGATCTGGGAGCGCACCCCCGCCGACAAGGCCTACGTCATCCTCTCCGGCACCGTCTCGGTGCGCCACAAGGGCACCGAGATCGCCCAGCTCGGCGAGGGCGACATCATGGGCGAGGCCGCCCTGATGAACCACTCGCTGCGCACCGCCAGCGTCGTCGCGCTCACCCCCCTCGAGCTGATCCACTTCACCGACGACGCGATCGCCAGGCTGCGCGTGGAGATGCCGAAGTTCTCCGACGCGCTCGAGGCCGTGGCGCGCGAGCGCTTCGGCGACAAGTCCTGACCCCGCGTACGCCGTGAGCCGCCGCGACGCCGACCGCCCCGGTGACAGGCGCGGGTCGGGGGAGCGCGCGGCGGTCGACGGCGCGACCGACGCGGCAGGCCCGGCAGGCCCGGCAGGCCCGGCAGGCCCGGCGGGCGAGGCGGGCGGGGCAGCCGCGGGCGCCCCGGCGGCTCCGGCCGACGGGACCGCCTCGGGCGGCAGCGACGCGGCCGGCGGCCCGACTGACGGCCCGACCGACGGCCCGACCGACGGCCCGGCTGACGGCGCAGCGGGCGAGGGCTCGGGAGAGGCCCGCGACGTCGACCCGGCGGTGCTGGCCGCGGCCCTGGCCCCCCTGGAGACCTACCTGCTCGGCGAGCCACCGAGCCTGACCCGGCGCCAGGTCGCGGAGCGGGCCGGTGTGCCCTCGGAGCTGGCCGAGGAGCTGTGGCGGCTGCTGGGCTTCCCGACCGCCGGTGACGACGACGTGGCCTTCACCGCCGCCGACGTGCAGGCGCTGCGGTGGAGCAGCGACCTGGTGCGCCTGGGGGTGCTGAGCCCCGAGCGCCAGTCGGCGCTGGTGCGCACCTGGGGCCGCAGCTACGCCCGCCTCGCGGAGTGGCAGGCCGCGCTGCTGGCCGACGTGACCCTGGAGTCGGCGCGGGCGGTCGGCGGCGAAGGCGGGCCCGGCGGGCGCGACCCCGCCGAGACCCTCGCCGTGCTCGCCACCGAGGCGCTCGAGCGGGTCGAGCACCTGCAGTCCTACGTGTGGCGCCGCCACCTGGCCACGGCCACCAGCCGCCTGCTCGCCGTCGACACCACCGGCGCCGCCGGCACCCAGACCTCCGCGATGGCGGTCTGCTTCGTCGACATCGTCGGCTACACCTCGCGCTCCAAGTCCCTCGGCGACGCCGAGCTGGTCGCGTGGCTGGAGGGCTTCGAGGCCGCCGTCTCCGACCTCGTCGTGCAGGCCGGCGGCCGGGTGATCAAGAACATCGGCGACGAGGTGCTCTTCGTCGCCGACGATGTCGCCGCCACCGTCGACGTCGCCCTCGCCATGGCCGCCCGCGGCGAGGACGAGCACGACGACTTCCCCGCCGTGCGGGCCGGTGTCGCCCACGGCGACGTCGTCAGCCGCCTCGGCGACGTCTTCGGGCCCACCGTCAACGTCGCCTCCCGGCTGACCTCCGTCGCCCGACCTGGCGCCGTGCTCGTCGACCGCGGCGCCCACGACGTGCTCACCGGCGCCGACCGGAGCGAGCCCGACGACCGCGACGGCGGTGGCGGCGCCGAGCACGGGCGCGGCGAGCGACTCGACGCCGACGGCGACGGCGACAACGACGCGGGCACCGGGCCCGCCGGCACCGGACCGACGGGCGACGCGCCGGCGGGCGACGGGGCGGCGGCGTACCGCTTCAAGCGGCTGCGGCGGGTCTCGGTGAAGGGCTACTCCCGCCTGCCCGCCTACGTCGTGCGGCCCCGCTGACCGCGGGCTCACGCCGTGGCCCGACGCCTCGCCGTGGCCGGTCGCGGGCGCTCGCGGCGTACCTCCGGCTGACGCCGGGCGGGCGGCTGCTGCGCCGGCTCGACTGAGGCCTCGCCGACCTCGCCGACCTCGCCGACCGGTCACACCGGCCCCACGGGTCACACCTGTCGGCCCGGACCCGCACCTGTCGGCCGACGCGTGGGCCGACAGGCGCGGGTTTCACCAGCCGGCCGGTGAAACCCGCCGAGCCGGCCCAGCCCTCAGCGGATGGTCAGCTGCCGGTTGGCCAGGCCGTTGCGGGCCGAGCGCTCCTCGGGGGTGAGGGGCGCGTCGTCGGCGAGGGCGGCGGCGAGGTCGGCGGCGTACTGCGCGGCCGGCTCCTCGAGCGCCTCGGGGCCGGTGCCGACGGGGAGGTCCCAGACGGGGGCGAGCAGGCCGTGGGCGCGGAACATGCCGACCAGGCGCGAGCCGGGGGCGATGTCGTCCTTGCCGGCGGCGTGGAGGCGGGCGAGGGCGTCGAGCAGCCGGTCCTCGGGCTCGGGCATGACCCAGCGCAGGTGCTCCTTGGTGCCGACGTTGGTCCAGTACGCCGACTCCACCGAGGTCAGCCTGGCCGTCGGGGCGGCGGCCTCGTTGGCCTGCTCCAGCGCGGCGGCCATGCCGTCGCGGTCGTCGACGTCGGCGATCCAGTAGTCGAAGCCCTCGTGCACGGTGACGTCGAGCGTGCCGCCCTCGACGAGGTCTTGCAGGCGGGGGCCCTCGCCGGGGTCGCCGGTGAGCCCGACGATGCCGGCCTCGCCGCGCTCGGCCTGCTCGAGGGCCTTGGTGAGCACGGCGCCGAGGTCGCGGGCGGGGTCGCCGAAGTTGTGCTGCACCTGCAGGCCCAGCCACACCTCGCCGGAGTCGCGCACCATGGCGGGCGCGGCCATCGGCAGCAGCGAGCAGAGCGTGACGGCGCGCCCGGAGCCGGTGACGCCGTCCTTGAGGGTCAGCGGGGCGGTGCCGGCGGGCACGAGCTCGCGCAGCGCGATGACGTCGCACTCCGAGGGCAGGCCCTCGAAGGGGCGGTTGACGAAGGTCGCCGCGGGGCCGCCGGGGGCGCCGTGGCAGGCCTTGTAGCGCTTGCCGGAGCCGCAGGGGCAGGGCTGGCGCGGGCCGACCTCGCCGGGGGTGGTGGTCTCACGGGCCTTGGTGCGGGACTTCTTCGCCATGGGCGTGAACCTATACGCCGCCCCCCGACCCGTCGGCGCCGGTGCGTCCCCGCGCCTCGAGCAGGTCGAGCAGGTAGGCCGGCCGGTCGGTGATGACCGCCTCCACCCCGAGCCGCACGCACAGGTCGAGCTGGTCGCGGGTGTTGACCGTCCACACGTGCATCCGCCGCCCCGAGGCCGTGATCCGCGGGCCGAGCCGCGGGTGCCCGGCGAGCACCTCGACGCCGGGCCCGACCCGCCAGTCGGGGCCGATCACGCGGTGCACCATCGGCCAGAGCGCGGCCTTGTCGAGCAGCATCACCAGCGGCACGGCGGGTGCGAGCCGCTCCACGCGCTGCAGGGCGGTGTGGGAGAAGCTCATCACCCGCGCCGGGGTGCCCGGGCGGTCCCACCCGAAGTCGCGCAGCACGTCGACGAGCCGGCGCTCCACCAGCCCGCCGTACCTCGTGGGGTGCTTGGTCTCGATCGCCAGCTCCACCCGCCGGTCGTAGTCGGCGGCCACCTCGCACAGCCGGCGCAGGGTCAGCACGGTGTCGTGGGCAGGGTCGCGCTCGGGTGCCTCGTCGTCGAGGTCGGCCCACGGGTGCTTCCAGGAGGCGAAGTCGAGCTGGGAGAGCTGGGCCAGCTCCATGGTGGAGACCGACCCCTCGGCGCTCGCGGTGCGTCGCAGCGTGCGGTCGTGCACGCAGACCAGGTGCCCGTCGGCGGTCAGGCGTACGTCGCACTCCAGCGCGGCGGCACCGTCGTCGAGCGCCGCGACGTAGGCACCCAGCGTGTGCTCGGCGTTGTCGTGGCTGGCCCCCCGGTGCGCCACGACCTGCGGGAGCGCGCCGGCCGCAGCCGCTGCCGGCTCGGCCCGCGGGCCGTGCGGAGCGTCGGGGCGTCGTGCGCCGGACCTCATCGACCCAGTGTGCTCCTGCCCGCGCCCGCGCGGGTGACGATCGCGTGTCGGGCCGGTCTCGCCCCGTCCGACCGGACGGTCCGCGGGCCCGTCGGGCCGCGCAGACTGGCGCCATGACCGCACCCCCGACCTCGCCCTCGACCTCGCCCTCGACCGGGCCCTCGACCGGGCCCTCGACCGGGCCAGGGCCCTCCGACCTGCGCGCGCAGGTGCGCGCGGCCCAGGCGCCGCTCAAGCAGCGCTACCGCGACGACCCCGCCAGCGCCCGCACCCCGCTGCGGGCCCGCGCCGGCTTCGCCGACCCCGGGGTCACCGCGACCGTCGACACCTGGGCCGGCCCCGCGCGAGCCGGGCTGCACGAGGCCACCGGCGGCGACGGCAGCGACGCCTGCTCCGGCGACATGCTGCTCGAGGCGCTGCTCGCCTGCGCCGGGGTGACCCTGCGCAGCGTCGCGCTGGCCAGCGGGGTCGACGTGCTCGCCGCCACCGGCACCGCGGAGGCCGTCTTCGACGCCCGGGGCACCCTCGGCGTCGACCGCGAGGCCCCGGTCGGGGTCACCGACGTCGTCGTGACCTTCGACCTCACCCTGCCCGAGGACTCAGGCGTCGACGAGGAGCAGCTGGCGCGGTTGGCCGCGACCACCGAGCGCTACTGCGTCGTGGGGCGGTCGCTGCGCGAGCCGCCGCGGGTCGTCGTACGCCGCGCCTGACCCCGCACCTGACCCCGCACCTGACCCCGCACCGACCCGCGCACGTCGCCGCCACGCCACCGGGGGCGCACGGGTCAGGCCTGCTCGCGCAGGTAGCGCCCGAAGTGGGGCACGGTGAAGGCGATCCGGCCCCGCTCGCCGGAGTAGACCAGGCCCTTCTTCATCAGCGCGTCGCGCGCCGGGGAGAGCGACTGCGGCTTCTTGCCCAGGGTGGCGGCGACGTCGGCGGTGGCCACCGAGCCGACCGCGTCGACGTCGGTGCCGCCGGCGGCCAGGGCGACGGCGGCGTCGGCCATGCCGCGCAGGTACTCCCGCTCCGCCGGGGTCGCGCGCTCGTAGCGACTGCCGAAGAAGCCGACGGCCAGCTCGCGCTCGGCCTCGGGGGCGGCCACGGCCACGTCGTCCTCGGTGATCGGCGAGCGGGGCGCGACGTCCCAGACGGTCTTGCCGTAGGCCTGGATGAAGTAGGGGTAGCCGCCGGTCGCGTCGTACATCGCCGCCAGCCCCGCCTCGGTGAACGCCGCGTCCTCGTCGGTGGCCGGGGCGCTCAGCGCGCGGTCGGCGGCCTCCCGGGTGAGCCGGTCGATGCGGGCGTAGCGGAAGAGCCGCTCGGAGTAGGACTTGCTCGCCGAGAGCACCGCGGGCAGGTGCGGCAGCCCCGCGCCGACCACGATCAGCGGCAGGCCCGACTGGCTGATCTCGTGGCACGCCGCGCACAGCGCGGAGACGTCGTCGGGGCCGAGGTCCTGCATCTCGTCGATGAAGACCGCGACCCCCTTGCCCGCGTCGGCGGCCAGCCCGCCGACGTCGGTGAGCAGCTCGACCAGGTCGATCTCGATGTCGCCGGAGTCGGCCCGCCCGCGCACGGCCGGGGCGTCGATGCCCGGGCTCCACCGGTCCTTGAGGCGCGCGTCGGCGCCGGCGTCGCGCTGGGCGAAGGAGCGCAACACGCCGAGCACGTGGTCGACCTGCTCCTCCCCCGACCCCGACCCACCACCAGGCCCACCACCGGGTCCGCCGCCAGGACCCGGTACGCCGAGCTCGCGCACCGCCTGGTGCAGCGCCGACGACAGCGGCCGGCGCAGCCGCTGGTCGGGGCGGGCCTCGAGCTTGCCGGTGCCCCAGCCGCGGCGCACCGCCGCGGAGCGCAGCGCGTTGAGCAGCACCGTCTTGCCCACCCCGCGCAGCCCGGTGAGCACCAGCGAGCGCTCGGGCCGACCGCGTGCGACGCGCTCGAGCACCACCTCGAAGGTCGCCAGCTCCTCGTCGCGACCGGCCAGCTCGGGCGGGCGCTGGCCGGCGCCGGGCGCGTAGGGGTTGCGGATCGGGTCCATGACAGGACCGTATCCGCCTCTCTAGTGTCAGTCGTAGACGACGCGCGGGACCGAGCCACGCGCTCCGCGGCCTCCGCCCTCGTCCGCCTCCCTTCTCCTCAGCCTCCCTCCTCCTCCGTCCGCCGTCGGCTGCCCGTGCGTCGCCCGCCCCCGACCGCGCCCCGCCCGCGCGCCGCCCTACCCGACTATCGAGCTGTCTCGGGTCAGCCCTAGACGCTTCCAGAGAGCGCGAGCGAGCCCCAGCGGCCACACCCGCCTCACGAGCCCCGTCTGAGACGGGGATGAGAATCCTCTTACGACCACCGGGATCCCGGTCACACGACCGGGTGTCGCGCCCAGGCGTCTGCCTACTCTCGCCCTTCCCCCACAGACCGCACACTCCGTCGATCCCAGGGAATTCTCGGTGACCCACACGCACGCACCCCCCGCTGCCCACTCCGCCTCCTCCCCCGGCTCCCCCGGCTCCCCCGCCGGGTCCGGACCACCCGGAGGCCTGCCCTCCCCCCGCGACCTGGGCCGCTCGCTGACCGGCTGGGCCCGGCGCGACGCCCGCTTCGACGTGCCGGCCTCGCTGGTGGTCTTCCTCGTCGCTGTACCGCTCTCGCTCGGCATCGCCGTGGCCTCCGGCGCCCCCGTCGCCGCCGGCCTCATCGCCGCCGCCGTCGGCGGGATCCTCGCCGGCATCGTCGGCGGCGCCCCGCTCCAGGTGAGCGGACCGGCGGCCGGGCTGACCGTCGTCGTCGCCGAGGTCGTCGCCGAGTTCGGCTGGGAGGCCACCTGCGCGATCACCGCCATGGCCGGCCTGCTCCAGCTCGTGCTCGGCGCCACCCGCCTGGGCCGCTACGCCCTGGCCATCTCGCCCACCGTGGTCGCCGCCATGCTGGCCGGCATCGGCATCTCGATCGTGCTGGGCCAGCTCAACGTCGCCCTCGGCTCGACCTCGCAGCCCTCGGCCTGGGCCAACCTGCAGTCCATCGGCTCGTCGCTGCTCTCCCCCGACTCCCACGCCCTGCTCGCGGCCACCGGCGTCGTGGTGATCCTGCTGCTCTGGCCGCGGATGCCCGCCCGGGTCAGGGCGGTGCCCGGCCCGCTCGTCGCCGTCACGCTGCTGACCCTGATGGCCGCCGCCTGGCTGCCCGACGCCGAGCGCGTCGACCTCGGCGGCGCGCTGCTCGACCAGATCGGCACCGTCGCCATGCCCGAGGGCACGCCCCTGGCCGTGGCCGGCGCCGTGCTCACGGTCGCCCTCATCGCCTCGGTCGAGAGCCTGCTCTCGGCGGTGGCCATCGACAAGCTCCACGACGGGCCCCGCGCCCGCCTCGACCGCGAGCTGGTCGGCCAGGGCGTCGCCAACACCGCCTCCGGCGCGCTGGGCGGCCTGCCCGTCACCGGCGTCATCGTGCGCAGCGCCACCAACGTCGCCGCCGGCGCCCGCACCCGCGCCTCCGCGATCCTGCACGGCGTGTGGGTGCTCGTCTTCGCCCTGCTGCTGGTCGGCCTGGTCGAGCAGATCCCGCTGGCCGCGCTCGCCGGCCTGCTGCTGGTCATGGGCACCGGGCTGGTCAAGCCGGCCGACGTACGCCGCTCCCGCGCCCGCGGCGAGCTGTGGATCTACGTCGCCACCGTGGTCGGCGTCCTCGCGCTCAACCTGGTCGAGGGCGTGCTCATCGGCCTGGTCGGCGCCCTGCTGCTCACCCTGTGGCGCACCGCCCAGGTCAAGGTCGACGTGCGCGAGGCCGGCCCCGCCCCCGACGGGCGGGCGCTGTGGGTCGTCGAGGTCCACGGCAGCGTGTCGTTCCTTGCCCTGCCCGTGCTGGCCCGGCGGCTCGCCACCGTGCCCGAGGGCCAGGTGGTCGAGGTCGACCTGCTCGTCGACTACCTCGACCCCGCGGCCCGCGACCAGATCGACGACTGGCGCAGCCGCTACGAGGCGCAGGGCGGCCAGGTCGTCGTCGAGCACTCCGGCCCGGCCGGCGAGGAGGCGGCCGCCGAGCGCGCCGCCAAGTCGCGGCCCGTCTCGCCCCGCGCCTGGCTGCCCTGGGGCGCGTGGCAGAACGGCGGCGCCGAGCTCGGCACCACCACCCCGGCCCACCCGCTGGCGGTCGGCGTGCGCGAGTACCACCGCCGCACCTCGGCCTCGCTCCAGCCGGTCTACGACGAGCTGCGCGAGGGCCAGGCCCCCCGCGCCGCCTTCCTGGGCTGCGTCGACTCGCGGCTGGTGCCCAACCAGCTCACCAGCAGCGGGCCCGGCGACCTCTTCACCATCCGCACCATGGGCAACCTCGCCCCCGCCGACGGCGACGACGACGGCGCGGTCTCCGCGCCGGTGCTCTACGCCGTCGACCAGCTCGGCGTCGAGGTCGTCGTCGTCTGCGGTCACTCCGGCTGCGGCGCGATGACCGCCGCGGTCGCCTCCGACGAGGCCGTCGGCCCGGACGCGGGGGCTGCGGGCGCCGCGGGCGCCGCGGGCGCCGACGCCAGCGACCCGGTCGACCGCTGGCTGCGCCACGCCGCACCCTCGGTGTCGGCCTGGCGGGCCCAGCACCCGGTGGGCGCGTCGGCGGCGGCCGCCGGCGACGGCGAGGTCGACCAGCTCGCCCAGGTCAACGTCGCGGTCACCCTCGACCGGCTGCGCGAGGTGCTCGGCGCCGAGCGGCTCGAGCGGGTGCGGCTCGTCGGGCTGTTCTTCCGCATCGACGACGGCTCGCTCTCGGTGCTGCGCGACGACGCCTTCGTCGACCTCACCGACGCCGAGCTCGACCGGCTGGCCCACCTGGCCGGCTGAGCGCACCCCGCGACCGCCCGCGGTCGCGGACGACCCGCACCCGCGCGGCCCGGGCTCCCGGACCGGCCAGCACCCTCAGGCCGGCTCGGCCCAGGCCGCGTGGCGGCGGGCGCGCGCTGCGTCGTAGGCCTGGTCGAGGCCGCGGCGCAGCACCTCGATCATCTCGGGCACCTCGTCGACGCTGAGCCGGAAGGACCCAGCGCAGACGTTGTCGCGCCACAGCGACAGCACGACGACCTCGGCCTCGGGGTGCCAGGAGACCCGCAGCGCGCGGTCGTCGCCGCGGGCGTCGAGGTGGATCGACCCCGTCTCGGGCAGCGTGCGCACGCGTGACATCTGCCCATGATGCTCCGCCCGCGCCCGTCTGTCACCGGGTCGGTCCGCACGCCTGCGACCCCSGGACTGCGGCGTACCCGAGCCTGTCRGCCCGCACCCGCACCTGTCGGCCCGCGCGAGGGCCGACAGGTGCGGGTTTCGCCAGCCGGCCGGTGAAACCCGCCGGTCGGGCGCACCCACCCCCCTAGACTCGGCGACGTGCCCGAGCTACCCGAGGTGGAGGCGCTGGCCCTGGACCTCAGGGGCCGGCTCGACGGACGTGCGATCGTCAAGGTCCACGTGGCGGCGTTCAGCGCCCTGAAGACCTTCGACCCGCCGCTGTCGGCGCTGGAGGGCACGCTGGTCGACGACGTGACCCGCCACGGCAAGTTCCTCGACATCGACGCCTCGGGGGTCCACCTCGTGCTCCACCTCGCCCGGGCGGGTTGGGTGCGCTGGCGTGAGGAGCTGCCGATGGTGCCGCCGAAGCCGAGCAGCAAGTCGACGCTCGCGGTGCGCATCGAGCTCGACGACGGCACCGGTCTCGACGTCACCGAGGCCGGCACCCGCAAGAGCCTGGCGATGTACGTCGTGCGCGACCCCCACGACGTGCCCGGCATCGCGAGCCTGGGCCCCGACCCCCTCGAGGACGGCTTCACCGTCGACGTCCTCGGCGCGATCCTGCAGCGCGAGGGTCGCAAGCAGGTCAAGGGGGTGCTGCGCCACCAGGGCACCATCGCCGGCATCGGCAACGCCTACTCCGACGAGATCCTCCACGCCGCGCGGATGTCGCCCTACAAGCCGGCCAACAGCCTCACCGACGACGAGCTCGCCACCCTGTACGCCGCCCTGCGCCGCACCGTCGGCGACGCCGTCGAGCGCTCCCGCGGCCTGGCCGCCAGCGAGCTGAAGGGCGAGAAGAAGTCCCACCTCGCCGTCCACGGCCGCGCCGGCGAGGCCTGCCCGGTCTGCGGCGACACGGTGCGCGAGGTCTCCTTCGCCGACTCCAGCCTGCAGTACTGCCCCACCTGCCAGACCGGTGGCAAGCCGCTGGCCGACCGCCGGATGAGCCGGCTGCTCAAGTAGCGTCAGTGTGAACTTCCACTTTGAGTGAGCATTTGCCACTTTAGGTGAGCATTTTGCCTGCGCAGCAGGGTTTTCAGATAAGGCGAGCAGCGTTCTCTGCCACTTTCAGTTAAGACGAGCATCATCGCGGCCCGGTTTCAGTTAGGGCGAGCACAAGTGCGTCCGCGCCACTCGCGTGTTTCAGATAGCGCGAGCACGACCGGCGATTGCCGGTTTCATGCGGATCTGGGCGTTTCCGCGCAGGGCTGGGTGTCGTTGGGGTTGCCGTGGCGGGTCGCTGGTGTCGCGGGCGGCGGTGGGGCAGTGGGCGCGCCCGTCGCGCAGGCCGTCGTGCATGCCGGCACACGGGTCACTCGATTCCGGCGGCCAGGGGGCGTTGATGCCAGGGACCTCTCCTCGGCCGGGATGATCGGTGATCCTTCCCCCCGGACGGGGGTCCCGTCACGACTGCTCGCGACCATGTCGCGCCCGACGCGGTGTCGTCCGCTCAGGAGACGAACGGGGGCTACCTAGTCACTGAGGCGAACAACTCCAGGAGGGCCTGCGGAACTGCCTCCGGGTACTCGCGCACGGTGGTGTGGAAAATCGCGGTTAGGTGTCCATACGGCGATGCGCCTCGGTCACGGTGAAGCTTCCCGAAGCGGTGCAGTACTCGGTCGTTGAGGTCATGGCCCTGAAGGTTCAGGAGCATGGACGGCACGCGGGCCGTCTGTCCCCCGAGATAGAGCACGTCTCTAGTTTCGCCGTCAGCCATGTCGAGGGAGGTGCAGATGTGATCCACCAGCTGTTGGCAGTGTTCGCGAATGAGCTGGTGGGTCGTCGTGTTGATTGGGACGCCGAGTTGATCCATGGTCACTGCGCCGATGTTGACCAGCCGAACTCCGAGAAGGAGTGGGTCCAGGAGCAGGTTTTCGATTGCGTAACGACCCTGCAACTGAAAGATTCCGTCGGGCGAACCTTCGCTGTTGTCGCGGTCGACGATACCGACGGCGGTGCGTGAACCGGCTTCGCGTAGACGTCGTACAAAGTTCTTGACTGCTGTATTGCCCCCGGAGCGACCCTCCGTCGTCGCATCGCCACCACTAGCAATGAATACGGGGGTGATAGGCGTGTTCAACCGGTTGCCGAGCAGCGCCCACATCGTGGTGTAGGCGCGTTCGTCGAAGGGGGCCTCGACGAACACTTGGCGGCGGTTCTCCGACCGAACGCTGAGCGTCGGGATGCCGACGGTGAGTGCGGCGAGGGCGGTGTCGGTCGAGACGGGACGTAGCCGTGGTCCTTCGCGGCTCATCAGGATGATGCTTTCGGGCGGCGCGAGGGCGACGGTTGACGGTGAGTGCGTCGTGAGGACTACACGTACTCCGAACCGTTGACAGAAGACGTTCTGCAGCATGGTGACGAGGTTCTTGACCATCGAGGGATGCAGCGTTGCGTCGGGTTCGTCGAGGACGACCATCGAAGGCACGCGCGGCGTCATCCCGGTGGCGGTGATGTTTAGAAGCACGAGGGCTAGGCCGAGGAGGGTTCTTTCACCAGACGAGAGATCTTCCATGCGTAGTCGGCTTGCTGGGGCGGCGGTGGGTCCGTCTGCCGCTGTTCTGATCAGCTCAGCATTGACCGAGTAGGGATCTAGGAGATCAGGTGGCGCCGTGACCTCGAAGGGCAAACCGACCTCATGGAGTGTCAGATTGAAGACTTCCCACGGGGGCGGGCCGATCAAGACCCGCATCTGTTCGGGCGATCGGACGTAGCTGTCCTGACCGCGGGCCGCTCGCAGCTCTTGCAGGTCGTTGAGCAGGTGCGCCTGCAGCCAGTTGCGGAAGATGAGACCGATGTTGTCTGCGAACGGATTCATTTGGGCCCCCGCTAGGGGGGCAAACGATGCAAGTGCGGTAGGGGGCAGCTCCCAAGGGTCACCCAGAGTGCGTGCCAGGAGTTGAGACATCGCTTCGTAGGTGATGATGCCGTCCTCGACTGCTGCGGTTGCTACCCGTTTCCGCAGCGACAGTGGCTCCGGCCCTTCGATGGTGGGCTCTTGACGCAACTGTTCAGCGAGGGCGGCGAGTCCGCGCTGCAGTTGATGACCGCCGTCGGTGACTTGGCCGCTGAGGTGGACGGCCGAGGGATTCGTCAAATGCAGCAAATCCCCAGCTCCGACGAAGTGAACGGGCGTAGTCCTAAGCAGGGGCTCGTCTCGTCGGTCGCCGAACAACGCTGAGGACAGCATCTCGAGGAGATGAGTCTTCCCTGAGCCGTTGGTCCCGGTGACTACCGCGAAGTCGGGCAGTTCAGTGGCTGCCAGCTCGTCCTGACGAAGAGACTTGTGCATGCCGTGTGGACCGATCCTCATGCTCGTAGCGTTCCAGAACCGAGGAGCGATGTACTTGGGATCGCCGTGGTTGCGCGCCCTCGGGGCGACTCAGTCGTGAGCCATCCCTGCCAGCTGGCTGCGGCATTCGTGGTCTGTGTCGGCGTCGGGGCGCGGCGTCCGGGGACAGCCACAATCGCGGTCACGGCGTCCTGCGGGCCGGTGGGTTGGTCCGCTTGCTCGCTGAGCAGATCTTGAAGTTGGTCCCGCCCCTGATGCAGGCCACGCGGAAGGTCGTGCGAGTGCCTCCTGGGGTACAGGATGTCGTCCACTGGAGCATCCTGAGAACCGTTGCGTTAAGAGCGCGGGCTTCTCTGGGACTGGCCTCACTACCTGACCGACGTGACCCTCAGCGCGGTCCAGTAGTTTGGACTATGACAGGCGAGGCGAACCCAAAAGGGGATGTAGACCTCTTCTGGCACTGCACAAATTAAAGCCGGCTGTAAGGGATCTTCAAGTTCGCGAATTTAGGCGTCGGACGTACGTTATCTAAACGATGCGAGTGAACTGAGTTTCGGCCTTAACTCGCTTTCACGGCCCTCAAGTTGGTCATTGAGGACCTCGGGCCAACGATCGATTTCGATGGTCGGCGCCTCCCACAGTGACAGTCTCGCGAAGTTCCAGTTGTCTCCGGCCGCTGGGAACATGATCGCGACCCTCGGGGCTCGCAGGGCAGATGGTCTCGGCATACCCTGGGCCCTTTAGCGGGGTCTTTGTCAGATGGCATTGCGCGAAGGTACTGCGCCAAGGGGCTGCACGCGTACATATCGATAAGTCCGGGAGAGGACCTGCCTGTAGGCGCATGAACGATTGCGAGGCCATAGGCGACCATCTGTGGCGCTGGCGATGATTCATTTGAGGCCGGTCTCGCGTCGGCGACAGTGCTTGCTGCGTAGCGATTGACTAGTCCGCGAGATCACGACTCCGGGACGCCAGCGTGTTTGGCGTCTGTGTCGCTGCTCTCGACTTAGTTGTTCGCGAAGCTGAGTGCCCGGCTACTGACGAACTCGTCAAACCGTGGATGGGCGGTGAGTTCTTGATGGTCGGTGTTACGGAGGAAGGACTGCTTGATGGAGTTCGCGAGGAGGTTCACGTCGTCGTGACCGACCCTGCCGTGGCTCCAGGACGCGACCCCGTTGACGCTGCGCCAGTCCTCGCCCGAGGGTGTCGGGTCGTATCCGTGGGCGGCCATGATTTCGGTGAGGATGGGTCGCCAGTCGACGCTGCTGGTCGCCAGGTCCATCGCTTGTTCGTGTCGGCCCCAGTAGATGTGCGATCCGGCGAGGTGCACGTCGCCGGAGGCTGAGAGGAACTGCCCGACGAAGTCGATGTCGACGGGTTTGCCTGGGACGACGCGCAGGTCGAGGGTCCCGGGGCTGCGTGCGATGGCTCGCGCGTTCGTTCCGAAGGCGTCGAGGAGGACGAAGGTCCATCCGGGGGGCATGTACCCGGCGACGGCGTAAACGGCCGCCTCGGCCGAGACGCCACACTTGCCGACGGCTTCGAACAGGGTCACTGGGTCGTCTGGGTCCAGGTCGGCGACGAACCGTTTGGGGACCAGGAGCCGGGACGCGAACTGGTTCGCTTCGCGTTCGAACGAGAACGTCTGGGTGAGGGTGCTGTGCTCACCGTCGCCTGACTCCGACGGCGTCACTGAGCACTCGAGGGTGCCTTGGTGCCAGGCCATGCAGAGGTGGCCGTACTCGTGGGCGAGCGTGAAAATCTGGCGCGTGTTCGGAGAGTCCTCGTCGATCAGGAGGGTCGGCCGCCCGGACGAGTGCAGGCCGTGCAGAACCGCGTCGAGACCAATCTCGCGGACCCGAGCGAGTTTGATGTCGGCGACTGCGGCCACCAGGTCCCGGATCGGGATCGGTGGGTTCAGGTCGAGCGCGTCGACAATCGTGTCGGCGAGCCTCTGTGCTGGCGTCACCGATGGCGAGACGACTCCGATCACTCGTTGAGGTCTTCGTCGTCCGGTTCGAGTCCGTGCTCCTTCAGCAGTCGGACGAGTGCCTCGGGGTCGAGAGCGCGGCCCCGAGCGGCCAGGGCGAACGCGCTCTTGTTGGAGCGAGCGTCGGCCGACGTCTTAGTGCCGGCGGTGAAGGTCTCGCCAGCCTTTCGGCTCGCCACGACACGACGAAGGATGTGTGGTCCGGCGGCCTCGAACGCGGCCACCTCGTCGGGGTCGAGGTAAGCCTCCGGGTCGGGCGCGACGACTGCCACCAGTTCGTGGAAGGTCATCCACCCCGCTGCGGCAGCAGCGACCGGGTCGGCGTCGATGAGGGCGCTCTTCACGGCGTCTGAGGGTTCGCCGTCGTCCGGGGCGGCTGCGGAGTAGCGGTCGAGAGCGGCCTGCATGCCGACGGCGTCGTCGACGACGGCGGCGTAGGCGTACTGCTCGAGAGCGTCTGAGCGCTCCAGCTCAACAGTGCGCTTGCTCATCCGACTCACCGCCTCAAACCTTGACTACTTCACACTATCCGTTCTAGCGGAGTGTCACTCATAACAACGCCGTCTTGATCGACAAACTTCCCCGACACGCCGCCTTGAACTGCACCGATCGAGCGCGAGTGCTCTAAGCGGGCACCTCCGCAATGGTCATAGCGGCAAAGTCGGCGCTCGCTGAACTGATGTCGGCCGTCTCGCCGGCGGTGTTGACCACGGCCCACCCGTCCACCACGCCCGTGGCCACAGCCGCCTCGAAGGCATGTTCGGGGACCCCGGCCTTCGCGTCGATGAGCTCAAGAGGAACGACTCGCCGGTTGTCCAACGCTCGACGCATCGCACGCTCCCGGCAGACCTCTACAGGACAGTCAGTCCGCAGAACGTAGACGCGCCTACCCAGCTCGACAGCGCGCGCGATGGTGCGAGGAAGGTGCTCCGCGTCTCCGATGGTGTCCAACATGATCACCGGCGCTCCCCCGAGAAGCACGCGTCCCTGGCGACCCTCACCCCACCTGTAGCCGCGCCCGTAGGTCAGCACGGCTGTCTCCGCCTGCACCACGCCAGATCCGAGACCGTCGGCGTACTCCGGGAAGCGGACGCGGACGGCGTCCGCGTCGACGACCGGCGGCACCCCGCCCAGTCCAGCATGCTGGACGGCGATCGGACGCAACGAGCTGCTCTTGCCCGAGCCAGGCAGACCCAGCAGGAAGTAGATCGACTCAACGTCGCCCCCGTCCGCCCCGGCATCGGTCTCGTCCATCTGTGCCAGCAACTCGGCCTGCAGGTCCAGCCGCTCGTCCACCCAAGTCGTTCCATGGTCGGTCGAGTAGACGTCCTCGGTACCGATCGGCTGGTCCCGTGCGGTGAGGTCGAGGAGTTTGAGCCGGACCCGGGGTTGGCTTGCAGGAAGGACAGTTGTGGTTCCTCGCGCTTCGCCCACCAGGTGCGCGAGTACGCGTCGACATCGACGACCCGCGCCGCGAATCGCGCGAGGAGCGCCTCATCCACCACCAGCTGTCCTCCGTCGTCCGATGCGCGAGCAGGTCGAACCTTAACTGTTGGGGACGTCGGTCCCCGCTAGAGCGCGGTGGTCGACGACGCGCTCCCGTGCTCTGTTCGATGTCGGGTCTCAGCCAGGCCTGGCGAGTGTCCGCTTCGGGGAGACGCACGGCGGCACCTGCCTTCGAACAGTTCGAGGAGGAACGGGCAAGGAACCGCGGGATCGCGCACGACGACTAAACGCGCGCGGACTACGACCTCTTGGTGCTCTCCCGGATTGCACTGAACCCCAACAATGGTGTCGCGCTTCGGTTCCGTCGCGACGTCGTCCTCTCACGTTGCCCGTGAGCACCCCAGCCACATTGCGCCGCCGACGTCGGCGAGTCCGGTGCGCTCGCCCCAGGTGCGGGGACGTCCAGGTCGCCTCCTCCGTGCTTCTGGTGCTCTTGCTTGTGCGGCGCCGTGTCGTTCTCTCGGCGGTTTTCTGGGTGGGACGTGGCGCCGCTGTTGGGAAGGACGCTGAACCGCCCGGCACCTCTGTTCGAGGTGCCGGGCGTTATTCGGCTACCGCGAGCTCTAGGCGAAGATTCCCATGCTCGGGAAAAGCAGGCCGTTCCCGCACTTCGTGAGGACGTAGGTCAGAGTTCCGGGGTGGCGGAGCGGGGCGTGCCAGCTCTGTCCGGACGTCCGGGAGCCCGGACGTCCGCGAGCCCACGCACTCCGCACGCCAGACAGCCCGGCCGACCGACGGGGTCCGTCGGCCGGCTCGGCCGCGCCCGCCGCAGTTGCGCTCCGCGCCGGTCTGCCCGGTTGCCGCGCAATCACTCACCGGGGCGTCCATGCCCGTACAGAGCACTGCTGGACCGAGACTCACCCCCAGAGGCCCGCCTGCTCGGCAACCCGGTTCCTGGCTGCCCCGGAGAGCTCACCGCCTTGACGGCCACGCGGACGCGTACCTTCCCTGCGTGATCAACGCCCCGTCTTCGCCGCCCGCAACGGACGGGCGGCGCCGTAAGCCCGACCACGGAGAGTTGCTGCAACGAGCCATCGACCTTCGAGGCGAACCCCTCGACCAGAACGGGCGTCGCGTCGGAGATCGATCGACGTGGCCCTATCTCCTCGGCCTCACCGTAGGGTGCACGCTCTTGGCCCTCAGCGCCGTACTCGGGACCCGCGGCGGAGTTCTGCAACCGCTGTGGCCGGTACTCCTCGACGTCGGCGTGCTCGCGACCTTCGTGGCCGGTTCGCCGCTCCTCTCCGACAAGCTGCTCGCCTTAGTGGCGCGGTGGGCAGCGCGAACCATGCGGCTGGTCTCAGCGGCTGCCGTTCTCTTATCGACGGTCGCAGCCGCCGTTGCAGCCGCCGGCCTGGTGCTCGCCCTGTCCGAACCGCAGTGGACGAGTAACGCCCGCGCATACCTGACGACGACCTTGGTCACTTCGCTACTCGCGGTCGGTACTCGACTCATCGTGACCGCCGACCCGGCGCCCGTGACGGCGACACCAATGCGCGCCGATCAGACGATCCGCCGAATCGGGGACGCGACCTCGTGGTGCGGCTTGGTGCTGGGTTCCGCCGCAGCACTCTCGTTGGCCGTGCGCGACAGTCGAGCCGTCATCCCGTTACTGATCGGCTCCTTTCTCGCGCAGGTGGGGTGGTCCATCTCCAGGTCAACTCGTCTCCAGGCCGCGCTTCGTGAGTTCGCGGCGTCGGCGGACGCGCTCGCTTTGTCCGCGACGGGAGTCGCGCGAAGGGGGACCCCGGTGGGCGAGGACGTGGATGACCTTGTTGACGCGCTCCTGGGCGTCGAACGAGCTTCCGTCCGACAGTTCCGTCAATCCTTCTGGGCCGAGAGGTCACCACTGCTCGTAGAACGCGAACTCCTGTGCGTACTGGAAGGGGCACGGGCCGCCCTGATGGCCGTCCCAGACCACAGGCTCGCCGACCCCCTCGCGGCAACGGTTGAAGACGAGCTCAGAGACGAGCCGGCTGCGGAACTCGCGGGCAAACTCGTCGTGCTGGGCCTCGAACTTCGGGCCCTCGTCCGCCGGTAAGTCCCGAAGACGGCGATAGCGGCCGCTTCGCGTCGTGCGTCATCGGGTGAGGGGTCGGGTGAGGGGTCGGTCCAATGCTGCGCGAACATTCAGGGCCGCTACGGGGGTCTCTCGCGGCCTGGCTGCCGCTCGGTGGATGGGCCGAGCACCGCTATTGGCAGTGCCCCGGTCGGACCAGCCCGGCAGGTGACGCGAAGCCCGGCGAAGTGCCTGACGCCACGCGAGAGGCGATTTCGAGGGCCCGACGCGGTTCTCTGACCACGATTCCACGATCAAGCGACGAACGAGCAGCGGTGGTGAATCGACGGGCACAGACTGGTCCCCTCGACTCGCTTCCTCGTCTCAGAGCCATGTCACGTCATCCCTGGAACGTCCATCGTTGGACCATTCTGTCGTCAACTTGCCGGCTACTCAGGGTGGCGAGAGTTCGCCGCACGGGGTCAGCACTACGGTCCGGCATATCGTTGATGACCCGCAGCGCGAACCAAGACGCCTCGGTTCCGTATTGCAGAGCGTCGCGGGCGATCTCTCGTGGGTTCGTGAACTCGCGGCAGTGGTCCAGTATCCAGTCGAGCCCGGTCTGGTCGAACACGTCGCGTCGGCTCATCGCCTCTCGGGCGAGTTGTTGAGTCTCAGGGTCGCGAAAAATGAGCCCCCGGAACTCGAACCGGGCGAACCGTGACCCAGTCATGTTGATTGCGCGGAGTCGTTCCAGGATCAGGGGATCCAAGCGGCCGCCACGGTGCTGGCGCCACGTCGCGAACCACAACCATTCGCTGGTGGAAAGCCAGCGCAGGTCCTCCGAACGGACAGGCGCGAAGACGAGGCTCTCACGAGTGTCCGGGTCATCTGCGGCGACGTCGAGCCGTTGTTGCGCCAGCGAGTCAGTCGAGGCCCTCCGGATGAGTTCCGACGCCGCGACGATGACACTCACGACGGGATCCTGAGGACGGTTCCGTTCGAGTATGCCATCTTCACGGCGGTCGCGAGCCCGCCGTGATGTGGGCTCGCGGCACTGAGCGTGAGGTTCGGAGACCGGGTGAGGACGCCCGGGTCGGCGCGGAAGTCTTCCTCGGCGACGGCCGCGAGCCGCGCGTCGACGAATCGCTGCGACCACTTCTCCGCGAGGGTCCCGAACGGCGTCCAGTCCGAGACGGCGAGCCAGGTGTGCTGCGGGTCGGTGTACCAGCCGGGGGTGTCGTACTCATCCGGCCGGAACAACACGACATCGATCTTGAACTGCTCGCGGAAGTGATTGCGGAGGATCTGGAGCCAGTGACCGGAGTGAACCGTGAGCAGTGCCTCCGAGTAGTTGGGCTGCGCCTTGAGCCATCGAAGGTAGATGCGCTGGTTCGTCATCGTTCGAGCGTCGAAGCAACGCCAGGCGGAGGGGTCGAATCGCGCAACGACACCAGCGCGACCGTACATGGCGGTCGAGATGGGTTCTGAGATCCCGGTGACGTAGACCCCTTGTCCCCACGTGTAGTTGTTCGAGCCGATGTAGAGACCGTTGTTGACGCTCATGTAGTCGTGGGCGTACTCGCTGGCGACCCACTTCACGGCCAGGGGCAGCTGAGGACGGCCGAACGTTCGGACCTCGAGATTGTTCCGGACGAACTGACCGAGAGCCAATGCCGAGGAGTCGATGGCGGCCTCGACGCGGTCCCGCAGGCCCGGGGGAAGTAGTGCGGCGGCCGTCATCAGTCAGGGTTATCCGATTCCAGGTGTACCGACGGACCGCTAGGTTTGCTCCGCCCGAGTGACGCTTGGCCCGGGTGGGCAAGTCTGCGGTCCAGCGGCCGGTCAACAGTTGCGGGCGCCAGCGGGCTGACGTCAGACCCCCGGACTGGGCCGCTGTCCATTCGGGATCCTTCTCGGGATCGTCCTCGGGAGCCCTTCAGTATGCCGTTGAAGTCGAACAGTGCTTCCAGGACAGGCAAGTTGAGTCCCTAGACGTAGGTGTTGGCTGTGCTTGTCGCGAGCGTTCACTCCTCGGACGGCAGCGTCGTGCAGAAGTCGGGAAGCCCGCAACCCGCCTCGCCGTCCCGGCGGCAGATGCGGCCGGGTCAGGCCCACGCCTCCCTGCCACGTGCCCAACCGTAGGTAGCTGAGCACGTCGGTGCCGCCACGCGGCGCGTGATCTGGCAGGAACCTCTTCGCGTAAGCACTGGTCCGCGCGGTCTCTGCAGCTGCCGCAGCATTCCCCGATCCTGGCAGGCGCGACAATGCAAGGATCCGCCGTCGGCGACGAGGCAGCGAGCGAACCGCACCCAAGAGCCGCCGCGGTACCCATTCGCGAGTGGGCCACCTCGAAGTGGGATCCGTGGAGATCCTTCGAACCGACGACCCCGTCTCTGATAGACCGGACAACGCCGATGAGAGGAAGGCGGGAGCGTGAGCGAGAGAAGAGGCCTGCACGGCACCTCACACGCCGCCCACTTCGATGACGCGACGCGCGACGCACCTGACACTCGTTGGGTCGCCACAGATGAGTCAGGTTGGGACGGGGAACAACTCATCGGCCGCTACGACCGGTTCATGACCATCGGTTCCGTCGCCTGTGACGACATCAACGCAGAAGCGGTCCTCGACCACCTCCGCCGAACCGGAGGCATCACGGCGACGGGCGAGCTGAAGTTCAAGCACGTCGCACGTAGCCAGCGTCGCCTCGAAGCCCTCGGCGAGGTCGTGGTCTCCAAGGACCTACTCGGAGGCCGGTGCTCCATCTACGTAGTCGACAAGCACTACATGGCGGCAGCGAAACTGGTCGACCTGCTGATCGAGGAGTACGCGCACGAACGTCGGATCAACCTCTACGCCGACGCCATGAACGTCGTCATGAGCCGGGCCCTCGCCACGGAAGCCGCCGCACAGATCGGCGACGAACTCCATCTCCAACTGCTGCAAACTGTCGTGGACTTCGCGAGCATGCCTAACGCAGACGGCGAGGTAGTGGCCGTCACCGCACTCATGGACTGCATCGCGCGTGCCCACGAGGCAACCACCGGCGGCCTCCCACGACGCGTGCTGGAGCTCGCGACACGATGCGAGAAACAAGCACACGAACACTTACATCACCTACGGCGGCTGAGCCGCGACGACGATCCGGGAGTCGCTCCGCTGGAACCCTTGGTCCCGGCCATTGCGGCCCTTGTCGGCAACTGGGTCCAGCGACTGGGGCCGGTCTCCGTTCTCGCCGACGAGCAACTGACCCTCACTGACGAAGTACTGGACACCGTCTCCCGGATCTCCCCCATGACGCTGAACGAGCACCGGACGGGATGGCAGCGTCGAGGACCCCGAGCCACGGTCCACCGCGGCCGCTCGGTCGACCATCCCTCCATTCAGGTGGCCGACCTGATCGCCGGCGCCGGGTTGGCCGTCGCCCGTTCGGAACTCGACGACACCCGACGCGTCCCGGGCGTCCTGCGTAGGGCAGTCCTGAGTTCCGTGGACGTCAACAGTCTCCTCCCCCACGACGAACGCGACCGCATCGCACATCCACCGATCGAGACCTAACCCCCGCCCGGTGCCATGACCTAAGGCACCGTCACGCCGGGCTAACCCGCAATGCAGCCGTCGACGAGCGACGCCAGTTCCGACTCGCAAGCTCCCCGGACTGCCAGCAGCGCATTCTCCCCTCTCGGTCGACCCACCTCCCGACACGACCTGATCAGGCCGACGACTGGGCCGCCGCACCGCTCTTCGTTTCGTAGGCAGGTGACTGTGACCAGTTCACGATGGAGCGCCCGACTGCATCTCACCCGCCGCTCGTGTCCGCTCAGGGTCCGCGCAACCCCAGCGGGAGGCGTCCGAGCCCGCGGCGGAACCGCCACTGGGCGGCCAGTTTTTTTGTGACTACCGACGTGGAGGAGAGCACCCTCGGCGGTGCGGGCTGGTCAGACGACACGACGATGCCACGCGTCCTTCCCCGGGTGTCGGCAGGCGTCGATACGCTCCCTCCAACGGGCGGGAGGTCATCGATGGAGACGCGACTGTGGGCACATCCAGTGGAGTACTCCGCTGCCGGCGCCGCGTGGATGCGTGGGTCGGTCATGGCGCTGGCGAAGGAACTCCACCCCGTGCTCACGGAAGTCTTTTCCGAACCCGTAAACGATTTGCCTCGCCCCGAGGATCACGCCCCTGACACCGAGCACCTCGCGTCCCCTCTGTACCGGGGCATTGCCGTGCGTCACGAGGTCGCCGGAGACGTACGACCCATGGTCGCGGGAGATGTGGAGCCGTTCCTGTCGGCCATCTTCGAGCTGGCTGATGAGGTCGGCGGTCAACTGACCGACGGGATGTTCCAACACATAGGGGACGTCTCTGATCAGTACGGACAGACCGTCAACGTCGGGGCAGGCGGGTTCGTGGAGGCTCATATAGCCGCCCTGGAGGCGATGGACTTGACCTTCGACACAGACGGGAACCCGAACCTGCCCACCCTGGTCACGAACTCCGACGTCATCGCCGAACTGGCCGAGAACCCGCCAACCGAGGAACAACAGGCCAGGATGGACGCGATCATCGAGAAGAAGCGAGAGGAGTGGAATGCTTCGCGCCGTCGTCAGGAACTTCCTTGAGACCCTCGGCGAACGGGAGTTCGACGCACCACTTCTCGCTCTTCTCGCGTCTCAGGGGTTCCACGACATTCACTTCACCCACGGCGGCTTCGAGTTCGGCAAGGACGTTGTCGCCAAACGGGCCGACGACGGAGTCGTGAGGCAGTACTCCATCCAGTCGAAAGCCGGAGACCTCACGCAGGGTGACTGGCGAAATGTTCGTCCTCAACTCGAAGAGTGCGACTACAACACTCGCGCTCATCCAAGCTTCGACGCGAACCTGCCCCGGGTCGCCGTCCTCGTGACAACCGGCGTCCTCAAGGGCGCGGCAGCCGTCGACGCCCAGGAGTACAAGCAAGCTCACGCCAGCCGTGGACTCGCCGACTTCGAGGTCTGGGACCGCGAAACGATCACCGACTGGTTGTGCCTCGACCCCGCGCTCGGCCTCACCACACGCCGAGTTCAGGACGACCTCGTCACCCTGCTCAACCAGATCGCACGCCACCGGGCGACGGAACCGATGCTCGAGAGACACACGCGAACCTGGATCGAAACCGAACCCACGGCCGCGACCGTCGGACGCGCCTCCATCGAGGCGGCCATGATCGCCCACGAACTGCGCACCGCCCAGCGACTCGACCTCACCGCCTACCTCGCGCTCCAGCTCTACCGCTCCGCCTGGTCACCCGCACCCACAGCACCGAACGCCACATCTGCGGCCGCCCTGCGCCTCTTCACCGTGACCGCCCAAGAACTCCTCACCCAGGCCGAACCGTTCCTCGACGACCCCCTCGACCTGGCCAACCAGATCAAGGACTCCGCCGCACTCTTCACCTACCCAGCAGCCTGTGTCCGCCTCGCCGAGACTTTCAGCCTCCTAGCGATAACAGAGGCCAATGGGCCACTGCACGACCGCGCAGTGACCGCTGTCCGTGCCCTCGCGACGACCCACCCCGCAGCCCTGCCTGCGGCCTACTCATCGGACGGAGTTGGCTCGCGATAAGTCCGCACCACCACGCGCACAAAACCTAGGGCCGCAGCGATCAGTCCGAACGCGGCCAGCCACCGCAAAGGGTGGGACCACCACGGTACGTCCTCATCAGTCAGGCCATACCCCAGGTTGGCCGTAGCGAGTGCCGCACTAACCCAGAACAATCAATCGCGCCACCAGACCTCATTCACCCACCTATTGGCCATGAACGACCTACTGCCCAAAACCGGCAACTCACACGCCCACCGCTAACCTGGTGGTACCGAACCTGGGTCGAAGGCCTCTTGGACGTCCAACGCGGTCGTCCCAATTCCAAGCCACTCGGTTGGGACCAAGTGCCTCGGCGGACGCCAGGTCGACAACAAACCCTCACCCGCGCCCGGCACACGCCCGGTGGGTCATGGTTCTGGTGTCACGGGCGCCGCCCTCCCTACCCACCTGGGGCCAGCATCCCGCTAGCTGAAGCAAGCACTAGACGGGCGAACTGGCGCTCATGCTAGATGAAACTCCCCGCCCACGGACGACCGCGCCCGGCCAGCCGTGTTCACGCTAAGAGAAACTGATCGCACAGTACGAGTGTGATCCCGAACCGAAGAACACATGCTGCTCGCACTGTCTGAAAGAATGATCGCGACTACTCACGCTAAGAGGAATGCGGAGTGCTCACGCATGGAATTTCACGCTCAGCAAAAGGCGCGAAGTGCTCAGTCAAAGTGGAAGTTCGCAGTCAGACCCGGCACGCCCGGCGAGCCCCGGCACGACCGGCGAGCCCCAGCACGGACCCGACGCACCCCCGCACCAGGATCGAGGCCCTCATGACCGCCATCCCCACCGTCTCCGTCGACGGCGTCCCGCAGCCCCTGCCCGAGGGGCTGGCGGTGCTCGACGTGCGCGAGCCCGTCGAGTGGGAGCACGGCCACATCGAGGGCGCGGTCCACATCCCGCTCATGGACCTGCCCCAGCGCCTCGCCGACGTGCCCGAGGGCCAGGTGCTCGTGGTGTGCAAGGTCGGCGGCCGCTCGGCCCAGGCCACCGGCTACCTCGCCCAGCAGGGTCACGACGTCGTCAACCTCGACGGCGGCATGCTCGACTGGGAGGCCGCCGGCCGGCCCATGGTCAGCGAGACCGGCCAGCCGCCCCAGGTCGTCTGAGCCAGGTCGTCTGAGCCCGGTCGTCGTGAGGCCGGTCGCCCCGAGGCCGCCCGGCCTCACTCGGCGGGCGACTCCGAGGGCGACCCCGAGGGCGACTCCGACGCCGCGGCACCGGCGCAGACCTGGCTGACGTAGCCCACGAAGGCCGCCACCTGGGTCTTCTCCTGCTTGCTCAGCTGGAAGTCGCCCTCGGCGGCCAGCTCCTCGGCGGTGAGGTCGGGGTCGACCTCCTCGAGCTTCTCGAGGTAGACGTCGTAGCCGGTGGCGGCGTCGGCCGGGGCGTCGGAGGGCACCTCGGCGGAGCCCAGGGCCTCGGCGAAGGTGGCGACGTCGGATCCGGTGTCGAGCCCGTCGACGCTGGTCAGCGCCTCGCAGAGGCCCTGGGCCTCGCCGAGGTCGGGCGCCGCGGCACTGCTCGACGCCGCCGGGCTGGCCGCGTCGGAGGCCGACTCGGAGTCGTCGGACCCGCAGCCCACGAGCGCGAGGGCCGAGACCGCGAGGCCCGCCACGAGCAGCGGCGTACGCCGGGGCCCGCGTGCGGGGCGGGCGGCCGAGGGGCGGGCGGGTCGGACGGAGCGGGAGAGCAGCATGGGTGCGAGCGTGGCACGCGCACCTGAGAGCAGCCTGGGCGGGTGCTGACCCCGCACCGGCGGTCGGCGACCCCGTGTCGGGTCACCGCCCGCCGGTGCGCAGCGGTGCGGGACGGGCCCGCGGTGGGTCGGGGCGCGACGGCCCGACCCGCGGGAGTCACTCGGTGGACTCGCTGGAGGAGTCGTCGGGCACCTCGGCGCTGGGCAGGTCGGAGGGGATGCCCAGGGCGTCGGCGCACTCGGTCGCGGTGTACTCGAAGAAGGCGTCGACCTTGGCGTCGTCCTCGTCGGAGATGTCGGGGTCGAAGTCCTCGATCTCGGCGGCGGAGGCGTCGTCGGGCAGCTCGTTGATGGTGTCGATGAAGATCTCGAAGCCCTCGCGACCGTCCTCGGAGATGTTCTCCGGGGTGCCGACCTCGGCCAGCTGGTCGGCGAAGTCCTTGATCGCGCCGGCGTCGGGCTCCTCCTGGTCGGCGGTGCTGCTGATGATCTCGGAGTAGGTCGAGCAGAAGTCGTCCGACGAGGCGTCGTCGGGGGTCGAGGCCCCGTCGTCGCTGCCACCGCAGGCGGTGGCCATCGAGGCGAGGAGGACGAGGGAGCCGGCAGCGGCTCCGCGGCGCAGGCGGGTCAGGGACATGCGATCTCCAGACGTGGGGGTCGGTAGGGGGTCGTCGGGGACCGCGTGGTCCTCGCCCGTGAGGGCCCGAGCACGCTGACCCTGCCCCAGCGCGCGCGGTTCATGCCTCCTCCCACCCCGAGGATTTCCCGGCCGCGCCGGCACGACCGGCGTCACGACGGACCGGGGGCGCCCGGGCCGCCGAAGGCCGCCGGCAGCGGGCACTCCAGGGCGCGGGCGAGGCGGGCGAGGTAGTCGGCACGGCTGAGGGTGACGACGCCGAGGCTGGCCAGGTGCTCGGTGCTCCACTGCACGTCGAGGAGCCGGTCGGGGTGGGCGTCGAGGTCGGCGGCGAGCAGGTCGACGAGACCGACCAGGGCGACCTTGGAGGCGTCGCGCACGCGGTGGAACATCGACTCCCCCGCGAAGAGCCCGCCGCTGGCCACGCCGTACAGGCCCCCGACGAGGCGCCCGTCCTGCCACGCCTCCACCGAGTGGGCCCAGCCCAGGTCGTGCAGGCGCAGGTAGGCGGCGCGGATGTCGCCGTCGATCCAGCCCGCCGGGCGGCGGGGGTCGGCGCAGGCGTCGAGGACCTCGGCGAAGGCGGTGTCGACGCGGATCCCGAAGTCGCGCGTCGCGCGGCGCAGCGAGCGCGAGACGCGCAGTCCGTCGAGCGGCAGCACGCCCCGCTCGAGCGGGCAGAACCAGTACATCGGGTCGCCGCGGTGGCCCGAGGGCATCGGGAAGAGACCCTGGCGGTAGGCCTCGAGCAGCGTGCCGGGCTCGAGGTCGGCGCCGATGCCGACCAGGTCGTCGTCGTCGGGGAAGCGGCTCGGGTCGCCGAAGGACCACGGGCTGGGCGGGGGCTCGACGGGCACCTGCCGACCGTAGCCCCCGTACGCTGTAAGTCATGAGCGCCCGACGCACCCTGACCGGCACCGTGACCCGCAAGATCGCCCCGAAGGTGACGGGCATGGCCCCCGGGCTGACCACCTCCTTCGTGCGCGAGGCGCTGGCCCGCGCCATCGCCGGCGCCGGCCCGCTGCCGCCCGCCGCCGCGGCCGCCGACAAGCAGCTGGAGGAGCAGGGGGGCGACGTCGACAAGGCGATCCACGAGGTGATCGAGAACCACGTGCGCTACGCCGGGGCCCAGGGCTTCCTCACCAACATCGGCGGCGTCGTCACCGCGGCCGTCACCATCCCCACCAACATCACCGGGCTCGCGCTCGTGCAGTGCCGCATGATCGCCGGCATCGCCCACCTGCGCGGCTACGACCTCGACGACGCCCGGGTGCGCAACGCGATCCTCGCCTGCCTGATGGGCGAGGACACCGTCAACTCCCTGGTCAAGGCCAAGAAGCTGCCCGCGCCGCCGATGGCGCTGGCCACGGCCCCGTCGGGCTCGCCCGACACCGACCGCGCGGTCTCCACCGAGGTCGCCTCCGACCTGGTCACCCGGGTCATGGGCAAGCGCCTGGCCGTCACCGTGGGTCGTCGCGTGCCGGTGGTCGGCGGCGTCGTCGGCATGGGCGCCGACGGCTACTCGACCTGGAAGATCGGCCGCTACGCCGAGCGCGAGCTCCTGCCCCGCACCGCGCGGTAGGCCCGCAGCGCCGCGCGGCCGCCCCGCCCGCCCTGGAGCCGGCCCACGACCCGCTCGCGCAGCCGGTACGACGGGCGAAGGTAGGACCGCTGCAGGGCGTCGCGGGTCTCGGCCAGCTCGGCGTGCAGGCGCTGCTCCTCGTGGCCGAGCCGCGCGTTGTCGAGCAGCAGCGCCGCGATCGCGTCGACCGCGGCGCCCGCGACCTGGGTCTCCGACGGCGCGTCGGGGTCGGCCCAGGCGGTGCTGGCCGACGGTCCGCGCAGGTCCTCGAGGTCGCCGACGACGTCGTAGCCGCGCGCGCGGACCTCCCCGACCCAGCGCGCGCACAGGTCGGCGGCCCACGGGTGCACGTCGGGCGGCAGCGCCAGGCGGGGAGAGCGCGAGCGCTGCGACAGGGTGCGGTGGGCCAGCAGCTCGCGCACCAGCGGCCGGTAGTCGGCCGGCTCGAGGCGCTGGTTGACGGCCTGGTTGATGCGCCGCACCAGCGCGGTCTCGGGCGCGCCGAGCGAGGGGTTGGCGCGCTCGACGGTGAGGTCGAGCTCGAGGCCGTCGAGGCCGAAGGCGCGGGTGAAGCGCTGCCACAGCAGGTCGGGCGGGCCGCCGGGCGCCGGCACGGTGACCACGTGGATCCGCTCGGGCGGCAGGGCGTGGCCCCAGCGGTCGAGGATGTCGGGGATCTCCTGCACGCCCCAGAACCAGGTGGCGATCCGGCTCTCGCGGGCCGGGTCGCGCAGCTGCTCGAGGAAGCGCTCGAAGGTGATCGTGCTGCGGTGCTTGACGTTCTCCTGCCACTCCGCCGGCACCTGGCGCACCAGGTCGCGCACCGAGAGCACGACGTGCACCTCGGCGCCGGTGCCGTCGGCGCGGTGGCCCAGCGACTCCAGGGCACGACCGACCTGCGAGCGCGAGGCGGTCGCGAGGATCTCGTGGCTGATGATCGCCGTGCCCTCGTGGGCGCGCACCTGCGCGGCGAGGGCGTCCCAGGCGCCGAAGGCCTCCGTCTCCAGACCGCCCCACGGCAGCCGCATCAGGTCGAGGGCGGCGAGGAAGTGGGCGTCGAAGCGCTCCGCGGGATAGAGGATGCCGTGCTCCAGCAGCCGCTCGCGGTTGCGGAAGAGCACGTCCTGCAGCCCCGACGTGCCGGTCTTGGGGGTGCCCACGTGGAGCAGGACGCGCTGGCTCATCGCTCGTCCTCTCGGGTCGTGGGGATCGTCGGGGTCGCAGGGCTGATGGCGCCGCGGTCGTCGTGACGCCGCAGCAGGGCCACGGCGAGGTCGAGCACGGCGGCGTCCGAGGGCGGGGCGCCCTCGGCCTCGGCGAGCGCGTCGGGGGCGTCGACGAGCGCGTCGGGG
Source organism: Nocardioides sp. Leaf285 (assembly GCF_001422955.1). Taxonomy (NCBI): domain Bacteria; kingdom Bacillati; phylum Actinomycetota; class Actinomycetes; order Propionibacteriales; family Nocardioidaceae; genus Nocardioides; species Nocardioides sp. Leaf285. The sequence goes on along the minus strand of NZ_LMNH01000004.1, from coordinate 652,661 downwards.
TCGCCGAGCACAGGGTAGCCAGCGCGCAGGACCGCGGCGCGCACCTGCACGGAGCGTCGCGCCACCCACCGGTGGTGCTCCGGCGGCACCACGAGGCGGGACCCGGCGGTGGCGGCCGGGAGGTCGTGGAGCATCGGCACGAGCACCCCGCGCAGCAGCTCCTGGCGCGCCCGCGGCAGCACGAGCAGCCCGAGCCCCACGCCGACCCGGCGTACGAGCTCGACGGCGTCGCCGGAGAGCCGGGGCGCGTGGGGGCGCACCGGGGCGTCGACCACGGCGGGCAGCCGGTCGAGGTCGACCACGACACGCACGCGCTCGCGACCCACCCGCGCGGCCCACCGGTCGGCGACGGCCGCGACGTCGAGGGGGCGCGGCACGTGGCGGCGCTCGGTGGCGGCGGCGAGCCACTGCGGCCACGGTGGGGCCCCGTCGACCCCGGCGCTGCGGGCGGTCCAGGTGTGGGCCAGGCCCACCGAGAGCCGACCGGCGAGCACCAGCACCTCGGGCGCGCGCCCGCCCGGGGGTCGGCCCGCGGCGGCGAGCTCGCGGCGCCACAGCGAGCCCAGCCACGGGTCACCGGCCAGACGGTACGCCGGGGCGCGTCGGGCCCACGGCCACGCCGTGCGCACCCGCTGCAGGGCCGGGCGCGCGGTGCGGTGGCCCGCCGCGGCCGGGTCGGACGCGCGCGCGGCCGCCTCCCGGACGTCCTCGGCGACCAGGCCGGTGGCCACGCGCACGAGCTCGTCGTCGGGCAGGTCGGCGGGGTCGACGGGGGCCCAGCCGAAGCCGCGCACCTCGGTGGCGCCGACGAGCTCGAGGTCGGGTCGCCCGCGGCCCGGCGCGCTCGCGCCCAGCACCCGCTGCGCGAGCCGCGGAGAGACCCCGCCGGCGAGGTTGAGGCGGCGCAGGAGCTCGAGCTGCTGGGCGCCGGGCAGGACCCGGCCGCGCGTCGGCACCTCGGCCGACCACCGGGCCCACGGGGTGGTGCCGCCGGCCTGCAGGTGGTCGAGCCACGCCCAGGCGCGTCCCTCGCCGGGCGTGCCGCTCACGAGTCGAGCAGGCGGCGGGCCTGGTCGCGCACGCGGCTGCCGATCTGACGGTCGGGGTCCTCGCGGCGCGCGGCCTCGCGGGTCATGGCGGCGAGGGCGTCGACGGCGGCGGCGAGCTGGCGGCGCGGGGGCACCCGGTCGGGGTCGTTCCACGACTCGTCGGGGCCCGGGCGCACGGGGCGCAGGTCGGCGACGTCGCCGACGACGTGCACGCCGCTGGCCTCGACCCACTCGATCCAGCGCTCCGACTGCTCCTCGGCCCAGTCGTGGAAGCGCGGCGGCAGACCGACGCGACCCGACTCGCGACCCACCAGCTCCTGCTCGGCCAGCAGGCCGCGCACGAGGGCGTCGAAGTCGGGACCACCGCGGGTGCGTCGCCCGAGGCTGGTGTTGAGCCGGCGCAGCAGGGCGCTCTCCGCGGCACCCAGCGAGGGGTTGGTGCGCTCGCTCTCGGCGGGCGCCCAGGCGGGGTCGATGGAGAAGGCGCGGCAGAAGCGCAGCCACAGCTCGTCGCCGCCGGGCGCGCCGGGGCCGGCCACCGAGACCCCCGAGCCCCGCTGGGGCACGGTGACGACGTGGACCCGCTCGGGCGGGAGACCGGCCGACCAGGTGCCGAGCACGGCGGGCAGGTCGAAGGACCGGGCGAACCACGTGCGGCCGCGACGCGCGCGCTTGAGGAAGCGGCGGTAGCTCCACGTGCGGCCCTGCTTGATGCTCTCCTGCCACGCGGCGGGCAGCTGCCGGCCGAGGTCGCGGGCGCTGTAGACGACGTGGATCTCGGTGTCGTCGCCGGGCCCGGCGAGGTCGCGCTTGGCCTTGGCCACGTGCTCGGCGCCGGCGGGGGCGAGGATCTCGTGGCTGACCACGACGGTGCCGGTGCGGCGGCGGACCCGGCGTACGAGCGCGTCCCAGCTGCCCTCGGCGTGGCCCGGCTCGCCGCCCCAGTCCTGCCCCTGGAGGTCGAGGGCGGCGCGGAAGTGGAAGAGCGCGGGGCTGACCAGCGCCGAGCGGGTCGGGAAGTGCACGTCGTGGGCCGCCAGCGCCTTGGCGTTGAGGCTCAGCCGGTCCTGGAGGTAGGTCGTGCCGGTCTTCGGCGCACCGATGTGCAGGTAGACCCGGCGGCGGGCGGCGGCACTCACGGTGCTGATTGTGCCAGCGCCCTCACGACCGCCGACGGGCTGGGGCGTCCGAGCCGCTCGGCCATCCAGGTGCTGGTGCCCACGAGGGCGTCGAGGTCGACCCCGTGCTCCACCCCCAGCCCGGTGAGCAGCCACACGAGGTCCTCGGTGGCGAGGTTGCCGGTGGCGCTGGCGGCGTAGGGGCAGCCGCCGAGCCCCCCGGCCGAGGCGTCGAACGTCGTCACCCCGGCGCGCAGGCCCGCGGCGGCGTTGGCGAGGGCCTGGCCGTAGGTGTCGTGGAAGTGCAGGGCCAGCCGGTCGGGGCCGATGCCGGCGTCGGCGAAGGCCTCGACCAGCGCGGTGACGTGGGCGGCGGTGCCGACGCCGATGGTGTCGCCGAGGCTGAGCTGCCCGGCGCCCAGGTCGAGCAGGCGGCGGCCGGTGGCCACGACCTGCGCGACCGGCACCGGACCCTCCCAGGGGTCGCCGAAGCACATGCTGACGTAGGCCCGCACGTCGAGGCCGGCCGCGCGGGCGCGGGCGACGGTGGGGGCGAACATCTCCAGCTGGCTCTCCAGCCCGCGGTTGAGGTTGCGCCGGGCGAAGGTCTCGGTGGCCGAGCCGAAGATCGCGACGTGGCGCAGGCCCAGCTCGAGGGCGCGGTCGAGGCCGCGCTCGTTGGGCACGAGCACGGGCAGGTCGCGCGAGGCCTCGCCGAGGTCGTCGGCCAGGCGGCCCATGAGCTCGGCGGCGTCGGCCAGCTGCGGCACCCACCGCGGGTGCACGAAGCTGGTCGCCTCGACCGTGGTGAGCCCTGCGTCGAGCAGGCGGCGCACGAACTCCGCCTTCACCTCGACCGGCACCAGCGACGCCTCGTTCTGCAGGCCGTCGCGGGGCCCGACCTCGTAGATCCTCACCCGCTGCGGCAGGGCCGGGTCGCGCACCACCATCGGCAGGGCGCCCACCGCAGGCTCGCCCGCCGGGGTCGCCGCCGTCGGGCCCGCGCCGGGCGTGTCGCCGGCACCGGCCGGGGCCGCGGCCGCGGCGTCGCCGGCGGCGGGAGCGCCGGGGCCGCCCGTGCGGGGCTGCTCGCCGCCGGTCACCGGGCCCCTCCGTCGCGGTGTGCTCCGCTGCTGTGTGCTCCGTCGCTGGGTGCTCCCGTGCCGGCGCTGTCCGCCCCGGTGCCGGCGGAGCCGGGCGCGTCGGGCGCGGCCTCGACGACGAAGAGCGTCGCTCCCAGCGCGACCTGGCGTCCGGCGACGGCGTCGACCTCGGTGACGGTGCCGGCGAAGGGCGCCCGCAGGGCCAGCTCCATCTTCATCGCCTCCACCACGCCGAGCACGTCGCCCTCGGCGACCACCTGGCCCACCACCACGCGCACGTCGAGCACGGTGCCCGGCATCGGGGAGACCAGCGTGCCGTCGCCCGCGGCGGGACCGCGGTCGGCGGCCGGGTCGGGTCGTCGGAAGACGTGGCGCTGACCGCGCAGGACGACCTCGACCTCGTGGGCCCGGGCGTCGACGACGGCCTCGAGGCGCTCGCCGTCGACGTCGAGGAGCACCGTGTGGTGCTCGGCGCGCAGCTGCACGACCCGCACCCCGTCGACGGCGCCGCGGAGGCCGTCGGCGGCCCGCTCGACCACCACGGGTCGGTCGAGGCCCACCCGCTGCGGGGCGGGCGGTCCGCCGAGGCGGAACCCGTCGGCGTGGAAGGGCCCGGCGCCGGAGCGGGCCCGGCCGGTGTCGCCGACCTCGCCGGTGCCGCTGATCGCGGTGAGCATCGCCTGGGTCCACGCGGCGACGACCCGGGCCTGCGACTCCTCGGGCCGAGGCAGCTCGTGGCGGTCGAGCCAGGCGGTGTCGATCGTGGCGTCGCGGAACTCCTCGGAGGCCACCAGCGCGCGCAGGAAGCCGGCGTTGGTGGTGAGACCGAGGATGGCGGTGCGGTCGAGGGCCGCCACGAGGGCGCGGCGGGCGCTCTCGCGGTCGGGCCCGTGCACGACGACCTTGCCGAGCATCGGGTCGAAGGCGGTCGAGACCACCTGGCCGTCGGCGAGGGCGTGGTCGACGCGGACCACCGTGGCGCCCCGGGGGTCCGCGGCAGGGCCAGCGGCAGGGGCAGCCGAGGTCGCCGCGGGCCAGCGCACCAGGCTGGCCCGACCGGCCTGCGGGAGGAAGCCGGCGTAGGCGTCCTCGGCGTAGACCCGCGCCTCGATGGCGTGGCCCACCAGGGTCAGGTCGTCCTGGGCCAGGCCGACCGGCTGGCCGGCCGCCACGCGCAGCTGCAGCTCGACCAGGTCGACCGGAGCGCCGTCGACGCGGGCGACCAGCTCGGAGACCGGGTGCTCGACCTGGAGGCGGGTGTTCATCTCCAGGAAGTAGAACTCCCCGGTGTCGGCGTCGAGGAGGAACTCGACCGTGCCGGCGCCGGTGTAGCCGACGTGGGCGGCCAGGTCGACGCCGGCCTGGCGCACCCGGGCGCGCGTGGCCTCGTCGAGGGTCGGCGCGGGCGCCTCCTCGAGCACCTTCTGGTGCCGGCGCTGGGTGGAGCAGTCGCGCTCGAAGAGGTGCAGCACGGTGCCGTGGGCGTCGCCGAGGACCTGGACCTCGACGTGGCGACCGCGCTCGACGTACTTCTCCACCAGCATGGTGTCGTCGCCGAAGGCCGCCAGCGCCTCACGGCGCGCGGCGGCCGTGGCCTCCTCGAGCTCCGCGGCCGAGCGCACCACGCGCATGCCCTTGCCACCGCCGCCCGCGGCGGCCTTGACCAGCACGGGGTAGGCGGCGTCCTCACCGGTCGGCACCACCGGCACCCCGGCGGCCACCGCGATCTCGCGCGCGGCGTCCTTGCGGCCCATGCGGTCCATCACCTCGGCCGACGGGCCGACCAGGACGACGCCGGCGGCCTCCAGCGCCCGCGCGAACGCCGCCCGCTCGGAGAGGAAGCCGTAGCCGGGGTGCACCGCGTCGGCGCCCACGGCCACCGCGGCGGCGACCACCGCGTCGACGTCGAGGTAGCTCTCCACGCGCACCGCGGCGTCGGCGGCGCGCACGTGGGGCGCCGTGGCGTCGAGGTCGGTGTGGATCGCGACCGTGCGCAGGCCCAGGCAGGCGGCGGTGCGGAAGACGCGCAGCGCGATCTCGCCGCGGTTGGCGACGAGCAGGGTGTGGATCGTCATCTCGCTCACATCCGGAAGACGCCGTAGGAGGGGCTGGGCACCGGCGCGTGCGCGGCGGCCGCCAGGCCCATGCCGAGCACCCGGCGGGTGTCGACGGGGTCGATGACGCCGTCGTCCCACAGCCGGGCCGTGGAGTAGTACGGCGAGCCCTGCGCGTCGTACTGCTCGCGGATCGGGGCGCGGAAGTCCTCCTCCGCCTCGGCCGACCAGTCCTCGCCGCGGGCCTCGAGCCCGTCGCGGCGCACCGTGGCCAGCACCGAGGCGGCCTGCTCGCCGCCCATCACCGAGATCCGCGCGTTGGGCCACATCCACAGGAAGCGCGGGTCGTAGGCCCGCCCGCACATGCCGTAGTTGCCCGCGCCGAAGGAGCCGCCGATGACGACGGTGAACTTCGGGACGACGCTGCACGCGACCGCGGTGACCAGCTTGGCGCCGTCGCGCGCGATGCCGTTGTTCTCGTACTCGCGCCCGACCATGAAGCCCGAGATGTTCTGCAGGAAGACCAGCGGGATGCCGCGCTGGTTGCACAGCTCGATGAAGTGCGCGCCCTTGAGCGCCGACTCGCTGAAGAGGATGCCGTTGTTGGCCACGATGCCGACCGGGTGGCCCCACACGTGGGCGAAGCCGCACACCAGGGTCTCGCCGTAGAGCTGCTTGAACTCCTGGAAGCGGCTGCCGTCGACGACGCGGCGGATCACCTCGCGCACGTCGTAGGGCGTGCGGACCTCCGCGGGCACGACGTCGAGCAGGCCGGCGGGGTCCTCCAGCGGCTCCTCCACCGGGCGCACCTCCCACGGCGGCGGCGGGGTCGGTCGCAGCGTGTCGACGATGCCGCGCACCACCGCGAGGGCGTGGTCGTCGTCGTCGGCGAGGTGGTCGACGACCCCGGACGTGCGGGCGTGGACGTCACCGCCGCCGAGCTCCTCGGCCGTGACGACCTCGCCGGTCGCGGCCTTCACCAGCGGCGGGCCGCCGAGGAAGATCGTGCCCTGCTCGCGCACGATGACGCTCTCGTCGGCCATCGCCGGCACGTAGGCGCCGCCGGCGGTGCAGGAGCCCATGACGCTGGCGATCTGCGGGATGCCCCGCGCCGACATCGTGGCCTGGTTGAAGAAGATCCGCCCGAAGTGCTCGCGGTCGGGGAAGACGTCGTCCTGCATCGGCAGGAAGGCCCCGCCGGAGTCGACGAGGTAGACGCAGGGCAGGTGGTTCTCCGCCGCGACCTGCTGGGCGCGCAGGTGCTTCTTGACCGTGAGCGGGTAGTAGGTGCCGCCCTTGACCGTGGCGTCGTTGGCCACCACCACGCAGAGCCGGCCGCTGACCTGGCCGACCCCGGTGACGATGCCGGCGCTGGGCACGGCGTCGATCCCGGCGTCGACCCCGGCGTCGACCCCGGGTCCGGCCTGGCCCGGGGTGCCGTACATGCCCGTGGCGGCGAGGGGGCTCAGCTCGAGGAAGGGGCTGCCGGGGTCGAGCAGCCGGTCGACCCGGTCGCGCACCAGCAGCTTGCCGCGGTCGGTGTGCTTGGCCCGCGCGGCCTCGGTGCCGCCGCGCCGCGCCGCGGCCAGCCGCTCGTGCAGGTCGGCGGTGAGCTCCCTGAGGTCTGTCACGCGCCCAGGTTAGCGATCGTTAACCGCAGCGTCCACGGGATGCCCCCGCCGGCCCGTCCGGGGCGGCCGGGGGCTGGAACGTCGCCCGGTGCGCCGGTGAACGAGCGCTAACCTGTGCCGGTGACGACCGAGCAGGACGCCCCGCCCAGCCGGCGGCAGCAGATCCTCGACACGGCCGCCGAGCTCTTCGCCCAGCGCGGCTTCCACGGTGTCTCGGTCGCCGACCTCGGCGCGGCGTGCGGCATCTCGGGCCCGGCGCTCTACAAGCACTTCGCCAGCAAGGACGCCGTGCTGGCCGAGATGCTGGTCACGATCAGCGAGCAGCTGCTGGCCGTCGGGCGCGAGCGGGCCGCGGCGACCGACTCGCCGGCGGCCGCGCTCGAGGCCCTCGTCGGCTGGCACGTCGACTTCGCGCTGCGCCACCGGGCGCTCATCGTGGTGCAGGACCGCGACTGGGAGTCCTTGCCCCCCGCCGCGCGCGAGCAGGTGAGGCTGCTGCAGCGGCAGTACGTCGAGGTCTGGGCCGAGCAGCTGCGGCTGCTGCACCCCGACCTCGGGCTCGGCGCCGCCCGCGCCACCGCCCACGCGGCCTTCGGGCTGATCAACTCCACGCCCCACAGCGGCCTGCTCGACGACGCGGCCATGCGCGACCTGCTGCGCGCCATGGCCGTCCGCGCCCTGCGCGCCGACGCCTGACCCGGGCCGGGCGACCGCGCGCGGGGCCGCGGGGTCAGGCGACGGGGCTGACCGCGGGCTCGGGCGTGGCGACGGGGTCGGCGACCCGCTCGATGCGGCGCAGCGCCGGCTGGGCGACGAGGGCGAGCACGACCGCGAGGCCGGCCCCGGTCACCGAGACCGCGAAGGCCGCGGTGTGGCCCGAGGCGTCGGCCAGGCGCCCGGCGGTGCTGGAGCCCAGGGCGTAGCCGATCCCGGTGGCGCCGGCCATCAGCGTCATCGCGGCGCCGACGCGGGCGCGCGGGGCGACCCGCTCGGCGAGGGTGAAGGTGGTGATCATGTAAGGCGCGATCACCGTGCCGAGCACCATCACGACGGCGACCAGCGGACCGAGGCCGTCGACCAGCAGCAGCGGCGCGGACAGCACGAGCATGCCGACCGCGAAGGCCAGCAGCCGGCGGGCGGGGTGGAAGGAGTCGGGCAGCAGCACCATCGCGAGGCCGGCCAGCACCGAGCCGATGCCGAGGGTCGCGTGCACCAGGCCGGCCAGGCCGAGCTGGCCCTGGGCCTCGGCGAGCACCGACGTGCCGGTCTGCACCGACCCGAAGAGCACGCCCACCAGCAGCTGCGCCCCGAAGAGCGCCGCGAAGGTGCCGGTCACCAGGCGGCCGCGCGCGGCGCCGGCGTGGTCGGGGTCGACCAGACGAGCCGTCGGGTGCAGGCCGAACCACGTGCCGAAGGCCAGCAGGAGCGCGGCGGCCACCACGACCGCGGTGCCGGGGCTGGCGATGGCGACGACGACGCCGAGCAGGGCCGGGCCCAGCACGTACGACGCCTCGTCGGCCGCGCCCTCGTAGGAGAACGCGGCGTCGACCAGCCGCGAGCGGGCCGCGCCGGTGCCGCGGGTGATCGGGCGCCAGCGCACGCGGGCCAGCGGGCCCACCTGCGGGATGAGCAGGCCGGCCGCGCCGGCCGCGGCGACGAGCACGCCGGTGGCGGCGCCCCGGTGGGCCAGTGCGACGAGCACGAGCAGGCCCGCCCCGCCGAGGAGCGACTGCACGACCACGACGGGGCGCTGGCCCAGGCGGTCGGCGAGCGCGCCGGCGACCGGCGAGCCGACCGCGTTGGCCACGGCGAGGCTGCCGGCGGCCAGGCCGCCCGCGGCGTAGGAGCCGGTGACGGAGGAGACGAGGAGCAGGGCGCCCATCTGGCTCATCGCCGCGGGCAGGCGGCCGACGAAGGCGACGACGACGTAGAGCGGACCGGTGAGGCCGAGGAGACGGCGGTAGCTGACGAGGGGTGACACGGATCGATCTCGAATCTTGCTGGTGTCGGGGCGCGACACGTCCGGCGCGCGTCGAACCCACCTCCGAGACGCGCAGGAACCCTCTGCTCCAGCCATCGTAGCGAGTGCTACGTCGTGCCGGGAAGTCCTCGTTCGCGCCGCGGCCCCGGGCCGGGTCGCTCAGAACAGACGGTCGAGCGCGGCCCCGGGGCCGCCGTCGGCGCCCGGGTCGCCGGCGCCGCGCTCGAGCAGGTCGAGCAGCCGCGCGGCGCGCACGCTCGCGTCGAGCGCCAGGGTCAGGTCGTCGAGGTCCTCCCCCGCGCCGGCCGCGTCGCCCTGGCCGGGGTGTTCCCCGCGACCGGCCGGGCCGGGGTCCCCGGCATGGTCGGCGTGGTCGGCGTGCAGCCGCGCCAGCAGCTCCTCGCGGCCCACGCCGCGCAGGTGCAGCAGCACGAAGGGGTCGGCCTCCAGCAGCCAGGTCAGCTGGTAGAGCACCGCGAGGGCGTGCGCGCAGGGGTCGGTCCAGGCGGGGCAGGTGCAGGTGGTGGCGAGCTCGCCGCCGTAGGGCAGCAGCTCGACGCCAGCCTCCTCGGCGTGCTCGACCAGGTCGTGGGGCAGGTCGCCGCCCAGCAGCGCGGCGACCCGGCCCGAGGCCGCCGCCACCGCCTCCACCAGGGCCTCGGCGCCGGGCCGGTCGAGCACGGGGACCTCCCCGGAGACCGTCCACAGGCCGTGGGCGTCCTCCACGGAGGCGAGGAAGGACCCGTCGTCGACGCTCACCTGCCCCACCCGCCCGCCACGGGCCAGGCTGCGGCCGGCGGCCAGGTCGGCCTCGGCGTAGGCCGACTCCTCGACCGCGCGCACCCACGCCTTGCCCCACCACGTGCTCGCCCGGGTGCGCGAGCGGCGCGGGGCGAGCCGGGGGTGGAGCAGGGCGCTCACGGGAGGTCCGGCCCGCCGGCCGCGGCGCCCCCGGCGGGGTCGCGGCGCAGGGTCACGAGGTCGCGCAGCTCCGCGTCGCTCAGCTCGGTGAGCGCGGCCTCCCCGCCCCCGAGCACGGCGTCGGCCAGCGCCCGCTTGCGCGCCAGCAGCTCGCCCACCTTCTCCTCGATCGTGCCGCGGGTGGTCATGCGGTGCACCTGCACCGGGCGGGTCTGGCCGATGCGGTAGGCGCGGTCGGTGGCCTGCTCCTCGACCGCGGGGTTCCACCAGCGGTCGAGGTGGACGACGTGGTCGGCACGGGTGAGGTTGAGCCCCGTGCCCCCGGCCTTGAGCGAGAGCAGGAAGACCGGCGCGGGCTCGTCGGGCGCAGCGTCCTGGAAGCGCCGCACCATCGCCTCGCGCTCGCGCACGGGGGTGCCGCCGTGGAGGAACTGGTGGGCGATCCCCTGGGCCGAGAGGTGGGACTCGACCAGCCGCGCCATCGCGACGTACTGCGTGAAGACCAGGGCGGCGCCGCCCTCGGCGAGCACCGTGGAGAGCAGCTCGTCGAGCAGGTCGATCTTCTCCGAGCGTCCCGCGACGCGGCCGCCCGACTGCTTGAGGAAGTGCGCGGGGTGGTTGCAGATCTGCTTGAGCCCGGTGAGCAGGGCCAGCACCAGACCGCGGCGGGTCTCCTCGTCGGCCCGCTCGATGCGCTCCATCGTGTCGCGCACGAAGGCCTCGTAGAGCACGGTCTGCTCGCGGGTCAGCGAGAGCGGGTGGTCGGTCTCGGTCTTGGCCGGCAGCTCCGGGGCGATGCCGGGGTCGGACTTGCGCCGGCGCAGCAGGAAGGGCTCGACGAGGTCGGCGAACTGCCGGGCCTTGGTCGGCTCGAGGCCCGACTCGATCGGCGCGGCCCACACCTTGCGGAAGGCGTTGCGGCTGCCCAGCAGCCCCGGGGTGGCCCAGTCGAGGATCGCCCACAGCTCGGTGAGGTCGTTCTCGACCGGGGTGCCGGTGAGCGCGACCCGGGCGCGGCTGGGGATGCGGCGCAGGTGGCGGGCCGTGGCCGAGCGGGGGTTCTTGACGTGCTGGGCCTCGTCGGCGACCACGAGGTCCCAGGCCACGCCGGCCAGCTGCTCGTGGGAGACCCGCATCGTGCCGTAGGTCGTCAGCACGAAGCCGGGGTCGCCGGTCAGGCCCGCCTCCAGGTCGTCGAGGGAGCGCTGGCCGCCGTGGAAGCGGCGCACCGGCACGCCGGGGGCGAAGCGCGCGATCTCGGCCTCCCAGTTGCCCAGCAGCGAGGTCGGGCAGACCACCAGGGTCGGGCCGGTGGCGCCCTCGTCGTGGCGGTGCAGGTGCAGCGCGATGAGGGTGACGGTCTTGCCCAGGCCCATGTCGTCGGCCAGGCAGGCCCCCAGGCCGAGCGAGGTCAGCTCGGCCAGCCAGGTCAGGCCGTGGCGCTGGTAGTCGCGCAGGGTGGCGCGCAGCCCGGCGGGGGTCTCGACGGGGGGCCTGACCGCGGCCTGCGTGATCCGGTCGCGCATCCTCAGCAGGCTCGCCCCGACCACCACCTGCTCCAGGGGGGCGGGCTCGGCGTCGGCGCGGCGCCGCTCGACCACCCCGACGCCGGTGAGCGCCGTCGCCAGCGCCTCGACCGCCGAGAGCGAGCGCACCATCCGCTGGCGCGCCTTGCGGGCCACCGCGGGGTCCACGACGGTCCAGCCGCCCCGCAGCCGCAGCACCGGGGCCGCGGCGGTGGCCAGCTGCTCCATCTCCTCCTCGGTGAGCGGGTCGCCGTGCAGAGCGACCTGCCAGCGGAAGGCGAAGAGCTGGTCGGGGGCCAGGATGCTGTCCTGGAGGGCCTCCTCCCGCGGGCCGGGTGCGGCCCGACCCGGCGCCGCCGGCCGGGCGTCGAGCACCGCCGTGGCGGTGAGGTCGCGGCCCAGCGAGCGCGGCCACAGCACGTCGACGCCGCGCTGCCCGAGCGCGCCCACGCCGACCTCGAGCAGGCTGACCAGCTCCTCGGCGTCGAGGGTGATCTCGTCGGGCACGCGCAGCTCGAGCAGCCGCTCGAGCACCGGCCAGGTGTCGGCGGCGGCGCGCAGCGCGACGAGGGCGTGCGTGCGGGCCCGGTCGCCGAACCCGTGGCCGCCGGGCTCGCCCGGGTCCTGCGTCCACAGCAGCGCCGCGTCGCAGACGTGGAGCGGGTTGCGCTCGTCGTGCACCTGGGGCACCAGCCGCACCGCACCGGCCACCAGCTCCTCCTCGTCGGCCTCCACCCGCAGCGACACCGTCACCAGCTGCGGGCGGTCGTCGGCCGGCTCCTCGCGGTGGGCCTCGATGCGCCGGCGCAGCCGGTCGGCGAAGGTCTCCCCCGAGCCCGAGCCCGAGCCCGACCCCGAGCCCGACCCCGTACGCCGGGCAGCGCCCGCCGCCCGCCGCGCGCCCGGCGCGTCCGCGCCGCCGGGCCGGGCCGCGTCGCGCCCTCCGGTGGGGGCGCCGCGGGGCATGGCGTCGCACACGGCGTCGAGCACCTGCCGCACGACGGCCTCCGCCTCCTGCTCGCTCAGGTCGTCGTGGTGGCGGGCCCGTGCCAGCATCGCCACCCGGTCGGCGTCGGCGTCGTCGAGCGGTGCGGCGCGCCACGAGGCCGAGCCGGTCCCGCCCTCCGGGTCACCGGCCCCGACCGCGGGCTCGAACCGGCCCGCGGCCACCAGCCGCAGCCCCAGCAGGGCCGCCCCGGAGAGCAGGGCCACGCTCGGGTGGAGGTCGTCGCGCGTGTGGGCCCGGGTGAGCACCGGCAGCGCCGCCCGCATCGGCAGCGCGACCGTGCGTCGCTCGTCGACGAACTCCACCACGCTCTCGCGGGGCGGGTCGGCCGGCCGGAAGGAGGCCGTGCCGGTGACGGGGACGAAGCTCAACGCAGCACCTTCGCAGCCGGGTCGGGGAGGGGACACCGACCGTAGCCGCCCCCGCCGACCAGCCCCGCCGCCCGGCCTCCCCCGGCGCCGGTGGCCGCGCGCCGCGGCCCGCACCCGGGGCCGGGCCCGCCCGCCGGAGGGGCACCCCGGCGCGCCGTAAGGTCGGGCCATGAGCATCCTCGACGCCCCGATCGCCCGCCTCGACGGCACGCCGAGCACCCTGCGCGAGATCACCGGCGGTCGCCCGGCGCTGCTGGTCAACGTGGCCAGCCGCTGCGGCCTGACCCCGCAGTACGCCGGCCTCGAGCGGCTCCACGAGGAGGTCGCCCCCCAGGGCTTCACCGTGGTCGGCCTGCCGTGCAACCAGTTCGCCGGCCAGGAGCCCGGCTCGGCCGAGGAGATCGAGGAGTTCTGCTCCGCGACCTACGGCGTGACCTTCCCGATGACCGAGAAGGTCGAGGTCAACGGGGAGGGGCGCCACCCGGTCTACGCCGAGCTGGTCCGCACCCCTGACGAGCAGGGTGAGGCCGGCGACGTGTCGTGGAACTTCGAGAAGTTCCTCCTCGCCGCCGACGGCACCGTCGTCGCGCGTTTCGGACCCCGGGTGGAGCCCCACGACCCCCGCCTCGTCGACGCCGTGGCCGCCCTCGTCGGCTGACCCGCCGGCGGCACCCGCCGACACCTGCCGGCCCCCGACCCGACCCGACCCGACGGACCCGTCCCCCGCCCTCCGGCGGGAGGCGGGTCCGCTGTCGTGCGCAGGCCCCCGGCCGCGGCTCGACCTCACCCCCACGGGTGGGCCCCGGGTAAAACCCGTGTGACGGGGCCGACGTAACGCAGGGGCGATCCAGCGTGCCTGCGCCGACAAGACCTCTCTCAGTGACGGCGCGCACGATCCGCCGACTTGAACGATCCAGACCGGCCTCGTCATGGTGGTCGTTGCCTCGCGGCTCAAGCAGCCGCACCGGTCGACGGGCCTCACGCAGCGCCCACCGGCAGTCAGGACCCACGACCCCGTCGTGCGCCGTCCGACCCATCTCATCAGTTCTGCGCATCAGCGCGTCCACCGAGAGGCTTCTCCATGTCCTTGCTCGAACGACACTTCAACGACCCCCACACCGACCACACCGGTGCGCCCGCCGGCCAGACCGGCCGCGTCGTCTCCGCCGACGAGGTCCTCGACCTCACCGTGCGCAGCCGGGTCTCGCTGCCCGGTCCGCGCCCGCGCGAGATCGTCGCCGTGCTCGACCCCGTGCGCGCCGACCCCGAGGACGCGACCTCCTCGGTGCGCACCGAGGAGGAGGTGCTGGCGGCCGCCGCCGAGCGGCTGACCCGCCACCTCCAGCCCGGCGAGCTCGTCGCGCCCACCGACGACGGCCAGCTGCGCCTGCGGCTGCGCCACGAGGACAAGGCCGCGCGCCCCGAGCGTCTGCAGGCCATGGCCTACCACGCCGTCGAGGCGCTGGAGTCGGTCGACCACCGCGAGGGCGACCGGCCCGCGGTGCTGGACCTCGGCGTCGGCTGGGCCCCCGTGAGCCGCAAGCAGGACGCCCACCAGGCCGAGGAGTACGCCGCCTCCGCCGCCGCCGAGTCGGTCCTGCAGCGCGACCTGCAGCCGCGACAGCTGGGTCGCCACCTGCGCGTGCGCCGCCCCCACATCGACTGGTGGTCGGCCGGCAACCAGGTCGCCATGGCCACCGTCGGCGCGGTCTTCCTGCCTTTCCTCGCGCTGGTCGGCCTCTACTCCTTCGGCCTCGACGTCTCCAGCGCCCTCTACTGGGTCCTCGTCGGCTCGCTGGGCGTGACCGCCCTGACGCTGTGGGCCGAGAGCTCCTACGCCCTCGACCCGCCGCGGCTGCCGGCCCGCCCGAGCGCCCCGGCGCCGCGGGCGAGCGCCGTCATCGCGGCGTACCTGCCCAACGAGGCCGACACCATCGTCGAGACCCTCGAGACCTTCCTGGCCCAGGAGTACTCCGGCGGCCTGCAGGTCGTGCTGGCCTACAACACCCCCTTCGCCCTGCCGGTCGAGGACGACCTGCGCGCAATGGCCGAGGCCCACCCCGACCTGACCCTGCTCAAGGTCAAGGACTCGACCTCCAAGGCGCAGAACGTCAACGCCGCGCTGCGCGTGGCCGAGGGCGAGCTGATCGGCATCTTCGACGCCGACCACCACCCCATGCCCGGCGCCTTCGAGCGCGCGTGGCACTGGATCGGCGCCGACGAGGACCCCGCCGACGTCGTGCAGGGCCACTGCGTCATCCGCAACGGATCGGAGTCGGCCCTGGCCAAGCTGGTCGCGGTGGAGTTCGAGCAGATCTACGCCGTCTCCCACCCCGGCCGCGCCCGCCTCCACGGCTTCGGCATCTTCGGCGGCTCCAACGGCTACTGGCGCGCCTCCGCCCTCGAGCGGATCCGCCTGCGCGGCTCCTTCCTCACCGAGGACATCGAGGCCTCGATGCGGGTGCTGGAGGCCGGCGGTCGCATCGTCAACGACCCGGGCCTGATCTCGCGCGAGCTGGCCCCCGAGACCCCCCGCGCGCTGTGGAAGCAGCGGATGCGCTGGGCCCAGGGCTGGTTCCAGGTCTCGCTGCGCCACCTCGGCCCGATCCTGCGCTCGCGCAGCCTCAGCCTGCGCCAGAAGATCGGCGCGTCCTACCTGCTGGCCTGGCGCGAGCTCTACCCGTGGATCTCCATCACCGCCTGGCCGCTCTTCGGGTTCCTGGCCTGGCGCGACGGCGGGCTCGACATGACCTCGCCGCTCTTCCTGCTCATCACCCTCTTCGTGAGCGTCTCGGGCCCGCTGCAGACGCTGGCGGCCTACCGCCTCGCCGCTCCGGAGATCCGGGCCCACAAGGCGTGGTTCTGGGGCGCGATGGTGGCCAACCTGCTGCTCTACACCGAGGCCAAGAACCTCGTAAACCGCGTGGCCCAGCTCAAGCAGCTTCGCGGGGAGCACCAGTGGGTCGTCACCCCGCGGCGCTCGCGCGGCGACGAGGCCGCCTCCGCCGAGCACCCCCCGTCCGACCGCACGACCGACCGCACGTCCGCCGAGACCGAGGAGGTGGCCGCATGAGCTCGACCCTGACCTCACGTCCCACCGCACACCCCGACACCACGCAGGACACCAGCCAGGACGCCGGCCTCGCCACCGGCGCGACCGGCCGCACGCCGTCGCAGGACCCGGTCGCGGCCACCGCGTCGCCGTCCTCGCCGGTCTACCCGCTCGGCTGGCTGCGCGCGCTCGCGGCGCTGTCGGTCGTGACCTTCCACGCCTACCAGAACAACCGCTCGGGGCCCGACTCCGCCTGGCCCTTCAGCGGGATCGGGCACCAGCTCATGGGCGGCACCGACCTCTTCGTCGACATGTTCTTCGTGCTCTCGGGGTTGGTGCTGTGGCTGCCGATCGCCCGCGCCGCCGAGCGCGGCGTGGCCAGCCGGTCGGGGCGCACCCTGCTCTACCGGCGCATGGCCCGGCTGCTGCCGCTCTACGTCGTGCTCGTGCTGCTGGTGTGGTCGCTGACCAACCCGACCTTCCCCGGTCACTGGGTCGACCTGGTCACCCACCTGACCTTCACCCACATCTACAGCGACCAGTACATCTTCTGGACCAACGGCCCGGCCTGGTCGCTCGCGGTGGAGTTCCACTTCTACGTGCTCGTCGCGCTGAGCGTGCCGCTGGTCAACGCCGGTGTCCGCCGTGCCACCACCCGCCGCGGCCGGCTGGCGGTCGCCTCGGCGCTGCCCGCCGCCCTGGTGGTCGTGAGCCCGGTCTACCTGGCCTGGGCGATGCTCGCGGGCGTCCCCCACACCGACTGGTCGACGTGGTTCTCCCCGCTCTCGCGGGCCACCGACTTCGGCCTCGGCATGGGCCTGGCCCTGCTCGCCGTCGCCGGCGTCCGCCTCGGCGGCGTCGCCCGCGGGGCACTGCTGGCCCTCGGGCTGGGTGCGCTGCTCGCCCTGGTGATCACCCGCCCGCTCTCGGTGGCCGGCGAGTGGTGGCACCCGCTCTACGCCCTCGCCATCTGCGTGGCGCTGTCGTCGATCGTGCTGCACGACGGGCCCTACCCGTCCTGGCTGTCGTGGCGCCCGCTCGCCTGGCTCGGCGGCCTGGGCTACGGCATCTACCTCATCCACGAGCCGGTCATGCGCTTCCTGGGGTCCCTCGGCCTCTTCCCCGACCCCGCTCCCGGCTGGCGCTTCCTCGTCACCGCGGTGCTGGTGGCCGTGCCCTCGGTGGCGCTGGCCTGGGTCAGCTCGCGCACCGTGGAGGCCGCCGGGCAGCGGATGCTCGGCCTCATGGAGCGCGACGGCTCGCCGCGCGACTTCTACGCCCACCTCGAGGAGCCGGCGACCGCCGGGTCCCGGCGCGCCTGACGAGATCGACCCCGGCCACCCGGCCCCGGCCCGACGGCCGGGGCCGGGTGGCTACTGCGCGGGTGGCTACTGCGCGGGTGGCGCGGGCGGCGGGGCCGAGGGCCGGATGCGCGTGCCGTCGGGCTCGGGACCGGTGCCGGGCGGACCCCAGCCGCCGCTGGGCGGCTCGCCGGGGGCCGGGCCCCAGGCGGGGCGGGCCTGGTCGGCGTACGCCGGGGGCAGCGGGGGCAGCGACTGGCTCGCGGGCCCACCACCGCGGCCGCCGGCGCGGGCCAGGCCGCCCGGTCCGCCGAGCGCGCGCAGCACGACCAGCACCAGCAGCGCCCCGCCCAGCGCGCCCAGGACGACGCCCCACCAGGTGGGGTGCTCGACGGCCAGCACGATCGTCGCCAGCGGGGTGACGGTCACGGCCATGGCCACCACCAGCACACGGAAGCCCACGTGGCGGGTGAGCGCGGCGCAGGCCGACCACCCGAGCATGAGCAGCAGGGCCAGCACGAGGACCACCCAGGCGTCGTCGTCGAAGCGGTCGACGTCGGGCAGGGGCTGGCCCGGGTCCTCCAGGCTGAAGCCGGCCAGCGCCCGCTCGAAGAAGCCGGTGACGGCCAGCACCCCGGTGAGCGTGGCGTAGCCGACGACCGTGAGCGCCCCGACCACCACGCCGCTGAGCGCCCGCGTGGGCAGCAGCCAGCCGCCGGCGGTGACCAGCACGGCGAAGAGCAGCAGCGCGACGGCGGGGCCGACCGCGCCGAGGTCGTCGCCGCTGTCGGAGGTGCCGAGCACGTCGTCGACGAGCTGGCCGTAGACGACGAAGAGCCCCAGCACGACCACGACCACGAAGGGCGCCCGGCGGGTCAGCACGTAGCCGCCGGCGGCGAGGAGCACCGCGGCGAGACCCGCGAGGTAGAGCGTCGCGTCGCTGTCGTCGAGCCCGACGCCCACCATCAGAGCCGCCGCGAGGGCACCGAAGGCACCCGGCCAGGAGACCAGGTCGTGGCGGTCGCGCCGGTCGTCGGCGCCGCCGGCGGTCCCGCCGCCGGCCGAGCCGCTCGCCGGGACAGCCACCGGGCCGGTCGGGCTCGCGCCGACCGGGCGGCCGTGAGCGGACCCCGGGGCCGCGGGCGCACCGGTCCCCCCGGGGAGGCCCGCGCCCGAGCCGGCCGTGGCGGCACCCGCGCGGCTGGTCACCACGCCGAGGGCGGCGACGCCCAGCAGACCGAGCGTCGCGAGCAGGCCGACGACGTAGTTGGACCAGTCGAGCTCCCCGTCGAAGCGGGAGTAGAGCGTCGACAGCGCCACCGCGGTCGACAGCAACGCCACCCCGAGCCCGACCGCAGCGCGCTCCGGGTCCAGCGGCCCGTCGACGTGCAGCCGGTCGAGCAGCGACGGGCCGGGCGGCTGCCCGGGTCCGCCCGGGTGTCCGCCACCCGCGCCAGGACCGGGGTACGCCGCCGACGCCGGGGCGCTCGGCGGGGCGCTCGGCGGGGCGCTCGGCGGCGGGGCGCTCGGCCGGGGCCCGGTCGGCCCCGGGGCGGCGGATCCCGCCGGCGGAGGCTCGGACGGAGGCGGGTCCGCCGGGACCGGCACGGGGGCAGGCGGCACGGGGGCAGGCGGCACGGGGGCGGGCGGACCGGGGGCGGGCGGACCGGGGGCGGGCGGACCGGACGGGCGCGGACTGGCGGGAGGGGGGCCGGTGGGGGGCCCGGCGTCGGGGGGCTGCGTCATCCCGGCAGCCTAGGGGCCGGCTCTTTACCTCCGCAGCGTTCTTCGCGGCCCTGCCCCCGCCGCCCCGCTCGCGGCGCCACCTCGCAGGGTGCCCGCGCGGCGCCGCGGACCGCAGGTGTCCCGGGCTGCGCCGTCGCCCGAGTCCTCGGCCTGCCTGCCGACACCCCCGGGCCGCGACACGTCCTGCGGTTGAACGAACGTTCGATCAACCCGACGCACTCCTCCAACGTCGGCGGCACCGTGGCGCGGACGACCTGGGGCCCGCACGTCCCGGGTCGGACGAACGTTCGACCAACCCGCGGCACTCCTCCAACGTCGGCCACACCGCGGCGCGGACGACCCGGGGTCCGCGGCTGCGCCGCACCGCCGGGCGCGACCGGTCAGGCCGGGCAGGACGGGCCGTGGGCCGGGCCCCGGGCCACGAGCGCGACGACCGCACCGACCGCACCGCCCATGCCGAGGGTCAGCCGCGCAGGGCCGGCAGCACGTCGGCGGCCACCTGCTCGAGGACCGCCTCGTCGCCGGCGTAGGGGCCGTCGGGGCGGGGCCAGTGCGTGATGACGTCGGTGAAGCCGAGCTCTGCGGCCCGCCCCGTCATGTCGGTGAAGACACCGGCGCTCTCCAGCGAGAACTGCGGTGCCGAGTCGAGGTTGAGGTAGCGCGGCACCTCGGCGGGGTCGCGACCGTGCTCGACCAGCGCCTCCTCGAGGGTCCGCCGTGCCTGGTCGAGGCCGTCGAACCACGCGTCGAGGGTGTCCACGCGCGGACCCGTGGTGACCCACGCGTCGCCGGTGCGGGCGGCGAAGCGCAGCGAGCGCGGGCCGTTGGCGGCCACCACGAGGGGCACGTCGCGCAGCGGTGGCAGCGTGCGGGCGTCGCGCGCGGAGAACCACCGGCCGTCGGCGTCGACGTGGTCCTCGGTGCGCAGCCGCACCAGCAGCTCGACGAACTCCTGGAACCGGTCGACCCGCTCCCGGGTGCTGAGCTCCTCGCCGCCGAGGATGCGCGAGTCGAGGTCGCCCCCCGTGCCGACGCCGAGCAGGAAGCGGCCGCCCGACACGTCGTCGAGCGACTGCACGTCGCGGTGCAGGGCCACCGGGTGGCGGAAGTTGGGCGAGGAGACGAAGGTGCCCAGGCCGATCCGCTCGGTGACCAGGGCGGCCGCGGTGAGGGTCGGGGTCGTGCCGTACCACGGCGACTCCGGCAGACCGCCCCACACGAGGTGGTCGTAGGTCCAGGCGTGGTCGAAGCCCATGGCCTCGGCGGCCTCCCACCGCGGGCGCGACTGCGCCCAGGGCAGCTCGGGCAGGATCGTCAGTCCGAAGCGCATGCCCGCGACTCTAGGGGCTGGAGCCCCCGCCCGGTCGGGGCGGCGGCCCGTGTCAGCCCCGCGGGATCCAGACCGAGCTCCCGATCTCGCCCTGCGCGGTCTGCGGCGCCTCGTCGGAGTCGCCGCCGCCCGCGCCCTCGGTGAGCACGGAGAACCGGACGGCGCCGTAGTCGCCGTCGTGCAGGCACGTCGAGGGCATCGTCAGCCGCGCGACGTCGTCGGCCCAGCGCAGCCGCAGCCCGTCGCACTCCAGCGGCGCCTCGGTGGGCTCGCGGTCGGTGAAGGCGCCCTCCACGACCTCGGCGCTCACGTCACCGCTGCCGTTCTTGCGGGCGACCAGCCTCAGCCCGGTGTCGCCGCGGGGGTCCAGGCTCACGACCAGCACCCCGGACCGGTCGGCGGCGAAGGTCGTGCGCACGACGACGCGGCGGTCGTCGTTGGCGACCTTGACCCGGGTCACGTCGAGCCGCTTGGCGCCGCCTGCGTCACCGGTCGCGTCGGTGACGACCACCGTGGCGGCCGACGCCGGGGAGGTGAGGGCGAGCGGGGCGGCGACCCCGAGGACGAGGGCGGCGGCCGCAGCCGCGGGGAGGAGGCGCATGGTCCTTGCTCCCACACCGACGGCCCGGCGTCACGCGACACGCCGCACGGCTGGCCCGCCGCCTCCCGCTGCCGGGGCCGCGGCGTCCGGGTCGGCCGCTCGCCGCGGGTTCGCCCGGTCGACGGGGCCGGTCAGCCGGTGGCGCCGGCGTCCTCGAGCTCGGGCGGCGGCGGGTAGCCGTTGCCCTGCCCGTAGTAGTCGAGCCACACGTCGTCGCCGAGCGCCGCGCCGGCCTCGACGTAGGACGCGCTGGTGCGGTAGCCGACCGCGGGGTCGGCCGCGAGGGCGACCAACCGGTCGGCCAGGGCCCGCTCGTCGCCCAGGTCCTCCTGGAGGAACGGTCCGTAGGTGCCCACCGTGACGATCCAGCCGTCGTGCAGGCTCGCGACGCTGAGGTAGCCGGGGTCCTCCTCGGGGTAGCCCGCCTCCCAGCTGAGCGCGGTGCGCACTCCCCCGGGGCTCGACTCCTCGCAGCCGGCGGCGAACCGCGTGGCCCGGCTGTTGCACGTGAAACGCTCGAAGGCCTCGGTGCGCCGGCTGACCACGACCCTGACGTGGGTGCTGATCCCGCGGTCGTCGGGGAAGGCCACCTCCACCCCGAGGGCGCTGCTCGGCACCCCGTCGCGGCGGAAGAGCGGCGCCGCGGCCGACGCCGACTGGCCGACGTGGTCGATGACCGCAGCGGCGAGGGCGCGGGAGGTCGTCGACTCGGAGGTGGGGCGCTCGTCGTCGGAGCGGTCGGCGGGGCCGGCGCCGCCCGCGCAGGCCGCCAGCGACACGGTCAGGGTGAGGGACAGCGTCGCGACCGCGACGGACCAGCCTCTCCGCGGAGCGCCGTCACGCCCGGTGAGGGCCGGCCCCGGTCGCGTCGCCTCGGCGGCCTCCCGAGGTCCGTGGCCCACCGATCCCTCGCCCCGACGCCGAGCGCGGCTCGTCCTGCGGGGGCCGGTGGGTCGCGGGGTCATGCCCGGTGACGGTAGTGCCCCGCAGTCACCGGCGGGTCACGACCACGCGGGCTCGCCGCCCGGGGCAGCGGCCCGGGCGGGATCGGGGGCTGGGCGGGCCATGCCCCGGGCGGGATCGGGAGCTGGGCGGGCCCGGGGTGTGCCTAGGCCTGTGCGGCCAGCGTGAGCGGGTGGACGGCGGCGGCGCCGGCGCCGCGGATCGCCCGGGCGGCGAGGGTGAGGCTCCAGCCGGTGGCGACGAGGTCGTCGACGAGCAGGACGGATCGACCCTCGAGCGCGCCCGGCTCGGCCTCCAGGGCGCTGCGGCGCCCGACGGCGGCGACGCGCTGGGCGGAGTTCATGGAGCCCTTGCCGGGCGCGACGTCGGGGTCGACCACGGCCCAGCGCCCGAGCACCGGCACCTGGAGGTAGCGCGAGAGGCCGTCGGCGAGGTCGGCGGTCAGCGTCGGGCGGGTGGCCGACTCGACCACGACGATGCCGTCCACCGGGGGCCGCCAGTCGCCCAGCACCTCCACCACGGCGCGCACCAGGGGCACCGGCACCGGCCCGTCGGGGGTCTCGGGGCGGAACAGCTCGCGCAGGGCCTGGCCGTAGCCGAGGTCGGTGAGCCGCGCGACCGCGCGGCCCTCCTCGGCCGCGGCGGCGATCTTGCCCTTGAGCTCGACGCCGAGGCGGTCCATGCCCACCGGCCACATCTTGCGCGGCGCGATCGGCACGCCGGGCCGGGCCAGGCGCTGCTGGGCCTCCTCCACCGCGGCCTGCGACACCGCGCTCGACAGGGTCAGCCCGCCGCAGTTGTCGCAGCGACCGCACGGCTCGGCGGCCGGGTCGTCGAGCTGGTCGCGCAGGAACCACATGCGGCAGCGATCGGTGTCGAGGTAGTCCAGCATCGCCCGCTGCTCGCGCTCGCGGGCCTCGCGCACGCGGGCGTAGCGCTCCTCGTCGTAGCTCCACTCCTGCCCCGTCGACTCCCAGCCCCCGCGCACCCGGCGCACGGCGCCGTCGACGTCGAGGACCTTGAGCATCGTCTCCAGGCGGGTGCGGTTGAGCTCCACGCGCGGCTCGAGCGCGGCGGTGCTGATCGGCCGGCCCTCCTGCGCCAGCACCTCCAGGGTCTGACGCACCAGCTCCTCGCGGGGGAAGGCGAGGGAGGCGAAGTAGGCCCAGATGTCGCGGTCCTCGGTGGCGGGCAGGAGCACCACGGTGGCCTCGCTCGTGCCGCGCCCGGCGCGGCCGACCTGCTGGTAGTACGACACCGGCGAGGACGGCGCGCCCATGTTGACCACGAAGCCGAGCGTGGCGTCGAAGCCCATGCCGAGCGCGCTGGTGGCCACGAGCGCCTTGACCTTGCCGGCGATCAGGTCGCCCTCGAGGGCCTGGCGCTCGGTGGGCTCGGTCTGCCCGGAGTACGCCGCGACCTCGTGGCCGCGCGAGCGCAGGTAGTCGGCGATCTCCTGGGTGGCCGCCACGGTGAGGCAGTAGACGATGCCCGACCCGGGCTGCTCGGCGAGGTGGTCGGCCAGCCAGGCCAGCCGCTGGTCGGCGGTCGGCAGCCGCACGACCCCCAGGCGCAGCGACTCGCGGTCGAGCGAGCCGCGCAGCACGAGCACGTCGCGGCCCAGCTGCTGCTGGACGTCCTCGGTGACGCGCTCGTTGGCCGTCGCCGTGGTGGCGAGCACCGGGATGCCCTCGGGCAGGTCGTCGAGCATCGTGCGGATGCGGCGGTAGTCGGGGCGGAAGTCGTGGCCCCAGTCGGAGATGCAGTGGGCCTCGTCGACCACCAGCAGGCCGGCGGTGGCGGCCAGCCGGGGCAGCACCTCGTCGCGGAAGCCGGGGTTGTTGAGCCGCTCGGGGCTGACGAGCAGGACGTCGACCTCGCCGGCGTTGATCGCGTCGTGGATCGGCTCCCAGTCGCCGATGTTGGTGGAGTTGATGGTCACCGCGCGGATGCCGGCGCGCTCGGCGGCGGCGATCTGGTTGCGCATGAGGGCCAGCAGCGGGCTGACGATCACGGTGGGCCCGGCGCCGCGCGAGCGCAGCAGCAGGGTGGACACGAAGTAGACCGCCGACTTGCCCCAGCCGGTGCGCTGCACCACCAGCGCGCGCCGGCGGTGGACCGCGAGCGCCTCGATGGCCGACCACTGGTCCTCGCGCAGCACGGCGTCGTCGCGGCCGACCAGGGCGCGCAGGTGGGCCTCGGCCTCGTGACGGACCTCGGCGGGGGTGGCCTCGGTGGCTGCTGCGCTCATGCGGCCTGTCTACCAGCGTCCGCCGACGGCCCGGGGGCCGCCGTCCACAGGCCCGTCCGCCCGGCGCACCCCCGGGCCCGCGGCCCGCGACTCAGAGGTCGTGGTCGCCCCCGGTGACCCCCTTGCCCATCGAGAAGCTCAGTGTGAGGCCGGCGTCGACGGGGAGGGAGGCTCCCTTCACGACGTACTCCGAGAGCACCGTGGTGGCCGACTTCATCGCGGGACTGATCTCTCCGACGAGGTCGGCGAACCTGTCGAGGGAAGCCGAGAGACCCTTCATGAACGTCCGGCACCCCGTGGCTACCTGGCCCCGAGGGTGGCCGCATGAACCCTGGTCTCGGGACGCCCCTGCCCCGGTCCACGGCCCTGGCCCTGTCGCTCATGGCGGGGGCGGTGGTGCTGGCCGTGCCCACGGCACTCGTGCTGCTGCGCGCCGTGGACGGGTCGGTGGGCTCGGTCGTGCTGGGCCTGGGCATGGCCCTCGTCCTCGTCGTGGGGCCCCTGCTGCTGGCCCGTGGACTGCTGCGGGTCCGGGTCCACGTCGGTCCCGACGCGGTCACGCGCACCCTCGGTGGTCGGGTGGCCCACCGGATCGCCTACGCCGACGTCACCCGGGTGCGGGTCAAGCGCGAGCCCTACGTCCTGACGGTCACGCTGTGGGGCACCGACCCGGAGGGGCGTGAGGTGGTCTTCCCGGTCTCGCGGTCCTACGTCGGCGACCTCGAGCCGCTCGCCCGACGACTCGACCCCGAGGTCGAGCACCGCGGCGCGCAGCTCTTCGCCGACGAGCACGAGCGCCGCTGGTGGCAGGAGTTCCGCGCCGGCACGTTCTGAGCCGCAGCCCGCCGGCCGCCCTGCCGCAGCGGACCGTCGTACGCCGCCGCGCGCCGGCTCAGCCGCCCAGCGCGGCCCGGGCGGCCTCGTGCAGCGCGACGACCTCGCGTCGCAGCTGCGCCCGCTCGGTGACCGGGCCGCCGGGCCAGGCCACCCGCAGGGAGGCCTCCCCCGTGGCGTCGACGACGTGCCAGGTGCCGCCGTGGGCGTCGAGCGAGGTCATCTCCGCAGAGGTGGCCGCGGGGTAGCCGTGGGCGCGCACGATCCGCAGCGAGTCCTCGGCGTGGTCGTCGTTCATGTGTGCGAGCACGGCGTCGACGACCTCCTCGCCGAGGCCGCCGTCCGAGGCCCCGGGCCCGGCGGTCACGGCCGGCTCACCAGATCCTGACCCGGTCGGCGGGGTCGAGCCACAGCCCGTCGCCCTCGCGGGTCCCGAAGACCTCGTGGAACTCGTCGAGGTTGCGCACGATGTTGGCGCGGAACTCCGGCGGGGAGTGCGGGTCGATGGTGAGGTACTGCCGCTCCTGCTCCACGCGGCGCTTGGTGCGCCAGACGAAGGCCCAGTTGAGGAAGAGCCGCTCGCGGTCCTCGACGCTGGCCGCGCCGCCGGTGGAGATGACGTAGGCCTTGTGGCCGATGGTCAGCCCGCCCAGGTCGCCGATGTTCTCGCCGACGGTGAGCGAGCCGTTGACCTTCTCACCCGGCAGGGCGCGCGGCTCGAAGGCGGCGTACTGCTCGACCAGCGCCTGCGACTTGACCTCGAAGGCGGCCTTGTCGTCGGCGGTCCACCAGTCGTTGAGGTTGCCGGCGCCGTCGTACTGCGCGCCCTGGTCGTCGAAGCCGTGGCCGATCTCGTGGCCGATGACCGCGCCGATGCCGCCGTAGTTCTCCGCCGGGTGGGCGTCGGGGCTGAAGAACGGCTTCTGCAGGATGCCCGCGGGGAAGCAGATCTCGTTGGTGCCGGGGTTGTAGTAGGCGTTGACGGTCTGCGGCAGCATGAACCACTCGTCGCGGTCGACCGGCCCGCCGAGCTTGCCCAGCTCGCGGTCGGTCTGGAAGGCCGACGTGGCGGCGACGTTGCCCATGAGGTCGTCGGGGGTGACCTGCAGGCGCGAGTAGTCGCGGAAGCGGTCGGGGTAGCCGATCTTGGGCCGGAAGGTCGCGAGCTTCTCGTAGGCCCGCTCCTTGGTCTCCTCGGTCATCCAGTCCAGCGCCGCGATCGACTCGCGGTAGGCCGCGAGCAGGTTGGCGACCAGGTCGTCCATCATCGCCTTGGAGGCCGGCGGGAAGTGGCGTGCGACGTACTCCTTGCCCACCGCCTCGCCGATCGCGCCCTCGACCAGCGCGATGCCGCGCTTCCAGCGCGCCCGCAGCTCGGGCGTGCCGTTGAGGGTGCGACCGTAGAAGTCGAAGTTGGCCTCCACGAACTCGTCGGTGAGGTACGGCGCGGCCGAGCGCAGCACGTGCGTGAGCAGCCACGGGCGCCAGTCGTCGAGGTCGACCTCGGTCAGCACCGAGGAGAGGTGCTCGAAGAACGAGGGCTGGCGCACGCAGACCTCGGCCAGCACGAGGGCCTGGTCGATGCCGGGGCCGGCGAGGTTGGTGACGTAGGCGTCCCAGTCGAAGGCCGGGCACAGCGCCAGCAGGTCGTCGTGGGTGAGCAGGTTGTAGGTCTTCTGCACGTCGCGGGTCTCGGCGCGCTCCCAGTGGCCGGCGGCGATGCGGGTGTCGACCGCCAGCACGGTCGCCGCGGCGCCGGCCGGGTCGGCGTGACCGACCAGGCCGAGCAGGCGGGTGAGGTAGGCGACGTACTTCTCGCGGGTCTCGGCGAACTTCTCGTCGCGGTAGTAGGACTCGTCGGGCAGGCCGAGACCGCCCTGGCCCAGGTGGAAGAGGTAGCGGTCGGAGTCGCGGCTGTCGGTGTCGACGTAGGACCCGAAGAGGCCGTGGCCGCCGATCCGCTCGAACTCGCCGAGGAAGGCGGCCAGGTCACGCACGTCGCGCAGGCCGGCGACCGCGTCGACGAGCGGCTGGATCGGGCGGGTGCCGCGGGCGGCGATGGTCTCGGTGTCCATGAAGGAGGCGTAGAGGGCGCCGATCTTGCGGGCGTCGTCGTCGCGGGGCTCGCCCGCGGCCAGCTCCTCCACGATCGTGCGCACGTGCTGCTCGGCCGCGTCGGCCAGCTGCACGAACGGCCCCCAGCTGGAGCGGTCGGAGGGGATCTCGGTCTCCTCCAGCCACCGGCCGTTGACGTGGCCGAAGAGGTCGTCCTGGGGGCGGGTGGCAGGGTCCATGCCCGCGCGGGCGTCGTCGAGGATGCTCACGCAGCGACCCTAGCCGGGCGCCCCGACCGCGGGCACGCGACCGGCGCGGGTCGTGCCCGCCGGGGGGGCTCGGCCGGGTCAGACCGCGTCGTCGATCGCGGCGCGCACGGCCATCACGACGCTCTCCTGGCTCACGCCCTCGCGCACGGCGAGCTCGGCGACGAGACGGCGCACGACGAGCATCACCCCGCCCATCAGCGGCGAGATGTCGAGCTCGACCTCCTCGGCCGCCTCGTCGAAGGCCAGCGCGATCGCCTCGATCTCCAGCAGGTGGGAGAAGGCCAGCTCCATCGGGTCGACGTCGGGGTCGACGCCCTGCGCGTCGGCCGCGGTGACGCCGTCGAGGATGATGTGGCCCGCCCGGCGGATCCGCTCCTCGTCGCCCAGGTCGGCGAAGGGACCGGGCTGGTCGTGGTCCTGGGGCTGGTCGTGGTGCTGGTGGTCCGCGGCGTGGTCGTGGCCGTCGTCGTGGGTCATGGCGCCATCATCTCGCGGGCCGGTCCGGTGCCGGCGGGTGGCGCGCGCCGGTGGAGCACGCCGACCGCGCCGTCGCGTGCCCCGCCCCCCGCACGGCGGCGGTCTGCGCGATCCACGCGACCCGCCACCCGCAGTGGACTGCCCCAACCACGCAATTGCGCTCCCCCGGCACCCCCACCGCAGGGGTCTGCGCGATCCACGCCACCCGCCGCGCCCGAAGGCTGCGCCAACCGCGCAATCGCGCCACCCCCACATCCGCACGGCCGCGGATCACCACGATCCACACGCCGCGGGGCGCCCACGCGACCCGCCGTGCCCGGCGAGGGCGGCAACCACGCAATTGCGCTCCCCCGGCACCCCCACCGCAGGGGTCTGCGCGATCCACGCGACCCGCCACCCCCGAAGGCTGCGCCAACCGCGCCATTGCGCCACCCCGACACCCGCACGGCCGCAGCGGGCGGAGGAAGGGCCGACGACGCCGCAGCGGGACCGCGGGCCGCGTCCGCCCGCGCCCCGACGGCACGCGCGGTCGCGACGCGCCGGGAGCGGTGCCGCGCGGGAGTACGGTCCGAGCATGAGCTCCGAGCTGCAGGTCGTCGCCACCATCCCCACCGACCCCGCCCACCGTGAGGCGGTGCAGGCCGGGCTGGCCGAGCTGGTCACCGCCACGCGCGCCGAGGACGGCTGCCTGGCCTATACCGCCTACGAGTCGGCCACCGCCCCCGGTGTCTTCGTCACCGTCGAGACCTGGCGCAGCCAGGCCGACCTCGACGCCCACATGCAGACCGCCCACATCGCGCGCGCCTTCGAGGTGCTCGGTGCGGCGCTCGTCGGCGAGGTGGCCATCCACCCGCTGACCCCGCTGGCCTGACCCGCGGCCGACGGCCGGTCACCGGCCGCCGACAGGCGGGCCTCAGCGCATCCGCACGACCGACTTGCCGAGGGTGCGGCGCTCGTCCATGTCGACGAGCGCCCGGCCGAAGTCCTCGAGGGCGTAGGTCGCGCCCACGGGAGGCTTCACCACGCCCGAGGCCATCATCGGGGCGAGCTTCTCCCACTGCTGGTGCATGTAGCCGGGGCGGGTCATGGCGTAGGCGCCCCAGCCGACGCCGCGCACGTCGGTGTTATTGAGCAGCAGCCGGTTGACCTTGACCTGGGGGATGCCCTGGCCGGCGGCGAAGCCGACCACGAGCAGGCGGCCCTGGGCGCCGAGCAGGCGCAGGGAGTCGGTGAAGACGTCGCCGCCGACGACGTCCACCACCACGTCGACCCCGGCGCCGCCGGTGAGCTCCTGCACGGCGTCCTTGAACCCGTCGAGCAGCACGACCTCGTCGGCGCCGGCGGTGCGGGCGACGGCGGCCTTCTCCTCGGTCGAGACCACCGCGATGGTCCGGGCGCCCATGCCCTTGGCCACCTGGATCGTCGCGGTGCCGACCCCGCCGGCGGCGCCGTGGACCAGCACGGTCTCCCCGGCCTGGAGGCCACCGCGCTCGTCGAGGGCGAACTGCGCGGTGAGGTAGTTCATCGGCAGCGCCGCGGCCTCATCGAAGGAGACCTCGTCGGGCACGGGGAAGGTGAAGATCGCGGGGCTGGCGACCAGCTCGGCGGCGCCGCCGTAGGGCCCGACGCCGGCCACCCGCGTGCCGGGCTCGTAGCCCTCGGGCCCGGAGACGACGACGCCGGCGAAGTCGACGCCGAGGGTGAAGGGCGGCTCGGGCTTGAGCTGGTACTCCCCGCGGCTCAGCAGCAGGTCGGGGAAGGAGATGCCGACCGTGTGCACCTCCACCAGCACGTCGTCGGGCCCGGGCGTCGGCTCGGCGACGTCGCGGATCTCGAGGTGGGTGGGACCGGTGGTGTCGAC
This sequence comes from Nocardioides sp. Leaf285, assembly GCF_001422955.1. Taxonomy (NCBI): domain Bacteria; kingdom Bacillati; phylum Actinomycetota; class Actinomycetes; order Propionibacteriales; family Nocardioidaceae; genus Nocardioides; species Nocardioides sp. Leaf285. The sequence goes on along the minus strand of NZ_LMNH01000004.1, from coordinate 623,161 downwards.
GACCTGGACTGCGCGCATGGGGGCACCGTAGCCACCCGCGCCGACCCCGGCGCCCATCGCCGCGCCCATCGCCGTGCCATCCGTCATGCCCGCGGCGTCGAAGCACCCCCATGAGGCTCGCCGACCGCGTCCAGGCCACGCTCATGCACGCGACGGCCCGCTGGACGGTGCGCTACGGCGAGGACCTGCGCTTCGCCGGCTCCGACCTGCCCGCCCCGACCCGCCTGCGCGTGCCGACGCGTCACGGCGACGTCCGCGTCATGGAGTACGTCGCGCCCGCGGCCACGCACGGCTCGGGCCCCGCGCACGTGCACCTCCACGGCGGGGCGTGGCTGATGCGCCACGCCGCGATGGACGACTGGTGGTGCCGCTACCTCGCCGCCACCGCCGGCGTGCGCGTGCTCAACGTCGACTTCCGCACCGGCCCCTACGTCACCTACCCCGTGGCCCAGGAGGAGAGCCACGACGTGGCCGCCTGGGTCGCCGACGGCGGCGACCCCGTGTCGGTCGGCGGCTTCTCCTCCGGCGGCGGCATGGCCGCGGCGGTGTGCCTGATGGCCCGCGACACCGGCTCCTTCACCCCGCGCCTGCAGCTGCTCGGCGTGCCGGCCCTCGACCTGGCCGGCGACCTGCCCACCGGCGCGGGCATGATCTCGCCCTCGCTGCGCGCGCTGGTGCGGCGCGTCTACTTCCCCGACCCGGCCACGCGCTCGGCGGCGTACGCCTCGCCCCTGCTGGCCCCCGACCTGGCCGGGCTGCCCCCGGCGGTGGTGATGACCGCCGAGCGCGACACGCTGCGCCGCGACGGCGACCGCTACGCCCAGCGGCTGCGCGAGGCCGGGGTGCCGGTCGTGCACGACGTCACCCCCGGGGTCGACCACTACTTCCTCACCGAGGACCCCGCCCGGGCCCGCACCACGATGGCGATGGCCGCCACCGCCGTGCGCGAGGCCCTGCTCGGCCACTGAGCGGGCTGAGCGGCGGCACCCGCCGGTCGGGGCTCAGCGCGGGTCGACGATCCGGTTGGCCTCGAAGTGCATGGGGTCGGTGTAGCTCCAGTCGCCGCCCCAGGCGAAGCCCCACTTCTTGAAGATGTCGACGACCCCGCGGTCGATCTCGCCGACGGTGCCGCGCAGGTTGCCCGGCACGTTGAAGTCGAGGGCCAGGCCGAAGGAGTGGTTGGACAGCGTGGTCGACCCGGCGATGAAGCGGGGGTAGTAGCAGCCGCCGTACTGCCCCGGGATGATCGCGTCGCCCAGGCCGCGCTCGACGACCTCGCGCAGGGCCGCGGTGAGCTGCGGGATGATCGCCTTGTTGCAGGTCACCGAGCCGAGGATCGGCACGTCGGCGGTGACGATGTGGCTGGAGACCCACGACGGCTCGGGGGCGATGCGCCCGCCGCCGATGACGGTGTAGTTGAAGGTGCCGACCGCGTCGGCGACGGCGCCGACCACGAAGGCGGTCTGGGCGGCGTCGATGTCGAGGCCCAGGGTCGCCACGACGTCGAGGCGCTGGATCGACGTCTGCCCCGGGAGCATCCGCTGCAGCGGTCCCACCACCCGGTCGGGGGCGGTGGTGCCGGTCGAGACGAGCAGGGCGTTGGCCGGCTTGGCGCCGATCGCGGCCCCCCACTTCTCGTTGACGACCGCGTCGACGGCGTTGGGGATCTGGGGCGCGAAGGCCCCGACGTGGACCTCCTCGGAGTCCTCCGCGCTGCCCAGCCGCAGGAAGCCGTCGTCGTCGGTGGGCAGCTTCTTCTCCAGGTCGGAGGCCACGGCCACCTCGCCTGCGGCCACGCGGTCCCAGACCTCCTGGGCCTCCGGGCTGGGCTGGGTGGTCCAGGCGCGGTAGCTCGCGGGGTCGACGACCGCGACGTTGAGCACCTTGCCCTCGATGCTGGCCTGGGCCAGGGACATCGACTCCACCGAGACGTCGTCGAGGGCGTCGATCGCGGCCACGGTCTCGGGGTCGATGGTGTCCTGGGCGACGACGAGGATGTCGGCGTACTGCGGCGGGCCCTCCAGCGGGCCCGGCGCCTCCACGGCGAAGGCCGGGTCGAGCGCGGGCGCCGCGCTCGAGCCCTCGCCGTCACCCGCGCCGTCACCGCGGTCGTCGCCGGTCCCGGGCGCGTCGGCACCGGGCTCGGCGGTCGTCGAGGCGCCGGCCGGCGTCGGGTCGGCGGCGGGGTCGCCACCGGTGTCCTGGCCGCAGGCGGCGAGCAGCAGCCCGAGGGCCGCGAGCGCGGCCGCGGCGGCCCGACGGCGCGCGGGCCCGGCCGCCGTGCGCCGGTGGCGCAGCGGTGCTCCCAGGTGCAGCGTCCTCACGTCGATCCCTCCCCTGGCCCAGCGTAGGCGGCGCGCTGTGACGGCGGGCACGCTCCCCGGAAGTCGTGCGCGTCGACGGGTGTTCGTCGCCGCGGCCCGACCGGACGGGGGCCGCCCGCCGCTCTTACTGACCGTTGCACCCTCTGGGCGGGCGTCCTGACGGTCAGGTAGTGGTCGCAACGGTCAGTAAGACGCAGCGGCGCCACGTCCAGCGCCGCCAGCGCACCGGGTCGGCGCACCGGGTCAGCGCACCGGGTCGCGGAGCACGTCGGCGCGCACGGTGAGCCACGACAGCACCCCGCCGGCGACGAGCAGCCCGGCGCAGGCCAGCATGGCCCGGCCGAAGGCGGGGTCGAGGAGGGCGGGGTCGGCGTACTCCTCCCCACCGAGGCCCACCGCCATCGGCAGCGCGGCCACGGCGAGCAGCGTGCCGGCGCGGGCCACGGCGTTGGAGACGCCGCTGGCGACGCCCGCGTGCTCGTCGGGGGCGGCCGCCAGCACGGTGGCGGTGAGCGGCGCGACGAGCAGCGCCAGGCCGAGGCCGAAGACGGTGATGCCGGGCAGCACACCGACGACGTAGGGCCGCTCCCCCGCGCCGAGCAGCAGCAGCACGCCCGCGGCCATCACGAGCGGACCGAGGCTGAGCGGCAGCCGGGGCCCGGTGCGGGCGCCGAGGGCCCCGCCGCGGGAGGCCAGCAACAGCATGCACACGGTGAGCGGCAGGCTCGCGAGACCGGCCTGCAGCGCGGTGTAGCCGCCCACGACCTGCATCTGCAGGGTGAGGAAGAAGGTCATGGCGCCCAGCGCGCCGTAGACGAGCAGCGTCATCGCGTTGGCGGCGGCGAAGGTGCGGTCGGCGAAGAGCCCGGGCTCGAGCATGGGCCAGCGCTCGCGCCGCTCGACCACGACGAAGGCGACCAGCCCCGCCACCCCGACCGCAGCCGCCGCGGTCGCCAGCGGCCGGCCCCACTCGATCAGCGCGTACGTCGCGCCCGCCAGCCCCAGCGTGGCCAGGGCCGCCCCGGCCCAGTCGAGCCGCGGGGCGGCGTGGGGGTCGCGGGTCTCGGGCACGCCGCGGGCCAACCACACGGTGGCCGCGGCGAGCGGGAGGTTGACCAGGAACACCCACCGCCACGAGGCGTGGTCGACCAGCAGACCGCCGACGAAGGGCCCGGCCGCGGCGGCGATCGCGCCGAGACCGGTCCAGGTGCCGATGGCGGCCGCGCGGTCGGCGGGGCGCACCGCGCCCTGGATCATGGCCAGGCTGCCGGGCGCGAGCGCGGCTGCGGCCACCCCCTGGGCGACGCGGGCGGCGACCAGCACCTCGGGGGTCGGCGCCAGGCCGCACAGCAGGCTGGCCAGCGCGAAGCCGACCGTGCCGGCCACGAAGACGCGGCGCCGCCCCAGCCGGTCACCGAGCGAACCGCCGAGCAGGATCAGGCTGGCCAGGGCGAGCAGGTAGCCGTTGGTGACCCACTGCAGCTGGGCCAGGCTGGCGTCGAGGTCCTCCCCGATGGAGCGCAGCGCCACGTTGACCACGGTGCCGTCGAGCATCGTCATGCCCGAGCCGAGCACCGCCGCCGCGACCACGCGGCGACCGGCGGGGCTGGTGCGCGCGACGCCTCCCGCGGCGGGCTCGACGGTCATGGGCCCACCGTAGGGGCTGCGCCCCCGGGTCCCCCTCGCGTGCGACCCGCCGGGGCGCGGACCACCGGTGCGCGGACCACCGTTGCGCGGACGTCATGCGGACCGTGCATGCGCATCCACCCTGCGCATGACGTCCCGCCCAGCCCGCCGTACCGCAGGGCGACCACCCGCCCGCGCCACCCCCGCCCCAGCACCCCGGACGTCATACGGACCGAGGATGCGCATCCACCCTGCGCATGACGTCCCACCCGGCCGCACCGCCTGACCCCGCCCGCCCGCGACCCGCCGGTGCGCGGACGTCATGCGGATCGAGGATGCGCATCCACCCTGCGCATGACGTCCCGCCCGGGCCGCACCGCGGGCAGACCCCGCCGGCGCCACCCCCGCCCCAGCCCCAGCCCCGCGGACGTCATACGGACCGTGCATGCGCATCCACCCCACGCATGACGCCCCGTCCGGCCCGCCGCACCGCGGGTCGGACGTCATGCGCACCGTGGATGCGCATCCACCCCACGCATGACGTCCCGCCCCGGCCGCACCGCCCGACCCTGCGGCCCGCGCCCGCCCGGTGCGGCTAGGGCCGCAGCACCCGGGCGGAGACCCAGGCGATGGCGTCGGCGGAGGCCTCGGGGGTCGCGGTGGGCTGCATGACGTGGCTCAGCACGAGCCGCACGACCATGTCGATCGCGGCGTCGAGGCGCTCGCCGGGCAGGTCGAGGCCGTAGGGCGGCAGCCGCTCGCCGACCACGGTCTTGGCCACGGCGAGCAGCGACTCGGCGTGGGTGGTGAGCAGCGGCAGCAGCTCGGTGTCGGCGCCGTGGGTGGCCGAGACGACCGCGTGCAGCAGGGGGTTGCCGTGGGCGTTGCGCAGCACCAGCAGCGCCGAGTCGTGGATCGCGGCCACCAGGTCGTCGGGGTGGTCGTCGAAGGCGGAGGACACCAGCGCGAGGAAGTGCTCGAGCTCGCGCAGGATCATCGCCTCGGCGAGGCCCGGCTTGGTGCCGACCTCGTTGTAGACCGTCTGCCGGCTCACGCCCACCCGGTCGGCCAGCCGGGCCATGGTGACCCGCGACCAGCCCACCTCCGCGGTGAGCTCGACCGCGGCCTCGACCACGCGGTCGCGCGTGCTGCCCGCCGTACGCCGCACCGGGCCCGCGTCGCCCGCCGACCCCACCCGCGCGCCCGAGGACTCCATGCCGGTCAGTCTAGGAAGGCCCACCAGCGGCCCCCGGACCGACCCGACCAGCCCGACCAGCCCGACCAGCCCGACCAGCCGGACGACCAGCACGTCCCGACCGGCGCACCCGCCCCGACCGACCCGACCGGGGGGACCGGGTCGGCGGAGGCGGGCGCGCCGGCGGGGAGGCTCAGGCCGCCTCGGCGGTGGACAGCGGCACGAAGTCGACCTTCTCGCGCACGCCGCAGTCGGGGCAGCACCAGTCGTCGGGGATGTCGGCCCAGGCCGTGCCGGCGGCGAAGCCCTCCAGCTCGTTGCCCTTCTCGACCTCGTAGGTGTGGCCGCAGCCGGGGCAGCGGGCGGCCAGCACCTCCTCGGCGACCGCGCCGGGCATCGCGTCGACCGCCCCGCCGGTGAGCGCCGCCGCGGTGGCCGCCTGCTCGGCGCGGGCGGCGGCGGAGGGGTAGCGGGCCAGGTAGCGCTCGCGCTTCGAGGGGTGCACGTTGGCGCGGGTGACGTCGCCGTCGAAGTGGGCCAGGACGCGGGGGTCCATGACCCGGCGGAAGAACGGCGGCACGAGGGCGAGCACGATCATCCCGGCGTAGCCCGTCGGCAGCACCGGGCTCTCCTCGAAGTCGCGCAGGGTCTGGTAGCGCCGCGTCGGGTTGGCGTGGTGGTCGCTGTGGCGCTGCAGGTGGTAGAGCAGCACGTTGGTGGCGATGTTGTTGGAGTTCCACGAGTGCGAGGGGTCGACGCGCTCGTAGCGCTGCCGGGCGCCGACCTTCTGGCGCAGCATGCCGTAGTGCTCCATGTAGTTGACGACCTCGAGCAGCGAGAAGCCGACGACGGCCTGGAGCACGAGCAGGGGCAGGATCGACCACCCGAGCCACGCGACGAGGGCGCCCCACAGCACCAGCGACATCACCCAGGCGTTGAGCACGTCGTTGCCGGGCCGGAAGGGGTGCTGCTGCTTGCGGGCGTAGCGCTTGCGCTCCAGGCTCCAGGCGCTGCGCACGCCGCCGGAGACGGTGCGCGGCCAGAAGGCGTAGAAGCTCTCCCCGAGCCGCGAGGAGGCGGGGTCCTCCGGGGTCGCGACGCGCACGTGGTGGCCGCGGTTGTGCTCGATGTAGAAGTGGCCGTAGAAGCTCTGGGCCAGCGCGACCTTGGAGAGCCAGCGCTCGTTCTCCTCGCGCTTGTGCCCGAGCTCGTGGGCGGTGTTGATGCCGATGCCGCCGATCGTGCCGATGGTGATCGCCAGGCCGACCTCGCCGACCGTGCCGAGCTCGCCGAGGCCGAAGGGGGCGCCGCGGGCGATGACGTAGAAGGCCGCCACGAACCCGAGGTACTGGATGGGCAGGAAGAGGTAGGTGATCCAGCGGTAGTAGCGGTCCTTCTCCAGCGCCTCGATCGCGTCGTCGGGCGGGTTGGTGCGGTCGAGCCCGGCGACGAGGTCGATCGCCGGCACGAGTCCGAGCACGATGATCGGGCCGATCCACAGCCACACGCCCCACCCGGTCGCCGCCCACCCGCCGAGCGCGACGAAGGCCAGCGACGGCACGACGAGGCCGATCAGCCACAGGTAGCGCTTGCCGTCCTTCCACTGCTCGGTCGACGCGGCCGACACCGTGCTGTGCGGGATCGACTCGGGGGTGCCGGGTGCGGGCGGGCTCGTGCGGGGGTTCGTGGGCATCGCGTCCTCCAGGGGGTGACCCCGATCACGACATCGGGTTGACAGAACCATAGGGATTGTCAAGCCGCTTGACAAGGGGGTCTGTGATGTAAAGCCGGCGGGGTCCGTCGGCGCTCGGGAGGCCGTGCCCGGCACAATGAGCCCGGTGAGCCACGACCAGCACCCCTTCGGCATCGACTTCGGCGGCACGGGCATCAAGGGCGCCCCCGTCGACACCGCGCTCGGGGAGTTCGCCGCCGAGCGCGTGCGGATCAAGACCCCCCAGCCCGCCACCCCCGAGGCCGTCGCCGCCGTCTTCGTCGACCTGCTCGCCCGGTTCGAGCCCTCCGACGCCCCGATCGGGGTCACCGTGCCCGGGGTGGTGCGGCGCGGCGTGGTCGGCTCGGCCGCCAACATCCACGACTCCTGGATCGGCACCGACGCCGACGCCCTCTTCACCGCGGCCACCGGTCGCGAGGTGCACGTGGTCAACGACGCCGACGCCGCCGGCCTGGCCGAGGTGAGGTACGGCGCCGCCCGCGACCGCAGCGGCCTGGTCATCGTGACCACCCTCGGCACCGGCATCGGCTCCGCGCTGGTCCACGACGGCGTGCTCGTGCCCAACGCCGAGCTCGGCCACCTCGAGGTCGACGGCCACGACGCCGAGTCGCGCGCGGCCAACAGCGTGCGCGAGGCCGAGGACCTCAGCATGGAGCAGTGGGCGAAGCGCCTGACCCGCTACTACCGCACGCTGGAGAGGCTCTTCTCCCCCGAGCTCATCGTCGTCGGCGGCGGCATCAGCAAGCGCTCGGAGGAGTTCCTGCCGCTGCTCGACCTCGACACCGAGATCGTCCCGGCCCGGCTGCGCAACCGCGCCGGCGTCGTCGGCGCGGCCTGGTGGGCCTCCCTCCCCCGCTGAGCGACCCGCGCGTGCGGTGCCGGGTCACTCCCAGTCGAGGTCCTGGTCGGCGTCGAGGAGGCTGTCGGCCAGCGCCGGCAGACCCAGCAGGTCGAGGGCGACGTTGGCCAGGTCGCCGTTGCGCACCGGCTGCTCCCCGTCGTACGACGGACGGCTGCGGCCGGGGTCGCGGTAGTCCGGGTTGAGCGCGTAGAGGTCGCCCGCGGCGACGCCGGGGCCCCACACCAGGAACGGCACCCGGTAGTCGACGAACCTCGTGGGGTCGGAGTGCCCCGGGCCGCGACCGCCGTGGTCGGCGGTGAGCACGACCCTCACCTCGGCGGCGTCCTCGGGATCGGCGGCCAGCGCGGCCAGGAGCCGCCCGACGAGACGGTCGGTGCGCACCACCGCGTCGAGGTAGGCCGGACCCATGAAGCCCTCCGCGTGGCCCACCAGGTCGGGCAGGGCGACGTGGACGAAGGTCAGGTCGCGGTCGGTCTCGGCGAGGTCGGCCGCCGCCCGCGCCACGAGCGAGCGCGGCCGCTCGTCGAGCACGAAGGTGTCGACCGCGCCGGGCCAGGAGTCGTCGAACAGGCGGAACTTCGCCTTGCCCGCGAAGAGCGCCGTGGTGAGGCCCGCGTCGTGGGCGGCGCTGAGGACCGAGCCGACCGGGCGCCCGGCCGCCTCCTGCACGGTCGTGCCGGGGCGCTCGACGTTCCACGTCACGCCGTGGCCGCCGCGGTCGGCGTCGACCCGCAGCCCGGTGAGCATGCCGGTGTGGTTGGGCAGGGTGTCGGTCAGCTCCCGCTCGGTGCGGGCGTGGGTGGTGGCCGCGCCCTCGCGCAGCAGCCGGTGCAGCACCGGCGTCCGGTCGCGACCGAGCCGGTCGAGGGCGGCGACGTTGAAGCCGTCGAGGGAGACCGCGAGCACCCGGGCGGCGTCGTCACCCGCCACCGGGGCCGTGCTGTCGGCGGTCGGGGCCGTGCCGGCCGCGACGACACGGGCCGTGGCGCGCTCGCGGTCGGGCGCGCCGCCGGTGGCGCAGGACGCGAGGGTACCGACCGCGAGCGCCGCCGCGAGCGCCGCGGCCGTGCCGCGACGCCGACCCGAGGGGGGTGCGGCGGAGGGGGACGGCGCGGTGGGCCGGGGCGTCATGCCGGCGACCCTATGCCCGCTCGGGCGCCCGGGTCCCCGGGACGGCGCAGACGCCGCGAGCACCGGGCCACGGTCGACCTGCACCTTCCCCGGACGTGCGCCAGGGTCGTCGGTCACAATGGCGCGCAGACGACAGGAGGCCCCATGCCGGAGACCCAGGCGCAGCCGGGCGCCGAGTGCGCCACCTGCGGCGAGGAGCTCGGCGCCTCGCGGTACTGCCTCAACTGCGGCACGCCCCGCCCCGGCACCGTCCGCCCGGCCGCCAGCACCGCGAGCACCGCCGGCGGGTCGGAGGCCGACGGGCACGACGTGGCGGGCGACGGGTCCGCCCCCGACGGCGAGGACCCGCTCGTCGGCGAGCCGCCCCCGCTGGCGGCCTCCCCCACGGGCGCCTGGGGGGTGGTCTCGGTGGTGGTGCCGCTCGTCGTGCTGCTGGTCGCCGCCGGCCTGGTCGTGCAGCGGGCGGTCTCCGGCGAGCGCGGCGAGGCCCTCGCCGCCGCCACCGAGACCTGCTGGGACGGCCGGGTCACCGACGCCGGGTGCGAGCTGCCCACCGGCGTCGAGGGCCTGGAGTGGGTGTTCCCGTCGTTCCGCCCCGACGAGCAGACCTGCCGCGACTTCCTGCTCCGCAACCCGCAGTTCAACCGCCCCACCATGTGGCAGTGCGACGTGGTGGTCGACGACCTCCCGGTCGTGGTCACCTACAACGAGCTGACCGGCCAGCGCGCCGCCCTGCGCTTCTTCGACCAGCGCCACGGCCGGGAGAACCGCACCGAGGTGCCGGGCTACGACGGCCAGGACGCCGCCTGGGTCTGGCTCGACGAGGCCGGCGACCGGCGCAGCTCACGCACGCTCATGCTGCAGGGCTACCCCTACGCCGTCACCGTCGAGAGCGGCTCGACCACCGCGGTGGAGGCCGCCTTCGAGGAGGTCGTGGAGATCCGCCCCGTCGACGAGCTGGCCGTGCGCCCCGACTGAGGCGCCCGGCCGCGGGGCCAGCCACGGGCCGGCCGTGGGGCCGGCCGTGGGGTCAGCCGCGGATCGCGTCGGCGACGGCCTTGGGCACGTCGGGGTGGAAGACGGTGGGGATGATGAAGTTGGGGTTGAGCTCCTCGTCCTTGACCACGAGCGCGATGGCCTCGGCGGCGCGCAGCAGCATGTCGAGGGTGACGTCGGAGGCGCGGGCGTCGAGCAGGCCGCGGAACACCCCGGGGAAGGCCAGCACGTTGTTGATCTGGTTGGGGTAGTCGGAGCGGCCCGAGGCGACGACGGCGGCGTACTTCTCCGCCTCGGCGGGGTCGACCTCGGGGTCGGGGTTGGCCAGGGCGAAGACGACGGCGTCGTCGGCCATGTCCTTGATCCACAGCGGGTCGAGCAGGTTGGGGCCGCTGACGCCGATGAACACGTCGGCGCCGGTGAGCCCGTCGTGCAGGTCGCCGCGCACCAGGCGCGGGTTGGTGACCTGGGCCAGCTCGTGCTTGGCCGGCGGCAGCGCGTCGTCGTCGCGCGACAGGCAGCCCTCGCGGTCCCACACGACCACGTCGACGGCGCCCGCGGCGAGCAGCAGCGTGACGATGGCCGTGCCGGCGGCGCCGGCGCCCGAGACGACGATGCGCACGTCGGCGAGCTGCTTCTTCACCACGCGCAGCGCGTTGGTGAGGGCGGCGAGCACGACGATGGCAGTGCCGTGCTGGTCGTCGTGGAAGACGGGGATGTCGAGGCTGGCGCGCAGGCGGCGCTCGATCTCGAAGCAGCGGGGGGCGGCGATGTCCTCGAGGTTGATGCCGCCGAAGCCGGGGGCGATCATCTCGACCGCGCGCACGATCTCGTCGGTGTCCTGGGTGTCGAGGCAGATGGGCCAGGCGTCGATGTCGGCGAAGCGCTTGAAGAGCGCCGCCTTGCCCTCCATCACCGGCATGGCGGCGCCGGGGCCGATGTTGCCGAGCCCCAGCACGGCCGAGCCGTCGGTGACCACGGCGACGGTGTTGCCCTTGGTGGTCAGGCGCCAGACGTCCTCGGGGTGCTCGGCGATGGCCATGCTGACCCGGCCCACCCCAGGGGTGTAGGCCATGGAGAGGTCGTCGCGGTTGCGCATCGGGACCTTCGAGCGGACCTCGATCTTGCCGCCGATGTGCAGCAGGAAGGTGCGGTCGCTGGTCTTGTGCACCGTGACGCCGTCGACGGCGTCGACGGCCTGCTCGAGCAGCTTGGCGTGGTCGGCGTCGCCCGCGGAGCAGGTCACGTCGACGACGAGGCGCTCGTGGCTCGACTCGGCGACGTCGACGGCCATGACGATGCCGCCGGCCTGGGCGATCGCGGTGGCGACCGCTCCGACCACCCCGTGGTCGGGCGCCGTGTGCAGGCGCATGGTGATCGAGTACGACGACGTGGTGGCGGCACGGGAGGTCACGGGGTCACTGTCGACCCGGCACGGGGTTACCAGCAAGTCACCTGCGGCCGCAACGACCAGAAGTGACCGCCGTCACCTTTCTGCACTTCTTGGACGATAGTGCAAGAATGCACTCCATGTTGGAGAGTGCAACGCTGCGGGCGTCGAAGCGTCGACGCACCGAGCACCACATCAACCACTGCGCCCAGCAGCTGACCGAGGCGCACGGGCTCGACGGCTTCACCATGGACGACCTCGCCGAGGCCGCCGAGGTCTCGCGCCGCACCCTCTTCAACTACTTCCCGAGCAAGCTCGACGCCGTGCTGGGCAACATGCCCGTGCTCTCCGCCTCGGCGCTGGCCACCTTCGAGGCCGGCGGGCCCCACGGCGACCTGGTCGACGACCTCGGCGAGCTGGCCCGCGTGATCTTCACCGACGAGGCCCTCAGCCGCGAGCAGCTCGAGCTGAGCCAGCGGGTCTTCTTCGCCAACCCGCGGCTGATCGTCACCGCCCACGAGCGCTTCGAGGCCTTCTCCGAGGCCCTCGTCGAGCACATCCTGACCCGCGAGGGCGCCGACTTCGGCCGGGCGCGGGCCCGGCTGCTGATGCGCCTGCTCGTCGCGGTCTTCGACTCCTCCCTCCTGCTCGACCCCTCCGCCGAGGGCCGTGGCGCCGGTGGCGCCGACGGGGCCCACGGGGACGGCGTGCCCGACGTGCCCGACCGGCCCCTGGCCGACGTCTTCAGCGACCACCTCGCGACCGCGCGGGCGCTCCTCGCCTGACCACGGCGCCGGCCCGCCGGCGTCCCCGCCCCTGCGGCGTACCCCTGATCCGCTCGTCCCACCGCTTCCCCACCCCGACCAGGAGACCTCGATGGCCACCCTGCTCCACCGCCTCGGCACGACGGCCTTCCGCCGCTGGCCGCTCTTCATCGCCGGCTGGGTCGCCGTGCTGCTCGCCATCGGCGCGCTGGCGGCCGGCTTCGCCAAGCCCACCTCCGACTCCTTCTCGATCCCCGGGATCCCCTCGGAGCAGGCCGCCGACCTGCAGGCCGAGCTCTTCCCCGGAGCCACCGACGCCTTCGACCAGGCCAACGTCACCGTGGTCGTCGCCGCGCCGGAGGGCGAGAGCCTCAGCGACCCGCAGTGGTCGGGCGCCGTGGACGACCTCGTCGCCGCGCTGTCGGGGCTGCCGCAGCTGCCCGAGGACCCGCAGGCCACCAACCCCGGCCTCGGCAACCCGGTGCAGGTGGCCGCCGGCCAGGAGCAGCAGCTGGTGCAGCAGGCACGACAGTCCGGGGGCGACGTCGACGCCGCGCGCGCCGACGCCGCCGCCGTCTCGCCGCTGTCCTCCGACGGCCGCGTCGGACTCATCACCTTCGCCTGGGACGTCGACACCGTCGCCGACGTCGAGCCCACCACCATCGACGACCTCACGTCGGTCATGGACGACGCCCGTGACGGGGGCCTGGTGGTCGAGGCCAACGGCGCCGGCTCGCAGACCCAGACCGCCCCGGGCGGCACCGCCGAGCTGATCGGCGTCGGCATCGCCCTGGTCGTGCTGCTGCTGACCTTCGGCTCGCTCGTGGCCGCGGGCCTGCCCATCCTCATCGCCCTCGTGGGCGTGGCCATCGGCAGCCTCGGCATCACCGCCGCCACCGCCCTGGTCGACGTCAGCTCCTTCACCCCCGTGCTCGCGGTGATGATCGGCCTGGCCGTCGGCATCGACTACACGCTCTTCATCCTCGCCCGCTACCGCACCGAGCTCGAGCACACCGACGACCGGCAGGAGGCCGCCGGCCGCGCCGTCGGCACCGCGGGCTCCGCGGTGGTCTTCGCCGGCCTGACCGTGCTCATCGCGCTCTCGGCGCTCTCGGTCGTGCGGATCCCGTTCCTCACCGCCATGGGCGTCGCCGCCGCCGCCACGGTCTTCATCGCCGTGCTCATCGCGCTGACCCTGCTCCCCGCCGTGCTCGGCATGCTCAAGTCGAAGTCCTTCGGCGGCCGCGTGCGCCGCTACGCCCCGAAGCGCGAGGCCGACGGGCGCCTGCTCAACAACGGCGTGCGCTGGGCGCGCGTGCTCGGCAAGCGCCCCGTCGCCTTCGTGCTGCTCGTCGTGGTCGCCCTGGGCGCCCTGGCGATCCCGCTCAAGGACCTGCGCCTGGCCTTCCCCACCGACTCCACGGCCTCCACCGACACCACCCAGCGCCAGGCCTCCGACCTGATGGCCGAGGCCTTCGGCGCCGGCCGCGAGGGACCGCTGCTCGTCGTGGTCGACGCGCGCGACGTGGCCGCAGCCGACCGCAACGCCGCCTTCGGCGAGGTCGCGGCCTGGGCCGCGGGCCAGGACGACGTGGTCAACGCCCAGATCGTCGCGACCAACGCCGACCCGACGGCCGACCCCGCCGACCCGGCGTCGGCGCCCACCGGCGCGCTCGTGCAGATCACCCCGGCCTCCGGCCCCGACGACCCCGACACCCAGGACCTGCTCACCGCCCTGCGCGACGGGCAGTCCGACATCGAGGCCTCCACCGGCACCACCACCGGCGTCACCGGCCTGACCGCCATCACCACCGACGTCTCCGACCGGCTGGCCGACGCCCTGCCGATCTACCTGGTCATCGTGATCGGGCTGGCCTTCATCCTGCTGATGATCGTCTTCCGCTCGATCCTCGTGCCGCTCACCGCCACGCTGGGCTTCCTGCTCTCGGTGCTGGCCACCCTGGGCGCCACCGTCGCGATCTTCCAGGAGGGCGCCTTCGGCATCTTCGAGGGCCAGCCGATCGTCAGCTTCATCCCGATCTTCCTCATCGGGGTGGTCTTCGGCCTGGCGATGGACTACCAGGTCTTCCTGGTGACGCGCATGCGCGAGGCGCACGTGCACGGCATGACGACCCGCGAGGCCGTGGTCGACGGCTTCCGCAACAGCGCCCGCGTCGTCACCGCCGCCGCCACGATCATGACCGCCGTCTTCGCCGGCTTCATGCTCGAGGACGACCCGATCATCAAGTCCATGGGCTTCGCGCTGGCCATCGCCATCGTCTTCGACGCCTTCGTCGTGCGCATGGTGCTCGTGCCCGCCCTGCTCTACCTGCTCGGCGAGAAGGCCTGGTGGCTGCCGCGCTGGCTCGACCGGATCCTGCCCGACGTCGACGTCGAGGGCGAGAAGCTCGGCCGCCCGGCCGGCGTCGGGGCCGGCGGGGCCCACGCAGGCGCCGTCGCCGACACCGAGGACGCCGCCCACCACGGCGGCGCCCACGCGGCCCGCGGCCACCTCGCCGCGGACCGCTCCGAGGAGGAGCGCACCCGCTCCTGACCGCAGCGCCCCGGCGTACGACGGGCCCCGGTGACCTGCTGGTCACCGGGGCCCGTGTGCGTGCTCGCCTCCCGCGGTCCGGCGCGGGAGCGCGGGCGTCAGGCCTTCGGGTCGATCCCGAGGTGGTCGAGCAGGTTGCGCGAGAAGCGGTCGCCCATCTGGTCGATGACGCCGCGCATCGCGGTGGTGACGACCTTCGAGGAGAGCTTGGGCAGCGGCAGGTCGAGGGCGATCTCGAGGCTGGTGGCCAGGTGGGTGCCCCCCTCGACCTCCTTCAGGACGTACCACCCCGTCACTGCGGTCCGCTCGGTGCGACCGGCGGGCGGGTCGTGGTGGAAGTCGATGCGCTCGAGCTCGACGAACTCCATCTTCTCGGTGAAGACCGGCGCGACCTCGATCGGCAGCACGTCGAGGCCGGTCATCTCCCAGCGCCAGTGCGAGTCGCCCTCGGGCGTGATCCGCTTGAGGAAGGGCGTGAGCGAGGCGAGCGTGTCGGGGTCGGTCAGCGCGTCCCAGATCGCCTGGCGCGGCGCCGCCACGACGGCCTCGGCGGAGGTCCTCGCGGTGAAGACCGTCACCGGGCGAGCGCCTTCTCGATGTCCTTGGCGATCTTCTCCGGCTTGGTGGTCGGGGAGTAGCGGCCGAGCACCTGGCCGTCCTTGCCGATGAGGAACTTGGTGAAGTTCCACTTGATCTTGCCGCCCAGCAGGCCCGACTTCTCGTCCTTGAGCCACTGGAAGAGCGGGTGGGCGCCGTCGCCGTTGACCTCGATCTTGGAGAAGAGCGGGAAGCTGACGCCGAAGTTGCGCTCGCAGAAGCCGGCGATCTCCGCGTCGTCGCCGGGCTCCTGGTTGCCGAACTGGTCGCACGGGAAGCCCAGCACGGCGAAGCCCTGGCCGGCGTAGCTGTCCTGGAG
This sequence comes from Nocardioides sp. Leaf285, assembly GCF_001422955.1. Lineage (NCBI taxonomy): Bacteria > Bacillati > Actinomycetota > Actinomycetes > Propionibacteriales > Nocardioidaceae > Nocardioides > Nocardioides sp. Leaf285. Next base: position 607,671 of record NZ_LMNH01000004.1, on the reverse strand, counting down.
CTGCTGCAGGCCCTGGTACTGGGGGGTGAAGCCGCACTGCGAGGCCGTGTTGACCACCAGCACCACCTGGCCCTGGTACGTCGAGAGGTCGACGTCGTGGCCGTCGATGCTGCGCGCGGAGAAGTCCTGGAGGGTCGTCATACCGACAGTCTGCCAGCGCGGACCAGCCGCCGTGGCGGCCCGGCGGGCGGGTCGGGGTGCGGGTCGGGGTGGGTCAGTCGAGGACGGGCGTGTTGGTCGCCGAGGCGACGTAGGCGAGCAGGCGCGCCACCAGCGCGGGGTCGTCGGAGCGCTGCCAGCCGTAGGTGGTGGGGCGCTGGGCGCGGTCGTGCCAGAAGTGGCCCGGGCGCGACTCCGGTCGGGTCGCGACGAGCCAGACCGCGGTGTCGGCGCCGTCCTCGGCGTCGCGCAGCAGCGGACCGGTGAGCCGGTTGAAGCCCGGCAGGCTCTCGGCGAAGCCGGCCGTCTCCACCCAGCCGGGGTGCATGCTCTCCACCCGCACGTCGTCGGCGCTGAGCCGGCGCGCCCAGGCGTCGGCCAGCACGACCTGCATCCGCTTGGTGCGCGCGTAGGCCTGGACGCCGCTGAAGCGGCCGGTGCGGTACTCGATGGCGTCGTCGTCCTCGGCGCGCAGGCGTGCGCCGTACATGCCGCCCGAGCTCATCCAGACCACCGACGAGCCGTCGGCGGCCGCGAGGAGCGGGGCGAGCAGGTCGGTGGCGAGGTGCGGGCCGAGCACGTGCGCGGCCAGCGACATCTCGTGGCCCTGCGCGCTCTCCTCCCGGTCGGTCGTCATGACGCCGGCGTTGTGCACCAGCCCGTCGAGGGAGGGCACGCGGGAGGTGAGGTCGGTGGCCCAGGCGCGCACCGCGTCGAGGTCGCTGAGGTCGCACAGCTCCTCGACGACCTCGGTCGTCGGGTGGGCCAGCCGCAGGCGCCGCGCGGAGTCGGCGGTCTTGGCGGGGTTGCGCCCCAGCACGTGGACCGTGGCGCCGAGCGCGGCGAAGGAGCCCGCCATCGCCTCGCCGATGCCCGAGGTGGCCCCGGTGACCAGCACGCGGCGCCCCGTCATCGACCCCGGCTCGGGGTCGGCGGGCCACCAGCGGCGGCGCAGTGAGGAGCCCACCTTGGTATAGCCCAGCACCACCGAGCGGTCGAGCGCGGCGTCGAGGACCCGGGTGAGACTCATGGCCCCAACCTAGCCAGACCGCCCCCGCTGCCCGACGTCGGACGTCATGCGTCGCGAGGCCCGACGTCGGACGTCATGCGATCCGAGGATGCGCATCCACCCTCCGCATGACGTCCCCACCCGGCCCCGCGCCACCCCACCACGCCGCCCCACCACGCCCCGCGCCCCACACCCGCCACCCGCCACCCGCCGTTGGACGCCCGACGTCGGACGTCATGCGTTCCGAGGATGCGCATCCACCCTCCGCATGACGTCCGCACCCGGCCCCGCGCCACCCCACCACGCCCCGTCGCCCCACACCCGCCACCCGCCACCCGCCGTCGTACGCCCGACATCGGACGTCATGCGTTCCGAGGATGCGCATCCACCCTCCGCATGACGTCCGCACCCGACGCCACGCGCCACCCCACCACGCCGCCCCACCACGCCCCGCGCCCCACACCCGCCACCCGCCACCCGCCACCCGCCGTCGTACGCCCGACGTCGGACGTCATGCGATCCGAGGATGCGCATCCACCCTCCGCATGACGTCCGCACCCAGCCCCGCGCCACCCCACCGCGCCGCCCCCACGGCGCCGCGTCGCCGACCCCGGCGCCGACGCGGGGCCGTGGGACGATCGCGCCCATGAACCGGGTCCGCTCCGCCCTCGCCCACCTGATCGCCGTCGTGGCCGTGCTCCTGATGCCGCTGGCGCTGACCTCGGCATGGTCCTCCGCGGTCGTCAACGACGAGGACCGCTGGGTCGAGACGGTCGGGCCGCTGGCCACCGACCCCGACGTGGTCAACGCGGTGGCGGTGCGCCTGGAGGACCTCGCGGTCGGCACGGTCGACGTCGGCGGGGCCGAGCGCGCCCTGGAGGACATCCTCGGAGCCGACCTGGGCGGCGCGGGAGCGCGCACCGAGCAGGCGCTGCGCGAGGCGGTGCGCCAGGTGGTGGTGCGGGTGGTCTCCAGCGACGTCTTCCCCCCGGCGTGGGAGGAGGCGATGCGGGCCACCCACACCCAGCTGCTGCGCGCGCTGCGCTCCGACAGCGGCGCCGAGGTGAGCGTCGACCTGGGCCCGCTGCTGCAGGCGGTGCTCGACTCGCTGAGCGAGCAGGGCCTGCCGGTGACCGTCGACGCCTCCGGGCTCGACGCGGCCTTCTCGGTGGCCTCGAGCGGCGAGCTCGACCAGGCCCGCGCGGGCTACCAGGTCGTCGACGCTGCGGGCCTCGGCCTGCCGGTGGCGGTGCTGCTGCTCGCCGCCGTGGCCCTGCTCGTCAGTGCCCGGCGCATGGTCACCGCCGGCATCCTGCTCGTCGGCGCGGCCCTCGCCGCGGTCGTGGTGTGGCTCGGCCTGGGCGCGGCGCGCACGCTGCTGCTCGACCGGGCCCCGACGGCCGACCGCAACCTGCTCGCCGCGATGTACGACGTGCTCGTGGCCGACCTCGAGCGGCTCGCGCTGCTGGTCGTCGTGGCCGGACCGGCGGTGCTGGTCGTGCTGCTGCTGCTCAGGCGCCTCGGAGGTCGGCGGCGGCGCGAGCCAGCTGCGTGACCCGGGCCCAGTCGCCGGCCCTCACGGCGTCGGCCGGGGTGAGCCAGGAGCCGCCGACGCAGCCGACGTTGGGCAGGGCGAGGTAGGACGCCGCGCTCGCCGCGGTGATGCCGCCCGTGGGGCAGAAGCGCGCCGCGGGCACGGGCGAGGAGATCGCCTTCAGGAACGGCGCTCCCCCGGAGGCCTCGGCGGGGAAGAACTTCATCTCGCTCAGCCCCGCCTCGAGCACGGCCAGCACCTCCGAGACGGTGGCCGTGCCGGGCAGGAAGGGCAGCCCGGTGGCGAGCATCGCCTCGAGCAGCGCCGGCGTCGCGCCGGGCGAGACGAGGAACTGCGCGCCGGCGTCCTGCGCCTCACGGGCCTGGGCCGGCGTCACCACGGTGCCGGCGCCGAGCACGATCTCGGGCACCTCGGCGGCGATGGCGCGGATGGCGTCGAGCGCCACCGGGGTGCGCAGGGTGAGCTCGATGACGGGCAGGCCGCCCTCGACCAGCGCCCGGGCGATCGGCACGGCGGTGTCGAGCTCGTCGACGACCACGACCGGCACGACCGGCACGAGGTCGAGCAGCGAGGCCAGCGGCGCCGGGGCGGCGAGCGGCGAGCCGGTCGAGGAGCGGGTGTCAGACGTGCTGGGCAAGGGGGACCTCCTGCTGAGGGGCGTCGTACGCCGGGAACACCGAGGCGCCCGCGTTGGCGGGGCCGACCGTGGCGCGGAAGGCGGAGAAGAGCTCGCGGCCGGTGCCGGCCCAGTCCTCGCCCTGGGGCGCGGAGCCGGTGGCGGGGCGGGCCAGGACCGTCTCGGCGTCGGCGAGGCCGAGCAGGCCCCGCTCGGCGTCGACGGTGACGACGTCGCCGTCGCGCACCCGCGCGAGCGCACCGCCGAGGGCGGCCTCGGGGGTGACGTGGATCGCGGCGGGCACCTTGCCCGAGGCGCCCGACATGCGGCCGTCGGTGACGATGGCGACCGCGTGACCGCGGTCCTGGAGCACCCCGAGGGCCGGGGTGAGCTTGTGCAGCTCGGGCATGCCGTTGGCGGCGGGGCCCTGGTAGCGGATGACGGCCACGAAGTCGCGGTCGTCGAGCTCGTGCGCGGCGAAGGCGGCCAGGAAGTCGGCCTGGTCGTCGAAGACGACGGCGGGCGCGGTGACGACGCGGTGCTCGGGCTTCACCGCGGAGGTCTTGATGACCGCGGAGCCCAGCGGTCCGCCGAGCACCCGCAGGCCGCCGTCGGGGGCGAAGGGGTCGCTGGCGGGGCGCAGCACGTCGGTGTCGAGGCTGGCGGGCGTGCCCTCCACCCACTCCAGGCTGCTGCGGCCCTCGGGGCCCTCGGGGCCCTCGACCAGGCGCGGCTCGCGGGTGTAGCGCGACAGGCCGGGCCCCGCGACGGTCTGCACGTCGTCGTGGAGCAGGCCGGCCTCGAGCAGGGTGCGCACGAGGAAGCCGATGCCGCCGGCGGCGTGGAAGTGGTTCACGTCGGCGGAGCCGTTGGGGTAGATGCGGCACAGCGACGGCACGACCGCGGAGAGGTCCGAGAGGTCGGCCCAGGTGAGCACGATCCCGGCGGCGCGGGCCATGGCCACGAGGTGCATCGTGTGGTTGGTCGACCCGCCGCTGGCCAGCAGGGCCACGCAGGCGTTGACGATCGCCTTCTCGTCGACGACCTCGCCGACCGGCGCGCGGTCGGGCTGGGCGGCGCGCTGCGACCACTCGCCCAGCGGCAGGCCGGCGAGCCCGGCGCTGCCGCGGGCCAGGGCCACCGAGCGGGCGGCCGCGGCGTCGGTGAGCGCCTCGCGCAGCTCGGTGCCCGGGTTGACGAAGGACGACCCGGGCAGGTGCAGCCCGAGCACCTCCATGAGCAGCTGGTTGGAGTTGGCGGTGCCGTAGAAGGTGCACGTGCCGCGGGAGTGGTAGGAGGCCGACTCGGCCTCGAGGAGCTCCTCGCGGCTGGCCAGGCCCTCGGCGTAGCGCTGCCGCACCGCGGCCTTCTCCTTGTTGGGCAGCCCCGAGGTCATCGGCCCGGCGGGCACGAAGACCGTGGGCAGGTGGCCGAAGGACAGGGCGCCGATGAGCAGGCCGGGCACGATCTTGTCGCAGACGCCGAGCATGAGGGCGCCGTCGAACATGTCGTGGGAGAGCGCGATCGCCGCCGACATCGCGATGACGTCGCGGCTGTAGAGGGAGAGCTGCATGCCGGCGCGGCCCTGGGTCACGCCGTCGCACATCGCGGGCACGCCGCCGGCGACCTGGGCCAGCCCGCCCGCGCCGATGACGGCCTTCTTCAGCTGCCGCGGGTAGGTCTCGAAGGGCTGGTGGGCCGAGAGCATGTCGTTGTAGCTGGTGACGACGGCCAGGTTGGGCTTGACCCCCGAGCGCAGCTCGGCCTTCTCGGCCGGGTCGGAGGCGGCGAAGCCGTGGGCGAGGTTGGCGCAGGCCAGCCGGCCCCGCGCGGGGCCGGTCTCGGCGGCGCGGGCGATCCGGGCCAGGTAGGCCGCGCGGGAGCCGGCGCTGCGCGCGACGATCCGCTCGGTGACCTCCTCGAGCACGGGGTGCAGCCGCTCGGGCAGCACGGGCGCCCCGGAGGGGGCGGGCGTCTCGGGGGTGCTCACTGGTCGGTCTCCTGCCAGGCTCGGCCGTCGCGCTCGAGGAGCATCGCGGCGGCGGTGGGGCCGGTCGTGCCGGCGGGGTAGCGCAGGGGCCGCTCGCCGAGCTCGTCCCAGCGCTCGAGGATCGGCTCCACCCACGACCAGGCCGCCTCGACCTCGTCGCGGCGCATGAAGTGGGTGGGGTTGCCGCGCACGACGTCCATGAGCAGCCGCTCGTAGGCGTCGGGCGAGCGCTGCGTGAAGGTCGTGGCGTACGACAGGTCGAGCGACACCGGCCGCAGCCGGATCCCGCCGGGGCCCGGCTCCTTCGCGGTGAGGTGCAGGCGCATGCCCTCGTCGGGCTGCACGAGGATGTGGAGCCGGTTGGCGGTGGTGGCGCCCTCGCTGCCGGGGAACATCGCGTGCGGCGGCTCCTTGAAGACCACGACGATCTCCGAGACGCGGCGGTCCATCCGCTTGCCGGTGCGCAGGTAGAACGGCACGCCGGCCCAGCGCCAGTTCTGCACCTCGGCCTTGAGCGCCACGAAGGTCTCCGTCGAGGAGCCGGCGCGCCCCAGGTCGTCGGAGTACGCCGCGACCGCCTGGCCCTCGACGAGCCCCTGGCGGTACTGCCCGCGCACGGTGTCGCGGTCGACGTCCTGGGGACCCATCGGCTTGAGCGCCTGGAGCACCTTGAGCTTCTCGTCGCGCACGGTCTCGCGCCCGACGTAGGTCGGCGGCTCCATCGCGGTGAGGCAGAGCAGCTGGAGCAGGTGGTTCTGCACCATGTCGCGCAGCGCGCCCGAGCCGTCGTAGTAGCCCCCGCGCTCGCCGACGCCGAGCGACTCGGCCACGGTGATCTGCACGTGGTCGACCCACCGGGAGTTCCACAGCGGCTCGAGGAAGGTGTTGGCGAAGCGCGTGACCAGGAGGTTCTGCACGCTCTCCTTGCCCAGGTAGTGGTCGATGCGGAAGATCTGCGACTCGTCGAAGACCGCACCGACGGCGTCGTTGACCGCGCGCGCCGAGGCCAGGTCGCGCCCGATCGGCTTCTCCATCACCACGCGCGCGGTCGGGTCGACCACGCCGATCTCGTCGAGGCGCGCGCAGATCGGCCCGAAGAGGGCCGGTGCCACCGCGAGGTAGAAGACGCGCACGGCCTCGTCGGGGCCGCCGACGGCCTCGGTGCGTCCGCGGTCCTTGAGCAGGCCGTGCAGCTGGTGCCAGTCGTCGGGCTCCTCGGCGTCGAGCACGAGGTGGTGCAGGCGCCCGACCAGGCGCTGGAGGGCGGCGTCGTAGGTGGCCGGGTCGTGGCCGGCGGGGTCGACGTGGCCGGGCAGGGCCTCGCGCACGAGCTGCTGGTAGCCCTCGGTGTCGAGGTCGCTGCGCGAGACGCCGATGATGCGGAAGTCGTCGGGCAGCTGGCCCTCGAGGTCGCGGTGGAAGAGCGCGGGCAGCAGCTTGCGGAAGGCGAGGTCGCCCGTGCCGCCGAAGACGGTGAAGTCGCAGTGCTCGGGCAGCGCGGCCGCCGCCCCGGCGGGGGTGCCGGGCTGGCTGCCGGGCTGGCCGCTGGGATGGCCGCCGAGCGGGGGGTGCTTCTGGTCCATGCCTCTACGGTCGCAGGACTTTTGGATCGATACAAGCGCTCTTACGCTTTTTTGTGAACAAAGTCTGTGCTTGACTCCTCGTCGTGACCGACAGCACCGCCTCGCGCCCGGGCTCCCGGCCCGCCCCGCCCGACGGCGCGCGCGGCCCGGTCCCGGCCACAGTCCTGGCTCCGACGACCCCCGCGACCTCGGCCCTGCCCGGCTCGGCGGCCCTTCCCGACACGGGACCCGGCGGCACCAGCGGCACCGGCACGTCGGCGGGCGCGCTCCTCCACCTCGTGCGCACCGGTCGCGCCGCCACCCGCTCCGACCTCGCCCGCGTCACTGGGCTCTCGCGCAGCGCGGTCACCTCGCGCGTACACGCCCTGCTCGACGCCGGGCTGCTCGTCGAGGGCGGCGGGTCGACCTCCACCGGCGGTCGCCCGCCCGGCACGCTCGGCCTCGACGTCGACGCCGCGGTGGTCGTCGGCATCGCCGTGGGCCGCTCGCGCAGCCAGCTCGGGCTCTTCGACCTCGCCGGGCGCGAGATCGTCGGCGACACCCGCGACCACGTCGTCGGCACCGCTCCCGGCGTGCTCATGCCCGACGTCGCCGCCCGCCTCGCCGCGCTGCTCGCCGGCACCACCGTGCCGGTCGCCGGCATCGGGATGAGCCTGCCCGGCACGGTCGACCCCGAGACCCGGATGAGCCTCGACGCCCCGGTCATGGGCGGCTGGGACGGCGTCGCGCTGGGCCCCTACCTGGCCGAGGTCTGCCCCGCGCCGCTCCACCTGGCCAACGACACCGCCGCCCTGGCCCACTCCGAGCTCTTCGGCGTCGTGCCGCCCGCCGACGTGCTGGTCGTCAAGGCCTCCACCGGCCTCGGGCTCGGCGTCGTCGCCGACGGCCGCCTGCTCGGCGCCCACCGCGGCATCACCGGCGAGCTGGGCCACACCCGCATCGACGCCGCCGACGGGCTGCTGTGCCGCTGCGGAGCGACCGGCTGCCTGGAGTCGCTGGCCGGCGGCTGGGCGCTGGTCAACACCATGGTCGACGAGGGCCACGACGTACGCCACGTGCGCGACCTGGTGCAGCTCGCCCTCGACGGCGACACCCTCGCCCGGCAACTGCTGCGCCAGAGCGGGCGCCACCTCGGCGAGGTGCTCGCCACCGCGGTCAACCTCCTGCACCCCGGCCTCGTCGTCGTGGGCGGCGACATGGGCGCGGCCTTCGACCTCTACACCGCGGGCATCCGCGAGACGGTCTACGCCCGCGCCGCCGCGTCGGTCGTGCGCGACCTCCGCTTCGCCCCCGCCACCCACGGCGAGTCGGCCGGGCTCGTCGGCTGCGCCGCCCTCGCGATCGACGCCGCGCTCACCCCCGCCGCCGTCGACGCGCACCTGCGCGCCTGAGCAGGCGGGGGCCGCCGAGGCCGACGCAGGCCGGCCGCGCCGCGCTCAGCCGGCGCTGACGCCCCCCAGCCGCAGCCAGGTGTCGACGACGGTGTCGGGGTTGAGCGACATCGACTCGATGCCCTGCTCCACCAGCCAGTCGGCGAGGTCGGGGTGGTCGGAGGGGCCCTGGCCGCAGATGCCGACGTACTTGCCCTGGCGCTTGCAGGCCTCGATGGCCGACGAGAGCATGTGCAGCACCGCCGGGTCGCGCTCGTCGAAGCCGTCGGCGACCAGCGCGGAGTCACGGTCCAGGCCCAGGGTCAGCTGGGTCATGTCGTTGGAGCCGATCGAGAAGCCGTCGAAGTGCTCGAGGAAGGCCTCCGGGATCACGGCGTTGGAGGGCACCTCGCACATCATGACGACCTTCAGGTCGTTCTCGCCGCGGCGCAGGCCGTGCTCGCCCAGCAGCGCGATCACGCCCTCGGCCTCCTTGACGGTGCGGACGAAGGGGATCATCACCCTGACGTTGGTCAGCCCCATCTCGTCGCGCACGTGGCGCAGCGCCTCGCACTCCATCGCGAAGCACTCCGCGAAGTCGGCCGAGAGGTACCGCGACGCGCCGCGGTAGCCGATCATCGGGTTCTCCTCCTCCGGCTCGTAGCGCGTGCCGCCGACGAGGTTGGCGTACTCGTTGGACTTGAAGTCGCTCATCCGCACGATGACCGGCTCGGGCGCGAAGGCCGCCGCGATCATGGCGATGCCCTCGGCGACGCGCTGCACGAAGAACTCGCGCGGCCCGGCGTAGGCCGCGATGGTCTCCTCGATGGCGGCGCGCAGGTCGCCCGGCAGCGAGTCGGGGTCGGCGGCGAGGTCGAGCAGCGCCTTGGGGTGGATGCCGATCTGGCGGTTGATCACGAACTCCAGGCGGGCCAGTCCCACGCCCTTGTGCGGCAGCCGGGAGAAGGCGAAGGCCTGCTCGGGGGTGCCGACGTTCATCATGATCTTCACCGGCACGTCGGGCATCGAGTCGAGCTCGGTGCGCTCGACGCTGAAGTCGAGCACGCCGTCGTAGACCAGGCCGGTGTCGCCCTCGGCGCACGACACGGTGACCTCGCGGCCGTCGGCGAGGTCGCGGGTGCCGCTGCCGGTGCCGACGACGGCGGGGATGCCGAGCTCGCGGGCGATGATCGCGGCGTGGCAGGTGCGCCCGCCGCGGTTGGTGACGATGGCCGAGGCGCGCTTCATGATCGGCTCCCAGTCGGGGTCGGTCATGTCGGCGACGAGCACCTCGCCCTCGTGGAACTCGTGCATGTCGTCGATGGAGCGCATCACGCGCACCGCGCCGGCGCCGATCTTCTGCCCGATGGCGCGGCCCTCGACGACGACGTCGGCGCCCGCGGTGGCCTTGGCGTCGATCTTGAAGCGCTCGAGCGTGCCGCCGCGGCGCGACTGCACGGTCTCGGGGCGGGCCTGGAGCACGTAGAGCAGCCCGTCGAGTCCGTCCTTGCCCCACTCGATGTCCATCGGGCGCCCGTAGTGCTCCTCGATGGTCAGCGCGTGACGGGCCAGCTCCTCGACCTCGTCGTCGGTGAGGCTGAAGAGCCGGCTCTCGGCCGGGTCGACCTCGACGAACTCCGTGGTGCGGCCGACGGTCTGGTCGTCGGTGTAGACCATCTTGGTGGCCTTGCCGCCGATGCCGCGCTTGAGCAGCGCGGGCCGGCCCGCGCGCAGGGCGGGCTTGTAGACGTAGAACTCGTCGGGGTTGACCGCGCCCTGCACGACGCCCTCGCCCAGCCCGTAGGCCGAGGTCACGAAGACGGCGTCGTCGAAGCCCGACTCGGTGTCCATGGTGAACATGACGCCCGAGGAGCCGATGTCGGAGCGCACCATGCGCTGCACGCCGGCCGAGAGGGCCACGGCGTCGTGCTCGAAGCCGTGGTGCACGCGGTAGGCGATGGCGCGGTCGTTGTAGAGCGAGGCGTAGACCTCGCGGATCGACAGCAGCACCGCGTCGATGCCGCGCACGTTGAGGAAGGTCTCCTGCTGCCCGGCGAAGGAGGCGTCGGGCAGGTCCTCCGCGGTCGCCGAGGACCGTACGGCGAACGACGGCTGCTCCCCCGACCCGGCGCCCGCGTCGGAGCCGCCGGCGCCGGCGACGAGCTGGTCGTAGGCGGCGCGCACGTCGGCCTCGAGGTCGGCCGGGAAGGGCTGGGCCACGACCTCCTCGCGGATGGTGCGGCCGACCTCGGCCAGGCGCCGCACGTCGTCGGTGTCGAGGTCGCGCAGCAGCCCGCTGATGCGCTCCTTCAGGCCGGTGTCGCCGATGAAGTGGTGGAAGGCCTCGGAGGTGGTGGCGAAGCCGTCGGGCACGCGCACGCCGAGGTCGGTGAGGTGGGAGACCATCTCGCCGAGGGAGGCGTTCTTGCCGCCGACCTGCTCGATGTCGCCCATGCCGAGGTCGGAGAACCACCGCACGTTGACGGTGGACCCGCCCGCCGGCTGCTCGCCGGCCGGGCTGGGGGTGGAGGTCTCGGTCATGGGGTGGTGCCTCTCTCTCGACGGGTCTGCTCGCCTCGCCGGGACTGCTCGCGGCGCAGGGACTGGATGATGAGGGCCGAGATCTCCTCGACCGACTTCGCGGAGGAGTCGATCGTCGGGACCCGGTGGGCGTTGAAGAGGTCGGTGGCGCGGCGCAGCTCCCAGCGGCACTGCTCGGCCGAGGAGTAGCGCGACCCCGGCCGGCGCTCGTTGCGCACGCGGCTGAGCCGGTCGACGGTGGTGGTGAGACCGAAGCACCGCTCCTGGTACTGCTGCACCGGCTCGGGAAGGTGGCTGCGCTCGAGGTCCTCGTCGACCAGCGGGTAGTTGGCCACGAAGAGGCCGTGCTGGAGCGCGAGGTACATGCTGGTGGGGGTCTTGCCGCACCGCGAGGGCGCCAGCAGGATCACGTCGGCCTTGTCCAGCGCGCGCAGGCTCTGCCCGTCGTCGTGCTCGATGGTGAACTCCACCGCGGCCATCCGCTCGTTGTAGCGGTGCACGTCGCCCACGCCGTGCAGGCGCAGCGGCTGGCGCACGCCGCGCTGGCCCAGCAGCCCCTCGACCTGCTCGATGTGGACGCCGAAGAAGTCGATCACCGGGGCACGGGTGCGCAGCAGCTCCGCGCGCACCTCGTCGTTGGCCGCGGTCACGAAGGCCAGCGGGGCCTGGCCGTGGTCGAGCAGGGTGTCGAGGGCCGCCACCACCTCCTGCGCGTCGGCGACGGTGGAGATGAAGGGGATGACCGTGCGGTCGAAGGTGCGGTCGGGGAACTGCAGCAGCAGGGCGTTGCCCATCGTCTCCGCGCTGATGCCGGTGGAGTCGGAGAGGAAGAAGACCGGCACCACGTCGTCGGCCCCGGGACGCGCCTCCTCCGGGATCGGGTCGGTCTGCGACATGTGGGCCCTCCAGCGGCTCCCGCCCCGTGCGGCGCGGTGCTCGGGAGGCTACCGCGCACCGCGCCCGGACGCAGGTGACGTCCGCCACCACGACGGTGCCGGCGCGGGCACCACCCGGCCTCGCGGGCCGCGGGCTCGACGTACCTGCTAGACCTTGGCCATGACCATGACCACCGCCCTGGGCGGCACCCCCTGCACGACCGTCGGCGACCTGCCCGCCGTCGGCGCCACCGCGCCCGAGGTCCGCCTCGTCGGCTCCGACCTGTCGGAGGTGACCCGCACCCCGGGCCTGCGCACGGTGCTCAACATCTTCCCCAGCGTCGACACCGGCGTGTGCGCGGCCAATGTCCGCGAGTTCAACGCCCGGGCCGCCGACCTGGCCGCCACCGAGGTCGTGTGCGTCTCGCAGGACCTGCCCTTCGCGCTCAAGCGCTTCTGCGGCGCCGAGGGCATCGAGGCCGTGACCGTGGCCTCGGGATTCCGCTCCACCTTCGGCGACGACTACGGCGTGCGCCTGGCCGACGGCGGCTTCGCCGGCCTGCTGGCCCGCTCGGTGGTCGTGCTCGACGCCGACGGCACGGTGCTGCACTCGCAGCTGGTGCCCGAGATCGGCCAGGAGCCCGACTACGACGCCGCGGTCGCCGCGCTGGGCTGAGCGCTCCCGCGGCCACGCTCGGCCGCGACCATGGCCGCCGCCCCGACCGCGGGCCCCAGCGCCAGCACCACGAGCGCCAGGCGCCACGACACCGCGTCGACCAGCGCCGGCACCAGCCACAGGGTGAGCGTGGTGGTGGCGTAGCCCAGCGCGAGCTGCACCGAGAGCGCGCCGCCCACGCTGCCGGGCGGGGCGCTCTCGGTGACCATGGCGGAGAACTGCGCGGAGTCGGCGATCACCCAGAAGCCCCAGAAGGCGCAGAGCGCCACGACCACCCCCAGCGGAGCGACCGGGTAGCTCGCGGCCAGCACCAGCGCGGCGCCACCGGAGCAGACCAGGCTCAGCAGCGCCGCGCGCGGGCGGCCCCACCGGTCGCCGAGCACGCCGCCGAGCAGGCAGCCCAGCGCGCCGACCCCGATGCAGGCGAAGGCCAGCACCCCGGCGTACGCCGCCGCGTCGGGGCGGGCGGCGACCTGCGGCAGCGCCAGCAGGAAGGCGCCGACGCCGGCCCACATGGCGTAGAGCTCCCACATGTGCCCGACGTAGCCGAGGTCGGCCAGCAGCACGTCGCGGCGCGACAGCGCCCGGAAGCCGGCGCCGAGACTGACCGGGCCGCGGGCCACCGCGTGCGGCCCCTCCCCCCGCACCGCGGCGAGCAGCAGGCCGCCCGCCACCGCCAGCGCGCTGGTGACGCCCACGACGACCCGCCAGTCGGGCCCCGCGGCCTCGGCGCCGCCACCACCTCCGGCGAGGCCGCCCACCAGGTGGGGCAGGGCCGAGCCGAGGGTGAGCGCACCGATCATCAGCCCCAGCGCGACCCCCCGCCCGCGCAGGAACCACGCCGAGACCTCCTTGAGCGCCACGGGGTAGAAGAGCGCCAGGCAGACCCCGGTGAGCAGCCGCAGCGGCACGGCGAGCGCGAGGCCGTCGGCGAGGAGCAGCCCTGCGGTGCAGGCGGCCGCGCCGAGCGCCCCGGCGGCCATGAGGGCCCGGCCCGGCAGCGCGTCGGCCAGCCCCAGCACGGCCGAGCCGACCGCGCCGAGCACGAAGCCGACCTGCACCGCGATGGTCAGCGCTGCGGCGCCCCCGCTGCCCAGCCCCCAGGCGACCTCGAGGCGCGGCACGACGGCGGTGGCGGAGAACCACACGCCCATCGTCAGCAGCGTGCTCGCCGCCACCACCGCCAGCGCCCAGGCCGGCGAGCTGCGCGGCCCGGCGTCCGTCGTCGTGGCGGGGGGCACCCGGGTCAGTGGCCGCGCAGCGGCCGGGTGTCGTCGCCGGTGTCGTCGCCGGTGTCGTCGGCAGGACCCTGGCCGGGACCGCGCTCGTGGGCGCGGGCGCGCAGCTCGTCGGCGTCGACCTCGCCGCGGCGCAGCGCGTCGTCGTGGCGGTCCATCTCGGCCCGCTCGGCGTCGCCCTGCTCGGCCAGCTCGGCGTCGGAGCCGCGGTGGGGCGCGGGGCCCTGGCCGGTGCGGGCCAGCAGCAGCTCGTCGAGGTAGCGCAGCACGACGGCCACCACCGCCACGACCGGCACGGAGAGGAAGGCGCCGGCGACGCCGAAGAGGGTCGAGCCGAGCACGATGGAGAGCAGCACGACGCCGGCGTGCAGGCGCAGGCTCTTGCCCTGCAGCCACGGCAGCAGCACGTTGCCCTCGAGCTGCTGCACGGCGAGCACGATGAGCAGCACGATCACGGCGGCGACCCAGCCGTTGGCCACCAGCGCGACCAGCACCGCGACGGCGCCGATGGTGATGGCGCCGACGATGGGCGCGAAGGCGGCCACGAAGGTGAGCACGGCCAGCGGCCCGGCCAGCGGCACGCCCACGATCACCAGGCCGAGGCCGATGAGCACGGCGTCGATGAGGCCGACCAGCGCCTGGGTGCGGATGAAGCTGCCGAGGGTCGACCAGGCGCGGCGCAGCACCTCGGAGAGGTGGGAGCCGACGCCGCCGCCGGAGACGTGGGTCAGCCACGGCAGGAAGCGGTGGCCGTCCTTGATGAAGAAGAAGGTGAGCACGAGGGTCAGCACGAGGTTGACCAGCGCGTTGGTGACCGCGCTGACCCCGACCAGCAGGCCCGAGGCGATCGAGCTGGCGCTCGACTGCAGCTGCGACTGGGCGGCGGCCACCGCGTCGTCGAGCTGGCCCTCGGTCACCGGCAGGCTGCTGCTCAGCAGCTGGTCGCGCAGCTTGAGCAGGCCCTTCGAGGCGCTGTCGGCGATGTCGGCGACCTGCGAGCCCACCGAGGGGGCGATGAAGGTGACCACGCCGGCCACCACCGCGAGGGCACCGATGATGACGAGGCCGGCGGCCAGGCCCCCCGGCACCGGCGTGCGGCGCTGCAGCCAGTGCGCCGCCGGGGCGAGCACGGTGGTGACGATCAGCGCGAGGATGATCGGCAGCAGGATGCTCCACAGGTACTGCACGGCCTCGCCCAGCACGTAGGCGCCGACCACGATCACCAGCCAGCGCAGCGTCCAGCGCGAGAGCCAGTGGACGCCGCGCCCGATCTCCTGCTCGCGGGTGGCCGCGCCCGGGTGGCGCGCGGCGGGGGTCTGCTCGGAGGAGGAGGTCACGATCGGCCATCCTGTCAGCGCTCGGGCCCCCGGGCCTACACCGCGTGGGGGGAGCGTCTAGACCGTGCGGGCGGGCCGCGCCGCGTGCTGCGGCCCCGCGTCGCCGCCCACCCGGCGCGGCCACCAGAAGCGGTCGCCCAGCAGCACGGCCAGCGCCGGCACGAGCACGGTGCGCACGACGAGGGTGTCGAGCAGCACGCCGACGCAGATGATCGTGCCGAGCTGCGCGAGCACCACCAGCGGCAGCACGCCGAGCACCGCGAAGACCGCGGCGAGCAGGATGCCCGCGCTGGTGATCACCCCGCCGGTGGCGGTCAGCGCCCGCAGCATGCCCTCGCGCGAGCCGTGGGCCGCGGCCTCCTCGCGGGCGCGGGTGACGAGGAAGATGTTGTAGTCCACGCCCAGGGCCACCAGGAAGAGGAAGGCCAGCAGCGGCACGCCGCTGTCGAGGGCGCTGAAGCCCAGCACCTGGGTGAACAGCCACCACGAGGCGCCCAGGCTGGCGGCGTAGGTCGCCACCACGGTGGCCACCAGCAGCAGCGGCGCGACCACCGAGCGCAGCAGGAGCAGCAGCGCGCCCAGCACGAGCAGCAGGATGATCGGCAGGATCAGCAGCCGGTCGCGGGCGGCGCCCTCCCCGGCGTCGAGGGCCTGGGCCTCGCTGCCGGTCACGTGGGTGTCGTCGAAGCCCTCGAGGTCCTCGCGCAGGGTCTCGATCGCGTCGGCGGCCTGCGTGCTGCCGGGGGCGGCGTCGAGCACGGCGTCGACCTGGGTGATGCCGGCGCCGCTGGCACCGATGCTGGCGCTGGCCACGCCGGCGCTGCCCTCGACGGCGGCCAGCACCTCCTCGCCGTCGGCTCGGGTCAGCACCTGGGTGGGGTCGGAGACCCCCGCGGGGAAGGACTCCCCGAGCCGGGTCGAGGCCGCGATGGCCTCGGGCTCTTCCAGGAACTGCTCGGCCTGGTCGAGGCCGGTGTCGATGCGGAAGAGCCCGACGGCGAGCACCGCGAGGAGCACGAGGGTCCCGGCCACGAAGGCGGCGGGGCGGCGGGCCACCTGCACGCCGACCTTGTGCCACAGCGAGTCGCTCTCGGCCAGCGGGGCCTCGCCGACGCGGGGCACGCGGGGCCAGAAGACCCAGCGCCCGAAGCACACCAGCGCGGCCGGCAGCACCACGAGCGCGAAGGTCGCGGCGATCACCACGCCGATGGCGCAGGCCAGCCCGAGGCCCCGGGTGGTCGGCACGAGGGAGAGCAGCAGGGTCAGCAGGCCGAGCACCACCGTCACCGAGCTCGACAGCACGGCCTCCGCCGTACGCCGCAGCGCCGTGGCCATCGCCCGGTGCCGCGACTCCTCGTGGCGCAGCTCGTCGCGGTAGCGCGAGATCAGCAGCAGTGCGTAGTCGGTGCCGGCGCCGAAGACCAGCACCGAGAGGATGCCGACGGTCGACTCGTCCCAGGCCACGCCCAGCCCGGCCATCGCCTGCGTCGAGGCCACCGCGGCCAGGCGGTCGGCGACGCCGACGACGGTCAGCGGCACCAGCCACAGCACGGGGCTGCGGTAGGTGAGGATCAGCAGGATCGCCACGACCGCGGCGGTGGCGCCGAGCAGCCGGAAGTCGGCGCCGTCGAAGACCGCGGCCAGGTCGGCCTGGATCGCGGCGGGCCCGGTGACCTGGGCCGTCACCCCGGCGGGCACGCCCTCGTCGAGCCGCTCGCGCAGCTCGGTCACGGCGTCGGCGGTGTCGGTGGCCGAGCCCGCCGCCACCGGCACGACCACGATCGCCGCGGTGCCGTCCTCGGCCACGGTGACCGGGCCGTCGGGGCCGGTGGCCACGCCGCCGACCTGCTCGCCCAGCCGGCCGAGCTCGCGCACGGTCGCGTCGTCGAAGGTGCCCTCGTCGGCGGTCAGCACGACCACGGCCGCACTGGAGTCGTCCTCGGGCAGGGCGTCGCGCAGCTCGGTGCCCTGGGTGCTGTCGAGACCGGCCGGCACGCTGTCGGTGCTGCGGGCCTCGCGCTCGCCCTCGCCCACGAAGAGGATCGCGAGCACGGCGAGCAGGAGGGGCACGAGGGCCACCAGGGCGGCGGTGCGACGACCCGTGACCACCCCGGTCACGCGGTCGCTCAGCGAGGACGACATGGCAGGCTCCTGGGGCTCGACGTAGGCTTGCGGGCGTTGGTTCGGAACCTTAGTCACTAAGTTGGTGAAACAAAATCTCCGAGGCCCCCACCCCGCCCGAGGGTCCCCTCTCGGCCCAGCTGCTGCGCGACGTCGTCGACCGCGCCGTGCGGGTGCGCCACGAGCTGGCCCGCCGCTCGCGGGTCAGCGACTCCGAGCTCTCCGCCCTCGAGCACCTCGTGCGCGAGCCGATGGGCCCGGCCGAGCTGGCCCGGCTCCTCGAGGTCAGCACCGCGGCGTCCACCGGCGTCGTCGACCGGCTCCAGACCAAGGGCCACGTGCAGCGCGAGCCCCACGCCGAGGACCGCCGGCGCACGGTCGTCACTCTCACCGACTCCGGGCGCGCCGAGATCCTGGGCCACCTGATGCCGATGTTCGAGGCGCTGCGGGCCCTCGACGCCGACCTCGACGACACCGAGCGCGCCGTCGTCGCCCGCTACCTGCGCGGCGCCGCCGCCGCCTTCGAGACCGTCACCGGCCCTCCTCCCGCGCCGCGCCCCACCACGTGACCACCGCCTGACCACCGCCTGACCACCGGCCGAGCGTCACCCGGCCCCACCCGCGACCCGGGCGCCTGTTGCCAGGCCGGTCGCCGGGCAGCAGGATGGCGGAGGTGCGCAGGACAAGACACCTCTCAGGCCCCCGACCCCTCCCCGCGGTGCTCGCCGCCGGCCTCGCCGCCGTGCTGGCCCTCGGACTCGCCTCCGCCCCCGGCGGCGCAGTCGCCGCCCCGAGCGCGGACCCCGCGACCACGACCCCGGCCGCGACCGTGCGCGTCGCCGACACCCCGGGCTCCGACCGCGCCGTGCCGCGCGTGCGCTTCCGCGACTGCGGCCGCTTCCGCTGCGCCCGCGTGCCCGCTCCCCTCGACTACGACGCCCCCGACGGCGCCACGGTCAGCCTCGCCGTGCTCAAGGTCCCGGCCCGCAAGCCGTCGCGCCGCATCGGCACCCTCTTCGTCAACCCCGGCGGCCCCGGCGGCTCGGCCACCGAGTTCGCCACCTACGCCGGGCAGTTCCTCGGCCCGACGGTGCGCAACCGCTTCGACATCGTCGGCATCGACCCGCGCGGCGTGGGCGGCACGGCCGACCTGCTCTGCGAGGGCAAGGGCCACGTCGGGTACCCCCGCCAGGCCTATCCCCGCACGTCGAGGCAGATCGACCGCTGGCTGGCCTTCGACCTCCAGGAGCGGCGGCTGTGCGAGGGCCGCCGGATCCTCGACCACATGAGCACCGCCGACGTCGCCCGCGACATGGACCACGTGCGCCGGGCCCTGCGCGAGGACACCGTCAGCTACTTCGGCGCCTCCTACGGCAGCATGCTCGGCTCCACCTACGCCGCGCTCTTCCCCTCCTCGGTGCGCGCGCTCGTCGTCGACGGCGTGCTCGACCCCGTCGCGTGGACCAGCGGGCGCGACGGCACCGGCACCACCGTGCCCGTCACCACCCGCCTCGGCAGCGGCGAGGGCTCCCGCGAGGCCCTCGTCGCGGGCCTCGCCGCGTGCGACGCGGCCGGGCGCCCCGCCTGCCCCGTGGCCGGCGACGCCCTCGGCGCCTGGGACACCGTGGCCGACCGGCTCCAGGACGACCGCGCCCTCGGCCGCGCGATCCGGCTGGGCTACGACGACTTCGTCGGCACCACCCTCGGCCTGCTCTACGCCGGCGACCTGTCCACCGTCGCGCAGATGACCGCCCAGGCCCGCCGCGCCATCCGCGCCCAGGACGCCCGCGGTCGCGGCGCCGGGACCGGCGCGGCCGTGGCCGACCTCGCCGCCGTACGCCGCGCCGCCGCGCGCACCGTCGAGGCCCTGCCCTTCCCCGGCCCCGACGAGACCGTGCTCGCCCGCGCCGGCTCGACGCCCTCCGCCGCCGGCACCTCGGCGCGGGCGCGGATCGCGATCAGCGGCGCCTTCCACGGCGTGCTCTGCTCCGACAGCGTCAACCCGCCGTCCACCGACGTCTGGCCCACCGCCGCCGACACCGCCGACGCCGCCGCGCCGGACTTCGGACCGCTGTGGACCTGGTCCTCCTCGGCGTGCGTGGGCTGGCCCGGCTCGGGCGACGACGCCTACCGCGGCCCCTTCACCACCGACGCCGCCGACCGGATGCTCATCGTCAACAACCGCTACGACCCCGCCACCCCGCTCACCGGCGCCCTGGCGCTGCAGGGGGAGACGGGCGCCCGCCTGGTCACCGCCCAGGCCTACGGCCACGTCGCCACGGGCACCAACCGCTGCGCCACCCGCGCGGTGTCGGACTTCCTGGTCTCGGGCCTCGCCCCGGCGGCCGACCGGACCTGCTCGGGGGTCGGTCCCTTCGGGTGAGCCTCCCGGCGAGGGGCACCCCCGGACGTCTGCACTTCCCCGCGTGAGAGGTCGCGGACGGGCCCGATCCGGCCCGTCCGCGACCGCCGCACACGGGACCTCAACAGAACCTCGAAAAAAATCTGCATCTTTCGAGTTTCAACGAGTACGGGCCCGGGCATGAAGGTGTCAGGCACCCAGAACAAGCGCTCCCCGCCCCCGACCCGGTCACGCACCGGCCCTCGGGGGCGGGTCGCATTTACCGGCACCCGACCGCCGCCCCGATTGTCGCCCCCTGCGTCGGCGAGGGGCCGGGAACAGCAGAAGGCCGGATCACCCTGGGGTGATCCGGCCTTCCGTCGTCGTGCTGTCCCGAGGAGCTGTCCTCGGATCCACGTGCGCGAGGGGGGAGTTGAACCCCCACGTCCTTTCGGACACACGGACCTGAACCGTGCGCGTCTGCCTATTCCGCCACTCGCGCGTGAAGCGACTGCACGGTATCCCAGACGCGAGGCCATCCCCAAACCCGGGCCGACCCCCCGCTCGGGGTGACCAGCCGCACGGCCCCGTCCCGTTACGATCGTCGGCAACCCGGGCACACACCGGGTCGCTAGGCCTGCCGTGCGCGGGCCGCGCACCGACCAGTGCCGACACGATGGCCAGCACCAGGGCCGACACCAGGGAAGGAGGCGACACGGTGGGTGGGATCCAGAAGTTCGAGCAGCGGCTCGAGAGCATGATCTCCGGCGCGTTCGCCCGCGCCTTCCGCTCCGCGGTGCAGCCGGTGGAGATCGCGGCCGCCCTGCAGCGCGAGTGCGACAACAACGCGCAGATCCTCTCCCGCGAGCGCCGCCTCGTGCCCAACGCCTTCCACGTCGAGCTGTCGATCACCGACCTCGACCGCCTCGCGCCCTACGACACCGCGCTGGCCGACGACCTCACCGGCCAGCTCCAGGAGCACGCCGACGCTCAGGGCTACTCCTTCCCCGGCCCGATCAGCATCGAGTTCGAGGAGTCCGGCGACCTCACCACCGGTCGCTTCCGCATCCGCAGCCGCGCGCAGGCGCGCGTGACGGGCAACGCCACCCACACCCAGGTCAGCCGGGCCCGCGCGATCCTCGAGGTCAACGGCACCCGCCAGCCGCTGCACCCGCCCGGCGTGGTCGTGGGTCGCGGCAACGACGCCGACCTGCGCATCAACGACCCCGGCGTGAGCCGGCGCCACATCGAGTTCCGCGTCGCGGCCCGCACGATCGGCACCCGCGAGGGCGTCCACATCGAGGTCCACGACCTGGGCTCGACCAACGGCATGCTCGTCAACGGCCAGAAGATGAGCCGCTCGATCGCCGACGACGGCACCGAGGTGCGCATCGGCAACACCACGCTGACGGTCCGCATCGTCGAGGAGCGCATCGATGTCTGAGCTCACCCTGCTGCTGGTCCGCATCGCCTACCTGGCGATCCTGTGGATCTTCGTGCTCTCGGCCATCTCGGTCATCCGCTCCGACATGTTCGGCGCGCGCGTGCCCGAGGCCGCCCGCGGCCGGGGGCAGAAGGCGCCCAAGGAGAAGAAGGCCAAGGCGGCCAAGCCCCGGCGCGGCTCCCCCACCCACGTGCTGGTCGTGGAGGGCTCCAGCGCCGGCGAGCGCGCCGAGCTCGACCAGGCCCCCATCCTCATCGGCCGCGGCAACGACGCGGCGATCCGCCTCGAGGACGACTACGTCTCCACCCGCCACGCCCGGATCGCCGCCGCCGGCGACCAGTGGTTCGTGGAGGACCTCGGCTCCACCAACGGCACCTACATCGGCACGGTCCGCATCACGCAGCCGACCACGATCACCCTCGGCACCCAGGTGAGGATCGGCAAGACCATCCTGGAGCTGCGCAAGTGAGCTCCCCGACGCTGGTCCTCGACTACTCCGCCATCTCCGACGTCGGGCGGGTGCGCAAGGACAACCAGGACTCCGGGTACGCCGGCCCCTGGCTGCTCAGCGTCTGCGACGGCGTCGGCGGCGCGGCGCGCGGCGACATCGCCAGCGGCACCGCCGTGCAGCAGCTGCGCCGCCTCGACGAGCAGCCCCCCGGCGAGCTGGCCCCCGACGACCTGGTCGGCCAGGTCGCGGGCGCCCTGCACCGCGCGCACGACCGCATCGGCGAGCTGGTCGACGAGGACCCCGCCCTCAACGGCACCAGCACCACCGCCACCGTGCTGCTCTTCGACGGCCACCGCGTCGCCGTCGGCCACGTCGGCGACAGCCGGGCCTACCTCTACCGCGACGGCCGCATCAGCCAGCTCACCAGCGACCACACCTTCGTGCAGAGCCTCATCGACGAGGGCCGCATCACCGAGGCCGAGGCGCGGGTCCACCCCCACCGCAACCTCATCCTCAAGGCCCTCGACGGCATCCACGAGGCCGAGCCCGACCTCTTCCTCGTCGAGCTCGAGGCCGGCGACCGGCTCTTCCTGTGCAGCGACGGCGCCTGCGGCGTGCTCGACGACGCCCGGCTGGCCGACATCCTCTCCTCCGGCACCCCCGACTACGCCGCCGTGGAGTTGGTGCGCGCCAGCCTCGAGGCGGGCAGCTCCGACAACGTCACCTGCATCGTCGCCGACGTGCTCGACGAGACGGGCGCGGCCCAGCGCGCCGACGAGCTCGCCGCCCTCGAGCCGCTGCTGGTCGGTGCGGCCGCCGAGCTGCGCCGCCGGGTGCCGCGCGGCACCCGCAGCCCCAGCCTCTTCCGCGGCCACCGCTCCGGCGACACCGGTGAGCTCGAGCCCGTGCTCGCCGAGATCCCCGAGGGCCTGCCCCCCGACGCCCACGCGATCCCGTCGGACCCCATCGACCCCGAGGCCGCCCGCTACGCCCTGCGCCCGCCGGCCCGCTTCGCCTGGCTGCGCTGGGTGATGGTGGCCGCCGTGGTCGGCGGCTTGGTGTGGATCGCCGCGGCCGCGGCCTGGTCCTGGAGCCAGCAGCAGTACTTCGTCAGCGAGGAGGAGGGCGTCGTCTACATCTACCGCGGCGTCAACACCGAGCTGCCCGGTGCCTCGCTCTACGAGCCCTACGAGCGCACCAACGTCGACCTCGACCGGCTCACCGAGCTGCAGGCCGACAACGTCCGCCAGGGCATGAGCGCCGGCAGCCTCGACGGCGCCCGCCAGATCATCGAGAACCTGGTGGCCGCGATGGAGGACGAGACCGCCGACTCCAGCACCGACTCGGGCACCGACTCGGGCAACGGCGAGGCCGGCGTCGAGCCGGGCGCCGACGCCTCGTCGAGCCCGGCCACCGCGGGAGCCCGCTGATGGCCGCCCGCACCGCGCTGCCCGCGCAGGGCGCCAACCCGATCATCGGCTTCGTCCACCGGCGCCGCCGCGGCGCCGAGCTCTTCCTGCTGGTGCTCGCCCTCGCGGTCGGCATCGGCGCCTACGCCGCGGTCGGCATCGGCGTGCAGGGTCGGGTGCCGGCCGACATCGTCGGCTACGGCGGCTGGCTGACCGCGCTGGTGGTGGCCGCCCACGTGGTCGTGCGCATCGTCGCGCCGTACGCCGACCCGGTGCTGCTGCCGGTCGTGGCCGCGCTCAACGGCCTCGGCCTGGCCTTCATCCACCGCGTCGACCTGGTCGACGGCACCGACCTGGCCCGCAACCAGCTGATCTGGATGACCCTCGGCGCGGTGCTCTTCATGGTCACCCTCGTCGTGCTGCGCGACCACCGGGTGCTGACCCGCTTCACCTACACCGCCGGGCTCAGCGCGATCGTGCTGCTCCTGCTGCCGATGATGCCGGTGCTCGGCACCGAGATCCGCGGCGCGCGGATCTGGATCTCGCTGGGCCCCTTCAGCTTCCAGCCCGGCGAGGTGGCCAAGGTCCTGCTGGTCATCGCCTTCGCGGGCTACCTCGTGCTCCACCGCGACGCGCTCGCGCTCGCAGGGCGCCGCGTGCTCTTCGTCGACCTGCCCCGCGGGCGCGACCTGGGCCCGATCCTCGGCATGTGGCTGGTCAGCCTGGGCATCCTCATCTTCCAGAAGGACCTGGGCTCGAGCCTGCTCTTCTTCGGCCTCTTCCTGGTGATGCTCTACGTCTCCACCGAGCGGCCCGGCTGGCTCGTGGTCGGCGGCGCCCTCTTCCTCGGCGGCGCCCTCACCGCCTGGCGGCTCTTCGGCCACGTGCAGACCCGCGTGTCGGTGTGGCTGGACCCCTTCGCCTACTACGGCGAGGGCACCAACGACACCGGCTTCCAGAACGTCGAGGGCCTCTTCGGCATGGCCTGGGGCGGCCTGCTGGGCCGCGGCTTCGGCGGCGGCGACCCGACCCGCATCCCGATCGTGGAGTCCGACTTCATCATCGCCGGCCTCGGCGAGGAGCTCGGCCTGACCGGCGTCATCGCCATCCTGCTGCTCTACGGCCTCATCGTGGAGCGCGCACTGCGCGCCGCGATCATCTCCCGCGACGGCTTCGGCAAGCTGCTGGCCACGGGCCTGGGCAGCGTCTTCGCGCTGCAGGTCTTCGTCGTCATCGGCGGCGTCACCGGCCTGATCCCGCTCACCGGTCTCACCACGCCGTTCCTGTCGCAGGGCGGGTCCTCGCTGGTCGCCAACTGGGTGGTCATCGCCCTGCTGCTGCGCATCTCCGACCTCGCCCGGAGCCCGGTGCCCGACCTCACCGCCGACGCCGAGGACGACGCCGACGAGTCGACCCAGGTGATCAAGCTCTGACCACCCCGACCCGCCGACCGAGGTCCACCCCCGTCAGCGCCCCCGCCAGCACCCGCCCAGGAGAGGAGCACCACCGGTGAACAAGCCCATCCGCACGGTCTCGGTCGGCATCATGCTGCTGTTCCTCGCCCTGATGCTCAACGTGACCTACCTGCAGTACTGGCGCGCCGACAGCCTCGACAGCGACCCCGAGAACCGCCGCGCGGTCGACGCGACCTTCTCCCAGGAGCGGGGCGCGGTGCTCGTGGGTCGGCAGGCCGTCGCCGAGAGCGTGCCCTCCGACGACCGCTACGAGTTCCAGCGCACCTACGCCAAGCCGCTGCTCTACGCCCACGCCACGGGTTGGTTCAACTACTACAACGCCCAGTCCAGCGACTGCACGACCTGCCAGCAGTGGATCGAGCAGACCCAGAACGACATCCTCTCCGGCGACGACGACCGCCTCTTCGTCACCCGGCTGGTCGACCTGCTCAGCAACCAGGGCCAGAAGGGCGGCAACGTCCAGCTCACCCTCGACCCCGAGGCCCAGCAGGCCGCCTTCGACGGTCTGCGCCAGACCATCGGCCCCGACGGCCAGGGCTCGGTCGTCGCGCTCGACCCGCGCACCGGCAAGGTCCTCGCGATGGTCTCGCTGCCGTCCTTCGACCCCAACCGGCTGGCCTCCCACGACCTCAGCGAGGTCAACGCCGCCTACGAGCAGCTCGACGCCGACGAGGACGACCCGCTCAACAACCGCGCCATCCAGACCACGCTCCCGCCGGGGTCGACCTTCAAGATCGTCACGGCCGCCGCGGCGATCGAGAGCGGCGAGTACACCGCCGCCGACCAGGTGCCCGGCGGTGCGACGTACCAGCTGCCGCTGACCTCGGGCGAGACCGGGCTGATCGACAACGAGGGCCGCTCCTGCGGCACGAGCCTCATCCCCTTCGCCCAGGCGATGGAGCAGTCGTGCAACACCACCTTCGCGCGCCTGGCCGTCGAGGTCGGCGCCGACGCGATGCGCGACCAGGCCGAGGCGTTCGGCTTCAACGAGGAGTACTTCGACGACCTCCAGCCGCAGGCCGAGTCGGTGTTCCCCACCGACATGAACGAGCCGGAGACCGGCCAGAGCGGCATCGGCCAGTTCGAGGTGCGGGCCACCCCGCTGCAGATGGCCATGGTCGCGGCCGGCATCGCCAACGACGGGAAGGTCATGCGGCCCTACCTCGTCGACGAGGTGCAGTCGCCGGAGTTCGAGCGGATCGAGGCCACCGAGCCCGAGCTGCTCTCCGAGGCGGTCAGCGAGTCGACGGCCAACCAGGTCACCGAGCTCATGGTCTCCACCGTCGACAACGGCACGGCCTCGCCGGCCGCGATCGACGGCATCAGCGTGGCCGGCAAGACCGGCACGGCCCAGAGCGGCATCGACGACGTGCCGCCCTACGCCTGGTTCACGTCCTTCGCCCCGGCCGACGACCCCCAGGTCGCCGTGGCCATCGTCATCCAGAAGGCCCCCGGCATCGACCGCGGCGAGATCGCCGGCGGCCTGCTCGGCGGGCCCATCGCCAAGGCCGTCATGGAGGCCGTGATCCGATGACCACCTCGATGCCCGAGATCGGCGGCTCCGCCGACGACGCCGGCCGCTACCACCTCGACGCCCGCATCGCCACCGGCGGCATGGGCGCGGTCTGGCGGGCCACCGACACGACGCTGGGCCGCACGGTGGCGGTCAAGCTGCTCAAGAGCGAGTACGCCGACGACCCGTCGTTCCGGTCGCGCTTCGAGACCGAGGCCCGCCACGCGGCCTCGCTGCACCACCCCCACATCGCCGCGGTCTACGACTTCGGCGAGGCGCAGAGCGCCGACGGGTCCGGCGTGCCGCGGCCCTACCTCGTGATGGAGCTCGTCGAGGGCCAGCCGCTCTCGGCGCTGCTGCGCCCGGGCCAGCCGATGGACCCCGACGTCGCCCGCGACCTGGTGGCCCAGGCCGCCGACGGCCTGGCCGCGGCCCACGCCGCGGGCATCGTGCACCGCGACGTGAAGCCGGCCAACCTGCTGGTCACCGCCGACCGGCAGGTCAAGATCACCGACTTCGGCATCGCCCGCGCGGCCCAGTCGGTCGGGCTGACCCAGACCGGCCAGGTCATGGGCACGCCGCAGTACCTCTCCCCCGAGCAGGCCCGCGGCACCACCGCGACCGGCGTCTCCGACGTCTACAGCCTCGGCGTCGTAGCCTTCGAGTGCCTGGCCGGGCGTCGCCCCTTCCAGGGCGACACCCCGGTCACCACCGCCCTGGCCCACCTCAACCAGCCCGTGCCCGACCTGCCGGCCGCGGTGCCCGCCGACCTCGCCCGCGTCGTGCGCCGGGCCCTGGCCAAGGAGCCCGCCGAGCGGTACGCCGACGCCGCGGCCTTCGCCGCCGCGCTGCGCGACCCCTCCTCGCTGGGACCCGACGCGCCCTCGGCCGCCTCGACCCAGGTGCTCGCCCCCGGGGCGGTGCCCGCCGACCGCACCCAGGTGATGACCGGCGTCGGCGCCCCCGTGACGCCCGACCCCACCCCGACGCCCGCGTCCACCCCGCCGCCGGCCGAGGACGAGCGCCGCAGGGGCACCGCCGGCTGGGTGTGGGCCCTGGTGCTGCTCGCGCTGCTCGCCGTCGGCGCCCTGGTGCTGTGGCTGGCCCTCTCCGGCGGCGGTGACGACACCGAGGAGACCCCGCAGCAGCGGCCGAGCCCGACGCGCACGCAGCAGAGCCCCAGCGAGTCGCCGAGCTCCAGCCCGACCGAGGAGGCCCCGGCCACCGTCGAGGTCGACCCCGACCAGTACGTCGGGCGTGACTACCGCGACGTGCAGGAGGCGCTGGAGGCCCTCGGCCTCAACGTCACCCTCAACGAGGTCGACAACCCGGGCGAGGAGGAGCAGGGCATCGTCGACTCGGTCAACCCCACCGGCACCCTCACCGAGGGCGACACCGTCACGGTGAGCTTCTGGGGCGCCGCCCCCGAGCCCGAGCCCACCCCGACCCCGACGCCGACCCCCACCCCGACGCCCACTCCCACACCGACCCCGACGCCGACCCCGACGCCGACCGCGGCGTCGCCGGCCGAGGGACGGGCCCCGGCCGACCCCGCCGCACCTCCCGCCCCCGACGCGACCCCCGGGGCCACCGACCCGGCCGCCACCACGACCAGCCCCTCCACCGCCACCGGGTCCGGCGGGACCACCACCTCCGGCCGCTCCGCCGACACAGCCGACACCGCCGACACCGCCCGCACCGAAGGGACCACGCCATGACGGGCTCGCAGCCGATCCTCATCGGCGGGCGCTACCAGATCGGTGAGCTGCTCGGTCGCGGCGGCATGGCCGAGGTCCGCAAGGGCACCGACACCCGGCTGGGACGGGTGGTGGCCGTCAAGCGCCTGCGCACCGACCTGGCCAGCGACGCCACCTTCCAGGCCCGCTTCCGCCGCGAGGCGCAGTCGTCGGCCTCGCTCAACCACCCCTCGATCGTGGCCGTCTACGACACCGGCGAGGAGCCGGCCGCCGACGGCTCGGGGGTGCAGCAGCCCTACATCGTCATGGAGTTCGTGGCCGGCCGGACGCTGCGCGACATCCTGCGCGAGGGCCGCAAGATCCTGCCCGAGCGGGCCCTGGAGATCACCAGCGGCGTGCTCTCGGCCCTCGACTACAGCCACCGCGCGGGCATCATCCACCGCGACATCAAGCCCGGCAACGTCATGCTGACCCCGTCGGGCGACGTCAAGGTCATGGACTTCGGCATCGCCCGCGCCATCAGCGACGCCTCCTCCACGATGACCCAGACCGCCGCCGTCGTGGGCACCGCGCAGTACCTCTCCCCCGAGCAGGCCCGCGGCGAGACCGTCGACTCCCGCTCCGACGTCTACTCCGCCGGCTGCCTGCTCTACGAGCTCCTCGCCGGCCGCCCGCCCTTCGTCGGCGACAGCCCGGTCGCCGTGGCCTACCAGCACGTGCGCGAGCAGGCCCAGCCGCCCTCGGACCACGACACCTCGCTGCCGCCGGAGATCGACGCCATCGTGATGAAGGCGCTGGCCAAGCGGGTCGAGGACCGCTACCAGTCCGCGGCCGCGATGCGCAGCGACATCGAGCGCTACCTCGCCGGCCGCCCGGTGCAGGCCACGCCCCCGCCGCCGCTCCTGCCCGTCTCGCAGACCCCGCCGCCGCGCCCCATGCCCGTCGCCGCCCCGGCTCCGACCCCCGACGCCACGCCTGCGGAGGAGTCCTCCTCCTCGCGCGGCGGTCTGGTCGTGGCCCTCGTGCTGCTGCTCATCGGGCTGATCGTGGCCGGCGTCCTGCTGTGGCCGCGGCTCTTCCCCACCGCGCCCGAGCAGACCCAGGTGCCCGACGTCGTGCGCACCAACATCGACCGCGCCCGCGCCGCCATCGGGGAGGCCGGGCTGACCCTCGGCGACATCAACTACGTCGCCAACGAGAACGTCGCCGCCGACCGCGTCATCTCCCAGGACCCCTCCGGCGACAGCTTCGTCGACCCCGGCAGCACCATCGACCTCACCGTCTCCACCGGCACCCCCGAGGTGCCGGTGCCGAGCGTGGTCGGCCTCCAGCAGCGCGCCGCCGTCGCGGCGCTGGAGGACGTCGACCTCGTGGCGCGGGTCGCCGAGACCCAGTCCGACCTGCCCGCGGGCCAGGTCGTCTCCACGGCCCCGGAGGCCGGCCAGGAGGTCGAGTCGGGCTCCACGGTGACCCTCACCGTCTCCGACGGCCCCGAGACCGTGCCCTCGGTCGAGGGTCTCACCGAGGCCGAGGCGCGGCGCCAGATCATCGCGGCCGGCTTCAACCCCGTGGTGCGCGAGGAGGACGGCGAGACCGACGCCGAGACCGGCACCGTGGTCGACCAGGTGCCCGAGGCCGGCGAGGAGCTGGCCCAGGGCAATGACGTCTACATCTTCGTCACCACCTTCGAGCAGCCCAGCGAGGAGCCCTCGGAGTCGCCGTCGGAGTCGCCGAGCGGGACCCCGTCGGGATCGCCCTCGCCGTCGCCCAGCGACGGGGTCCTCCCCGACCTGCGCGGTGACGACCGCGCCGTGCTCCCGACCACGCCCTCCCGGCGTACGACGGGGCGCCGCGGCCCCGGCGGGGGTCGCCTCAGCCCTCGAGCGGTTCGGCGTAGCTGAGGTCGAGCAGCCCGTCGAAGGCGGGCGCGACGACGTCGGACTCGGCGGCGAAGTCCCAGCCGATCTGCACGTCGGGCAGCTCGCTCTGCGCGCGGTAGCGCGCGAGGTAGTCGTCGCCCTCGATGGAGGCGGCCAGCGCGGAGGGGTCGCCGACGGCCTCGATGACGTAGGGCTGGGGGTAGGGCACGTTCTGCAGCAGCACGGAGTTGCCCTCGCACTTGATGCCGGTGGTCGACACGACCCGCTGGCCCGCGACGGTCACCGCCGTCGCCCCGCCGCGCCACATGGCGTTGACGACGGCCTGGATGTCCTGCTGGTGCACGACGAGCAGCTCGAGCGGCTGCTCGGTGACCTGGGCGACCTCGAGGGGGGCGTCGGCCAGCGTGACCGAGACACCGGCGCCCTCGCGCGGCTCGAGACCCGCGGGGTCGCGCAGGGTCTCGATGCGCTCCTGCACCCGCCGGGTGTCGGCGTCGCCGACCTGGGCGCCGAGCGTGGCGACCTCGCCGGTGAGGTCCTGCACCCGCTGGCGCAGCTCGTCGTACCGGTCGGCCTCCGCGCCGACCAGCGACGACAGGTCGGTGTAGCGGCCCGGTCGCAGGTCGGTGCCCTCGCTGGACTGGGCGCTGATGACGAAGAGCGACCCGCTGAGCAGCACCACCAGGGGGGTGCCGACCCGCCAGGCCAGCGGACGCGCGGCGCCCGGCCGGCGGCGCGCGCGCAGCGACGCCGCGATGCGGTGCCACCCGGCCGCGGCCCCCGAGCCGTCCTGCGGCTCCCGCTGCCCCGACGGCCCCGACGGGTCCGGCGGCTGCGGCGGCGCGGCGTGGGAAGTCGGGGTCATGCCGACTAAGGTAACCCGCGACAAGCGACGGGACCCCGTCCCCGCCCACCCCGAACCCCGAGGCGTCCACGCCCTCGACGAGGAGCACCACCGTGAAGTTGAAGGACAAGGACCCCTTCGCCGAACCCCGCCAGGGCCCGGCGGTCGGCCCCCGCTTCGTCGTCGCGCTCCTGCTCGTCGCGGCCGGCATCGCCTGGATCGCCTACTACTACCTCGGGGTCCGCGCCGACCCGTCCGTGCTGGACGCCGAGGCCTCGGGCCCGGCCTTCATGGGCGACATCGAGCGGTGGAACTACGTCATCGGCTTCGGCCTGGTCCTCCTCGGACTCGTGGTCTCGGCCCACCCCTCGACCCCGCTGGGTCGTGGGCGCGGCGTCGTCGTCGGCATGCTGGGCTGCTTCGTGGTCGGCCTGATCTGGATCTGCACGTTCTACGTCTTCAGCAACGACCTCACCGACGTGCCGGTCTTCAACGACCTCAACCAGTCCAACCTCATCGTCGGCATCGCCTTCATGGCCGTCGGCTTCGTCTTCGCCACCCGCTGGGAGTGAGTCCCCCGGGGCCCTCGCCGGCCCCCGGACCCGTCCCCGCCGCAGCACCCGCACCGCCCGTCGTCCCCCCGGACGGCGGGCGGTTCTGCACATCTGGGGACAAACCTGTGGAGAACTACACGCGTGTAGTTCTCCACATGTGATTCCACAGCTGTGGACAACTCGCCCCCGCGCCGGTGGTTTCGAGACGCTCGTCGCTAGCGCTCCTCGCTCCTCAACCACCACGGTGGTTGAGGAGCGAGCGCCAGCGAGCGTCTCGAAACCACCCGCACCCCGGTGGTTGAGGAGCGAGCGCCAGCGAGCGTCTCGAAACCACCCGCACCACGGGTGGCCGGAGAGGGCCAGGCTCGGCTCAGACGGTGAGCAGCCGCAGCACGACGGCGGCGGCGAGCACGGCGACGACGCCGGCGAGCCCGGCGGCCTGGACGACGGAGCGTCGGGGTCCGCGGGGCGAGTAGACGAGCACGGCGGCGACGGCGGCGCCGCCGAGGAAGCCGCCGAGGTGGCCCTGCCAGGAGATGTAGGGCACCGTGAAGGTGATCAGCGCGTTGAGGCCGACCCACAGCAGGATCTGCTGGACGTTGCCGCCGACCTTGTAGGCGATGACGAGCGTGGCGCCGAGCAGCCCGAAGATCGCGCCGGAGGCGCCGAGGGTGAGCGTGTTCTCGTCGGCCGCCCAGAGCACCAGCGTGGAGCCGCCCAGCAGCGAGACGACGTAGAGCGCGAGGAAGCGGGTGCGGCCCAGCGCCACCTCGAGCTGCGGGCCGAGGGCGTAGAGCGCCAGCATGTTGAGCCCGATGTGGAGGATCGAGGCGTGCAGGAAGCCGTTGCTGAGCAGCTGCCACAGCGCCCCGTCGGCCACGCCGGGGGCGAAGTAGGCGCTGCTGGGCCCGGCGCCCTCGCACACCGCCTGCGTGACCCCGGGGAAGTAGCGGCCGTCGGGCAGCTCGCAGCGCCCGAGGGTGTGCTGGCCGAGGTAGGCGACCAGCTTGCCGGCGGTGCCCCCCGAGGCGAGGGCCATCAGGAAGACGACCACGTTGACGCCGATGAGCACCATCGACGTCGTCGACGCCTTGGTCGGGCGCAGCCCGCCGTACGCCGTGCGCCCGCTCCTGGTGCTCTTCGCCCCCTCCGCCACGCACGACGGGCACTGGAACCCGACCGCGGCATCACGCATGCAGTCGGGGCAGATGGGCCGGCCGCACCGCTGGCACCGGATGTAGGTCTCCCGGTCGGGGTGCCGGTAGCAGGTGGGCACCCCGGTCTGGGAGGTCGGGTCAGCGGTCACGGCTCGGCCTGGTCGTGTGGTCGGAGCGGGGGCGAGGGGTCAGGAGCGGGCGTCGGGGAGGGCTCAGCCCTCGCGGATCTCCACCGACTCGAAGACGACGGGCTCCACGGGACGGTCGCCCGGGCCGGTCTTCGTGGCGGCGATCTTGTCGACGACGTCGCGGGAGGCCTGGTCGGCCACCTCGCCGAAGATCGTGTGCTTGAAGTTCAGCCACGGGGTCGCGCCCACGGTGACGAAGAACTGCGAGCCGTTGGTGCCCGGGCCGGCGTTGGCCATCGCGAGCAGGTAGGGCTTGTCGAAGGTGAGCTCGGGGTGCGGCTCGTCCTTGAACGTGTAGCCCGGACCGCCGGTGCCGGTGCCGAGGGGGCACCCGCCCTGGATCATGAAGCCGGCGATGACGCGGTGGAAGCCGAGACCGTCGTAGAACGGACCGGTCTTGCCGTTGCCGGCGTCGTACTTCTTCTCGCCGGTCGCGAGACCGGTGAAGTTGGCCACCGTCTCCGGGGCGTGGTCGGGGAAGAGGTCGAGGACGATGTCGCCCTGGTTGGTCTTGAGGACCGCCTGCGGCTGCGCCATGACTGCCTTTCGCGCTGATTGGGTACTTCGGGGTGTGCGCTACGTGCCCACCCGTGCGGGACGATCCTCGCACGAGCCGCAAGAGCAGGCCCGTCCCGGCCGGGCTCGCCCCGCCGGTGCGGGCGTGGTCTGATGGCTGAGCACCCGACGAGAGGAAGTGGCGCGATGCGTCTGCGCAAGAAGAAGACCCTGATCGAGCAGGCGGGTGACTACGTCGAGTCCGTGCGGCCCCAGATCGAGGCCGCCGTCTCCACCGCCCGCGACGAGGCCGTGCACCTGCTCGGCGAGGCCCGCGACAAGGCCGCCCCCTACGTCTCCGACGCGCGCGACAAGGCGGCCCCCTACGTCGCCGACGCCCGCGACAAGGCCGCCGAGCGCGCCGCCGACGCCCGCAGCAAGGCCGCCGACCTGAGCGCGGAGGCCCGCAGCAAGGCCGCCGAGCGCGCCGCCGAGGCCCGCAGCAAGGCCGCCGAGCTGGGCGCGGAGGCCCGGAGCAAGGCCGCCGACACCGCCTCCTCGGTCTCCAGCGACGCCAAGACCAAGGCCGCGGCGCTCGGCGCCACCGGCACGGCGCTGGCCAGCAGCAAGGCCTCCGACCTCCAGGACCTCGCGCAGGCCAAGATCGCCCAGGTCAAGGGCGAGCCGGCCCCCTCCAAGGGCGGCAAGCTGAAGAAGCTGCTCCTGGTCGTCGTGCTCGCCGCCGTCGGCGGCGTCGTGGCCAAGAAGCTCCAGGGCGGCAAGCAGGCCGACAACTGGCAGTCGTCCTACGTGCCGAGCCCCGCTCCCGCGGCCCCGGCGACCCCGGCCTCCCCCGCCGCGCCGCTGGCCGGTGTCAGCGAGGACGACGCCGACGACGCCGCCGGCTCCTCGCCCGACGAGGCCATCGCCGACCGCGCCGAGGCCGCCCACCCGATCACCACCCCCGACGAGCCGGCCGAGGTCGTCGACCTCGACGGCGACAAGAAGTAGCACCCGGGGCCGCCACCGCGGCCCGCACGACCCCCGCGAGACCACGGCACCGCCACGAGGGCGCCGGACCACCACGGTCCGGCGCCCTCGTCGTGTCCGCGGGCACCCCGGGTGGACGGCGGGGTCGGCGGGGTCGGCGCAGGGTCAGCGCCGCCCGGCGGGCAGGTCCTCGGGGCGGTGCTCCTCGACCCAGGCGTCGATGCGCTCCCACCAGTCGTAGAGCCAGGCGATCTGCTCGTCGCGGTCGGTGGGGATCTCGGCGCGCGGCACCTGCCACCACCGCATGGTGATCCGCTTGTCCATCGGCAGCTCGCGCCACAGGTCGCGCACGCCGAGCACGTGGTCGAGGCCGGTGTGGGCCACCATCACCACGTCGGCCTCGGGCGCGGCCTCGAGCGCGGCGAGCAGCCCACCCGGCTTGGGGGCGAGCACGTGGAGCATCGCCTCCGCGCGCCCGGCCATGGCGTGCAGGCCGAGGCGGTGCAGCCGGGCGATGGCGCGCTCGCGCCGCTCGGGGGAGAAGTTGCCGCCCTCGGGGAAGATCACGAAGGCGTCGTCGCGGTCGAGGCCGGTGGCCAGCGAGGCGATCTGCGACTCCAGGTCCTCCCCGTCGCCGGGTCTGGGGGAGATGAAGCGCGCCGGCAGCCGGGTGAGCAGGCAGCCGATGACGGGGTCCCACGCGAGGGTGTCCTTGAGCACCACCCGCGGCTCCCTGTCGTACCAGTCCATGAGGGCGTGAACGAGGGTGAAGGAGTCACCCGGCCCGGCGTGGCGGCAGCACACGAGCAGCGGGTGGCCGGGGTGGGCGTCGGGCGCCGGGCCGACCGTGGTGATCGACAGGTGCAGCACCCGGCGCGCCTCGGAGAACAGCACCCACATCACGCCCTGCACGAGGTCGTAGTGGATCCCCTCGAAGTACGGCGTGCGCAGGCGCCGCCCGAAGCCCGACGAGAGCCACAGCCCCAGCAGCACCGCGAGCAGCACCGTCTCCATGGTCAGGTAGACCACCGCCAGCCAGGCCAGGCGCAGCGCGCGCCAGCGCCCGGGCACCCACGGCGAGACCGCCGCGGCGCCGAGCAGCCACAGCGGCAGGGCCAGCCAGAGCACCGCCGTGAGGCCCACCACCAGCGGGGCCACCAGGCCCAGGCGCAGCAGGCGGGTCGCCCCGGCGGGCAGGCGGCGACGACCGGGCGTGCTCACGGCAGGTGCTCGCGCAGGTAGTCGCGGGAGGCCTCATAGGTCAGCTGCACCCGGGTCTCCACGTCGCGGAAGTCGCTGCCGGCCCGCAGCCCGTCGTCGCGGCTGCTGGTGCCGCGGGCCGGGAGCACGTGGGCCTCCACGCCGGCGGGCAGCTCGGCCAGCTCGCGGGTGAAGCGGTGGCGCCGGGCCACCTCGAAGGACACCCGGGCCACCTCCCAGGGCCGCCGCGGCGGGCGCAGCGGGCGGTCGAAGCGACCGACCTGCAGCACGAAGACCCGCGTCGCGCCCAGCTGGTGGGCGCGCGCCAGCGGCACGGAGTTGACGATGCCGCCGTCGAGGAAGTGCTCCCCGCCCACGCGCGCGGGCGGGAGCAGGCCCGGCACCGCGGCGCTGGCCATCACCGCGTCGACCACCGGCCCGGAGTCGAACCAGTGCTCCGCCGCGCGCTCGATGCTGGCCGCGCACACCTGCAGCGGCACGGCGAGCTCGGCGAAGGTGACCTCGCCCAGCTCCGCACGCAGCCGACGCTCCAGCGGACCGGCCGACCACAGGTGGGTGCCGCTGGCCACCGCCCGCCGCACGCTGCGCAGCGGGCGGTCGCCGAACACCGCCTCCTCGCGGGCACGCCGTACGCCGCTCGCCGCGCCGGCCGCGGCCTGCCACAGCCCGGTGAGGTGCTCGACGACGTCGAGGGTGGGCTCGCGGGCCACCAGGGCGCCGTTGAGGGCGCCGACGCTGGTGCCGAGCACGAGGTCGGGGCGCACGCCGTGCTCGAGCAGGGCCCGGAGCATGCCGACCTCGACGGCGCCCAGGGCGCCGCCCCCGCCGAGGACGAAGGCGGTGGTGATGCTCAGGCCACCGGGTCGGGCACGGTGAGCGCGCGGGTCGCGCGGGTGGCGCGGCGCTCGGCCCAGAAGCTCAGCAGCGGCACGGTGCCGCACAGCAGCGTGACCACGGTGAAGCCGGGCTCCCAGCGCGCCTTGCGGGCCAGCAGGAAGGCGGTGACGAGGAAGATCATGTAGAGCCAGCCGTGGGCGACGCCGAGGTACTCGGTGATGTCCTCACCCACCTGCTGCACGCCCGAGCCCGGGGTGACCAGCTCGGGGGTGCCGGGGATGAAGCCCCACATCGAGCTGCCGTCGAAGTTGGCCAGGGGCACGCCGACCAGGATGAGCACGACGAGCAGCACGCCGACGACGCTGGCCATGATCCGGTAGCGCAGCAGCGTGCCGCGCACCTCCGACTCGGTCAGCGTGGTCGTGCGGCGGGACGAGGCGGGTGCGGTGCTCACGGCTTCGACGGTACCGGGTCGGCCACCGGCCGCGTGCCCGCTCCCGGGGCGGAGGCGTCGTCGGTGTCGGCCACCTCACCACCCCCGGCGCGGGCGGGCTCGCCGGGGCCCGGGGCGGGGTCTCCCCCGGGCTCGTCTCCGGGTCCGTTGCCGGGGCCGCCTCCAGAGCCGCCTCCACGGCCGTCGCCCTGTCCGTCCTCGTCCAGGAGCTCGGCGTCGTCCTCCGGCTCCGCGGTCACCTCGCGCACGTAGCGCCACCACACGAAGGCCGCGAAGGCCGCGAAGATCCACCACTCCAGGGCGTAGAGGAAGTTGCGCAGCCCGGTGAACCGGTCGGCGGCCGGCAGCTGCTCCAGGGTCGCGGCGGAGAGGCCCTCGGTGCCGTCGTTGACCGCGGTGTCGCCGGTGGGCCAGTCGCCGGGGGCCACGTCGGTGGCGACGACGCCGTAGGCGCCGTAGAGGTCCTGGTCGACGCGCTGGATCAGGTCGGCGGTGCGCACCTGCGGGATGATGTCGTCGCTGCGGTCGGTGTCGGCCTCGCCCGTGCCCTCCGCGGGCTGCAGCCAGGCGACCATCTCGGCCGCGCCCTCGGGCGGCGCGGGCGCTTCGGCCGGGTCGGCGGTCCAGCCCCGCACGATCGGCAGGGCGGGGGCGTCGCTCGCGCCCGGCTCGTCGGCGGCGTCGACCGGCCCGATCGCCAGCGGCGTCACGACCCAGTAGCCGTCCTGCCCGTCGAGCTCGCGACCCGAGACGTAGACGGTGCCGTCGGGCACCCAGACCCCGCTCACCACGACCGGCTGCCCGACCTTGTCACCGGGGAACCGGTCGTCGGCCCCGATCACGTCGGCCAGCGGCTCGGGGTCGAGCCGGGTCAGGTCGGAGGCCTCGGCCGCGCGCTGGGCCTGCCACGAGTCGAGCTGCCACATGCCCAGCCCCGACGCCGCCACGATCGCAGCGACCCCCAGGGCGTGCACGCCCCACAGGCGCGGGGCGAGCGGCGACGACACGCCCCCAGTCTACGAAGCCCCCCACGCCGCACCGCCCCGACGAAGGCAGGCACCCCGCTTCCCCGTGACCCACGACTCAGCCGCGCTGGTCGAGGAGGGAAACCCACACCCGCACGGTGGTTGAGGAGGGAGCGCCAGCGACCGTCTCGAAACCACCCCACCCTCACGGTGTTGGGGATGGAGCGCGACCCACCGGCGCTCCCATGGATCGTCGCGTCGTGACCCGTCGGTGCCCGAGTAGTCGGTGGAGGTCTCGAGCACCCGGCCCCGGACGGCCGGTCACCGCGAGCGCCGCCGACCGGCCACGCGGGGCTGCCTCGCGTCCCCGGCCGGGTCGCCCGAGAAGTGGCGGCATACGACCGGTCGACGGCCGCCGCAGCTGTCGTCTCCCGCCACTTGCCCCACAGCCGGTCACCGCAAGTGCCACCAGCACCAGCCCGGCCACGCGCGGCTGGATCTCGTCTCCGGGCCGGCGCGCCTGAGAAGTGGCGGCACACGACCGGTCGACGGCCACCGCAGGTGTCGTCTCCCGCCACTTGCCGACGCCGGCCATCGGGCCGGGCGGCGGGTTGACCCGCGTGCGGACACGGATCGGCCGAGATCCCGATCAGGTCGGCACCTCCGACCAGCCCGGGTCGGAAGCCATCAGCGGACAGGTCGGTCGAAGGCGCGAAGCCGGTCTCAGAGCGGGTCACGCCCGCAGCCACCAGACCACAGCCATCGCCGACGGGGCGGCAACGCGATCATCGCAGCCTCGCAACCACCGTCCTCCGACAGACCAGCCTGGAGCGCGGTCAGTCGCAGTAGGCCACCGGCACGTCCCTCGAGGCGACCAGGTCCGCCGCCGCTGGCGGGTCGCTGAGCCGGAAGCCGATGCGCCCCGTGGAGGGGTCGGCCACCCCGTCGGTGAAGCTGCGCGCGAAGCTCGTCGAGGCCTCGGCCACCTCCAGCCGGTCGAAGAGGTCGGCCCGGTCGGGGCCCAGCGTGGCCGTGGCCAGCCCGCCCTGGAAGGACATGGCCCACACCTGGAGGTCGTCCAGCCCCGACACGTCCGCCCCGTCTGGGTCGAGGCAGCCCCGGGCGAGGTAGGTCGAGATCGCCGGCGCCCCCACCAGCGCGACGACCGCCGGGTCGTCGGCGTACGAGCCGCCGGAGGCGTCGAGCCCCTGCACGATGACGCTGTCCTCGGCCACCACGCTCGCCCCGGCCAGCGGGCCCAAGCCCGCCTCCACCGCGCGGGTCAGCGCCTCGGGGTCGACGACCCGGTCGATGCCGAGCACGAAGCCGGTCTCGGTGCCGTCCTCGGCGAAGACGTGGGCCTCCCAGGTGACGTCGGCCTGCCCGAAGCCGAATCGCTGCACGAGCTGCTCGTCCACCGGCAGCAGGGTGCCGTCGGTGAGCGCCGCGGTCTCGGCCGTCGTACGCCGCTCGAAGGCCGCCCGGTCGGCCGCGGGGTCCTGCGAGGTCGGGTCCTCGACGCCCAGCTGCACCGCCACGCGGGCGAAGTCGGTGACCTCGAGGCGTGCCGCGTCGGCCGGCACATAGGGCAGCGCCAGCACCGCGGGCTCCGGCACGCCGCCGGCGACCACCGTCTCCACCGCGGCGGGCGGCGGCTGGTCAGCGTCGGGCGGCGGGATCTCCTCGGCGCACCCGCCGAGCAGCAGGGTGGCCGCGCAGACGGCGAGAGTCAGGCGGGGAAGCACGCGCGGCAGTCTGCCACCCGGCCACCGTGAGCGGGTCGAGTCCGCCGAAGTCCGCCCGTCCATCGCAAGCAGCGGCCCGACGCCATCCCGGCCGACGACAAGGGTGTTTCCCGTGGAACATCGAGACCCTCAGCCGATGACGTCATCGACGTCATCGGGTCTAGTAGGCGAAGACGTGGACGCTCAGGACGTCGATCTCACGCCGCTCATCACCGAAGAACGCCCCCAGCCGACGGGAGACCGTGAGGAATGGACGCTCTCTGGGTGAGCCGTCCTCGCGCCAGTTGTTGTGAGGAACGATCAAGAAGAGGTGGTGTGCGTCGGCCGCCACCTGGGCCTTCCACAGGTCCTTGAGATCGTGGTTGTTGGTCATGGTGCCACCGCGCTCGACCTCGGCGATGATTCCCCGCTGCGCCGCGAGCGTGAAGAAGAAGTCCGGCCGGGCCTGCGTGACGAGACCCGTCTGGGGAGTCAGCACCACCTCCTCGCCGAATCCCAACTCCTCGCGCAGGAGGACGGCGAAGTGGTCCTGGATCGCCTTGCTCTTGGCATTGTGGACGTGCAACGTCGCGATCTCGTCAGCTGTCGATGCGATGTGGGCCAGCAACCGGGCGGCGAGGGCGTCAACGGCCTGCATCTCCAGGGCTTGGTCCGGCGAGAGGGACGCCTTGACGTGCCGCGCGCATAGCCCTCCATCGGGCGAAGCTTCGCAGCTCGCCCTCGAGGAAGCTAGTCGTCCAGCGCGAGCACGACTCGACGGACTCCAGCGGGCCGGCGCATCGAGCCGCGAGGGGTCATGACGGCGACCGAGTGGTGGAGCCTAGGGGACTCGAACCCCTAACCCCCTGCTTGCAAAGCAGGTGCGCTACCAATTGCGCCAAGGCCCCGTACGGCGTGAGCCGCGGGTGTGGCCGCGGGGGCCACCGGGTGGATCAGTCGGTGGGAGGCCGAGGCCTCAGGAGCGGGCGACCGGGTCGGTGGCCTCGGCCCACAGGGCCTGCTCCGAGCGGCTCTCGTCGAGCTTGCGCTTGGTGAGGACGGCTCCGGCGGCGGCGAGGGCCAGCAGGACGATCTTCTTCACGGTGTGCCTCCGCAGTGGTGGGGCGATCGGTGACTCCGGCTGTGCCTCGTGGAGCGGGAGGCGGTGGTCGTGCTGGTGGGCCTAACAGGACTTGAACCTGTGACCTCTTCCTTATCAGGGAAGCGCTCTAACCGTCTGAGCTATAGGCCCTCTTCCCGACCTGGATCGGGGCGGACGCCGGGCGACCGAGGCGTGACGTTACCCCACCGCGCCGGGCCGGGACAAAACGGGCCGCGGCCGGTGGTCCGGCCGCGGCGCCGCGAGGTGTCAGTTGTCCTCGGAGAGGGTGACCTCGATGCCGCCGAGCAGCGCGGCGGCCATGTTGTAGAGGAACGCGCCGAGGGTGGCGACGGCGGTGATCAGCACGACGTCGATGGCGGCCACCAGCATCGTGAAGCCCAGGACGCGGGAGGTGCCGACGTAGTTCTCGACGTCGAAGTCGCCGGCCTCCTGGCCGCCGATCATGTTGCGCACGGTCTCGTTGATGGAGTCCCACACGCCGGCGGCGCCGAGCACCGACCAGACCATGAGCACCGAGACGACGGTGACGACGGCGAAGGCGATGGCCAGCAGGAACGACGTCTTCATCACCGACCAGGGGTCGATGCGGGTCAGCCGCAAGCGCGCCCGCCGCGGGCCCCGGGAGGGAGCGCCGCCGGCCGCCGGGGTGACGGTGGTGCCCGTCGCCTTGGCCTTCTTCTCCTGCGTCATCGAGGAGAAGGCCGACTGCACCCGGTCGGTCAGCGCCGGCCGCGTGGCGGTGGCGTCGGGGTCGTCGGCGGCCCTCGCGCCGGAGGCGCTGCCCCCGGGCTGGGGATCGGTGCGGGTGGCGCCCCGCTCGGCGGGTCGGTCGGTCATCAGTCCTCGCCCTCCCCGTCATCGGTCACGGAGGTGGTCTCGTCGGCGGCGCCGTCGACAGCGGCGTCGGCGACATCATCAGCGGTGGCGCTCACGCCCTGCGACGCGTCACCGCCTTCGATTGTTGCATCCGCGTCTGCATCGGCCGACTCCTCGACCTGCTCCTCCACCTTGGCCTCGACCGAGCGGGCCACCACGGCGACCGCGTCACCGGCCTTCGGGCCGACGAACTTCACGCCCATCGTGGAGCGGCCCGTGGGGCGGAACTCCTCGTTGACAGGGCTGCGCACGACCTGGCCGCTCTGCGTGATGGCCATGATCTCGTCGCCGTCCTCGACGATGAACGCACCGACCAGGCCGCCGCGGTCCTCGTTGGCCAGCGACATCGCCTTGATGCCGATGCCGCCGCGCGACTGAAGGCGGTACTCCGAGATCCGGGTGCGCTTGGCGAAGCCCCCGTCGGTGATGGTGAAGACGTACTGCGGCTTGACCTCCTCCACCTGCTCCGGGGAGGCCTCCACGTCGGGGGCGTCGTGGTCGGTCTCGGTGTCGAGGCCCGCGGCCATCTCCGCGGCCACCTGCGCCGCACGGATGACCGACATCGACAGCAGCGAGTCGCCATCGCGGAACTTCATGCCCGAGACGCCCGAGGTCGCGCGGCCCATCGGGCGCAGCTGGGTGTCGTCGGCGCGGAAGCGGATCGACTGGCCCTTGCGCGAGACCAGCAGGATGTCGTCCTCGGAGCCCACCAGCTCGGCGCCGATCAGCTCGTCGTCGTCCTCGCGGAAGTTGATCGCGATGACGCCGGCCTGGCGCGGGCTGTTGTAGTCGCCGAGGCGGGTCTTCTTCACCAGCCCGCTGCGGGTCGCCAGGACGAGGTAGTCGGCCTGGTCGTAGTCGCGGATCGCGAGCACCTGGGCGATCGACTCGTCGGGCTGGAACGACAGCAGGCCGGCCACGTGGCCGCCCTTGGCGTCGCGGGAGGCCTCGGGCAGGTTGTAGGCCTTGGTGCGGTAGACCCGGCCGGCGGTGGTGAAGAAGAGCAGCCAGTGGTGGTTGGAGGTGGCGATGAAGTGCTCGACGACGTCGTCGCCGCGCAGCGTCGCGCCGCGCACGCCCTTGCCGCCACGCTTCTGGGTGCGGTACTGCGCCCGCTGGGTGCGCTTGGCGTAACCGCCGCGGGTGATGGAGACGACGAGCTCCTCGTCGGGGATCAGGTCCTCCATCGACAGGTCGCCGTCGGCCGCGATGATCTGGGTGCGCCGGTCGTCGCCGTACTTCTCCACGATCTCGCCCAGCTCGTCGGAGACGATCTGACGCTGGCGGGTGACGTTGGCCAGGATGTCCTGGAGGTCGGCGATGGTCAGCTCGATCTCGGCCAGCTCGTCGATGATCTTCTGCCGCTCCAGCGCGGCCAGGCGGCGCAGCTGGAGGTCGAGGATCGCCATGGCCTGCACGTCGTCGATCTCGAGCAGCTCCATCAGCCCGTCGCGCGCGTCGGCGACCTCGGGCGAGCGGCGGATCAGGGCGATGACCTCGTCGAGCTGGTCGAGGGCCTTGGCCAGGCCGCGCAGGATGTGGGCGCGCCGCTCGGCCTCGCGCAGCAGGTACTCGGTGCGCCTGCGGATGACCTCGACCTGGTGCTCGACCCAGTTGCTGATGAACTGGTCGATGCTCAGGGTGCGCGGCACGCCGTCGACCAGCGCCAGCATGTTGGCGCTGAAGTTGGTCTGCAGCTCGGTGTGCTTGAGCAGGTTGTTGAGCACGACGCGGGCCACCGCGTCGCGCTTGAGCACGACCACGAGGCGCTGACCGGTGCGGTCGGAGGTGTCGTCGCGGACGTCGGAGATGCCCTGGACCTTGCCGGAGTCGGCGAGCTCGGCGATCTTCAGCGCGAGGTTGTCGGGGTTGACCATGTAGGGCAGCTCGGTGACCACCAGGCAGGTGCGGCCCTTGGCGTCCTCGTCGACCTCGATCACCGCGCGCTGGGTGATCGAGCCGCGACCGGTGCGGTAGGCCTGCTCGATGCCCTGACGGCCGGTGATGAGCGCGCCGTTGGGGAAGTCGGGGCCCTTGATCCGCTCGATGAGGGCGTCCTGGAGCTCCTCGCGGGTGGCGTCGGGGTGCTCGAGGGCCCAGCGGGCGCCGGCGGCGACCTCGCGCAGGTTGTGCGGCGGGATGTTGGTGGCCATGCCGACGGCGATGCCGGCCGAGCCGTTGACCAGCAGGTTGGGGATGCGCGAGGGCAGGACGACGGGCTCCTGCGAGCGACCGTCGTAGTTGGGCTGGAAGTCGACGGTCTCCTTCTCGATGTCGCGGACCATCTCCATGGCCAGCGGCGCCATCCGGCACTCGGTGTACCGCATGGCCGCGGCGGAGTCGTTGCCCGGCGAGCCGAAGTTGCCCTGACCGTTGATGAGCGGGGCGCGCATCACCCACGGCTGCGCGAGGCGCACCAGGGTGTCGTAGATCGCGGTGTCGCCGTGGGGGTGGTACTGACCCATGACGTCGCCGACCACGCGCGAGCACTTCGAGAAGCCGCGGTCGGGGCGGTAGCCGCCGTCGAACATCGCGTAGAGCACGCGGCGGTGCACCGGCTTGAGGCCGTCGCGCACGTCGGGCAGCGCGCGCCCGACGATGACTGCCATGGCGTAGTCGATGTAGGCGCGCTGCATCGAGGTCTGCAGCTCGACGGGCTCGATGCGCCCCCCGGGTCCTCCGTCGGAGGGAGGGGTGCCGTCGGTCGGGGTCTGGGTCACGTGTCTCGGTCTCTCTGGTCGGTTCTACCGGAATCTAGCGATCTCGCGAGAGAGCTAGATATCCAGGAATCGGACGTCCTTGGCGTTGCGCTGGATGAAGGAGCGCCGCTGCTCGACGTCCTCGCCCATGAGGATCGAGAAGATCTCGTCGGCGTGGGCGGCGTCGTCGAGGGTGACCTGCAGCATCAGCCGCTGGTCGGGATCCATGGTGGTCTCCCACAGCTCCTTGGCGTTCATCTCGCCGAGGCCCTTGTAGCGCTGGACCGGGTTCTCCTTGGGCAGCTTCTTGCCCGCGGCCTGGCCCTCGCGCAGCAGCGCGTCGCGCTCGGCGTCGGAGTAGACGAACTCGTGCTCGGCCGGCTTGTTCCACCGCAGGCGGTAGAGCGGGGGCTGGGCCATGTAGACGTAGCCGCCCTCGATGAGGGGGCGCATGAAGCGGAAGAGCAGCGTCAGCAGCAGGGTGTTGATGTGGTGGCCGTCGACGTCGGCGTCGGCCATCAGCACGACCTTGTGGTAGCGCAGCTTGGC
This sequence comes from Nocardioides sp. Leaf285, assembly GCF_001422955.1. Classification (NCBI taxonomy): domain Bacteria; kingdom Bacillati; phylum Actinomycetota; class Actinomycetes; order Propionibacteriales; family Nocardioidaceae; genus Nocardioides; species Nocardioides sp. Leaf285. The sequence continues at coordinate 563,715 of NZ_LMNH01000004.1, read as the reverse complement.
GGGGTCGTACTCCTCCTGGATGCCGGTGCCCAGGGCGGAGATGATCGACTGCACCTCAGTGTTGCCCAGCACCTTGTCGATGCGGGCCTTCTCGACGTTGAGGATCTTGCCGCGGATCGGGAGGATCGCCTGGATGCGCGGGTCGCGGCCCTGGCGGGCAGAGCCGCCGGCCGAGTCGCCCTCGACGATGAAGACCTCGCACTCCGCGGGGTTGGTCGACTGGCAGTCCGAGAGCTTGCCGGGAAGGCCGCCGCCGCCGAGCAGGCCCTTGCGGTTGCGGGCCAGGTCGCGCGCCTTGCGGGCGGCGAGGCGGGCCGACTGCGCGGCCTGGGCCTTGCGCACGATGTCCTTGCCCTCGGCGGGGTTCTTCTCCAGCCAGTCGCCGAGCTGCTCGTTCATCAGGCGCTGGACGAAGCCCTTGGCCTCGGTGTTGCCGAGCTTGGTCTTGGTCTGGCCCTCGAACTGCGGCTCGCCCATCTTGATCGAGATGATCGCGGTGAGGCCCTCGCGGATGTCGTCGCCGGAGACGCGGTCCTCCTGCTTCTTCATCAGGCCCCACTCGAAGCCCCACGTGTTGACCAGCCCGGTCAGCGCCGCTCGGAAGCCCTCCTCGTGGGTGCCGCCCTCGTGGGTGTTGATGGTGTTGGCGAAGGTGTGGACCGACTCGGTGAAGCTGGTGTTCCACTGCATCGCGACCTCGAGCGACATGTGGTTCTCCACCGACTCCGGGGTCTCGGCCTCGAAGGAGATCACCGTCGGGTTGGCGGCGGTCTTGCGGCGGTTGAGGTGCTCGACGTAGTCGACCAGGCCGCGGTCGTACTTGAAGACCTGCTCCAGGCCGCCGGCGTCGCCGCGCTTGATCGCGTCGTGGCCGGCGTCGTCGATGCCGCCCTCGTCGTCGGGGTCGACGGTGTTGTCCTCGACCGCGTCGGCGACCTCGCTGGCCGCGGGACGCTCGTCGCGCAGGACGATCTCGAGGCCCTTGTTGAGGAAGGCCATCTCGCGGAAGCGGGCGGAGATGGTCTCGAGGGAGTACTCGGTGGTCTCGAAGATCTCCGGCGAGGCCCAGTAGGTGACCGTCGTGCCGGTCCGCTCGCCGGGCTCCATCGCGCGGACCTGCTCGAGCGGGCCGTCGGGCACCCCGATGGTGAAGGACTGGCGCCACAGGTGGCCGCGGTTGCGCACCTCGACGACCAGGTGGGTCGACAGGGCGTTGACCACGGAGACGCCGACGCCGTGCAACCCACCGGAGACCTTGTAGCCGCCCCCGCCGAACTTGCCGCCGGCGTGGAGCATGGTCAGCGCCATCGTGACCGCCGGCATCTCCTGGCCCGGGGCGGTGTCGGTGGGGATGCCGCGCCCGTTGTCCTCGACCCGGATGGCGCCGTCGTCGGTCAGCGTCACGACGATCCGGTCGCAGTAGCCCGCGAGCGACTCGTCGACCGCGTTGTCGACGATCTCCCAGATCAGGTGGTGCAGGCCGCGCACGCCGGTGGAGCCGATGTACATGCCCGGACGCTTGCGCACGGCCTCGAGGCCCTCGAGGACCTGGATCGCGGAGGCGTCGTACTCGACGCCGTTGGGCGGCTGGGGGGCTGTCGTCTCCGGGATCTCTGCCTGGTTGTCCTCGGACACGTCCACCTCTTCAGACTCCGGCTCCGCGAGGAGCGTGACATGAGCAGGGTCGCGCGAGGCGACCCAGAGTCCCATGATAGCCCGCTGGGGGCCTCTGCTCACGCAGGCGTCCCCAGCCGGGGGTCCTCACTGTGGAAAAAACCGCCCTGAGCGCTCCCTGAGGGCCTCGTGGAGCGCATGGGAGGGGGTCGGACAGGGACGGGTACGCCGGAGCCGCTCCGTGGGGCGCCGAGCGGCGCAGGCGCGACGCGGCCGCGGGTCAGCCGTAGGTGTCGCGCGGGCCGCGACCGTCGCGCACCGAGCGCGGGCCCTTCTTCCACGTCGGCCCGTGGGGGCCGAGCACCTCGATCACCACGACCGTGCCGTGGCCCAGCTCCTCGTTGAGCCGGCGCACCAGCGTCGGCGCCAGCAGCTTGAGCTGGGTGGCCCAGGCGGTGGAGTCGGTGCGCACGACCAGGCGCCCGTCGGCGAACGACTCCGGCGTGCAGTGCGAGGAGACCTCCTGGCCGACCAGCTCGGGCCAGCGCCCGAAGACGCCGTGCACCCGCAGGTCGAGCTCCCAGCCGTGGTCGCCCACGAGCCGCGCCAGCGTGGCGTCGAGCAGCTGGGGGTCGCGGTCGTCGGGGTGCGAGCCGCTGACCCGACCGCCGCTGCCGCGGTCGCGGCGCGGCCTGCGCCGGCGCGCCGCCGACGTCGTGCCGGCCGTGGCCCGTGCGATCGCCCGGGCCAGCTCCAGCCCGTCGGGGCGGTGCTCCGGCTGCTCGTCGGGCTCCGCCGCGGTCGGGCCGTCGGAGGCGGCGGGCCCGGCGGGCCGCTCGGGGCGGTCGGGCCGCTCGGGGCGGTCGGGGCGGGGGCCGTCAGCGGGTTCGGTGGGGTCAGGCATCGTCGCGGCGTACCTTCCCCTCCCCCACCAGGAACCTCGCTCCGGCCAGCGCGGCCGGCACGTCGGCGGCGACGGCCGCGGTCACCAGGACCTGCTCGGCCCCCGCGACCAGCTCGGCGAGCTGCGCCCGCCGCTCCGTGTCGAGCTCGGCGAATACGTCGTCCAGGATCAGGATCGGGTCGTCGCCGTCGGAGCGCAACAGGTCGTAGGAGGCCAGGCGCAGCGCCAGCGCGAACGACCACGACTCGCCGTGGGAGGCGTAGCCCTTCACCGGCAGCCGCGGCCCGCCGCTGGTCGGGGCCTCCTCGCCGTCACCGGCGCCGGGGTCGGCGTCGGCCTCGGCCGCCGCATCGGCCGAGGGCCCGGCGCCGTGGCCGATCGTGAGCAGCAGCTCGTCGCGGTGGGGTCCCACCAGCGAGATGCCGCGGTCGAGCTCGTCCTTGCGACGCCGCTCCACCTCGGCCAGCAGCGCCTCGGCCAGCTCGGGCTGGGTGCGGGCACCGCCGAGCTCGAGGCTGGGGCGGTACTCGATGTCGGCGTCGTCGCGGCGCGCGCCCCGCGCGACGGTCGCGTAGGCGGAGCCGACGTAGGGCCGCAGCTGCTCGACCAGCGCCAGCCGCTCGGCGAGCAGCTCGGCGCCGGTCGTGGCCAGGTGGGAGTCCCAGACGCCGAGCGTCGACAGCGCGCCCTCCTGCGCCGAGCTGCCGCGGCGCGCGGCGCCCGCGGTCTTGAGCAGCGAGTTGCGCTGGCGCAGCACCCGGTCGTAGTCGGAGCGGACCCCGGCCAGGCGCGGGGTGCGCAGCACGAGCAGGTCGTCGAGGAACTTGCGCCGGTCCGACGGGTCGCCCTTGACCAGCGTGAGGTCCTCCGGCGAGAAGACCACGGTGCGCACCAGACCGACCAGGTCGCGGGCCCGCGGCAGCGGGGAGCGGTTGATCCGGGCGCGGTTGCTCCTGCCGGGGTTGAGCTCGACCTCGAGCACCGCCGTGCGCCCGTCGCGCACGACGGCGGCCCGCACGATCGCCTGCTCCGCGCCGGCCCGGATCAGCGGGGCGTCGCTGGCCACCCGGTGGGAGGCCAGGCGCGAGAGGTAGTCGATCGCCTCGACCAGGTTGGTCTTGCCCTGGCCGTTGCGGCCGATGAAGGCCGTGACGCCCGGCTCGAGCGCGACGTCGGCCGCGGGGTAGGAGCGGAAGTCGTGGAGGGTGAGGTGGGAGACGTACACCCGGCGGCCGGGCCTAGCCGCCGCGGACGTCGGGGTTGGCGTCGCCGCCGACGGGGGCCTCGGTGTGCACGGCGTGACCGCCGAACTGGTTGCGCATCGCCGCGATCGCCTTCATCGCCGGGCTGTCGTCCTGGCGCGAGGTGAACCGGGCGAAGAGCGAGGCGGCGATGACGTTCATCGGTACGGCGTTGTCGATGGCCGCCTCGACCGTCCACCGGCCCTCGCCGGAGTCGTCGGCGTAGCCGCGGAGCTGGTCGAGGTGGGTGTCGTCCTCGATGGCCGCCACGAGCAGGTCGAGGAGCCACGAGCGGATGACGGTGCCGGAGCGCCAGGAGTCGAACACGGCCGGGACGTCCTCGACGAGGTCGACCTTCTCCAGCAGCTCCCAGCCCTCGGCGTAGCTCTGCATCATGGCGTACTCGATGCCGTTGTGGACCATCTTGGCGAAGTGGCCCGCGCCGGGCTTGCGGCCGGCGTGGACGAACCCGCCCTCGGCGGGCTTAAGGGCGTCGAGGGCCGGCTGGACCTTGGCGACGTCCTCGTCGGAGCCGCCGCACATCAGGGCGTAGCCGTTCTGCAGGCCCCACACACCGCCGGAGACACCGCAGTCGACGAAGCCGACGCCCTTCTCGGCGAGCATCGCGGCGTTGGCCTGGTCGTCGGTCCACTTGGAGTTGCCGCCGTCGACGACCAGGTCGCCCTCGCCGAGCAGCTCCCCCAGGGCCACGACGGTCTCGCGGGTGGGGTCGCCCGCGGGCACCATCACCCACACGACCTTGGGCGAGGGCAGCTGCTCGACCATCGAGGCCAGGCTGTCGGCGTCGGCCAGGTCGGGGTTGCGGTCGTAGCCGACGACGGTGTGGCCGGCCTCCCGCAGGCGCGAGCGCATGTTGCCGCCCATCTTCCCGAGTCCGACGAGTCCGATGTCCATGAGTACCTCCGGGTGCGCGGGCAGGGGTGGGCCCCGGCGGGGGCCGAGGGGTGGTGGGTCAGGAGAGCAGGCGACGCGGCATGAGCAGGTAGCGGAAGCCGGTGTCGGTGCCCGCCTCGGCCGGCGACCCGCTGATGACGACCGGCTTGGCGGCCTGGGTGAAGGCCAGCTCGACGATCGGCTCGTCGATGGCGCTCAGCCCGTCGAGCAGGAACTGGGGGTTGAAGCCGGTCGTGATGTCGTCGCCCTCGATCTGGGCCTCGATCGACTCCGAGGCCTGCGCCTCGTCGCCCGACCCGGCGTCGAGGGTGAGCACACCGTCACTGAAGGCCAGCTGCACGGCGGTGTTGCGCTCGGCGACGAGCGAAACGCGCTTGACCGACTCGATCAGCGCCGCCTTGTCGACCTTGGCCACGGTGAGGTGCTCGCTGGGGAAGAGGCTGCGGACCTTGGGGAACTCACCGTCGAGCAGTCGCGTCGTCGTACGCCGCACCCCGCCCGGCGCCGCGCCCTCGAAGCCGATGATGCCCTCGCCGCTGCCGCTGGCGGCCAGCGCGATGACGACCTCGCTGCCGGCGGTCAGCGACTTGGCGGTGTCGCCGAGCACCTTCGCCGGCACCAGCGCCGCGAGGGTCTCGTCGGGGGTGCGGGGGTCCCAGCCCAGCTCGCGCTGGGAGAGGCGGAAGCGGTCGGTGGCTAGCAGCGAGATGCTCGACCCGTCGATCTCGAGCCGCACGCCGGTCAGCACCGGGAGCATGTCGTCGCGCCCGGCCGCCGTGACGGCCTGGGCCACCGAGTGGGCGAAGACGTCGCTCTGCACCGTGCCGGTCGCGGCGGGCATGTCGGGCAGCGACGGGTAGTCGGCCACCGGCATGGTCTGGAGGCTGAAGCGGGCCGAGCCGCAGGTGAGGGACACCCGTGAGCCGTCGAGCACCATCTCGACCGGCTTGGCCGGCAGGCTGCGGCAGATGTCGGCGAGCAGCCGGCCGCTGACCAGGGCGCGGCCCTCGGTGGTCACGTCGGCCTTGAGCGTGGCGCGGGCCGAGGTCTCGTAGTCGAAGGTCGAGAGCACCAGGCCCTCGTCGTCGGTCTCGATCAGCAGGCCGGCGAGGACGGGGACGCTCGGACGGACCGGCAGGCTGCGGGCAGCCCAGGCGACGGCATCGGCGAGCACGTCGCGTTCGACGCGGAACTTCACGGTGTGTCCTTCGGGTGCGGCTGGGCTCTGGGGGGCTGATCCTGCCACGTCGTCCCGGCCGCTGGGAGTCCGGTGCGTCCTGTCGTGCTCCGTGCACCGGGTGCTCGCCCTGCGCTCCTCGGTCCGTCGCAGGCGCCGGGCGAGCGAGTTGTGCACAGGCAGGGGGGTCGGAACATGTTCACGGAGGATCTGGACGTCTGGAGGTACGGAGGAGTCATAGCAGCGGTGGAATCTGTGGACAGCCAGCGTCTGTGCAGGTCAGGCCGCGTGGCGCTCGCTCACAGGCCCTGTGCACGACGCCGTGGAACCACAAGGACCGGTGTGCAGTCGCGGGCGGCCCGTGAGCTCCGTCCACCGCTCGTCCACAGCCTCTCCCGCCGATCCGGGGCCGGCGCACAGGCGGCTCCACATCACACAACGGTGTAGTTCACCCGCGCACCGACGAGGTGGCGACGAGTCGATCAGACCTGGCGGGCCTGCATCTTCACGCGGTTGGTGAGCTCGCTGACCTGGTTGAAGACGGCGCGGCGCTCGGCCAGCAGCTGGTTGATCTTGCGGTCGGCGTACATGACCGTGGTGTGGTCGCGGTTGCCGAACTGCGCGCCGATCTTCGGCAGCGACAGATCGGTGAGCTCGCGGCACAGGTACATCGCGATCTGGCGGGCCATGACGAGGTGCCGACCGCGTGAGGGGCCGGTGAGCTCCTCGATGGACAGACCGAAGTACGCCGCCGTCTGGGCGATGATCAGCGCAGCGGTGATCTCGGGCTCCCCGCCCTCGGGGATCAGGTCCTTCAGCACGATCTCGGCCAGGGTCATGTCGACCTCCTGGCGGTTGAGGTTGGCGAAGGCCGTCACCCGGATCAGCGCGCCCTCCAGCTCGCGGATGTTGGTCTGGATCTTCGAGGCGATGAACTCCAGCACGTCCGGCGGCGCGGTCAGGCGGTCCATGGCGGCTTTCTTGCGCAGGATCGCGATGCGCGTCTCGAGGTCGGGGGGCTGGACGTCGGTGATCAGCCCCCACTCGAAGCGGTTGCGCAGCCGGTCCTCGAGCGCCTCGAGCCGCTTGGGCGCGCGGTCGGAGGTCAGCACGATCTGCTTGTTGGCGTTGTGGAGGGTGTTGAACGTGTGGAAGAACTCCTCCTGGGTCTGGGTCTTGCCCTCCAGGAACTGGATGTCGTCGATCAGCAGCACGTCGACGTCGCGGTAGCGCCGCTTGAAGCGGTCCTGCCGGTCGTCGCGGATCGCGTTGATGAACTCGTTGGTGAACTCCTCGCTCGACACGTAGCGCACCTTGGCGCCGGTGTAGAGCGAGCGCACGTAGTGGCCGATGGCGTGGAGCAGGTGGGTCTTGCCCAGCCCGGAGTCGCCGTAGACCAGCAGCGGGTTGTAGGCCTTGCCGGGAGCCTCGGCGACAGCGACGGCCGCCGCGTGAGGGAAGCGGTTGGACGAGCCGATGACGAACGTCTCGAAGGTGTACTTGGGGTTGAGCCGGGTCTCCAGCGCGCTCGTCTGGCGGCTGCCCGCCTGCTCCGCGACGGGGGCGGGCTCGGCGCGCCGTCGGTCTATGTCGACATGTCGATCAATGGTCTCGACCGGGGTCGGGTCGGGACTGGTGGGGCGGGGCTCGTCCTCGAGCTGGGGGTTGACCGTGACCGCGATACGGATCTCCCGGCCGAAGGAGACCGTGAGGGCGTCCTCCAGCTGACCACGCAGCCGCCCCTCGAGCTGTCCCCGCGTGAAGTCGTTGGGCACGGCGATGATCGCCGTGTTGCCGTGGAGCGTTACCGGCTCGCTGGCGTTGAGCCAGGCGCGCTGGTTGGGCTGCAGGTCCGCCACCACCGACCGCCAGGCCGGGCCGAGCTCCGGGGGCGTCTGGTCCACGTCTTGGTCCACGTCCTTGCCGCCTTCTGGTTGACCTTCTGGTTCGGCCCTCCGGAGGGGACCCCGGCCCGGGCGGGCCGCACGGTGCTCTACTTCTCCACACCTTTGTCCACAGGTTGTGAAACTCCGTCGCGACCTCGTCGTCGCCGTGGTGCCGAGGAGCCGGGTGCGTCCGCTCCCCCCAGCGTCTTCCCAGGTCAAAGGGGTGATGCGCCGGTGCTGCGGCGCGGTGTGGCGGTGCTGGCCACCTCGTCGGAGCCGTGGGTGCACGGGTCGTCGGAGACCGCGAACGTAACGCGGTGCGCGAGCCGCGAGCAAGACGTCATCCACAGGCTGGGGCGACCCCGTAGGCTGGGGCCGCCCGAGGGTTTGACCCTGTGGAATTCGAACGCGTACCGTTTGCCGGTCATCCGGCGTCGACGGGTGCCGCATGTCCAGGTGCAGCAGTGGACCTGGGTGGGCGGTACCAGCCGACAGGTGCGTCGGGGGTCCGGTCCGCCGGACGCCCCCGGGGTCCGGGCTCGCAGAGCCGTTGACCGCCAGTCCCTTGAACCGAAAGAGAAGCTCGTGAGCAAGCGTACGTACCAGCCGAACAACCGTCGTCGCCACAAGGTGCACGGGTTCCGCCTGCGCATGCGCACCCGCGCCGGCCGGTCGATCCTCTCCTCGCGCCGCCGCAAGGGCCGCAAGAGCCTGGCCGTCTGAGCCTGACGACGGCCTCGGCCACCCGGTGCTCCCCCGCGACCACAGGCTCCGCGACTCGGACTCGTTCCGACGCGCGGGGCGCGGTCGGCGCGCGGGGAGCCGCACGCTCGTGGTGCACCTGAGCACCCCGGACGCCGCGGGACCGGCACGGGTCGGCTTCGTCGTCAGCAAGGCCGTCGGCAACGCCGTGGCGCGCAACAGCGTCAAGCGGCGGCTGCGACACCTCGCCCGGGAGCAGCTCGACACGCTCCCGGGCGCTGCTGTGCTCGTGGTCCGTGCGCTGCCGGCCGCCGCCGGCGCCCCCAGCGCGGAACTCCGCTCCGACCTCGAGCGTTGCCTCCAGCGGGTGATGGTGTGAAGTACCTGCTCATCGGCTTCCTCCGGCTCTACCGCGCGGTGGTGAGCCCGCTCTACGGTCAGGTCTGCCGCTACCACCCGTCGTGCTCCGCCTACGCGCTGGAGGCGGTGACCGTGCACGGCAGTGCCCGCGGCAGCTGGCTCGCGGCCCGTCGTGTGGCGCGGTGCCACCCGTGGGCCGCCGGCGGCTACGACCCCGTGCCACCCTCTGTCCGTCCCACCCGCCGCTCGGCGGGACCCGTCTCGACATCCCAGCAAGGAGCCTGATCGGTGGGCGCAATCGGCGACTTCTTCACCTTCATCGCGACCCCGCTCTACTACGCGATCTCGGGCGTGCTGATCCTGTGGCACAAGCTGTTCACGGCCGTGGGCCTCGACCCGGCCGGTGGCGCCTCGTGGGCGCTGTCGATCGTGGGCCTGACGCTGGTGATCCGCGCGGCGCTGATCCCGCTGTTCGTCAAGCAGATCAAGTCCAGCCGCAACATGCAGCTGATCCAGCCCAAGGTCAAGGAGCTGCAGAAGAAGTACGGCCACGACCGGGAGCGTCTCGCGCAGGAGACGATGAAGCTCTACAAGGACACGGGCACCAACCCGTTCGCCTCGTGCCTGCCGATCCTGCTGCAGATGCCGATCTTCTTCACCCTGTTCCACCTGCTCAACGAGGCCGCGAAGGACTACACGGCCCGCGGCTTCCTGACCAGCACCCTGGCCCGGCAGTTCGGTGACTCGAAGCTCTTCGGGTCGATCCCCCTGGCCGACAGCTTCTGGGGCTCGGGCGTCTGGCGCGAGGGCGGTGGCGACCTCAGCGTCATGCTCTTGGCGCTCTTCCTGGTGCTCGCCATGACCGCCACGACGTTCTTCACCCAGCGTCAGCTGATGAGCAAGAACATGCCTGCCGACGCCCTCTCGGGCCCCTACGCCCAGCAGCAGAAGCTGCTGCTCTACGTCCTGCCCGTCGCCTTCGGCCTCGGCGGCGTGGCCTTCCCGATCGGCGTGCTCCTCTACTGGACCACCTCCAACCTGTGGACCATGGGTCAGCAGTTCTACGTCATCCGCAACAACCCCGCGCCCGGCACGCCGGCCTTCGCGGCCAAGGCGGACCGCGACAAGGCCAAGGCTGCGAAGCACGGCACGGTCGTCGAGGAGGTGGAGGCACCCGTCGAGGAGCCCCGCCGTCCCGCCGTGCGGCAGCAGCCCAAGAAGACCACGAAGCAGCAGCGCAAGTCGGGCGGTAGCAAGCCCGGCGGCGGCACCCAGGGAGGCAAGAAGTGACGCAGGAGTCCGCCCAGCAGGAGGCCCTCGAGGGCGAGGAGCAGGCCGCCTCGACCGACGACGCCCGGACCTCGACCGTCGCCGGCGTGGAGGAGGTCACCCACGACCTCACCGCCCAGGCGGCCCAGGGGCCCGGCAGCGAGTCGTCGGCCGCCGAGCGTCGCCTGGCCGAGCTCGAGGCCGAGGGCGACATCGCCGCCGACTACCTCGAGGAGCTCCTCGACATCGCCGACCTCGACGGCGACCTCGACATGGACGTGGAGGGCGACCGGGCGTCGGTCTCCATCGTCGGTGCCGACCTCAGCCAGCTCGTCGGGCAGCGCGGCGAGGTGCTGGACGCCCTGCAGGAGCTGACCCGTCTCGCGGTCTACCGCGAGACCGGCGAGCGCTCGCGTCTCATGCTGGACATCTCCGGCTTCCGCGCGCAGAAGCGGACCGAGCTGGAGGCCCTCGCGGCCGACAGCGTGGCGCAGGTGCGTGACTCCGGGGAGCGTCTCTCGCTGCAGCCGATGTCGCCCTTCGAGCGCAAGGTCGTCCACGACGCGGTCGCCGAGGCCGGGCTGTCCTCGGAGTCCGAGGGTGTCGAGCCGCGGCGGTACGTGGTGGTGCTGCCGGAGTGACGGTCCACTCCCCCGCCCGCGGTCGGGCCGCCTCGGTGGACCGGCGTGTCCGAGGCTGACGTTCCACGTGAAACACCCTCCCCGCCCGACGTGGCCGGGAGGGTGTTCTCGCTCGACCGCCTTCCCCTGGCCGTCCGGCTCTGGGAGCTGCTGGCCGACGCCGGCGTGGTCCGGGGGCTGATCGGCCCGCGCGAGGTCCCGCGACTGTGGGACCGGCACCTCCTCAACTGTGCGGTGCTCGCCGACGCCCTGCCGGCGGGGTCCTCGGTGTGCGACATCGGGTCCGGGGCCGGCCTGCCCGGGCTCGTGCTCGCGGTGCGACGGCCCGACCTGAGGCTGACCCTGGTCGAGCCGTTGCTGCGGCGCACGACGTTCCTCGGCGAGGCGGTGGAGGAGCTCGGCCTCGACAACGTGGTCGTACGCCGTGGACGCGCCGACGACCTCCATGGCGAGCAGACCTTCGACGTCGTCACCTCCCGGGCCGTGGCGCCGCTGGAGCGGCTGCTGGGATGGTCGATGCCCCTGGTGGCGTCGGAGGGCGCCCTGGTGGCGATGAAGGGGTCCTCGGTGGCCGACGAGGTGGAGGAGGCGCGCGGCGCGCTGCAACGCTGGGGATGCGCGGAGCCTGAGGTGCTCACGCTGGGGGTCGGTACCGTCGATCCCCCGACCACGGCCCTCCGGGTGGCCTGGTCCGACCCGGCGACGGTACGTTGGCCTCCTGCGCCGACGCGCGACGAGCCCCGCAGACCCGCCCGCGGGGGGCCCGCCCGTCGTCGTGGCGGTCGCCGCCCCCGCTGAGGGGCCCCGGAGTTATCCACCGGGACGCGCCCCTGCATTCCGCCTGTTCCACGCTCAGAGAGGCCAGTTCTCCACAGATGGCACACCATTCTCCACAGGGCGTACCGACGTCGTCAGACCAGTCCGTTTCACGTGAAACGGGACCGGCGAGCATCGGCCCCGGGGCCGCGGGGTCCTCGGGCTACACGGTGAGGACGGCGGGCGAGATGGCGGCCTACGAGCCCTCGCTGCACGACGACGCCACTCCCCTGGCCCGCGCGGCCGAGCACACGGTGCTGGCACGCGAGGGGCGGCGCACGGGACCGGCCCTCCCCCGGCCCCGCGAGACCCGCGTCTTCGTGGTGGCCAACCAGAAGGGCGGGGTCGGGAAGACCACCTCCACGGTGAACGTCGCCGCCGCCCTGGCCCAGCTGGGCCAGAAGGTGCTGGTGGTCGACCTCGACCCGCAGGGCAACGCCTCGACCGCGCTGAACATCGAGCACCGGCGCGGTGTCGCGTCGACCTACGACGCCCTGGTCGACGGCGCTCCCCTGGAGGAGGTCGCCGTGGCGTGCCCCGACGTGGCGGGCCTCATGGTCGTGCCGGCGACCATCGACCTGGCCGGCGCCGAGATCGAGCTCGTGAGCGTCGTGGCGCGCGAGGGCCGGCTGCGCAAGGCCATCCACGGCCATCCCCTGGTCGGCAGCCTCGAGGAGATCGGGGACGAGCGCATCGACTACGTGCTCATCGACTGCCCGCCGTCCCTGGGGCTGCTCACCCTCAACGCCCTGGTCGCCGGGGACGAGATGATGATCCCGATCCAGGCGGAGTACTACGCGCTGGAAGGGCTCGGACAGCTCCTGGAGACCGTCGACATGGTGCGCAAGCACCTCAACCCGGAGCTGTCGGTCTCGACCATCCTCATCACCATGTACGACGCGCGCACCCGCCTGGCCGCCGGCGTGGCCAGCGAGGTGCGCGAGCACTTCGGGGAGCAGGTGCTCCGCACCAACATCCCCCGCTCGGTGCGGGTCTCCGAAGCGCCGTCCTACGCCCAGACCGTGATGACCTACGACCCCGGCTCCCCCGGCGCGCTCAGCTACCTGGAGGCGGCCCGGGAGATCGCGACGAAGGCGGTGGCGGTGTGAGCGGCTCCCGGCCTCCCGCGCGTCGGGGCCTCGGACGCGGCCTGGGCTCGCTCATCCCGACCTCCGCCCCGCCGGCGGAGGCCGACGACGCCTCGACGTCTCTTGACGGGGTCAGCCCGGGACGCGCCGCCGAGGGCTCGGCCCCGACCCACGCCGTGGGCGGCGCGGCGCCCGCGCAGGCCGACGTACGCCGGCCCGCGCCCGGGAGCACCGGTGAGGAGCTGGCCCCGGTGGCGGGCGCCTACTTCGCCGAGATCCCGCTCGACCAGGTGCACCCCAACCACGCGCAGCCACGGCAGGTCTTCGACGAGGAGGCGATGGCCGAGCTGGTCCACTCGATCTCCGAGGTCGGGCTGCTGCAGCCCGTGGTGGTGCGGCGCATGGGGCCGGAGTCCTACGAGCTGGTGATGGGGGAGCGGCGCTGGCGTGCCTCCCAGCAGGCCGGCACGGGCACCATCCCGGCGATCGTGCGCTCGACCGACGACACCGACATGCTGCGCGACGCGCTGCTGGAGAACCTCCACCGCAGCCAGCTCAACCCGCTCGAGGAGGCCTCGGCCTACGCCCAGCTCCTCGAGGACTTCGGCTGCACCCACGACGAGCTGGCGCAGCGGATCGGGCGCTCGCGCCCGCAGATCAGCAACACGCTGCGGCTGCTGCGGCTGAGCCCGGCGGTCCAGCGGCGCGTGGCCGCGGGCGTGCTGAGCGCGGGCCACGCCCGCTCGCTGCTCGCCGTGGCCGACGCCGACGCGCAGGACCGGCTGGCCAGCCGGGTGGTGGCCGAGGGCATCAGCGTGCGGGCGCTGGAGGAGATCGTCGCGCTGGGGGAGACCGGCGCCGAGGACGAGCCGCGCGTGCGCCGCCGCAAGCCGGCGGCACCGGGTCTGGCCGACCTGTCGGACCGGCTGGCGGACCGGCTCGAGACCAGGGTGAAGATCGACCTGGGCAAGAGCAAGGGCCGGATCACCGTGGAGTTCGCGACGCTGGAGGACCTGCAGCGGATCATCGACCTGATGGACCCGGACACCGGGACATCGGGCGATTGATCGATAGATTGCTTTGTCGACAAAGCAATCTATCGATCAAACGACGACATGTGCGGCGCGATCAAGCGCCGACAGGCGTCTGAGCGGTGCTCCGGAGTTCGTCAGGAGCGATTCTGAGCGCGCTTGGCCGCGCGCCGCGCCGCGCGATCGCGCTTCTCGGCCGCGTCGAGCTCCTCAGCGCGCTCGGGAGTGGGCGCCGAACCGCCGTGACGGGCGGGGAGCCACCACGATCCGGGCGGCTGCTCGTCGGCGGGGTAGGCCGCGATGGTCTCGTCGAGCATGCGCGACATCGCCGAGCGGAGCTCGGCGGTCTCGCCCACGGGGTCGGCACCGGTCGGGTGCAGGGGGGCGCCGACGGTGAGGGCGATGGTCTTGCCGCGGGAGAAGTCGCGGGGGTGGTCCTTGGTCATCATCCGCTGGGTGCCCCACATGATGACGGGCACCAGCGGCACGCCCGCCTCGGCAGCGATGCGCGCCGCGCCGGACTTGAACTCCTTGAGCTCCATGGAGCGGGAGATCGTGGCCTCGGGGAAGATGCCGACGGCCTCGCCCTCGCGCAGCCGGTCGACGGCGGTGCGGAACGACGCGACGCCCTCGCCGCGGTCGACCTCGATGTGGTGCAGCGAGCGCATCAGCGGTCCGCCCAGGCGGTGGTCGAAGATCTCCCGCTTGGCCATGAAGCGCACCAGGCGACCCGACGGGTTGGCGGCCAGGCCGCCGTAGACGAAGTCGACGTAGCCGATGTGGTTGTAGGCCAGCAGCACTCCGCCGCTGCGGGGCACGTGCTCGGTGCCGGTCATGACGAAGCGCTGCCCGAGCAGCTTGAAGCCGGTCTTGGCCGCGACGATGATCGGCGGGTAGGTGAGGTCCATCAGGACAGGTCCGTCCCGGGCGCGTCGTAGCCCTGGTAGGGACCGACCCCGCGCTCGGGGGCGGCGGCACCGAAGGTGGCCCGCAGCTCCATCTCGGCCTCGAGCACGCCGGCGAGGCGGCGCACGCCCTCACGGATCCGCTCGGGCGTGGGGTAGCAGAAGGACAGCCGCATCGAGCTCGAGCCGTAGCCGTCGGCGAAGAAGGCGGTGCCGGGCACGTAGGCCACCCGGGCGGTCACGGCGCGGGGGAGCATCGACTTCGCGTCGATGCCCGGGGGGAGGGTGAGCCAGACGTAGAACCCGCCGTCGGGGACGTTCCACTGGCAGGCCGCCGGCATGAGGTCCTCGAGCGCCGAGACCATGGCGTCGCGCCGCTCGCGGTACATCTCGCGGAACTGCTTGATCTGGCCCTGCCAGTCGTGGTTGGCGAGGTACGCCGACACCGCCATCTGCGAGAACTGCGGCGGGCACAGCGTGGCCGACTCCTGGGCCAGCACGAGCTTCTCGCGCACCGGGTGCGGCGCGAGCGCCCACCCGACCCGGAAGCCCGGGGCGAAGGTCTTGGAGAACGACCCGAGGTAGATGACGCCCTCGGCCTCGTCGGCGCGCAGCGCGCGCATCGGCTCCTGGTCGAAGCCGAGCAGACCGTAGGGATTGTCCTCGAGCACCAGGACGCCCTCGCGGCGGCAGATGTCGAGGATGCGGGGGCGCCGCTCGGCCGAGAGCGTGATGCCGGCGGGGTTGTGGAAGTTGGGGATCGTGTAGAGGAACTTGATCCGGCGACCGGAGGCCTGCACCGAGGCGATGGCCTGCTCGAGGGCCTCGGGCACGAGCCCGTGGGCGTCCATCTCCACGTGCACGACGTCGGCCTGGTAGGCCTTGAAGACGCCGAGCGCGCCGACGTAGGAGGGGGCCTCGCACAGCACGACGTCACCGGGGTCGCAGAAGATCCGCGTGACCAGGTCGACGGCCTGCTGGGAGCCCACGGTGACCACGACGTCGTCGGGGTGGGCCTCGATGCCCTCGAGGCGCATGACGTCGGTGATCTGCTCGCGCAGCTCCGGCACGCCCTGGCCCGACCCGTACTGCATCGCCACCGGGCCCTGCTGGGTCACGAGGTCGCCGATGGCGCTGCTCACGACGTCGAGGGGGAGCCCGGAGATGTTCGGCATGCCGCCGGCGAGCGAGACCACCTCGGGCCGCGACGCGACGGCGAAGAGAGCTCGGATCTCCGAGGCGGTCATGCCGGCCGTGCGCGCGGCGTATCGGTCGACGTAGGAGTCGAGACGGGACTGTGAGCGCGCAGGCGTGGATTCCATGACCCCTCTAGCATGAAGGATGGAGGCGGCTCGCGCACGCGCGGATCGCTGTTCGGTCGGCCACCTTTGCCCTGGCCCGTGACGCGGGCCGGCGTGGAGGCAGGGTCGAGCGGCCACGAGCCCCGCCCGGTGCGGGGGAGTCCGGGAGGTCCCATGTCGCGCAAGGTCGTGCACCTCACCCTCGACCACCTCGCCGCGCTCGACGCGCCGTGCCGCGACTGCGTGTTCTGGCAGCTCGACCCGGTGCGGCGCGCCCGCGTCGACCTGGAGGGCGACGCGGGGGAGGAGAAGCGGGCGTGGCTCTCGGCCGTGCTGCGCGACTGGGGCTCCTGCGGGCGGGTGGTGCTCGTCGACGGACGGCCCGTGGGCCACGTGGTCTACGCGCCGCCGGCGCTGCTGCCGAGCGCCGACGCCTTCCCCACCTCGCCGGTCTCGCCCGACGCCGTCCTGCTCGCCTCGGCGTACGTCGACCCCGCGCACGCGGGCGTCGGGCTGGGCCGGCTGCTCGTGCAGGCGATGGCGCGCGACCTCGTGGAGCGCGGCGGCTACCGCGCGGTCGAGGCCTTCGGCCGGGTCGACGGTCCCGGCGCGCCGGGCCGGCGAGGACGGCAGTGCCTGCTGCCGGCCGACTTCCTGGGCCGCGTGGGCTTCGGCACGCGCCGCGCCCACGGCGGGGTGCCGCGGATGCGGATGGACCTGCGCTCGGCGCTGACGTGGCGCGACGAGGTCGAGGTGGCGCTGGAGCGGCTGCGCGGGGTGGTGCGCCCGGCACCCGCGCCCGCGCCGAGCCCGGACGCACGCGTCCCCGGCACCCCACGAGGGGTGCCGGGGACGGAGGAGTGAGCCCGCGACGACCGCGGGTGCTCCGGTGCCTCAGGCGTTGATGAAGTCCGACAGCTCGTTGAGCAGCGTCGCCTTGGGGCGGGCGCCGACGATGGTCTTGACGACCTCGCCGCCCTGGTAGACGTTGATCGTCGGGATGCCGGTCACGCGGTAGGACGAGGGCGTGACGGGGTTCTCGTCGACGTTCATCTTCATGAAGGTGATCTTGTCGCCGTGGGCCGTGGCGATCTCGTCGAGGATCGGGGCGACCTGGCGGCACGGGCCGCACCACTCGGCCCAGAAGTCCACGAGGACCGGCTTGTCGGACTTGAGCACCTGAGCCTCGAACTCGGCGTCGGTGACGGCACTGATGTTGGCCACGATGATCCCTACTCTCTCTGCTGACGTCTGTGGTGGTGGAACGCGGCGCGCGGGGTGGTTGTTCCCCGCGGCGGCCGCGCGGGGGCGCTCAGAGCCCGGCGGTCTTGACCGCGTCGGTGGCGGCGGAGCCGGCCACGGCGTCCTGCGCCTCGGCGCGGGTGGCCGCGGTGTGGTCGAGCTCGGCGACGTAGCGCTCGGCGTCGAGGGCGGCGGCGCAGCCCGTGCCGGCCGCGGTGATGGCCTGGCGGTAGTGGTGGTCGACCAGGTCGCCGCAGGCGAAGACGCCGGGGATGTTGGTGGCCGTCGAGGGGTGCTCGACGAGCACGTAGCCCTCGTCGTCGAGGTCGACCTGGCCGGTGAGCAGCTCCGAGCGCGGGTCGTGGCCGATGGCGATGAAGAGGCCGGTGGCCTCCAGCGCACGGGTCTCGCCCGTGGTGGTGTCCTCGAGGGTGAGCGACTCCAGCTTGTCGGCGCCGTGGATCTCCTTGACCGCGGAGTTCCAGACGATCTCGAGCTTGGGGTCGGCGAAGGCGCGCTCCTGCATGATCTTGGAGGCGCGCAGCTCGTCGCGACGCACGATGAGGGAGACCTTGGAGGCGAAGCGGGTCAGGAAGGTGGCCTCCTCGACCGCGGAGTCGCCGCCGCCCACGACCGCGATGTGCTGCTCGCGGAAGAAGAAGCCGTCGCACGTCGCGCACCACGAGACGCCGCGGCCCGACAGCTCGTCCTCGTGGGCGATGCCGAGCTTGCGGTAGCCCGAGCCGGTGGCGAGGATCACCGAGCGCGCGGTGTAGGTGTCGGTGGCCGTGCGCACGGTCTTGACGTCGCCGGTGAGGTCGACCTCGACGATGTCGTCGGAGACCAACTCGGCACCGAAGCGCTCGGCCTGGGCGCGCATCTCGTCCATCAGCGCCGGGCCCATGATGCCGTCGCGGAAGCCGGGGAAGTTCTCCACCTCGGTGGTGTTCATCAGCGCACCACCGGCGGTGACCGAGCCCTCGAAGACCAGGGGCTCCAGGCTCGCGCGCGCGGCGTAGACCGCGGCGGTGTAGCCGGAGGGACCCGAGCCGATGATGATGACCTGTCGGGTGACGTCTGGGCGGGTGTCGGACATGGAGTCCAGTCTCCTCGGGATGACGGGGGCGGTGCCTGGGAAGAAGTGCTGTGGCACCTGCGGGTGGAACCGATCCTAGGTGAGCGGCATTCCCGGGCCGGCGCCGTCGCGCCAGGGTGGCCGGGCGCCGGGTCGCGGCGGTGGGTGGTGGCGGCGGTGTGTGGTGGCGGTGGCGGGCTCAGCGCCGGGGGAGGGTGACCGAGCGGAGCACCTCGGCGGTGCCGCACTGGAGCAGGTCGACGACCTGGGTGTCGCCGGCGGGGCTGCGGAAGGCCAGCACCGCGGGCTCGCCGGCGTAGCGCACGCGCACCAGCAGGCCGGGCCCCCAGTCGGCGCTCTCGCAGACGTCCCACCCCGCGAGGGCGCGGGCGGCCCGGCGCGCCGACCGCTCGGCGAGGGCGTTGAGGCTGCTGTCGTTGCTCGGACCGGCCAGCTCCTCGGAGCCGTCGTCCTCGGCGGCGAAGGCGGCGACGCGGCGGGCGGCGGCGGAGGCCTCGTCGCGCACCCGCGAGACCGAGCCGGTGAAGTCGCGCTCGGTGAGGCGGCGTACGCCGGGCACCGCGAGCTGGGCCGACTCGAGGAAGCCGTCGGCGGCCGCGGTGTCGGACTCCACGTCGGCCCGGTCCTCGGTGGCGGGAGCGGTCTGGGACGGGTCGGCGCCCGACCCGGCGGAGCCGGCCGCCTCGGCGCCGACGTCGGCGGTGGACTCGTTGGCGTCGCCCGAGCCGGCGAGGGTGATCTCGGGGACGACCTGGGCGGCGCCGACACCGACCACGACGACCGCCGCGGCGGCCACGAGGAGCCGGGTGACGCGGCGTCGCCGGCGCGCCTGGTGGGCGGCGAGGTCGATCGGGGCCGGGGAGGTGGCGACGTCCTCGCCGGCGTCGAGACGGGCCAGCACCTGGTCGAGCCGCGCGGCCACGTCGACCGGGAGGGGCTCGGTGTGGCGGGCGTCGGCCAGCCGCCGGGTCACCTCCCGCTGCTGCTCGGGGGTGAGGTCGGGGTCGTGGGCCATCGGGCTCCTCCTCTCGGGGCCGGTGCTGGTGCTGGTGGTGGTGAAGGTGGTGGGTGCGGGGCTGGTCGTGCCGGCCGGGGGTCCGGTGCCGGCGTCGGTCCGGGTGGGCTGCTGGTCCAGTGTGGCGGGGGCCCGGTCAGGCCGGTGGGCCTCGTGGGTCGGCCTCGGATCGGACGGCCGACGGCGCGGTCGGGTTCCGAGGCTCGGGGTGGTCGTCGTCACGCCGCTCGCGCAGCACCCCGAGGAGCGGGGCCAGCCGGGCCCGCCCGCGCGAGCACCGCGACTTCACGGTGCCGACGGCGCAGTCGAGGACGGCGGCCGCCTCGGCCACCGAGTAGCCCTCCATGTCGACCAGCACCAGGGCGGCGCGCTGCTCCGGGGGCAGCGAGGCCAGCGCGGCGAGCACCTGTCGCCGCTGCTCGGCGCGCACCGACCGGTCGGCGGGGTCCTCGGCCTCCGGCGCGGCGGAGAGGCGCGAGCCGCGGTCGCCGTACTCCTCGAGGTCGTCGGGCAGGGCGTCGGTGCGGCGCACGCGCGCCGCGCGGAGGCGGTCGAGGCAGGCGTTGACCACGATGCGGTGCAGCCAGGTCGTCACGGCGGCGTCGCCGCGGAAGGACCCCGCGCGCCGGTAGGCCGCGATCATGGCGTCCTGCAGGCCGTCGGCGGCGTCCTCGGGGTGCCCGGTCGTGCGCAGGGCCACCGCCCACAGCCGGTCGCGGTGGCGGGCGAAGAGCTCGCCGAAGGCCGCGTGGTCACCGCCGACGTGGGCGTGGAGGAGCTCGGCGTCGCTGCGGGACCCGGCGCCGGCCTCGGCGGCAGTGGGGTCGTCGGCGTCCTCGGCGTCGTCGGGTCGCGGCCCCGCCGCCCCGGGCTCGCTCACCCGCGGACCTCGACCTCGGCCACCTCGCCGCGCCAGCCGCCCTCGACGGCGGGCAGCGAGGTGAGCCAGACCGTGAGGTAGGAGCCGGCGGCGGGCTCGTCGAGCACCGCCTGCTGCTGGGTGCCGCCGGAGGTCTCGGCCACGGGGTCGAGACCCTCCACGTCGGTGGGGGCGGTGTCGGTGACGTAGAGCGCGGTGGTGGTGCCCTCGCCGACGAGCGTGAGGTCGACCTCGCTGACCTCCTGCTCGCCGCCGAGGTCGACCACCAGGCCCACGCCGGTCTTGAGGCCGCCCGGCCCGAAGTTCTGGAGGTACGTCGCGGTGCGCCAGACCGTCGCGGGGTCGCCGTCGACGGCGAGCGGGGTCAGCTCGGGGTACTCCTCCTGCGGGGGGTCGCCCTGGGGGTCGAGGTCGCTCGCGCTGAGCCCCGTGAGCGGGGTCGGCGCCGCGGTGGGCGTGGCCGACGCCGACGCGCTCGGGGAGCTGGACCCCTCGGGCTCCGGCTCGGCGCCCAGCGGGGTGCGACCGCGGCCGACGTTGACGGCGACCACGACGCCGACGAGCAGCACGAGGCCCAGCAGCAGCGCCGCGGCCAGGCGGAAGGTGTTGCGACCGGGGACCTCGCCGGCGGCGCCGTCGTCGGGCTCGGCGTCGTCGCTGCCCGGCGGGGGCGGCGGCGCCGCGGGCCCCCACGGCCAGAACTCCCCCGACTCCGCCTGCTCGGCGCCGGGGCGGGCGCGACGCACGGGGCCGCCGTCGTCGGGCTCGGGGGCGAAGAGCGGCCGCTCGGGCGGGTCCTCGAAGGGCGGGGGCGGGGGCACCGGCTCGCTGCGCGCCTGCAGCCAGGACACGTCGTCGGTCTCGTCGTCGAAGATCGGCAGCCCGGCCTGGGTGGGCTGCTCGGCGGCCGCCGGGGTGGGGGAGGAGCCCGCGAGCAGGCCGTCGCCGGGCGCCGAGGGGCGGGCGGGCTCGTCGGCGCGCGCGGCCCGGGTGGTGTCGTCCGCCGGGTGCGTCGCGGTACCGGTGCCCGCGTCGGTGTCGGTGTCGGCCCCGGTGTCGGCCGCGGTGTCGGTGTCGGCCGCGGTGTCGGCCGCGGTGTCGGCCCCGGTGTCGGGGAGCGCCACGACGGTGGTGGGCGCGTCGGTGGCCGCGTCGGGGCTCTCACCGGCGGTGTCGGCGGTGTCGGTGGTGTCGGCGGGGGTCTCGGGGGTCCCGGCGGTCAGGGGCACGACCGTGGTGGGCTCCTGGTCGGCAGGCTCCGGGCCGGGGGTCCGGGAGTCCGGGGAGGGCGCGGGACCCAGCGGGTCGCTCGAGCGGACCGGGGCCGCTGCGGGCGTCGCCGCCACGGTCGGCCCGGCGGTCGTCACCGCGGTCGTCACGGGGGCCGGGGCCGGGGTCGGTCCGGGGACCGCGGGCAGGCTGATGGTCTCGTCGCCGCGATCGACCAGGCGGGTGGCAAGCTCCTCGGGGATGCCGACGGGGTCGCCGACGAACTCGACCAGCTGGTCGGCGAGCGCCTGGGCCGTGGCGGGGCAGCGGGGGTCGTGGCCCCGCTGGGCGGCGGTGGCGGGGTTGAGGACGTTGTCGCACAGCTGGTCCAGCATCCGGGGGATGCCGGCGCGCACCTGGCGCGGTCGCAGCAGGCGCCCGTGCTCCTGCGGGGCCGGCACGACGACCGACCCGGAGATGCCGGCCCACCGGCCCGTGAGGGCGGCGTACAGCAGGCCGGCGAGGTCGGTGAGGTCGTCGTCGGGGTCGGTGTGGGTCAGCCCGTGCAGGGCGGCGTCGACGCACAGGCCGATCAGCCGCACCGAGCCGTTGCGGTCGACGAGGACGTTCTCGGGGTTGAGCCGCCCGTGGGAGACCCCGGCCCGGTGGGCGGTGGCGGCGGCGGCCGCGACCTCGGCGACCAGCCAGGCCGCCCGCCGCGGGGCCAGCGGACCGCCCGCGGCCAGCATGATGTCGAGCGACGTGCCCGACCCCCACTCGTTGACGACGTAGCAGAGGGCGTCGGTACGCTCGGCGTCGAGCACGCGCAGCACGTGGGGGTCGTGCACCGTGGCCGAGCGTCGCGCGGCCTCGAGGAGGCCGGCGGCGCGGTCGTCGTCGGCGGCGATGACGTGGATCGCCACCTGCCGCTCGAGCACGCGGTCGTGGGCCCGCCAGAAGCGACCGTCGCCGCTCTCGCTGAGCAGGTCGACCAGCCGGTAGCGACCGGCGAGCTGGTCTCCGTGCCTGATCGAGTGGGGCACCGCGGTCCTGGCTCCTTCGTGCGCTGGGGGCGGGCGTCGGGCCCGGGTGAGCCGGGCGCGCGGGCGCCAGCGGCGCCCGGACCATGGTAGGCGCCCGGGTCGGGACGGGGCGACCGACGTCGCACAGCCGCGAGACGCCCGCGCCGGGTGCCGTACGCCGGGTCCGAACCGCCCCTCGCCCGGGCGCCGGGCCGGTGGTGCCGGGTCCCGGGGGAGGGGCAGGAGAGAGGGGCAGGGGGGACCGGGGGGAGTGCGGGGAGTGCGAGGAGCCCCGGGTCAGCGGCGCCCGAGGCGCCCGGTCACGGTGGCCAGCACGTCGGTGACCTCGGTGAGCCGGAAGACCCGGGCTAGCGCCAGGAAGGCGACCACGTCGACCAGGGTCACCCCCACGCCGCGGGCCAGGGTCGGCAGCACGGCGGCGTCGAGCGGCAGGTCGCCCAGCAGGGCCGAGACGGCGTAGGCCAGGCCGGTGGACAGCGCGACCACCAGGCCCAGGCGCACCAGGAAGCGCGAGGTCGTGCGCCCGCCGAGGTCGCCGGTGCGGCGCTCGAGCACGGAGTAGGAGAGGGCGGTGCCGACGAGGTAGGCCGCGGCGTAGGCGGTGGCCAGGGCGGCCGAGGTCGCGGCGGCGTCGGTGAGGGCCACGAGGACGACGGCCGCGCCGATGTTGGTGGCCGCGACGCCGCACTGGATCCAGAACACGGTGCGGGTGGCCTCGAGGGCGTAGAAGCCGCGCAGCATCAGGTAGTGGACGGTGAAGAGCACGATCCCGGGGCCGAAGAGGGCCAGCGTCGGCACGGCGTTGGGCCACGACTGCGAGGCGGCGGCGTAGCCCCACACCACCCGGGCGACCTCGGGCGCGACCACCGGCAGCAGCGCGGCGAAGGGCAGCAGCACGGCCAGCGAGGTGCGCAGCGTCGCGCCCAGCGAGCGGCCCAGCCCGGCGAGGTCGCCGTCGGCGGCGCGCTGGGAGAGCCGCGGCAGGATCGCCGTGGCCAGCGAGACCGTGATGATCGAGTGGGGCACCATCACGATGAGGAAGGCCGAGGCGTAGACGGCGTTGCCGGTGCCGTCGGCGCTGCCGTCGGCCACGCCGGTGCCGGCCAGGCGCACCACCACGGTGTAGGCGACCTGGTTGACGATGACGAAGGCCACCGTCCAGCGGGCCAGGCGCAGGGTGTGGCCCAGGCCCGTGCCGCGGAAGTCGAAGCGCGGGCGGAACCGGAAGCCGGCCGAGCGCAGGTAGGGCACGAGGATGAGCAGCTGCGCGGCGATGCCGAGCGTGGACCCCAGGCCCAGCAGCAGCTCCTGGGAGGCGCTGAAGGGGCCCACGACCTCCGCACCGGAGGCGGCGCCGAAGACCACCAGGTAGACCACCAGCACCGCGACGGCGATGACGTTGTTGGCGATCGGGGCCCACATCATCGGCCCGAAGCGGCCGCGCGCGTTGAGGATCTGCCCGACCAGCACGAACATGCCGTAGAAGAAGACCTGCGGCAGGCAGTAGCGGGCGAAGTCGATCGCGGAGTCGCGCGCCCCGGGCGGCCACGAGTCGGGCAGGTAGATCGCCATCACCCAGGGCGCCACCGCCACCAGCAGCAGCGTCACCGCCCCGAGGAACAGCAGCGCGAGGGTGACCACCCGGTTGGCGTAGGCCTCTCCGCCGTCGGGGTCGTGCTTCATCGAGCGCACGAGCTGGGGCACCAGCACCGCGTTGAACACCCCGCCGGCCAGCAGGATGTAGAGCATGTTGGGGATGGTGTTGGCGACGGTGAAGATCTCGCCGTGCAGCTGGATGCCCAGCGCCGCGGCCAGCAGGGCCGAGCGCACGAAGCCGCTGAGCCGCGAGACCACCGTGCCGGCGGCCATGACCGCGCTGGAGGACAGGATCGAGCGCTGCTCGGCCGCCGACGACTCGGCGGTGCCGGGGCTCCCGGGGTCGGAGGAGTCGGAGGGGCGCGCCTCCTCGCGGGCGGCGCCCACGGCCTCGAAGGAGCCCGTGGGGTCGTCGACGGCGTCGGCGGCGTCGCTGTAGCCGACGACGGGGGGGCCGGGGGCGCGGTGCCTCATGCGGGGGTGCCTCTCGGCGCGGGCGCCGGGTCGCCGGCGCTGCCGGGGGTGGTGGCGGGGAGGTCGTCGGCGGGGCCGGCGTCGGACGGCCGGTCGGACGGCTGGTCGGACGGCCCGCCGCGTCGCGCGTCGCGGAGCCGGCGTACGAGGCGCAGGCCGATGGTGCCGAAGAGCAGCACCAGGCCGGTGCCCATGATCAGCCAGATCACCTGGCTGACCTGCGCGGAGCGCACGGCGAGGTCGTCGCTGGAGCCGAGCACGCGGCCCTCCTCGTCGGTGAGCACCAGACGCAGGTCGTGCACGCCGAGCTCGGAGGTGCTGGCGTTGAGCAGCACCGTGGTGGCGCTGTCGGCCGGCACCTCGATGCTGCCGGGCGGTCCCTCGATGGTCATCGGCCGGTCGGACTCGTAGCGCAGCCGGATCGTCACCGGCTGGTCGAGGCCGTTGACGATGGTGGCGCCGAAGCGCCCGCTCTCGCTCGACAGCGTCACCGCGCGAGGCGCCATCACGTCGACCTGGCCCCGCAGGGCGTCGATGCTCGCCTCCGCGGCGCCGGCCGAGGCGAGGGCGTCGAGCGGGGCGGTGCGCGCGGTGTAGGAGACCGAGGCCAGGGCCTGGTCGAGCACGGCGGTGCCCACCTGGTCGTTGAGCGTCAGCAGGTCTTGGAGCGACTCGCCGGCCGTGATGAGGTCGTCGGCGGCCTGGAAGCCCGAGGCGGGGAGCGTGATCTCGCGCTGGTGCTCGGGGTAGGTGAGGTCGTCGCCGGCCACGGAGGCGTCGCGCGCGGTCTCGTCGGCGGTGGCGTCCTCGACGGTGGCCAGGTCGACCCAGCCCTGGTCGAGGCCGGAGAAGAACTCCTCACCGTCCTCGGGGAGCCAGTCGAAGGGCAGCACGGTGACCAGCGGGTGGTGGCGTCCCTTGGCCAGCACGCGCACGGCGGCCTCGGCCAGGATCCGCTGACGCATGGCGGTCGCGGTGCGCGGCTCGCCCGGTCCGGGTCCGCCCGCCACCGCGCCGGAGGAGGTGAGCACGACCCGGCGACCGTCGACGGAGGCGACCGCGGGCAGGGTGCCGGCGTCGTCGCGCAGCTCGGCCGCCCGGTCGCGGGGCATGGCGCGATCGGTGAGGAGGACGGTCTCGCCGTCGACCGCACCCGCGACGGCGGCCCCGGGCAGGAAGCCCACCGGGGAGCCGATCGCCGGGGTGGTCTCCACGCCGAAGGGGGCGAGGGTCGACCCGCCGCGACGCCGGGCGCGGTCGTAGAGGTCGGGGTCGTGGGCCTGCGCTCCGGCCACGTCGACGTCGCCGTACGGCAGCGCCAGCACCTGGCTGTTGGCGCCCAGGGCGTCGCCGAGGTCGTCGAGCCAGGTCTGGCCGGTCTCGGCCGCAGCGGCTGTCACCGGGTCGAGCGGGTCGACGTCCTCGCCCTCGTCGTCGCCCTCGCCGCTGCCCCCGTCACCCGGGCCGGTCGTCGGGTCGCCGGGGCTCGTGGGCTCCGCACCGGCGGTGCCGAGGGAGGCGGAGGGGGAGCCGGACGAGTCCCCCGTGTCGCCGACGGCGCCCGACCCGCCGTCGGCCGGGGAGTCCCCGTCGGAGCCCTCCCCGTCGCCACCGGGCTGCTGCGGGTCGATCGTGGGGGCCAGCGAGCGCTCGGGGTTGCCGGCCGCGAGGCGGGTGACGGCGTCGGTGAGCGCGGGGTCGACCAGCCAGCTCACCGGACGCGACCCGGCCGCGGCCCCGAAGTCGAGCAGCGACCGCAGCCGGCCGCCCTCGCCGAGGTCCTCGTCCCAGTCCGCGACGTCGTCGAGCGCGCCCTCGGGGGTGTAGTCGAGCTGGCGGCGCAGCGGCACGACGATGGAGACCGGCAGCGAGCGCTCCCGCAGCCTCACGAGGGGCAGGAAGGTGCGGGCGCGGCCGTCGGCGGTGTCCTCGCGACCGTCCTCGTTCTCGCCGTTGGCGTGCACGCCGAACCAGTAGACGCCCGGCTCGGTGACCTCGATGCGGTTGCTGGGCAGGGTGATCCGGTAGTCGGCGCTCTCGCCGGGGGCCAGGGAGTCGATCGTGTCGTAGGGCCCGGGGTCGGTGATCCGCTCCCCGACGTAGGACAGCGGGTCGGAGGCCACGGCGGCCCGGAGGTCGCCGGCGGTGGTCAGCGGCGCGTCGCCCACCACGGGGTAGAGGTTGATGGCCGACCACGCGGTGTCGTCGAGGTTGGTCACGGTGCCGGTCACGCGCACCGGTCCTGACTCGGGCACGACCGAGGGCGTCATCGACTCGATGGTCACCGACAGCGGCTCGACCGGCTCCTCGTCGGCGCGGCGCGGCAGGGGACCGGTCGCCGGGCGCAGCACCGACCCGGGCTGCACGGTGGCGGGCGGCGGCGCGGCGGACAGGCTCGTCGGGGTGGACGCGACGGCGGGTGCGACGCCCGGCCCGAGTCCCGCGGCGCCACCGGCGACCGCGACCACCGCCGCGAGGGCAGGCAGCAGCGAGGACGGGCGGGACACCCCCCGATGCTAGACGGTGTCGCTGTGGCTCCCGGGGAGCGCGGCACCGCCCGGGCGCGGATAGACTGCCCGCCCGTGTCGACCGACGATCCCGCACTGCTGCGCACCCCCGGCCCCCTCAGCGTGGTCGAGGTGCAACGGGCCGTCACGACCGAGCTCGACCGCATCGCCGAGGTCATCGACGAGCTGGGCCGCCGCTTCAGCGCCGCGGGCCACGAGATCGCCCTGGTCGGCGGGCCGGTGCGCGACGCCATGCTGGGCCGCGCCCACAACGACCTCGACCTCACCACCTCGGCGCGCCCGGAGGAGACCGAGCGGCTGATCAAGGGCTGGGCCGACGCGACCTGGGACATGGGCCGAGCCTTCGGCACCATCGGCTGCCGCCGCGGCGAGTGGCAGGTCGAGATCACGACGTACCGCTCCGAGGTCTACGACCCGTCCTCGCGCAACCCCGAGGTGCAGTACGGCGACTCGCTGGCCGGCGACCTGGGCCGGCGCGACTTCACCGTCAACGCCATGGCCGTGCGCCTGCCCGGCCGCGAGGTCGAGGACCCCTTCGGCGGCGTCGTCGACCTGGCCCACCGGGTGCTGCGCACACCCGGCACGCCGGAGGACTCCTTCTCCGACGACCCGCTGCGCATGCTGCGTGCCGCACGCTTCGCCGCCCAGCTCGGCTTCACCGTGGACCCGGGCGTCACCGCGGCGATGACGGCGATGGCCGACCGGATCTCGATCATCTCCGCCGAGCGCGTGCGCGACGAGCTGGTCAAGCTCGTCTGCGCCCCGCACCCGCGCCTCGGGCTGACCCTGCTGGTCGAGACCGGCCTGGCCGAGAAGGTGCTGCCCGAGCTGCCGGCGCTGGCGCTGGAGCGCGACGAGCACCACCGCCACAAGGACGTCTACGAGCACACCCTCACGGTGCTCGAGCAGTCGATCGACCTCGAGGAGCGGCTCGGTGGCGGGCCCGACTTCGTGTCGCGCTTCGCCGCGCTCATGCACGACGTGGGCAAGCCCCGCACCCGCAAGTTCCTCGACGACGGCACGGTCACCTTCCACCACCACGACGTGGTCGGCGCGAAGATGACCCGCAAGCGAATGAAGGCGCTGCGCTTCTCCAACGACCAGATCGAGGCGGTCAGCCGGCTGGTCGAGCTGCACCTGCGCTTCCACGGCTACGGCTCGGGGGAGTGGACCGACTCCGCCGTGCGCCGCTACGTGCGCGACGCCGGCGACCAGGTCGAGCGCCTCCACGTGCTGACCCGCGCCGACTGCACGACCCGCAACCGGCGCAAGGCCGAGCGGCTGCGGCGCACCTACGACGAGCTAGAGGAGCGCATCGCCGTCCTGGCCGAGGCCGAGGAGCTCGACGCCCTGCGACCCGACCTCGACGGCAACGCGATCATGGAGCTGCTGGGCCTCCCGCCGGGCCGCGAGGTCGGCGAGGCCTACCGGTGGCTGCTGGAGCGGCGCATGGACCGCGGACCGGTCGAGCCCGAGGTGGCGCGCGAGGAGCTCCTCGCATGGTGGTCGACACGCTGACGCGGGCGGCGTACTGACGGTACGGTCCGGACATGACCGACACCACAGCCGCCCCCGACGAGCTGGAGGCCTCCGTCGAGGTCTCCACCTCCCCCGCCCAGACCTGGGCCCTGGTCTCCGACCTGCGCCGCATGCGCGAGTGGAGCCCCCAGGTGCTGCGCACGTTCATCCCCGGCGGGCCGGTGAGGCTCGGCAGCCGCATGATCAACGTCAACCACCGCGGCGCGCTGGTGTGGCCGACGACCGCGAAGGTCGTGCGCTTCGAGCCCCACACCAGCGTGGCCTTCCGGGTCGCGGAGAACCGCACGATCTGGTCCTTCACCCTCGAGCCCACCGACGGCGGTGGCACGCGGATCGTGCAGCGCCGCGAGGCGCCCGACGGCATCTCGACGCTGTCCAACAAGCTGGTGGGCGTGGCCATGGGCGGGGTGCCGACCTTCGTCGGCGAGCTCCGGCAGGGCATGCGCCAGACGCTCGAGCGGATCAAGGCCGAGCTCGAGCGCTGAGCCCGGGCCGTGGGGCCCTTGACCTTGACCCTGCGGCAGGCCCCACGGTCTCCTCACCGGTGGATCCCCCACCGGTGACGAGGACCCAGGAGGCGGCGTGGACGGACCGGCCGGCAGGAGCGGCACCGCGGACCCGCCGCGGCTGATGAGCATCGGCGACTTCGCGCGCGCCAGCGGGCTCACGCCCAAGGCGCTGCGGCTCTACGACGACTCGGGCCTGCTGGACCCGGCCGAGGTCGACCCGCACACCGGCTACCGCTGGTACGCCGAGCAGCAGCTCCCCCGCGCCCGGCTGGTCGCGCGGCTGCGTCTGGTCGGCATGCCGCTGGCCCGCATCCGCGTGGTGGCCGGGCTCGGGCCCGCCGCCGCCGTGGCGGAGCTGGTCTCCTACGGCCGCCAGCTGAGCGCCGACACGGCCAGCGCCCGCGCCCTCCTGGCGTCCCTCGTCGACGAGCTCGGCCACGCGCCGGACGAGGAGACCCCCATGAGCACCGACGACCCCCGCCCCACCCCGGACGGCAGCACCGACCGCAGCACCGACCGCGGCGGCCCCGGCGGCCCCGCGCTCCCCGGGCCGAAACTGCGCTGCGCCGCCCGACTCGAGCAGGGCGGCCGGGCCACCCAGGAGGACGCCGTCCTGGTCGGCACCCGGCTGGTGGCCGTCGCCGACGGCGTGGGCTCGGCGAGCGGCAGCGGCGAGCGCGCCGTGGCCGCCCTCGCGGCCGCCGAGCGCGACGGGCTCCTCGACGGGCTCCTCGACGGTCGGCTCGACGGGGCAGCGGCGCTGGGCGCCGTCGAGACGGTGCTCGCCCGGGCCGCCGCGGCGCTCGCGCCCGGCGACGCCACCACCCTGACGGCGCTGGCGCTGCACGCCGGTCAGCTGGTCGTGGCCCACGTGGGCGACTCGCGGGCCCACCTGGTGCGCGAGGGCCGGCTCACCCGGCTGACCCGCGACCACACGGTCGTGCAGACCCTCGTCGACGAGGGCCGCCTCACCACCGAGGAGGCCCGCTCCGACGAGCGGCGGGTGCAGCTCAACCGTGCGCTCGAGAGCGGCCGCCCCGCCGAGCCCGACCTCGCCGTGCACGCCGTGCGGCCCGGCGACCGGCTGGTGCTCACCACCGACGGCGTGCACGGTCGCGTCGGACCGGCGGTGCTGGCCGACCTGCTCGCCGGTGGCGGGGACCCGCAGCAGGTCGCCGACGCCGTCGTCGCCGCGGTGGAGGCCGCCGGCGCCGACGACAACCTCGCCGTGGTCGTCGTCGACGTGGCCTGACCTGACCCGACCTGACCCGACCCGATCCGGCCCGATCCGATCCGGCCCGGCCCGGCCCGGCCGACGTACGACGGCAGCGCCGGCCCCCTCGCGGGGACCGGCGCTGCCGGGTGCTGCTGGGTGCTGCTGGGTGACCGGTGCTGCTAGGTCACTCCTCGCCGCGGATGAAGGCCTCCACGCGACGGCGGCCCTCGTCGTCGGGCAGCTGCACCGGCGGGGACTTCATCAGGTAGGACGAGGCCGAGATGATCGGGCCGCCGATGCCGCGGTCCTTGGCGATCTTCGCGGCGCGCAGGGCGTCGATGATGATGCCGGCGGAGTTCGGGGAGTCCCAGACCTCGAGCTTGTACTCGAGGTTGAGCGGGACGTCGCCGAAGGCGCGACCCTCGAGGCGGACGTAGGCCCACTTGCGGTCGTCGAGCCACTGGACGTAGTCCGAGGGGCCGATGTGCACGTTGCGGTCGTGGATCTTGTCCGCGAGCTCACCGTGCAGGTTGGAGGTGACGGCCTGGGTCTTGGAGACCTTCTTGGACTCCAGGCGCTCGCGCTCGAGCATGTTCTTGAAGTCCATGTTGCCGCCGACGTTGAGCTGGTAGGTGCGGTCCAGCGCGACGCCGCGGTCCTCGAACAGCTTCGCCATCACGCGGTGGGTGATGGTGGCGCCGACCTGGCTCTTGATGTCGTCGCCGACGATCGGGACGCCGGCGTCCTCGAACTTCTTGGCCCACTCGGGGTCGGAGGCGATGAAGACGGGCAGGGCGTTGACGAAGGCCACGCCGGCGTCGATGGCGCACTGGGCGTAGAACTTGTCGGCCTCCTCCGAGCCCACCGGGAGGTAGGACACGATGACGTCGGCCTGGGTGTCCTTGAGAACCTGGACCACGTCGACCGGCTCGGCGCCGCTCTCCTCGATGGTCTGGCGGTAGTACTTGCCGAGGCCGTCGAGGGTCGGGCCGCGCTGGACCTCGACACCGAGGGTCGGCACGTCGGCGATCTTGATCGTGTTGTTCTCGGAGGCGTTGATGGCCTCGGAGAGGTCCTTGCCGACCTTCTTGTCGTCGACGTCGAACGCCGCCACGAACTCGACGTCGCTGACGTGGTAGTCGCCGAACATCACGTGCATGAGACCAGGCACGGTGGTGTCGGGGGTGGCGTCCTTGTAGTACTCGACACCCTGGATGAGGGAGGTGGCGCAGTTGCCGACTCCCACGATGGCTACTCGAACCGAACCCATCGGATTCCTTCCTTACTTCTGCTGGTCGGCCGCGGGGCTCGCGGGCGGTGTGGTCGTGCTGGTCATGCGGTCGGGACGACGGGCGAGGTCGTCGGCGACCCGCTCCGCGTCGATGAGGTCGGACAGCCAGCGCACTTCGCGCTCGACCGACTCGACCCCGTGTCGCTGGAGCTCGGCCGCGTAGCGGTCGACCTCCTTCTGCGTCATCGAGAGCTGGCCCTGGACCCGGTCCAGCCGCTCCTGCAGGCGGGTGCGCCGTCCCTCGAGCACCCGCAGCCGGATCTCCATGTCGGTGCGTCCGAAGAAGGCGAACCGGATGTCGAAGTTGTCGTCCTCCCAGGCGGTGGGACCGACCTCCGACATCAGCCGCTCGAACTCGCGGTGGCCGGCGTCGGTGACCTGGTAGACGATGCGCGGCCGGCGGCTGACCGGGGTGCCCGGTGCCTGCGTGGCCGCGACCTCCTCGATGAGGCTGCCCTTGAGCATCTTCTTCAGCGTGGGGTAGAGCGAGCCGTAGGACAGCACCCGCCCCCACCCGAGCATGAGGTTGAGCCGCTTGCGCAGCTCGTAGCCGTGCATGGGTCCCTCGTGCAGCAGCCCCAGGACTGCCAGCTCGATGGTCTCTCCACGACGTGCCATGCGACCTATCGTAGCGATATATCCGTCGAACGCGAACGCTGGACCTATCCAGGTCACCGTGTCGCGTGACACGTCGTACGCCGGTGTCGGCGCGGGCCGGGTGCGTACCCTGAGGGACGGTCCGGGGGCGCCGCGCGGCGCGCTGCGGGCCGGGACGACCCTCGAGCACCCCCGGGAGAGACGACGTGAGTGGCAAGCGCAGGGCCGACGGGCCCCCCGTGACACGGGCCCCGAAGCAGAAGGGTGCCCTGAAGCGCCGCCTTCTGAAGACGGTGAAGTGGCTCTCGATCCTCGGGGTCGTGGGCCTGCTGCTGGCCGCCGGCGGCTTCTACTACCTCTACACCGTCACCGACATCCCTGACGCCAACGAGGACTTCGAGGCGCAGACGTCGTTCGTCTACTACGCCGGCGGCACCGAGGAGATCGGCAGCTACGCCACCCAGAACCGCGTGCCGGTCGCCTTCGAGGAGATCCCCCAGGAGCTGCGCGACGCCGTCGTCGCCGCCGAGAACCGCACCTTCTGGACCGACAGCGGCATCGACCCCAAGGGCATCGCGCGGGCGTTCCTCAACAACGCCACCGGCGAGTCGACCCAGGGCGCCTCGACGATCACCCAGCAGTACGTCAAGGTCCTCTACCTCACCCAGGAGCGCTCCTACACCCGCAAGGTGAAGGAGGCGATCCTGTCGCTGAAGGTGGCGCGCCAGCAGAGCAAGACCGAGATCCTCACCAACTACCTCAACACCATCTACTTCGGTCGCGGCGCCTACGGCGTGCAGGCGGCGGCGCAGGCGTACTTCACCAAGGACGTCGGCGACCTCACCCTGCGCGAGTCGGCGGTGCTCGCCTCGGTGCTCAACAACCCGACCAACCTCGACCCCGACAACGGCCGCGACGCCCGGCAGGAGCTCAAGGGCCGCTACGACTACGTGCTCGAGAGCATGGCCGAGCTCGACATGGTCGAGCCCGCCGCCGCCGAGAAGGCGCTCAAGCGGCTCCCCACGTTCCCCGAGATCGACGCCGAGAGCACCTACGGCGGCCAGAAGGGCCACGTGCTGACCCTCGTGCGCAGCGAGCTGCGCCGGCTGGGCTACTCCGACGAGGAGATCGACGGCGGGGGCCTCGAGGTGACCACCACGCTGACCCCGCAGGCGATGAAGGCCGCCGAGGACGGCGTGCTCGCGGCCAAGCCCGAGGGCTTCGGCGACAAGCAGCTGCACATCGCGGTGGCCAGCGTCGAGCCCGGCACGGGGGCGCTGCGCGGCTTCTACGGCGGCCAGGACTACCTGCAGTCGCAGCTGAACTGGGCCGTCGAGGGCGGCATGGTCGGCTCGACCTTCAAGCCCTTCGCCCTGGCGACGGCGATCCAGCAGGGCTACTCCATCCGCGACAGCTTCGAGGGCAACTCCCCCTACGAGTTCCCCGACGGCCTGCAGGTGCGCAACGAGGGTGTGGGCCCCGACGGTCTCGGCAACGACTACGGCTCGAGCGTCGACGGCGTCTACGCCATGGAGCAGTCGATCAACACCGCGTTCGTCGACATGTCGGCGAGCATGGACGACGGCCCGGCCAAGATCTACGAGACGGCCGAGAAGATGGGCGTGCCGCCGCCGGAGGCCGACCAGGAGTACCCCGGCATCCCGCGCACCAGCGTCGACCTGAGCCCCGAGGACACCCTCATCACCCTCGGTCGCGCGCGGATCAGCCCGATCAACATGGCCAACTCCTACGCCACCATCGCCAACGGCGGCGAGCGGGCCGACGTGCACCTGATCGAGAAGGTCGTCAGCCCCACCGGCGACGACTACGAGTGGGACGGCCCCACCCGCCGTGCGCTCGACGAGGACATCGCCGCCGACGTGTCGTACACGATGGAGCAGACCGTGCTCGAGGGCACGGGCGCCACCGCGAGCAACCTGGGCCGACCGGCCGCGGGCAAGACCGGCACGGCGACCAACGACGACGACGAGGTCTCCTCGGCGTGGTTCGTCGGCTTCACCCCGCAGCTGTCGACCGCGGTGATGTACGTGCGCGGCGACGGCGACGACCAGCTCGACGGCTGGCTGCCGTCGTACTTCGGCTCCGACTACCCCACCGACACCTGGCTGGCGGTGATGCAGCCGCTGATGGAGGGCCGCGAGGTCGAGGAGCTGGCCGACCCCGTCTACGTCGACGGCGACGCCCCCGACGGCCAGGAGGACTACGTGCCGCCGAGCACCGAGGCCCCCGAGCCGGCGCCCACGCAGCCCCAGCCGCAGCCGAGCCGGACCCCCTCGGCCCAGCCGACGCCCACGGAGGAGCCCACCCCGACCGAGGAGCCGACGCCCACCGAGGAGCCGACGCCCACCGAGCCGACCGACGACCCGACGATCCTGCCGCCGCCCCCGCCGGAGGAGCCGACGCCCAGCCCGACGCCCTCCCAGGGCGGGAGCCGAGGCGCGAGTCCCTCGCCCGCGGCCGACACGGGTCCCGCGGAGCGGCGTACGACGGCGACGTCCACTCCCGTGATGGCGGCCCGGTCACCCTGGACGACCGGCTGGCTCTGGCCGTGGTGACCCCGCGTGGGTGAGGTCGCCGGCGACGCCGGGGCCACCGGCGTGCGCCCCCTCGACGGCCACGTCCACCCCACGCGCGACGACGCCGTGGCCCGCGCGCTCAGCGAGGGCCTCGGCGGCCCGGTGGGCGAGCACGCCGGGCGCCACCGGTGGTGGACGCCGGTGCGGGTGCTGCTCGCGCTCACCGCGGTGTGCTTCGCCCTGGGCATGGTGCAGAAGAGCGGGTGCTTCGAGCGGACCTGGCAGGACAACCAGGCCGGCTACGCCCAGATGTGCTACTCCGACCTGCCCTACCTCTACACCGGCCGCGGCCTGGTGGAGCGGGCCTGGCCCTACTCCGACGACCCGGCCGTGCGCGAGCGCTTCCCCGAGGTCATGGAGTACCCCGTGGGGATCTCCTACCTCGCCTACGGCACGAGCCTGCTCACCCAGGCCGTGGTCGGGTGGCCCGACCTCGCGCCCCGTCAGGCGCTCGCGACCGACCAGCTCTTCGTCGACCCCGAGGTCAGCCAGGAGATCCGGTGGTTCATGGTCGTCAGCGCGCTGGTCTTCGCCGCGCTGGCCCTGCTCACGACGTGGTTCGTGGCCGGCACCCACCGGCGCCGCCCCTGGGACGCCGCGATGCTGGCCGCCTCGCCGACCCTGCTGCTGACGGGGCTGATCAACTGGGACCTGCTCGCCGTGGCCCTGACCGCCGGCGCGGTGTGGGCCTGGTCGCGCGACCGGCCCGTGCTCACCGGCGTCATGGTCGGCCTCGGCACGGCGGCCAAGCTCTACCCGCTCTTCCTGCTCGGCGGGGTGCTCGTCGTGTGCCTGCGCCAGCGGCGCTACCGCGACCTCGGCGTCACCATCGCGGTGGCGGTGGCGGCGTGGCTGGTGGCCAACCTGCCGGCCCTGCTCACCGGACCCGAGCAGTGGCGGGTCTTCTGGAGCTTCAACTCCGAGCGCGGACCCGACCTGGGCTCGCTGTGGCTGGTGGCGCGCGACGCCCTCGACACCGACATCACCGCTCACACCGTCAACGTCGGCTCGTGGCTGTTCTTCGGCGCGTGGTGCCTGGGCGTGCTGGTGCTGGGGCTGCGCGCCCCGCAGACCCCGCGGCTGGCCCAACTCGGCTTCCTCGTCGTGGTCGGCTTCCTGCTGGTCAACAAGGTCTACTCGCCGCAGTACGTCCTGTGGCTGCTCCCGCTGGCGGTGCTGGCCCGCCCGCGCTGGCGCGACCAGGTGGTCTGGCAGGGCGCCGAGATCCTCTACTTCGCCTCGGTGTGGTGGTACCTCGGCGGCTACCTCGCCCCGGGCGGCGGCGGCGACGCCGGCTTCTACTGGGTCGCGATCGTCGTGCGCGTCGCCGGCGAGCTCTACCTCACCGCGCTCGTCGTGCGCGACGTGCTGCGCCCGGAGCGCGACCCCGCGCGGGCCGCGCCCGACCTGGGTCGGGGCTCAGCCGCGCCGGACCTGCCGCCGGGCGGCGGGGCGGGTCAGGCGACGACGACGCGGTCGAACGACGTGGTGGTGTAGCGCACCCGCACGTCGACCAGCTCGCCCACCTGCGGCACGCGGGCGCCGCCGGGCAGGAACAGCATCGAGGCCTGCATGTGCGGGGGCTCGGCGAAGAGTCGCTGCTTGCCGTCGGTGGAGAAGGGCGAGCGCACGAACCCGACGGCGTCGAGGCCGCCCCGCGCCAGGGCGCCGGCGCGGGCCTTGATGCTCGAGTCGCCCGTGGGCGCCTCCAGGCCGATGCCGTGGGCGGTGCCGCCGGAGACGATGAGCAGGTGGCCGTCCTTGGGGGCGGTGCGCGAGCGGTAGCCGAAGGCGTCGCCCCGGCTGACCGGGTGCACGTCCAGCACGGTCGAGGTCACCCGCATCGCCTCGCGCGCGCCCAGCCACAGCGCCGTGCCGATGCGCGGGCGCAGCCGGAAGTCGGGGTACGCCGCGCGCAGCTCGGCCAGCTCGGCGTCGGTCAGGTGGCTGACCCAGATGGTGCGCGCGCCGGGGGTGTCGGGCAGCTCGGCGCCCGCCACGTCGGTCATGAGGCGGTGCACCTCGCCGACGTGGGAGCCCTGCTGCAGCGGCAGGTGGAAGGCGATGCCCTCGAGCCGGGCCCGGGGGTGGGAGCGCAGCTCGGCGGCGACGGCCCACAGGTCGCGTGCGCTCAGGCCGTGGCGCTGCATGCTGGTGAGGCGCTCCAGCACGAAGCGGGCGTCGGGCTGGCGCGCCAGCAGGTCGCGCACGTCCTCGGGGCGGCTCAGGGTGTGCACCAGGCGCCCCGACAGCGCGGGGTCGACCTCCAGCGCCGACTCGAAGGGCCGCCACGGGGTGAGCACCAGGAGGTCGCCGTCGAAGCGGCTGGCCAGGTGCGGCAGCTCGTCGTAGGTGCCCACGGCGATGGTGTCGACGCCGTGGCCGCGCTCGTCGAGCCACTGGGCCCTGCGGGCCAGGCGGCCCAGCGTGAAGCCGTAGCCGTTGCCCTTGCAGACCGGCACCAGGCCGGGGTGCTTCTCGGCGGTGGCGAGCAGGTGCTGGCGCCAGCGCTCGCCGTCGACGGTCAGGGTGAGGCTCATGTCGTCAGCGCCGCTTCATGTAGAGGTCGAAGGCCTTGTAGAGGACCGTGCTCAGCGGCAGGTCCCACTCGCCTGCGTACTCGACGGCCTCGCCGCCGGTGCCGACCTTGAACTGGATCAGCCCGACGTGGGAGTCGTCGCTGTCGAGGGTGTCGGTGATGCCGCGCAGGTCGTAGACGTCGGCGCCGGCGGCCAGGGCGTCCTGCACCATCGCCCACTGGGCGGCGTTGGAGCCGCGCACCTCGCGCTTCTCGGTGGAGGAGGCGCCGTAGGAGTACCAGCTGTGGGCGCCGACACGGATCGCGATGGTCGCGGCCACCAGGTCGCCCTCGTGGCGCGCCAGGAAGAGCTTGATCCGGTCGGGGTCCTCGGCGGCGAGGGCCTCGACCATGGTGCGGAAGTAGGACAGGGGTCGCGGGGTGAAGTGGTCGCGCTCCGCGGTGTGGACGTAGAGGGCGTGGAAGGCCTCGAGCTCGGCCAGGGCCTCGGCCGCGCCGGTGGTGGCGGTGACCACCACGCCCTCCTTGGCGGCCTTCTTGATGTTGCGCCGCCACAGCTGGTTCATGCCCTTGAGCACGTCGTCCTCGCTGCGGGGGCTGCCGTCGGCCGTGCGCAGCGGCACCTGGAAGACGTACTGCGGCTGACCGGCGGCGAAGCCGCCCTCGACCTGCTGCGGCACCCAGCCCAGCTCGCGCAGTTGCGAGACCACGCGCGCGCCGGTGTGGTCGCGCTCGGAGGGCGCGACCTGGCCCAGGGTGCGCACGCCGTCGTCGGCGATGCCGGCCTTGACCTGGGCGGCGCTCCACCGGCGGCAGACCACGGGCGGGCCCATGCGCACGCCGAAGGCGCCCTGGCCGCGCAGGTGCTCGGTGAGCGGGTCGAGCCAGGCGCGCAGGTCGTCGCCGGCCCAGTCGATCACGGGGCCCTCGGGCAGGTAGGCGAGGTAGCGCCTGAGCTTGGGCAGCTGGCGGTAGAGCACGAGCGCGGCGCCGACGGGGGCGGCGCCGCCGGGCTCGAAGAAGCCGATCGACTCGCGGCGCCACTCCGCCTTCACCCGGCCCCACGCGGGGGTCTGCAGGAAGCTGGCGGAGCGCTGCGTGGCCAGGAAGGCCAGGTGCTCCGCGTCGGAGATCGGGCGCACGCTCAGGGCGCTGGCGGTCTTGTCACGGGGCACGGCTGCGAGGCTACCGGTCCTCGCCGGCCGGTCCCGGCACCCCTCCGGGGGCTCCCCGTGGCCCGTGGTGCGGGCCACGGGCCGCCCGTCGTGGTGCGGCTCGTGGTGCGGCTCGTGGTGCGGGGGCCGTGGTGCGGGCGGTGGGTGCGGGGGCCGTGGTGCGGGCGGTGGGTGCGGGCCAGGGGTGCGGGCCAGGGGTGCGGGCCAGGGGTGCGGGCCCGGTCGTGCGGGCGGCGGGACGGGGGCCGGCGTACGTCAGAGCCGCGCGCGCAGCCAGGCGAAGTCGGCGACGTGGGCCTCGGCGGGGCCGGGGGTCTCGCAGACGACCGGGGCGCCGGCGTCGCGGACCACCGCGGCGAGGAGGTCGGGGTCGATGCGTCCGGCGCCGAAGTTGGCGTGGCGGTCGGCGCCGGAGTCGAAGTCGTCGCGGCTGTCGTTGCAGTGCACGAGGTCGATGCGCCCGGTGATCGCGAGGACGTCGGCGACGACGCTCTCCAGCGCGTTGCCGCCGGCGTGGGCGTGGCAGGTGTCGAGGCAGAAGCCGACGCGGTCGGCCTGCTCGGCGCCGGAGATCGCGTCCCAGACCCGGCCGATGCGCTCGAGGTGGCGGGTCATGGCGTTGTCGCCGCCGGCGGTGTTCTCGATCAGCAGCGGGACCTTGAGGTCGGTGGCCTCGACGGCCTTGCGCCAGTTGTCGAAGCCCTTCTCCGGGTCGTCGGCCTTGCCGACGTGGCCGCCGTGCACGACGAGCCCCTGGGCGCCGATCTCCGCGGCGGCGTCGACGTGCTGCTGGAGCAGCTTGCGGCTCGGGATGCGGATGCGGTTGTTGGTCGTGGCCACGTTGATGACGTAGGGGGCGTGGACGTAGAGGGCCACCCCCGCGGCCTCGGCGGCGTCGCGCAGCCCGGCCGCGCCGCCGGCGTAGGCCACGACCGGGCCCTTGTAGCTCTGCGGGTCGCCGAGGAAGAGCTGCACCAGCGGCGCGCCCCGCTCCTGGGCCTCGGTGATCGGGTCGACCTGGTCGACGTGGGCCCCGATCTCGATGCCTGCCTGCCCCGCTGCCTGGGTTGCCTCGCTCATGGCGCCACCCTACGAGCGCCCGCCGACGCCGGGTGCGCTCCGGCGGTGCGGCCGGCGGTGCGTCCGGGGGTGCGGCCGGGGGTGCGGGGTCGAGGATCACGCGATTGCGCGGAGCGGGTGCGGTGCTGGCTGCGACCGCGTGGTGCTGGGTCGTGGATCGCGCAATTGCGTGGACCGGGTGGGCGGCGGGGTGTGGCCGCGTGGTGTGGGGTCGTGGATCGCGCAATTGCGTGGAGCGGACGGGCTGCCGGGTGCGGCTTTGCGTGGTTCGCACCGTTCTGAATCGTCGAGAACTGCCCCAACCACGCAAACCGTCCGCGGGCGCACCTGACGGGCCCGCCCACCCGGTGCCTGGGGAGCGGTGCCTGTGGAGGAGCGGTCGCGCGCGATCGGGTGCGGTGACAGCCTCGGAGGGTCAGGCCGGTCGACCGGGAGGGGGGAGCGTGACCCCGTGGCCTCCCGGTGACCCCGGTGCTCCCGTCGCCGCCGGTGCCGCCCGGTGCGGCACCGCCCGCCGTGCCGTCGTCGCCGCGGTGCCCGTCGCCGCGGTGCATCTGGCCGCGGTGCTCGTCGCCGCGGTCCTCACTGCCGCGGTCCTCACTGCCGTCGTGCCCCCAGCCGCGGGGGCCGAGGCCCTGACCCCCGCCGCGGCGACCGCGTGGTCGCCCGGCTCCGCGGTGGGCGGCCCGCTCACCGCGCGAGGGTCGGTCGGCGACGAGGGGCTCCGCCCGGTCGACGGGGCCACCGGTTTCCGGCGGCCGCCGGTGCTCACGACCGGGCGCTACCGCGACCGCACGGTGGAGCCGACCTCGCAGAACATCTACTCCGTGCGCCGCGCCCTGCCCGGCTCGACCGTGGTGGTCGGGGCCACCGTCACCCACGGGCCGGGCG
Organism: Nocardioides sp. Leaf285; assembly: GCF_001422955.1. Classification (NCBI taxonomy): domain Bacteria; kingdom Bacillati; phylum Actinomycetota; class Actinomycetes; order Propionibacteriales; family Nocardioidaceae; genus Nocardioides; species Nocardioides sp. Leaf285. The sequence continues at coordinate 523,348 of NZ_LMNH01000004.1, read as the reverse complement.
GCCAGGGTGGCCAGGGCGCTCCCGCAGGCACGGGCGCCCCGGGGCCCGGTCGGCTGACCGTGCTCCTGGGCTACCCCCGCGCCGACGGTGGCGGCTTCGTGCCCTGCGGGCGCTCCGACCGCTCGCCGCTGACCCGCGCGGCGCGGATGCCCCTGTCCACCGACGTCGCCTGGTCGGCCAAGGCCCGCGGCTGCCCGGCCCGGGCCGAGCTCAGGGTCGCGGTCTTCGCCGTGCGGACGTCCGGGGTGCCGGTCGGCAGTGCCTACGAGCTCGACGTGTGGGAGGTCCCCGCGCCGGGTGGGACGTCGCTGCCGGAGCCGGCCCCGGGCGCCGGGGCGCACCCCGACGCCGGCGTCGCCACCACCACGGTCGTCGCGGCCGCGTCGCCCGCCACGGCACCGGTGCTCGAGCCGGGCGCGGGCGTCCACGTCGCGCTCGCCCGCGGCCGGGTCGGCTGGCTCGGCGTACCGGTCGGGGTGGGGGAGGAGCTGGCGGTGCGCGCCGACGTCGACCCCCTGCCCGGCCGACCGGCCGCGGAGCTGGCTCTGGTCGGCCCCGCCGGCGGCCTGGCCAGCCCGCCCGACGCCGGCTCCCGGGGCCGCGCCGGGCCCGGGCCGCTCGTGCTCGGGGCCGACGGCGCGGTGGTGACCCCCGCCTCCCGGGCCGGCGGCGACTCCGGCGCGGGCGCCGCGTCGGAGCCCGGGGTGCACCTCGTCGCCCTGTGGGTGGCGGGGTCGGGCACGGCCGAGGTCACGGTGACCACCGCGGCGGTGCCGGGCGAGCCACGGTCCAGCGCCGGCGCGTCGTACGCCGGTCCGCCGCGCGCCCTGCCCCTCCCCTCCGGAGCGTCACCCGCGGCGTGGCCCGGCGCGGCCGGCGACGTCGGCGGTGCCGGGACCTCGGACGCCTCCCAGGAGTCGGCGGCCCGGACCCCCGCGGTCCCGGGCCGCACGGTCGGCGGCGTGGCACTGCTCCTGGGCGCGGTGGCCCTCGGCGGCGCGGGGACGGTCCTGCTGCGCCGGGCCCGGCGTCGCTGACCCGAGGCGGAGCCCTCGCCCTCGGTCGTGCCCGCGCTCGGCGGCGCCGGACCGGCGCCGCGCCATGTCCCCCCGGGGTCTGGTCCCACTGGTGCCCTCGCCCGCGCCCTGCGCACGCGGTCCCGGGTCCGCGTCCCCGGGTCCGCGTCCGGGGGTCCGCCTCCGCCCGGGGAGGTGGGCGCGTGGGGCCGGGTGACGCTCAGCCGGCCAGCAGCCGGACGCCCGCGGCGGCGAGCCCGCCGGCGCCACCGAGGCAGCCCGCGCCGGCCAGCCCCAGGGCCCATCGGTGCGCGCGGTCGGGCGGGCGGGCCCGGGAGGGGTCCGTCACGGGCCGCGCCCCCGGCGGCGCCGGCCAGGGCGGGGGTCCGAGCCGGTCCACGACCACCGGGGGCCGGGCACCGTCCCTCCACGGGGCGCCCGACGGCACCCCGGCCCGCCGCAGCAGGCCCAGCGCCGCGGCCGCCGAGGCCGGCCGTCGCCGGGGGTCGTGCGCGGTCAGGGCGTCGAGCAGTGGCACGAGACGCCCCGGGGGCGGCGTGGGTGGCGGTCCGGAGCGGGTCGGGGCACGACCGCTGAGCAGCTGGAGGGCGACGACGCCGGCGGCGTAGAGGTCCTGGCCGGGGTCGGGGGGCTCGCCCGCCGCCTGCTCGGGGGCCATGTAGCCGTCGGTGCCGACGGCACCGGGGGTGCGCGTCAGGCGCACGTCCTCGGCGAGCGCGGCCACACCGAAGTCGCCCAGGCGCACGTGCGGCCGCGCCGAGCCGGTCGCGTCGAGGAGCAGGTTGGCCGGCTTGACGTCGCGGTGGACCACGCCGGCCGCGTGCACGGCGGCGAGCGCCTGCAGCAGCTGGTCCAGCACGACGGCGACGAAGTCGGCGGGCAGGGGGCCGTGGGTCTCCAGCAGCGTCTGCAGCGAGCCCCCGCGCACGAGGTCCATGGCCAGGACGACCAGGTCGTCGTCGGCGGCCCAGCCGTGGGGGGCGATCACGTGGGGGTGGCGCACCCGCACCGACTGCTCGCGCACGAAGCGCAGCAGCAGCGAGGCGTCGTGCTGCCCCAGCACCTTCACGGCGACGAAGCGCTCCTGACGCAGGTCCCACGCCCGCCACACGCTGCCCATGCCGCCGGCGCCGACCTGGTCGGCCAGCACGAAGCGACCCGCCAGGGGCGGGATCGGCGGCACCGGGCTCACCGTGACGACGCTAGCCGGAGCGCCGGCTCGCCGCAGCGGCTCTCCACAGCCCCCCGACCGGGGCCGGCCGGCCCGGGGGCGACCCGGGGGCGGCCGGGACGGGGATTGCCGGGCGGCGTCGGGGCGCTGGTAATCTTGAGTGTCCTCGCGCGCGCTCCCCACCGATGGGATCGGGCTCGCGCGGGACACGCTCGATGTCCCCGGTGCGCCGGGGCTCGGGCGACGCACAGCCCTCCTGCCACGGAGAGACCGTGGCCGCCGAGTCCAGAGGAGGTGGAGACCGCTATGCGTGCTTATGAAGTGATGGTCATCCTCGACCCCAGCCTCGAGGAGCGCACGATCGCGCCCTCGCTCGAGAAGTACCTCAACGTCGTCACCAAGGACGGTGGCACCGTCGAGTCGGTCGACGTCTGGGGACGTCGTCGCCTCGCCTACGAGGTGAAGAAGAACGCCGAGGGCATCTACGCGGTGATCTCGCTGAACGCCGAGCCGGCCACGGTCAAGGAGCTCGACCGCCAGCTCACGCTCAACGAGTCCATCCTGCGCACGAAGGTCATCCGCCCCGACGCCAAGTGAGGCGTGGCGGCAGGTCGGGCCCCGAGCCCGTCCCCGCCGCCTGTGGAGGACCTCTGGCCGTTGTCGGCGGCTGCCGCCACCATGGCAGCACCGACATCGGACCCGACTGATGCGCACGCACCACCCGACACCCTGAGGGAGAACCCATGGCCGGCGAGACCATCATCACCGTGGTCGGCAACCTGACCGACGACCCGGAGCTCCGCTTCACCCCGTCCGGGGCCGCGGTCGCCAACTTCACGGTCGCCTCGACTCCGCGCACCTTCAACCGTCAGACCAACGAGTGGGAGGACGGCGAAGCCATGTTCCTCCGGTGCTCGATCTGGCGCCAGGCCGCGGAGAACGTCGCCGAGTCCCTGCAGCGCGGCATGCGTGTCGTGGTGCAGGGCCGCCTCAAGGCCCGCTCCTACGAGACCCGCGAGGGCGAGAAGCGCACCGTCTTCGAGCTCGAGGTCGAAGAGGTCGGTCCGTCGCTGAAGTTCGCCACCGCCAAGGTCACCCGCGCCTCCCGTCAGGGCGGCGGGGGCGGCTACTCCGGCGGCGGCCAGGGAGGCTCGCAGGGCGGGTCCTCCCAGGGCGGCGACGACCCGTGGGCCAGCCCCGCTCCCTCGGGCGGTGCCGGTGGGTCCGGCGGTGGCTACGGCGGCGGCGGTGGCGGCGGGCAGTCCCGTCCCGCCCCTGCGGCCGGCAACGACCCCTGGGCCGCCCCCGGCGTCCAGGACGAGCCCCCGTTCTGACGCGCTGCACCACCTGCACGACCCGCACCACCGCCGGTCGCTCGACCGGCGTCCTGTCCGTCCACCTCAACCATTCCGACCTGGTAGCCACTCCGGGACGGGCTTCTAGAAAGGAAGCACCACAATGGCCAAGGCAGTGATCCGCAAGCCGAAGAAGAAGGTTTGCCAGTTCTGCAAGGAGAAGGCGACCGGTGTCGACTACAAGGACACCACCCTGCTCCGCAAGTTCATCTCCGACCGCGGCAAGATCCGCGCGCGTCGGGTGACCGGCAACTGCGTCCAGCACCAGCGCGACGTCGCCACCGCGGTCAAGAACGCCCGCGAGGTCGCCCTGCTGCCCTACACGTCCACCGGTCGCTGAGAGGAGCGGAGAAGATGAAGCTCATCCTGACCCAGGAAGTCACCGGTCTCGGTGCCCCCGGCGACATCGTCGAGGTGAAGGACGGCTACGGCCGCAACTACCTCGTCCCGCGCGGCCTCGGCATCCGCTGGACCCGCGGTGCCGAGAAGACCGTCGAGTCGATCAAGGCCGCCCGCGCCTCGCGCGCGGTCCGCGACCACGACCACGCCGCCGAGATCAAGGCCAAGCTCGAGGCCTCGCCCGTCACCGTCAAGGTGCGCGCCGGCGAGGGTGGCCGCATGTTCGGCTCGGTCAGCGTCACCGAGATCGCCACGGCGGTCACCGACGCGACCGGCGAGGCCGTCGACAAGCGCACCATCGCGGTGACCAACCCGATCCGCTCGCTCGGCGCCCACCAGGTGTCGGTCAAGCTGCACGACGAGGTGTCCGCCACGGTGGCCCTCAACGTCGTCAAGGGCTGATCCCAGCACGACCCCGGGCCGCTCGGCGGCCCTCACGCCGACGGGGCCGTCCCTCCTCCGGGAGGGGCGGCCCCGTCCGGCGTTCCCGGGGCCCTCGGTGTCGCTGGGTGGGTGTCAGTGGCCCGCTGTCAGTGGGCCAGGATGCCGTCGAGCCGCACGGGCCGACCGTCGCTGGTGACGCGGATGCGGATGGTGCCGGTGCGCAGCGGGCTGTTCTGGTCGCGCACGGTGTAGAGGTGCTGGCGGTCCACGGTCGGGGTGGCGAGGTCCACCGGCTGCCACTTCCGGGCCCGGCCGATCTTGACCTCGACGCTGCCCGCACCGGGACCGCTGGGGCCGATGAGCACCAGCTCGCGCACGTTGCGCCCGTAGTAGCGCAGGGTCGCGCCCCTCTCCCGGGTCTCCAGGAAGCTGCCGCCCAGCGCGTCGGCGGAGCGCAGCGAGCGCCAGCGGCCGCCGTCGCCCGCGGTGAGGTCGGCCGGCACCGCGAAGACCGCGGTGCTGTCCTTGACGGTGGGGTCGGTGTTGCCGGCCTTGTCGGTGGCACGCACCGTGAGCGTCTTGTCTCCCGGCCCGAGGCCGCGCAGGGTCGTGACACCCTCCGCGCACGGCACGGCGGCGCCGTCGACGTCGCAGGCGAAGGTCGAGCCGCCCTCGTCGGCGGCCAGTCGCACCTGCGGGCTCAGCGAGTCGGCGATCGGCAATCGGTAGCCCTCGAGCTGGGGCGGGGAGCTGAGTACGAAGGTGTTGGGTGCGACGGTGTCGACGCGCACCACGCTCACCGCGGCCGACTCGTCGAGGTCGGGCAGGTCGGTCTCGGCGCCCGCGACCAGCAGACCGGGTGACGCGGTGGCGTCGATGGCGTCGTCGGCGGTGTCGATCGCGCGCACCCGGAAGGTGTAGGGGGCCGCGGAGCTGTCGTCGAGGTCCTGGTAGGTCCGGGGGCTCTGGCAGGCCTCCCAGCGGTCGTTGGTCGACGCGCCGTCGTCGTCGAGCTGGCACTCGAAGGAGATCGGGTCGGTGTCGCCGTCGGTGTGGCGCCCCGAGAAGGTGAAGGTCAGGTCGTCGGTGCGCAGGTAGCCGGCCGCGTTGGGCGGCGGGGTGAGCGCGGTGATCGTGGTCTCCGGCGGGGCGATGTCGTCGCACGGCGGGCCGGTGGGCAGGCCCAGCACGCTGCGGGGTGCCACCTCGGTGGTGCAGGCCTCGGCGGCCTGTGCGACCCCGGCGGGGCCGACCAGGGGGAGCAGCCCGGCGACGAGACCGCCGGTGGCCAGGAGTCCGACGCGGCGTCCGGCGCGGCGGACGTGGCGGACGCGGGGCGAGGTGGGCATGACGACTCCTGGGGCAGCGGGACCGGTGGTGGCTGGACAACGCCCCGGGGCCCGCCCAGGCTACGAAGCCGCGCCGGGAATCCCAGCTGCTCCAGACAACTGCTCGCGGGTGGCCCAGGGGCGCGCGGCGTACCGGAAGCCGAGCCAGACCAGCACGAGCAGCAGCAGCTGCGCGGTGACGTACGCCGGCACCTCGAGCGCGGCGACGCCGGCGCCGAAGACCAGCGGGGGCAGGACGGCGACGACGACGGCGAGCAGCCGCAGGGTGCGCAGCCAGGCCGACGCGCGGGTGTCGCCCGCGGCGCGCGCCCGCTCGGCCAGCTCGTGGCACAGCAGCAGCACGAGCGCGAGCTGGGGCAGGTTGGCGCTCCACAGCAGCGCCGGGTCGCCCTCGGCCAGGCGGGTCGCGACCTCGGGGAACCACACCGCCACCGACACCGCGCCCGCCACGGACCCCAGCGCCAGCAGCGGGAGGCGACGCGCGACCGGCAGGTCGCGCACGCCGAGCAGCACGAGGACCCACCCGACGGGGTCGGCGAGCAGGTCGTGGCCGCGCACGGGAGCGACGAGCAGGATGATCAGCAGCCCCATCGCGACGGACTGGAGCGGCTTCATGGCCGTGATGGTAGGCCGCGCCCCTGCGCCGCCGGAGGGGCGGTCAGGCGCGAGCCGGCCCGGTGACCATCCACGCGTCGCCGCGGGCGCGCGCGACGAGCACCACCAGACGCGCCCCCATGAACACCGCGCTGAACCCCACCCAGAGCAGCACGAGCCCGCCCGTCGGTGCGGCCAGCAGCGCCACCGGGGCGTAGACCAGCAGCGTCGCCACGCCGCCCCAGGCGAGGTAGACGCCGTCGCCGGCACCGATGAGCACGCCGTCGAGCACGAAGACCACCCCGGCGACCGGTTGTCCGAGGGCGGCGACGAGCAGCACCGGCACCAGTCGCTCGGCGACGGCGGGGTCGTCGGTGAAGAGCCGCCCGAGCACGGGGCTGACCGCGGCCAGTCCCAGGCCGGTCACGACCCCGGCGCCCACGCCCCACTGCAGCATGCGGCGGGTGGTCGCGCGGGTGCCCGCCAGGTCGCCGGCCCCGAGGGCGCGACCGGTGAGGGCCTGGGCGGCGATGGCGATGGCGTCGAGCACGAAGGCCAGGAAGGTCCACAGGGTCATGGCCAGCTGATGGGTGGCGAGGTCGACGTCCTGGGCGCCGCCCACGACGCCGAGCGTCACGGCGTAGGTGGTCACGAGCAGCGCCGCCCGCAGGGTGAGGGTGCGCACCACCAGCGGCACGCCGGCGCGGCCGGCGGCTCGGATGCCGGGGAGGTCGGGCCGCAGGGGGGCGCCCTCGCGTCGCGCGGCGCGCACGACGACGGCGAGCAGCGCCGCGGCGGAGGCGACCTGGGCCAGCACCGAGCCGATCGCGGAGCCGGCGATGCCGAGGTCGAGGCCGTAGACGAGCAGCACGTTGAGCACGACGTTGAGCAGGTTGCCGGCGACGGCGACGACCAGGGGGGTGCGGGTGTCCTGGAGGCCGCGCAGGATGCCGGTCGTGGCCAGCATGACCAGCAGGGGAGTGGTGCCGAGGAAGGCCAGGCGCAGGTAGGTCTCGGCCTGCGCCGCGACCTCGGGTCCGGTGCCGAAGGCGGCCACCAGCGGCGTGGTGCCCAGGACGCCGCCGACGGTCACCACGGCGCCGATGACCACGGCCAGCCACACCCCGTCGACGCCTTGCGCCATCGCCCGCCGTGTGTCGCCGGCGCCGAGGTGGCGCGCGACGGCCGCCGTGGTGCCGTAGGCGAGGAAGACGCACAGGCCGACGGCCGTCTGGAGGACCACGGCGGCGATGCCGAGACCGGCCAGCTCCGGGGTGCCGAGGTGGCCCACGATGGCGGCGTCGGTGAGCAGGAAGAGCGGCTCGGCCACGAGGGCCAGGAACGCCGGCACGGCCAGGCGCAGGATCTCCCTGTCCTCGGCCCGCCGCACGGGTCGCAGTGTAGTCACGTAAGGGGCTCTCGGCCGTTCCGGTCCTGACCGCCGTAGTCCGTGGCGACCAGTGGATAACTCGGGCCTGCCTGTGCATATCGCACGGGCCCGGTGCTTTGTCGACAAACACCCAGGCATCCGCCCGGTAGCCGGGGTGTGAACGCCCACGGCGTGAAAATACTTTGGTTCCACATGGCCTCAGCACTGTTTGCGCAGGTCAGCGCGGTGCGGTCGGGGAAAGTCCGTTTGTTGTCCACAGGGTTGTCCCCAGGCGGTGCACAACGCCACGCGTGTCGTCCACGGGTCACCCCGAGTTATCCCCAGGGCCTGTGGACAAGGTGGTGTCGCCGACCCCCTCCGACCACGTACGGTCCGACGACTGTCGGTGGACGTCCCTACCGTCGGCAGCGGCCGGGCACCCCCGGCGCGACCCGGTGACGGGGTCGCCGACGCACGGTCCGGGGTCGGGACGAGGAGGAGCCACAGCATGAGCGTCACCGAGCAGGCCGGTCACTCCGGGGGCTCCGCTCCCCTCGACGAGCCGCCCTTCGAGGACTGGGGCGACGGCCCGGTCTCCTACGCGCCGGGCGAGCGACCGACCACCCCCGGCGCGCGCACGCCCCCGCAGGACATGGCCGCCGAGCAGTCGGTGCTCGGCTCGATGCTGATCTCCAAGGACGCCATCGCCGAGGTCTCCGAGGTGCTGCGCGGCGTCGACTACTACCGCCCCAGCCACGAGACGATCCACGACGCGATCATCGATCTCTACGGGCGCTCCGAGCCGGTCGACATGATCACCGTGGCCAACGAGCTCCAGCGCCGTGGCGAGCTGCAGAAGATCGGCGGGGCGCCCTACCTCCACACGCTCTCGGCCAACGTGCCGATCGCGGCCAACGCGGGGTGGTACGCCCAGATCGTCCACGAGAAGGCGGTCCTGCGTCGCCTCGTCGACGCCGGCACCAAGATCGTCCAGATCGGCTACGCCGGCGAGGGCGACGTCGACGACATCGTCGACCAGGCCCAGGCCGAGGTCTACAAGATCGCCGACAAGCGCAGCACCGAGGACTACGCGCCGCTCTCCGACATCATGGACGGCGTCCTCGACGAGATCGAGGCCATCGGCAACCGGGAGAACGGGCTCTACGGCGTGCCCACCGGCTTCGCCGACCTCGACGACCTGACCAACGGTCTCCACTCGGGCCAGATGATCATCGTGGCGGCCCGACCCGCCATGGGGAAGTCGACCCTCGCCCTCGACTTCTGCCGCTCCGCCTCGATCCACAACAACCTCTCCAGCGTCTTCTTCAGCCTCGAGATGACGCGCTCGGAAATCACGATGCGCCTGCTCTCGGCCGAGGCGAAGGTGCCGCTCAACCACATCCGCAACGGCAACATGAACGACGACGACTGGACCAAGCTGGCCCGCAAGATGGGCGAGGTCTCCTCGGCGCCGATGTTCATCGACGACTCGCCCAACATGACGATGATGGAGATCCGGGCCAAGGCGCGCCGGCTCAAGCAGCGCCACGACCTCAAGCTCATCGTCATCGACTACCTGCAGCTGATGAGCTCGGGCAAGAAGGTCGAGTCGCGCCAGCTGGAGGTCTCGGAGTTCTCCCGCCAGATCAAGCTGCTGGCCAAGGAGCTCGAGCTGCCGATCATCGCGCTCTCCCAGCTCAACCGTGGCCCGGAGCAGCGCGGCGACAAGCGCCCGATGATGAGCGACCTGCGCGAGTCGGGCTCGATCGAGCAGGACGCCGACATGGTCATCCTGCTCCACCGCGACGACGTCTACGAGAAGGAGTCGACCCGCCCCGGCGAGGCAGACCTCATCGTGGCCAAGCACCGCAACGGCGCGACCCGCGACATCACCGTGGCCTTCCAGGGCCACTACAGCCGCTTCGTCGACATGGCCCACTGACGAGAATTGCGCGCACTGGGTGAAGCCCGGGAGACCAGATGGGCCACTGGAGACCGGCAGCCTGTGGCTGCGACGGGATCGGGCAGTGCCAACCCGCTACTGCGGAAACATGCTCGCCGACGAGTCAGCCCTAGATCGCGGTTGCCCGATCTCGGCGAACACATCTGTTCGCCTGACGCTGGGATTGATGCAAGGCAGTCTGAGCGCTCCATGTGGGGGCGTCGCAGCAATCGGATCGGCACGAGGGATTGGTCGGAGTGGGGATCGTGGTCAACGAGGTGATCGCTAGCAGTGGCTGGGTAGAGGAGCAGCGGGACCGCGTGGAGTGGTCATGCCTCGCCGATGGGGGCAAAGCACAGGCAGCGTGGCGGCACTTGGGTTTTTCAATCGAGGAAGCCGCGGATTGGTTCGACCAGCTGAGTGGCTTGGAGTCCAAGGCGCTCTCTGCGGAGGAGTGCGCGCAATTGGCCGCGGGATGGGTTGTCGCCGGGTTTTCACTGGCGGACGTACCCGCCTGGTTCGACTGTCTGCCGCACGTGGGACCAGTTGAGCGTGCGATGGTTGCTCGGGAATGGCGGGAGTCGGGCTTCACCGCAAGATCTGCGCAGAGATGGGCGTCTCGGGAAGACGTCACGGTTGCCGTGCTGCTGGAGAACGGAGGGTGGCATCCGCGCCAACGAGACCTCCTAGACTTGCTGCTTCTCAACGACGAGAGGCACCTCCGGGTGGCGCTGATAAGTGCTCCAGTCTCGCCGGCCCACGTGTTGGACTACGTAAAGGCGGGTTTGGCGCTCGCAGAGTTCGCAGCGTACGAGAACCAGGTTCGGCAGCGGCGTCCGATCCAGGCTGTGCTTCGTGATCTGGGGAAACGGCGCACGTACTCACACTCTCTCGCGTTCCGTCTCGACGCAGTGATCGCCGAGTTGCCGGCCGGGTCCACCGGGTATCACGTCGAGTCGCTGTTGCCCGACGCCGTGGACCCGACCGCTTGCGATCACGAGCCCTTGAGCCCGCTTCCTCCCGGCTACGACGGACCGCAGATCGTTGAGACTTGGTCTGATCGCGGTCTAGCCGTGTGGACGCGGGGCGCCGGGGAGTGGATGGAGGGCGGAGTTCCCGGGGACTACGCCTACGTGCCGATCTTGGGATGGTCGGAATCGGACCAGGAAGTCGTGCGCGTCGCCTTCTCGGCCGATCTCGAGGAGGGTGAGTCGTGCGAGGTCAGTTGGCCACCAAGGGCGAGTCTGTGGACTGAGGGTTCCGTCAGCGAGCCCGACCTGCAGGGCTGCGACGCTCACGAGTCCTTCGATCCGATGTGCCTCGACTGTCCGGTTGCATCGCAGTCTGCGGACATGGATCCCGCCGAATGGCGGTGGTACGTCGGCGTAGAAGTCTTCAGACCGGCCGAGGACGACGACGAGCGCTTCGAAGTCGATTGCTCTTATCAGCACATCCTCACGACTCGCATGGATCCACGTGCGGTGGAGTACAGCGAATCGGGGCCGCTGCGCTGACCGAGGAAGTGTCGGACAAGACGCAGGAGCCGAGCGGCCGGTCCGGATAACGGCGCCTCACGCCGCGACGTACGGCGAACGACCGACCAGCCGGGCGACCACGACGCCGGTGACGGTCATCGCCAGCGCGATGGCCGCGAGCACCACGAGCTGGAACTGCGCGGCCTCGGCCGGGCTCGCGCCGCCGAAGAGCGCGCCGACGAAGGCGCCGGGCAGGGTCACCAGCCCCGTCGAGCGGGTCTGGTCGAGCGTGGGCAGGAGCATCTCGCGCGTGGCCTCGCGGCCGATGTCGCGGTGCGCCCGGGTCGGGGTGGCGCCCAGCGAGAGCCAGGCCTCGACCTCCCCGGACCGCTGGGTGGCACTGCGCAGGAAGGTGCGCCCGGTGAGGGTCGCGGCGCTCATCGCGTTGCCGATGACGATGCCGGCCACCGCCACGACGTAGCGCACCTCCGGCTCGACCAGCCGCAGCGCGAGCACCGCGCCCAGGGCGACCACGGCGCCGCAGACGACGCCGAGCACGGCCGCGCGGCGCCCGCCCCACAGCCCGCGCAGGCGGCCGCGGGCCGTCCACGACGCCGTGGCCAGCATGAGCGCGAGGAAGGCCACGACCGTCCAGGGCGCGGAGAGGATGCCGCGCAGCAGCAGCGCCACGACGCCCAGCTGGACCACGGCCCGCAGCAGCGCGGTGAGCGGGGCCAGCCCCAGGGACAGCCCCGCCGCCCGGGCCAGCAGCACCGTCGCCGCCACGAGCGCGCCGAGACCCAGGCCGAACCCGAGGTGGTCCTGCCAGGCCGTCACGCGCCCAGTCTCCCCGAGGCGGGGGACGCGCGGGGGTCCCGGAGGTGACGGGTGTCGGCGACCCCCACTACGGTGTCGCCTGCTGTGACGCACGTCACCGGATCGATCTCGGGAGCTCCCATGCCACGCACCACCCGTCCTGCCCGTCCCGCCCTCCTCGGCCTCGCCGTCGCCGCGGTCCTCGCCCCGCTGGCCGCCGCGCCGCTGGCGAGCTCGCCGGCCGCCGCCGACCCGGCGTCCGCAGCCACCGCGACCGGCACCACCACGACGGGGTCGCCCGGTGCCCCGGCCGCCGACCCGCGGCCGGCGGCGCGGGCCCGGCACTCGCTGCGCGGCGACCTGACCGACCAGAGCCTCTACTTCGTCATGGGCGACCGGTTCGCCAACGGCGATCCCTCCAACGACCGCGGCGGCCTCGAGGGGGAGCGCGAGGTCACCGGCTTCGACCCCACCGGCAAGGGCTTCTTCAACGGCGGCGACCTGGTCGGCCTGCGCGAGCAGCTCGACTACGTGCAGGGCCTCGGCACCGACGCGATCTGGCTGACGCCGGTCTTCAAGAACAAGCCGGTGCAGCTGGAGGACGGCCCCTCGGCCGGCTACCACGGCTACTGGATCACCGACTTCACCCAGGTCGACCCCCACCTCGGCACCAACGAGGACCTCGCGGCGCTCGTCGACGCGGCCCACGAGCGGGGCATGAAGGTCTTCTTCGACATCATCACCAACCACACCGCCGACGTCATCGGCTACGAGGAGGGTGCGCGCACCGCCTACGTGCCCAAGGACGTCGAGCCCTACCGCACCGCCGGCGGCCGGGCCTTCGACGACCGCGACGTCGCCGGCCGCGCCTTCCCCGAGCTCGACGCCGCCACGTCCTTCCCCTACACCCCGGTGCTGGAGGAGGGCGAGGAGGACCTCAAGGTCCCGGCGTGGCTCAACGACCCGCGGATGTACCACAACCGCGGCAACACCACCTTCACCGGCGAGGACAGCCAGTACGGCGACTTCTTCGGCCTCGACGACCTCTTCACCGAGCGGCCCGAGGTGGTCGAGGGCATGCTCGACATCTACCGCACGTGGGTCGGCGACTTCGGCATCGACGGCTTCCGCATCGACACCATGAAGCACGTCAACGACGAGTTCTGGCAGGAGTTCGGCCCCGGGATGGTCGACTACGCCCGTGCGCAGGGCAAGGACGACTTCTTCATGTTCGGCGAGGTCGCCCTCGACGGCAGCGGCACCGCGGCCAAGGCCTTCACCTCCCGCTACACCACGACCGACCGGATGCAGTCGGTGCTCGACTTCCCCTTCCAGGACGCCGCCCGCGGGTTCGCCTCGCGCGGGGGCTCGGCCGCGGCCGTGGCCCGCTTCTTCACCGCCGACGACTGGTACACCGACGCCGACTCGAACGCCTACCAGCTGCCCACCTTCCTCGGCAACCACGACATGGGCCGCTTCGCGCACTTCCTGCGCGCCGACAACCCGGGCGCCGACGACGCGGAGCTGCTGCGCCGCGACGTCCTGGCCCACGAGCTGATGTACCTCTCCCGCGGCAACCCGGTCGTCTACTACGGCGACGAGCAGGGCTTCGCCGGCGAGGGCGGCGACCAGCTGGCGCGCCAGACCATGTTCGCCAGCCAGGTGCCGGAGTACGCCGACGACACCCAGCTCGGCACCGACCGCACCGGCGCCGACGACAACTTCGTCACCGACCACCCGCTCTACCAGGCCATCGCCGGTCTCGACGCGCTCACCGAGGAGCACCCCGCCCTGCGCGACGGCGCCCTCCAGGTGCGCCACGCCGACGACGGGCCGGGCGTCGTGGCCTTCTCCCGCACCGACGCCCGCGAGCAGGTCGAGTACGTCGTGGCCGTCAACAACTCCACCGAGGCACGCACCGCAGCGGTCCCGACGTACGCCGCTCGCGCCGGCTTCCGGCTGGTGCACGGCGACGGGCCGGCCGACCTCGTGACCGGCCGCGACCGCAGCCTGCCCGTCGAGGTGGGCCCGCTGTCCACCGTGGTCTACCGCGCCACCCGCGCGCTGCCGGCCTCGACCCGCGCGCCCCGGATCGAGCTCGACCGCCCCGCGCCCGCGGCCGCCGCCCGCGGCCGGATGCAGGTGCGCGCCGACGTCGACACCACCTCCTTCGCCGAGGTCACCTTCCTGGCCCGACGAGCCGGCGGGGCGTGGCGCTCGATCGGCACCGACGACTCCGCGCCCTACCGCGTCTTCCACGACACCAGCGCGCTGCCCACCGGGGCGCGCGTGGACTACCGCGCCGTGGTCCTCGACAACGCCGGGCACACCCGGTCGAGCCAGGTGCGCGCGGCCCGGGTCGCCGCTCCGGCGCTCACCCTCGACGCCGGGGCCGACGAGGCCGGCACGGTGAGCAGCATCGACCCCGTGACGGTGACCGCGGGCGTCGACCCCGAGCGAGCCGACCAGCGGGTGCGCTTCGAGCGACGCGTGGGCGCCGGCGACTGGACCCGCCTGGGGGTCGACTCCTCCTCGCCCGTCTACACCTGGCGCGACGACGTGACCGGGCTGCCCGTCGGCTCGCGGGTCCGCTACCGCGCCACGCTGCTCGAGCCCGGGTCGCCCGCCGTGCGCAGCGACGTCGTCACGGTGCGCACCGCCGAGCCCGTGGCCCAGCGCGACAGCGTGGTCGTGGCCGGCGACCTGCAGAGCGAGATCGGGTGCCCGGGCGACTGGGACCCCGCCTGCGAGCAGAGCCGGCTGGCCTTCGACCCCACCGACGGGCGCTGGCACGCGAGGTTCGCGCTGCCGGCGGGCTCCTACAGCTGGAAGATCGCGGTCGACGGCAGCTGGGAGGAGAACTACGGCGCCGGCGGCGCGGCCGGCGGCGACAACCTCGCCCTGGACGTGCCCGACGGCGGCGGTGACTACCTCTTCACCTGGGACCAGGTCAGCCACGTGCCGTCGGTCGAGCCCGCGGGCTGAGCGCCCGGTGCGAGCCGGGCCGCGACGACTCGCGGCCCGGCCCGGTCACCGGCCCGGTCACCGGCCCGGTCACCGCCGGGGTCACCCCCAGCGGCTCGGCCCCCGGTCGTCGCGGCCGGGAGCGCCGCCGGGCGGCGGGTCCTCGGGCGGCATCCGCCCCTCCTCCTGGAGGGTCTGGACCACCGCGTCGTCGGTGATGTCCCCGCCGGGGTCGTGCAGGCGCTCGGTCACCTGCTCGCGCTCCTCGGGGGAGAGACGGGCGATGCCTTCCTCGAGGTTCTCGTAGTTGCGGCTGGCCATGGCCCAGAAGGTCGGGTGCTCGAAGACGCGACGCACGCTCTGCTCGCCGCCGAGCACGCTCACGCACAGCCGGCGCAGGTCGGGGTCCTCGGTGCGTCGCGCGATCACGGCGAGCGTGGCCCGCAGCTGGCGGGCCTGGCGCTGGTCGCCGCGGGTCATCGCGTCGATGCCGGAGTAGTCGGGCTCCGTGGGGCCTCCGGTGGCGCTCATCCGGGGACGCCGTTGGTGAAGGGGATCGCCGGGAACCGGTCGGTGGTGTCGGTGTCCTTGAAGGCCTGGTCGACGTAGAGCACCAGCCCCACGAAGCTCTCCACCACCGTGGCGATGTTGCCGGTGTACTTGAGGAACAGCGCGATGGCCTCGCGGGTCACGAAGACCTGGTAGGCGCCGATCGCGGCGATGATGACGTTGATCCCGGGCACGCTGGCCAGGCACCCCGCGGCGGCCAGCTCGGCCACGCAGATCAGGACCTGGTCGATGGCGGTGGCCAGCGCCCCGCCGACGACCTCGGCGATCTGGGCGCAGCACTGCACGAGCTCGGCGTACTTGGCGCCGAGCTCGTCGAGCTCGGTGGCGTGGTCGGTGATCGCGCCCGACAGCTCCATGAAGTAGGCCTGGGCCGCGTCGGCGGCGTGACCGCTCCAGGTCGAGCGCACGGTGACCAGGCCCTGCTCGAGCGCGGCGGCGAGGGCGCGGTCGAAGTCGGCCAGCGCCTCGGCCGCGTGGCCGGCCTGGGCCAGCTCGTCGTAGTCGCCGAGGACGGACTGGGTGAGCTCCTTGACGGGGTCGAGCCCCAGCACGCTGGCGATCTTCATGGCCATGCCGGCGATGGAGAACCACCCGGCCTTGTCCATGATCCAGTGCACCATGTCGGGGATGGGCGCGTCCTTCGACGGCGTGGCCGACAAGGCCGAGGTGGTGTCGCCGGCGTCGGGCCGCCTGCCCGTCGACTCCGGCATCGGCGGGGCGGCCGTGCCGGGGAGGACCCCGTCCATCCGCGCCGACTGCGCGTCGTCGGTCTGGCGGTAGATGCCGGCCGCCTGTCGCAGCGAGATGCCGCACCCGCCGAAGACGAAGCTGAGCTGCTGGTAGGAGGCGTCGAGGCGCTCGACGACGCCGCGGTTGGCGAGGTAGATGTCGGCGAAGAGGTCGCCCTCGTCGTGCGGCACCCCGGAGTAGGAGGCGACGTAGGACTGCGCCTCCTGGCAGGCGCCGCTCATGGTGGCACCACCCCCGTAGTTGGTGAGGAAGTCGGCGAACGCGTCGATGTCGGCGGGGACGACCTGGAAGGACATGGCTGCTCCTGGGCTGGGTGACCGGACGGGCGGACGGCCACCCGTAGGGTCTCCTCGTGGCGACCACCTCAAACGACCTCGTCGGCCGACCCCACTCCACGCAGCGGATGGTGGCCGTGCTGCCGGGTGTGCCGATGCTGCTCATCGGTCTCTTCCTGGTGGCGGTGCGCCTCAACCCCGTCGGGCTGGTGCTCGTCGTGCTCGGCTTCGCCATGGTGTCGAACCTGTGGCGCAAGGTGACCGTGCACGAGGACCACCTCGTGGCGCAGGGCCGCTTCTCGCGCCGCCGCCTCGACCTGCGCGAGATCACCCAGGTCGGTCTCTCGACCTTCGCCGCCGCCTGGGTGCAGCCGCGCCACGGCAAGGCGATCCAGCTGTGGATGATCTCCGAGGGCGACGACATCGTGAACCCGGGCCGGATGGGCTTCATCCGCCAGCTGCGCGAGCGTGCGGCCCGCGCGGGCGCCACCCTCGAGCCCGAGCTGCAGGAGCCGACCGACCCGGTCGAGGCCGACCGCTGGTTCGGCCGCTGAGCCGGGCCGGCCAGGCCCGGCCCGGACGCGACGAGGCCGCCCACCGGGAGTCCCGGGGGCGGCCTCGTCGTACGACGTCCGGCCGGTCGGCCGGGGTCGGGTCAGCTCTTGGCGACGGCCTTCTTGAGCTGGGCGCCGGCCTTGAACGCGGGAGCGGTGCTGGCCGCGATCTCCATGGTCTCGCCGGTCTGCGGGTTGCGGCCCTGGCGAGCCGAGCGCTCACGGGTCTCGAAGGTGCCGAAGCCGGGGATGGTGACCTTGTCACCGGCGGCGAGGGCCGAGGTGATGGAGTCGATGACGGCGTTGACGGCCTTGTCGGCCTGGGCGCCGGTGATGTCGGCGGCGGACGCGACGGCGTCGCGGAGCTCGGTCTTGTTCATGGTGGAACCACCTCTCGGGTGCGGAGCACCCCGGTCGAGTATCGGATGACGCGACGACGACGGGGCTCGTCCACAGGGTTGTGGGGCCTGCGACCGGTGCCGTCGTCGTACGGCGCAGCCTCGATCCCACCGCGCCGAGGGGGCTCCTGCCAAGTCGACGCACCGGTCGCGGGCCCGCCGTCGGGCCGGAAGAGCCCGATCTGGCGCGGATTTGACCCTCCGCGGGCGCCTCGGCGTCGGCGGCGGACGTCCGCGCGCCGCGGACGCCGTGGACAGCGCGTTGTGACGCCCACCACCACGCCGTAGGTTCGGGGGATCGCGGCCCGGCAGGGGCCGCCCGGGCGAGGAGGTGCCGTGGCCGAGCGCGAGAGCTTCGACTACGTGGTCGTGGGAGCCGGCAGCGGCGGAGCGGTGGTGGCCGCCAGGCTGACCGAGGACCCGTCGGTCTCGGTGCTGCTGCTCGAGGCGGGGGGAGCGGCCGACGCCGACGAGATCACCATCCCCGCGGCCTTCGCCAACCTCTTCAAGACCCGGTGGGACTGGAACTACACCACCACCGAGCAGAAGCAGCTCGAGAGCAGGCGTGCCTACTGGCCGCGCATGAAGGCGCTCGGCGGCTGCTCGTCGATGAACGCCATGATCTACATCCGCGGCAACCACGCCGACTTCGACACCTGGCGCGACGCCCACGGCGCCACCGGCTGGGGGCACGCCGACGTGCTGCCCTACTTCGTGCGCTCCGAGGGCAACACCCGCCTCGGTGGGCCCCACCACGGCCAGGACGGCCCGCTGCACGTCGAGGACCGCCGCTACACCCACCCGCTGACCCACGCCTTCGTCGACGCCGCGGTCGCGTCGGGCTTCAAGCCCACCGACGACTTCAACGGCGCCGAGCAGGAGGGGGCGGGGCTCTACCAGGTCACCCAGCGCAAGGGACGGCGCTGGTCGGTGGCCAAGGCCTACCTCGAGCCCGCCGCCGACCGGCCCAACCTGACGGTGCGCACCGGGGCCTTCGTGGAGAAGGTGCTGGTCGAGGGCGGCCGGGCGGTCGGGGTCAGCTACCAGCAGGGCCCGACCGTGCGCACGGCGTACGTCGAGGCCGAGGTGGTGCTCGCCGGCGGCGCGGTGAACTCCCCGCAGCTGCTGATGCTCTCGGGTATCGGGCCGGGGGCCCACCTGCGCGAGGTCGGCGTCGACGTGCTCGTCGACCTGCCGGGCGTGGGCCAGAACCTCCACGACCACCCGGCCGTGCCGCTGGTCTTCCGCACCCGCGACACCACCGACCTGATGGACCACAACACGCTGGTGCAGTTCGCCCGGGCCAAGGCCACCGGCACCGGGCCGCTGGTCTCCAACATCGGCGAGGGCGGCGGCTTCTGGCGCACCCGCGACGACCTCGCCGCACCCGACCTGCAGGTGCACGTCGCGCCGACCGGCTTCTACGACAACGGCCTGCACGAGCCCACCACCCGCAACGTCACCCTCGCCCCGACCCTGGTGCACGTGGCCAGCCGCGGCTCGGTGCGGCTGCGCTCGACCGACCCGCGCTGGCACCCCGACATCGACCCGGGCTACTACGACGACCAGGCCGACCTCGACGCCATGACCGCGGGGGTGCGCCGGATGCTGGAGGTCGCCGCGACCGGGCCGCTGGCGGCCCACGTCGTCGGGCCCGGCCTGCCCACGATGCAGGGCTGGGGCGCCGACCCCACCGACGCGCAGATCGTGGAGCACGTGCGCGCCCAGACCCAGACCCTCTACCACCCCGTCGGCACCTGCGCGATGGGCTCCGACGAGCGCGCCGTGGTCGACCCCGAGCTGCGCGTGCGCGGCGTCGAGGGTCTGCGCGTCGCCGACGCCAGCGTCATGCCGATGGTCACCCGCGGCAACACCAACGCCCCCTCGATCATGATCGGCGAGCGCGCCGCGGACCTCCTGCGAGGCCGCACCGCCGCCGGGAAGGACCACCGATGAGCCTCGACACCGGTCTCGACGCCCACGCCGACCCCCACGCCGAGGGCCTCGGCCTGCCGGAGGGCCAGGGCGGGCCCGCCGACGGACCGACCTTCGACTCCCTCGACCCCGCCACCGGCGACGTCGTGGGCACCCACCCGGTCGACGACGCCGCCGCGGTCGACGCCGCGGTGGCCCGCGCCCGGCAGAGCGCGGGCTGGTGGGCCGCGCTCGGCTTCGACGGGCGCAAGGAGGTGCTCGCCCAGTGGCGCGGGGTGATGACCCGGCGCCTCGGCCAGCTCGCCGCCGTCGTGCACGCCGAGACCGGCAAGCCCCACGCCGACGCGGCCCTCGAGATCGGGCTGGCCATCGACCACCTGGCCTGGGTCGGAGCGCACGCCGAGAAGGTGCTGGGCCGCAAGCGGGTCTCGCCCGGCCTGCTGCTGTCGAACCAGACGGCGTCGGTGGAGTACCTCCCGCTCGGCGTGGTCGGCGTCATCGGCCCGTGGAACTACCCCGTCTTCACGCCCATGGGCTCGATCGCTTACGCCCTGGCCGCCGGCAACGCCGTGGTGTTCAAGCCCAGCGAGCTCACCCCCGGCGTCGGGCGCTGGCTGGCCGACAGCCTGCGCGAGGTCGTCGGCGACCGCGCGCTGCTCCAGGTCGTGACCGGCTTCGGCGAGACCGGCGCCGCGCTGTGCCGCGCCGACATCGACAAGCTCGCCTTCACCGGGTCGACGGCCACCGGCAAGCGGGTGATGGCCGCCTGCGCCGAGCGGCTCACGCCGGTGGTGATCGAGGCCGGCGGCAAGGACGCCCTGCTGGTCGACGCCGACGCCGACGTCACGGCCGCCGCCGACGCCGCGGCCTGGGGTGCCTTCTCCAACGCCGGGCAGACCTGCATCGGCGTCGAGCGGGTCTACGTGCACGAGCAGGTCTACGACCGCTTCCTCGCCGAGCTCAGCGACCGCGCCCGCGCCGTGCACGCCGGCAACGACCCCGCCGCCAAGCTGGGCCCGATGACGATGGCCAGCCAGGTCGACGTCGTGCGCAGCCACGTCAGCGACGCCCTGCAGCGCGGCGGGCGCGCGGTCGTGGGCGGGGAGGACACGGTCGGGGAGCGCTTCGTGCAGCCCACCGTGCTCGTCGACGTGCCCGAGGACTCCCTCGCCGTCACCGAGGAGACCTTCGGGCCCACCGTGACCGTGCGCAAGGTGCGCGACATGGACGAGGCGGTCGCGCTGACCAACGCCGGCAAGTACGGCCTGGGCTCGACGGTCTTCTCCGCCAAGCGCGGGCCCGAGATCGCCCGCCGGCTGCGCACCGGCATGACCGCGGTCAACTCCGTCATCTCCTTCGCCGCCGTGCCGGGGCTGCCCTTCGGCGGGGTCGGCGACTCCGGCTTCGGGCGCATCCACGGCCCCGACGGCCTCAAGGAGTTCACCTACGCCAAGGCCGTCACCCGCCAGCGCTTCAAGCCGGTGCTCAACCTGACGACCTTCGACCGCACCCCCGAGCAGGACACCACCTTCGCCACCCTGCTCACCGCGCTGCACGGGCGCGCCAGCCAGCTGCCGAAGAAGCCGCGCAAGCCGCTGCGCACCCGCAAGGACTGAGCCCGCTCCGGTCCGCCCCAGCCCGCTCCGGCCCGGTCCGGTCCTGCCGGGTCCGGCCGGGTCCGGTCGGGGTCCCGCCGCTGCGTCGGCGGGACCCCGACCACGGCACGGCGGCTTGGAGCGGCCTGCTCCACTGGTGGGCATGCCCGAGGGCCACTCCATCCACCGTCTGGCCCGGCGCCACGACCGCCTGCTCGTCGGCCGCCGTGTCGTGGCCAGCAGCCCGCAGGGCCGCTTCGCCGAGGGCGCGGCCCTGCTCGACGGGCGGGTGCTCGCCCAGACCCACGCCCGCGGCAAGCACCTCTTCCACCGCTACGTCGACCCCGCGGCCTGGCCGCAGGACCGCGACGCGCCCGCCGGACCCGACGACCGGTGGCTGCACGTGCACCTCGGCCTCTACGGCAAGTGGGCCGACGGCCGCGGTGAGCCCGAGGCGCCACGGGGTGCGCTGCGGCTGCGCCTGGTGACCGACTCCCACTGGTTCGACCTGCGGGGCCCGACGGCCTGCGAGCTGCTGACCCCGGGGGAGCGGCAGGCGATCCTCGACCGTCTCGGGCCCGACCCGCTCGACCCCGCCTGCGACCCCGCGCCCGCCACCCGCCGGATCGGGCGCAGCCGCGCCCCCATCGGCACCCTGCTGATGGACCAGTCGGTCGTGGCCGGCATCGGCAACGTCTACCGCGCCGAGGTGCTGCTGCGCAGCCGCGTGAGCCCCTTCCTGCCCGGGCGCGACCTCGACGCCACCACGTGGAGCCACCTGTGGGAGGACCTCAAGGTGCTCATGGAGGCCGGGGTCAGGGCCGGGCGCATCGTCACCACCGAGCCCGACCACCGCGAGCGGCCGGCGGGGCGCCCGCGTCGCGTCGACGCGACGTACGTCTACGGCCGCACGGGGCTGCCGTGCCGGATCTGCGACACCCCCGTCGAGGCGGCCGAGCTCGGCGCACGGCGGGTCTTCTGGTGCCCCACCTGCCAGCCCGACCCGTGAGCGGCCCGTGAGGCGCGGGGGATCCACGTGAAACATCGCGGCCGCCCGGTTGGGCCCTCTTGCCACCATGGCTGCATGACCTCCCGCCTCCCGAGCCGCCTCCCGAGCCGCCCCGCGAGCCGTCTCGCCACCCTCGCGACCACCGGTCTGCTGGCGGCCGTGCTGGTCGGCTGCGGCGACGAGGACACCGCCGCCACCGGCGAGCCCAACCCCGCGACCCGCACGGCCGAGCCGTCGACGACCGCGTCGGAGGAGCCGGCCGGGGAGGACCGGGGCGCCGACGCCCCGCGCACCGGCGAGGACCTCGACGTCGCCGAGGTGGCCACGGGCCTCACCAGCCCCTGGGGCATGGTGCTGCTCGAGGACGGCGGCGCGCTGGTCAGCGAGCGCGACACCACCGACATCAAGCTGCTGCCCGCGGGCGACCCCGGCCGTCCGCGCGTCGTGGCCACCGTAGAGGCCGCCGAGCCCACCGGCGAGGCCGGCCTGCTGGGTCTGGCCGCCACGCCCGACGAGCGCACCGTGCTGGCCTACTACACCACCGCCGAGGACAACCGGATCGCCGCGATGAGCTGGGACGGTCGCCGCCTCGGCGAGCCGCGGGTGATCGTCGACGGCATCCCCGCCGGCGCGACCTACCACCACGGCGGACGGATGCTGGTCGGCCCCGACGGCTACCTCTACGTCAGCACCGGCGAGACCGGCGACGTCGAGCTGGCCCAGGACCCGGAGTCGCTGGGCGGCAAGATCCTGCGCTACACCGTCGAGGGCGAGCCCGCCCCCGGCAACCCCTTCGGCGACGCGGTCTACAGCCTCGGGCACCGCAACGTGCAGGGCCTGGCCTTCGACGACGAGGGCCGGCTGTGGGCCTCGGAGTTCGGCGACGCCAGCTGGGACGAGCTCAACCTCATCGAGGCCGGCGCCAACTACGGCTGGCCGCGGGTCGAGGGCACCGGCGGGGAGCCGGAGTACGTCGACCCCGTCGCCGTCTGGCGCACCGCCGACGCCTCACCCTCGGGCCTGGCCTTCTGGGACGGCTCGCTGTGGATGGCCGCCCTGCGCGGGCAGCAGCTGTGGGAGGTGCCGCTCGACGGGTCCGGGGCCGGGACCGATGCCGGGGGCGGGTCCGGCGCCGGGGCCGACGGGTCGGCGCGGACCGACGAGGTCGGGCAGCCGGTCTCGCACCTGGCCGGGGAGTACGGCCGGCTGCGCACGGTCACCACGCTGCCCGACGGCAGCGGGCTGTGGCTGGCGACCTCCAACACCGACGGCCGCGGCGACGTGCGCGACGGCGACGACCGCGTGCTCGAGCTGACCCGCTGACCGGCCGGCGCTGACGGCCGGCGCCGACCGGGCGGCCGTCGACCGGGCGGCCGTCGACCGGGCGGCCGTCGACCGGGCGGCCGTCGACCGGGCGGCACCGCGCGCTGCGGGATCCGGTCACGAGCGGGCGCGCCACTCCTCGGCCAGCAGGGCGTAGGTGAGGCCGTCGAGCCAGCCGCGCGAGCGGTGCAGCGAGTCGCCCACGGTGCGGGCCTCGCGGCGCATCCCGACGCGCTCCATCAGCCGCCACGACGGCGTGTTGTCGGCGAAGCAGTCGGCCACCACCCGGCGCAGCCCGAGGGCGTCGAAGCAGACGCCGAGCAGCGCCCCGACCGCCTCGGTGGCCAGGCCCTGCCCGCCGTACGCCGGGTCGAGGACCCACCCGAGCCGCGCCTGCGTGCCGGCCGCGCGGTCGGCGACCTCGGTCTGGGCCCAGGCGTCCTCGACGGCGAGCATCAGGTCGCCCACCACCACGCCGGGCCGCTCGCACCGCTCGACCACCAGCGACGTCGCCAGCCGCTGCGGGCGGGTGAACATCGCGGCGTACTCCCCCGGCCCGAGCGCGGCCGAGGAGAGCCACTCGTGCACCTCGGGGCGACGACGGATCGCGTAGGTGGCCGTGACGTCGGCCCGCTCGGCGCGTCGCAGCAGCAGCCGCTCGGTCCTCACCGGCCACGGCACCCGGGTCAGCGGGTCCGACGGGTCGGCCACGGCGTGCTCGCTCACGCCTCGATGGTGCCTGGTCGGGCGGGGGCGGTCACGCGGGTTTCGCCAGCCGGCCGGCGAAACCCGCACTGGTCGGCCCACGCGCGGGCCGACAGGTGCGGGTCCGGGCCGACAGGTGGCGGGTCTGGGCCGACAGGTGGCGGGTCTGGGCCGACAGGTGCGGGTTTCACCGGCTGACCGGTGAAACCCGCAGCCACCCGCACCCCCCACGACCCGCCCAACCACCTCTCCCGCCCCGCGGCCAGGGCCGATAGGGCAGGGTGAGGGGGTGTACTTCATCGGCGTCGACCTCGCGTGGGGAGACCGGAGCCCGACGGGCCTGGCGGTGGTGGACGGGACGTCGCGGCTGCTGCACCTCTCGGCGGTGCGCTCCGACGACGAGATCGCGGAGGCGCTGGCGCCGTACGTGACCGGCGACTGCCTGGTGGCCATCGACGCGCCGCTCGTGGTGACCAACCCGACCGGGTCGCGGCCCGCGGAGAAGGCGCTGAGCAAGGACTTCCGCCGCTTCGAGGCCGGCGCCCACCCGGCCAACACCGGCAAGCCCGAGTTCGCGCACGGCACGCGCGGCGGAAGGGTCGCGGAGCGCCTCGACCTCGACATCGACCCCCGCTCGGCGCGCAGCCGCCGCGCGATCGAGGTCTACCCCCACCCCGCGACGGTGGTGCTCTTCGACCTGCCGCGCACGCTGAAGTACAAGAACAAGCGCGGCCGCGACCTCGACGGGCTGCGCGAGGCGCTGCTGACGCTGATGTCGCACGTCGAGACCGTCGTCGACGTCGACGAGACCTGGCGCGGACTGCGCGCCCAGGTCGAGCAGGCCACGCGCAAGAGCGAGCTGCGGGTGGTCGAGGACCAGGTCGACGCGGTGGTCTGCGCCTACGTCGCGCTCTTCGCCTCCCGCTCGCCCGACCGGGTCACGACCTACGGCGACCTCGAGACCGGCTACATCGTCACCCCCACGCTGCCCGGCGCCGAGCCCGAGCTGGCCCGCGAGGACGTCGTGCGCGCGGCCGTGCGGGCCTACGACGCCCAGCACGCCGAGCTCCGCCTGGCCGCCGAGGAGGCCGCCGCCCTGGTCACCCGGATCCTCGACGAGGCCGGCATCAACTACCTCACCGTCACCTCGCGGGCCAAGAGCGTCGCGTCCTTCGCCGAGAAGGCGGGGCGCACCAGCGCCGGCGTGCCGCTCTACTCCGACCCGCTGACCCAGATCACCGACCAGGTCGGCGTGCGGGTCATCGCCTACGTCGTCAGCGACGTCGACGCGGTGGCCGACCTGCTCGGCGACCAGGTCGTCGTCAAGGACGACCGCGACATGGGCCAGGACGCCATCAGCGCCGGCGGCTTCGGCTACGCCAGCCGCCACCTCCTCATCACCCCCGACCCGACACGTGAGGGCGACCCGGCGCTGGCCCACCTCGAGGGCCGCACCGCCCAGGTGCAGGTGCGCACCGTGCTGCAGCACGCGTGGGCGGAGTTCGAGCACGACATCCGCTACAAGGGCGTCGTGCCCGAGGAGCACGCCGCCGACTTCGACCGCCGCTTCACCCTCGCCGCGGGCCTGCTGGAGCTGGCCGACCGGGAGTTCGCGGAGATCCGCGACCGGCTGCGCGCCGGGCCGCGCGGGTCGGTGGGGCCCTCCGAGGACGAGATCGACGGCGACCTCGACCCGCGCCTCGACGCGCGAGAGCTGGCGGCCTTCCTGGCCGGGCAGTACGCCGACGCCGGGTGGTCGCGCACCGACCACTACGCCTGGATCTCCGGGCTGCTGCTCGAGCTCGGGATCACCTCCCTCGACGAGCTGGCCACCGCCCTGCGCCCGGTCGCCGACCTCGACCTCAACGCCCGCATGGACTACCGCTACCCGCCCGGCGCGGTGCGACGCCTCGACGACGCCCTGCTCGCCTCCTTCGGCCAGACCTACGTCGACCTGCACGGCAACGCCCACCGCGTCGCGCTGCTGGCCTCCCGGCTGGAGCGGCTGCGCGGCTGACCCGCGCCCGACCGACCGGCGGGCCCGCCCGTCCCGCCCGCTCTTGCCCGTCCCGGCCGCTCCGCCCGCCCGTGCGGGCGAGGATGGCGGTGGCGGGGGCGACGTAGGTTCGGGGCATGACTCCCGCACAGCTGCTCACCGACGCCTTCGAGCGCATCCTCGAGGCGGGCACCGCCGCGGTCAACGGGCTCGACGCCGACCAGCTCGCCCACCGCCCGGGCGCCGACGCCAACCCGATCGGCTGGCTGGTCTGGCACGCCGCGCGCGTGCAGGACGACCACGTCGCCGGTGTCGCCGACCTCGAGCAGGTCTGGACCGCGCAGGGCTTCGCGCGCCGCTTCGACCTGCCCTACGACGACGCCTCCATCGGCTACGGCCAGTCCAGTGAGGAGGTCGGGGCGCTGCGGGCCGAGGCCGACCTGCTGGTGGAGTACCTGCGCGCGGTGCACGCGCAGACCACGGCGTACGTCGCGACGCTCGGCGCCGATGACCTCGACCGCGTGGTCGACGAGCACTGGGACCCGCCGGTGACCCTGGCCGTGCGCCTGGTCAGCGTGGTCAACGACGACCTCCAGCACGTCGGCCAGGCCGCCTACGTGCGCGGGCTGCTCGGCGCCTGACCCGCGCCGCCCGATCCGCACCGCCCGACCCGCGCCGAGGCGGCCCCGGGCGGGCGGCCGAGGTCAGCCGAGGTCAGCCGAGGAAGCGGACGTCGACGGGGCTCTCGGCCACGGGCGCGGCCTCCATGGCGTCGTCGAGCCCGTCGGCGTCGCCGGTGCGGTGCACCCGGAAGGCTCGGGCGTCGGGGCGTGAGGAGACCGCCTCGACCAGCTCGCCGTCGCGGAAGAGCAGCGCGCAGCCGTCGTCGGCGGCGTAGCCGGAGGGCAGGACGCCGCGCCCGACGAGGTCGACGTAGGTGGGCTGCCGCTCGGCCTCGCCGTCGTAGTGCGGGCAGGCGCTGCCGCGCAGCAGCCCGAGCCCGTCGGGCAGGGCGTCGAGCGGGCCCCAGGAGTCGGTGACCGAGCCCTCGAACCAGCAGTTCATGCCGGCGCTGATCCCGGCCAGCACCACCCCGGCCTCCCCGGCCTCGCGCAGCACCTCGTCGAGGCCGTGCAGGCGCCACAGGGCCAGTAGGTTGAGGGTGGAGCCGCCGCCGACGTAGACGACGTCGGCGGCCAGGACCTGCTCGCGCAGGTCGCGCCCGTCGCGGCGGAAGAGGCTCAGCACGTCGGTCTCGGCGCGCTCGGCGAAGGCGGCCTCGAAGTCGGCGATCCGGCCCTGGTCGTCGCCGGCGGCCGTCGGCACGTAGAGCACCCGCGGCCGGTCGCCGGCACCGCGCCGGCGGGTGGCCAGCGAGAGCAGGAAGTCGTCGAGCAGCGGGTTGTCGGGCTCCATCAGGAAGCCGCCCCCGCCGAGGGTCAGGATGGTGGTGCTCACGCTCTCTCCTCCTCGTCCTGCTCCCGCTCGACCCGCTTCTTGATGCCGCGCAGCCCGGGAAGCTTGCCCAGCATCTCGTTGAGCTCGCGGGAGACGTCGAGCAGGTCGTGCAGGTCGGGCGCGACGCTGCTCAGCGACTCCAGCATCGGCACGACGTCGGACTCCATCTTCTGCGCCAGCAGGGGCAGCTGGTCGACGAGCGCGACCATCGCGTCGACCTCGTGGGGGTGGGTGGTCTCGGCGAGCCGGTCGAGCACCGGCAGCAGCCGGGTCAGCGGCGGCACGACCTGCTCGAGCAGGGGCTCGACGCGCTCGACCATCGGCTCGGCGCGGCCCACGAGCGCCTCGGCACGGCCCACGAGCGGGGCGCCCTCGTCGAGGAGGCCGCCGGCCCGCTCGACCAGCGGCGCCCCGGCGTCCAGCAGCCCGTCGGCGCGGCCGAGCAGCGGCGCGGCCTGCCCGACGAGGCGGTCGGCGCGGCCCAGCAGCGGCTCGACGTCGTCGAGGAGGCCCGCGACCCGGTCGGCGAGCGGCTCGAACGACGTGAGCGCCCGGTCGGCCCGCGCCCGGGTGCGGTCGACCTCCGCGACCACCTCGTCGGCGGCCAGGCGGGTGGCGTCGACGCGCTCCAGCAGCAGCCGGGCCTCGCCCACCAGCCCCTGGGCCGAGGCGAGCAGCGCCTCGGCGCCCGCGAGCAGGCCGACCACGCGGGGACCGGCGGCCACGGCCTGGTCCACCAGCCACCTGACGTCGGAGGGACCGGGCAGCGGGGGGAGTCTCATCACCTCAACCTAGGCCGCGCCGGCCCACCCGGCTCCACCCCGGGGGCCGAGGCCCGGGCCGGGAGGGGCCCCCGGGTCGCTCAGGTCAGGGGCGCGGCGGTGCGGGTGAGGCGGTAGCGGACGAAGGACGGCACGGCGAGCGCCGCGACCACCGTGCCGACGACCACCAGCACCCCGCCGCCGGCCGCGGCGGCCCCGGCGCCGACCGAGGCGGCGGCCGCGCCGTGGGCGACGTCGGCGATGCGGGGGCCGCCGGCGACCACGACGATGAAGACCCCCTGCAGGCGCCCGCGCACGGCGTCGTCGGCGGCGGTCATCAGCATCGAGTTGCGGAAGGCCGCCGAGGCCATGTCGGCGGCGCCGCCCACCATGAGCATCAGCAGCGCCACCACGAGCATCGGGGTGCGCCACCCGTCGACGCCGGCCAGCAGCACCGCCGTGCCGAAGCCGATGACGGCCGCTCCCCAGACCAGGATGCACACGACGACGGCCAGGCCCTGCCGCTCGATGCGCGAGACCCACCCGCTCAGCACGCCGCCGAGCACGGCGCCGGCGGGGATGGCGGCGAAGAGCAGCGCGAAGACGATGCCGCCCTCCTCGGGGCCGCCGAAGTCGACCGCGGCGATCTCGGGGAAGAGTGCGCGGGGCATGCCGAAGACCATCGCGATCAGGTCGACCACGAAGGACATCAGCAGCACGGGCTGCTGGCGCAGGTAGGCCAGGCCCTCGACCACCGAGCGCAGTCCGGGGGTGGTCGTGGCCGCGTCGACCACCGCCAGGCTCGGCAGGCCGAGCACCGCGCCGAGCGTGGCCAGCAGGGTGATCGTGTCGATGAGGTAGAGCCACTCGAAGCCGAGCACGGGGATGAGCACCCCCGCCACCAGCGGCCCGGCGATGGCGCCGGCCTGCATGACGGTCATGTTGAGCGAGTTGGCCGCCGGCAGCAGCTCGGGGGGCAGCAGCTTGGGCAGCACGGCGCTGCGGGTGGGCTGGTTGACGGCGAAGAAGGCCTGCTGCACCGCGAAGAGGCACAGCAGCAGCCACACGTTCGTCGAGCCCGCGGCGGCCTGCAGCCAGAACAGCGCGCTGGTGACGATGAGCCCGACGGTGGTGACCAGCAGGATGGTGCGGCGGTCGAAGACGTCGGCCAGGGCGCCGCCGTACAGCCCGAAGACGACCAGGGGCACCAGCCCGAAGAGGCCGGTGAGGCCGACGTAGGCCGAGGAGCCGGTGTCGGCGTAGATCTGCGCGGGCACGGCGACGACGGTGAGCTGGGCGCCGACGACGGTGACGATGTTGGCCAGCCACAGCCGCTTGAAGTGACGGTTCTGCAGCGGTCGCGTGTCTGCGACGAGGTCCCGGATGCCCACGGGTCGCCAACCTACGTCGGGTCCGCGCTGTTCCCACCCGCGCCCGGGGTGGCCCTCCCCGACGGGCCGGCTGTGGACGGGCCGGCCGTGGACGGGCCGGCTGTGGATGGGCGGGGCAGGGCCGGCGCGCCGCCGGTAGCGTGCCGTCATGACCGCCACCGGCGTCCCCGACGTCCACGCCCCCGACGTCCACGCCCCCGACGTCCACGAGCTCACCGACCGCCTGGCCCGCGAGGGCGTCGTGGGCGTCACCATCGGCTGGGTCGACAACAACGGCATCGTCCGCTCCCGCACCGTGCCCACCGCCGAGCTGCCGGCCGCCGCGCGCCGCGGGGTCGGGGTGACGGCCGTCTTCGCGGTCTTCGACTCCCACGACGTCATCACCTTCGCCCACGAGGGACTCGCCACGCCTTCCGGCGACGTGCGGCTCGTGCCCGTGGTCGACCGCGCCGACAGCGTCGTGCCCCTCGCCGGGCAGCCCGGCCTGGCCTGGGTCCACGGCCGCCAGCTCGACGCCGACGGCGACCCGTGGCCCTACTGCCAGCGCAGCGTGCTCGAGCGACAGGTCGCCGCCGCCGCCGAGGCCGGCTTCGCGGTGCGCGCCGGCTTCGAGGTGGAGATGGTCGTCGTGCGCGAGGGCGAGGACTTCACCCCCGCCCACCACGGCCCGGCCTACGGGCCCAACGCGCTGCGCGAGGTCGACGAGTTCACCCGTCGCCTGCTGCGCGACCTCGCCGCCGACGGCATCGCGATCGGTCAGCTCCACGCGGAGTACGGCGAGTCGCAGGTCGAGCTCGCCCTCTCCGCGCTCGACCCGCTGGCCATGGCCGACACGCAGGTGCTGGTGCGCCAGACCGTGCAGTCGGCCGCGCGGGCCGAGGGCCTGCGGGTCAGCTTCGCGCCGGTGACGACCGCCGCGGGCGCCGGCAACGGCTGGCACCTGCACACCTCACTGGTGCGCGAGGGCCGCAACGCGTTGACCGGCGACGGCCCCCACGGGCTCTCCGACGTGGGCCGCGGCTACCTCGCCGGCCTGCTGCGCGAGCTGCCCGGGATCGTCGCCGTCACCGCCCCCAGCGCGGGCTCGCTGCTGCGCCGCCGGCCCGGCTACTGGGCCGGCGCCTACGGCTTCTGGGGCGTCGAGAACCGCGAGGCCGCGCTGCGGCTGGTGCCCGCCTCGCGCCTGCTGGGCCCCGAGCACACCAACGTGGAGCTCAAGGCCAGCGACGCCTCGGCCAACCCCTACCTCTCCCTCGCGGTGGTCATCGGCGCCGGCCTCGCTGGGGTGCGCGACGGGGCCGAGCTGCCCGACCCGGTGCAGGAGGACGTCGGCGCCTGGGACGACGCGCGCCGCGACGCCGCCGGGATCGTCGCCCTCGCCACCACCCACGAGGAGCAGCGCGCCCACCTGCTGGGCAGCGCGCTGGTGCGCGACGTGCTCGGCGCCGACCTCCTCGGCGCCTTCGTCGCCTGCCGCGACTCCGACGCCGCCTGGGCCGCCGAGCACACCGTCGAGGAGGTCGTCGCCTCCCACCGGTGGCTGTACTGATGCCCGGTCGACCGGTGCCCGACCGACCGGCGGCCGCACCCCTCGCGGTGCCGGGGCTGCTGCCCGGCGCCGAGCGCGTGCTCGCGGCCCACGGCCCGGCGCTGCCCCAGCCCGACCAGCTCTGCGGACCCTTCGCCGCCGCCCTGGCCCTGCACGCGGTGCTGGCGTCACCCGCGTCCACCAGGGCCGCCCCGCCGGCCAGCACCCGGGCCGCGGCGCCGGCGGCGACGCAGGGCCCGGCGCCGTCCCCGGCAGACCCCGCGGTGCCCTCGGCCACGGCGATCGCGGTGGCCGCCGGCACCGCGATCTGGCCCCACGACGTCGCCGACTGGCGACCGGAGGGTGCCCCGCTGCTGCGCACCGGCTGGGACGAGCTGCCCCGGGCCGCCGCGCTCGAGCACAGCGGCACCGACGCGACCGGTCTGCTGCGCGGCGTCGAGGCCGCGGCGGGCGACCGCGTGGTCGTCGTGCCCGTGCCCGGGTCGGCGCTCGACGCCGGCGCGCTCGGAGCGCTGCTGGAGCGGCTCCGGGCGGCCGGGCGGCCCGTGGGGGTGGTCGCCAACGTGCGCACCGGCCCGATCAGCCCGCCCGGCGCCACCTGGGACGTCGGGCACTTCGTCGTGCTGCTCGCCCACGACCCCGAGGGCGGGTCTGGCCCCGGGTCCGAGTCCGGGGGCCGGGCGCTGGTGGGCGACACCTACGCCGAGCTCGGCGCGCCCGGGCTGCCTCCGGGCTGCCGCTGGGTGGCGGTCGAGGCCCTGGCCGAGGCGCTCGCCGCCCCGCCCGGGCGCGGCCTGCTGCTGCTGGCGGGGCACGAGGACGAGGCGGCCGTGGCCGGCCTCGTCGACGACGCCGGGCTGCCCCGCGGCGTGTGGGCCACCTGAGCGGGCCCGGCGCCGCGGCGGCGTACGGCGGGGTGCGGCGGTGTGCGGCAGCTAGCCTGCCCGCATGGTCCTCGAGCACGCCCTGCTGCCCGTCCGCCCCGGTCAGGAGGAGGCCTTCGAGGCCGCCTTCGCCCAGGCGCGCTCGATCATCGCCGCCTCGCCCGGCTTCGGCGGGCTGACGCTCTCGCGGCTCGTGGAGCGCCCCGGCACCTATCTCCTGCTCGTCGAGTGGGAGCGCCTCGAGGACCACACCGAGGGCTTCCGCGGCTCGCCCGCCTACGAGCAGTGGCGTGCGATGCTGCACCACTTCTACGACCCCTTCCCGGTCGTGGAGCACGCCGAGAGGGTGATGGAGGCGTGAGCGCGGCCGCCTAGGGTCGGGGTGTGCGCCCCTTGAACCCGCTGAAGCGAGAGAAGCCCGGTCCGGGACAGGAATCGGTGTGGGACTACCCGCGCCCGCCCGCCCTCGACGAGAGCAAGGAGTCGATCGAGGTCACCTTCGGCGGCGTCGTCGTGGCGCGCACGACCCGCAGCTGGCGGGTCATGGAGACCAGCCACCCCCCGACCTACTACCTGCCCCGCGAGGCCTTCGTCGACGGCGCGCTGCGCGACGCGGAGGGCAACAGCTTCTGCGAGTGGAAGGGCCTGGCCACCTACTTCGACCTCGTCTCCGGCGACACCGTCGCCCCGCGCGCCGCCTGGACCTACCTCACGCCCACCCCCGGCTTCGAGGCGATCACCGGGGCGATCGCGATCATGCCGGCCTCGGTCGACCGGATCACGGTGAACGACGAGGTGGTGGTGCCCCAGGAGGGCGGCTTC
The DNA here is from genome assembly GCF_001422955.1 of Nocardioides sp. Leaf285. Classification (NCBI taxonomy): domain Bacteria; kingdom Bacillati; phylum Actinomycetota; class Actinomycetes; order Propionibacteriales; family Nocardioidaceae; genus Nocardioides; species Nocardioides sp. Leaf285. Next base: position 490,518 of record NZ_LMNH01000004.1, on the reverse strand, counting down.
TACGGCGGCTGGATCACCTCGCGCGTCGTCGGCCCCTTCAAGGGCGCCCCCGGCACCTGGGGCTGGTGACCCGCCCGGGCTGAGCCCGCCCCCGGCGATCCGGCGCCCGGTGACCCTGCCCCCGGTGATCCGGCCCCGGTGACCGTCTCGGGCCACCCCCGACCCGCGCGACGCTGGCGCGCGTCCTCAGTCTCCGGGGGCGAACAGGCAGAGCGGGTGGCCCTCCGGGTCGAGCACCACCCGCACGAGGTCCTGCGGCTGGTGGGGCGCCAGCACGGCGCCCAGCTCTAGCGCCCGTGCGACCGCGGCGGCGAGGTCGTCGGCGGCCACGTCGAGGTGCGCCTGTATCTGCTGCGCGCCCGGTGCCGGGGGCCAGGTCGGCGGCACGTGGTCGTCCTCGCGCTGGAACGCCAGCCCCGCGGCGGCCGGGTCGACCGCGCCGTCGGGCCCGACCGGCTTGACGACCACCCACCCCGGGTCGGCCGCGCGCTCCTGCGCGCTGTCGCGGTGGCGCCAGCCGAGCAGCGCGACGTAGAAGGCGGCCAGGGCCTCCGGGTCGCGCGCGCCGAGCACCGTCGAGGCGAGGCGGAAGGTGGGCGTCGTCATCCGGTGAACCTACGCCGCCCCCGGGCCGGTCCCCCGCCGCCACCACGCCGGCCGCGATCCCGCCCGCCACGCCGCCGCGGCCGGTCGGCGCCACCTGTCGGCCCGGACCCGCACCTGTCGGCCCGCGCACCGGCCGACTGGTGCGGGTTTCGCCAGCCGGCTGGTGAAACCCGCGCGGTCCTTGTCACCACCACCACCCCGACGTACGCTCACGATATATCGCGAAACACTCGACGACAGTCGGTCGCCGGGCGCGACGGGCGAGAGGAGTCCGGCCATGAGGCACGGATTCGACAAGCAGCAGCAGCGGGAGTGGGCCGACCGCGCCGAGGCGCTCTGGGCCCAGCACCGCCACGGAGGCTGGGGGCCCGGGCCGGGCTTCGGCGGCCCCTTCGGAGCCTTCGGTCCCGGACCGGGCGGACCCGGCGGACCCCGCGGTCGCGGGGGACGCCCCGGCCCCCCGCCGTGGCTCGCGGGCCTCTTCGGCCTCGGCGACCCGGAGGCCTCGCGGGGCCCGAAGGTGCGGCGCGGCGACGTGCGCGCGGCCATCCTCGACGTGCTGCGCGCCGCCGGTGAGGCGGGCGAGGCCGTCAACGGCTACCAGGTGATCCAGCAGATCGCGGAGCGCTCCGGCGACGCGTGGCGCCCCAGCCCCGGCTCGGTCTACCCGACCGTCGCGCAGCTGCAGGACGAGGGTCTGGTGGAGTCCGACGACGAGCGCAGCCGCCGCACCCTGCGCCTCACGCCGGCCGGTGAGGAGTACGTCGCGACGCACCGCGACGAGCTCGACGCCGTCTGGGCGCCCTTCGAGGCCACCGCCCGCGAGGCTGCGACCGGGCCGCGCGTCGACCTGCGCCCGGAGATCGGCCAGGTGATGAGCGCGGTGTGGCAGATCGTCACCACCGGCACCGACGCGCAGCGCCGCGCCGCCGTCGACGTGCTCGTCGACGCTCGGCGCAAGCTCTACGGCGTGCTCGCCGACGGCGGTGACACCGAGGAGACCGGCGCGGAGACCGGCGCGGAGACCGGCGGGGAGGCCGGCGGGTACGGCGGCCACGGCACCGGCCACGACCACGTCCGGGGCCCGGCCGCGGAGCGCGCCGAGGGCGCGCCGACCGACCGGTCGCGCGACGGGACCGCCCGGGAGGCGGACGAGTCATGAGCGAGCAGCACCTGCGCATCGGCGACGCCGAGCGGGAGCAGGCGGCGGCCGCGCTGGGCGAGCACTACGTCCGGGGCCGCCTCGACCACGACGAGCACGCCGAGCGTCTCGAGCGGGTCTGGACCGCGCGCACCCGGGCCGACCTCGGCCCCCTCTTCGCCGACCTGCCCGCCCCGTGGCCCGACGGCCTCCTCCCGGCGACCCTCGCGCAGCGCTCCGGGTCCGGCGGCGCCGCGCGCGACCCGGGTCGCTGGGTGCCAGGACGCGCGGCGTACTGGTCGGGCGGCCGGGCGCTGCGACCGCGCGGGCTGCCCGCGCCCGTCGTCGCCGTGCTGGCCGTGCTGCTGGTGCTGACCGTGGTCACCCACCTCCCGCTGCTGCTGCTCGGGCTCGGGGCGTGGCTCTTCGTCCACACCCGCCACCGCGCGGCGCGCCCGCAGCGGGCGCGTCGGCCCCAGGCCGGGTGAGCACCGGCCCGTCGTGTCGCGCCGCCGTCGGCGCGGCCGGGCAGGATGGGCGTCACGCCACCCCAGGAGGACGAGCATGGGCCACCCGCTCACCGCACCGCCGATCCAGCCGGTCCAGCCGGTCCAGCCGGCCCGCACGCCGCCGCACGTGACCGGGGCGTCGCGATGAGCGCGGGCGGGCTGCGGCTGGGCGTCTCCCTGGGCTACTGGGGCGCCGGCCCGCCGCCCGGCCAGGCCGAGGCGGTGGCGCTGGCCGAGGAGCTCGGTCTCGACTCGGTGTGGTCGGCGGAGGCCTACGGCTCCGACGCCCTCACCCCGCTCGCCTGGCTCGGCGGGCAGACCTCGACGCTGCGCCTGGGCACCTCCATCATGCAGATGTCGGCGCGCACGCCCGCGGCCACGGCGATGGCCGCGATGACCATGGACCACCTCAGCGGCGGTCGCTTCGTGCTCGGCCTCGGCGCCTCGGGCCCGCAGGTGGTGGAGGGGTGGTACGGCCAGACCTACCCCAAGCCGCTGGCCCGCACGAGGGAGTACGTCGCACTCGTGCGCCAGGCGATCGCCCGCGAGAGGCTCCAGCTCGACGGTGAGCACTTCCAGGTGCCCTTCACCGGCGGCGCCGCGGTCACCGGCGGCGACCTGCCGACCACCGGGCTGGGCAAGGCGCTGCGCTCGACGCTGCACCCGGTGCGCCCCGACCTGCCGGTGCTGCTGGCCGCCGAGGGCCCCAAGAACGTCGCCATGGCCGCCGAGATCGCCGACGGCTGGCTGCCGCTCTTCTACTCCCCGGCCCACGACGAGCACTACCGCGCCGCCCTGGCCGAGGGCTTCGCCCGCCCCGGCGCACGCCGCAGCGCCGAGGACTTCGAGGTGGCCTGCATGGTGCAGGTCGTGCTCGACGACGACGTGGAGGCCGCCGCCGACACCCTGCGACCCCACTACGCGCTCTACATCGGCGGCATGGGCGCCAAGGGCGCCAACTTCCACTACGACGTCTTCGCCCGGATGGGCTTCGAGGCCGAGTGCGAGCACATCCAGGAGCTCTACCTCTCGGGTCGCAAGGAGGAGGCCGTCGCCGCCGTGCCGCTGGCCATGGTCGAGCAGGTCGCGCTCGTCGGCCCGCGCGACAAGATCGCCGCGGAGCTGCCCCGCTGGCAGGACTCGCTGCTGACCACGATGATCGTGCCGCCCCGCCCCGACGTCATGCGCACGATGGCCGAGCTGCTCGGTTGACCCGCCTGCCGTCCACCGCCGCGGGCGGCTGCGCCAGGCTGGACCGGACTGGACCGGGCTGGACCGGGCTGGACCGGGCTGGACCGGGCTGGACCGGGCTGGACCGGCCCGGCCTGACCGGGCCGGGCCGGGCCGGCCGGGCGAGGAGCAGCAGGGCGCCTAGATCCAGCCCATCCGCCGCGCGATCGCGCAGGCGTCGTGGCGGTTGGCGGCGCCCAGCTTGCCGACGGCGTTGGACAGGTAGTTGCGCACGGTGCCGGGTGAGAGCGACGCGCGCTCGGCGATCTCCTCCACCGGCGCGCCGTCGGCGGCCAGCTCGAGCACGTCGGCCTCACGGGGCGTGAGGGGGCTGTCGCCGGCGGCGATCGCCTCGGCCGCGAGCTCGGGGTCCACGTGGCGCCCGCCCGCGTGCACGGTGCGCACCACCGCGGCCAGGGTCGCGGCCGACGTGGTCTTGGGCAGGAAGCCGCGCACCCCACCGGCGAGCGCCCGCTTGAGGTGACCGGGTCGCCCGTGGCTGGTGACGATGACGGTGGCGCAGCCCGGCAGGTCGGCGCCCAGGCGCTCGGCGACCGCGATGCCGTCGAGCCCCGGCATCTGCAGGTCGAGCACCGCGACGTCGACGTCGGCAGCGACCGCCTGGGCGACCGCCTCGGGGCCCGACGCGGCCTGGGCGACGACCTCGAGGTCGTCCTCCAGGGCGAGCAGCTGGGCCAGTGCCGCCCGGATGAGGTGCTCGTCGTCGGCCAGCAGGACGCGGATCGTCGTGCTCACGGCGTCACCTGCGCGGGCGGGGAGTCCAGACCGCTGACCCGTACGACGAACCGCCCGGTCCCGCCGTCGTCGCAGCCGCTGCCGCCGATGCTGCTGCCGCCGGTGAGGCCCGTCGTACCGGCGTCGAGCCGGGCGCCGAGGGGCGCCAGGCGCTCCCGCAGTCCGGTGAGCCCGCTGCCGGGGGTCGGGCCCGGACCGGCCGGGCCGACCCCGTCGTTGCCGACGACCAGGGCGCCCGCGGCGTAGGTGATCTCGACCCGGGTGGCGGCGGAGTGGCGCAGCACGTTGGTGACGCACTCGCGCACCACCCAGCCGGCCGGCTCGTGCCAGGCGGTGGGGAGGTCGGCGACGTCCAGGGCCACTGCGATGCCGGCCGCGTCGAGCAGCGAGCGCGCCCCCTCCAGCTCCTGGGCGAGGTCGGTGGCGCGGTAGCCGCGGGCCAGGGCGCGTGCCTCGCGCAGGGCGGTGTGGGCGACGCCGCGCACCTCCAGCATGGTCGCGGCGGCCGCGGTGTCGCCGCGCTCGCTGAGCCGGGCGGCCAGCTCCGACTGCAGGGCGATCGCGGAGAGCCGGCGCCCGAGCACGTCGTGCACGTCGCGGGAGAAGCGCAGCCGCTCCTCGGCCACCGCGAGATCGGCCTGGAGGGCGCGGGCGCGGTCGAGCTCGGAGACCACGCCGAGCAGCCACAGCGACACGCGCGCGGTGAAGACGAAGAAGGCCGTGACGCCCGCGGCGCCGAGACCGGCGACGAGCAGCCCGGTGGTGGCCCAGAAGACCAGCCCGAGGCCTGCGACGAGGGCGGCGGAGACCCGGTCGTCGCGCAGCCCGCCGATGCTCCAGCTCAGCACGCTGAGGGCGACCATGGCGCCGACCCCGCGCAGCCCGTCGGGCAGCAGCCGGTCGCCGACGAGCACCACCGCGGTGGCCGCCAGCAGGGGGCCGACGCTGCGCCAGGGCACGGGGCGCGCCGCGGGGTAGAGCGCGGCGACGTCGCGCACGACCGGCGTGCCCAGCGCGCAGGTCACCGCGACCGCCGCGACCACGAGCGCCACCAGGGCGGGTGGCTGCTCGCCCCAGTCCGCGGAGCCACGCCACAGGATGAAGCCCGTGCTCGACCAGAGCAGGAGGTAGATCGACTGGCGCGTGTAGAGGTCCACGCGCTCGACCTCGCTGCGCTCCGACCAGCGCTTCCAGCGCCCGCGCCGGGCGGCGTCACGACCTCGGGCGGGGCCCGCGCCCGCGCCCGCGCCGGCCGGCCGCGCGTCGTCGAGAGGGGGGTCGTCGAGAGGGGGGTCGCCGAGGTGGGCGTCGGTCGGGCTCATGGCGTCCTCTCGGGGGAGGGGGGTGGTCGGTGCGCTGCGGGGGAGGGGGGCGGCGGCGGGTGCCGCGGGGCGGGCCCTGATCGTGCCGACCGCGCCGACCGCGCCGACCGCGCCGCTCGCCCCCTCACCACCCTAGACACGTCCGGGCCCGGGCGACGCGAGCTGCGGTCGGCAGCTGCGGTCGGCAAGGGGTCAGCGCTGCGGCTCCCACCGCAGGGAGCGGCGGGCCAGGTCGAGGCCGACGGCGGTCCAGAGCACCAGCACGAGCACCGGCTGGAGCCCGACCGACCAGGTGTCGGCGAGGTCGAGGCTGGGGGTGGTGGAGCCGTCGTCGAGGCCGAACCAGCCGATCCGCACGAGCGCGGTGAGGGCGGCGCCGGGGGTCCAGTCGGTCCAGCGCTGCACGGAGTCGGGGAAGCTGATCGCCACCTGGCCGACCACGAGCAGCAGGATGACGGGCAGGCTGGTCATCTGCGCGGCCTCGGCGTTGCGGGTCCAGGCGGCGGTCCAGTAGGCCAGCGCGACCGACATCAGGGCGCCGAGGAGCACGGCCCCGGCGTACAGGACGGGGTTGACCGGGGCGGGCGCGCCGAGCGCGAGCGCCACGACCACCGTGACCAGCGAGACGAGGACCGCGACCACCAGGCCGGGCAGGGCCAGGGCCACCAGGATCTCCGCGTCGCGGGTCTCCCCGGTGCGCAGGCGCTTGAGGACGAGCTCGTCGCGGCGGGTCACGAACTGCGAGAGCAGGTTGTAGTAGACCGGGAAGAGCAGCGTCATCATGAGCGCGGTCACCACGGTGGCGGCGCCGACGGCGACGTCGCCGCGCGGCCCGGTGAGCAGCAGCACCAGCGGCAGCACGGGCAGCACCACGGCGTAGAGCAGGGTGAGCCGGTTGCGCGTCATGAGGGTGGCGTTGGCGCGGGCAAGCCCGCGCACCCGCCGTACGCCGGCTCCGCGCTCGGACCCGCCGGCTGCGTCGGTGGCCGGGGTGGCCGGGGTGGCCGGGGTGGCCGGGGTGGCCGGGGCGGTGGGCTCGGTGCGGGGGGTCGACGTACTCATCGGGTGGCTCCCTCGGTGGCGGTGGCGGTGGCGGTGGCGCTGGCGGTGGCGCTGGCCCGGTCGGCGGTCGCGGTCGTCTCGCTGGGGATCGGGTCGGAGCGCCGGGCCGGGGAGGCGGCGTCGCGGCCCTCGGCGATGGCGAGGAACACCGACTCGAGGCTGGCGGTGCGGGCGTCGAGCCGGTCGAGGCGCACACCCTCGGCGTCGGCCCAGGCGAGCAGCGCGGTCAGCGTGGCCTGGAGGTCGGTGGTGTGCAGGGTGATGGTGCGCCCGTCGTCCTCGACCCGGCCGGCCGGCAGGGCCGGCAGGGTGCGGTCGGGGGTGTCGAGCCTGACCGTCGAGGGGTGACCCTCGGCGATCTCGGCGGGCGTGCCGGCGCGGCGGACCCGCCCGGCGTGCATGATCGCGAGGTGGTCGGCCAGCGCCTCGGCCTCCTCGAGGTAGTGCGTGGTGAGCAGGACGGCGGCGCCGTCGTCGCGCAGGTCGCGCACGATCTGCCACACGTCGCGTCGCGACTCGGGGTCGAGCCCGGTGGTGGGCTCGTCGAGCAGGACGACCTCGGGACGCCCCATGAGGGTGCAGGCCAGGTCGAGGCGGCGTTGCTCGCCCCCGGAGAGCGCGCCGACCCTGACGTCGGCGCGGTCGGTGAGGGTGAGCCGCTCCAGCGACTCCTCCACCGGGCGCGGCGCGGTGACGGTGGCGGCCCACATGCGCAGCGTCTCGCGCACGGTCAGGTCGGCGGGGAAGCCGCTGGACTGCAGCAGCACCCCCGTGCGCGGTCGCACCCGGGCCCGGTCGGCGACGGGGTCGAGCCCCAGCACCCTGACCTCCCCTCCGGTCGGCGCGGCGAGGCCCTCGACCAGCTCGAGGGTGGAGGTCTTGCCGGCGCCGTTGGTGCCGAGCAGTGCGGTGACCGACCCGGCCGCCACCTCGAGGTCGACGCCGCGCACGGCGTCGTAGGCGCTGGAGCCGTGGCCGTAGGTGCGGCGCAGGTCGCGCAGCTCGATGGCGGGTGCCCCGGTCGCAGTGCCGGTCGCAGTGCCGGTCGCATCGCCCGGCGACCGGCGGGGTGAGGGTCCGGGACGGCCGGGGCGGCCGGGGCGGTCGGTGCTCGGGCGGCGGGGGGTCGGTGTCATGCGTCCAGCCTCGCCGTCGCGGCGGCCGGGCGGCAGTGCGTGCGCTCACCGGTCGACGTGGGCCGTGCACGCTCGGACCATGACAGGTGTCATGGGTGCCGGCGGGGGGTGCCGGGTGGCCGCGCGGCGGCAGGACCGGGGTGTGGCCCGACCGGCCGTGGGGCAGGGTGGTGTCATGAGCGACCAGCTGCGCATCGGCGACGCCGAGCGGGAGCAGGCCTCGGCCTACCTCGCGGCGATGTACGCGCGCGGCATGCTCACCGCCGAGGAGCACTCCGACCGGGTCGGTCGCATCTGGGCCGCCACCACCCGGGGCGACCTCGTGCCGCTCTTCGCCGACCTGCCGGGCCCGCACCAGCAGCCGGGCTGGGCCTCCCACGCTCCGGCCGCCGCGGTCCCCGGACCGCCGCCGGCCTACCCGCCCGTCGTCGGCGGTCCGGCCCCGACGCCGTACGGTCCGGTCCGCAGCGGCACGAGCCTCACCACCTGGCTGGTCCTGGCCGTCACCGGCGCGGGGGTCTTCCTGTCGCTCACCCGGGACCGGTGGTGGTTTCTGGTGACTCTCGCGGTCGTCGCGCTGGTGGTGCTCCGGCCCCGGCGTCCCCGGTCCTGACCCGTATGACGGACCGGTCGCTGACCGGTGCGGGTCCGCGCAATTGCGCTGGTTCGGCAGGTGTCGGGGGCGGGGGGCTGCGCAGATCGCGCAAACCCGTTCGCGGGCCCGGTGCGGGCCCGCGCGATTGCGCTGTTGCGGCAGGTGTCGGGGGCGCGGGGTTGCTCGGATCGCGCAAACCCGTTGGTGAGACCTGTGCGGGTCCGCGCGATTGCGTTGTTGCGGCAGGTCTCGGGGGCGGGGGGTTGCTCGAACGGCGCAAACCGGTTGGTGAGACCTGTGCGGGTCCACGCAATTGCGCTGGTTCGGCGGGTGTCGGGGGTGCGGGGTTGCTCGGATCGCGCAAACCCGTTCGCGAGACCGGTGCCGGTCCGCGCAATTGCGCTGTTGCGGTAAGTGCCGGCCGCGACGTGTTGCCTCAGGGATCCGCCCACCTCGCACCGGACCGCCGCACCGCGCCGCACCGGCCCACCCCGCGCCGCACCGGCCCACCCCGCACCGTGGCGCAGCCGGGCCTCCGCCGTGGCGTCGGCGGAGCGGTGCTCAGCGGCTGGCGCGCCGCTCGTAGTCGGCGCGTGCGGCCACGTCGACGTCGGTGAGGGTGGTGTCGGCACCCATGGCGCGGCCGACCAGGTCGCGCACCCGGCGGGGGAGCACGTTGGAGGAGTGGAAGACGCCCTTGGCGTGGGCCGGCACCCAGGTCTCGAACCGGGGGCGCTGCGCGACCGAGACGATGGCGTCGGCGACCTCCTCGGGGGTGCAGGCCCGCATGCCCCGGGTGGCGTGGACGCCGGCGGCGAGCTCGGTGGCGACCACGGTGGGCAGCACCGTGGAGACGTCGACGCCGTGCGGGCGCAGCTCGGCGTGGGCGGCCTCGGAGAAGCCGAGCACGCCGAACTTGCTGGCGCTGTAGACCGCTGCGCCCGCCATGCCGAGCCGACCGACCGCGGAGGCGACGTTGACGACATGCCCGCGCCCTCGCGCGACCATCGCCGGGGCGACCAGGCGGGTGCCGGTGACGACGGCGCGCAGGTTGATCTCGAGGGTGCGGTCGACGGAGTCGTCGCTCTGCTCGAGCAGCGGGGTCAGCGGCATGATGCCGGCGTTGTTGACGAGCACGTCGACCGGCGCGAGGGCCGCCGCCTGCTCGACGAAGCGGGCGTAGGAGCCGCGGTCGGCGACGTCGACCACGAGCCCGACGGCGTCGTGGCCGACCGCGGCGGCGGCCTTGGCGGCCACGTCGTCGTCGAGGTCGCCGATGACCACACGGGCGCCGGCGGCGGCGAAGCGGTGGGCGGTGGCCAGGCCGATGCCGCGGCCGGCTCCGGTGATGACGACGAGGGCGTCGGTGAGGTCGCGGGGTGCGGTCACGGTGGTCTCCTGCGGTCGGGTGCGGGTGCGGGTGCGGGTGCGGGTGCGGGTGCGGGTGCGGGTCGGGCGGGGGAGGGGCGGGTCAGGCGGTGCGGTGGACGAGGTCGACGGGCTGGCCGTCGGCGGGGAAGGGCAGCGAGTGGTTGTTCATCGGCGCGACGTAGGCCGGGTCGACGCTCCAGTCGAAGCGGCGCAGCAGCTGGTGCATCACCGCCTTGACCTCGGCGCCGGCGAAGAACAGCCCGAGGCACTTGTGGACCCCGCCGCCGAAGGGCTCCCAGGCGAAGCGGTGGGAGCGGTCCTCGCGGCGCTCGGGGGAGAAGCGCTCGGGGTCGAAGGCGGTGGGGTCGCTCCACAGCGAGGGCATCAGGTGGCTGAACTGGGGGGCGACGATGACGTAGCGGTCGGCCGGCACCCGTACGCCCTCGACGACGGTCTCCTTGACCGTGCGGCGCACGACGACGGGCACGGGGGCGCGCAGCCGCAGGCACTCCTTCATCACCAGGTCGAGGGAGGCCAGGGAGTCGAGCTCGGCCAGGGTGGGTGCCTCGCCCAGGGCGAGCGACTCCGCGCGGCAGCGCTCGCGCCAGGCGGGGTGCTTGCCGAGCAGCTCGAGCATCGTGGAGAGGGTGATCGTCGAGGTGTCGTGGGCGGCCATCATGAGGAAGACCATGTGGTTGACGACGTCGTCGTCGGAGAAGCGCTCGCCCTCCTCGCTCTCGACGTGGCACAGCTGGGAGAAGAGGTCGTCGCTCTCGCGGGCGCGCCGCGAGGGCAGGTAGTCGCGCAGGAACTGCTCGACGACCTCCCGCCCCCGCAGTCCCTTGCGCCAGCGGGTGCCGGGCAGGTCGCGGCGCACGAGGGCGGCCGCGCTCTGCACGCAGTCGATGAAGGCGGCGTTGACCCGGGCCATCTCGGCGCGGTCGGTGCTCTCCGCGCCGCCCATGAAGATCTCGGCGGCGACGTCGAGGGTGAGCTCCTTGAGGGCGGGGTACGCCGGGAAGCCCGGCCCCGGGCGCCACGCGTCGAGGCCGCGGGCGATCGGGGCGTGCATGGCCGCGGCGTAGCCCTCCAGCCGCGGGCGGGTGAAGGCCTGCTGCATGATCCGGCGGTGCACGTGGTGCTCCTCGCCGTCGAGGAGCATGAGGCCGCGGTCGAAGAACGGGCCGACGAGGTAGCTCCAGGCCGGCCCGTTGACGAAGGCCTTGTCGGGGTTGGTGAGCGCCGTGGCGCAGGCGTCGGGGCCGAGCAGCATCACCCAGGGGTCGCCCAGGATGCGCAGCGGGGAGACGGGTCCGTAGGTCGCCCACTGCTTCTCGAAGAGGGCGACCGGGTCGCGGGCGTACTCCAGGCTGCGCCCGATCACGGGCCAGCCGCGGTGCTCGCTGGCCACGGCGGGGAGCGGGCGGGCCGTCGCGCCGGCGGCCGGGTCGGGGGTGCGGGACGTGGCCTGGGTCACGTCGACCAGACTGATTCAGACAGGACGTCCTGTCAATGTCTGCGTCCGTCCTGGCCGCACCGGTCCGGTCCGGTCCCTGGGACGGGCGCGCGGCGGGTGTGAGGATGGGCCCATGGCGGTCAAGGCGGGGAGGTATCGCGGCATGTCGGCGCAGGAGCGCGCCGCCACCCGTCGCGCCCAGCTGCTCGCGGCGACCCTCGACGTCTGGGGCGCCGACGGCGGACCCCGCGTCACCATGACCCGCATCTGCGCCGAGGCCGGCCTCACCGAGCGGTACTTCTACGAGCACTTCGCCTCCCTCGACGAGGCCCTCACCGCCGCCATGCAGCAGGTCGGCGACGAGATCACCGTGGCCGCCCTGGCGGCGATCGAGGAGACCGAGGGCGGGCCCACCGAGCGCATCCGCGCCGCCATCGGCGCCTTCGTCGCGATCATCACCGACGACCCCCGCAAGGGCCGGGTCACCATGCTCGAGGCCCCCGGGCGCCCCGAGCTGCGCCCGGCTCGCAACGCGCTGCTGCGCGCCTTCGCCGAGCTGGCCACCCGCGAGGGTCGCGCGCTCTACGGCGACGACGCGTGGGCCGGCCAGCCCGGCGACCTCGCCGGGCTGATGTTCGTCGGCGGGGTCCAGGAGCTGGTCACCGCCTGGCTCGACGGCACGCTCGACGTCACCCCCGACGACATCGTCGAGGCCGCCACCCGCGCCTTCGCGGCCACCGCCCGGGGCGCGCAGGACTGAGTCGGCCCGATCCGGCCCGACCCATCCCGACCCGACCGGCGCGGGCCGACCGGCCCGGCGGCGTCGGAGCACGCGAGCGCTGCTCGACCACCGGGGTGTGACGCCGGTCGCCGGCGCTGGCTACGGTCGCCTGATGCCCGGTTGGACTGCACGCGCGCGCGACCCGATCTTCTGGAACGACGTCACGCAGCTGGCCAAGACGGTGCTCGCGGCGGTGCTCGCCTGGGTGCTGGCCACGAGCGTCTTCGAGCTGCCGCAGTCGTTCCTGGCGCCGTGGGCGGCGCTGCTGGTCGTGCACGCCACGGTCTACCGCACCTTCTCGCGCGGCGTGCGCCAGGTCGCCGCCGCCGTGACCGGCGTGCTGCTCGCCTGGGCGACCGGCAACGTGCTCGGCCTCGACACCGCGGCGGTGGTCATGGTGCTGGCGCTCGGGCTGGCCATCGGCGCGCTGCCGTGGTTCGGCGAGGAGTCCACCGCCGTGGCGGCCACGGCCCTCGTGGTGCTCACCACCGGCTTCTCCGACAACGACGGCATGCTCGTCTCGCGCCTGGCCGACACCGCGATCGGCATCGGCGTCGGCCTGCTGGTCAACCTGCTGGTGTGGCCGCCGCTGCGGCGGCGTACGGCGGTCGTGGCGCTCGACCGCATCGACGACGCCATCGGCGCCCTCCTCGTCGACATCGGTCGCGGGCTGACCGACGGCTGCAGCGACGAGGACGTCGACGACTGGATCGACCGCACCCGCGACCTCGACGGCGAGCTCGACAACGCCTGGTCGCTGGTGCGCCAGGCCCGCGAGAGCGCGCGGATGAACCCGCGCCGCTCGGCCCACGAGCTGCGCGACCCCCGGCAGTGGTACTCCCTGCTGCGCCGCATGGAGCAGGCGGTCGCGGAGACCCGCAGCATGGCGCGCACCCTCGGCCACGAGACCACCTGCCGCGACGACTGGGCCGACCCCTTCCGGGCCGGGTGGGTCGCGCTGCTGGTGGCCGCCGGCGAGGCGGTCAAGGACGCCGATCCCGAGCCGCTGCGCGAGGTGCGCTCCCGGCTCAATCTGCTGGTGGACCAGATCGGCGCGCAGGAGCCCACCCCGGAGCTGTGGCCGGTCTTCGGCGGCCTGATGATCAACCTGCGCAACATCCTCGACGCCATGGACGAGGTCGCCGCGGCCAACCCCCTCGGCCAGCCGCCGCTGCCGCTGTCCACGGTCGTGCGCCGCCGGGCCCGGGTGGCCGCGGGCGGAGAGGCCGCCGAGTGACCAGCCCAGTGACCCCCCAGTGACCCGCCGGTCAGGGCGTCCCCGTCGGCAGCGCTTCGTCGGTCGCATCGCCGGCGTCGGCAGCGCCAGCGGGGTGCGGGTGGTGGTCGGGCACTGGCACGACACCCCGCTGGGCCGCTTCTCCGACGCGATGGTGGAAGGGCCCGACGGGCACCGCGTGCTGATCGCCCCGCACCGGGAGGCGGCCGACTTCATCGGGGCGACGTACTCCTTCGACGAGGTGCGGATCGAGCCGGTGACGGCGGTGGCCACGGCGACCGCCTGGTCCGTGCGCTCGCCCTCCCTCGACCTCGACCTCGTCGTCGGCCGCCGCACCGCGCTGGGCCGGCTGCTGGCCCTGGTGCCCGACCGGGTGGCGACCAGCCCGGCCTGGTGCTCGCTCACCGACGTCGTGGCCCGTCTCGTGCTGCGCGGGGTCCGCACCCGCGGCAGCGCCGGCGGCGGTCGACGGGAGTGGTACGGCGCCACCGACCACCACCGCGTGCGCGCCGCGACGGGGCACCTCGAGGGCCGCGACCTCGGCGCGCTGGCGCCGGTGAGCCCGCCCCCGCGCTTCGGCTTCTCCTCCACGCCCCGCCGGCCGTCGGTCACGACCGTGGTGACCACCGTCGAGGTGCCCGGGGCCCAGCGCGGCTGAGGGCGGGAGCGGCGCCGCCGGTCCTCGCCGCGAGCGGAGCCTGCCGCCGGCGGCTACGGTGCCGGACATGGCTCCCGGCTCGCAGCGCCCCCACGCGGCCGACCCCGCGCACCCGGACCCCGGTGGCTCGATCGACCCGGGCCGTGCGCCCGATCCGGGTGACCCGGGCGACCCGGGTGTGGAGGACGGCCAGCGGCCGCTGCGCGCCGACGCCGAGCGCAACCGGCGCCTGATCCTCGACGCCGCCAGCGCGGTCTTCGCCGAGCGCGGCCTGGAGGCCGGCTTCGAGGAGGTGGCGCGTCGCGCGGGGGTGGGCGTGGGCACGGTCTACCGCCGCTTCCCCGACCGCGACGACCTCATCGACGCCCTCTTCGCCCGGCGCCTCGACGAGCTGGTCGCGCTCACCGCGCGCGCGGGTGAGAGGGAGGACCCGTGGGAGGCCCTGGTGTGGTTCCTGGAGGAGTCGGTCGCGGCCCAGTCCTGCGACCGGGGGCTCAGCGAGGTGCTGGGCGACGGCCTGCGCGGGGCCGAGCGCCTCGAGCGGGCCCGGGAGCGCATGCAGCCGGCGGTCGGCGCGGTCGTCGCGCGGGCCCAGGCCGCCGGGCTGCTGCGCGACGACGTCGCTCCCCTCGACTTGGCGGTGCTCTCCCGCGCGGTCTCCCAGATCGGCACCGAGGCCACCCCCGACCTGTGGCGCCGCTACCTCGCCATCCTGCTCGACGGCCTGCGCGCCCGCCCCGAGCGGCCCACGCCGCTGCCGCGGGCCTGCCCCGACGAGGCCGAGCTGGCCCGGGTGGCGCACAAGGCCCGTCCGGGCCGCCGGCGCTGAGGCCGGCCCCACCTGTCGGTCACGGCCGGGACCGAGGTCGGGCTCGAGGGCGGCTGGACCCGTGGGGACGGCTCAGCAGACGGGCAGCCGGTCGCGACACCGCGGGCGTCGGGACCCGGGAGGCTCCTCGCTGCTCGGCTCACCGCCGTCCGGGTGCCCGTCGGTCAGGTGCCCGCCGGTCGACTCCCGGTCGACCGGTCCGCGTGCCGGCACCGCCGCGGCGGCCACCGGGGCCACGGCAGCCACGGGTGCGAGCGTGCGACCGGCCGCGCGGCGCCGGCGTACGACGTGGCGTGCGGCCAGGACGACGACGAGCGACGCGGCGAGGACGACCACGGCGGTGCCGAGGTGGTCGAGCACGCCGCTGGCCGCGATCGCGCTGCCGGCGACGACCCAGGCCGAGGCCCACGCGAGCGCACCGACGACGGAGGCGGGCAGGAAGCGCCGGTAGGGCAGGTGGGCAGCGCCGGCGACCGCGGGCATGACGGTGCGCACGAAGGGCAGCATGCGGCTCACCAGCACCGCGGTCGTGCCGTGGCGTGCGACGAGGTCGGTGGCCCGGTCCCACCGCGCGACACCGAGGCGCCCCACGAGACGGCCGGCCCGCAGCCGCGGCCCGGTGTGGTGGCCCAGCAGGTAGCCGAGGTGGTCGCCGCTGGTCGCCCCGAGGGCCACCGCGAGCACCAGCAGGGCCGAGGCTCCGGTCCCGTCGGTCGCGGCCGACAGCCCGGTGATCGCGACCTCGCCGGGCAGTACGGCCCCCAGGCCGAGCGACGACTCGGCGAGCGCCAGGAGGAAGCCCAGCAGGAAGGTCATCGGGTCCCCCGCTCCGTCCGCCGCCGGGTGCGGTGGGACGACAGGTCCGACAACGCAACCGGAGGATTTATTCCGTTTGGGTCGCTGTGGCTGGTGGCGGGTTTCACCGGTCGGCCGGTGAAACCCGCACTGGTCGGCCGACGCGTGGGCCGACAGGTGCGGGTCTGGGCCGACAGCCTGGCCGGACGCGCCGGTGCGGGGCCTAGGGCGGCCCTGCGGCGGCGGGCGGCGGCGGGCGGCGGCGGGCGGCGGCGGGCGGGTTGGTGGACCCACCGGGGTCGCGTCGCAGGACGACGACGGGGCCCCGGATCACCGGGGCCCCGTCGTGTGGTGTCGCGCGCCGCCGGGTGTGCCGGTCGGCGCGGTCTTGCTGCGTCCCCTGCCGGGGACGGGTGGATCAGACGTTCTTGATCGCCGAGATGTCGAACTCGAGCTTGATCTTCTCGGAGACGAGGACGCCGCCGGTCTCGAGGGCGGCGTTCCAGGTGAGGCCGAAGTCCTTGCGGTTGAGGGCCGAGGCGCCCTCGAAGCCCACGCGGGTGTTGCCGAAGGGGTCGGTGGCCGAGCCGGTCTGCTCGAACTCGATGGCGACCGAGTTGGTGGTGCCGGCGATCGTCAGGTCGCCCGTGATGGTCCAGTCGTCGCCGTCGCGGCTGACGTCGGTCGAGGTGAAGGTGATGGTGGGGTTCTTCTCGGCGTCGAAGAAGTCGCCGGAGACCAGGTGGCCGTCGCGGTCGGCGGAGCCGGTGTCGATCGAGGCGGTGACGATGCTGAGGGTCACCGAGGAGGCGGCGGGGTTGGCGGTGTCGATGTGGGCGGTGCCGCTCCAGTCCTTGAACTGGCCGCGGACGGTGGTGACCATCGCGTGGCGGGCGCTGAAGCCGAGACGGCTGTGGCTGGGGTCGATGGTGTAGTCGCCGGTGAGGTCGGAGACGACGCTGGTGGGGGCGTCGAAGGTGGCGGTGGCGCCGGTGGTCTTGTCGTTCGAGCGGCTGAAGATGCCCATGGTGTGCTCCTGAGGTCTGTGGTGTGGGTGCTCGTCCACGCTAGTGGAACTTTCAATTACCCACAACCGGACCGAGGTCCGTTTTCATTCCCGCCGTCGGCCCGCGGTGGTGAGGCGGTCTGGACCATCGTCGACACGGCCCCGTCGGCCCGGAAATGACGAGGAGCCGCGACCCCCGGTGGGTCGCGGCTCCTCGTGCGTGTCGCTCAGGCTGCGTGAGGCGTCTGGATCGGAGCTGCGCTCCGGACGTCGAGCGTCGGGTCGACCCAGTGGGCCTCCAGGCGCGTGCGGCCGCTGCTGTCGGTGACGGTCACCCAGGTCTGGGTCAGGGCTCCGGTCATCTGCGAGTTCAGCATGGGACACCTCCTGTTCATCTTCTGTTCACCAAAGGTAGCACGGCTCCACACGGACGGGCGGATTTTGCCGCCACTTCGCTCCCCTGCTCCACCTGGAGGGGTGATCGACCGCGCGGCGTCACCACGGCGCTCCACCCGGTCGATCCGGGCGCGTGGTCGGGCCGGGCCCCGCCCGACCCGGTCATGGCCGGAGCTGCCGCTGGCCCGGTCGGCGAGCAGGCGTCCGGCTCGGTCGTTCCTGCCCGAAATCGGGCAGGAAGTTGGCAGGTCGAGGCTGCCGCGGTCACGATCTGGCGGTGCGCGCACCCGACGACCTCCGAGAGCATCCGCTCGCCCCGCTCGTCGACCACCTCAGCGCCACGACCGACCTCAGCCGACCCGAGGCCCTGCGCGTCGCGCAGGACGTCGTCGACTTCCTCGCCCAGCCGGTCGAGGAGGTCGTACGCCGCCGCCACGCCCAGCTGCGCTCCGCGGGCGTGCGCAACGCCGACATCTTCGCCCTCGTGCGCGACGAGCTGGCCCAGCGACTCGTCGCCGCCCCCCGCCTCACCGACCGGCAGATGCGCCGCATCGTCCACGGCTAGGCCCGCCCGCGCGCCGGCTCCCACCCGAGCGCCACCACCCGCCGGCACCCACGCACCAGCACCCACGCACCAGCACCACGAACCCCGAGAGGACCCACCATGTGCGGCATCGTCGGCTACATCGGCGCCCAGCAGGCAGCACCCCTGATCCTGGAGGGCCTGACCCGCCTGGAGCACCGCGGCTACGACTCCGTCGGCCTCGCCGTCGTCGGCGCGGGCCGCGAGCCCGCCGTGAAGGTGGTCAAGGCCGCCGGCCGCGTGCGCGACCTCGGCAGCGACCTGCCCAAGCGGTTCTCGGGCCGCAGCGGCATCGGCCACACCCGCTGGGCCACCCACGGCCCGGCCAACGACGTCAACGCCCACCCGCACACCGACGAGAAGGGCGACGTCGCGGTCGTCCACAACGGCATCATCGACAACGCCGCCGCCCTGCGCGCCCGGCTCGCCGACGACGGGGTGACCCTCACCAGCGACACCGACACCGAGGTGCTCGCGCACCTCATCGGCCGCTCGGTCGCCGAGACCCTCGAGGAGCGCGTGGTGGAGGCCCTGGCCGCGGTCGAGGGCACCTACGGCATCGCGGTGGTCCACGCCGACTTCCCCGACCGCATCGTGGTGGCCCGCAACGGCAGCCCGCTCATCATCGGCGTGGGTGAGAAGGAGATGCTCGTCGCCTCCGACCTCGCCGCGCTCGTGCGCCACACCACGACGGTCGCCCACCTCGCCGACGGCGAGATCGCCACGCTGACCCCGGCCGGCTTCACGACCTTCCGCCACGACCTGACGCGCGTGGCCCGCACCGCGGCCGAGGTCGACGTCGACCCGACCTCCTACGACGCCGGCGACCACGAGTCGTTCATGCGCAAGGAGATGCTCGAGCAGCCCGCCGCGGCCGAGCGCGTGCTGCGCGGTCGCCTCGACGAGCGCTTCGGCACCGCCCACCTCGGCGGTCTGGAGATGGACCCGCGCGAGACCCGTGCCGTACGCCGGGTCAAGGTGCTCGGCTGCGGCTCGGCCTACTACGTGGGCCAGATGGGCGCCTCGCTCATCGAGGAGCTCGCCCGGATCCCCGCCGACGCCGAGGCGGCCAGCGAGTTCCGCTACCGCAACCCCGTCATCGAGCCCGACACGCTCTACGTCGCGGTCAGCCAGTCCGGCGAGACCGTCGACACGCTGCTGGCAGTGCAGGAGATCCAGCGCAAGGGTGGGCGCGTCATCGGCCTGGTCAACGTCGTGGGCAGCGCGATCGCCCGCGAGTGCGGCGCCGGCATCTACCTCCACGCCGGGCCCGAGGTGGCGGTGGCCAGCACCAAGGCGCTGACCAACATGTTCCTCGGCTTCTCGCTGCTCGCGCTGCAGCTGGGACGCGTGCGCGACCTCTCGGTGGCCGACGGGCGTCGCCTCATCGCCGGGCTGCAGGCGCTGCCCGCGGCCGTGGAGGAGGTGCTGGCCCAGGAGGACGCCCTCGCCGCGGTGGCCCAGCGCCTGGCCGAGGCCGAGAGCCTGTTCTTCGTCGGGCGGGTGCGCGGCTTCCCGGTGGCGCGCGAGGGGGCGCAGAAGTTCAAGGAGATCAGCTACCGCCACGCCGAGGCCTACCAGACCTCCGAGCTCAAGCACGGCCCGCTCGCGCTGATCTCCGAGGAGGTCCCCACCGTCGCGGTGGTGCCCGACGACGAGCTCACCGAGCGCAACGTCGCCGCCCTGCACGAGATCGCGGCGCGCAAGGGTCCGCTCGTCGTGGTGACCCACCCCGGCGTCGACCTCGGCGGTCTCGACGTCGTGCGCATCGACGTGCCCCACCTCGAGCGCGAGCTCGACCCGATCCTGCTGACCATCCCGCTGCAGCTGCTGGCCTACCACGCCGCCAAGCACCTGGGCCACGACATCGACAAGCCGCGCAACCTCGCCAAGTCGGTCACCGTCGAGTGAGCGCGGGCCGCTCGGCACGGCGGCGGGCGGGCGCGCGCGGGGCGTGCGCGGGGTGACGGGGAGCCGACGTGACCCAGCCCTCCGCGACGCGGAATCCGCCGCCGCCGCGCCGAGCGACTACCGTTGACGGGTGAGCCCTTCTGACGTACCGGCCGACGCACCCGCTCCCGAGAGCGCCGCGGAGCCTGCTGCCCAGCCCGCGACCGAGCCCGCGACGCCCGCCGCCGAGGCGCGGACCGAGCCGACCTTCTCCGACCTCGGCCTCTCCGACCAGGTCCTCAAGGCGCTGCGCGACGTCGGCTACGAGACCCCCTCGGCCATCCAGGCCGCCACGATCCCCACCCTGCTCGACGGCCGCGACGTCGTCGGCCTGGCGCAGACCGGCACCGGCAAGACCGCCGCCTTCGCGCTGCCGATCCTCTCGCGCCTCGACGTCTCCCAGAAGACCCCGCAGGCGCTCGTGCTGGCCCCGACCCGCGAGCTGGCGCTGCAGGTCTGCGAGGCCTTCCAGAAGTACGCCGCGAGCATCAAGGGCGTGCACGTCCTGCCCGTCTACGGCGGCCAGGCCTACGGCGTGCAGCTCAGCGCCCTGCGCCGCGGCGTGCACATCGTGGTCGGCACCCCGGGCCGGATCATGGACCACCTCGACAAGGGCACCCTCGACCTGTCCGAGCTGCGCTTCCTCGTGCTCGACGAGGCCGACGAGATGCTCAACATGGGCTTCGCCGAGGACGTCGAGACGATCCTGGCCGAGACCCCCTCGGACAAGCAGGTCGCGCTCTTCTCCGCGACCATGCCGCCGCAGATCCGCCGGCTCTCCAAGCAGTACCTGAGCGACCCGGCCGAGATCACGGTCAAGAACAAGACCGCCACCGCGGCCAACATCACCCAGCGCTACCTGATGGTGAGCTACCCCCAGAAGGTCGACGCCCTCACGCGCATCCTCGAGGTCGAGAACTTCGAGGGCATGATCGTCTTCGTCCGCACCAAGAACGAGACCGAGACCCTCGCCGAGAAGCTGCGCGCCCGCGGGTTCTCCGCGGCCGCCATCAACGGCGACGTCGCGCAGGTGCAGCGCGAGCGCACCGTCAACCAGCTCAAGGCGGCCAAGCTCGACATCCTCGTGGCCACCGACGTCGCGGCCCGCGGCCTCGACGTGGAGCGCATCAGCCACGTCGTCAACTACGACATCCCCACCGACACCGAGTCCTACGTGCACCGCATCGGCCGCACGGGCCGCGCGGGTCGCTCCGGTGACGCGATCTCCTTCATCACCCCGCGTGAGCGCTACCTGCTCAAGCACATCGAGAAGGCCACGCGCTCCCCGCTCGTGCCGATGCAGCTGCCGAGCGTGGAGGACGTCAACTCCACCCGCCTGACCCGCTTCGACGAGGCGATCACCGCCGCGCTGGGCGAGACGGCCCGCATCGCGCGGTTCCGCGACATCGTCACCCACTACATGAACGAGCACGACGTGCCCGAGGTCGACGTGGCCGCGGCGCTCGCCGTGGTCGCGCAGGGCGACACCCCGCTGCTGCTCGACGCCGAGGCCGACCGCGCCATGCGCCAGCCCGCCGAGCGCCCCGACCGCCCGGGCCGCGGCGACCGGCCCGAGCGCGGCGACCGCGGTCCGCGCCGCGGCCAGAGCGACGTGCCGATGGCGACGTACCGGATCTCGGTCGGCAAGCGCCACAAGGTCGAGCCGCGCCAGATCGTCGGCGCCATCGCCAACGAGGGCGGCCTGCGCCGCGGGGACTTCGGGCACATCCAGATCCGCCCCGACTTCTCGCTGGTGGAGCTGCCCGCCGACCTCGACCCGGGCGTCTACGCCAAGCTCGAGAGCACCCGCATCTCCGGCAAGCTCATCGAGCTGCGCGAGGACGGCGGCGGCCCCGTGCGCCGCTCCGGCCCCTCCGGTGGCGCGGGCGGCAGCTCGGCCGGCGGCGCCGAGCGCCCGCCGCGCAAGCCGCGCCACAAGGGCTGAGCCCGGCTCCGGCCCTCAGGCCGGGGCGGGCACCCGCCGCGTGAGCCCCGCCAGGCGCTCGGCCACCAGGTCGGCGTCGGCGGCGGCTGCGGCGAGCTGACCCGCGGCCGCGGACACCAGCACCGAGGCCGGGGCCATCGGCAGCTCGGCGACGTGGGCGAGGTCGCCCGCCGCGAAGACCCCGGGGCGGCTGGTGCGGCCCATGGCGTCGACGCGCACGCCGCCGGAGGCGAGCACCTCCAGGCCGAGCTGGGCGGCGAAGGGCGCCGCCTGCTCGAGCACCGGCGCCACGAAGATCCCGCCGACCTCCTCGTCGGGCCCGCCCACCAGCTCGGCGCGCACGCCGTCGCCGGTGCGGTGCAGGGCCGTGACCGGCTCGCTGCGCACGGCCACGCCGAGTCCGGCGAGCGCGGCGGCGGTCGCCTCGGGCAGCGACGCGCCGTCGGTGAGCACGACCAGGCGCGAGGCGGTGCGCTCGAGCAGCACCGCGATGCGCGGCAGGTGGTCGTGGCTGCCCAGCAGCGCCACGGCCCGCCCCGACAGCTCGTGGCCGTGGCAGTAGGGGCAGTGCGCGGCGAGGTCGCCCCACAGGTCCTCCAGCCCCGCCACCGCGGGCAGCACGTCGCGCAGCCCGGTGGCCAGCAGCACACGGCGCGCACGCACGCGCTGCCCGGCGCCCGCGCGCTCCCCGGTGACCTCGAGGGTGACCACGAAGCCGTCGGCGAGGTCGTCGCCGGCGGCCTCCACCGCGCTGGCGCGGGCCTCGCGCACCTCGACGCCGGCGTACGCCGCGAGCTCCGCGCGCCCGATCGCCCGCAGCTCGGCCGGCGGGGTGCCGTCGCGGGTGAGGAAGTTGTGCAGGTGAGCGGCGGGGTCGTTGCGGTAGTGACCGCCGTCGACGACCAGGACCCGGCGGTGCGAGCGGCCGAGGGTCAGCGCGGCCTGGAGGCCGGCGGGCCCGCCGCCGAGCACCACGACGTCGACCTGCTCGGAGGTGACCGGGGCGTCCGCTGCGGTGCTGCGGCGGTCGTCGGTGGGGTCGGAGGGACCGGAGGGATGGTCGGTGTCGGTGGGGTGGCTCATGGCTGGCTCCTCGGCGGTGGTGTCGGGCCCTGACGGGCGGGGCGCTTGCCCTCACCACGATGCTGTGACTTCATGTCGACATGAAGTCAAGCCCCCGGTCACCGGCGCCCCAGGACGGCCCGGGCACCTCTCCCGCCGCTTCTCCCTCCCCTTCCCCCTCCACCCCGTCGGCCCCCGCCGCACCGCCCGGCCGTGGGGAGCCGCCGTGGTCGGTGGGGGAGGTGGCCGCGCGCTTCGGTCTGGCCACCCACGTGCTGCGGCACTGGGAGGACGTCGGGCTGCTCCGGCCCGCCCGCGACGGCGCCGGGCGCCGGCGCTACGTGCGCGACGACGTCGTGCGGGTGGCGGTCGTGCTGCGCAGCAAGGCCGCGGGCATGACCCTCGAGCAGATCGTCGTGCTGCTCGACGCGGAGGCGCGCGACCGCCACGAGGTGCTGGAGGGCCACCTCGCCGATCTCGACCGCCGCATGGAGGAGATGCGCCGCTCCCGCGAGATGACCGAGCACGCGCTGCGCTGCCGCGCCCACGACATCGCCACCTGCCCGCGCTTCGAGGCTGGCGTCGAGGACCTCCTGGCCGGGCGCGAGCACGCCTTCGGGAAACCCCTTGCTGCTCCCGCGAGCCCTTCCCGCGGAGGCTGAGCGGGCCTAGGTTGCGAGGGACCCCGCGCCGCTCGGGACGGGGGCGCACCCGGAGGTCCGTCATGCCCCTGCTCGCGTCGTCACGCTCGTTCCGGTCGCCGGCCCCCTCGCGGGGCCCGCGGCCCGCCCGTCGGGCCCGCTCCGGGCGGGCGGCCGCCCTCGCCGCCGTGCTGCTCGCCCCGCTGGCGGCGGTGGCCCTGCCCGCGGCCCCCGCGAGCGCGGCGGCGCCGTCGTACGTCGCGCTCGGCGACTCCTACTCCTCCGGCACCGGCACCCGCAGCTACCTCGACGACGGCACCTCCTGCCAGCGCTCCACGCGGGCCTACCCCAGCCTCGTGGCGGCCCAGCGCGGCTACGCGCTGACCTTCCGCGCCTGCTCGGGCGCGACCATCCCCGACGTCACCACCGCGCAGCTCGGCGCGCTCTCGGCGAGCACGGCCTACGTCACGATCTCCGTCGGCGGCAACGACGCGGGCTTCGCCGACGTGCTCACCGAGTGCGCGCTGCCCGGCTGGATGAGCGACTGCGGCGGTGCCGTCGACCAGGCCCAGGCCTTCATCGCCGGCACGCTCCCGGGCCGGCTCTCCACCCTCTACGGCTCCATCCGCAGCCGCGCGCCGCAGGCGAGGGTGGTCGTGGTCGGCTACCCGCGGGTCTTCATGGGCGAGGACTGCAACGCCGCCACGTTCTTCTCCCCGGCCGAGGAGACGCGCCTCAACGCCACCGCCGACCAGCTCAACGCCCGCCTGGCCGCCGCCGCGTCCGCGCGCGGCTTCGGCTTCGCCAACCCGACCAGCCGGTTCACCGGCCACGCGGTCTGCGACGACGTCGAGTGGCTCAACGGCTTCTCCAGCCCCGTGAGCGAGAGCTACCACCCCAACCAGCTCGGCCACTCCTCCGGCTACACCCCGCTCGTCTCGCCCCTGCTGACCGGCAGCGCGCTGGGTCGGGTCGCCACGTCGGCCCCGCGCATCGACGCCGACCTGCTGCGGGCCGCCGACGCCCAGGGCGCGACCCTGGCCGCGCAGCAGCGCCGGTACGCCCGGCTCGACGCCGCCATCGAGCCGGAGACGGTCACCGCCCCCGACCTGACCACCCCGGCCGCCCGCGCGGCCGCCCGCCGCGCCGGCATCACCGACCTCGACCGCTGGGCCGCCCGCCACTGACCCGCCACTGACCCGCCACCGACCCGCCACTGGTCCGGGGCCGGTCACGGCTCGGCGGCAACCGATCGGGCCTCCCGCGCGTCACCCCTGCGGAGACGACCACCGTCACGTAGAAGGGACGTCATGCAGGCACCACGCACCACCCACGACCGCACCCCCCGGAGGCCCGGTCGCCGGCGCGCCGGCACGCTCGCGGCCGCCGCGCTCGGCCTCACCACCGTGCTGAGCGGCTGCGACCAGGTGGCCGACACCGTCGGCGGGCCCGACCCGGCCCCGGTGGTCGAGGACCTCGCCGCGGCGCTGTCGGCGGGCGACGTGACGACGGTGGCGTGGGCCGGCGACAGCGGCGAGGAGGTGCAGGCCCTGCTCGACGCGGTGGTCGGCGGCCTCGGCGACGTCACCCCCGTGGTCACCGCGGGCGAGGTGGTCGAGGACGGCACCGACGCCACCGCCACGCTCACCTGGTCGTGGCCCCTGGTCGAGCCGGCACCGGCCGCCGAGGGGGCCGAGAGCGGGAGCGAGGACCCGCAGCCGTGGACCTACGACTCCGAGGTCGGGCTCGTGCAGCGCGACGACGCCTGGCTGGTGGCCTGGGAGCCCCGGCTGGTGGAGCCGACGCTGGGCGAGGACGAGGTGCTCGACGCCACGCCGGTGACCCCGGCGCGCGGCGACCTGGTGGGCGCGGGCGGCCAGGTGCTGGTCACCGACCGGCCGGTGACCCGCTTCGGCCTCGACCGCAGCCAGTTCCGCGACGCGGCCCAGGCCCTGCCGGCCGCCCGGGCGCTGGCCCGGCTGGTGGGCGTCGACGTCGCGCCGTACGCCGCCCGGGTCGAGGCCGCGGGCGAGGAGGCCTTCGTGGAGGCGATCACCTACCGCCAGCTCGAGGTCCCGAAGCGGGTGGGTCGCGACTACCGCTCGATCACCGGGGCGCTGGCCGTGGCCGACTCGCTCCCGCTGGCGCCGACCCGGGAGTTCGCCGCGCCGATCCTGGGCACGGTCGGCCCGGTCACGGCCGAGATGGTCGAGGAGGACCCCGCGGTCTACGCCCCCGGCGACGAGGCGGGCCTGTCGGGCCTCCAGGCGAGGTACGACGCGCAGCTGCGCGGCACCCCCGGGGTGGTGGTCAACGCGACCCCCGCCGACTCCGGGGCCATGGTGCGCAACCGCGGCGAGCGCGATCTCTTCCGCCTCGACGAGGTCGACGGCACCGACCTGCGCCTCAGCCTCGACCGCGACCTGCAGTCGAGCGCGGAGCGGCTGCTGGCCGACGTCGGCCCCGGCAGCGCGATCGTGGCCCTGCGCCCCAGCACGGGCGCGGTGCTCGCCGCCGCCAACGGGCCCGGCAGCGACGGCCTCAACCTCGCCACCTTCGGCCAGGCCGCACCGGGGTCGACGTTCAAGATCGTCAGCAGCCTGGCGCTGCTGCGCTCCGGGCTGACCCCCGCCAGCACCGTGCCGTGCACCACCTCGGTCGTCGTCGACGGGCGCCGCTTCACCAACTACTCCGACTACCCCGCCGGCGCGACCGGGGAGGTGCCCCTGCGCACGGCCGTGGCCAACTCCTGCAACACCGCCTTCATCAGCCAGCGCGACCGGCTCGGCGACACCGACCTGGCCGACGCCGCGGCCACCCTGGGCCTGGGCGTCGACCACGACCTGGGGTTCCCGGCGTACTTCGGCAGCATCGAGCCCCCGACCACCGAGACCGGTGCCGCCGCCGACCTCATCGGCCAGGGCACGGTGCTGGCCTCCCCGCTGACCATGGCCTCGGTCGTCGGCACCGTCGCCGCCGGGGAGCTCACGCTGCCGTGGCTCCTCGACGACGTGCGCGCGACGCCGTCGGGCGACGTCGACCCGCTGAGCGCGCAGGAGGCCGGCGCCCTGCGCGGCATGCTGCGCGCCGTGGTCACCGAGGGCAGCGGGTCGGCCCTGGCCGACGTGCCCGGCCCGCCGGTGATCGCCAAGACCGGCACGGCGGAGTTCGAGCGCGACGGCCGAGTGCTGACCCACGCCTGGATGGTCGCCGCCCAGGGCGACCTCGCTGTCGCGGTGTACGTCGACGAGGGGCAGTCGGGCTCGGCGACCGCCGGCCCCCTGCTGGAGGGCTTCCTGCGCGCCGCCCGCTGAGCCGTCCCGGGCCCCGGACGCACGGCCGGGGCAGGACGTCATGCGAGATGTGGATGCGCATCCACCTGGCGCATGACGTCCGGGTCTCGGGCGGACGGCCCCGGGCAGGACGTCATGCGAGATGTGGATGCGCATCCACCTGGCGCATGACGTCCGGGTCTCGGGCGGACGGCCCCGGGCAGGACGTCGTACGAGATGTGGATGCGCATCCACCCGGCGCATGACGTCCGGGTCTCGGGCGGACAGCCTCGGGCAGGATGTCGTACGAGATGTGGATGCGCATCCACCCAACGCATGACGCTCGGGTCCCGGGCGGACAGCCTCGGGCAGGACGTCATACGAGGCGTGGATGCGCATCCACCCAACGCATGACGCCCGGGACCCGGGCGGACAGCCTCGGACAGGACGTCATACGGGACGTGGATGCGCATCCACCCAACGCATGACGCCAGGGCCCCGGACAACGCCTCGGTCGGTCATGTGCACGGCCGAGCCCTCGGCGGGGCCCCTCGGCGGGGTCCCACAGCGGGGCGATCCGGGCCCGGCGCGGCCCGCCCGGACGACCCGGAGGCGCCCGTGGGGCGCACCGCGAGGCCCCTCCCGGCGGGGGGCAGAACCTTTACCCGGCCGACCTCGGGGCGACGCTCGTCGGTGCGGGACGAGCGCGTCGGGGGTCGTAGGCTGACCGCCTCATGTCTCGACTCGTGGGTCGTCGCGGCCTGCTCGCAGCGGTCACGGACCTGCTCGGGCGGGGAGTGCCGGTCGCCCTCCAGGGCCCGCACGGCATCGGACGCAGCGCGCTGCTCGACGAGCTCGAGATCGCGGGCGGCGAGGCCGGCCAGCTCGTCCTGCGCGCCGCGGGGGTGCCGGCCGAGCGGTCGCTGCCGCTCGCCGCGCTGCGCGACCTGGTCGCCCAGCTGCCGGCGGCCGCGGTCGAGCAGGTGCTCCAGGCCCTCCCCCCGACCTCGCGGGCCCCGGTGGCCGACGGCCTGCGCGGCACCCCCTCCACCCCCTCCGGCGACCCCCGCCCCGAGCCCGAGCTCGAGCCCGACCCCGGCCTCGAGCCCCCGACCGGCGCGCCCCCGGGCGAGCCGGCCCGCCCTGCCGTCCTCGCGGTCGACGAGCCGCTCCTGGTGGCCCTCGGTCGCGCGCTGCAGGCCCTGCTCGAGCTGGTCTCGCGCCGCTTGCGGGTGCTGCTGCTGCTCGACGACGTGCAGTGGCTCGACGCGGAGTCGTCGGTGGTCGTCGGCTACGCGCGCCGCCGCCTCGGCGACCGGGTGGGACTGGTGGCCTCGCTCGGGCCGGGCGACGGCATCGACTCCGACCCCGCCGCGCTGGTCGACCTCCACGTCCTCACCGTGCCGCCGCTCGAGGTCGCCGAGACCATCGACCTGCTCGCGCCGCTGGGCCTGCCCGCCCAGGTGGCCCACCGCGTGCACCTCGACGCGGCCGGTGTGCCGGCGCTGGCGCTGGCGCTGGCCGGGGCGCTGCGCGACCAGCCGGCGCTGCTCGGGCGACCCGTGCCGCTGCCGGTCAGCATCGAGCGGGTGCTGCGCCAGCGGCTGCTCGCCCTGCCGGAGGAGCCCCGCGAGACCCTGCTGCGCGCCGCGCTGCTCCACCGCCCGACCGTGCGCCAGCTGCGTCGCAGCGGTCGGATCGCCGCCGAGGAGGACATCCGGGTCGCGGTGGCCGCGGGCCTCGTCGTCGACGGCCGCGGCGCCCACCTCGCCGACGCCTCCGGCGACGGCGAGGTGCGCTTCACCCCGGCCCGGCTGGCCTCGGTGCTGCTCGACCTCACCCCGGCCGCGCGCCGTGCCGCGCTGCACGAGGAGCTGGCGGAGGCCGCGGTGCGTCCGGCCGAGCGGGCCCGCCACCGGGCCCTGGCCGATCCCCGCCCGCGCGCCGACCTGGCCCGGGAGCTGGCCGACGCCGCCCGCGACGCCGCCGCGGCGGGCGCGCGCGACCTGGCCGCCGAGCTCTACGTGCTCGCCGCCGACCGGGCCCCGGCCGACCTGGCCGGGAGCCGCGCGGAGTGGCTGGCCACCGGCATCGAGACCGCCGCGCCGGGCAACCACGTCGACCTGGTGCGCGGCGCGCTCGCCGACTTCCTCGACGCCGCGCCGACGGCCGAGCAGACCGTGCGGGTGCGTCTGGCGCTGGCCGAGCTGGCGGGCTCGCCGGCCGGCACCCTCGACGACGTGCTCGCCGTGGCGCTCTCCGACGCGGGCGACGACGACCGGCTGGTCGCGATGGTGCTGCTGCAGCGCTCCCGCGTGGCGCTCATGGAGGCGCGCCCCGAGGAGTCGATCCGCCGCGCGGAGCAGGCCGTGGAGCTGCTCGGCCGTGCCGGCGACGACACCGGGCGCGCCGCGGCGCTCACGGCGCTGGCCGCGGCGTACCGCTGGCTCGGCGGCCCCCACGACGCCACCCTGGCCCGCGCCGTCGACCTGGCCGGGCCCGGCCCCGGCGCCGACGGGCTGGTGCACACCTCGCCGGGCTACATGGCCGCCCGCTTCGCCTTCTACGACGACCGTCTGGAGGAGGCCTGGAGCGCCTTCCGCGCCATGCTGGCCCAGGTCGAGCGGGGCGCCGGCACCGACGAGGCCCACGTGCTGCGCTGCCTGGTCGAGGTCGGCGCCCGGGCCGGCCACGGCCGCGAGGTCGTCGAGTACGCCGCGCGCGCGGCCCGCGTCGGGGCGGAGTTCGGGCTCGACCCCCACACCGCCTGGTTCGTGCAGGCCCAGGCCGAGCTGGTCGCCGGCGACCTCGACCGGGCCCGGCGGCTGGCCGGGCAGGGCGCCTCGGCCGCGGAGGACAGCGGCGACGCGCGCTACCTCCAGCGCCACCTCGTGCTGCTGGGGCAGGCCCTGCTGCGCGGCGGCGATGCCGAGGGCGCGGCGCGGGCGCTGGAGCGGGTGCGCGGCATGGAGCAGCGCAGCCGGGTCGTCGACCCCACGGTCAACCGGTGGCAGCACGAGCTGGTCACCGCCCTGGTGCGCCTGGGGCGGCTGGAGGAGGCGTCCGGCGTGCTCGCCGAGGCCCGCCGCGCCCTCGACGGTCGCAGCGGCACCGACGGGGTGGGCGCCCAGCTCGACCGCGCCGAGGCCGAGCTGCTCACCGCCCGCGGCGACGCCGAGGGCGCCGTGCTGCTGCTCGACCGGGCGGCCAAGGTCTGCGCCGACCTCGGCATGCGCGTCGACCAGGGGCGCACGCTGGTGGCCCGTGCCCACCTGGAGCGGCGCCGGCGCCGGGCCGCGGCGGCGCGCGCCGGCCTGGAGGAGGCGCTGGCGCTCTTCACCGACCTGCGGGCCCGCACGTGGGTGGAGCAGGTGCGCGCCGAGCTCGACCCGGCGGCCGCGACCGTCGGCACCCCGCTGCTCGACCGCCTCACCGAGACCGAGGCCCGTATCGCCCGTGAGGTCGCCGCGGGGGCGTCGAACCGCGAGATCGCCGCCCGGACCTACGTGAGCGTCAAGACCGTCGAGGCGACCCTGACCCGCATCTACCGCAAGCTCGACGTGCGCTCGCGCACGCAGCTCGCCTCGCTGCTGCGCGACCCCGGCGCCTGAGCCGGCCCGACGCCGTCGACGGACGCGAGCGCGGGCCCGAGGGCCCGCGCTCGTCCGTGTGGGGTCCGTGTGTGGGGACAGCCAGGAGCCGCACAAGGATGAACCCCTCGCCGCATGGGGTCGGCAAGGGGTCCACCGTCGTCATCGAAGTGCTCCCTCCGAAGTCGACAGCCCAGAGTTTTCCACGCCGGTGGTCGAGTGTCAGGAACTTGTCACAACTGTGTCGCCGGAGTTGGATCGGACCCATGACTGGTCTGGATGTCCCGAGCACGCTGCTGGCCGACGAGCACCGGGGCCTGCTGGTCGCCGGTCGCTGGCGCGAGGCGGAGGGCGGTGAGACCTTCGACGTGCTCGACCCCGCCGACGGCTCGGTGCTGACCCGTGTCGCCGACGCCTCGGTGGCCGACGCCCGCGAGGCCCTCGACGCCGCCGTCGCCGCCCAGGCCTCCTGGGCCGCCACCGCGCCGCGCGAGCGCGGGGAGATCCTGCGCTCGGCCTTCGAGCTGATCCGCGAGCGCACCGACGACCTGGCCCGCCTGATGAGCCTGGAGATGGGCAAGACCGTCGCCGAGGCGACCGGTGAGGTCGGCTACGGCAACGAGTTCTTCCGGTGGTACTCCGAGGAGGCCGTGCGCATCCACGGCCGCTGGATGCAGGCGCCGGCCGGTGGCAGCCGCCTGCTGACGCTGAAGAAGCCGGTGGGGCCGTGCTTCTTCGTCACGCCGTGGAACTTCCCGCTGGCCATGGGCACCCGCAAGATCGGCCCGGCCATCGCCGCCGGCTGCACGATGGTGGTCAAGCCCGCCGCCCAGACCCCGTTGACCATGCTGGCGCTGGCCCGCATCCTCGGCGAGGCCGGGCTGCCCGACGGCGTGCTCAACGTCGTGCCCTCGACCCGGGCCGGGGAGATGAGCCAGGCGCTCCAGGGCGACGACCGGCTGCGCAAGGTCAGCTTCACCGGCTCCACCGGCGTCGGCAAGGTGCTGGTGCGCCAGTCGGCCGACCAGCTGCAGCGGGTCTCGATGGAGCTGGGCGGCAACGCGCCGTTCCTGGTCTTCGCCGACGCCGACGTCGACGCCGCGGTCGACGGCGCGATGGTGGCCAAGATGCGCAACATGGGCGAGGCCTGCACGGCGGCCAACCGCTTCCTGGTGCACTCCTCGGTGGCCGAGGAGTTCGCCGACAAGCTCGGCAAGCGCATGGGCGCCCTCACCGTGGGCCGCGGCCAGGACGAGGGCGTCGACGTCGGCCCCCTCATCGACGCCAAGGCCGTGGAGTCGGTGACGGCCCTGGTCGCCGACGCCGTCGAGGGCGGCGCGAAGGTCGTGTGCGGTGGCACCCCGCTGGGCGGCGACGGCTGGTTCTACCCCCCGACCGTGCTGCTCGACGTGCCCGTCGGCTCCGACCTCAACCGCCAGGAGATCTTCGGCCCGGTCGCCCCGGTGACGACGTTCGAGACCGAGGACGAGGCCGTCGAGCGCGCCAACGACACCGAGTACGGCCTGGCCTCCTACGTCTACACCCGCGACCTGTCCCGCACGATCCGCCTGGCCGAGCGGCTCGACTTCGGCATGGTCGGGGTCAACACCGGCCTGATCTCCAACCCCGCCGCCCCCTTCGGCGGCGTCAAGGCCAGCGGCTTCGGCCGCGAGGGCGGCTTCGAGGGCATCGAGGAGTACCTCGAGACCACCTACGTCGCCCTCCCCGCCGGCTGACCCGCGGCGCGCTCCCGGCCGCGGCCGCGCGCCGTCACGCCCTGTCCGCCGCTCCGCCGCCCCTCCGGCGCCCCGTCACGACGGGGCGGCAGGTCCGCGGGCGGGGCGTCAGGGCCCGTCGCCCGGGCCGCCGCCGACCTCGGGCGGGCCGAGGTAGAGCCCGACGGCGGTGCCGATGACGGTGTAGGCCAGGGCGCGGGTGAGGGGTCGATGGGCCGCGCCCTCGCCGAGCGGGGCGTCGCCGGGGTCCTCGGCGGCGATGACGAGTGCGTAGGACCGCGCGGCCGGGCTGACCAGCACGGGCTCGGCCGAGTCGGGGGTCAGGTCGCCGACGAGCTCGGCGTCGTCGAGGGCCCGGTCGAGGGCGTCGAGCTGGTCGAGGGTCCGGGTCTGCACCACCACGGCGCCCAGCGCCCCGGTGTCGCGGCGCGCCGCACCCTCGCCCGTGCGGCCGACGGCGTCGACGACCAGGGCGGAGCGGCACCCCTCGAGGGCCGGCGCCTCCCCCTCGACGCTCAGCAGCCCGGCCGCCTCCTCGCAGGGCACGACCTCGGCGCGCCGCGTGTCGAGGCCGATCTCGAAGCCCCCCGTCACCCCCTCGTCGCCGCCGGCCACGGCGCGCGCGGTCCGGTCCAGCCAGGAGCCGCGGGTGGGGGTGGGGTCGACGTAGGCCGCCATGACGCCGGCGAGCACGGCCGCCACCAGGGACCAGGCCACCACCGTGCCGAGCGGGCGGCGCAGCCACCGGGTGCGGGGCGAGTCGCCCGGGCGGGGGCGCACGACGGCCACGGCGAGGCCGACCACGGACAGGAAGGTCACGAAGGCGGCGACGGCCAGCGGGCCGCCGACCTGTGCCAGGGGGCCGAGGGCCTCGCGCGTGACGGTGCTCGCCCCGTTGTCACCGCTGCTGCGGCCGGGCACGAAGGCGAAGACCGGCAGCGCGGCCGCCGCCACGAGCAACCAGCCCGCCGACGCCGCCCGCCCCCACCGCCGCCGGGCCGCGCGCACGCCGACCACGAGCAGCCCGAGCGCCCACGACCACGCCACGACGGCCAGCACCACGCGCCGCTCGTCGCCGTCGGCGACCCACAGGTCGATCCACCGCAGCCACGGCACGGCGACCGCCCGCGCCCCGAAGGCCAGCAGCAGGAGGCCCGCCAGCACCGAGGCGATGGCCAGGACCGCCGTCCCGACCGCGCGAGCGGCCTTGGTCGCGCCCCCGCTCACGCCCCGGTGCGCCCGGTGCCGCCGGCGGCCGGGGCCTCGAGGCCGGTGCCGACGGCCGCCTTGCCCACGGAGCTCTTGATGAGGGCCTCGAGGTCGAGGCCGGTGGAGGTCTTGAGCATCGACAGCGTCTGGGTGACGTTGTCGGTGACCTGGCGCGGCAGGGCGCCGGCGCCGTCGGAGGAGATGACGGTCAGCTGGTCGATGGCGCTGATCGGGGCCGCGACCTCCCGGGCGATCTGCGGCAGCACCTCGATGAGCATCTGGAGCACCGCCGCGTCGTTGTAGTGGGCGAAGGCCTCGGCGCGCTTGTCCATCGCCTCTGCCTCGGCCTGGCCGACCGCGAGGGTGGCGGCCGCGGTGGCCTCGCCCTCGGCGCGGGTGGCCTCGGCCTCCGCGACGCGCCGCGACCGCTCGGCCTCACCGCGTCGTGCGCCC
Source organism: Nocardioides sp. Leaf285 (assembly GCF_001422955.1). NCBI lineage: Bacteria > Bacillati > Actinomycetota > Actinomycetes > Propionibacteriales > Nocardioidaceae > Nocardioides > Nocardioides sp. Leaf285. Next base: position 457,191 of record NZ_LMNH01000004.1, on the reverse strand, counting down.
TCGATCGCCTCGGCCTCGGCGAGCGCCGTACGCCGTGACTTCTCGGCCTCACCGTTGAGCCGGGCCTGCTCGGCGGCAGCCTCGGCGGCCGCGATCGTGGCGGCCTTGCGCGCCTCGGCGGCGGCGATCTCGGCCGACCGGGCGGCCTCGGCCTCCTGCTCGACGCGGTAGCGCGCGGCGTCGGCGGGCTTGCGCACCTCGGTCTCGAGGTTGCGCTCGGTGAGCGCCGCCTGCCGCACGGCCACCTTCTCCTGCTCCAGCAGGATCGCCTGGTCGCGGTCGGCCTGGGCCAGGGGTCCGGCCGAGGCGGCGTTGGCGGAGGCCGCGTCGGTCTCGGCCTTGATCTCGGCCTGCTTGAGGGCCAGCGCGCGCTGGGCGATGGCGATCTCCTCCTCGGCCTTGATCCGCGCCTGCTCGGCGGCCTGGCGGGCGTTGGCCTCGGCGATGGAGGCGGCCTGGCCGATGCGGGCGGCCTCGGGGCGGCCGAGGTCGGCGAGGTAGGAGCCGTCGTCGGTGACGTCCTGGATCTGGAAGGTGTCGAGGATCAGGCCCTGGCCGGTCAGGGAGTTCTCCGACTCGTCGGCCACGCGCTGGGCGAAGGCGGCGCGGTCGCGGATGATCTGCTCCACGGTCAGCCCGCCCACGATCGAGCGGAGCGCGCCCGCGAGCACCTCCTGGGTGAAGGGCTCGACGTCGGCCTGCTGCGAGAGGAAGCGCTGGGCGGCCAGGCGGATCTGGTCGGCGTTGCCGCCCACCTTGACGATGGCGACGCCCTCGACGTTGAGCTTGATGCCCTGGCCCGAGACCGCGCCCCGGATCTGCACCGAGATGCGGCGCGAGGACAGGTCGAGGGTGGCGAGCTTCTGCACGAAGGGGATCACGAAGGTGCCGCCGCCGAGGATGACCTTCTGCCCCGACAGGTCGGTGGTGAGGGCGCCGGTCTCGGGGTTGAGCACCGCCTTGCCCTTGCGCCCGGTGACGATGAAGGCCTCGTTGGGTCCGGCGACCTTGTAGCGGCTGGTGACCAGCAGGACGAGGAGCACGAGGAGGACGAGGAGTCCACCGAGGGGGATGAGCAGGTCCATGGGGGGCCTTTCGGACGGTGCGGCGTGGGGGTGGTGCGGCGTGGGGGTGGTGCGGCGTGGGGGTGGTGCGGCGTGGGGGTGGTGCGGCGTGGGGTGGTGGAGCCGGGGGGAGGGGTGCCGCGGACGGGTCAGCGGACCTCGGGCCACAGCGGGGCGACGGTGACCGCGGTGGGGGAGAGGACGCTGGTGACGTGCACCGGGGTGCCGGGGCCGAGCGGCTCCTCGGCGCGGGCGTTGAGGCGCATCGTGTGCCCCCCGACCAGGACGTCGACGACCCCGAACCCGTCGGCGGGGATGCCGGTGACCACCCGCCCGTCGCGGCCCCGGGTGTCGTCGGTGGTGAGGGTGGCGTCGCTGCCGCCGTCGCGCACCAGCCGGGTCAGCCAGGAGGCGAACCACCCGAAGACCACGCCCGAGGCCACGCCGACCGGCAGCGAGACGAGCAGCGGTGCGTCGAGGGCCTCCGCGATCGCGCCGCCGAAGCCGAGGGCGGCGAGGAAGGCGCCGAGCACCGCGGTGGAGAAGGCGTCGCCGAGAGCGTCGACCGCGCCGTCGAGGAGCCCGTCGAGGGCGTCGCCGAGCAGCAGCGAGACCGCGAGCACGAGCAGGCCGACGAGCCCGACCACCAGGTAGACCGTCACCGCTGCGCTCCCGTCCGCGCCCCGGGGTGGGGCGCTGGGCCTCAGCATGTCCGGCGCCCCGGCGCGCGAAACACCGGGAGGCCCCGCCCCTGTCCGTCCGGCCCCGACCGGGCCCGGCGGTGGTGGTGGGAGCTGGCGGGTGGTGGCGGGAGGTGGTGCTGGGCGGCGGTGGGGGACGATCGGGGCATGGAGATGTGGGGTGACCTCGCCGCGCGGTACGTCGACTTCGCGGCCTACGCCGACGGCGACTCCGCCTGCTTCGCCGACTGGGCGCGCCACGTGGCCGACGACCCCGAGGTGCTGGCCTGGATCGGGGCGCTGCCCGACGCCCGACGCCAGCCCAACCTGGTGCTGGCCGCTGCCCGCTGGCACGGTGTGCCGGCTCCGGGGCCCTACTCCGCGCTGCGCGACGCGCTGCTCGCCGACGGGGGCGCCGTGCGCGCCACGATCCTGTCGCGCACCACGCAGACCAACGAGGTGCGCCGCCTGGCCGCGCTGCGCCCCGCCCTCGTGGCGGCGACCCGCGGCGACGACCGCCCGCTGGCCCTGCTCGAGGTGGGCGCCAGCGCCGGGCTGTGCCTCTACCCCGACCGGTGGCGCTACCGCTGGGACCTGACGGGAGGCGCCCGGTCGCACGGCGAGCCCGGCGAGCCCGGCGTCACCGTGGGCGACCCGGGCTCGCCCCTGCTCACCTGCGCCCTCGACCCGGGCGCGCCCGGTGGAGCCGGGCGCGGGGGCCTCGACGCTGGCCCCGACGCGGGCCTCGACGGGGGCCTGCGCGGGCTGCTGACCGGCCCGCTGCCGCCGGTGGTGTGGCGGGCGGCCTCGACCTCAACCCGCTCGACGCGGCCGACCCCGACACCGTGGCGTGGCTGACCACGCTGGTCTGGCCCGAGCACGACGACCGCCGAGCTGCTGGCCCGCGCCGTCGAGGTGGCCCGGGCCGAGCCGCCCGACGTACGCCGGGGTGACCTGCTCACCGACCTCCCCGCCCTGGTGGAGGAGGTCGGCGGCGAGGCGCAGGTGGTCGTGGTGCACAGCGCGGTCGTGGCCTACCTCGCCGAGGACGACCGGCGCCGCTTCGTGGCGATGATGCGCGAGCTCGTCGGGTCGGGGGCCTGCCGCTGGGTCAGCAACGAGGGCCGCGGCGTGCTGCCGGAGGTCACCGCCACCGGTCCCGAGCTGCCACCGGGGCGACAGACCTTCGTGCTCGGCCTCGACGGGCAGGCCCTGGCCTGGACCCACGGCCACGGCCGCAGCCTCGAGTGGTGCGCGCCGCCGGGAGGGCCGGGCGCCTGACCGGCGCCCACCCGTGGGGCCGCGGGTCGCGCGGTCAGCCCTCGAGCAGCGCCCGCAGGCCGGTGCGTGAGGTGACCCCGAGCTTGCGGTAGACCCGCGAGAGGTGCCACTCGACCGCCTTGACCGTGACCCCGAGCTCCTCGGCCACCTGGCGGTTGGTGGAGCCGGCCATCGCCAGGCCCGCCACCCGCCGCTCCCGGGCGCCCAGCGGGGCCAGCACCTCGGCGGCGATGCGCCGTGGCGACTCCCCGAGGTGCTCGAGCAGGCGGCGGACCCGGCCGTGCAGGGGCCAGAGACCGTGGGTGCTCGCGAAGGCCTCGGCGGTGCGCAGCAGCGCGACCGCGCGCGGGGCACCGCCCGGGGTCAGGGCCAGCACCCCGGCCAGGTCGACGTCGACCTGGGCGGCGAGCCGTGCGAGGTCGGGTCGACCGGTCAGCAGCGCGCGCGCCTCCTCGAGGCGGGCCGTGCGCTCGGGGCCGGCGAGCAGGCTCGCCCGCGTGCGCAGCGCCCCGGCCCGGGCGTACGTCGACCCCGCCCGGTCGGCCGCGGCGAGGTGGTCGCCCACCAGCGCCTCGGCCTCGCCGCGGCGCCCGGCGCGGGCCAGGGCCATCGCCAGCGAGGCGCGCCAGGGCAGGTCGGCGGGTGCGGCGTCGGGGGCGAGCCGGCCGGCGGCGCTCGCGTGCTCCACCGCCCCGGCGTGGTCGCCGGAGGCGGCGCACAGCTCGGCGAGCGCGTGCTGACGCACGGCCTCGGGGTGGGGGTCCATGAGACCCCCCGGGGCGGCGCCGGACGTCGACGCGACGTCGGTGGTGCCGGCGCTGGTGGGGGCGGGTCCCAGGGGTGCGCTGGTGTCGAGGGCGCGGAGGGCCCGGCCGACATCGAGCGCGGAGCCCAGGTCGCCGGCGCACAGGTGGGCGTCCAGGGCCGTCGCCAGCGCAGCGACCTCCAGGTGCACGGGCAGGCCGGCGCGGGCCCCGTCGGTCCGTGGGTCGGGGTCGGCCGTGAGCGCGTCGAGGGCGGCGAGGGTCTCCTCGACCCGCCCCGCACGCAGCAGGTGGACCGCCCGGGTCAGTGACAGCGAGGCGGCGTCGGCGGGGTCGTCGGAGACGGGGGCAGCGGTCGACGCCGCGGCGGCGGAGGCGGCCGAGGTGGCCGAGGTGGCCGAGGTGGAGGCGGCGGCGGCGGCGGAGGCGGCGGAGGCGGCGGAGGTGGCCGAGGTGCAGGCGGCGGTGGGGGCGCCGTGGCCCGCGGTCGTCGCGGCGCGGTCGGAGGCGGGCTCGGTGGCCTGCACGGACCCGCTGGATCCGCTGGACCCGAGGCGGCCCAGCGGGCGCCGCCCCTGCTGGCCGTCGAGCTGGCCGTCGCGCGCACCCTCGAGCGGGGTCAGGTCCACGGGACCGCCGCCGAGCAGGCCCCTGCTCAGCGCAGCGGCGAGGTCGGCCGGCCCGGGGTGGCGGGCGGTCGGGCGGTGCTGCGGTGTCCGCGCCGTCCCCGTCGGGCGGGCGAGCGCGGGTCGGGCCGCGGTGGCGGGTGTGTCGGCCGCGGGGCCGTCCACGGGCGTGGTCCCGGCCACCGACGCGGTCCCAACCGCGGGCGGCGCGGGTGCGGACGGCGCGGGTGCGGTCGACGGAGCGTCCTCGAGGTGCCGGCCGCCGGTCGCGGCGGCCGTGGTGGCCTGCATGGGCACAGGTTAGGAAGCGCGACGGTCCGGTGGTGGGCGTTCGCCGGGATTAGTGTCGCCGGGACGTGGCTCCTCCCGCAGCGGTCCAGTCAGGTCACGACCCAGGTGGGCCATGAGCGTCGCGGTGGCCGGGCCGGAACGCCGGCCGACGGGCCGCGCACCGGGTCCGCCGACGGGTCCGCTGACGGGCCCGCCGACGGGCGCGCTGCCGGTGGTGGGGGAGGGCGCGAAGCGCGGGCCGCGGTCGGCCGGCCCGACGCACGCGCGCGCGACCGGCAGCAGGTCGGCGGCCAGGGCGTCCGGCAGCGTGCGGTCGAGGCCCGCTGCTCGGGCGACGTCCCAGCCGTGCACGGCGACCTCGAGCGCCGCCGCTGCCACCACGGTCGCCACGCCCAGGGAGCGGTCGGCCACCGCGACCACCTCGGCGCCGTCGCCCGGGCCCTCCGGGTCGCCGCCCACGACCGTGCCCTCCGGGCCCACCGAGCCCGCTGTGTCGGTCGAGCCCACTGACTCCACCGGGCGCACCGGGCGCACCGGGCGCGCCGGGTCGCCGTGCGTGGCGTCCGCCGGCCCGGAGGGGGGACGCCCGCCACCGCGGCCGCCCGAGCGCACAGCGTCCGCTCGGGCGACCCAGGCGGTCAGCAGGAGGTCGGCCCGTCGGCGTACGTCACGCACCTGCCCGACCGGGTCGGCCGTCGGATCGCACCACGGTGCGCCCGGCGGGGACGTCTGCGCCGGCCCCCCGGGATCCTGCGACCCGCCGGCACCCGGCCGACGGGCCATCTCCACGCGACCACCGGCGGCCTCGGTGAAGGCGTCGAGGGAGTCGGCGAGGTGGGCGAGCAGCGCCTCGAGGTCCCACGCGGTGCACGGCGTCGGCGCCCGCAGCAGCCCGGGTCGCGAGGGCAGCGCCGCCTCCAGGTCGTGGAGGACGACCCGGGTGTGGGCCAGGGAGCGCTCCAGCAGCTCGACCGCCCGGTCGAGCTGCGAGGTCACCGGTGGCTCGCCGGCGCGGCGACGGCCGGGTCGACCGCTGGAGCGGGGTCGCCGGGCTCGTAGGTCGCGGGCAGCCGCGCGGGCAGCCCGAAGGCGGTGAAGTCGACACCGAAGAAGGCCCGCACGTGGCGCACGCGGTCGGCGTCGAGCTCGACCACCTGGAGGTGGAAGGGCTCGAAGTCGCCCGCGGGGGTGCGCATGTAGAGACCGAAGGCGGGCTGGCCGTTGGCGGCGGTGGCCAGCATCGGCATGTCGTGGTGGCCGCCGGGGCACTGGCCGCCGATGAGGGCGCCGATGTTGTCGGCGCCGACGTACCACCCCGTGAAGGGCGGCATCTCCCAGATCGCGTCGGCGCGCAGCATGCCGACGATGCGGTCGACGTCCTTGCGCCAGAAGGCGTCGACGTAGGCCTCGAGCAACCGCTCCTGGTCGCCGGTGAGGTCCTGCTCGACGGTGTCCTCGGTGAGGCCGCGCTGGGCCATCTGGGCGTGGGCGCGCTGGAGGGCGGAGTTGACCGCCGCGGGCGTGGTGTCGAGGGCGGCCGCGACCTCCGCGGCCGACCAGCGCAGCACGTCGCGCAGGATGAGCACGGCCCGCTGCCGGGCCGGGAGGTGCTGGAGCGCGGCCACGAAGGCCAGCCGGATGGAGTCGCGCTCGGCGACGACCACGGCGGCGTCGGGCACGGGCTCGAGCCAGGCGATCTCGTGGTTCTCCTCCAGGGCGTCGCCGGCCAGCTGGTCGGAGGTGCCGAGGCCGGCGGGCAGGGGACGGCGGGGTCGGCCCTCGAGGTTGGTCAGGCAGACGTTGGTGGCGATCCGGTAGAGCCACGTGCGCACCGACGAGCGGCCCTGGAAGTCGGCCGAGGCGCGCCAGGCGCGCAGGAAGGTCTCCTGCACGAGGTCCTCGGCCTCGTGCACGGAGCCGCTCATCCGGTAGCAGTGTGCCAGCAGCTCGCGCTGGTAGCGCTCGGTGAGGGCGGGGAAGTCGGCGAGCTCGGCGCCGCCCGTCGTCGCCGCGGCCGGTGCCGGGGGAGTCCCTGCCGCTGTCGCCGCCGCTGTCGCCGCCGCTGTCGCCGCCGCTGTGGACGTCGCCGCGGGTGTCTCCGCCGGTGTTGCTGTCTCGGTCATGGCCTGGTCCCTCGTCGCCGTTGCCACCGTCATCGTGCGCTCCTGTCGTCCGGCAGTCTGCTCCCTCCCACCGACCGGCGTCGACGGTCGGACTCATCGCCGTGGGGTCGGTCGTCGGGCGACGGGACCCGGTGACCGGGCCGGGAGGGGGCGCCGACCCGGCCCGGAGACGGCGGCAGAGACGGCGGCAGAGACGGCGGCAGAGGCGGCGGCAGAGGCGGCGGCAGAGGCGGCGGCAGAGACAGCGGAAGAGGCGGCGCCACGGTGGGGCGCCGTCCGGAGCGCTGCGTGCGGGGCCATCATGGCCGCGGGTGGCACGATCACCCACCACCACCCGGTGGGCACCGGCCACGCGGCGTGGCCGGCGCAGGAGGTCGACGCAGGAGGTCGGCCCGGCGGAGTCCCGGTGCTCCGCGCGGCCTGTGCCCACACCCCGACCCGACCGGCATCCTCGACCCCGGAGTGCTTCCCCCGTGACCCGATCCTTCACGTTCCTCGTCAATCCCGCCTCGGGCGACGGCGCTGCACCCGAGGCGGTCCTGCCGGTCGCGCGGCAGCTGCGCGAGGCCGGCGCCCGGGTCGACGTCGTCTCCTCCTCGGGCCCGCGGGCGGTGGCGGCGCTCGTCGCCCGGGCCGTCGAGCGCGCTGACGTCGTCGTCTCCGTCGGTGGCGACGGCACGCTGTCCCACCTGGTCGGTGAGGTCTGCGCGGGGGGCGGCGTCCTCGGCTTGCTGCCCGCGGGTCGGGGCAACGACTTCGCCCGCATGCTCGGTCTGCCCACCGAGCCCGGGGAGGTCGCCGAGCTGCTGCTCCACGGGGCGGAGCGCCGCGTCGACCTGCTCTCGTGGCAGGCCCCCGGCGCACCCGAGCGCCTCGTCGCCGGCTCGGTCTACAGCGGTGTCGACGCCCGCGCTGCCGCGCTGGTGGACCGGATGCGCTGGACGCCGAAGCCGCTGCAGTACCCCCTCGGTGCCGTCCGCGCCCTGGCGACCTACCAGCCCGGCCGCTTCCGCGTCGTCGTCGACGGCGCGGTCGCGGAGTACGCCGCGGCCACCGTCGTCGTCGCCAACTCCGGCTACTACGGCCAGGGCATGCGCATCGCGCCGTCCGCCCGCGTCGACGACGGGCTGCTCGACGTCGTCGTCGTCGAGGCGGCCTCGCGCCTGGAGCTGATCCGGCGGTTCCCGCGGATCTACGGCGGTTCCCACGTCGAGCTGCCCGAGGTCACGGTGCTCACCGGGCGACGCGTCGAGGTCGCCGCGGACTCCCGCGTGCCGGTCGGCGCCGACGGCGAGGCCCTGGGGGAGCTTCCTGGGCTCGGCGGTCCGCCTGCTGTGCCTGCCGTGGTCGAGATACGGCCCGGGGCGCTCCGCGTCATCGGCTGAGACGACGGCCTGGCCCGCCTCACCTCGCCTCACCCCGCCTTGCCCCGCTCCGCCTCGCCCCGCCCGCCCTCACCTGCCTGCCCGGTCGCCCCCTGGCCCCGTCACCCTGGTCGCCCCTTCTGCCCGGGCGGTCCGCGCTCGGCAGTCGCCGGCGCCGGTGGCGGGCGCGGCGCGGGCTCAGAAGCCCCTCGGACGGCGACGTGCCTGCGGTTGAACGAACGTTCGATCAACCCCAGGATGCGTTCGCGCCAAGGGGCCGCGGGCCGTCGGTGGGGGTCGGCGGCGGGTGGCGGCCCCTGGTCTCGGGGCAGGACGCTGCGCAGGAGATCGGGCAGGTCGCCGATCGACCCGCGGTCCTCAGGCGCCGGGGACGCTGCCGGCCCCCTCCAGTCATCAGGTCCAGGGGGCACGCCGAGCCGCGGGGAGGCGCCTGGGGTTGAACGAACGTTCGATCAACCCGGCGACGTCTCGACCCGTGGCCCTGGCGTCCGATCGAGCGCTCTTCGGGAGTCGACCCGCGATACCGGGTCCGGTCAGGACCGGAAGGACCAGACCAGCAGCTCGGTGGGCACCGCGGCGGTGACCTCGTGGGCCGGCTCGTCGACGAAGAGGAAGGCGTCGCCGGCCTGCACCGGCTCAGCCAGCGAGGAGCGCACCAGCGCGCCCCGGGACACGAAGGCGTGCACCCGCGCGGCCTCGGGCAGGGTCGTGGTCCCGCCCGTGCCGAGCCGCACGACGTCGAGCCGTGCCCCGGCCACACCCGGCACCTCGAGCGAGGTGGCGTCGGGGTGCACGGCGTACGACGGGGTCGCGCCGGGCTCGTCGGGGCGCAGCCACACCTGCACGAAGCGCACCGGGCCCGCGCCGCTGACGGCGACCTCGCTGTGGCTCACGCCGGCGCCGGCGCTCAGCAGCGCCAGCGACCCGGCCTCGACGCGCACCGGCTCCGCCGCCGCGCCTGCGCCGTCGGGGTCGGCGTGGGTGTGCTCCAGCGCGCCGCTGACGACGTAGGTGACGATCTCCAGGTCGGTGTGGCGGTGGGCCTCGAAGCCGGTGCCGCCGCGCAGGTGGTGGTCGTCGTGGCACACGATCGGGCCGAACGAGAGCCGCTCGGGGTCGTAGTGCTCGCCGAAGGCGAAGGCGTGCTTCGTCTCCCGCCCCGCGGCCCGGCTGACGAAGCGGACAGTTCCCCGACGGATCTCGACGCTCACGGGCATCATTGTGCCCGTGCCGTCCCCCCACCGGCCCGGCGACGGGTCCCTGCCCGTGCTGCCCCCGGGTTTCGCCGTCGGCGTGGACGCCGACGGGCTCGGGCTGACCCGCGCCCCGGGGGCGCGCGACTGCGCCACCGCGGCCTCCGACGTACGCCGGCTCGCCGGGCTCGGCGTGACCTCGGCCCGCGTCGCGCTCTCGTGGCCGCGGCTCCAGCCAAGCGGCGCGGGGCCCCTTGAGGAGGCCGAGGCCCGCCACGTCGACCTCCTCCTCGACGCCCTGGCCGCCGCCGGGATCCGACCGTCGGTGACCCTCCACGACGGCGTGCTGCCCGAGCCGCTGCAGGCCGACGGCGGCTGGCTCAACCGCGGCACCGTCGACCGCCTCGCCGACCTCGCCGCCCTGGCCGGTGAGCGCTGGGGCGACCGCGTCGAGCACTGGGTGCCGGTGGACCAGCCCGCGCGGCTGCTCGTCGAGGGCCACATGACCGGTCGCGCGGCGCCCGGTCTCAGCCTCGCCTTCGACGCCCTCCCCGTGGCCCACCACCTGCTGCTCGCCCACGGGCGGGCCGTCCTCGCCCTGCGCGCCACCGCCCGCGGGCGGTCCCCGGTCGCGCCGCCGTGCAGCCGCGGCCCCCTCGCCGACCCCGCCACCGCCCCCGACCCCCTGGCCGACCCCCTGGCCGACCCCCTGGCCGACCCCCTGGCCGACGGCGCGGCCACCGGCCCGAGCATCGGCTGCGCCAACCACCACGCACCCATGTGGCCCGCCAGCGAGGACGTCGCCGACGTCGCCGCCACCAAGCTCCACGACGCCCTGTGGAACGCGCTCTTCCTCGAGCCGATGCTGCTGGGCCGCTACCCCGTCGACCTGCAGCCCCTCCTCGAGGAGGTCGTGCGCGACGGCGACCTGGCCACCATCCGCCAGCCCCTCGACTTCTACGGCGTCACCTACGACAGCCCGCTCAAGATCGGCATCGCGGGGGAGGAGTCGGAGGTGCCCTTCGAGCGCTGCGAGCTGCTCGGCTATCCCGAGACCGACGCCGGCACCCCCGTCGTGCCCGACGCCCTGCGCGAGTGGCTGATCATGTTCCGCGCCCGCTACCGCGCCGCCCTCCCCCCGCTCCAGGTCGCGCTCGCGCCCGCCCCGTACGTCGAGCCCGCGACCCCCGCCGACGCGGGCACCCCCGAGGCCCCGGTCGTCCCCGGCGTCCCCGGCGGCCCCATCGCCCCCGTCGACCCCCGCACGAGCCGCCTCGAGGGCCACCTGCGGGCCGTGGCCACCGCGGTGCAGCGCGGCGTCGACGTCCGCGCCCTCCACGTCGGACCGCTGCTCGACCAGGGGTCGGGGCCCGCGACCGGCGCCGGGCCCGCCGGCCCGCTCGCCCCGGTCGGCCTGCTGGCGGTCGACCCGGTCGACGGCGCGCGCACGCCGCGCCCGGCCTACCACTGGCTGGCCGCCGTCGTCGGTGCCCAGACCCGCTCCCTGGGCTGAGCGGCCGCCGCGTCCGGGCGGGCCCCCGCGCCGCGCACCCGCGACGACGACCCGCGTCGACGACCCGCGACGACCCCGCCGGGGGCCACGCGTCGTTAGGCTGTCGCGCATGTCGTCCGAGACCCCGGGGTCCACCCCCACCCCCGAGCCCGTCTCCGACCCCGCGGCGCCCGCCGGCGCCGCCGCGACGGCCGCCACGCCGGACGGGGCGACGGCCGACCCGCTGGCCGACGCGCCGCCCGTGCCCCGCCGGATCGTCTTCGTGGTCGGCTCGGGCCGCAGCGGCACGAGCACCATGGCCGGCACCCTTCAGGCGCTCGGCATGCACGTGCCCCAGCCCGAGGTCGTGGCCGACGAGACCAACCCCAAGGGCTTCGGCGAGCCGCAGTGGGTCGTCGACTTCCACGACGAGCTGCTCAAGCGCTGCAACGTGCAGGTCTCCGACGGCCGGCCCTCGGCGTGGTTCGAGTCGGGCAAGCTGGCCACCTTCGGCCCGCTGCGCACCCGGCTGCACACCTGGCTGGAGGAGCAGTTCGTCGAGGGCGGTCCCGAGCTGGTCGTGAAGGACCCGCGCATGGCGTGGTTCCTCGGCCTGTGGCGCGCGGCCGCGCTGCGCTGCGACGCGACGCCGGCGTACGTCACCATGCTCCGCCCGCCGACCGAGGTCGTGGGGAGCAAGCAGAAGTACTACTCCTCGAAGTTCGGCGAGATCAGCCGCACCGCCGCCTGGGTCAACATGATGCTCCACACCGAGCGCTCCACCCGCGGCTCGGTGCGCGCCTTCGTGCGCTACGGCGACCTGCTCCAGGACTGGACGGTGCCGGTCTTCGGCGTCGGGCAGCGCTTCGACCTCGACGCGGTGAAGTCGGCCTCGGCCAACGACATCCGGGCGGTGCACCAGTTCATCGACCCCAACCTGCGCCGCGTGCAGCTGACCTGGGACGACGTCGAGGTGCCGCGGCGCTTGCGCGAGATCGCCCAGGAGTCGTGGCTGGCCCTTGACCGGCTCGCCGACGACGACGGCGACGTCGCCGCGACCCACGAGCGGCTCGACGAGCTGCGCGCCGCCTACGCCGACCTCTACGACGAGTCGGCCGCCATCGCCGAGTCGGCCGCGCTCGCCGCGCGCCGCGAGGCCCTGGCCAAGGTCGCGCCCCCGCAGACCTCGAGCGCCGCCGGCGGCGGGCGCGCCGAGAAGGTGCCCCACACGGTCCGCGCCCTGGTGCCGCCCTCGGTGCGCCGGGGCCTGCGCAAGGCCGCGGGCAGGTCGCGATGAGCCCGGTGCGCGGCGCCGACATCCCCTGCCTGGAGGGCGACCCGACCTACGACGTGCGCTGGCCGTGGCGCCAGGGCCGGCTCACCCCCGGGCTGACCTGCGTCTTCCGGATGCGCAACGAGGCCCACAACTTGCCGTGGGTGCTGCCCGGGATGCTCGAGGCGGTGCAGCACGTCATCGTCGTCGACAACCTCTCCGACGACGGCACCGCCGAGGAGGCCCGCCGCATCGCCGACGAGCTCGGCGCCGGTGAGCGGCTCACCGTGCTCGACTACCCCTTCCAGGTCGCCCGGGCCGGCACCGAGCACCTCGCCACCCCGCCCGACTCGGTGCACTCGCTGACCCACTTCTACAACTGGTCGCTCTCCCAGGTCCGCACGTCCTACTCGATGAAGTGGGACGGCGACATGGTGCTCACCCGCGAGGGCGTCGCCCTGCTCGCCGACCTGTCGTGGCAGCTGGAGGAGTCGGGGGCCGTGGTCGCCCTGCCGCGCCACCCGCTCACCGTCGAGAGCGACTCGGTGGCCTGGCTCGACCTGGGCTACCGCTTCCTGGAGCCGTGGGTCTACCCGATGGGCCCGGAGTTCACGTTCGTAAAGGCCTTCGAGTGGGAGGTGCGCGAGTTCCCCGACGACTCCGACCGCATCATCGCCCCCGAGGGGATGGTCGTGGAGCTGAAGTGGCTCGACCGCGACGAGTTCACCCACTGGACTTCGACCACCGACTTCGACTCCTCCCGCGCCCCCCGCAAGCGGCGCGAGTGGGAGGTCTTCACCGCCCTGAGCGAGGGCCGCGGCGAGGAGCTGCTCGGCCTGCACCGCATCGAGGCGCCCCCCGGCGTGCACGTGATCGACCACGTGACCCGCACCTGGCTCCCCCAGGCCCCCCGCCCGCTCGTGCGGCGCCGCGGCCGCTTCAACGTCTGAGCCGAGGGGTCCGGCTGCCGCCGCTCAGGGCCGGCGGCCCATCCCCCGCACGGTGAACCCGTGCTCGCGCCACAGCGCGGCGTCGAGGGCGTTGCGCCCGTCGAGCAGCTGCTTGCGCCGCACGACCCGGCCCACCTCGGCCACGTCGACCTCGCGGTAGTCGCTCCACTCGGTGAGGTGCAGCAGCAGGTCGGCGTCGCGGCAGGCCTCGAGCGGGGAGTCGGCGTAGGTCAGCGTCGGGTACGCCGCGCGCGCCGTGCCGCCCGCGGCGGGGTCGTGCACGGTGACGGTCGCGCCGCGCAGGTGCAGCCTGCCGGCGATCGAGAGGGCCGGTGAGTCGCGCACGTCGTCGCTGTCGGGCTTGAAGGCCGCGCCCCACACCGCGATCCGGGTGCGGGTGACGCTGCCGCCGAGCAGGGCGGTGGACAGCTGCACCACGCGCTGGCGCTGGCGCTGGTTGATGGCGTCGACCTGGCGCAGGAAGGACATGGTGTCCTCGACCCCGAGCTCGCCGGCGCGGTGGACGAAGGCGCGGATGTCCTTCGGCAGGCAGCCGCCCCCGAAGCCGATCCCGGCGCGCAGGAAGCGGTGGCCGATGCGGGCGTCGTGGCCGAGGGCCTCGGCGAGGTCGACGACGTCGGCGCCGGCGGCCTCGCAGACCTCGCTGACGGCGTTGACGAAGGAGATCTTGGTGGCCAGGAACGCGTTGGCGGCGACCTTGACCAGCTCGGCGGTCGCGGGGTCGGTGACCACGAGCGGGCAGCCGGCGTCGACCTGCGGGGCGTAGAGCTCGCGCAGCAGCTTCTCGGCCCGCTCGGAGGCGACGCCGACCACGACCCGGTCGGGGCGCAGGGTGTCGGCGATCGCGAAGCCCTCGCGCAGGAACTCCGGGCTCCAGGCCAGGTCCACGTCGTCGGGGGCCGGGCAGAGCGCGGCCAGGGTGGCCGCCAGCGAGGCGGCCGTGCCGACCGGCACCGTGGACTTGCCGACGACCAGGGCGGGCCGGTCGAGGTGGGGGGCCAGCGACGCCACCGCGGCCTCTACGTGGGAGGTGTCGGCGCCGAGGCTGTCGCCGCGCTGCGGGGTGCCGACGCAGACGAAGTGGACGTCGCCGAAGGCCCCCGCCTCGGCGTAGGAGTCGGTGAACCGCAGCCGCCCCGAGGCCACGTGGCGCGCCAGCAGCTCGGCCAGGCCCGGCTCGTGGAAGGGCACCCGCCCGGCCTGCAGTGAGGCCAGCCGCGCGGGGTCGACCTCGACGCCGAGCACCTCGTGGCCCAGCTCGGCCATGCAGGCGGCGTGGGTGGCGCCGAGGTAGCCGCAGCCGATCACCACGAGGCGCTGGCGCGACTCGGGCGGCAGCTCGACGGTGCCGGTGCCGGTGCCGGTGCCGGTGGCGGGGGAGGGCCGGCCCGCCGGCCGGTCGGTCGCGGGCGTCGCCGGGAGGGTCATGGCCCCAGTCAGACGCCCCCGCGGATCAACGAGGTGACAGCGCCACGGCCAGGCGACGAACGATCTCCGACAGCCGGGTGGCGCTGGTCGCGACGTTGAGCCGGGCGTGACCGGCCAGCCCGGGGTGGTAGTCGTGGCCGGGCGCCAGCCGCACCCGCCCGCGCTCCAGGGCCACCGCGGCCGGGTCGTCGTGGCCGCAGGACCGCAGGTCGAGCCAGGCGAGGTAGGTCGCCTCCAGCGGCCGCATCCGCGCCGCCGGAAGGTGCTCGGCCAGCAGGTCGGCCAGCAGGGTGCGCTGCTCGTCGAGGCGCACCAGCAGCGCGTCGAGCCACGCGTCGCCCTCGGTGTAGGCCGCCACGGAGGCCACGACGCCGAGGGAGGACCAGGAGTCGTTGCGCACCATCGGCACCGCCGTGAGCCGGGCGTGGGTGGCGGCGTCGCCGCTCACCACCTGCGCGCACTTCAGTCCCGCGGTGTTGAAGGCCTTGCTCGCCGCCACCAGGGCCACGGCGTGGTCGGCGGTGCCCTCCAGCGAGAGGTACGGCACGTGCTCGGCGCCGGGCAGCACCAGCGGCGCGTGGATCTCGTCGCTGACCACCCGCGCCCCGTGGCGCACCACCAGGTCGCGCACGGCCTCCAGCTCCGCACGGGTGGGCACGTGGCCGCAGGGGTTGTGCGGCTGGGTCAGCAGCAGGGTGCGCGCCCCGCGCTCCAGCAGCCGCTCGAGGTGGTCGAGGTCGAGCGCGTAGGCGTCGCCGTCGGGGGTCACCGGCAGGTCCCACCGCTCGCGTCCGGTCACCCCGGGCAGGTCCAGCTGGGGTGCGTAGGCCGGCAGCGGCAGCACCACGGGGCCGGGGTCGCTCAGCGCGTCGAGCACCAGCCGCACCCCGGCACTGACGTCGACGGTCGGCAGCACCAGCCCGGGGTCGACCTCCCACCCGTGGCGGCGCCGCGCGAACCCGGCGTACGCCGCACCGAGCGCGCCGCCGTCGTGCTCGAGCGCGGGGTAGCCGGTCACGCCGCGCTCCACCGCCTCGTGCAGCGCGCGGGTGATGGCCGGCGCCACCGCGTAGTCCATCTCGGCCACCCAGGCCGGCAGCACGTCGTCGGGCACGGCCCACTTGTTGACCAGCGCTGCGCGCGCCTCGGCGTCGGTGAGGTCGCGGATCATGCCCCGACGCTAGCGTCCGGGCCCGGCGGTCTGCCGCCGGCGGCGCCGGTGCGGCCGGTGCGCCCGGAGCGGGGGGAGCGGGCGGAGCGGGCGGAGCGGGCGGAGCGGGCGGAGCGGGCGGAGCGGGCGGAGCGGGCGGAGCGGGCGGAGCGGGCGGAGCGGGCGGAGGGAGCGGTGAGGGCGGGGCGGGCGGTGGGAGCGGTGAGGGCGGGGCGGGGCGCGCGTCCGGTGGACCCCTCCTCGCGTGCTGCGGACGCCGCCCTCGATAACAGTCAGCGTTGACCGTCATGGCCCTCGCCTCCTACCGTGGCCCGACACCGACCCGAGGAGACTCCCCGTGCCCGCAGACCCCACCCCCGCGTCCCCCGCCGCCGCAGGAGCCGCCCCGCTCGCCGGCCGCACCCTGCTGATGTCGGGCGGCAGCCGCGGCATCGGCCTGGCCATCGCGCTGCGCGCGGCCCGCGACGGCGCCAACGTGGTGATGCTGGCCAAGACCGCCGAGCCCGACCCGCGCCTGGAGGGCACGGTGCACACCGCAGCGGCCGAGATCGAGGCCGCCGGCGGGCAGGCCCTCGCGGTGGTCGGCGACGTACGCAAGGAGGAGGACGTGCGGTCGGCCGTCGACCAGGCCGTCGAGCGCTTCGGCGGCATCGACGTCGTGGTCAACAACGCCTCCGCGCTCGACCTGTCGTCGACCAGCGACATCGCGATGAAGAAGTACGACCTGATGATGGCCATCAACGCCCGCGGCACGTTCCTGCTGTCGAAGACCGCGCTGCCGTGGCTCGAGCGCTCCGACCACGCCCACGTGTTGACGCTCTCGCCGCCGCTCGACCTCGACCCGCGGTGGGCGGGGAAGTACCTCGCCTACACGATGGCGAAGTACTCGATGAGCCTGGTGACCCTCGGCCTCGCCGAGGAGCTCAAGGACCGCGGCATCGCCGCCAACTCGCTGTGGCCGCGCACCATGATCGCCACCGCCGCCGTGCGCAACCTGCTCGGCGGCGACGAGGCCGTCGCCCGCTCGCGCACCCCCGAGATCGTCGCCGACGCCGCCCACGCGATCCTCGCCCGCGACCCGCGCGCCTGCACCGGTCACTTCTACATCGACGACGAGGTGCTCGCCGAGGAGGGCGTCACCGACCTCTCGGGCTACCGCGCCGGCCCCGGCGACGGCCCCCTCGAGGCCGACCTGTTCCTCGACCCGCTGGACTGAGCGTGGCCGGCGACGGCATCGAGGGGCCCCGCCCGAACGACGGCGAGGGTCGCCGCCGGAGCGGCGACGCAAGCGCGAGGAGCACCGGGACCGGCGAGGGCTCGTCCGGGAGCGCCGGGGCCCCCCGCGGGGCCGGCAGCAGCGGCGGCGGCGCGGGTCCCCGCGGGGGCAGCGGGAGCTCCGCGGGGGACGCGGTCGGTCTCCGTGGCTCGGCTGGAGCGGGTGGCGCTGCTGGCGCGGCTGGAGCGGGTGGCGCTGCTGGCGCTGGCGGCGCTGCTGGCGCTGGCGGCGCTGGCGGATCGGCGGTCGGGCGCGCCACCCGCCGTCCGAGCCTGGTCACCCGCCAGCAGGTCCTCGACGCGGCCGTGCGGGCGCTGGTCGAGCACGGCTACGCCGGAGCCTCGACGCTGCGCATCCAGCAGCTGGCCGGGGTGTCGCGGGGGCGGCTGCTGCACCAGTACCCGTCCCGCGACGACCTGCTCGTCGCCGCCGTCGCCCACCTCGCCACGGCCCGCATCGCCGCCCTCGGCGCCCGGACCACGTGGCCGGCCGACCCCGGGGAGCGCATCGACGCCGCCGTCGTGGTGCTGTGGTCGACCTACCGCGAGGACTACTTCTGGGCCGCGACCGAGCTCTGGCTCGCCGCACGTCACACCCCCGCCCTCGCGCAGGCGCTGCGCCCCGCCGAGCGCGCGGTCGGCGAGCAGGTGCGCGCCGCGACCGATCGCATGCTCGGAGCCGACCTCGTGGCGCTCCCGTCGTACGCCGCGACGCGGGAGCTGCTCAACACCAGCATGCGCGGCGTCGCGCTCACCTACGCCTTCGACCACCGGCCCGCCGCCACCGACCCGCACGTGGGCCTCTGGTCCGCCCACGCCCGCGCGGCCCTGCTCGGCTGACCCCGCGACCCCGTTGGCCCGTGCGGGTCTGGGCCGACAGGTGCGGGTTTCACCAGCCGACCGGTGAAACCCGCCGCGCCGTACCGGGGGCGCGCCGGGACCGCGCTGAAGTGGCGGCATACGACGAGCCCGAGGCCGGTGCACCTGTCGTTCGCCGCCACTTCCCGGACGCCGGCCTCAGCGCCGCGGCGGGTGATCGCGCGGGCCCGCGTCGGTGTTGCTCGGCAGCCCTCGGGTCCGTCGGCCCGTGCGGGTCTGGGCCGACAGGCGCGGGTTTCACCAGCCGACCGGTGAAACCCGCCGCGCCGTACCGGTGCCGAGGGCTGGAGTGGCGGCATGCGACGAGCCCGAGGCCGGTGGACCTGTCGTTCGCCGCCACTTCTCGCACGCCGGCCACCGCCGCGCGAGACCGCGCGAGGGAAGGAGCCGGAGTCCCACCAGCCACCTGCGTCCCACCTGTCGGCCCGGACCCGCACTGGTCGGCCCACGCACGGGCCGACCAGTGCGGGTTTCACCAGCCGGCTGGTGAAACCCGCAGCAGCCTCAGAGCCCCGCCGCCACCCGGGTCCCCTGCTCGATGGCGCGCTTGGCGTCGAGCTCGGCGGCGACGTCGGCGCCGCCGACGAGGTGGGCGGTGACGCCGGCGGCGACGAGGTCGTCGTAGAGGTCGCGCACCGACTCCTGGCCGGCGCAGAGGACGACGTGGTCGACGGGGAGCACGGTCTCGACGCCGTCGACGGAGTAGTGCAGGCCGGCGTCGTCGACGCGGTGGTAGGTGGCGCCGGCGACCTGGGTGACCCCCGACTGCTTGAGCACGGCGCGGTGGGCCCAGCCGGAGGTCTTGCCGAGGTCCTTGCCGATCATCGTGGTCTTGCGCTGCAGCAGGGTGACCTCGCGCTGCGGCTCGCGGGGCTTGCGCTCGGTGAGTCCGCCGCGGTGCAGGGAGGGGTCGCCGACGCCCCAGTGGGCCAGCCAGTCGTCGAGGTCCTCGCTGGGGTCGTGGGTGAGCCAGACGCTCACGTCGACACCGATCCCGCCGGCGCCGACGACGGCGACGCGGCGCCCGGGCACGACGCGACCGGCGAGCACGTCGGCGTACGACACGACGCTGGGGTGCTCGACGCCCTCGAGGTCGGGCACGCGCGGGGTGACGCCGGTGGCGACGACGACCTCGTCGAAGCCGGCGAGGTCGGCGACCCCGGCGCGGGTGGAGAGGCGCACGTCGACGCCGAGCACGTCGAGGCGGCGGCGGTAGTAGCGCAGCGTCTCGGCGAAGTCCTCCTTGCCGGGCACGGCCATGGCCAGGCGGAACTGTCCGCCCAGCTCGGGGCCGGCCTCGAAGAGGGTGACGGCCAGCCCGCGCTCGGCGGCGGAGACGGCGGTGGCCAGCCCGGCGGGGCCGGCGCCGACGACGGCGACGCCGGCGCGGCGGCGGGTGGGGGTGAGCACCAGGGTGGTCTCGCGCCCGGCGCGGGGGTTGACCAGGCAGGAGGCCTTCTGGTTCCCGAAGGCGTGGTCGAGGCAGGCCTGGTTGCAGGCGATGCAGGTGTTGATCTCGTCGGCGCGGCCCTGGGCGGTCTTGAGCGCGAACTCGGGGTCGGCCAGCAGCGGGCGGGCCATCGAGACGAGGTCGGCCTCGCCGGCGGCGAGCACGGCCTCGGCCAGGTCGGGGGTGTTGATCCGGTTGGAGGCGCAGACCGGCACCGACACGGCCGCCTTGAGCCGGGCGGTCATCGAGCGCCACGCCCCGCGCGGCACCTGCGTGATGATCGTGGGCACGCGGGCCTCGTGCCAGCCGATGCCGGTGTTGAGCACGGTGACGCCGGCCTGCTCGAGCAGGTGGGCCAGCTCGACGGTCTCCTCCCAGGTCTGGCCGTCCTCGACCAGGTCGAGCAGCGAGATGCGGTAGACGATGGGGAAGTCGTCGCCGACGACCTCGCGGGCGCGGCGCACCACCTCGACCGGGAAGCGCATCCGCTTGCTCGCCGAGCCGCCCCACGCGTCGGTGCGGTCGTTGGTGCGCGCGGCGAGGAACTGGTTGATGAGGTAGCCCTCGGAGCCCATGATCTCGACGGCGTCGTAGCCCGCCTCGCGGGCCAGGCCGACGGCGTCGGCGAAGTCGGAGGCGGTGCGGTCGACGGTGCGCGTCGACATCGCCGAGGGCGTGAAGGGCGTGATCGGCGACTTGCGCCTCGAGGCGGAGGCGCTGAAGGGGTGGTAGCCGTAGCGGCCCGCGTGCAGCACCTGCAGCGCGATCGCCCCGCCCTCCTCGTGCACCGCGCCGGTGACCTGGTGGTGGCTGCGGGCCTGGCGCCGCGAGGTCAGCTCGGAGGCGAAGGGCTTGAGCCAGCCGCGCCGGTTGGGGGCGTAGCCGCCGGTGACGATGAGGCCCGTGCCGCCGCGCGCACGCTCCCGGAAGTACGCCGCGAGCGCCGGCAGGTCCCGCGCGCTGTCCTCCAGGCCGGTGTGCATGGAGCCCATGACGATCCGGTTGCGCAGCGTGAGCGCGTCGGCGCCCGCGCCGAGGGTGACCGGGGAGAGCAGCAGCGGGTGCCGGGGCTGCTCGGGCTGCTCGGGCTGCGGGGTCTGGGCGGTCATCGGTCGTCCTCCGTGGTGGGGCGGGTGTGGGCGTCGAGGTACTCCTCGAGCCACTGGGTCCAGAACTCCTCGAGCAGCACGCCGCCGCGCAGCACGAGGTACTGGTCGAGGGCCAGGCCGGTGAGGCGGCCGGGCTCGGGGTAGTCGCGCTTCATCAGCTGGCGGTAGTGGTCCAGGCGCAGGTGGTGGTCGGCCAGGTCGGCGCGCACGACGGCGAGCACGGCCTCGCGCTCGCCGAAGGAGGCGCCGCGCAGCTTGACGGCCAGCTCCGAGCGCATGGGCTCGGCGCCGACGGGGGTGGCCAGCCACGCGGCGAGCGCCTCGCGCCCGGCCGCGGTGACGGCGTACTCCTTCTTGTCGGGGCGCCCGGCCTGCGGCACGGGGGTGGCCTCGACCCAGCCGTCGGCCTCCATGCGGGCCAGCACGCGGTAGATCTGCTGGTGGGTGGCCGACCAGAAGAAGCCGATCGAGCGGCTGAAGCGCCCGGCGAGCTCGAGTCCGGCCGCGGGCTGCTCGCGCAGCGCGACGAGGAGGGCGTGCTCGAGGGCCATGCGGCCATGATGACGCACCTATGCAACGAGTTGCAAGAGGGGGCTCGTCATCCCTCGGAGGACCCCCGGCGCGTCCCTGGGACGTGACCGGCGTCCCGGCGCGGACCCGTCGTGACCGCGACCGGCCCGGCGCGACCTACGATTCGTCCATGCTGCTGCGCCGGACGGCCTCCCTCGTGTCCCTGCCCCTCGTGCTGCTCGCCGTCTCCTGCGCCCCGGTCGAGGAGTCCGGCAGTGCAGGCGGGTCCGGCGACGACACCTCCTCGGCGCAGGCCACGCCGGCCGCCGACCTCGACCCGGCCGAGTGCGCCGCGGGCGCGACCCTGGTCTCCGACGGCACGCTGACCGTCGGCACCGACTCCCCGGCCTACGACCCGTGGTTCACCGACAACGACCCCACCAACGGCGAGGGCTTCGAGTCGGCGGTGGCCTACGAGGTCGCCGACCGCCTGGGCTTCGGCGCCGACGAGGTCACCTGGCAGACGGTGCCCTTCAACTCCAGCTACAAGCCGGGCCCCAAGGACTTCGACCTCGACATCAACCAGATCTCGATCACCCCGGCCCGCGCCGAGGTCGTCGACTTCTCCTCCGGCTACTACTCCGCCGCCCAGGCCGTCATCGCCCTCGAGGGCACCGCCGGCGCCGATGCCACCAGCCTGGAGGACCTGCAGGGTCTGCGGCTCGGCGCGCAGACCGGCACCACCTCGCTCACCGCGATCCGCGACGTCATCCAGCCCGAGGCCGACGCCGTCGTCTTCGAGGACACCAACGCCGCCAAGCAGGCCCTGCAGAACGACCAGGTCGACGCCGTGCTCGCCGACCTGCCCACCGCCTTCTACATCTCCGCCGTCGAGATCCCCGACAGCGTGCTCGTCGGGCAGTTCCAGCCCGAGACCGGGGAGCAGGAGGAGTTCGGGATGCTCTTCGAGAAGGGCAGCGACCTCGTGCCCTGCGTCGACGCCGCGCTGGCCCAGATGGACGACGACGGTACCCTGGCCGACCTCGAGCAGCGCTGGCTCTCCGACGTCGTGGACGTCCCCCAGCTCCAGTGACGTCCCCGACCGGCGCTCCCGCGGGCGGCGCCACCTGGACCCCGAGCGAGCGCGAGCTCGAGCGGCGCGCCGTACGCCGTGCCCTGCGGCGCCGCTCGATCGGCGTCGCGACCACGGCGCTGGTCGTCTTCTTCGCCGGCCTGGGCCTGCTGCTGGTGACCTCGCCGGGCTGGGAGCGGGTGCGCGAGTCGTTCTTCAACGGCTTCCACGCCCGCGCCTCGCTGCCCGACATCGCCGACGCCTTCCTCATCAACGTCGCGATGTTCATGATCGCCGAGCCGATCATCCTGGTGCTCGGGCTGCTCATCGCGCTGGCGCGCGGCGCCCGCGCACCGGTGCTGGCGCCGCTGCGACTGCTCGCGGTGGCCTACACCGACGTGGTGCGCGGGATCCCCACGCTGCTGCTCGTGCTGCTGATGGGCTTCGGCATGCCGGGCCTGCAGCTGCAGGGCCTGCCGACCAGCCCGTTCTTCTGGGCCACCACGGCCCTGGTCATCTCCTACAGCGCCTACGTCGCCGAGGTCTTCCGCTCGGGCATCGAGTCGATCCACCCCAGCCAGATCGCCTCGGCCGAGGCGCTGGCGCTCTCGCGCACCCAGACCATGCGCTTCGTCGTCGTGCCGCAGGCCGTGCGCCGCGTCGTGCCGCCGCTGCTCAACGACTTCGTCTCGCTGCAGAAGGACACCGCCCTGGCCTCCACGATCGGTGTCTTCGAGGCGGTCTTCGTGGCCCGCGACTACACCAACTACAACTTCAACTACACCCCCTACGTCGTCGTGGCCCTTTTCTTCGTCGCCCTCACCATCCCGCTGGCCCGGCTCACCGACGCCCTCGGTCGCCGCTACGCCCGTCGCGAGCGGACCGGTGCCCTGTGACCGACCCTGTGACCGGCCCGGTGGGCGGGGCCGTGCGCGGCGGCGTCGAGCCGCTGCTCGAGGCGACCGGCCTGCGCAAGTCCTACGGCGAGCGCGTCGTGCTGGCCGACGTGTCGCTGCGTGTGCAGCCCCACGACGTCATCTGCCTGATCGGCTCCTCGGGGTCGGGCAAGTCGACGCTGCTGCGCTGCCTCAACCTGCTCGAGGACGTCGACGACGGCTCGATCGTCTTCGAGGGCCGCGAGGTCTCCGACCCCCGCGTCGACCCGCGCGAGGTGCGCCGGCGCATGGGCATGGTCTTCCAGGCCTACAACCTCTTCCCCCACCTCACCGTGCTCGACAACTGCACCCTCGCCCCGCGCCGCGTGCACGGCCTCGGCCAGGCCGAGGCGGA
This sequence comes from Nocardioides sp. Leaf285, assembly GCF_001422955.1. Lineage (NCBI taxonomy): Bacteria > Bacillati > Actinomycetota > Actinomycetes > Propionibacteriales > Nocardioidaceae > Nocardioides > Nocardioides sp. Leaf285. Next base: position 433,864 of record NZ_LMNH01000004.1, on the reverse strand, counting down.
GGCCCGCGCCCGCGACCTGCTCGCGCAGTTCGGGCTCTCCGAGCACGCCGGCAAGCACCCCGACAAGCTCTCCGGCGGCCAGCAGCAGCGCGCCGCGCTCGTGCGCGCGCTGTGCACGCAGCCGACGCTGCTGCTGCTCGACGAGATCACCGCGGCGCTCGACCCCGAGCTGGTCGGCGACGTGCTCGCCATCGTGCGCGACCTGGCCGAGGCCGGCACCACCATGGTGCTGGCCACCCACGAGATGGCCTTCGCCCGCGAGGTCGCCACCTCGGTCTGCTTCCTCCACGAGGGCCGCATCCTCGAGCAGGGCCCGCCCGCCGAGATCTTCGCCGACCCCCGCGAGGAGCGCACCCGCCAGTTCCTGCGGCGCGTCCTGCCCGGCTGACCCGGAGGCTCCCCGCTCCGCCGCCGCAGCCCCGATCGCGCAATGGCGCGGCTGGAGCGCACCGATCGCGCACTTGCGCCGGCGGCGGGCTGGGGACGGCGCGGTGTGCGTGGCTGGTGCGTTCGCGGGCGGCCCCGGCCTGCGCGAACCGCGCAATTGCGCTGGACGGCCCACGCGCAGCCGGGCTGGGCGCGTCGTGCGGTGTGCGCGGCTGCCGCAGTCCTCGGCGGCCCCGGCCTGCGCAACCGGCGCAATCGCGCTGGACGGCCCCACCCGCGGCCCGGTCCCCGGCCCGATCCCGACCGCGCCCCGCCCAGCACCCGACCGTGACACCACTTCTGTCAGCATCTGGGGCATGATGCGCGCATGAGCTACGAGCTGGGTCAGGGCACGGGACCACTGCGGGGCGTGAAGGTCGTGGAGATCGCGGGGATCGGGCCGGGCCCGCACGCCTGCATGATCCTGGCCGACCTGGGCGCCGACGTGATCCGGGTCGAGCGCCCGGGGGGCCAGGTGCTCAGCGGCGGCAGCCACGACCTGCTCAACCGCGGCCGGCCCAGCGTCGCGCTCGACCTGAAGAGCCCCGAGGCGGTGCAGACCGTGCTCGACCTCGTGGCGAGCGCCGACGTGCTGGTCGAGGGCATGCGCCCCGGCGTCACCGAGCGCCTCGGTCTCGGCCCCGACGACTGCCACGCCCGCAACCCGCGCCTGGTCTACGCGCGCATGACCGGCTGGGGCCAGACCGGCCCGCTGGCCCACGCCGCCGGGCACGACATGAACTACATCGCCATCACCGGCGCCCTCTTCGGTCTCGGCCAGGACCCGTCGCGACCGCACTTCCCGACCAACCTGGTCGGCGACTTCGGCGGCGGCTCGACGTACCTCGTGATCGGCATCCTCGCCGCGCTCCTCGAGGCGAAGGCGAGCGGCCGGGGCCAGGTCGTCGACGGCGCGATCGTCGACGGCACCGCCCACGTCAACGCCATGACCACCGCCTTCGTCGGCGCGGGCATCTTCCGCGAGGAGCGCGCGGCCAACCTCCTCGACGGCGGCGCCCCCTTCTACGACGTCTACGAGACCTCCGACGGGCGCCACATGAGCGTCGGCGCCCTCGAGCCGCAGTTCTTCGACGCCCTCGTCACCCTGCTCGGCGTCAAGGAGACCTGCCCCGGCCAGCACGAGCTGGAGCGCTACGACGAGATGCGCGCCCTCTTCGCCGACACCTTCCGCAGCCGCACCCAGGCCGACTGGGTCGAGCTCTTCGAGGGCACCGACGCCTGCGTCGCCGGGATCATCCCGGTCACCGAGGCCAAGGACCACCCCCACCTCGCCGCCCGCGGCACCCTCGTCGAGCACGAGGGCCGCCTCCAGCCGGCCCCCGCGCCCCGCTTCTCCCGCACCGGGGCCACGCTCTCCACGCCCCCGCCCGACAAGGCCGGCCGCCAGACCCGCGACGCGCTCGCCGCGTGGGGCGTCGCCGACGTCGACGGCCTGCTCGCGCGCGGCGTCGCGGTGCAGGCCGACTGACCCGGGGGTCGCACGCCCTTCGACGTTCCGGGGAACCGCCGGCCGGTCGTGCGCGTCCGTTGGGGACAGGCCGCGACGAGGCGGCAGGCGACGACCCGTGGGGTGGCGATGGTGCAGGTTCGAAGGGCGGTCGGGACGAGCGCCGCGCACGGATCGAGACGTCGGAGGTCGCGCCGTGGAGGTCGTCTCGAGCACGTGGGGGCGTCCGGTGTCGTGGTCCTGCTCGCGGCGGCTCTGGTCGCCTGCGGCGCTGAGGACCCCTCCGTGGAGGACCGGGGGGCGAGCCCCGTCGAGACCGGCCCTGTCCTCACGCCTGCTGGCGCATGGGAGAGCTACCCCTCGGCCGAGGTCGGGGGCGTCCTCACCCAGCGTGAAGGCTGCCTGCTCCTCGGCAGCGAGGTCGTCGTCTGGCCCGCCGGCACGACCTGGGACGAGGAGGCCGGGGAGGTCGGGCTGAGCGACGGCACCAGCGCCGTTCTCGGCGAGGGGTTCCGCGGAGGAGGGGGTCACTACGAGGCCGCCACCGACCTTGCTGACGTGCTGGACTCCGCCGCGGTCGCCGAGCTCGTCGCGGCGTGCGTCGATCGCACCTCGGCCGACGGCATCGTTCTCGTCGGCCCCTGAGCAGGTCGCTGGGTGACGGGGGCCCGCGGGGAGGGCGCGGAGCCGTGCGGCCCCAGGACCCTGTCGCGCACGCCCGCCGGTGCCACCCCCTCGCCCGGCGCCCGGCACACTGGCCCCGTGAAGCCGTTCCTCTTCCTCGGCACCCGCGCGGAGGACCTCGCCGCCGACGGTGAGTACGACGCGGTCCTGCGCTGCACCGGCCTGGCCGAGCGCGAGCTGCGCCGCGTGCGCCTGGAGCGCGAGTCGCTCCTCGACGCGCTCGGCGGGCCGGTCGACCTCGACGCCTGGTCGGGCATCGTGCTCGGGGGCGGGCCCTACAACGTCAGCGACCCCGTCGAGGCCAAGAGCACCGCGCAGCGCCGGGCCGAGGCCGAGCTGGCCGACCTCGCCGAGCGGGTCGTCGCGGCCGACCACCCCTTCCTCGGCGCCTGCTACGGCATCGGCACCCTCGGGGTGCTGCGCGGCGGCGTGGTCGACCGCTCCCACCCCGAGCCGATCGGGGCGCAGACCATCACCCTCACCGAGGCCGGACGCACCGACGCGCTCTTCGGGGGCCTGCCCGACCGCTTCCAGGCCTTCCTGGGCCACAAGGAGGCGGTGGCCCGCCTGCCCGAGGGGGCGGTGCTGCTGGCGTCGTCGGCGACCTGCCCGGTGCAGGCCTTCCGGCTGGGCGAGCGGGTCTGGGCCACGCAGTTCCACCCCGAGCTCGACGTCGAGGGCATCTGCACCCGCATCGAGGTCTACGCCGAGCACGGCTACTTCGAGCCCGGCGGCGCCGCCACCCTCCAGGCCCGCGCCCGCGCCGCCGTCGTCACCGAGCCCCAGCGCCTGCTCACCCGCTTCGTCGAGCTCTTCGCCCGCGACTGACACCGCCCCGGCCGGCCCGCGACCCCGGCCCGAACCGGCCCGCCCCCGTCCGACCCCGCCGCCCCCCGTCCGGCCCCGCCCGGCCGCAGCGTCCCCGGCGTACGGACCGTGAGGCAGACCTCTTGCTGAACATCTGTCAACAAGCCGCGGACCGGGCTACCGTCGGCCCATGAGCAGCGAGACCAGCGCCCCTGCGACCGGCACCCGCGAGTCCACCTCCGCCACGCCCCCCAGCGGGGTCGAGCACGTCGACGTCCTCATCGTCGGCGCCGGCCTCTCGGGCATCGGCGCGGCCTGCCAGCTGCGCGCGGGCCACCCCGGTCGCAGCGTGGCGGTGCTGGAGAGCCGCGGGGCCAGCGGCGGCACGTGGGACCTCTTCCGCTACCCCGGCGTGCGCTCGGACTCCGACATGTTCACCTTCGGCTACCGCTGGCGGCCCTGGCCCAGCCACACCGCGCTGGCCGACGGCGGCCTGATCCTCGACTACGTGCGCACGGTCGCCCGCGAGCAGGACGTCGACCGCCTCGTCCGCTACCACCACAAGGTCCTCGGCGCCGACTGGGACTCCGCGGCCGCGCGCTGGACGGTGCGCATCGAGCGCGACGGCAAGCCGCTCACCATGACCTGCAGCTTCCTGTGGGGCGCCACGGGCTACTACGACTACGAGGAGGGCCACACCCCGGTCTTCCCCGGCCGCGAGCGCTTCCAGGGCCAGGTCGTGCACCCCCAGCACTGGCCCGAGGACCTCGACTACGCCGGCAAGAGGGTCGTCGTCATCGGCTCGGGCGCCACCGCGATCACGCTGCTGCCCTCGATGGCCGGCACGACCGAGCACATCACCATGCTCCAGCGCACGCCCACCTACATCCTCCCGCAGCCCGGCGAGGACCCCTGGTCGCGGCTGTTCGACAAGCTGCCCCTGCCGGCCGCGGTGACCTACCCGGTCGTGCGGTGGAAGAACGTGCTGCGCCTGGTGGCCAGCTACCAGCTCGCCCGCCGCTTCCCGCGGCAGGCCAAGGCCGTCATCCGCCGCTTCACCGAGCCCCAGCTGCCCGAGGGCGTCTCCTTCGACGAGCACTTCCAGCCGTCCTACGACCCGTGGGACCAGCGCCTGTGCGTCGTGCCCGACGGCGACCTCTTCAAGGCCCTGCGCGCCGGTCAGGCCTCGGTGGTCACCGACACCATCGAGACCTTCGACGAGACCGGCATCGCGCTGACCTCCGGGGAGCACCTCGACGCCGACATCATCGTCACCGCCACGGGCCTGAAGCTGCTCGCCTTCGGCGGCCTCGAGCTCAGCCTCGACGGGGAGCGGATCGACGTCTCCCAGGCGATGTCCTACAAGGGCCTCATGCTCAGCGGCGTGCCCAACTTCGCCTACACGATCGGCTACACCAACGCCTCGTGGACCCTCAAGGCCGACCTGGTGGGGGAGTACGTCGTGCGCCTGCTCTCCCACCTCGACGAGCACGGCCTGCGCGCCGTGGTGCCCGTGCGCGACGAGTCGGTGGGGGAGCGACCCTTCATGGACCTCGCCTCCGGCTACATCCAGCGCGCCCTCGACGACCTGCCCAAGCAGGGCGACCGCGCGCCGTGGATGCTGCGGCAGAACTACCTCCAGGACGTGCGCACCATCCGCCGCGACCGCATCGACGACGAGGCCCTGGCCTTCTCCTGACCCGCCCGCCCGCCCGCACCGGTCCGGCGTACGCCACGGGCGCCCCGGTGTGACGCGGGGCGCACCCCGCGCTCACCCCAGGGGTGAGGCCCGACTCGGTGCACGGTGGTGCACTGGACAGCAGTACGCACCCCTCGCCCGAGGGGGACACCCCAACGAACGGAGCACGTGATGGGCATCGGCGACAAGATCAGCAACAAGTCCGAGGAGCTCGGCGGCAAGGCCAAGGAGACCACCGGCCGCGCGACCGGCGACGAGCAGCTCGAGGCGGAGGGCAAGGGCGACCAGGCCTCGGCCGGCGTCAAGCAGGGCGTCGAGAAGCTCAAGGACGCCGCCAAGGACATCAAGGACGGCCTCACCAAGTGAGACCTGCCCTCCCGCCGCGCACCGCGGCCGGGAGGGCCGGCTGAGACCAGACGCACACCGCGTCGAATCTCGATCGACGGGCTGCACCCCTAGACTGGGGGGCAGCCCGTTCCGTCTTGCCTCGGGCTCCGCCGGACCCGCACCACCCGGTCCGCGCGCCGCCTCCGTCGGAGGCACCCGCTCCTCTCGCCCGTCACGGGCCAGTCGTGCAGCCAATCATTGGCGAGACACGCCCACAGTGAGTGACTTCTTCGTGTCCAACGCATCGTCCAACGCTTCGTCCAACGCTTCCTCCACCCGTTCCTCCGGCACCGCCGGCGCGGGCTCCCCGAGCTTCGCCGCCCTCGGCGTGCCCGCCGACCTCGTGGCGATCCTCGCCCGCGACGGCATCACCTCCCCCACCCCGATCCAGGCCGCGACGCTGCCCGACTCGCTGGCCGGGCGCGACGTGCTCGGCCGCGGCCGCACCGGCTCCGGCAAGACCTTCGCGTTCCTGCTGCCGCTGGTGGCCCGCCTCGTCGAGTCGTCGCTGCCCGCGACGGCCAAGCGCCCCCGCGCGCTCGTGCTGGCCCCGACCCGCGAGCTGGTCAACCAGATCCACGAGGCCCTCAAGCCGCTGGCCAAGGCCGCCGGCCTCACCACCCAGACCGTCTTCGGCGGCGTGGGCCAGAACCCCCAGGTCGCCGGGCTGCGCCGCGGCACCGACATCGTGCTGGCCTGCCCCGGCCGCCTCGAGGACCTCATCTCCCAGGGCCACTGCCAGCTGGGCTCCATCGAGGTCACCGTGCTCGACGAGGCCGACCACATGGCCGACCTCGGCTTCCTGCCCGGCGTGCGCCGGATCCTGGAGAAGACCCCCGTCGAGAGCCAGCGCCTGCTCTTCTCGGCCACCCTCGACAACGCCATCGACGTGCTGGTCAAGCGCTTCCTGCGCAACCCCGTCACCCACTCCGCCGACTCCGCGCAGTCGCCGGTGGCCAAGATGGACCACCACGTGCTGCACCTCTCGCGCGAGCAGCGCGTGCCGGTGCTGGTCGACCTGGCCAGCGCGCCCGGTCGCACCGTGGTCTTCACCCGCACCAAGCACGGCGCCAAGGCCCTGGCCCGCCAGCTCAACAAGAACGGCGTGCCCGCCGTCGAGCTGCACGGCAACCTGTCGCAGAACGCGCGCGTGCGCAACATGGACGCCTTCCACGCCGGCCAGGCCAACACGCTGGTCGCCACCGACATCGCGGCCCGCGGCATCCACGTCGACGACGTGGCCCTCGTGGTCCACGCCGACCCGCCGGCCGAGCACAAGGCCTACCTGCACCGCTCGGGCCGCACGGCGCGCGCGGGCGCGGCCGGCACCGTGATCACCCTGATGACCGCCGAGCAGGTGCGCGACGTGCGCGACCTGACCCGCGCGGCCGGCATCAAGCCGACCATCACCAAGGTCGACACGATCTCCCACCCGATCCTCACCACGCTGGCCCCCGGTGAGCGCGTCCTCGTGCCCGGCGGCCTCGGCGTCAGCACCCCCGAGCCCGCCCCGCGCGGCTCCGGCGGCAGCGGTGGCGGCTCGGGTCGCTCCGGCGGCCGCGGCACCGGCGGCGCGGGCGGCGGCACCCGCCGTCGTCGCAGCGGCGGCGGCACCTCCTCGGGCGGCTCCGGCTCGTCCTCGCAGGGCGGCGGCCAGGGCGGCCAGGGTCGCGGGCGCGGCCAGGGCTCCGGTGCGGCCAAGCCCGCCGGCGGGCCCGGCGGGCGGTCGGGCGCTGCCCGGCGTACCGGTGGGTCGGGGCAGGGTGGCTCGAGCCACAGCGCCGCGTCCTTCAGCGGACGCCGGGGCTGACCGCAGGCGACGTAAGGTGGGAGGAGTGAGCCCGGTGCGTGAGTTCGTCAGACGGTCCCTGTGGGACGTCGTGCCTCGCGACCACCGGGACGACCCCGCCGTGCTGAGGCGGCGCCAGATCGTCACGGGTGTCTTCGTGGTGATCGGCGCCGCCGTGCTCGGCTTCTCGCTGCGCATCGAGCCGGGCTCGGGCTGGTTCTACGTCTCGACGCTCGTCCTGGCCTCGGTGTGGATCCTCGGCGCCTTCACCTCCGGCCCGCTCCACCTCGGGCGCATCGGGCACGCCGAGCGGCTGCGCCGCCCGGTGCTCTCGCCGATCCTGCTGGGCGCGGCGATGGTCGGGGTCTTCGTGCTCGGCGCGCTGCTGATCCGCGAGATCCCGCTCTTCGACCCCTTGGTGCGCCAGATCCAGTCGGTGCTCGACTACACCGTCGAGGGCCCCTGGCCGCTGCTGCTCTTCGTGACGGCCGTCAACGGCGTCGCCGAGGAGCTGTTCTTCCGCGGCGGCGCCTACGCCGCCACCCCGCGCTACCCCGTGCCGGTCACCACGGTGGCCTACACCGTGGCCACGCTGGCCACCGGCAACGTCATGCTCACCTTCGCCGCCGTGCTCCTCGGCGTGGTGGTCGGCCTGCAGCGTCGCGCCTCGGGCGGCATCCTCGCCCCGATCCTGACCCACCTGACGTGGTCGATCTCGATGCTCTTCCTGCTGCCGCTCATCTTCCTCTGATCGTCCTGCGCGCCGCGGACCCGTCCTCGGGCCCTCCCGCGGCGGCGCGCGCTGACGTCATGCGTCGCGAGGAGGCGCATCCACGATCCGCATGACGCCTCCGAGGGGTGCTGCGGACGTCATGCGTCGCGTGGAGGCGCATCCACGGTCCGCGCGACTCCCCCCGCGGTGGTGCTGCGGACGTCATGCGTCGCGTGGAGGCGCATCCACGGTCCGCATGACGCACGGCCGGGCGCCCGCATCGGACCCGGCTCAGGTCTGGTCGTCCTCGGCCACGGCGCGGCGCACGGCCTCGGCGTAGCTCAGCGGCTCGCCGGGCACGACGTCGCGGATGGAGTAGTCGGTCTGCAGGACCTCGTTGCCCATCGAGTCGATGAGGTTGGCCGCGGTGGTGGTATCGACGCCGGTGACCAGGCGGATCCACCACGACGAGAGCACCGGCGTGCCCACGGGCAGCTGGATGATGGGGATGTCGCGGCCCAGGATCTCCTTGGCCGCGCCGCGCATCATGCCGACGTAGCTCAGCTGGTCGGCGCCGCCGACCTCGAAGACCCGGTCGTAGGCCTCCTCCTTGCCGGTGACGCCCACGATGTAGCGGATGACGTCGTCGATCGCGATCGGCTGGGTTCGGGTGGCGGCCCAGCGCGGCACGACCATCGCGGGCAGGTTCTTGACCAGCCCACGCGTCATCTCCCACGACACGCCGCCGGCGCCGACGACGATCGCCGCGCGAAGCACCGTGACGGGCACCCCGGAGGTGCCGAGCAGCTGCTCGACCTCGCGGCGCGAGCGCAGGTGGGGGGAGAGGTCGTCGTCGTCCTTGCCGAGCCCGCCCATGTAGACGATCTGGGTGACGCCGTTGGCGGCCGCGGCCAGCCCGAAGGCGGTGGCGGCCTCGGCGTCCTTGCGCTCGAAGTCGTTGTCGTCGAGGGAGTGCACCAGGTAGATGGCGACGTCGACGTCGGTGAGCGGCTCGGCCAGCGTGCCCGGGTCGAAGACGTCGCCGTAGACCGCCTCGCCCTGGCCCTCGTAGGTGTCGGGGTGGCGGGTCATGGCCTTGACGTGGTGACCGGCCTCGACCATCGCAGGCACCAGCCGCTTCCCGATGAAGCCGGTGGCGCCGGTGACGAGGACGGTGAGACTCATGGGGCCAGCGTAGGGGGTGCGACCTGGCCCGCCGCCCAGGAGCGGGGGGCTCGGGCCCGAGGGGTGAGAAACCGCCGGGACGCCTGGCCGGCCGGGGGCAGGTCAGTCGGTGCTGCGCCGGGCGCGCTCGGCGATCCGGTCGCGCTTGGCCTGGTCCATGGCCGACTCGTAGGCCGAGACCAGCCCGGCGATCGAGAGCGGCTTGAGCCGCTCGACGACCTCGCGGATGGTCTCGGGGGAGGCGCCGGCCTCCTTGTAGGCGGGCCACACCATCGTGCGGAAGACCTGGTTGAGCTCCTCGGCCAGCTGGCGGCCGTGGGCGGCGTAGACCTGGGCCGAGGCGACCGCGGCCTCGGTGGGGAAGCCGAGGTCGAGCAGGCTCAGCCCCACCGGCAGCTGGGTGAGCGCCACGGCGTAGCGCCCGCGGCGCGTCGGCACGGCGATGCCGAGGGCGGCCAGCGTGGAGAGGTCGTCCTCGCCCAGCTCGCGCCCTGCGCGGGTGGCGAGCTCGGCGACGCTCATCTCCTCGGGCACGTCGGCCTGCCACGGCGCCAGCATCGTGCGGTGCAGCGCGATGTCCTCGGGGGTGGCGTCGGCGGGGATCGCTGCGACGTAGCGCTCGATGGCCGAGAGCGTGAAGCCGTGGCTCTGCAGCTCGGCGACCAGCTCGAGGCGCGCGACGTGGTCGGGGGTGTAGTAGCCGGAGCGGCCGCGACGGATCGGGGGCGGCACGAGGCCCTTGGTGGTGTAGAAGCGCACGTTGCGCACGCTGATCCCGGCGCGCTGGGTCAGCTCGTCGAGGGTCATCAGGTCCTTGGTGGCCCCGGCGCCGTTCTCGTCCATCCTCGTCCTCCCTCCTGCTGCTGCGTGTCGTGCCGCGTGTCGTGATGCCTGTCGTGATGCTGCCGTGGCGCCCGCCCGCCTGCTGACGCGGGGGGGGCGGCGACCTGCCGGTCAGGCAGGACATCCTGCCGGTGTGGTGGCCGACACACGCACGGGGGCGCGGCCGGTGCCGCGATCCCTTGACGACAGTGACAGCAATAGTGTCACAATCGACGCACAGACATCGAGCACCGAGGACGGTCATGGCAGAAGCATTCGTGTACGACCACATCCGCACACCGCGCGGCAAGGGCAAGGCCGCCGGATCGCTGCACGAGGTGAAGCCGGTCGACCTCGTGGTCGGGCTGCTCGACGAGCTGAAGGTGCGCAACCCCGGTCTCGACCCCCACCGCGTCGACGACGTGGTGCTCGGCGTGGTCACCCCCGTCGGCGAGCAGGGCGGCGACATCGCCAAGACCGCCGCGCTCAAGGCGGGCTACCCCGACACGGTCGCCGGCGTGCAGCTCAACCGCTTCTGCGCCTCGGGCCTCGAGGCCGTCAACCAGGCCGCCGGTCGCATCCGCGGCGGCATGGAGGACCTCATCCTCGCCGGTGGCGTGGAGTCGATGAGCAACGCGCCGATGGGCTCCGACGGCGGCGCCTGGGCCCAGGACCCCGCCACCGCGCTCGCCACCGGCTTCGTGCCCCAGGGCATCGGCGCCGACCTCATCGCCACCATCGAGGGCTGGAGCCGCGAGGACGTCGACGCCTTCGCCGCCGAGTCCAACCACCGCGCGGCCAAGGCGTGGGCCAACGGCTACTTCACCGACTCCGTCGTGCCGGTCAAGGACATCAACGGCCTCACGGTGCTCGACCACGACGAGCTGATCCGCCCCGACACCTCGGTCGAGGGCCTGGCTGGCCTCCGGCCCAGCTTCGCCCAGATGGGTCGCGACGCGGGCTTCGACGACGTCGCGCTGGAGAAGTACCACTGGGTCGAGAAGATCGACCACGTCCACCACGCCGGCAACTCCTCGGGCATCGTCGACGGCGCCGCGCTCATGGCCATCGGCACCGAGCAGGTCGGCGTCGACCTCGGTCTGACCCCGCGCGCCCGGATCGTGTCGATGGCCGTCTCGGGCGCCGACCCGACGATCATGCTCACCGGCCCCGCCCCGGCCGCCCGCAAGGCGCTCGCCAAGGCCGGCCTCGAGGTCGGCGACATCGACCTCTTCGAGATCAACGAGGCCTTCGCCGCCGTCGCGATGCGCTTCATGCGCGACATGGGCATCACCGACGAGATCACCAACGTCAACGGCGGCGCCATCGCCATGGGCCACCCGCTCGGGGCCACCGGCGCGATGATCCTCGGCACCCTCATCGACGAGCTCGCCCGCCGCGACCAGCGCCGCGGCCTCGCCACGCTCTGCGTCGGCGGCGGCATGGGCATCGCCACGATCGTCGAGCTGGTCTGAGCCCCGCGCACCCGCGCGGACCGACCAGCCCCCTCCCGGCGTACGCGCCGACGCCCGTCACAGACCCAGACAGGACCCACACACGCATGAGCACCACCACCACCGAGCAGACCGCCGTCCGCTACGACAAGGACGCCGACGGCATCGTCACCCTCACCCTGGACGACCCCCACCAGTCGGCCAACACCATGAACGCGCTCTACACCTCCTCGATGAAGGCCGTCGTGGACCGCATCGAGGACGAGCTGGCCGCCGACGCCTCGAGCGTCACCGGCGTCGTCATCGCCAGCGCGAAGAAGACCTTCTTCGCCGGCGGCGACCTCAAGGGCATGGTCACCGCGACCCCCGACGACGCCGCGAGCGTCTTCGCGATGGCCGAGGGCGTCAAGGAGCCGCTGCGCCGCCTGGAGAAGCTGCCCGTGCCGGTCGTCTCGGCCATCAACGGCGCCGCGCTCGGCGGCGGCTTCGAGATCTGCCTGGCCACCAACCACCGCATCGTCGTCGACGACGACAAGGTCGCCCTCGGCCTGCCCGAGTCGTCGCTGGGCCTGCTGCCCGGTGGCGGCGGCGTGACCCGCATCGTGCGGCTGCTCGGCCTCCAGGCGGGGCTGATGGAGGTGCTGCTCACCGGCACGCAGTTCAAGCCGGCCCAGGCCAAGGAGAAGGGCCTGGTCGACGAGCTGGTCGCCACCCGTGAGGAGCTCCTGCCCGCGGCCAAGGCGTGGATCAAGGCCCACCCCGAGGCGACCACCAACCCGTGGGACGCCCCCGGCTACAAGATGCCCGGCGGCAACCCCAAGGGCCCGGCCCTGGCCGGCTTCCTGCCCGCCTTCCCGGCACTGCTGCGCAAGCAGACCAAGGGCGCGGTCTACCCCGCCGCCCGCGCCATCCTCTCGGCCGCGGTCGAGGGCGCCATGCGCGACTTCGACACCGCCTCGCGCATCGAGTCGCGCTACCTGGTCAAGCTCATCACCGAGCAGGGCTCGAAGAACATGATCCAGGCGTTCTTCTTCGACCTCCAGGCCATCAAGTCCGGCTCCATGCGCCCGCAGGGCATCGAGCCCTTCAAGGCCACCAAGGTCGGCGTGCTCGGCGCCGGCATGATGGGCGCCGGCATCGCCTACTCCTGCGCCCGCGCCGGCATGGAGGTCGTGCTCAAGGACGTCTCCGACGAGAACGCCGCCAAGGGCAAGGCCTACTCCGAGGGCCTGCTCGACAAGGCCATCTCGCGCGGCAAGTCGACCGAGGAGAAGAAGGCCGAGCTGCTCGGCCGCATCACCGCCACCGGCGACGCCGCCGCCCTGGCCGGCTGCGACCTGGTCATCGAGGCCGTCTTCGAGGACCCCTCGCTCAAGGCCAAGGTCTTCGCCGAGGTCGCGCCCTACGTCAACGACGACGCGCTGCTGTGCTCCAACACCTCGACCCTGCCGATCACCGAGCTCGCCGAGGGCGTCGACCGCCCGAAGGACTTCATCGGCCTGCACTTCTTCAGCCCCGTCGACAAGATGCCGCTGGTCGAGATCATCCGCGGCGCCGAGACCTCCGACGAGGCGCTGGCCAAGGCCTACGACGTCGTCCAGCAGATCCGCAAGACGCCGATCGTGGTCAACGACAGCCGCGGGTTCTACACCTCGCGCGTCATCGGCTTCTTCGTCAACGAGGGCCTGGCCATGCTCGCCGAGGGCGCCCACCCGATCTCCCTGGAGCGCGCCGCGACGCAGGCGGGCTACCCCGTGGGCACGCTGCAGCTGACCGACGAGCTCAACATGGAGCTCATGGCCAAGATCGAGAAGGCCACCCGCGAGGCCGCCGAGCGCGACGGCACGCCGTACGCCATCCACCCCGGCACCGCCGTGGTGCAGCGCATGCTCGAGCTCGAGCGCCCCTCGCGCCTCAAGGGCAAGGGCTTCTACGAGTACGCCGACGGCAAGCGCCAGGGCCTCTGGTCCGGCCTCGCCGAGGAGTTCCCGGTGGCGGAGGAGCAGATCCCCTTCGAGGACATGAAGGAGCGGATGCTCTTCGCCGAGGCCCTCGAGACGGCCAAATGCTTCGAGGAGGGCGTCATCACCTCCGCCGCGGCCGCCAACATCGGCTCGATCATGGGCATCGGCTTCCCGCCCATGACCGGTGGCGCCGCGCAGTACATGACCGGCTACCAGGCCGCCGACGGCGAGATCGGCCTGGCCGCCTTCGTCAAGCGCGCCGACCAGCTGGCCGAGCGCTACGGAGACCGCTTCGCCCCCACCGCCCACCTGCGCTCCATGGCGGAGAAGGGCGAGTCCTTCCCGGCCTGACGCCCGGCCCGCGAGGGCTACCGGGCCCACCGGACCGGCACGACACCGCGGCGGCGGACCCTCGACGGGTCCGCCGCCGCGGTGCGTCCTGACCGATCGGCGGAGACCGCGGGTCCTCCGAACGGCCGACCCCCTGGTCGGTCCGGGTCATTTGCCCGCGGAGGCCTCCTGGGGCACCGCCCGCGCGGCCAGGATGGTGGCGTGACCTCCCCCCGGCCCGCCGTCGACGTGCGCGCCCTCCACGTGCGCTTCGGCGAGGTGGAGGCGGTCGCGGGGGTCGACCTGGTGGCGTACGCCGGCCAGGCCACCGCCCTCCTGGGCCGCAACGGCGCGGGCAAGTCGACGACGATGCGCGTGCTCGCCGGCGTCGTGCCGCCCACCTCGGGCACCGCCCGCGTCGCGGGCCACGACGTGCGGCGCGAGCCGCTGCGGGTCAAGCAGTCGGTGGGCTACTGCCCCGACGTGGGCGGGCTCGTGCCCCGCGCGACGCCGTGGGAGCACGTGCAGCTCTCCGCGCGGCTGCGCCGCCTCGACCGTGCCTGGCGCACCCGCCCGGTGGGCTGGGAGCAGCGCGCCCGCGACCTGCTCGAGCGCTTCGAGCTCGGCGACGTCGCCCACCGGGTGACGGCCGGCTTCTCCCACGGCATGGGCCGCCGGCTCTCGGTGGTGCTGGCCGCGCTGCACGAGCCCGACGTGCTGCTGCTCGACGAGCCCTTCGACGGCGTCGACCCGATCGGCGTGGAGGCGACCCTGGAGGTCGTCGCCGACGCCCGCGCCCGCGGCGCCTGCGTCCTGGTCTCCACCCACCTGCGCGAGCTGGCCATCGAGGCCTGCTCGACCGTGACCGTGCTGCGCGGCGGTGCCCAGGTCGCCACGCTCCCGGCCGCCGACATGGTGGGGGAGGACGGCGCGCGTGCCTACCGCGGCCTCCTCGACTGAGCGCTGGCCCGGCTCCGGCCCGCCGCGTCGTCCCGGGGCCGCCGCCCGCTGGCGCGCCGCACCCGCCGACGCGTGGCAGGCCGTGGTCGACACCGGCCACCTGGTCGCCTTCCGCGCCGGCACCGTGCGCAGCCGCGGGGTGCTCGTCGGCCTTGCCGCCACCTTCGTCGCGCTCACCGCGGCGGCCGCGGTCGTGCCGGCGTGGACCCCCGGCGCGGGCCCGGGCGAGGGCCGCAGCCTCGACGTGCTCCTGCTGCTGCCCACCGCGATGGCGGGCTTCCTGCTGCTGGCCCTGGTCTCGGCGGTCGTCTCCGGGGGCGGGCGCGAGCTGCTGGCGCGCGACCCGGCCGCGGTGCACCCGGTCAGCCCCACCACCGACCACCTCGGGGCGCTGGTCCTCGCACCCCTCAACATCGCCTGGCTGCTGCAGGCCTGGACGCTGCTGGGCAGCACCGCCTACGCCGTGGGCCCGGCCGGCGGCGGCGCCGACCTCGCCGCCGCGCAGGTCGGCATGCTGCTGTGGCTGGCCCTGGCCACCGCGCTCGCGCAGGTCGTCGCCTGGAGCCTGGAGGGCCTGCGCCGCCTGCGCGGCGGTGTCCTGGCTGTGCGCCTGCTCGGCCTCGGGGTGCTCGCCGCGGGGCTGGCCCTGCAGGCCACCGGTCGGCTGGTGCCGGCCCTCGACCGCGGCCCGACCGTGCCCGTGCTGGGCGGCCTCGTGGGCGGTCCCGGCCCGCGGTGGGGCCTCACCGTGGCCGGCCTGCTCGTGGCGACCCTGCTCGCGGTCGCCCTCGGCGCCGTGCCGGCCCACCTGGCGGCGCGCCGCCACCCGCGCGACGAGCAGGGCAGCGAGACCGAGCACCACGAGGCCCGCCCGCTGGCCCGCTGGCCGCTCACCGCGCTCGTGCGCACCGACCGGGCCTCGGTGTGGCGCGCGGTGCCGATGCGACGCGGGCTGCTGGTGCTCGCCGTGGGCCCCGGCCTGGTCGCCCTGCTGGGCGGGCTGCGCTGGGACACCATGACGGTGCTCCCCGGCCTGGTCGCCTCGGGCGGCGCGCTGCTCTTCGGGGTCAACGCGTGGTGCCTCGACGGCCGCGGCGGTCGATGGCGCGAGAGCCTGCCGGTCGACCCCGCCACGGTCTTCGACGCCCGCGCGTGGGTGCTGGCGGAGTTCCTGCTCGCGGCCTCGCTGCTGACCACCGCCATCGCCGCGGTGCGCGCCGGGGTGCCGAGCGCGGCCGAGCTCGCGGCGATCACGGCCACGCTGGCGGTGGTCACCGTGCAGGTGGTCGCGGCCGCGATGCGCTGGTCGCTGGCCCACCCCCACGCGGTCGACCTGCGCTCGGCCCGCGCGACCCCCGCCCCGCCGCTGGGCATGGTCGGCTACTCCACCCGCCTCGCGGTGAGCACCACCGTGACCGGCCTGGTCTTCTCCGGGCTCAGCCGCGCCGAGGGGTGGGCGCTGCCGGTGCTGTGCGCCGTACCGTTCCTGGCGTGGTCGTCGTGGCGCCTGCTGCGCACCCGCCGCCGCTGGCTCGACCCCGTCGAGCGCGCCCGCGTCGTGCTGACCGTCACCGCCTGACGCCGCGCGCTGCTCGGCGGCGCCGGGGACGTCATGCGCTGTGTGGATGCGCCTCCACGTCTCGTATGACGTGGTGGGGCGGGCTCGGCGGCGCCGGGACGTCATGCGCTGTGTGGATGCGCTTGCACGTCTCGTATGACGTGGTGGGGCGGGCTCGGCGGCGCCGGGACGTCATGCGCTGTGTGGATGCGCCTCCACGTCTCGCATGACGTCCCGCCGCGCAGGCCCGCGAGCCGGCCCCGCCCCCCGGGAGGCGCCGCCACGCCGGCGACCCGCAGCCGCCCGCGCGCCCGTGAGACGCCCGTCACCCGGCTGCCTCTAGGGTGCGAGGCATGGACTTCTCCCCCTCGCCGCGCGCGGCCGACCTGACCGCCCGGGTGGCGGCCTTCATCGCCGAGGAGGTGACGCCGGTCGAGGCGGAGTACCACGCCGAGCTCGCCCGCCGCCGCGCCGACCGCAGCGGGCCGAGCCCGTGGGAGCCCCAGCCGGTGCTCGAGGAGCTCAAGGCCAAGGCCCGCGCGCAGGGCCTGTGGAACCTCTTCCTGCCCCAGGAGCACGCGGGGGAGTACGCCGCGCGCTTCGGCACCGACGGCGGCGAGGGCCTCACCAACGTCGACTACGCCCCGATCGCCGAGCTCACCGGCCGCAGCGCCATCGCGCCGCTGGTGCTCAACTGCAACGCCCCCGACACCGGCAACATGGAGGTGCTGCTGCGCTACGGCACCCAGGCCCAGCGCGACGAGTGGCTCGACCCGCTGCTCGACGGCCGGATCCGCTCGGCCTTCACCATGACCGAGCCCGGCGTGGCCTCCTCCGACGCCACCAACATGGCCGCCACGGCGGTCGTCGACGGCGACGAGGTCGTCATCAACGGGCGCAAGTGGTGGTCGACCGGCGTCGGCCACCCCGACTGCCGGATCTTCGTCTTCATGGGTCTCACCGACCCCGACGCCGACCGCCACCACCGTCACTCCATGGTGCTGGTGCCGCGCGACACCCCCGGCGTCAGGATCGAGCGGCTGCTCTCCACGATGGGCCTCCAGGACGAGCCCCTCGGCCACGGCGAGGTCTCCTTCACCGACGTGCGGGTGCCGGTGACCAACATCCTCAGCGGCCCCGGCGAGGCCTTCGGCATCGCCCAGGGCCGCCTGGGCCCGGGTCGCGTGCACCACTGCATGCGCCTCATCGGCCTGGCCGAGCTGGCGCTGGAGCTGGCGTGCCGGCGAGGCCTGGAGCGGGAGGCCTTCGGCAAGCCGCTGGCCAACCTCGGCGGCAACCGCGAGCGCATCGCCGACGCCCGCATCGCCATCAACAGCGCCCGCCTGCTGGTGCTCGACGCGGCCTGGAAGCTCGACGTCGGTGGCCCGCTCAACGCCCTCTCCGAGGTCTCCCAGATCAAGGTCGCCGTGCCCACCATGGCCCAGCAGGTCATCGACATGGCCATGCAGCTGCACGGCGGCGGCGGTCTCTCCGACGACCACCCGCTCGCCGCGGCCTGGACCTCGGCGCGCGCCCTGCGCCTGGCCGACGGCCCCGACGAGGTGCACCGCGGCGTGGTCGCCCGCCTCGAGCTCGGCCAGTACGGCGCGCGCCGGTGAGCGCCCCCGCGGCCGAGCGGGCCGGCGCCCCGCTGCGCGTGCTCGTCACCGGCGCCGTCTCGGGGCTCGGCGAGGCGCTCAGCGAGGCCTTCGAGGCCCGCGGCGACGAGGTGCTGCGCACCGACCTGCGCGCCCCTGACGGCGGGCTGGCCCTCGACATCACCTCCGACGACGACTGGGCCGCCGCGGTGGCCGAGGTCGAGCGGCGCTGGGGCGGGCTCGACGTGCTGGTCAACAACGCCGGCGTGGCCGGTGGCGGCCGGCTCGACGTGGCCACCCTCGAGGAGTGGCACTGGATCTTCGAGATCAACCTCTTCGGCGCCGTGCGCGGCACCCGTGCCTTCGTGCCGCTGCTCAAGCGGCAGGGGTCGGGGGCGATCGTCAACGTCGCCTCGCTGGCGGGCCTGGTCCACCCGGCCGGCATGGCGTCCTACAACGCGGTGAAGGCCGCGGTCGTGGCGCTCACCGAGACCACCGGCCACGAGCTGGCCGGCCACGGGGTCAGCGCCCACGCGGTCTGCCCGTCGTACTTCCGCACCAACCTGATGGACTCCCTGCAGGGCGCCGACGCTGCGCTGGGCGCCACGATGGCGCGGCTGGTGGAGCGCTCCCCGATCACCGCCGCCGACATCGCCGCGGCCGTGCTCGAGGGCCTCGACGCCGGCGCCGAGCTGATCGTGCCCGACCAGCCCGCCCGCGACGCGTGGGCGCTCAAGCAGCACGACCGCGCCGGCTACGACCAGGTCATGCGCGCCCAGGCGGCCAAGCTCGAGAGGAATGCACCGTGAGCGCCCCCACCGACGCGCCCGCCCCGGACGGCAACCCCGCCAAGGCCCTGCGCGAGGAGGACGCCTTCGACACCGCGGCCGTCGAGCGCTGGCTGGGGCGCGGGCCGATCACGGAGGTGCGCCAGTTCCGCGGCGGCGCCTCCAACCTGACCTACCTGCTGCGCATGGCCAAGGGCCCCGACCTGATCCTGCGGCGGCCCCCGGTGGGCCGCAAGGCCAAGGGCGCCCACGACATGGGTCGCGAGCACCGCATCCAGGCCGCCCTCGCGCCGGTCTTTCCCTACATCGCGCCCCAGGTCGGCCACTGCGACGACGAGTCGGTCATCGGCTCGGAGTTCTACGTCATGGAGCGCCTCGAGGGCACGATCCTGCGCCAGGACTTCCCCGAGCAGCTGCGCCCGGTGGCCCCCGAGACCGCCGACGCGCTGTGCCGCCGCGCGCTCGACGTGCTGGTCGACCTGCACTCCGTCGACGTCGACGCCGTGCCCGAGCTGGCCGCGCTCAGCCGTGGCGAGGGCTACGTCGCCCGCCAGGTCTCCGGCTGGACCCGCCGCCTGGCCGACGCGCGCACCGAGGAGACCGGCGACTGGTCCGACGTCACCGGCTGGCTCGACGCCCACCAGCCCCCCGACGCCGGGCGGGTGCTGATCCACAACGACTACCGCTTCGACAACCTCGTGCTCGGCCCCGACCTCGAGGTCGCCGGTGTGCTCGACTGGGAGCTGGCCACCGTCGGCTGTCCGATGATGGACCTCAGCTGCACCTCGGCCTACTGGGTGCAGGCCGACGACGACGAGCTCTTCCAGCTCTTCCGCCGCCAGCCCACCACCACGCCGGGCATGTGGACCCGCGAGGAGCTGGCCCGCCGCTACTGCGAGCGCACCGGGCGCACCCTCAGCGCGCGCGACTGGACCTTCTACGAGGTCTTCGGCCTCTTCCGCCTCGCGGTGATCGCCCAGCAGATCTGGTACCGCTACGCCACCGGCCAGACCACCAACGAGTCGTACGCCGTGCTGGGCCAGGTCGTCCCCTACCTGGAGGCCCGCTGCCGCCGGCTGGTCGGCGAGGCCGACGCCGGGGTCGGGCCCGACTCCGGGCCCGACGCCGGGGCCGGGGCCTGATGGGGCTGCTGCTGCTCGTGCGGCACGGCCAGGCCAGCTTCGGCGCCGACGACTACGACGTCCTCTCGCCCACGGGGTGGGAGCAGGGCCGCCTGCTGGGGGCCTCGCTGGCCGCCGCCGGCGCGCGCCCCACGGCGCTGGTGCGCGGGTCGATGCGCCGGCACCGCGAGACCCTCGAGGCGCTCGTCGACGGCGCCGGCCGGGGGAGCGGTGACACCGGGACACCCGGGACCCCCGAGCCCCCCGGGACACCCGAGGCCCCCGGGGTCACGGTCGACGCCGGCTGGGACGAGTTCGACCACCTCGGCGTCGTGGGCGCCCACCCCGACCTGCTGGGCGACGACGCGTGGAGCGACCGACGCGCCTTCCAGACCGCCTTCGTGGAGGCGACGCGGCGCTGGACCGCGGGCGAGCCGGGCGCCGACGGGGCGGCGTACCCCGAGTCGTGGGGGGAGTTCCTGGGTCGGGTGCGCGGCGCGCTGACCGCCGCCGCCGCGGCGACCGGGAGCGGCGGCACGACGCTGGTCGTGACCTCCGGCGGCGCGATCGCCGCGGCCTGCGCCGCGCTGGTCGACCCCGAGGAGACCGACGAGGCGCGGCTGGCCCGGGCCTGGAGCCGGTTCAACACCGTGTGCGTCAACACGGGGGTGACCCGCGTGGTGGTCGGCTCGACCGGGCCGCGCCTGCTCACCTTCAACGAGCACCCGCACGTCTCCGGCGACACGCTCACCTACCGGTGAGGCCTCCGGTGACCGGCTCGTGACGGGCGACCCGTGAGGACCGCGTGGGTACGCCACACGGCGCGGGTCGTGCTCGGGGCGTTCCTCCTGGTCGCCGGGGTGGCCCACCTCGTCGACGTCGAGGCGTTCCTCGCCCAGGTGCCGCCGTGGCTGCCGGCCCGCGAGGCGGTGGTGCTGGTCTCCGGGGTGGTCGAGCTGGCCCTCGGCGCGGCGCTGCTGCTGGCGCGCGGGCGGCGACGGGCGCAGGTCGGCCTGGTCGTCGCGGCCTTCCTCGTCGCGGTCTTCCCGGGCAACGTGAGCCAGTGGCTCACCGGTGCCGACGCCTTCGGCCTCGAGACCGACGGTGCGCGGCTGGCCCGGCTGTTCTTCCAGCCGCCGCTGGTCGCCTGGGCGCTGTGGTGCACCGGCGGCTGGGGGCTCCTGGTCGAGCTCGTCGGACGTCGACGGGGTGCCGGGGAGGGACAGGTCAGACCAGGCGCTTGAGCACGCCGAGCGGCGCGTGCTTCATCACCAGCGACAGCGGGGCCCACGGCAGCGGCGGCACGCACGCGGAGTCGACCTGCTTCTCGATGGCGGCCACCATCGCCCGCACGCCCTTCTCGGTCGAGGCCATGAGCGGGGTCGACGAGGCGACCTGGTCGTTCATCTCCGAGGCGATGTAGCCGGGGTAGAGCACGGTGACCTTGACCGTGCGGGCCAGCGGTGTGCCGTGCAGCTCGTGGCGCACGCCCTCGGCGAGGTACGCCGCGCCGACCTTGGTGGCGGCGTAGGTCGTCATCGACCTCGGCAGCGCCCGCATGGCCGACATCGAGGAGACTACGACCAGGTGGCCGGCCTCCTGGGCGCGGAAGACGGCCATGGCCGCCTCCACCTGGCTCAGCGCGCCGACGAAGTTGGTCATCGCGGTCTCGCGGTTGACGTCGGCGCGACCGGTGCCGAGCGCGGCACCCTTGCCGAGCCCCGCGTTGACCACCACCCGGTCGAGGTGGCCGAAGGTGGCGCGGAAGTCCTCCACGACGGCCGGCACGGCGTCGTGGTCGGTGACGTCGAGGGCGCGCAGCTCGACCCGCCGCCCGGGGTGGGCGGCCAGCACCTCCTCGCGCAGCTGCTCGAGGCGGTCGGTGCGCCGCGCGCACAGGGCGAGGTCGTGCCCGCGGGCGGCGAGCTGGCGGGCCATCTCCGCGCCGAGCCCGGAGGAGGCGCCGGTGATCAGGGTGGTCGGCATGGCCCCGAGTCTGGCGCAGCACCCCCCACCGACCGCCACCGGCTCCGGCGTACCCGCAGCCCCACCCGCCACCTCCGCCCCACCTGTCGGCCCGGACCCGCACCTGTCGGCCGAGGCGTGGGCCGACAGGTGCGGGTTTCGCCAGCCGGCTGGCGAAACCCGCGGACGCCCCTGAACCCGGCGGCCCGGGCCGGGCAGCCATGCCGTCGCGCGGGGCTGGGCACAAGCCCGCGTCCCCACCAGCCACGGCAGCCCCACCTGTCGGCCCGGACCCGCACCTGTCGGCCGACGCGTGGGCCGACAGGTGCGGGTTTCACCGGCCGGCTGGCGAAACCCGCGGCCCGCGGCACCGCCCCACCAGCCGGCCAGAGCAGTCGGAGTGACCCGGGCCACGCAAGGTCTCGGATGAGACACGGTTCGAATTCATGGTGCCGGGGCCGTTGACATCACCCGGTCGGATGGATTCAGGTGTCTTCTGGCCGCGTCATTTGCCGGAACATCGGGTGTCGGCACGTGGTCGTCTCGGAGTGAGGGAGTTTTCGTGACGAATCTTCACGCCCGTCGCAGTGCGCGCCAGCGCGCACTGGGCGTCGTGTCCGCGAGCGCGATCGCGGTAGGGCTGGTGGCGACGGTCTCGACCGTCGCACCCGCCCAGGCCGCCGACAGCGCCGGCGGCATCAAGAAGCTCGACCGGGCCGCCGTGGACGCCTACGAGGCCGGTCGCTACATCGTCCTCATGCAGCAGCCCAGCGCCGCGGCCTACACCGGCGGCATCCAGGGCCTCGCGCCCACGAAGCCGGCCGCCGGCCGCAGCTTCGACCCGCGCTCCGGCGCGGCGACGGCCTACCGCACCTTCCTGGAGAAGCAGCAGCGCCAGGTCGCGGCCGCGGTCGACGCCACCGTGACGCGCAGCTACACCACCGCCACCAACGGTTTCGCCGCCCAGCTCACCGGCGAGCAGGCCACCGCCCTGGCCGCGGCCAAGGACGTCTACGCCCTGGTGCCGGTCGAGGCCCGCACCCCCGACGCGGTCCCGCAGAACACCGCGCAGACCCTCGGCATGTACGGCAAGAGCGGCGTCTGGGCCAAGCACGGCACCCAGGCGAACGCCGGCTCCGGCGTCGTCGTCGGCGACCTCGACACCGGCATCTGGCCCGAGAACCCCTCCTTCTCCGGCGAGGAGCTCAGCGGCGCCCCGACCGGCCCCTGGGCCGCGCGGATGGACCCGCTGGGCAACACCACGATGAAGAAGGCCGACGGCGGCACCTTCCGCGGCGCCTGCGAGACCGGCACCGGCGACGACTGGGACCTCAGCGACTGCTCGACCAAGATCATCGGCGCGCGCTACTACCCCGACACCTTCGTCGACACCGTGCCCCCCGAGGAGGTGGCCGAGGGCGAGTTCATCTCCCCGCGCGACGGCGGCGGCCACGGCAGCCACACCGCGAGCACCGCGGCCGGCAACGTCGTCGACGACGTGAGCGTCGACGGCATCGAGTTCGGCGAGGTCACCGGCATGGTGCCCGGCGCCTCGATCGCCTCCTACAAGGTCTGCTGGGAGGACACCGACCCCGACACCGGCGGCTGCTACACCGACGCGATCCTCTCCGCGATCGACGACGCCGTGCGCGACGGCGTCGACGTCATCAACTTCTCGATCTCCGGCGCGACCGACACCGTCGTCGACCCGGTCGAGATCGCCTTCGCCGGCGCGGCCGACGCGGGCGTCTTCGTCGCCGCCTCGGCCGGCAACAGCGGCCCGACCGCCTCGACCGTCGCCCACAACAGCCCCTGGCTGACCACCGTGGCGGCGTCGACGTACCGCAACTTCGACGGCACCGTCGAGCTCGGTGACGGCACCCGCTACCTCGGCGCCATGATCGACGGCACCGGCGTCCCGGAGCAGACCCCGCTGGTCGACGCGGCCGAGGCCGGGGTCGCCGGCGGCGACGCCGCCGAGGCCGGGCTGTGCGCGCCCGACAGCCTCGACGAGGCCGCCGTCGACGGCGCCGTCGTGGTCTGCCTGCGCGGCACCTACGGCCGCGTCGAGAAGTCGACGGAGGTCGCCCGCGCCGGCGGCGTCGGCATGATCCTGGTCAACCCGGCCGAGAGCAGCCTCGACGCCGACCTGCACCCCGTGCCGACCGTGCACCTGCAGAGCACCGACCTGCCGGCGATCGAGGCCTACCTCGACACCGACGCGCCGACCGCGGCCCTGCTGCCCGGCAACCAGACCGACCTGCCCTCGGCGGCGCTGCCCCAGGTCTCCGGCTTCTCCTCGCGGGGCCCGGCCAACGCCAACGAGAGCGACATCCTCAAGCCCGACATCTCCGCCCCCGGCCAGAGCGTGCTCGCCGCGGTCGCCCCGCCGTCGAACAGCGACCGCGACTTCGACCTCTACTCCGGCACGTCGATGGCCGCGCCGCACATCGCCGGTCTCGGCGCGCTGCTGATGGCCGAGAACCCGACCTGGACCCCGCAGATGGTCCAGTCGGCGATGATGACCACCGCCACCAGCACCCGCACCGCGGGCGACAAGGCCTCGCGCGACGCCTTCGCCCAGGGCGCCGGCCAGGTCACCCCGGCCTCGATGTTCCGCCCGGGCCTCTTCGTCACCTCGACCTCGCGGCAGTGGTACGGCCTCATCGCCGACCAGGGCTTCGACACCGGCGTGAAGCCGGTCGAGGCCAAGGCCGTCAACATCCCCTCGATGGCCGACCACGCGGTGGTCCAGAGCACGACCTTCACCCGCACGGTCACCACGCAGGGCAAGGGCACGTGGAAGGTCTCGGCCAGCGTGCCGGGCTTCACCACGCAGGTCAGCAAGAAGTCCTTCAGCGCGGGCAAGGCCGGCGTCAAGCGCCAGCTCGTGATCACCTTCACCGCCAAGGACGGCGTGGAGCTCGACCGCTGGGCCAAGGGCTTCGTCAAGCTCACCGGCACCACCTCGGCCCGCATGCCGGTCGCGCTCAAGCCGGTCGCGCTCGACGCCCCGGCGGTCGTCTCCGGCGAGGGCGCCGACAGCGACGTCGACGTCACCGTGACGAGCGGTACGACGGGCACGATCGACCTCACCACCCAGGGTCTGGCCCAGGCCGACTCGGTCGAGGACTCCGTGGCCGTCAACGACTCGGCGGCCTACTGCGTGCCCGTCACCGAGGGCAGCCCCCTGCTGCGCATCGACGTCGACGCCGCCGACGACCTCGCCGACCTCGACCTGACCGTCATCCCGACCAACGCCGAGTGCTCGGCCGCCGTCGGCGCCCAGGTCGTCTCGGCGACCGGCTCGGCCGACGAGTCGGTGACCATCGAGGCTCCGGACTCCCCGGCCGTCGCGGTCTTCGTGGACGGCTTCGCCTCCGGCCCGCAGGGCTCGCCGATGGACTTCCGGATGGACGTCTACGACCTCGGCACCGCGGCCCAGGGCTCGCTCACCGCCACCCCGGACCCGCTCGAGGTCACCGCGGGCGAGGAGTCGACGTACTCACTGGCCTGGACCGGTCTCGACGCCGACGCCCGCTACCTCGGTCGCGTGCTCTACGGCGACACCGGCATCAGCACGCTGCTGGAGGTCACCACGGCCACGCCGTGACCCACCCGCACCGCTGAGCAGCACCCAGCACCACCCGACGGCCGTCCCGCACCTGCGGGGCGGCCGTCGGGTGTTTCCGGGCGTGCGCCGCGGTGCTGGATACCCGGTATGCATACGTGGTATACATACCGAGTAGGGCGCGGGGTGCGCCCACCACGAGGAGGTCCCCATGTCGGTCAAGCAGGCGCTGCTGGCGCTGCTGGAGCAGGAGCCGATGTACGGCAACCAGCTCCGCACGGAGTTCGAGCAGCGCACCGGGTCGACCTGGCCGCTCAACGTCGGGCAGGTCTACACCACGCTGACGCGCCTGGAGCGCGACGGACTAGTCGAGGCCGCCGGCGCCGACGCGGAGGGCCACGAGCGGTGGCGCCTGACCCCGGCGGGGCGCGAGGAGGTGGCGGCGTGGTTCACCACCCCCGTGGCGCGCACCCAGCCCCCGCGCGACGAGCTGGCCATCAAGCTCGCCCTCGCGGTCACCGTGCCCGGCGTCGACGTCGGCGCGGTGATCCAGCAGCAGCGCAGCGCCACGATGCGCGCGCTGCAGGACTACACCCGACTCAAGCGTCAGGCCGGTCAGGCCGGCCCCGGTGGTCGTCAGGGCGAGGCGCCGCGCGCCGACCTCGCCTGGAGCCTCGTGCTCGACTCCCTGGTCTTCGCCTCCGAGGCCGAGATCCGCTGGCTCGACCACTGCGAGGCCCGGCTGCGCCGCGCCGCGCTCGAGCGCCCCGAGCCGTCGGCCGCCGACCGGTCGGCCGACGCCCGCGTCGAGGGCGAGGCCCTGCGATGAGCGCCGCGTCGTCCCGGTCGACCCGACCGGGTGCCCCCACCGCCGCCGCGCCCGCGGCGCCCCGGCCCGGCGTGCTCCTGGCCGAGCAGGCCGTGGTGCTGCGCCGTGCCGAGGACCGGTGGCTGGCGCAGAGCGCGCGTCGGCTGGCCGCGTGCCCGCGGGGCACGCGCGGTGCGCGTGGCGCCCTGGGTCGGGCGGTCGTGCGATGAGCGCCCTGCTCGAGCTCGACCGCGTCTCGCGCGTGCACGGCGAGGGCGACCTGCAGGTCCACGCGCTGCGGGCGGTGTCCTTCGCGGCCCACGCCGGCGAGCTGGTGGCGGTGATGGGGCCCTCGGGCTCCGGCAAGTCGACCCTGCTGACCCTCTCCGGCGGCCTCGACACCCCCACCGACGGCGCCGTGCGCGTCGAGGGCTCCGACCTCGGGGCGATGGGGGCCAAGGAGCGCGCCCGCATGCGCCGCACCTCGATCGGCTACGTCTTCCAGGACTTCAACCTCGTCCCGGCCCTCACCGCCGTCGAGAACGTCGCCCTGCCGCTCGAGCTCGACGGCGTGCGCACCCGCGTCGCCCGCGCGGCCGCGCGCACCGCGCTGGAGGAGGTCGGCATCGGCGAGCTCGCCGACCGCTTCCCCGACCTGATGTCGGGCGGCCAGCAGCAGCGCGTGGCCATCGCCCGCGCCGTGGTCGGCGAGCGGCGGCTGATCCTGGCCGACGAGCCGACCGGCGCCCTCGACACCGAGTCGGGCGAGGACGTGCTGCGCCTGCTGCGCGCCCGCTGCGACGCCGGCGCCGCCGGCGTCATGGTCACCCACGAGGCCCGCCACGCCGCCTGGGCCGACCGGGTGGTCTTCCTGCGCGACGGCGTCGTCGTCGACGACTCCGGCGCCACGCCCGTCGACGCCCTGCTCGACCAGGGCGCGCACCGGTGAGGGGGCCCCTCGCGGGCTGGCGGCTGCCGCTGCGCCTGGCCTGGCGCGACGCCCGGCGGGCCAAGGGGCGCAGCCTGCTCGTGCTCGTCATGATCGCGCTGCCCGTGCTGGCGGTCTCGGCGGCGTCGGTGCTCTACACGACCCAGGAGGTCTCCCCGGTCGAGGGCCTGGACCGGAGGCTGGGCTCGGCCCAGGCGCTGGTGCGCCTCGACCCGGGCGACCGCGCGGTCGAGCAGGGTGTCGACCCGTTCATGGGCTTCACCTCGACGGGCGCGCGCCGCGAGCCCGGCAGGCCGACGCTGGCGCAGGTGCGCCAGGCCCTGGGTGAGCCCGACGCGCCGGCCGTCCAGCTGTCGAGCGGCAGCTACAACGTGAGGACCGACGGCGGCGAGGTCCCGGCCGACATCACCGAGACCGACCTGCTCGACCCCCTCACCCGCGGCCTGGTGGAGCTGGTCGACGGGCGGCTGCCGCGCTCCGCGGGCGAGGTGGTCGTCAACCCCGAGCTGGCGCGTCGCGACGCCGAGCCGGGCCAGCAGCTCACCCTCCGCAACGGCGCCGTGCTCGACGTCGTCGGCATCGCCGAGTCGACCAGCTACACCGGCTACCCGCAGGCCTGGACCCGGCCCGGCTCGACCCGCCCCGGGGCCGATCCGGACGCGGGGCCGGGCGAGGGCCCGCGCTCCACGGAGTCGACGTGGCTCGTCGGTGGCGCCCCGGTCACCTGGCAGGACGTCCGCGCACTCAACGCGATCGGCGCTGTCGCGCTCTCCCGCGCGGTGGTGACCGATCCGCCGCCCTCCTCCGCGATCCCCCCGGCCGTCCGCTCCGCCCCGGGCGGGCTCGACGAGGCCACGGTCACGGTGCTCGTGCTGGTGGTGGTCATGGTCCTCATCGAGGTGGTCCTGCTCGCGGGCCCGGCCTTCGCGGTCGGCGCGCGTCGGCAGTCGCGGACGCTGGCCCTGTTCGCGGCCGCCGGCGGGGTGCCGCGCCAGGCCCGCCGAGTGGTGCTGGCCTCGGGTGTCGTCCTCGGCCTGGCCGGGGCCCTGCTCGGGGTGGTCCTGGGCCTGATCGCGGCGCTGCCGCTGCTGCCCGTCCTGCAGGGCTTCTCCACCACGCGCTTCGGCCCGTTCGAGGTCAGCTGGTGGCAGCTGGCGGTGATCGCCCTCTTCGGCGTGGTGAGTGCCCTGCTGGCAGCTGCCGTGCCGGCCTGGATCGCCTCGCGCCAGGACGTCGTGGCGGTGCTCGCCGGACGTCGGGGCGACACCCGCGCCTCGCGGCGCTCCCCGCTGCTCGGTGTCGTGCTGCTCGGAGCCGGTGTGGCCGGGGCCGCCTGGGGAGCGGTCGGTGGCGGGAACGAGATCGCCATCGCCGCGTCGGCCGTCGTCTCCGTGCTGGGCATGGTGCTGCTGGTGCCGGTCGTGGTCGTCGCCGTGGCACGGCTCGCCACCCGCCTGCCCCTGGCGCTGCGTTTCGCGGCCCGTGACGCGGCCCGCCACCGCACCCGCACCGTGCCGGCGGTCGCCGCCGTCGCCGCCACCGTCGCGGGTGTCGTCGCGCTGGGCATCGGGCTGTCGAGCGACGAGCACCAGAACGAGGCGACCTACCGCCCCACGGCGGCCGAGGGCGCCATGCTCGTCACCTCCTACGACCGTCCCCGGGACTGGGACGCCTACCGCGCGAGCCTCGCCGACACCTCGCCCGGCGCGGAGGTGACCGCGATGGAGGGGTTGGTCCTCCGGGAGGGCGGGACGCGAGCCGAGCTCAGCGTGCTGGCCGGCGACGGCGACGGGTCGGCGCTGCAGTCGTGGGGTGGGGCCTTCGACGCCTCGGTGCTGGTCGCCGACGTCATGCCCCGAGCCCTCCTCGGCGGCGTCGTGGACGGCCCCGCGATGGAGCGGGCCGACGCCGTGCTCGCCGCCGGAGGCGTCGTGGCCTTCGCCGACCGTCCGGTCGAGGGCGACGAGGCGCGTCTGGTGGCCAGGACCTACCGCGAGCGAGGGGGGCCGGAGACGGTGGCCTCCGTGAGGGCCGACGCCGACTGGGTGGAGGTCCCGAACGACTGGGCCCCCGTCCTGGCCGTCGTGCCGTCCTCGGTGGCCACCGAGCTCGGCGGGTCCGCCAGCACGGTCGGGCTGCTCGTGCCCGGGCCGGTCGACACCGCCGCCGAGGAGCGGGCCGACGAGGCCCTGACGGCCCTGCCCGGGAGCCCCACGACCTACGTCGAGCGTGGCTACCAGGCCGACGAGGCGGCGGTGGTCGTCCAGCTCATCCTGGCCGCGCTGGGAGCGGTGCTCATGCTCGGCGGCACCCTGACGGCGACGTTCCTGGCCCTCTCCGACGCCCGGCCCGACCTGGCCACGCTGTCGGCGGTGGGGGCCAGCCCGCGCACCCGCCGCGCGATCGCCGCGGCGTACGCCCTCGTGGTGGGGCTCGTGGGCGCGGTGCTGGGAGCGCTGGTGGGGGCGATCCCCGGCGTCGCCATCACCTACCCGCTCACCGGGCCCGGGAGCAGCGGGACCACCGGCGGTCCGGCGACCTACCTCGACGTGCCGTGGCTCTTGGTCACCGGCGTCGTGCTCGGCCTGCCGCTGCTCACCGCCGCGGTGGTCGGCCTCACCGCCCGCTCGCGGCTGCCCCTGGTGGCGCGGCTCGACTGAGGCCGCACTCCCTCGTGTTACCGACCGTTGCGACCACCACCCGACCGTCCTGACTGTCGGGTAGTGGTCGCAACGGTCAGTAAGACGGGCGGACCGCAGAAAAAGTCAGGCTTGACTGTTTGTTGGGTCCGCAGGCAGGGTGGTGGCGTGACCCAGACCACCTCGACGCGCGTGCCGCAGGAGGAGCGCACCCGCGCCATGCGGGCGCGGCTGCTCGAGGCCACGGTCGAGCTGCTCGTCGAGCGCGGCTTCGCCGGCACCACGACTACGCTGGTCTCCGAGCGGGCCGGGGTCAGCCGAGGCGCCCAGCTGCACCACTTCCCCTCCAAGAACGCGCTCGTGGTCGCCGCCGTCGAGCACCTCACCGAGGTGCGCGGCGCCGAGCTCGCGGCGGCCGCGGCCGCGCTGCCCACGGGGCGCCGCCGCACCCGCGCTGTGCTGGCCATGCTCGGCGACCACTTCACCTCGCCGGTCTTCACCGCGGCCCTCGAGCTGTGGGTGGCGGCCCGCACCGACGCCACCCTCCTCGCCGCCGTCGCACCGCTGGAGCAGAGGGTGGGCCGCGACGCCCACCGCCTCACCGTCGAGCTGCTCGACGCCGACGAGGAGCAGCCCGGCACCCGCGAGCTCGTGCAGGCCACCCTCGACCTCGTGCGCGGGCTCGGCCTCGCCGACACCATCACCGACGACACCCGCCGCCGCGCCCGCATCCTCGACCAGTGGTCGCTGACCCTCGACGCCACCCTGGCCCGTACGACGCCCCGCCCGGCCGCCGCCGGGCGCGCCGCCGACCCCACGCCCGGCCCGCCCAGCCCGCCAGCCCCGCCCGCCGACCCGCAGGAGCCCCGATGACCAGCACCCCGGACAGCCCGCCCGCCCCGTCGGCCGGTGCGGTGGCTCCGCCGCCCGCCCAGCCGGCCGGCGGCCTCCTCGACGGCCTCCTCGCGGACCTGCGCGCCGAGGGCGACCTGCTGCGCGCGACGGTGGCCGACCTCGACGCCGCCGGCTGGGCCACGCCCACCCCGGCGCCCGGCTGGAGCGTGGCCACCCAGGTCGGCCACCTGCTGTGGACCGACGAGGTCGCCGCCCTCTCGGCCCGCGCCGGCACCCCCGAGGGGAAGGCGGCGTGGGACGAGGTCGTCACCGGCGCGCTCGGCGACCCCGACCGCTTCGTCGACGAGGCCGCCCTCGCCCTGGGCGCCCTCCCGCCGGCCGAGCTGCTCGCGCGGTGGGACGCCGCCCGCGCGGGGCTGGCCGAGGCGCTGCGCGCGGTGCCGGCGGGGCAGCGGATGCCGTGGTTCGGCCCGCCGATGTCGCCGACCTCGATGGGCACGGCGCGCTTCATGGAGACCTGGGCCCACGCCCAGGACGTCCACGAGGCGCTCGGCACCACCCCGCCGCCCAGCGACCGGATCCGCCACGTCGCCCACCTCGGCGTGCGCACCCGCGGCTTCGCCCACTCCGTGCACGGCGAGCCCGCTCCCACCGAGGAGGTGCGCGTCGAGCTGACCTCGCCCTCGGGCGAGACGTGGGCCTGGGGCCCCGACGACGCCGCGCAGCGGGTCACCGGGCCGGCCCTCGACTTCTGCCTCCTCGTCACCCAGCGGGTGCACCGCGGCGACACCGCCCTGGTCGCCGAGGGCGCCGAGGCCGACCACTGGCTCGACATCGCCCAGGCCTTCGCCGGCCCCGCGGGCGAGGGACGCGAGAAGCGATGACCTCCGACGCGACCTCCCCCGGCACGCCCGGCACCCTGCTGGTGGGCAACTGCTCCGGCTTCTACGGCGACCGCCTCAGCGCGATGCGCGAGATGGTCGAGGGCACCACGCAGGCCCGCCACCTCGACGTGCTCACCGGCGACTACCTCGCCGAGCTGACCATGCTCATCCTCGGCAAGGACACGATGAAGGACCCGGCGCTGGGCTACGCGCGCACCTTCGTGCGCCAGCTCGAGGAGAGCCTGGGCCTCGCCCTGGAGCGCGGGGTGCGGATCGTGGCCAACGCCGGCGGCCTCAACCCCGCCGGCCTGGCCGAGAAGGTCCGCGAGGTCGCCCGCGGCCTGGGCCTGGACCCCGCGGTCGCCCACGTCGAGGGCGACGACCTGCGGGCGGCGGCCCGCGAGCACGGCTGGCACGACGCGCTCACCGCCAACGCCTACCTCGGCGGCTTCGGCATCGCCGCCGCCCTGCGCGAGGGCGCCGACGTCGTGGTCACCGGCCGCGTCACCGACGCCTCCCTCGTGGTCGGCCCCGCGGTCGCCCACTTCGGCTGGGCCCCGACCGACCACGACGCGCTCGCCGGCGCCGTGGTCGCCGGTCACGTGCTCGAGTGCGGCACGCAGGCCACCGGCGGCAACTTCAGCGGCTTCCGCGCCCTGCTCGAGGCGGGCATGGACCCCGCGGTGCCGCTCGGCTTCCCCGTCGCCGAGCTCGCCGCCGACGGCGGCTCGGTGATCACCAAGCCCGACGGCACCGGCGGCGCGGTCACCTGCGACACCGTCACCGCCCAGCTGGTCTACGAGATCCAGTCCACCCGCTACCTCGGCCCCGACGTCACCACCCACCTCGACTCCGTGCGCCTCGAGCAGGTCGGCCCCGACCGGGTCGCGGTCTCCGGGGTCACCGGCCAGGCCCCGCCCGAGCGGCTCAAGGTCTGCGTCAACGAGCTCGGCGGCTGGCGCAACAGCATCGAGCTGGTGCTCACCGGCCTCGACACCGAGGCCAAGGCCGCCTGGGTGCGCGCGCAGCTCGAGCCGCGGCTCAGCGCGCAGAGCGTCACCTGGTCGCAGCTGGCCCAGCCGCAGCCCGACGCCCCCACCGAGGAGGCCGCCTCGGTGCTGCTGCGCTGCACCGTCATGGACCCCGAGGCCGCCCCGTGCGCCAAGGCGTTCACCGGCCCCGCGGTCGAGCTGGCGCTCGCGTCGTACGCCGGCTTCACCCTGACCGGCCCCCCGCCGCAGCCCACCCCCTACGGCGTCTACCGACCGG
Source organism: Nocardioides sp. Leaf285 (assembly GCF_001422955.1). Lineage (NCBI taxonomy): Bacteria > Bacillati > Actinomycetota > Actinomycetes > Propionibacteriales > Nocardioidaceae > Nocardioides > Nocardioides sp. Leaf285. Next base: position 401,172 of record NZ_LMNH01000004.1, on the reverse strand, counting down.
CGTACGTCGAGCGCGCCGCGGTCGCCCACACGGTCGTGCACGCCGACGGCCGCCGCGAGGTCGTGCCCGACCCGGTCGACTTCTCCGAGGCCGACCACGACGCGGGCCGTCGCCCCTCGCCCTACCCCGCCCCGGCCGACACCCTCAACCGTCGGATGCCGCTGGGCAGCTTCGTGCACGCCCGCTCGGGCGACAAGGGCGGCGACGCCAACATCGGGCTGTGGGTCGCCCGCGACGGCTCCCCCCGCTACGACGCCCGGGTGACCTGGCTGGCCAAGGTGATGAGCCCGCGCAAGGTCCGCGAGCTGGTGCCGGAGGCCGCCGACCTGCCGCCCGACGCCGTCGAGATCCACCTGCTGCCCCACCTCGGCGCCGTCAACGTCGTCATCCACGGCCTGCTCGGCCGCGGCGTCGCCGCCTCCACCCGCTTCGACCCGCAGGCCAAGGGCCTCGGGGAGTGGGTCCGCTCCCGCTCCGTCCACGTCCAGGAGGGACTGCTGTGACCACGCTGACCGACCCCGCCACCGACCCCGCGACCGACCCCGCGACCGACCGGGGCGCGACGCGCGCCGAGGAGCTGCAGGCGCTGCGCGAGACCGCGGCGGAGTTCGTGCGCCGCGAGGTGGCGCCCCACCTGCAGGCCTGGGAGGACGCCGGGGAGGTGCCGCGCGCGCTGCACCGCGCCGCGGCCCGGCAGGGCCTGCTCGGCGTCTCCTTCGCCGAGGAGGTCGGCGGCCAGGGCGGCGACCTGGAGCACTCGGTGGCGCTGCAGGAGGCGATGTTCGCCGCGGGCGCCTCCAGCGGGCTGATGTCGGCGCTGTTCACCGGCGGCATCGCGCTGCCCCACATCGCCGCCCACGGCTCGCCCGACCTGGTCGACCGCTTCGTGCGGCCCACCCTGGCCGGCGAGCTCATCGGCTCCCTCGGCGTCACCGAGCCCGGCGGCGGCTCCGACGTCGCCGGCATCCGCACCACCGCGCGCCGCGACGGCGACCACTACGTCGTCAACGGCGCCAAGACCTTCATCACCTCCGCGGTGCGCGGCGACTTCGTCACCACTGCGGTGCGCACCGGCGGCGAGGGCCACGCCGGCCTCAGCCTGCTCGTGGTGGAGAAGGGCACGCCGGGCCTCACCGTCGACCGCTCGCTGGCCAAGATGGGCTGGCACTGCTCCGACACCGCCGAGCTGTCCTACGTCGACGTGCGCGTGCCGGTGTCGCACCTGGTGGGGGAGGAGAACGCCGGCTTCTACCTCATCGCCGAGCAGTTCGTGGTCGAGCGGATCGCCCTGGCCGTGCACGCCTACGGCATCGCCGCCCGCTCGCTGGCCCTCACCGCCGCGTGGTGCCGCGAGCGCGAGACCTTCGGCAAGCCGCTGGTGGCCAACCAGGTCGTGCGCCACAAGCTCGTCGAGATGCACCGCCAGGTCGAGGTGGCCCGCGCCTACACCCACGAGGTCGTGCGCCGCCACGTCGCCGGCGAGAGCGTCATCGCCGAGGCCTGCCTGGCCAAGCAGACCGCCTGCGACGCCGCCACCGCGGTGTGCCACGAGGCCGTCCAGCTCCACGGCGGCGCGGGCTACATGCACGGCAGCGAGGTCGAGCGCCACTACCGCGACGCCCGCATCCTGCCCATCGGCGGTGGTGCCACCGAGGTGCTCACCGACCTGGCCGCCAAGCTGCTGGGCTACGCCCGATGAGCGCGGCCCCCGAGGCGAGCACCGGTGTGAGCCCGACGCCGTCCGACGTCCGGCCCACCCACCGCGAGGCCATGCTGGCCAAGCTCGAGGCCCTGGCCGCCGAGCACGCCAAGGCGGTCGCCGGCGGCGGGGAGAAGTACGTCGCACGCCACCACGCCCGCGGCAAGCTGCTGCCCCGCGAGCGCATCGAGCTGCTGGTCGACGAGGGCTCGGCCTTCCTCGAGCTCAGCCCGCTGGCGGGCTGGGGCTCCGACTTCGCCGTCGGCGCCAGCATGGTCACCGGCATCGGGGTGGTCGAGGGCGTCGAGTGCATGATCACCGCCAACGACCCCACCGTGAAGGGCGGCGCCAGCAACCCCTGGACGGTCAAGAAGGCCTTCCGGGCCCACCAGATCGCCGAGGAGAACGGCCTGCCCACGATCGCCCTCGTGGAGTCCGGCGGCGCCGACCTGCCGACCCAGAAGGAGATCTTCATCCCGGGCGGCAGGACCTTCCGCGACATCACCCGCAGCTCGGCGATGAAGCTGCCCACGGTGGCGCTGGTCTTCGGCAACTCCACCGCCGGCGGCGCCTACGTGCCCGGCATGAGCGACTACACCGTGATGGTGCGCGAGCAGGCCAAGGTCTTCCTGGGCGGCCCGCCGCTGGTGAAGATGGCCACCGGCGAGGAGTCCGACGACGAGTCGCTGGGCGGCGCGGAGATGCACGCGCGCACCTCCGGCCTGGCCGACTACCTCGCCGAGGACGAGCGCGACGCGATCCGCATCGGCCGGCGCATCGTGGCCCGGCTGAACTGGCGCAAGGCCGGCGGCTCCGGGGCCGCCGCAGACCCGGCGTACGCCGAGCCCGACCACGACCCCGACGGTCTGCTCGACCTGATCCCCAGCGACCTCAAGGAGCCCTTCGACCCCCGCGAGGTGATCGCGCGGGTCGTCGACGGCGCCGGCGCGACCAACGGCGTGGCCTTCGACGAGTTCAAGCCGCTCTACGGCACGTCACTGGTCACCGGCTGGGCACGCATCCACGGCCACCCTGTGGGCATCCTGGCCAACGCCCAGGGCGTGCTCTTCAGCGAGGAGGCGCAGAAGGCCACGCAGTTCGTGCAGCTGGCCAACCAGACCGACACCCCGCTGCTCTTCCTGCACAACACCACCGGCTACATGGTCGGCAAGGAGTACGAGCAGGGCGGCATCATCAAGCACGGCGCGATGATGATCAACGCCATCTCCAACTCCACGGTGCCGCACCTGACGGTGATCATGGGCGCCTCCTACGGCGCCGGCAACTACGGCATGAACGGTCGCGCCTACGACCCCCGCTTCCTCTTCACCTGGCCCTCGGCCAAATCGGCGGTGATGGGCCCGGCCCAGCTCGCCGGCGTCATGGAGATCGTGGCCCGCCAGTCGGCGGAGTCGCGCGGGCAGACCTTCGACGCCGAGGGCTTCGCCGGGGTCAAGCAGGTGGTGGAGGCGCAGATCGAGGAGCAGTCCCTGCCCTACTTCCTCTCCGGGATGCTCTACGACGACGGCGTCATCGACCCCCGCGACACCCGCACGGTCCTGGGCATCTGCCTCTCGGTCATCGACAGCAGCGCCTTCCGCGGCACCGACCGCTTCGGCGTCTTCCGGATGTGAGGCGCCCGTGACCCGCCCCGTGCCGACCGCCGCGCCCGCAGCACCGTCCCCGAGAGGCCTCCCGTGATCACCCGTCTCCTCGTCGCCAACCGCGCCGAGATCGCCAGCCGCGTCTTCGCCACCTGCCGCCGCCTGGGCGTCTCGACGGTCGCGGTGCACTCCGACGCCGACGCGGCGCTGCCCTACGTCGGGGAGGCCGACGTCGCCGTACGGCTGCCGGGCTCCACGCCCGCGGAGACCTACCTGCGCGTCGACCTGCTGCTGGAGGCGGCGCGCGCCAGCGGCGCCGACGCCGTGCACCCCGGCTACGGCTTCCTCTCCGAGAGCGCCGACTTCGCCCGCGCCGTCCTCGACGCCGGCCTCACCTGGGTCGGCCCCGACCCCTCCTCCATCGAGCGGATGGGCTCCAAGATCGAGTCGAAGCGGCTGATGGAGACCGCCGGGGTGCCGGTGCTGCGCAACCACGCCGTCGACGACGCCTCCGACGCCGACCTGCCGCTGCTGGTCAAGGCCTCCGCGGGCGGCGGCGGGCGCGGCATGCGGGTCGTGCGCGACCTGGCCGACCTGCCCGGCGAGGTCGAGCGGGCCCGGGCCGAGGCGCAGTCGGCCTTCGGCGACGGCACGGTCTTCGTGGAGCCCTACGTCGAGCGCGGCCGCCACGTCGAGGTGCAGGTCGTGGGCCACCGCGACGGCGTCCTCGTGCTCGGCGAGCGCGACTGCTCGGTGCAGCGGCGCCACCAGAAGGTGGTCGAGGAGTCGCCGGCGCCGGGCCTGCCCGACGCCGTGCGCGCCGCCCTGCACGAGGCCGCCCGTGCGGCCGCCGCCGCGATCGACTACCGCGGCGCCGGCACCGTGGAGTTCCTCTACGACCCCGCCACGGAGCGCTTCTTCTTCCTGGAGATGAACACCCGCCTCCAGGTCGAGCACCCGGTCACCGAGCTGGTCCACGGCGTCGACCTGGTCGACCTCCAGCTCACCGTGGCCGAGGGCGGCGTGCCCGACCCCCGCGCCATCGGCGAGACCTACGGCCACGCCGTCGAGGTGCGCCTCTACGCCGAGGACCCCGCCGCCGACTACCAGCCGCAGAGCGGACCGCTGAGCGTGCTCGAGGTGCCCGGTGTCGACGCCCGCTTCGACCTGCTCAACCGCGCGGGCGTGCGCCTCGACGCCGGCTTCGCCGGCGGCAGCGAGGTCTCCACCCACTACGACGCGATGCTGGCCAAGGTGATCGCCTGGGCGCCCACCCGCGAGCAGGCCGTGCGCCGGCTGGCCGACACCCTGGCCCGCACCCGGGTGCACGGCGTGGTGACCAACCGCGACCTGCTCGTGCAGGTGCTGCGCTCGCCCGACTTCGTGGCGGGCGACCTCAGCACGGCCTTCCTCGCCGACCACCCGGCGCTCGCCCCCGCCGCCGACCCCGGGGCGCCCGTCGCCGCCGCGCTGGCGCTGGCCGAGCACGCCCGCGCCGCCCGGCGGGTGCAGGGCCGCATCCCGGTGGCCTGGCGCAGCGTCGTGAGCCAGCCGCAGCGCACCGAGCTCGACCACGCCGGCGAGCCGGTCGTCGTGGAGTGGTGGGGCGGGCGCGACGGCTACACCGTCGAGGGCTGCACCGTCGTCGCGGCCGGGCCGACCGAGGTGGTCCTGGAGCGCGACGGGCTGCGCTCGTCGTACGCCGTGGCGGTGTCGGGCCCGAGCGGTCGCGAGGTCGTCGACGTCGACGGTCCGGGAGGTCACGCCCGGCTGGTGCGGGTGCCGCGGTTCGTCGACCCCGCCGAGCAGGTCGCGGCCGGCTCCCTGCTGGCCCCCATGCCCGGCACCGTCGTCAGCGTCGCCGTCGAGGAGGGTCAGGCCGTCGTCGCGGGCCAGCCCGTGCTGGTGCTCGAGGCCATGAAGATGCAGCACACCGTGAGCGCGCCCGCCGACGGCACGCTCGCCCGGATCACCGTCCAGCCCGGCGCGCAGGTCGCCGCCGGAGAGGTTCTCGCCGTCGTCGAAGGAGAGGTCGCATGACCACGCAGGTCCAGCCCACCACCACCGCTTTCACCGAGACCGAGGAGCGCCGCGAGCTGCGCACCCAGGTCGCCCGGCTCGCCGCGAAGTACGGGCGGGAGTACTTCACCGAGAGGGCCCGCTCCGGCGGCAAGACCACCGACCTGTGGCTCGAGATCGGCAAGAACGGCTACCTCGGTATCAACATCCCCGAGCAGTACGGCGGCGGGGGCGGCGGCATCGGCGACATCGCCGCGGTCTGCGAGGAGCTCGCCGCCCAGGGCTGCCCGCTGCTGCTCATGGTGGTCAGCCCCGCGATCTGCGGCACGATCATCAGCCGCTACGGCACCGAGGAGCAGAAGCAGCGCTGGCTGCCCGGGCTGTGCGACGGCACCGGCACCATGGCCTTCGCCATCACCGAGCCCGACGCCGGCACCAACACCCACAACATCACCACCACCGCGCGCCGCGACGGCGACGGCTGGGTGCTCAACGGCCGCAAGATCTGGATCTCGGGCATCGACGAGGCGCAGAACGTGCTGGTCGTGGCCCGCACCGAGGACGCCCGCACCGGCCGGCTCAAGCCGTGCCTCTTCGTCGTGCCGACCGACGCCGAGGGCTTCGAGGCCCGGGCGATCCCGATGGAGATCGTCTCCCCGGAGAACCAGTTCCAGGTGTTCATCGACGACGTCAAGCTGCCCGCCGACGCGCTCGTGGGCGACGAGAACGGCGGCCTCGCGCAGCTCTTCGCCGGGCTCAACCCCGAGCGGATCATGGCCGCCGCCTTCTCCCTCGGCCTGGCCCGCTTCGCCCTGGAGAAGGCCACCGCCTACGCCAAGGAGCGCGTGGTCTTCGACGTGCCGATCGGGGCCCACCAGGCCATCGCGCACCCGCTCGCGCAGAGCCACATCGAGATCGAGCTGGCCCGGCTGATGAACCAGAAGGCCGCCGCGCTCTTCGACGCCGGCGACGAGATGGCCGCGGGCGAGGCCGCCAACATGGCCAAGTACGCCGCCGCCGAGGCCGCCTGCGACGTCGTCGACCGCGCCGTGCAGACCCACGGCGGCAACGGCGCCAGCCAGGAGTACGGCATGGCCGGCCTCCTCGTCGCCACCCGCGTCGGCCGGATCGCCCCCGTGAGCCGCGAGATGATCCTCAACTTCGTCTCGATGCACTCCCTGGGGCTGCCGAAGTCCTACTGAGCGGGCTGCCCCCGCCGCAGCTGTCACGCCGGGTCACCCGACCTGTCGCCCCGTCACGACGGGGCGGCAGAGGGGGCGGCAGAGGGGGCGACTCGGCGTGACAGCCGGCGCGCGTCGGCCCGCCCCGTCCGCCCCGCCGCGCGGGTGGCGGCGGTCACGGGCCTAGGGTCGCGGCGTGGCAGGGGTGTTCTCGGGGTTCGCGACGATCGGCGTGCTCATCGCGCTGGGGATCCTGCTGGCCCACCTGCGGGTCATCGACCTGGCGGGCCAGCGCACGCTGTCGACGCTGGCCTTCTACGTCGCCAGCCCGGCGCTGCTGCTCACCGTGCTCGAGGACAGCGACCCCGCCGAGGTCTTCTCCACCACCCTGGTCGCCAGCGCCGCGGCGGTGCTCGTCGTGGTGCTGCTGCACCTCGGCCTCAGCCGACTGCGCGGCCCGCTCGACCTGGGCGGCGCGACGATCGGGGCGATGGCGGCGGGCTACGTCAACGCCGGCAACCTCGGGGTGCCGATCGCGGCCTACGTGCTGGGCGACGTCGCCCTGGTCGCCCCGATCCTGCTCATGCAGCTGCTGGTGCTCCAGCCGCTGGCCCTCACCCTGCTCGACGTGGCGGTCGCGCCGACGCGGCTGAGCCTGCGCAAGGTGCTCTCGCGCCCGGCCACCAACCCGCTCACGATCGCCTCGGCCGCCGGGGTCGCCCTGGCGCTGAGCGGCGTACGGCTGCCGGCCGCGGTGCACGACCCGCTCGACCTGGTCGGGGGCATGGCGGTGCCGGCGATGCTCATCGCCTACGGCGTGGCGCTGCGGCTCGGGCCGCTGCCGGGGCGGGGCGTGCCGGCCTCCGAGCTGGGCCTGGCCGTGGGGCTCAAGCTCGTCGCGCAGCCGCTCGCGGCCTACGCCGTGGGCCGCTGGGCGCTGGGCCTGGAGACCGACGCGCTGCTCGCGGTCACGGTGCTCTCCGCGCTGCCCACGGCGCAGAACGTCTTCGTCATCGCCAGCCGCTACGGGCGCGCGGAGCTGCTGGCGCGCGACGCCATCTTCGTGAGCACGCTGGCCTCCGTGCCCGCAGTCGTCCTGATCACCGCGCTGATCGCCTAGCCGGCGCCCCGATCGCATAGCGTGAGCGCCGTGGGACGAGCCGTGGACGGAGCCGACCGGTTCCAGCGACGCTTCCCGCCGGTGGGGATCCCGCTGGCGATCGTCTACAAGCACTTCGACGACCAGGGCAACTACCTGGCCGCGATCATCACCTACTACGCCTTCATCGCGATCTTCCCGCTGCTGCTGCTGGCCTCCTCGATCCTCGGCTTCCTGCTCCAGGGCAACCCCGAGCTGCAGACCCAGGTGCTCGACTCGGCGCTGAGCCAGTTCCCGATCATCGGGGAGCAGCTGGGCCGGCCCGAGGGGCTCCAGGGCTCGACCACCGCGGTCGTCGTCGGTGGCGTCGCGGCGCTCTACGGCTCGCTCGGCCTGGGCCAGGCGCTGCAGAACGCCATGAACATCGCCTGGTCGGTGCCGCGCAACTCCCGCCCCAACCCGCTGCTCCTGCGGCTCAAGAGCCTGCTGCTGCTCATCACCGCGGGGCTCTCGGTGCTCGCGGTGTCGGTGGTCTCGGCCCTCGGCAGCCAGACCGAGGTCTTCGGCCCGCGCCTCGACGGCACGATCACCTGGCTGATCCGGCTGGCCACCGTGCTCGGCGTCGGCGCCGTGCTGACCTTCGTCTTCCGGCTCGCCTCCGCACGTCAGCACGGTCTGCGCGCCGCCGTGCCCGGCGCCCTGGCGCTCGCCGTGATGTGGCAGCTGCTCCAGGTCATCGGCACGGTCTACGCCACCCGCGTGCTCGGCGAGACCAGCCAGATGAACGCGACCTTCGGCCTCGTCCTCGGGCTCATCGGCATCATCTACATCGCTGCGGTCATGGGCGTGCTGGCCATGGAGATCAACGTCGTCCTCGCCCGGCGGCTGTGGCCGCGCGCGCTGCTCACCCCCTTCACCGACAACGTCGAGCTCACCGACGCCGACCGTCGCGCCTACGCCGGCTACGCCCGCGCGCAGCGGCACAAGGGCTTCGAGAACGTCGAGGTCTCCTTCACCGACCCCGCCACCGGGGAGATCACCCTGCCGACGCCCGGGCGCCTCGAGTCGCGCCCGCCCGCGCCCCCGGTGGGGCCGGTGGCCGAGCAGGGCGGCACGGAGCAGGGCGGCACGGCGCAGTCCGGTGAATCCGTGGACAGGGTGCGCTGAGAGCGGCCAGGATCACCCGCGTGATCAAGCTCGAGCTCGTCGCCGGCGTCATCGGCTTCGCCCTGTGGGTCTACTGCCTGGTCGACGCCATCGGCACCCCGCCGCAGCGGGTCAAGCACCTGCCCAAGGCGGCCTGGATCGTGCTGGTGCTGCTGTTCCCGTTCGTCGGCTCGATCGCCTGGCTGGCGCTCGGTCGCGACCGGGGGGCGCGGCCGCTGACCCGGTCGCAGGGGGCGGCGCCCGGCTTCCCCGAGTACGAGCGGCCCGGCCGCATGGCCGCGGGCGACGCCGGGCGCGACGACGAGTTCCTGCGTCAGGTGCGCGCCCGCGCCGAGGAGCAGCGGCGCCGCCACGAGCGGGCCCGCCGCGAGGAGGCGGCCCGCGAGGAGGCCGAGCGGCAGCGGCTGCGCGCGGCCCGCGAGGCCCGTGAGCAGGGCCGGTCGGGCTCCGAAGACGAGCCCGGCGCTCCCGCGGGCGGCTGAGCCTGCTGCGGCGTACAGGCGGGGGACGTCATGCGAGTGGTGGATGCGCATCCACGTGTCGTATGACCTCCGGGTGCGGCGCGCGGGGTCGGTGAGCAGGCCGGCGGGGGGAGGTCATGCGAGTGGTGGATGCGCATCCACGTGTCGCATGACGTCCGGGTGCGGTGCGCGGGGTCGGTGAGCAGGCCGGGGGGGAGGTCATGCGAGTGGTGGATGCGCATCTACGTGTCGTATGACGTCAGGGTGCGGCGCGCGGGGTCGGTGAGCAGGCCGGCGGGGGGAGGTCATGCGAGTGGTGGATGCGCATCCACGTGTCGTATGACCTCCGGGTGCGGCGCGGCTAGGTGGTGGCCCGCTCGCGGGCGGCGACGCTGAGCTCGCGGGCGTAGCGGGCGGTGGTGGTGAGCACGGCGAGCACGGGCACGGCGAGGAAGGCTCCGGTGATGCCGGCCAGCGTGCTGCCGAGGGTGACCACGACGATGGTCATCGCGGGGTGGAGTGACAACGTCTTGCCCATGAGCAGCGGCTGGAGCACGTTGCCCTCGAGCTGCTGCACCACCAGCACGAGCCCGACCACGATCAGCGCGGTGGTCAGCCCCTGGGTGGCGAGCGCGACGACCGCGGCGAGCGCGCCGGCGACCACGGCGCCCACGACCGGCACGAAGGCGGCCAGGAAGGTGATGACCGCCAGCGGCAGCGCGAGCGGCACGCCCAGCACGAGCAGGCCGATCCCGATCCCGATCGCGTCGACCAGACCCACGGCGGCCTGCGCGCGCACGAAGCCGCCCAGCACCGTCCAGGAGCGGCGCGAGACCTCGGCGGCGTGGGCCGCCGGGCCCGGGGACAGCCAGTGCTCGAGCCACGGCAGGAACCGCGGGCCGTCCTTGAGGAAGAAGAAGCACAGCACGAGCGCCAGCAGCGCGGTGAGCGCCCAGGAGCTGGCGGTCGAGACCCCGGTCAGCGTCCAGGCGGCGATGTCCTGGGCGCTGTCCTGCACCTGGTCGACCGCCTGGCCGACCAGGTCGCCCACCTCGTCGTCGCCGAGGTCGAGCGGCGGGCCCGCGAGCCACGCCTCGATGTCCTCGACCCCCTGGGAGAACTGCTCGCTCAGCGAGTCGACCTCGTCGAGCACGAGGTAGGTCACCGCGGCCACCAGGCCGCCGAGCACGAGCAGCCCGGTCACCACCGCCGCGCCCGCCGCGGCGGCGGCCGGCACCACCCGGCGCAGGCGCCGGGCCAGCGGCCACAGGGCGGTGCTCAGCAGCAGGCCCAGGAGCGCCGGCAGCACGACCACCCACATCCGGCCGACGACCCACAGCGCTCCCACGACGACCGCCGTCACCAGCAGGATCCGCAGGCTCCAGCGCCCCGCCTCGGCCAGCGTCGTCGCGATCGGCGTCGCCGGTGGCGCAGGGTGGTCGCCGCCGCCCGTGCGCGTCGGTGAGCGGCGGGGCTCGGGGGAGGGCGTCGGCGCCTCACGGCGGCGGAAGATCGGCATGACCCCTCTCTACCCGACGGTGCACGTGCCGGGCCTCCTCGCGTGGGGTGGGGCTGACGTCACGGCCCGTCGGCCGACCCGGGCCCGCCGACGGCTCAGGAGTAGCGGTGGCTCTTCGCGGCGTGGCCGAGCTCGCGGGTGCAGGTGCGGCCGCTCATGTTGCGGTGGCCGCACAGACCGGGCTCCGCGCCCGGCTCCACCGGCGTCGCGGCAGCGGCCTTCGCGGGCCGCTTGGCGGCGGGGGCGGCCGCGGGCGCCGAGCGGCGTACGGCGGGCCGCGCCGGCGCCGCTCCCGGCTTGGCCGCGCGGGCGGCGGCCTCCTCGTAGCGCGCCTCGCGCATGGCTCGCAGGGCATCCATCTTGCTCATCGGCTGTTCACGTCACCAACCTACGCGGCGCCACCGACAGCGCCGACGCCGCCGCACCGGGGGCGGGGGCGTGTGACGCGGGATGGTGTCGAGACGCTCGCTGGCGCTCGCTCCTCGACCACCGGGGGGGGCTGGGTGGTGTCAGCGGCGCTTCTTGGGGGGCGTGGGGAAGAACATCGAGACGCGCTCGGCGTACTCGGGGAACCCGTCGCGCTCCATCATCTTCTTCTCCAGGAGCTTGGCACCGGTGACGTTGCGCAGGAAGAAGGTCATCACGGCCGGGCAGGCCACGGTGAGCAGGCCGGGCAGCCAGCCGGAGGCGAGACCGGCGGTGAGCCACAGGCCCCACCAGACCATCGCGTCGCCGAAGTAGTTCGGGTGGCGGGTCCAGGCCCACAGCCCCTGGTCCATCACCTGCGGGCGCGACTCCTTGGGCTGGGCCTTGTAGGCCTTGAGCTGACGGTCTCCGACGGCCTCGAAGGTCAGGCCCACGGCCCACACCAGCAGCCCGATCCACACCACCGGCCACCACTCGACGGCCAGCACGGCGCCGACCTGCACGGGCAGCGACACGAACCACTGCGCCCCGCCCTGCACGAGGAAGACGCGGCGCACGGCGGCCCGCATGCCGACGTCCTGGAGGCTGCCGCCGAGCATCTCGGCGTAGCGCGGGTCCTCCTTGCCCTGGTGGTCGCCCAGGGCGCGGCTGCGCACGTGCCACGCCAGGCGCCCGCCCCACAGGGCGACCATGGCGAGCACCAGCCAGCGACGGGCGTCGGCCTCGTCGGAGAGCGAGCCGAGCAGGGCCGCGATCACCGCGACGACCACGAAGCCGAGGCCCCAGGCGACGTCGACGACGGCCACGACGCCGAGCTGGCGGGCCCGCAGGGCGGTCAGGGTCATCACGACCGCGACCGCCAGCAGGCAGGCGGCGAGGACGAGCACGAGTGTCATGACCCCAGTCAACCCGTCGTACGCCGACCCCGCCCCACCCCAGCGGTCCGGGTGTGGGCCGGGTGGCCCGGTCTCAGAAGTCGCGCACCCAGGGCAGGGTGTGGGCGGAGCCGGGGCGCACCATGAGGATCTGGTCGACGCCCATGCGCCCGTCGCGGAAGGCCATGGCGCCGCCGACGAGGTAGAGCCGCCACACGCGCACGACCTCCTCGCCCACGAGCTCGGTGAGCCGGTCGATGTTGGCCTCGAAGCGCTCGAGCCAGCCGGCGACGGTGTGCACGTAGTGCTCGCGCATCGCGTGCACGTCGCGCACCTCGAGCCCGCCGCGCTCGAGGAAGGCGACGGTCTCGCCGACGGGGCGCATGTACATGTCGGGGGCGATGAAGGACTCGATGAAGGGCCCACCGCCGGGCCAGCGGCCGGTGCGCGACATCTGCTGGATGAGCACGCGGCCACCGGGCTTGACGGCGTCGTGGAGGACGCCGGCGTAGGTCGGGTAGTTGGACTGCCCGACGTGCTCGCCCATCTCGATGGAGGACACCGCGTCGTACTCCTGGCCGGCCGGGGGCACGGCGTCGCGGTAGTCCTGGAGCCGGATCTCGACGCGGTCCTGGAGGCCGCGCTCGGCGATGCGGGCGTCGATGAACTTCTTCTGCTCCGCAGCGATGGTCACGCCGACGACCTTCGCGCCGAAGTGCTCGGCGGCGTGCAGCGACAGCGAGCCCCAGCCGCAGCCGACGTCGAGCAGGCGCATGCCGGGCTCGAGGCCGAGCTTGCGGCACACCAGCGACAGCTTGGCCGCCTGGGCCTCCTCGAGCGGCTGCTCGGGGGAGGAGTGGTAGCCCGAGGAGTAGGCCATGCTGGGCTCGAGGATCAGCGAGTAGAACTCGTTGGAGAGGTCGTAGTGGTGGCTGATCGAGCGGATGTCGCGCAGCTTGGAGTGCAGCCGGCCGCGGATGCGGGCCTGCGAGGCCGGGTGGGCCGGGGGCAGGCCGAGCACGCCGAGGTCCTTGGCGGTGCGCAGCGCCTGCTTCATCGCCGCCGCCGACGGGCGCCCGCCGCCGGAGAGGTTGCGCTCCTTGGCCACCGCGAAGGCGTGGGTGAGCGCGGCGTCGAGGTCGCCGTGGACCTCGATCTCACCGGTCACGTAGGCCTGGGCGGCGCCGAGCTCGCCCGGACGCCACAGCAGGCGGCGCACGGCGTCGGGGGTGCGGATCTCCACCAGCGGGGCGTCGGCGGGGCCGGCCTCGGAGCCGTCCCACGCGCGCAGCCGCACGGGCAGGTCCCCGCCCACGAAGGGGCGCAGCGCCTCGGCGAGCTGCGCGGCGACGCCGCCCGCGGCGGTGGGGGCGGCGGAGGGACGGTCGGTGGTGGAGGCGCTCACGCCTGCTCCTCGGGTCGGGTCAGGACGACCTGGTTGACGTCGAGGTAGCCCGAGGCGAAGCCCGCGCGGGAGTACTCGAGGTAAAAGTGCCACATGCGCAGGAAGGTGTCGTCGAAGCCGAGGGCCAGCACGGCCTCGGAGTCGCCGAGGAAGGCCTCGTCCCACAGCCGCAGCGTCTCGGCGTAGTGGCTGCCGAAGGAGAGCCGGTCGGTGAGGCGCAGCGAGGTCTGCTCGCGGGTCACCTCGTCGATGACCTCCACCGAGGGCAGGAAGCCGCCGGGGAAGATGTACTTGTGGATCCAGGTCCACGTGTTGCGGGTGGCGAGCATCCGGTCGTGGGGCATCGTGATGGCCTGGATGCCGACCTTGCCGCCGGGGGCCAGGACCTTGTCGATGGTCTGGAAGTAGGTGGTCCAGTACTGGTGGCCGACCGCCTCGATCATCTCCACCGACACCACGGCGTCGAACTCGCCGGTCACCGCGCGGTAGTCGCACAGCTCGACCCGGGCGCGCTCCGACATCCCGGCCGCGGCGATCCGCTCCCGGGCCAGCGCCTGCTGCTCGGTGGAGAGGGTGATGGTGAGGACGTCGGCGCCGCGCTGGGCGGCGCGCATCGCCAGCTCGCCCCAGCCCGAGCCGATCTCGAGCACGCGACTGCCCTCGCCGACGCCGGTGGCGTCGAGGAGCCGCTCGATCTTGCGCACCTGGGCGGGGTGGAGCTCCTCGGCCGTGGGCGCGCCGGGCGGGGTGGCCGAGTGGTGGTCGCCGCGGTCGAGCCGGTCGGTGTCGAAGAGGGCGGAGGAGTAGCTCATCGACTCGTCGAGGAAGAGCTCGAAGAGGTCGTTGGAGAGGTCGTAGTGGTGTGCGATGTTGTCGCGGGAGTTCTTCTTCGAGCTGACCTGCGCGCGCGGCGGGCGCTTGGCGACGACGGCGCGCAGCTTCTGCAGCGGGCGCGGCACGAGGTCGCTCATCTGCTCGGCCAGCACGGTGAGGAAGCCGCCGAGGTCCTCGGCGTCCCACGCGCCGACGAGGTAGGCCTCGCCGAAGCCGATCAGCTGGTCGCGCCCGAGGCGGGCGAAGAACTCCTCGGCCCGCGACACGGTGGCCACCGGGCCGCCCTTGCCGAGGGTGGTGCGTCGGCCGTCGGCCTCGGTGATGACGACGGTGACGGCGAGCCGGTTGACCGCTGCGGTGAAGAGGCGCCGCGCGATCCGGGCCGAGACCTGCACGCGGGGGCCGGTGGGGACGACGTCGAGGTCGCCCCAGCGCTGGGTGGCCGGGTGTGCGGAGCGGGCCGGCGGCTGCGGGCCGCTGCCGTCGGGGGTGGGGCGGGTGACGGTCACCGCTGGCCTCCTTCGTGGGTGGGGGTCGGGTCGCCGGGCTGGACGTGGGGCTGCACGTGCTGCGGCCGCGGCCGGATCGGCAGGCGGCGCAGCCACAGCCAGACCCCGTGGGCCCGGATCAGCACGGAGCCTCTCAGAGCCGCCGGGGCGGCGCGCCACGGGGCCGTGCCCGAGCGCCGGCCGTCGAGGGAGGCGCTGAAGACGGCGCCGTCGTCGCTGTGCAGGGTGACGGCGATGCGCAGCCGCTCGTCGGGCACCGGCACGGCCAGCTCGTAGTGACCGTCGGTGCCGTGGAAGGGCGAGACGTACATCGCCTTGTCGGTGCGGGCGCGGCCCTGCTCGTCGGGGTCGACGAGGTAGGCGTGGCGGTCGCCGTAGGTGTTGTGCACCTCGACCACCGTGGCGACCCGCCGCCCGGAGCGGTCGAGGCACCAGAAGACGCTGATCGGGTTGAAGCAGTAGCCGAAGGCGCGCGGCTGCGCCGCCATCAGCACCCGCCCGCCCTCGGCGGCCGCGGGCAGCGTGACGCCCTCGCCGGCGAGGAACGCCTCGAGGTTCTCCCGGATGCTGCGCCCGGGAGAGCCGAGGTGGTCGCGGGCCTCGAAGCTGCCCAGCGCCACCGCGCGCCGACCGTGGTCGGGCAGCTCGTCGAGGTCGACCAGCCAGGTGTGGGAGGCGTGGGTGAAGGACCGGGCGAAGGGCCGGCGGCGGGTGTGGCGGATCGTGGTGTCGTAGACGACCGGCGTCTCGACGCGCGGCTGCGCGTCGGGCTCGGCGGGCCACTCCAGCCCGAGCCGCTCGACGGCGGCCAGACCCGAGCGCGCGCCGTCCTCGTGGAAGCCCCAGCCGTGGTAGGCCCCGGCGAAGGTGAGCCGCGCGGAGTCGAGCTCGCGCAGGCGCTGCTGGGCCGCGACCGAGGTGGGGTTGTAGAGCGGGTGCTCGTACTCCATGCGCTCGATGACGCTGGCGGGGTCGACGAGGTGCTCGCCGCCGAGGGTCACGAGGTAGTGGGTGTCGGTGTCGAGGCGCTGGAGCCGGGTGAGGTCGTAGGTCACGACCACGCCGGGGCTGCCGTCGGGGCGGGGCGCGTCGGCGGCGGGGCGCTGGAAGTTCCACGACGCCCAGGCGTTGTGCGTGGTGGGCATCAGCGACAGGTCGGTGTGCAGCAGCGCGGTGTTGGGGGAGTACGGCATGGCGCCCAGCAGCTCGCGCTGCGCGGGCGTCGGCTCGGCCAGCAGCGCGAGGGCCTGGCCCGGGTGGGTGGCCACGACGACGGCGTCGTAGGTGGCGACCTCGCCGTTGCCGTCGGTGACCTCCACGCCGGAGGGGGTCTCGAGCACCGAGGTCACCTTGGCGCCGAGCCGCACCTCCTGGATGCGCTCGCCGACCCGCCGCACGTACTCCCGGCTGCCACCGCTCACGGTGCGCCACGTGGGCGAGCCGAAGATCGAGAGCATGCCGTGGTGCTGCAGGAAGGTGAAGAGGTAGCGCGCGGGGTAGTCGAGGGCGACCTCCGGGTCGCACGACCACACGGCCGCCACGAGCGGCTCCATGAAGTGGCGGGTGAAGTACGCCGAGAAGCCGCCCTCGGCCAGGAAGTCGCGAAGCGGCTGGTCGACGCCGGTGTCGGGGGCCGCCAGCAGCGCCTTGGCGCGGCGGTGGAAGCGGGGGATCTCGGTGAGCATCCGCAGGTAGGCCGGTCGCGTGAGGTTGTCACGGCGCGGGAAGACGCCGCGGCGCCCGAGCGCGCCGGCCCACTCCAGGCCGGTGTCGTCGTCGCGGATCGACATCGACATCTCCGACTCCTGCGTGGCGACGCCGAGCTCGGCGAGCAGCCGCAGCAGCACCGGGTAGGTGCGCCGGTTGTGCACGATGAAGCCGGTGTCGATCCCCAGGGTGCGACCCGTGGCGGGGTCGAGCACGTCGTGGGTGTCGGCGTGGCCGCCGAGGCGCTCGTCGGCCTCGTAGAGCGTGACGTGGGCCGTGCGCGAGGCGACGTACGCCGCCGTCAGGCCGGCCACGCCGGACCCCACGACCGCGATCCGCTCCGGCCGGGTGGGCCGGGGGGTCATGCCTGGAACTCGACGGTGCCGACGACGGCGTCGCTGGGCTCGACCGGCTGGGTGCCGGCCTCCTCGATCGAGATGGCCGCGCCGGTGGCGTCGGCGGCCTGGCCGCTGAAGACGGTCTCGTCGGAGTCGGTGGCCATCGGGCCCGCCGCGACGTACTGACCGTCACGCAGCAGCC
Source organism: Nocardioides sp. Leaf285 (assembly GCF_001422955.1). Taxonomy (NCBI): domain Bacteria; kingdom Bacillati; phylum Actinomycetota; class Actinomycetes; order Propionibacteriales; family Nocardioidaceae; genus Nocardioides; species Nocardioides sp. Leaf285. The sequence continues at coordinate 384,127 of NZ_LMNH01000004.1, read as the reverse complement.
ACAGCTCGTAGACGTAGCCCTCGGGGGCCGGCGGCATGTCGACGGTGGTGACGATGGCGCGGTTGAGGTCCTCGGAGCGGATGACGGTGGCCTCGGCGTCGGGGTCGACACCCTCGGCGAGCTGCACGCGGAAGCGCTGCGCGTCGTCGGCGTTCTGCACGGCCTCGGCGGCGGTGTAGGTGGAGGTGTCGTCCTGGGCGGCGGTCCACACGATGCCGCCGGTGCCGGCGACGACTACCGCCGCGGCCGCGGCGGCCAGAAGCCCGCGAAATCGACGGCGGTCGCGCCGGTCGGCCAGGGACGTCACCTCGGCCCGGACCTCGCCCACCACGGGCGGCATCGGCCGCACGGTGGCGATGCCGGAGAGCACCCGGTCGCGCAGCTCCGGAGGAGGCGCGGTGAGGCTCATCTCGGTCATCATCGAGGCCGCCTCGGCGAGGCCGTCGACCTCGTCGCGGCAGGCCGGGCAGGTGGCAAGGTGGCGCTCGAACTCGGCGCGCTCGAGGTCGTCGAGGGCGTCGAGGGCGTAGGCGCCCGAGAGCGCGTGGCTGTCGCTCATGAACCCCCGACTCCCATCGTGTCGCGCAACCGGATCAGTCCGTCCCGGATGCGGGTCTTGGCGGTGCCGACCGGGAGGTCGAGCAGCTTCGCCACTTCCGTGTGTGTGTAGCCCCCGAAGTACGCCAGCTCCACGGCTTCGCGCTGGACGGCTGTGAGGCTGGCGAGTGCTCCGCGCACGCGCCGCGCCTCGAGCGAGGCGTGTGCGGCCTCGGCGGTCGAGTCGTGGTCGACCGGCTGGTTCTGGTGGTGGTACTTCTCGTCCCGCCGGCTGGAGGCCTCGGCCGAGCGGACCCGGTCGACGGCCTTGCGGTGGGTGATCGTGAGCAGCCACGAGAGCGGGCTGCCCCGGTCGGGGTCGAAGCGGGTGGCGGTCTTCCAGATCTCCAGGAAGGCCTCCTGCGTCACCTCCTCGGCCTGCGCCGGGTCGCGGACGACCCGGACGGCCAGGCCGAAGACCCGGGAGGAGGTGGCGTCGTAGAGACGCGCGAACGCCGCCTGGTCACCTCGCGCCGACTGCTTGAGGAGGTCGGAGAGGTCGGGGGCGGCGTGGGCCGCCGGGGTCCCCTCCGAAGAGGGGACCCCCGCGACTGCTGGCCTGGCTTCGTCCACGTCAGTCATTCTCTCGTGCTGAGGTTTCCGTCGCCAGCCCGGTGCTGGTCGAGCAGGTCACGCGGTGCTCCCGGGGGAGCGGTGGTGCTGGTGCTGGTGCTGCCGTGCCGTGCTGATCGCGAGGATCAGTTGGCCGGGGGCATCAGGACCTGGTCGATGACGTAGACCGTGGCGTTGGCGGTGGGGATGTTGCCGCACAGCACGTTGGCGCCGTTGACGGTCATGCCCTCGGTGTCGCCCTCGACCTCGACGGTGCCACCCTGCACGGACTCCTGCTCGCCCACGACGGCCTCGGGGTCGAGCTGCTCACCGATGACGTGGTAGGTCAGGATCGAGGAGAGGAGCTCCTTGTCGGCCAGGACGGCCTTGAGGTCCTTCTTCGGGATCGCGGCGAACGCGTCGTTGGTGGGCGCGAACACGGTCGCGGCCGGGAGGTCGTTCAGGGTGCCCACGAGGTCGGCGGCGGTGACGGCGTCGACCAGGGTGGAGAGCAGCGGGTTGTTGCTCGCGGCGGTGGCGACCGGGTCCTGGACCATGCCGTCGAACGAGCCGGGGCCCGAGGTCGGGACGGCCGAGCAGGCCTCGCCGAAGGTCTGGGCCTCGGCGCCCTCACCGGCGGCGTCCTCCGAGGGGGACTCCGAGGCCTCCTCGGTGGCGTCCGAAGCGGCGTCGCCGGCGGCCGAGGTGGCGTCGGAGGCGGTGTCAGCGGCCTCGTCGGCCTCGTCGCCGCAGGCGACCAGCGAGAGCGAGAGGGCCAGGGTGGCAACAGCGGCGGCGCTGGTGCGGCGGAACGTGGTGTTCTTCATGGGAGTTCATGCCTTCCGTCTTGTGACTGGACGCGGGTAGTTCGGTCCTGTGCCGGGGGTGGATTGGTGGTGGAGGGGGAAGTTTCGGGACGTCTAGCCCAGAAGGGTGGGATCGGGGCTAGGGTGCGCCGCCCCCATGGCTCCGCGCCGCGCGTGCCCGTCGTACGACGCACGCCCCCGCGCCGCCGGCGTGGCGGTGCGGGGGCGTGCGGGTGGGAGGTCGCAGCGACGGATCGGGCGAGGCTCAGGCGACGCTGACGAGCAGCGAGTGGATGCCGCTGGAGCCGCCGGGGAAGGGCTGGGCCTGGGCCGCGGTCTGCACGTTGCCGTCGCCGTCGACGCAGCGCGCGGAGATGGTGTGCTGGCCCTCGTCCTGGGCGTCCCAGCGGTAGAACCACTGGCGCCAGTAGTCGTTGTTGACCTCGGGGCCGAGCTCGGCGTCCTGCCATCCGCCGCCGTCGACCTGCACCTGCACCTTGGCCACACCGCCCTTCTGCTGGGCCCAGGCGACGCCGCCGACGATGTTCTCGCCCTTGTCGAGCTGGTCGAGGGCGTTGGGGGTGTCGATGCGCGTGGAGATCTTGATCGGGGCGTCGGTGTCCCAGTCGCGCTCGGTCCAGTAGGCCTGCGCGTCGTCGTAGGTGGTGAGGGTGAGGCGGGTGAGCCACTTGCAGGACCCCACGAAGCCGTAGAGGCCCGGGGTGATCATCCGCACGGGGAAGCCGTGCTCGCGGGGCAGGGGCTCGCCGTTCATGCCGACGACCAGCATCGTGTCGCGCCCGTCGACGGCGACCTCGAGCGGCGTGGAGATGGTCATGCCGTCGAAGTCGGTGGCGAGGATCTGGTCGGCCTTGGTGCCCTCGATGCCGGCCCGCTCCAGCACGTCGGTGAGGCGCACGCCGAGCCAGGTGGCGGCGCCGACGAACTTGCCGCCGACGCTGTTGGACACGCAGGTCATGGTGATGTCGCGCTCGATGAGCTCCATGCCGAGGAGGTCGTCGAAGGTGAGGGTGACCTCCTGGTCGACGTCGCCGTCGATGGTCAGCGTCCAGTCGTCGGCCGAGAGGATCGGGGTGTCGAGGCGGGTGTCGACGCGGTAGAAGTCGGCGTTGGAGGTGCGCAGCGAGGAGATGCCGGGGTACTTCTCCGACAGGTCGGTCGGCAGCGCGGGTGCGGGGTCGGCGGCCGTGGGCAGCTCGATGTCCTCGGGGCGGGTGCGCAGACCGGTGATGAAGCGGCCGGCGCCGCCCATGACGGCCGCGGCCAGGGCGAGCACCCCGGTGGCCACCAGCACGCCGCGTCGCGAGGCGCCGCGGGGGGCCGGGTCGTCGGAGCGCACGGTCGCGCCGGGCACCGGCTCGGCGTCGGCGGAGCGGGAGCCGCGGGTCGCGGTGCGGTGCAGCCAGCCGAGGGCGGCGACGCCGGCGACGGCGGCGACCAGGCTCGGCACGACGTCACTGATCTTCGCGCCGGTGGAGGTGAGGGCGGCGAAGGCGGCCACGGCCACCAGCACGACCAGCATCACGGCGCCGTAGACGAAGCGCCTGCGGGCCAGCAGCCCCGCGACCGCGGAGAGCAGCAGCACGACGACCATGACCGACCCGATGAGGATCGGCTTGTCGGCACTGCCGAACTGCCGGATCGCCCACTCCTTCATCGGCGTGGGGGTGGCGTCGATGACGCGGGAGCCGACAGCCAGCACCGGCGAGGCGGCAGGCGTGGTCAGAGAGGCCAGGAGGTGGCCGGCGGCCATGCCGACGAGGGTGGCCAAAACCCCGAACATGCCCCAGAGGGCGGTCGGGCCGACACGCGTGCGCAGGGAGGAGCTCATGGCAGGTGTTCGGAGCGGGCGGGCCCGCGGATGTCGTCGCGCGCCGCCGGTCGGCGCGAGCCGGGTCACCCCGCGGGCGCGGGGAGCGGCCCGAAGTCGCGGTTGCACTCCTGCGGGCCGGCGCAGTCCTGGAGCAGCCTCGTGCGGCGGTCGAGCTCGGCGCGCAGCGCGGCGTACGCCGGGTCCTCAGCGACCGAGTCGACCTCGTAGGGGTCGCGCTCGCGGTCGTAGAGCTCGGCGAAGCCGTCGAAGAAGCGGGCGTAGGTGTAGCGCTCGGTGCGCACGCCGCGGTAGAGCCAGCCGCGCTTGCCGGTCTCGGACTTGTAGGCCCCGGCCTGGATCAGCAGCCCGCCTCGGTGGGGGTCCTCGCCCTTCTCGCCCTGCCACAGGTCGAGCATCGAGACGCCGTCGAGGGTCAGGTCGGCGCGGGCGCCGGCGATGTCGAGGAAGGTGGGGGCGAGGTCGACGAGGGTCATCGGACGGTCGGTGCGGGTGCCGGCCTCGACCCCGGGGCCGCGCACGAGCAGCGGGGTCCGCAGGTTCTCCTCGTAGGGCAGGATCTTGCCCCAGAAGCGGTGCTCGCCGAGCTGGTAGCCGTTGTCGGTGACGAAGACGAGGTAGGTGTTGTCGAGCTCGCCGTCCTCGGCCAGCTGCGCGACCAGGCGGTCCACCGAGCGGTCCACGCCGTCGAGCGCGGCCGCGCGCCCCAGGGCGAAGTCGGTGACCTGGTCGGCCGGGACCCGCGGCTTGGAGCGCACCAGGTGCTGCTTGTCGGAGACGTCGCGCTCGTTGTACGACGGCTTGGCCGCGATGCCCGCGGCGAACTCCCGGGCCTGGTCGTCGGTCGTCGTGCGTCCGCGCACGGCGCGCTGGAGGTTCTGCGCCGGGCTGAGGAGCGGGGGCCGCAGCGTGCAGGTCTCCCCGGCCAGGCAGTCGGGGGTCTTGCGGGCCGCGTGGGGGGCGAAGTGGCTGACCCACAGGAAGAAGGGCGCGTCGGCGCGGCTCAGCTCGTGGGCGTAGTCGACGGTGCGCTGCGAGACGTAGTCGGTGTAGTAGCCCGGCACGCGCACGCGCCGGCCGTTGTCGTACTGGTGGAAGTCGACGTAGTCGGAGAACCCGTGGCTGCTGGCGTTGAAGATGTTCCAGCCCGGGTCGCGCCCGTCGGTCTGGGAGTAGCCATTGAGGTGCTTGCCGAGGAAGGCGGTGTTGTAGCCGGCGTCCTGCAGCCAGGTGGCGATGGTGTGGCGCGTGTCGAGACGGTCGTAGCCACCCTGGGGCGCGAAGTTGGTGTGCACGCCGTTGTTCTGGGCCAGCTGGCCGGTGAGCATCTCCGCGCGGGCCGGGCAGCACAGCGGGTGCGGGGTGATCGCCTCGGTCGCGGTGAGCCCGGCCTCGCCGAGCAGCCGCTCGGTGCGCGGGAGGAACTGCATCTCGTCGTAGCGCTGGTCGTCGGTGATGACCAGGACGATGTTGGGCCGGTCGTCCTCGGGCTCCGTGCGCAGGTCGCGCCCGACCGGGTCGGCGGGCTCCTCGGCCGCGGCGATGACCGGCTGCGACGACGTCGGCGAGAGCGCTGACGACGAGGCGCCCTGGTGGTCCCTGACCTCGAGGCCCACCGCGAGCGACGAGAGCACGACGGTCAGCGCGATCATCGCGCGGAACGGTGTCACGTCAGGTGTCCAGGAGGTCTCGGGGGCGCTGGGCGTGCGCGGCGGTGCGCAGGTGGGGCAGGGCTGGGGGCGCGGGCACGACCCGGGGGTCGAGCGGCGGCCGGTCGCTGCCCCGGCCCGGGCGACGATAGCCGAGGGCGGGGCGGGGCCCGGATCCCCGACCGCCGGACCGTGCCCGCCTGGGGCAGGATGTCGTCCATGTCACAGGAGCAGACGTCGGACCAGCCCGACCAGCCCGTCGTCCGGTACGCCGTCGAGGGCGCGGTCGCCACCGTGACCCTCGACTCCCCGGCCAACCGCAACGCGCTCTCGCGTCGCCTGGTGGCCGGCTTCCTCGACGGTTTCGACCGCGCGGCGGCCGACCCCGACGTGCGCGTCGTGGTCGTGGCGGCCACCGGGCGGGTCTTCTGCTCCGGCGCCGACCTATCGGAGGCGGCGTCGGGATCGATGGAGGAGGGCGCACGCACCATCGTCGAGCTGCAGCGCCGGATCCTGGCCCACCCGACCCCGGTCGTGGTGCGCGCCCAGGGCCCGGTGCGCGCCGGCGGCACCGGCATCGTGGCCGCCGCCGACGTCGCGGTCTGCGCCCGGGAGGCGACCTTCGCGCTCACCGAGGTCAAGCTCGGTCTGGCCCCCGCCGCGATCTCCCTGACCGTGCTGCCCCGGATGACCTCCCGCTCCGCGGCGCTGGCGGCGCTCGGCGGCGAGGTCTTCGACGCCGAGGCGGCCGAGGCGTCGGGACTGGTGACCCGCGTGGTGGCGGCCGAGGAGCTCGACGCCGCCGTGGCCGAGGTCTGCGCCTCCTTCGCCAGCGGGTCGGCCCAGGGCCTGCGCGAGACCAAGCGCCTGCTCAACCGCACCCTGCTGGCCGACGTGGAGGCCCGCGGCGACGACCTCGCCGCCCTCTCGGCCTCCCTCTTCGGCTCCGAGGAGGCCAAGGCGGCGATGACCGCCTTCCTCTCCCGCGGCCGGAAGTAGCGGGCGCGGGGCCCCGCCGCGGCGGGGTGTGGTGCACGTCCCTGGCCGAACGACGGTCCGCCGGTGCCGCCGGGGCCCGCCGACGGGTAAAGTCAGGTGCTTGCCACCAGGGGGTGGCACGGGCAGGTCGAGGAGTGCAGTGAGTCAGGACGTGGACGCGCAGGCCGAGCAGCAGGTCGCAGCCGAGCAGGCGTTCGTCGACAGGGTCTACCTCCAGCTGGCCGAGTCGGCGCGCAGCGCGCGCGAGCTGGCCCGGGAGGGCCACGACCGCGGTCGGCTGGGCCACGAGGGCGGGCTGGTCGAGCGCGACGCGATGGTCTTCCAGGCCGCCAAGCGCATCGCCCAGCTCGACGCCGCCCACGAGGGCGTCGTCTTCGGTCGACTCGACATGGACCCCGACCTCGACCCCGCTCCGCGCTACGTCGGTCGCATCGGCCTGCGCGACGCCGAGCGCGACTCGCTGCTCATCGACTGGCGCGCGCCCGCGGCCGCGGTGTTCTACCAGGCCACGGCGGCCGAGCCGCACCAGGTGATCCGCCGCCGCGTGCTGCGCTGCGCGGGACCGCGGGTGACCGGCGTCGAGGACGAGCTGCTCGACGCCCAGCGGCTCGAGGAGACCGGCGCCGACCTGCCGATCATCGGCGAGGGCGCCCTGATGGCCCAGCTCTCCCGCGCCCGCGACCGCACCATGCACTCCATCGTCGCCACCATCCAGGCCGAGCAGGACAAGGCGATCCGCGCGCCCGGCAAGGGCGTCGTCGCGATCTCCGGCGGCCCGGGGGTGGGCAAGACGGTGGTGGCGCTGCACCGCGCGGCGTACCTGCTCTACAACGACCGGCGGCGCTACGAGTCCGGCGGCGTGCTCATCGTCGGGCCGAGCGGCGTCTTCATGCGCTACATCGAGCGGGTGCTGCCCAGCCTCGGCGAGACCGCCGTGGCGCTGCGCTCGCTCGGTGAGGTCGTCGACGGCGTCAAGGCCGGTCGCCACGACGAGCCGGCCGTGGCCGACGTCAAGGGCTCCGCGCGCATGGCCGAGCTGCTGCGCCGCGTCGCGCGCCAGCAGGCGCCGGGTGGCCCCGACTCCTTCCGCACCTTCTACCGCGACGACGTGCTGGTGCTCGACCGCGGTCTGCTGGGGCGCATCCGCCGCCAGCTGATGTCGCAGGGGCGGCGCAACCGGCAGCTGCCGCGCGTGGCCAACGCGCTGCTCGACGCGCTGTGGCGCCAGGTGCGCGGCGAGCGCGGGCGCGAGCGGGGCCGCGAGGCCTTCAACGACGACCTGCTCTCCGACCGCTCCTTCCTCGACTTCGCCGCGGCCTGGTGGCCCCCGCTCGACGCCCGCGAGGTGCTCGGGTGGCTGCGCGACCCCGACCTGCTGGCGCGGGTCGGCGAGGGCGTGGTCAGCGCCGAGGACCAGCAGCTGCTGCTGAAGTCGTGGGGTGGCGAGGAGACCCTCAGCGTGCAGGACGTCCCGCTGCTCGACGAGCTGCGCTACGCCCTCGGCGACGTGCCCGCGCGCACCGACGACGAGCGCGACCTCGACGACACCGGCCTGCTCGAGGGCGGGCGCGACATGCAGGAGCTCTTCACCGCCGCCGACCGTGAGTTCGCCCCCTCGGGGCTCTCGTGGTCGGCGCCGACCCACCGCATCGAGGACGACCCCTTCGCCCACGTGCTGGTCGACGAGGCCCAGGACCTCACGCCCATGCAGTGGCGCATGGTGGGCCGCCGGGGCCGCACGGCCTCGTGGACGATCGTGGGCGACCCCGCCCAGTCGTCGTGGCCGGTGCCCGAGGAGTCGGCCGCCGCGCGCGCCGAGGCGCTCGAGGGCAAGGCCGTCCACGAGTTCCACCTCTCCACCAACTACCGCAACTCCTCGGAGATCTACGCCTTCGCCGCGGCGTACGCCGAGCGGGTCGGCCTCGACGCCGACCTGCCCACCGCCGTGCGCTCCACCGGCGAGGAGCCGCAGGTCCTGACCGGCGAGCCCGACCTGGAGGAGGCCACCCGCGCGGCGGTCGCGGAGACCGCCGGCCGCGTCGGCGGCACCGTGGGCATCGTGGTGCCGGCCGCCCGGCGCAGCGAGGTCAACGGCTGGCTCGCCTCGTGGCCCGAGCGCGCCGAGGACGCCCCCGGCGCCCGCGCCGCGGTCGGGTCGAGCGCCTCGCCCTCGGGGGAGGACCGCGTGGTGGTGCTCACCGGCCTCGACACCAAGGGGCTGGAGTTCGACGGCATCGTGGTCGTGCGCCCGCAGGAGATCGAGGACGAGTCGGCGACGGGGCGCGCGACGCTCTACGTCGTCCTCACCCGCGCCACGCAGCTGCTCACCACCGTCGGCTGACCCGGGCCGGGCTGCCCGGCATCCACCGCCGGGCCACCCGGCCGGGCGACGGCGGCGGCCCCACTAGGCTCCTCGCCATGAGCACCCCCTCCGCCGCCCGGGCCGCGATCGACGCGCTCCAGGAGCACGAGGCGTGGGCGATCATCCGGCGCTCCACGCGGGCGGGCGACCGCGACACGGTCGGCCTGGTGGGCGGTCGGCGCAGCGTGGTCGAGTCGCTGCTCGACGTACCCCTGGAGGAGGGCGTGCCGACCGAGGGCCACATCGCCGACCGGCTGCTGGCCGTGCCCTTCCGCCAGGTCGCCGAGCGCGGCTTCGAGGCCCACGACGACGCCACCCCGCTGGTGGTCGTCGACGTGGAGACCGAGCGGGAGTTCTCGGTGGCCGAGGTGGTCGAGGCCATCGACGACACCGGCGTGGAGTTCACCGACCGCGGCGGCTTCGAGACCGACGACGAGACCTACGGCCGCCTGGTCGAGACCATCATCGACGAGGAGATCGGCCAGGGCGAGGGCGCCAACCTCGTCATCGGGCGCCACTACCGCGCGCAGGTCGCCGACTGGAGCGCGGCGACCGCGCTCACGGTCTTCAAGCGGCTGCTCGAGCGCGAGCGCGGGGCCTACTGGACCTACGTCTTCTTCACCGGCGACCGCTACCTCATCGGCGCCAGCCCGGAGCGCCACGTGAGCATCCACGGCGGCGACGTGCGGATGAACCCCATCAGCGGCACCTTCCGCATCCCCGCCGGCGGTGACACCAAGCAGCAGCTCCTCGACTTCCTCGCCGACGAGAAGGAGGTCTACGAGCTCTTCATGGTGGTCGACGAGGAGCTCAAGATGATGTGCGACCTGTGCACCGAGGGCGGGCAGGTGCTGGGGCCCTTCCTCAAGCCGATGAGCCGCCTGGTGCACACCGAGTACCTCCTCGCCGGGCGCACCACCAAGGACCCGCGCGAGGTCCTGCGCGACACGATGTACGCCGCCACCGTCACCGGGTCGCCGGTGGAGAACGCGTGCCGGCTGATCAAGAAGTACGAGACCGAGGGCCGGGGCTACTACGGTGCCGCCCTGGCCGTGCTGGGCCGCGACGCGGTCGGCGGGCCGGTCGTCGACAGCCCCATCGTCATCCGCAGCGCCGACGTCGGCCTCGACGGCTCGCTCAAGGTCACCGCCGGGGCGACGCTGGTGCGCGACTCCGACCCGGCGTACGAGGTGGCCGAGACCCACGCCAAGGCCGGGGGCATCCTCAGCGCCTTCGGGCTGGTGCCCGCGGCGCCGGTGCCGACGACCAACGTCGCGGAGCTGGTCAACGACGAGGACGTGCTGCTCGCGCTCAACGCCCGCAACCAGCGGCTCTCACGCTTCTGGCTCACCGACCAGGGCGGCTCGCCGCCCGACCCGCGGCTGCGCGGCCTGAGCGCGGTCGTGCTCGACGGCGAGGACGACTTCGTCAACATGCTGCGCCACGTGCTGCGCGTGCTCGGCATGACCAGCGAGGTGGTGCGCCACGAGGACTACCGCCCCGGCGTGCTCGACGGCTACGACCTGGTGATCGTCGGGCCCGGGCCCGGCGACCCCCGCGACGACACCGACCCCAAGATGGCCAACCTGCGCGCCGCGGTCGCCGAGCTGCTGGCCGCGGAGCGGCCCTTCCTGTCGGTCTGCCTGGGCCACCAGGCGCTCTGCCACACCCTCGGGCTCGACCTGGCCTTCAAGGACATCGTCTTCCAGGGCACGCAGTCGCCGGTCTCGATCGCGGGCCGCACCGAGCGGGTCGGCTTCTACAACACCTTCGTGGGCCGCGTCGGCGAGGCCGGGCTGCCCGCGGGGGTCAGCGTCGAGACCGACGAGGCCACCGGCGACGTGCACCTGCTGCGCGGGCCGCACTACCGGGGCATCCAGTTCCACGCCGAGTCCATCCTCACCGAGCACGGCTACGACCTGCTGCACGAGCTGGTCGTCGAGCTGCTGCTGGGCGACGCTTAGGCCACTAAGTTGAGTTAGTTGGTACAGTTTGGGGTCCAGCCCCGAACCGCTCGCGCCCGCCCGCGAGCGCGTCCGCGGGGCCTCGTCCCAGAACGGAGCGCCGACATGACCTCGACCACCACCGACCAGGCAGCCGACCGGCCCGACCAGGCAACCGACCAGGCAGCCACGGGTCCGGACGACGGCCCCGCCGACCTGGCCGGCCGCCTGGCCGCGACCGTCGCCCACGTGCGCGGCATCGCCCCGCCCGACCTCTTCGACGTCTTCGCCGCCGAGCAGCGACGGCTGGCCGACGCCCCCGAGCCGCCGGCCCAGATCCGCGTCGGCGACCGGCTGCCGCAGTCGCACCTCACCGACCACGCCGGCCGCCCGGTGGCCGTGCCCGGCGACGGCCCGGCCGTGCTGGTCTTCTACCGCGGCGCCTGGTGCCCCTACTGCGACGTCGCGCTGCGCGCCTACCAGCGCGAGCTGCTCCCCGAGCTCATCGAGCGCGGGGTGCGGCTCGTCGCGATCAGCCCACAGGGCCCCGACGGGTCGCTGAGCGCCGCCGAGGCGGCCGCGCTGACCTTCCCGGTGCTCAGCGACGTCGGCAACGGCTACGCGCGCATGCTCGGGCTCACCTTCGACCTCGATCCCGAGGTGCAGGAGGCTCAGCTCGCGTTCGGCAACGACTTCACGACCATCAACGCCGACGGCGACTGGACGCTGCCCCGCCCGACCGTGGTCGTCGCCGACGCCCACGGCGTCGTGCGCTTCGTCGACGTGCGGCCCGACTACACCGAGCGCACCGAGCCCGCGGAGGTGCTCGCCGCGGTGCGCGCCCTGGGCTGAGGCGCGCCGTCCCTCCCGGCCCGCCTCCGTCCGGTCGGGCCGGGCGGATCGGGCCGGGCGGATCGCGCTGGGCGGATCGCGCTGGGCGGATCGCGCTGGGCGGATCGCGCTGGGCGGATCGGGCCGGGCGGATCGGGCCGGGCCGGGGAGGGGCGGCGAGGGGCGGCGGCGGGGCCGCCGCCCGGGCCGGCTGCGGCTCGATGACCTAGGTTGGCGGCCGTGGCCGAGGTGGACGTCGTCGTGGTCGACCACCACGACTCCTACACGTGGAACCTCGTGCACCTCGTCGCCGCCGTCACCGGCGCGCTGCCGCGGGTGGTGCAGCACGACGAGGTCTCCGCCGCCGACGTGCTCGCCCACAGCCACGTCGTGCTCTCGCCGGGCCCCGGCCACCCCGCCGTCGCCGCGGACTTCGCGGTGGGTCGCGAGGTGCTGCTGGCGGCCAGCCGCCCGGTGCTCGGGGTGTGCCTGGGCATGCAGGGGCTGGTCGCGGCGTACGGCGGGCGCGTCGAGCGGGTCGCGCCCGGCCACGGCGTGCTCGCCCGGGTGGCCCACGACGGCACGGGCGTGCTAGCCGGGCTGCCCTCGCCCTTCGCCGCGGTGCGCTACCACTCGCTGGCCGCCGTGGAGCTGCCCGCCTGCCTGCGCGCCACCGCCGTCGACGAGGAGTCGGGCCTGGTGATGGCCGTCGAGCACCGCGACCTGCCGCTCGCGGGCGTGCAGTTCCACCCCGAGTCGGTTCTCTCCGAGCACGGTGAGGCGATCGTGGCGACCTTCCTGGGGCTGGCGTGAGCGGCGGGGGCGGGGCGCGCGCGGGCGACCCGGCGGCCTACTTCGCCGACGTCGCGGCCACCCACCCGCGCTGCTTTTGGCTCGACGGCGGCGGCGCGCGCGAGTGGTCGGGGCGCCGGTCGCTGGTGGGCTGGCTGGAGCCGGGCGACGTGTCGCTGTCCTACTCCGCGGCCCGCCGCGAGGTGGTGCGCCACGTCGACGGCCGCGCCGAGGTGGTCGGCGACGACGTCTTCGCCGTGCTCGAGGCCGAGCTCGCCGCCGCCCGTGCCGCCGGCCGCGCCGACCAGTGGTTCGGCTACCTGGGCTACGCCAGCCGCCCCGACCTCCCCGCGCGCCCGTCGACCGACGTGCCCGACGCGGTGCTGATGCGCCCGAGCCACCTGCGCCTCTTCGACCACCCCGAGCCCGCCGCCGTACCGGCCGCCGACACCCCTGCCGCCGACACCCCTGCCGCCGACACCCCTGCCGCCGACACCCCTGCCGCCGCCACCCCTGCCGCCGTACCGGCGCCAGCCCCACCCGCCCCACCCGTCACACCGGTCGGCCTGGACCCGCACCTGTCGGCCGACGCGTGGGCCGACAGGTGCGGGTTTCGCCAGCCGGCCGGTGAAACCCGCGGCGGCCCCACCCCGGCCTACCGCGCGGCCTTCGACCGCGTGCAGGAGCACCTGCACGCGGGCAACACCTACGAGGTCAACCTCACCCACCGCCTCGAGGCGACCAGCGACCTCGACCCGGTGGCGGCCTACCTGCGGCTGCGGGCGCTCAACCCGGCGCCCTACGCCGGCTTCTGCCAGCACGACGTCGACGGGGCGCGGGGCTGGCTGCTGAGCAGCAGCCCGGAGCGCTACGCGGTGGTGCGCGCCGACGGGGTGATCGAGACCAAGCCGATCAAGGGCACGACGCCGCGCTCGCCCGACCCGGCCGAGGACGAGCGGCTGCGCGCGCAGCTGGCCACCGAGCCGCGCTTCCGCGCCGAGAACCTCATGGTGACCGACCTGCTGCGCAACGACCTGTCGATGGTCTGCGAGCCCGGCACGGTGGAGGTGCCGCAGCTGATGGCGGTGGAGTCCTACGCCTCGGTGCACCAGCTCGTCACCACGGTGCGGGGGCGGCTGCGCGAGGGCTTCGGCACCGTGGAGGCGCTCCGGGCGCTCTTCCCGGCGGGCTCGATGACCGGGGCGCCCAAGCTGCGCACGATGCAGGTGGTCGAGGAGGTCGAGGCCACCGCGCGCGGCGCCTACGCCGGGGCCTTCGGCTGGGTCGCGGCCGACGGCCGGGCCGACCTCGGCGTGGTCATCCGCTCCCTGACGACCACCGGCGACGGCCGCTACCGCCTCGGCACCGGGGGCGGGGTCACGGTGCACTCCGACGTCGACTCGGAGTGGGCGGAGACGCAGGTCAAGGCCGAGCGCTTGCTCCGGGTGCTGGGGCAGGAGTTCGATGGGGTGTCATGACCGCGAAACACCCGCTCGATAGCCTCGACCGCATGGAGAAGCCGCACGTCGTCGTGCTGTTCGGGGCGACCGGTGACCTCGCCCGCCGCAAGCTGCTGCCCGGTCTGCTGCGCCTCTTCGAGGCCGGCCTGCTGCGCGACGCGAAGATCGTCGGCACGTCGCTGGAGGACATCGGCACCGAGCAGTTCGCGAAGATCGCCCGCGACGGCTGCGAGGAGTTCGGGAAGGGCGACATCGACGACGCCCGCTGGGCGCCCTTCGGCGCGATGCTCAGCTACGTGCCGCAGTCGTCGGGGCCGCACGCGCTGGCCCAGGAGGTCGAGCGCGTCGAGGCCGAGCTGCCCGGCGAGACCGCCGACAAGCGGCGCCTGCACTACCTCTCGGTGCCGCCGAAGGCCGCCCTCGACGTCATCCACCAGCTCCAGGACGCCGGCCTGGTCGAGCGCTCGCGGATCATCATGGAGAAGCCCTTCGGCACCGACCTGGAGTCGGCGCAGCGGCTCAACCACGAGGTGCACCAGGTCTTCGACGAGAGCCAGGTCTTCCGCATCGACCACTTCCTGGGCAAGGAGGCCGCGCAGAACATCCTGGCCTTCCGCTTCGCCAACGGCCTCTTCGAGCCGATCTGGAACCGCAACTTCATCGACCACGTGCAGATCGACGTGCCCGAGACCCTCGGCCTCGAGGGGCGCACGAAGTTCTACGAGACCACCGGCGCCTACCGCGACATGGTCGTCACCCACCTCATGCAGGTGCTGGCCTTCATGGCCATGGAGCCGCCGACCTCGCTGGCGCCCGGCCCGATCAGCGACGAGAAGCTCAAGGTCTTCCGCTCGATGCGCCCCATCGAGCCGCAGAACGTCGTGCGCGGCCAGTACGCCGGCTACCGCGGCAAGGACGTCGTCGCCGACGACTCCGACACCGAGACCTTCGTGGCGCTCAAGGTCGAGATCGACAACTGGCGCTGGGCCGGCGTGCCGTTCTTCCTGCGCACCGGCAAGAAGCTGGCCGAGGGGGCGCGGATCATCTCCATCGCCTTCAAGGAGCCCCCGCTGACGATGTTCCCGAAGGGCTCGAACGTCGGCACCCAGGGCCCCGACCACCTCACCTTCGACCTGGCCGACCAGTCGCGGATGTCGCTGTCGTTCTACGGCAAGCGCCCTGGCCCGGGCATGACGCTGGACAAGATGTCGATGCAGTTCGCCACCCACGACACCAGCGCCGCGGGCTCGGTGCTCGAGGCCTACGAGCGGCTGATCCACGACGCGATGCGCGGCGACCACACCCTCTTCACCACCGCCGCCGGCATCGAGGAGCTGTGGGCCAAGTCGATGCCGCTGCTCGACCACCCGGCGCCCGTGCGCAGCTACCAGCCGGGCTCGTGGGGCCCCAACGCCATCCACCAGCTCATCGCGCCCCATGCCTGGCGCCTGCCCTTCGAGCGCTCCTGGCGCGACACCTCCCACACCACGACGACGACCAACCCCTAGGGCCCCGGGCGCGCTCGCCCGGGGTCGCCGGGCCCGCCGCGCGTCGCGCGGGCCGCCCGGCGCCGACGGTCAGGGCCGCCCGGGCAGCTGCAGCACGAGGCGGGCCCCGCCGTAAGGCGAGCGCTCGGCGCGCACCGAGCCGGAGTGGCGCTCGGCGGTCTGGTGCACGATCGACAGCCCGAGGCCCGAGCCGGGCATGGCGCGGGACTCCTCGGAGCGCCAGAAGCGCTCGAAGACCTTGGCCAGGTCGGCCTCGGGGATGCCGGGGCCCTCGTCGTCGACGACGAGCACGCCCTCGGCCAGGCTGACGTGGATGGTGCCCGCGGGCGGGCTCCACTTGGCGGCGTTGTCGAGCAGGTTGGTCATCGCCCGCTCGATCGCGCCCGACTCGCCCTCGACGGTCCACGGGCTGGCGGCGACCTCGAAGTCGATGCCGGGCGCGCGGCGGCGCACGCGGGCGAGGGCCTGCTCGAGGACCTCGGTGAGCTCGACGGGCTCCACGACGTGGGCCATCGGGTCGTCGCGGGCCAGCTCGACCAGGTCGCCGATGAGCGTGGTGAGCTCCTCGATCTGCGCGGCGACGTCGTCGAGCAGCTCGGCGCGGGCCTCGGGGGGCAGGAAGCCGCCGTCGGGGTCGGCGTCGGACTGGCCGAGCAGCTCGATGTTGGTGCGCAGCGAGGTCAGCGGGGTGCGCAGCTCGTGCCCGGCGTCGGCGACGAGGCGGCGCTGGCGGTCACGGGAGGCCTCGAGGGCGACCAGCATCTGGTTGAACGACGTGGCCAGCCGGGCGATCTCGTCGTCGCCCTCGACGCGGATCGGGTCGAGCCGCTCGGTGCGCGCGATCTCCTCCACCGCGCCGGTGAGGCGCCGCACCGGGCGCAGGCCGCTGCGGGCGACGGCCATGCCCGCGACGGCGGCGGCGATGACGCCGGCCAGGCCGAAGAGCAGCGTGACCACGCCGAGCTTGCGCAGCACCTGCTCCTGCGGCTCCAGCGACTGCGCGAGCACGAGCGCCTGCCCGTCGGTCTGGGCGGGCACGGTGACGACGCGGTAGCGGATGTCGCCGGCGGTGATGGTGCGGATGGCGTAGTCGCTCGCGCCGTCGGCCACCGCGAACTCCGGCGCCCCCACGTTGAAGGGCGGACCCTCGTCGACCGAGGTGGCCTCGCCGGAGTAGACGGAGATGAAGGCGATGCGCACGTCGGCGGCGCCCAGCGCCCAGGCCGGGAAGCGGCCCTCCACGGTGAGCCGCTGCAGCGCCGGGGAGTCGGCGGCGCCCTCGGCGCGCGAGAGCAGCGAGTCGTCGAGGGTGTCCTGGAGCTGGATGCGCGCGGTGGCGTAGGCGCCGAGGGCCACGAAGGCCACGGCCAGGCCCACCGCCATCGTGGTGAGCAGGGTGACCCGGGAGGCCAGCGAGCGGCGGTAGCGCCAGCGCGCGGGCGCCGGCGCCTCGGTCATGACTCCTTGAGGACGTAGCCGACGCCGCGCACGGTGTGCAGCAGGCGGGCCTCGCCCTCGGCCTCGGTCTTGCGGCGCAGGTAGCCGACGTAGACCTCGAGCGAGTTGGCGGTGGTCGGGAAGTCGTAGCCCCAGACCTCCTCGAGGATGAACGAGCGCTCCAGCACCCGGCGCGGGCGGCGCAGGAACATCTCCAGCAGGGTGAACTCGGTGCGGGTCAGCTCGATCTGGCGCCCGGCGCGCACGACCTCGCGGGTGGCGACGTTCATCGACAGGTCGGCGAAGGAGAGCACCTCGTCGTCGGCGTCGCCCTCGGGCGGCACGGCGCGGCGCAGCAGCGCCCGCAGCCGCGCCAGCAGCTCCTGGAGGGCGAAGGGCTTGGTGAGGTAGTCGTCGGCGCCCGCGTCGAGGCCCTCCACCCGGTCGCCGACGGCGTCGCGGGCGGTGAGCACGAGGATCGGCACGTCGTTGCCGGCCTGGCGCAGCGCCCGCGTCGTCTCGATGCCGTCGAGGCGGGGCATCATCACATCCATCACCACGACGTCGGGCGAGGTCGCGCCGATGACCGCGAGCGCCTCGGCGCCGTCGGTGGCCACCGCCACGTCGTAGCCGTTGAACTGCAGCGACCGGCGCAGCGACTCGCGCACCGCGCGGTCGTCGTCGACGACCAGGGCGCGGGGCTTGGGGGCTGACGGGGCGGCGGCGTTCACGGCCCCATGCTGCCAGCAGCGCCTGAGCCCGCGCTGAGAGCGCGCCGCCCGTCGGCCGCGCACCCCGCACGGTGCGGTCGGCGCGAGGGCGTCGCCAGGACGGCCGGGGTCCTTTACCCTGCCGCTGTGCCCGGCGTCATCGGCCGGGCCTTCCGGGGGGAATCCCAGATGTCGCACCGCTCCTGCACCGCGCGCCCGCGCACCCGCCTGCTCGCCGCGGCCCTGCTGCTGGTGCTGCCGACCGCGCTGCTTCCGGCCGTGGCCGGCGTCCCGGGCGCCGTCGCCCACGAGGGTCACGCGACGGCCGCTCCCGCCGCGGGCGCCCCGGGCGCTGCGGTGTCGGCCCCCGCGGCGGGGTCCCCCTTCGCGCCGGCGGCGGGCGCGGCGCAGCGGCGTACGACGGAGCAGCCCGCGGCGCGTCGGGCGCCGCAGCTGCCCGACCGCTTCCGCGACACGGTGGTCATGTCGCGGCTCGACGAGCCCACGGCGATCGACTTCGCCGACGACGGCCGGGTCTTCGTGGCCGAGAAGCCCGGCGTGGTGAAGGTCTTCGACTCCCTCGACGACCCCACCGGGGAGGTCTTCGCCGACCTCAACGCCACCGTCATGAACTACTGGGACCGCGGCCTGCTCGGGATGACGCTGGCGCCCGACTTCCCCGAGGACCCCTCGGTCTACGTGCTCTACGCCTACGACCACCTGCCCGGCGATCCCGCGCCGGCGCCGCGGTGGGGCCGGCCGGGGGCCTACTACGACGAGTGCGCGGACCCCGTCGGCGTCGGCTGCACCGTCGGTGCCCGGGTCTCGCGGCTGACCGCCGAGGGCGACCGGATGGCCGGCGAGGAGGAGGTGCTCGTCGAGGACGGCTGCCTGCAGTACCCCAGCCACGCCACCGGCTCGGTGGCCTTCGGCCCCGACGGCTACCTCTACGCCAGCATCGGCGAGGGCGCCAGCTTCACCTTCGACGACTACGGCCAGGGCGGCGGCAACCCGTGCCGCGACCCCTTCGACCCCGACCACCCCCGCGAGGCCCAGGGCGGCTCGCTGCGCAGCCAGGACATCCGCACCTACGGCGACCCCCTCGGCCTCGACGGCACCGTGGTGCGCCTCGACCCGACCACCGGCCTGGGCGCCCCCGACAACGCCCTGGTCGACTCCGGCGACGCCAACGCCGCGCGCATGGTCGCCCACGGCCTGCGCAACCCCTTCCGCTTCACCTTCCGCCCCGGCACCGACGAGGTCTGGGTCGGCGACGTGGGCGGCTCGCGCTTCGAGGAGATCAACCGGATCGCCGACCCGACCGCGGGCGTGCGCAACTTCGGCTGGCCCTGCTACGAGGGCGCTGAGCGCAACCCCGCCTTCGACGTGCTCGACGTGCGGATGTGCGAGGACCTGTACGCCGACGCCGGCACCCCGCTCGCGGCGGCCGAGCCGTTCTTCCGCTACGCGACCCGCGGGCAGCACGTCGCCGCGGGCGAGGCCTGCCCCACGGGCTCGGCGTCGGTCTCGGGGCTCGACTTCGTGGCCCAGGACAGCGACTACCCCGCCTGGCTGCGCGGGGCGCTGGTCTTCTCCGACTACTCCCGCCGCTGCATCTGGGCGATGCCCGCGGGCGCGGACGGCCTGCCCGACCCCGACCGGGTCGTGCCGCTGGTGGAGGGCGCGGCCAGCCCGATCGGGCTAGTGACCGGGCCCGGGGGCGACCTGTTCTACCTCGACCTGGGCATCGACGACCTCGGCTACCCCACCGCCTCGGGCGGCGCGGTGCACCGCATCAGCCACCACCCCGGCAACCAGCCGCCCGTCGCCGACCTGCGCGCCGACCGCACCTGGGGGCCGCTCCCGCTGACCACGGTGCTCGACGCGAGCGGCTCCACCGACGCCGACGGCGACGCCCTGACCTACGCGTGGGACCTCGACGCCGACGGCGACTACGACGACGCCACCGGGCCGCGGGTCGAGCAGACCTGGACCGAGGCGCGCAACGCCCCCGTCGCGGTGCGGGTCGCCGACGCCGGTGCCGCGGACCGCGCGGCCCTCACCCTCTTCCCCGGCGACACCCCGCCCGAGGTGACGCTCGCGGAGCCGACCGCCGACCTGCGCTGGTCGGTGGGCCAGCAGATCACGGTCTCGGCCGGCGCCACCGACGCCGAGGACGGCGAGGTCGACCCCGGGGCCTGGCAGATCGGGCTGAGCATCAAGCACTGTCCCTCGATCTGCCACACCCACCCCGTGGAGGTCGTCAGCTACACCTCGACCACGACCTTCACCGCCCCCGACCACGAGTACCCCTCCTCGCTGGCGGTCACCGTCGCCGCCACCGACTCCCGCGGGCTCACCACCACCCGGGAGCTCACGCTGGAGCCCGACCCGCAGCGGGTCCGCTTCGGCTCCAACGTGCGCGGCGCCTCGCTGTCGGTCGCGGGCGAGCGCGTCCGCGCCGGGCGGGTGCGCACCTTCATCACCGGCTCCACGGTCACGCTCGCCGCGCCGCGGGTGCAGCGCGTCGACGGACGGCGCTGGGTCTTCCGGCGCTGGTCCGACGGCTCCGCGCGGGTGCACGCCCTCGTCGTGCCCGACCGCGGCGACCGTACGCCGACGCTGCGCGCGCTCTACCGCCGCGCCCGCGGCTGACCGCGGCTGACCACGGCCCGACGGCGGCCCGACGGCGGCACGCCGGTGGCCTGACGGCGGCCCGACGGCGGCGAGGAGCCCCTCAGGCGTAGCGGGCGGCCACGTCGGCCGCGCGGGCGCCGTAGCCCCCGCCGAAGAGGCAGGCGTGCACGAGCAGGGGGAAGAGCTGGTGCAGGCCCACCCGGTCCTGCCAGCCGTCGGCCAGCGGGGTGACCTCGTCGTAGGCGTCGAGCGCGCGCGGCAGGTGGGGCAGCCCGAAGAGCGCCAGCATGGCCAGGTCGGCCTCGCGGTGGCCGCCGTGGGCGGCGGGGTCGACGAGGTAGGAGCGGCCGTCGGCGCCCCACAGCACGTTGCCGTTCCACAGGTCGCCGTGCAGCCGCGCGGGCGGCTCCTCGGGCACCAGGCCGGTCAGGCGGGGCACGACGGCCTCGACGCGGGCGGCCTGCGCGGCGGTGACGGCGCCGCGGTCGCGGGCGAGCTTGAGGTAGGGCAGCACCCGGCGCACGGCGTAGAACTCCGCCCACGACGGCGCCGGCCGGTTGGGCAGCGGCAGCCGGCCGATGAAGCCGTCGCGCTCGCCGCCGTGGGTGGGTGCTCCGGCCGCGTGGGTGCGGGCGAGCGCGCGACCGAAGTCGGCGGCGCCGTCGGCGGTGGCCTTGCCGGGCTCGACCCAGCGCAGGATGACGCAGTCGTGGTCGGCGGCCAGCAGGTCGGGCACGGCGACGCCGCCCTGGGTGCCCTGGGTGCCCTGGGTGCCGGCGGCCTCGGCCAGCCAGCGCAGCCCGGCGGCCTCGGCCTCGAAGAAGCCGTCGGGGGCGTGGGGGAGGGTCTTCATCAGCGCGACCGAGCCGTCGGAGAGCCGCAGCCGGGTCGCGGTGGAGATGTCGCCGCCGGCGACCGGGGAGGTCGCGGCGACCGCCGCGCCGAGGAGCTCCTCGGCACGTCGGGCCAGCAGGGGCTGGCGGGTCATCGCGGCCCCGGGGCGAGCGCGGGGTCGCGCTGCAGGGCCGCCACCAGGGCGACCGACGTGCGCTCCACCATGGCGAGCACCTCCTCGAAGCCGGCGTCCCCACCGTAGTACGGGTCGGGCACCTCCCGGTCGGGGCCGTCGTCGCCGACCGGCACGGGGTCGAAGTCGCGGTAGAGCCGGACCCGCTCGGAGCGGCCGCCGATGTCGGCGAGGTTCTGGGAGTCCATGGCCAGGACGAGGTCGTGGCGCTCCAGCCAGCCGGCGTCGAACTGCCGGGCGCGGTGCGGGCTGGGGTCGTAGCCCTCGGCGAGCAGGCTCGAGGCGGCGCGCAGGTCCATGGGCTGGCCGACGTGCCAGCCCCCGGTGCCGCTGCTGGCCACGGTGACGCGGGCGGCGAGCCCGGCGTCGTCGACGCGCTGGGCGAGCACGACGTCGGCCATGGGCGAGCGGCAGATGTTGCCCAGGCAGACCAGGGCGACGGAGTACGCGCCCGGGGTGCGGGCGGGCGGCAGGGCCGGAGGCAGGGCGGGGCTCACCGGCGCTCCTCCGCGCCCAGGACGCCGTCGACGATCCAGGTGGTGACCGTGATGACGATCGCGCCGAGCACGGCGGGCCAGAAGCCGGTGACCCGGAAGCCGATGTCGAGCTGCTCGGCCACCCAGCCGGTGAGCAGGAGCATCGCGGCGTTGATGACCAGCAGGAAGAGCCCGAGCGTGACGATGATGAAGGGGATCGAGAGCACCTGCAGCACCGGCTTCACGAACGACGACACCACGCCCAGGATCAGCGCCACCAGCAGCAGCGGGAGGATCTTCTCCTCCACCTCGGCCATCCCCGAGCGCGGCCCGGTGAAGCGGATGCCGTCGACGAGCCACGCGGCGGCGGCGAGCGAGACGGCGTGGGTGACCAGCCAGAGGAGGAAGCGCACGCCGGCCAGTCTGACAGGCCGCCGGGGCCGTGGGGCGTGGCCGTGGCCGGTGCCCGGCTAGAGGTCGAGGGCCTCGACGATGGCGACCTCGGCGTCGGCCAGGTGGCGCACCAGGAAGGCGTGGGCCTCCTCGACCCGGTCGCGCTCCAGCAGCATGAGCAGGGCGGCGTGGGAGTCGGCCTGGTCGTGGGCGTTGCGCTTGATGCGGTCGACCTGGGCCAAGGCCAGCTTGAGCTCGATGACGAGGTTCTCGGCCATCGCCACCAGGCGCGGCGACCCGGTGAGCCCCACGAGAGCGACGTGGAAGGCCAGGTGGCGCTCGTTGAGCTCCTGGTAGGACCCGCCCTCGCGCACCGCGGTGGTGTAGCGGACCAGGGTGGTGCGCACCGCGTCGCGCAGGGCGTCACCGGCCTCGCCCCACCGGCGTACGCCGGCGCCCTCCAGCACCAGCCGGGCCCGGCACACGTCGCGCACGGAGGTGACGTCGGGCCGCGCGACGCTGACGCCGCGGTGGGGCTCACGGGTGGCCAGCCCCTCGGCCACGAGCACGGTGAGCGCCTCGCGGACCGTGGGGCGCGAGACCCCGAGCGACTCGGCGAGCGCGACCTCGCGCAGCGCCGTGCCCGACTCCAGCTCGCCGTCGAAGACGGCGCGGCGCAGCTCCTCGGCGACCCGGTCGACGGTGGAGGAGTGCTCCAGGCGCAACGTCGCGAAGCGCT
This sequence comes from Nocardioides sp. Leaf285, assembly GCF_001422955.1. NCBI lineage: Bacteria > Bacillati > Actinomycetota > Actinomycetes > Propionibacteriales > Nocardioidaceae > Nocardioides > Nocardioides sp. Leaf285. The sequence goes on along the minus strand of NZ_LMNH01000004.1, from coordinate 361,357 downwards.
GGGCGGGAGCCGGGGCCGGTGGCAGGTCGGCCCCTCGCTCGGCCCCGTGGTCCGCGGACTGGTGGTCCGGGTGCCCCGGGTGGGGGGTCGACGGTCCGCCGGGCGCACCGTCGGCGGCGCGCAGCGGTCGGGGGCCCTCGGACATGGGCCCCATCGTGCCGCAGGTGGCGTGTCGGTGGCGCCTCCGGTCCGGCGTGCCGCACACTCATCCTGTCAGATTGTCTGACAATCTCAGTGACGGAGGTCGCATGGACACCACCCCGCCCGGTCCCCGCACGCTCGCCTGGGGTCGCCACTACGTCGCCGTCGAGCCGACCCACTTCCGCGTCGACTACGCCATCAACCCCTTCATGGACCCCGCCGACCAGCCCGACCCGCAGCTGGCCCTGCGGCAGTGGCACGCGCTCGTGCGCACCCTGGAGCGCCTCGGCGCCCGGGTCGACGTGGTGCCCCAGCGCGCCGACGCCCCCGACATGGTCTTCGCCATGAACCTGGGCCTCGCCGTCGTGCGCCCCGACGGGCGGCGCCACGTCGTGCTCTCCCACATGCGCCACCCCGAGCGCCGCATGGAGACCGCGTCCGCGCAACGGTGGTTCGAGGACCGGGGCGCCACGACCTCCTCCGTCGGGCGCGACGGCGTGGGCGCCCACCTCGAGGCCGGCGACGCCTTCGCCTTCGGTGGCGAGCTGGTCGTGGGCCACGGCCCCCGCACCGACGAGCTGGCCCTCAAGCACCTGGCCACCGACCTCGGCGTGACGGTGCGGGGGCTGCGCACGACCCACCCGGGGATGTACCACCTCGACCTGGCCTTCTGCCCCCTCGACGCCCGCCGCGCGATCGTCTGCCCGGCCGCCCTCGACGCCGAGTCGGCCGCGCTCCTGCTCGACCTGGTGCCCGAGCCGCTGGTGGTGAGCGAGGAGGAGGCGCTGACGACCTTCTGCGCCAACTCCGTGGTCGTGGGTCGCACCGTGGTGATGCCGGCCTGCCCCGAGCGGGTGCGGGCACGGCTGGAGGCGTGGGGCTTCGAGGTCGTCGTGGTCGACGTCTCGCAGTTCCACAAGGCCGGCGGCTCGGTGCGCTGCCTCACCAACCCCGTCGACGTGCGGCTGGGGCGCGACCTCGCGCCGGCGCCGGCCGCGGGCGCCGAGCAGCGCTGAGCGCTCCCGGGGCGCACCGCGGAGCGGCCCCGGGGGAGCGCCGGGGGAGCGCCGGGGTGCGCACCGGTGTGACCCGGCCCGCGTCGGTAGCCTCGGGCGGGTGTTCCCGGTCGGAGGAGTCGACGTCATGCTCGCGGGCGCGGCCGTCACCGGCGTGCTCTGCGTGCTGCTGGCGCTCGCCCTGCGCCGCCGCGGCGCGCTGCACGCCTGGTCGGTCGCCGGGCTGGTCTGGTCGCTGGCGGTCATCGCCTGCGTCACCCTCATCCCCGCCAACGGCGCGCCCGGTGTGGTGCCGGTGGAGAGCCGGCTGGCCACCTGCTCCTTCGACATCGGCGGCCCGGCCCCCGACGGCTTCTGGATCTTCGAGAGCGGCCAGCGCCTGCTCAACACCGTGCTCTTCGTGCCCTCGGGCGCCCTGCTGGTCCTGGTGGCGGCGCGCTGGCGCGCGGGCTGGCTGCTGGTGCCGCTGGGGCTGGCGCTCCTGGCCGGCTACAGCGCGGCCATCGAGAAGGTCCAGCTCGAGCTGGCGCGCCTCGACCGGGCCTGCGACGTCACCGACATCCTCGACAACGTCACCGGCGCGGCGCTCGGTGTCGGGGCCGGGCTGCTGCTCGCCGTCGTGCTGCGGCCCTGGCGCGCCCGCGGGTCGCAGCGCGGGCCCGTGCCTCACTAGCCTGCACCCATGAGCACCCCCCGGCCACGGGCCACCGTCACCCAGATCCCGGCGTACGTGCCCGGCAAGCCGCCGGTGCCCCGTGACGACCTGGTGACCTACAAGCTCTCCTCCAACGAGAACCCCTTCCCGCCGCTGCCCGGGGTGATCGAGGCGGCCCACGCCGCGGTCGACCTGGCCAACCGCTACCCCGACATGGGCAACAGCGCCCTCTACGCCGGGCTGTCGGAGAAGCTCGGCGTGCCGGTCGGCGACCTGGCCGCCGGCACCGGCTCGGTGGCGCTGATCTACCAGCTCCTCCAGGCCTTCTGCGACCCCGGCGACCAGGTGGTGCACGCCTGGCGCTCCTTCGAGGCCTACCCGATCGCGATCACCTCCGCCGCCGCGACCTCGGTGCCCGTGCCGCTGACCGCCGACGCCGAGCACGACCTCGACGCGATGGCCGCCGCCGTCACCGACCGCACCAAGGTCGTCATCGTCTGCACGCCCAACAACCCCACCGGCCCCTCGGTGACCCAGACCGCGCTCGACGCCTTCCTCGCCCAGGTGCCGCCGCACGTCGTGGTCGTCGTCGACGAGGCCTACCTGGAGTTCGTGCGGATGCCCGACGCCGTCGACGGTCTCGCGACCTACCGCGCCCACCCCAACGTCGTGCTCTTCCGCACCTTCTCCAAGGCCTACGGCCTCGCCGGCTTCCGGGTCGGCTACGCCGTGGCGCAGGCCGAGGTCGCCGCAGCGCTGCGGGCGGTCTCCCTGCCCTTCGGCGTCTCCTCGGTCGCCCAGGCCGCTGCCCTGGCCTCCCTCGACGCCGAGGAGGCGCTGCTCGAGCGGGTCGCCGACCTCGTGGCCGAGCGCGACCGGGTGGGCGCCGCGCTGCGGGAGGCGGGCTGGTCGATCCCCGACTCGCAGGGCAACTTCGTGTGGTTCCCTCTCGGCGAGCGCACCGCCGACTTCGCGGCCGCCTGCGACGCCGCCGGCATCGTCGTGCGCCCCTTCGCCGGCGCGGGCGCCCGGGTCTCGGTCGGCGAGGTCGCGGGCAACGACCGGCTGCTGGAGGTGGCCGCGGCCTTCCGGCGCGGGTGAGCCCCGAGGGCCCGGCGCGCGGATGGGAGGATCACGGCATGGGCGAGGTGTTCGACGGGGAGATCCAGGCGCGCTACCGCGACGTCAACACGGGCGGGCACGTCGACAACGTCGAGGCGATCCGGGTGCTCGACGAGGCGCGCACGCAGTTCTTCCGCTTCGCCCCGCTGGGCCTGCCCGCGGGCGTCGGGCTGCTGGCCCGGGTGCCGGGCGGGGTCTCGGAGCTGATGGGCTCCCAGCGCGTCGACTACCACGCGGAGATGCGCTTCGCGCCGTACCAGCCGTTCCTGGTGCGCATCTGGCTGGCCCACGTGGGCCGCTCGTCGTTCACGATCTCCTCCGAGGTGCGGGTCGAGCGTGACCACCCGCCGGCCGTGGTCGCCGAGAGCTCGCTGGTCTTCTGGGACCACGCCGCCCAGGCCTCGTGGCCGATCTCGCCCGAGGTGCGCGCCGACCTCGACCGCTTCCGCGGCGACCGGGTCGCGCTGCGCGAGCGCCCCGGCCCCTGACCGACCTGCGCCCGCCCCGGGTCCGGCGGCGGCCGGCTGCGCGTCCTACTGACCGTTGGGACCTCTACCTGACAGTCGTGACGGTCAGGTAGAGGTCTCAACGGTCAGTAAGACGCAGGCGGCGGCGGGTGCGGCGGGTGCGGTGGTGAGCGCCGGCAGCGGGCAGGGCGGCCCCGCGGTCGCTCAGTCGCAGCCCGGGAGGACGACGGTGACGGTGGTGCCGCGGCCGAGGGCGGAGTCGACCTCGACGCGCCCGCCGTGGCGCTGGGCGATGCCGGCGACGATGCTCAGCCCGAGGCCGGTGCCCGGTCGGCGCAGGGCGGCGGGGTCGGAGGAGCGCACGAAGGGCTCGAAGAGGCCGGCCTGGTCCTCGGGGGAGATGCCGATGCCGTCGTCGGCCACGACGAGCGCGACCTCGCTGCCGCGGCGCTCGGCGGAGACGACCACGCGCCCGCCGGCGTCGGTGTACTTCAGCGCGTTGGTCAGCACGTTGTCGAGCAGCCGCTCCACCTCCACCGGGTCGCCGGTCGTCGCGGCCGTCGGGTCGCCGGGGCCGACCTCGAGGGCGACCCCGGCGACGCCGGCGGTGGCCTGGTAGAGCCCGACCACGTCGCGCACGAGCGCCCCGAGGTCGACCCGGGTGCGCAGGCCCGCGCGCTGACGGTCGTCGGCCTGGGCCAGCCGGAGCAGGTCGTCGACGACGCCGCGCATCTTGGCCACGCCGCGCCCGATCGAGGCCTCGAAGGTCGCGGCCGGCTCGGGGTGGTCGAGCATGCCCAGCAGCTCGAGGTTGCCCGAGACCACCGTGAGGGGCCCGCGCAGCTCGTGGGTGAGGGTGGCGATGAGCTGCGCGCGCCGCTCGTCGACCTCCTGCAGCTCACGCAGCAGCGCCCGCTCGCGCTGGCGCACCTGCGCGACGGCGAGGGCGGTGCCGAGGTCGCCGCCGACCACGAGGGCGGCCTGCTGGTCCACGGGTGACCACGACCCCGCGCCCGGCGCGCGGGTGAGCACGCAGATCCCGGCGTACGTCGTGCCGCGCAGCACGGGCACGGCGAGGGCCGCGCCCATCGTGGTGACCTGCAGCAGCCGCTGGCCGTGGGCGTCGAGGCGGGGGTGGCCGGCCAGCGCGGGGGTGGGCTCCCCGGCGCGCAGCACCAGCGCGCGCGGCGGGTCGGCGAGGTGCGGCCCGAGCGCCCGGGCGAGCACGCGCAGCGACCGGGGCGCGCGCAGCAGCGCGCCGTCGAGGGTGTGGATGGGCACGGTCACGGCCGGGTCGAGCAGCTGCACGCAGGCCGCCGCCGCGCCGAAGCCCTCCACCAGCAGCGGCAGGGCGGCGGTGAGCAGCTCCTCGGGGGTCTGGTGCTCCGGGGCGAGGGTCGAGCGCACGAGGTGGTGGGTGGCCTGGGCCCGCGCGGCGCGCTGGCCGACCTCCTCGCGGTCGCGGGCGCTGAGCAGGGCCTGCTCGACGTGGGCGGCGTAGCGCTCGAGCAGGGCGCGGCGCACCCCGTCGGGGCGCCGGCCGTCGAGGGGGCCGTCGAGGGAGAGCACGCCGACGACCCGGCCCTCGGCGTCGGTGAGCAGCGCGAGGAGCACGTCCCAGGGGTCCCACACCTCGTGGGGCGCGGCGTCACCGTCGGCCGCAGGGGTGTCGATGCGCACCCAGGTGCCGTCGAGGCGTCCGTCGTGGTGCTCGGCGCGCAGGAAGCGGAAGCGGCCCCAGGTCTCGGCGGCGGCCACGACGGGGTCGAGGATCGCGACGGAGTCGGTGGCCAGCACGGCCTCGCGGTGCTCCTCGGGCCCCGCGTAGGCCACGGTGACCAGGTCGTCGTCGACGACGACCGACAGGGTCGCCACGTCGAAGCCGACCATCAGCGCCACCGACTCCACGAGCAGCTGGAGCGCAGCGCGCGACGACGCGTCGGACCAGTCGTCCAGGTCCGGGTGGTGGGTGCGCGCGGGCGCTGCCCAGGACCCCTCGTCGGGCTGTGTCGCCATGATCCCCCCGATCGACAGCGCAGGGGGACACTCAACACCTCCGCCGCCGTCACGGCTACTGGTCTCGACCAGCGGGAGGCCCGCCGGGCGGAGGGCGACCGGGGCGGCGATGTGTGCGGGTGGGTGAGCCGGGGCGGGTGACGGGCGCCTAGCGTCGCGGGCATGAGCGACGACCAGACCCCGACGTACGTCGAGAAGGGCAAGGAGTTCCGGCGCGACACGACCTACGTGTCCGACCGGATCACCCGCGAGGCCCGCACCCCCGAGCACGGCCCCACCGACGGGCGGATGTGGCCGGTGGAGGCCGGCCGCTACCGCCTGGTCGCCGCCAAGGCCTGCCCCTGGGCCAATCGCGCCATCATCGTGCGGGGCCTGCTGGGCCTCGAGGACGTCGTCTCCCTCGGGCTGCCCGGTCCCACCCACGACGCCCGCAGCTGGACCTTCGACCTCGACCCCGGCGGCAAGGACCCCGTGCTGGGCATCGAGCGGCTCCAGGAGGCCTACCTCGCGCGCTTCCCCGACTACGAGCGCGGCATCACCGTGCCCGCGATGGTGGAGGAGTCCAGCGGCGAGCTGGTCACCAACGACTTCCCGTGGATCACCCACGACCTCTTCCACGAGTGGCGCGACTTCCACCGCGCCGACGCCCCCGACCTGTGGCCCGCCGAGGTCCGCGAGGAGATGGAGGAGGTCATGCAGCGCGTCTTCACCGAGGTCAACAACGGCGTCTACCGCTGCGGCTTCGCCGGCTCCCAGGAGGCCTACGACGAGGCCTACCAGCGGCTGTGGACCGCCCTGGACTGGCTCGAGGAGCGGCTCACCGACCGCCGCTACCTCATGGGGTCGGCCATCACCGAGGCCGACGTGCGGCTCTTCACCACCCTGGCCCGCTTCGACGCGGTCTACCACGGCCACTTCAAGTGCAACCGCAACAAGCTCACCGAGATGCCGGCGCTGTGGGGCTACGCCCGCGACCTCTTCCAGACCCCGGGCTTCGGCGAGACCATCGACTTCGACCAGATCAAGGCGCACTACTACGTCGTGCACACCGACATCAACCCCTCCGGGATCGTGCCCGCCGGCCCCGACCCGGCCGTCTGGCACACCCCCCACGGGCGCGAGTCCCTGGGCTGAGCGGGGCCCCGCCCTCGCGGTGGGTCCCGCGGTGGGTCCCGCGGTGGGTCCCGCGGTGGGGCTCGCGGTGGGGCCTACCGGTGGAACAGCCGGGCCAGCAGGCCCCGCTGCTCCTGCACGACCGAGCCGGTGCCGGCCGGCGCCCCGTGGCCCGGGCTGCCCGCGGGGCGGGGGTCGTCGGCGTCCCGGCGCACGCGCGGGGTGCCGCCGCTGCGCACCACGACCTCGTCGAGGAGCGCGTCGACGTCCGCGGTCTCGTAGCCCTCGCGCAGCCTGACCGTGGCGAAGCGGGCGGCGGTGGCCGGGGCGACCGGGTCGCCGCCCGAGCGCAGGGTCTGCACCAGGTCGGCGAGGAAGTCGTCGACCTGGCCCATGTCGTAGCCGCTGCGCAGCCGCACGGGGGTGAAGCGGGCGGTCTCGACCAGCCGCGCCAGCTCGGCGGGGCCGGCGGGGCCGGCGGGCTCGGCGGGCTCGGCGGGACTCCCAGGACCGGCGGGCTCGGGCGAGGGGGTGCCGGGAGGAGGGTCGGCGGGGGAGGACATGGCCGCCCCTACCCCGGGCGCCGTCGGGTCATGCCTGCCCGGGCCGCCTAGGCTGGCGCGCGTGGGAGTCGGACACGGGCACGGCCACGGGCACGCGGGCCGGCGGACGGGCGGGCACCCGGGCGGTCACGCCGCGGGTCGCGCCGCCGACCGGCGGCGGCTGCGGGTGGTGCTGGCGGTCACCGCGAGCGTCATGGTGCTCGAGGTCGTGGGCGCCGTGGTCACCGGCTCGCTGGCGCTGCTCGCCGACGCCGGCCACATGGCCACCGACGCCGGCGCTGTGGTGCTCGCGCTCGGGGCGTCGTACGTCGCCGGGCTCCGCCCGGGCCCCCGCTCCACCTTCGGCCTGCACCGCGCGGAGATCCTCGCCGCGCTGCTCAACGCGCTGGTGCTGCTGGTGGTCTGCGGCTACCTCGCCTGGGCCGGCCTGAGCCGGCTCGCCGACCCCCAGGAGGTGGAGGCGGGGCCGATGATCGCCTTCGCCACGGTCGGCCTGCTCGCCAACGCCGTGTCGATGCTGGTGCTCAGCCGCTCGGAGTCGGGCTCGCTCAACCTTCGCGGCGCCGCCAACGAGGTCTTCGCCGACCTGCTCGGCTCGGTGCTGGCCATCGCCGCCGGCGTCGTCGTGCTCACCACGGGCTGGCTGCGGGCCGACCCGGTGGCCTCGCTGCTGATCGCGGTGATGATCCTGCCGCGCGCCCTCGTGCTGGCCCGCGACGCCGTCGCGGTGCTGCTGGAGGTGGCCCCGGCCGGCCTCGACCTGGTCGAGGTCAGCCGCCACATCGAGGACGTGCCCGGCGTCGTCGACGTGCACGACCTCCACGCCTGGACCATCACCAGCGGCCTGCCGAGCCTCTCGGCCCACGTGACGGTCACCGACGCGGCGCTGGCCGAGCGGGGCGTCGGGGCCGTGCTCGACGACCTGTGCCACTGCGTCGCGGAGCACTTCGACGTGCGCCACGCGACCTTCCAGGTCGAGCCGGTCTCCCACGGCGCCCACGAGGACCTCGGCGAGCTCCACTGAGCCGACCGTCCGCCCGCCCGCCCGCCTGTCCGTCGTGTCGAGAGGCAGGACGGCGGACGTCGTGCGAGGAGTGGAGGCGCATCCACGGTGCGCATGACGTCAGGCGGTGGGGGTCGACGCGCCGATTCGCCTCAGGCCCGGTCGACCTCGGAGCGCAGCTTCAGCACGACGGTGCCGTCCTCCTGCTCGATGACGTAGGCCGGGTCGTCGTCGCTGCCGTGGCGGGTGATCGTCGAGCCCTTGGTGGTGCGCTCGACCGTGTCGTGGTGGACCTCGGTGACGGTGCCGCTCGCGGTGCCCCCACCCCACGACCAGCTGACCTCGGTGCCGGTGCGGATGCTCATCGCGTCTCCTTCCGGGCCGCCTGCTCGGCGGCCGCGCCCAGCTTGACCAGGGTCTTCTCGATGCCGCGCTGGATCTTCGCGGCCACGCCGGCGCGGTGGTAGGCGGCCTGCACCAGGCCGGGGTAGCGGCTGATGTCCCACGTCTCGGTGACCCGCGTGCGGGCCGGGCCGCCGGTGTCGTCGGCGGGGAGCTCCTCCAGCTCGTAGCGCCACCGGTGCAGCCCGACGTGGCGCCACGCGATCAGCCGGTCGGGCTCGAGCTCGACGACCTTGTTGCGGATCTTGTACGGCGCGCCGATGCGCATGTCCATGCCGAAGGTCGAGCCCAGCTCCAGCCGCGGGGGCCCGCTGGTCGAGCCCCTCACGGTGCCGGAGCCGTCGATGAGCGGGTGCTGCCGGGGGTCGGCCAGGATGTCGAAGACGACGGCGGGCGGGGCGTCGACGACGGCCGAGGCGGTCACGACGGGGCGTGCTGAGGAGGCCATGCCCCGAGGCTACGGCGGGTGATTGGCGGCCATCTCACCCTCGCAGGTACGTTGTCCCCGACCACGATGTGTCCGGGGTCACAGGGGCACCACCCCGCCCCTGGCGGCCCGCTCGGACACGCCGTACGGCCTCGGAGACCCCGTCGGGCCGGTGAGAGCGAAGGAGTGCGCACGTGTCCCCTGACTCGACGTTCGGCCCCGACCTGGTGGAGGTCTTCGGACCCTCCCAGAGCGACGGCGGCCCCGAGCTGGTCCAGCTGCTGACCCCGGAGGGCGAGCGCGTCCACCACCCGGAGTTCGACATGGACTTCAGCGCCGAGCAGCTGCGCGGGTTCTACCGCGACATGGTGCTCACCCGGCGCATCGACACCGAGGCCACGGCGCTCCAGCGCCACGGCGAGCTCGGCATCTGGGCCCAGCTGCTGGGCCAGGAGGCCGCGCAGATCGGCGCCGGCCGCGCGCTGCGCACCCAGGACCACGTCTTCCCGACCTACCGCGAGCACGGCGTCGCGTGGTGCAAGGGCGTGGACCCCCTCAAGCTGCTCGGGCTCTTCCGCGGCGTCGACCACGGCGCGTGGGACCCCGAGGAGAACCACTTCGGGCTCTACACCATCGTCATCGGCGCCCAGACCCTCCACGCCACCGGCTACGCCATGGGCATGCAGCGCGACGGCGTCGTCGGCACCGGCGACCCCGAGCGCGACGCCGCGGTGATCGCCCACTTCGGCGACGGCGCCTCCTCGCAGGGCGACGTCAACGAGGCCTTCATCTTCGCCGCCTCCTACAACGCCCCCGTGGTGTTCTTCTGCCAGAACAACCAGTGGGCCATCTCGGAGCCGATCGAGCGCCAGACCCGCATCCCGCTCTACCAGCGCGCCCTGGGCTTCGGCTTCCCCGGCGTGCGCGTCGACGGCAACGACGTGCTGGCCACCTACGCCGTCACCCAGGCCGCCCTCCAGCGCGCCCGCGACGGGCAGGGCCCGACCTTCGTGGAGGCCTACACCTACCGGATGGGCGCCCACACCACCACCGACGACCCGACCCGCTACCGCCTCTCCGACGACGTGGAGAGCTGGAAGCTCAAGGACCCGATCGCCCGCGTCGAGGTCTACCTGCGCCGCAACGGCCTGGTCGACGACGCCTTCATCGCCGGGGTCAAGGACGAGGCCGACGACCTGGGCGCGCGCCTGCGCGAGGGCTGCAAGGCGATGCCCGACCCGCAGCCGCTCGACATGTTCGACCACGTCTACGCCGAGATGACCGACGAGCTCGCCGCCCAGCGCGACGGCTTCGCGGCCTACCTCGAGTCCTTCGAGGGGGCCGACCGATGAGCACCCACAAGGTCACGCTGGCCAAGTCGCTCAACATGGGGCTGCGTCGCGCGATGGAGGACGACCCCAAGGTCCTGCTCATGGGCGAGGACGTCGGCAAGCTCGGCGGCGTCTTCCGCATCACCGACGGCCTGCAGAAGGACTTCGGCGAGGACCGCGTCATCGACTCCCCGCTCGCGGAGTCGGGCATCGTCGGCACCGCGGTCGGCATGGCGCTGCGCGGCTACCGCCCGGTGGTGGAGATCCAGTTCGACGGGTTCGTCTACCCCGCCTACGACCAGATCGTGTGCCAGGTGGCCAAGATGAGCTACCGCTCCAAGGGCCGCTCCAGGATGCCGATGGTCATCCGGATCCCCTACGGCGGCGGCATCGGCGCCGTGGAGCACCACAGCGAGTCGCCCGAGGCGCAGTTCGCCCACACCCCCGGGCTCAAGGTCGTCACCTGCTCCAACCCCGTCGACGGCTACTGGATGATCCAGCAGGCCATCGCCTCCGACGACCCGGTGGTCTTCCTGGAGCCCAAGCGGCAGTACCACGCCGACAAGGCCGACCTCGACACCACCGCCACCCCCGCGCCGCTGTTCACCTCGCGGGTGGTGCGGCGCGGCACCGACGTGACGCTGCTGGCCTACGGGCCGATGGTCAAGACGGCGATGAAGGCCGCCGAGGCCGCCGCCACCGAGGGCCGCTCGCTCGAGGTCATCGACCTGCGCACGCTCTCGCCCCTCGACATGGCCCCGGTGCTGGAGTCGGTGCGGCGTACGGGCCGGGCCGTCGTGGCCCACGAGGCCCACGTCAACCTCGGCCTGGGCGCGGAGCTGTCGGCCCGCATCACCGAGCAGTGCTTCTACTCCCTGGAGGCCCCGGTGCTGCGGGTGGGCGGCTTCGACACCCCCTACCCCGCCTCGCGGATCGAGGAGGACTTCCTCCCCGACCTCGACCGGGTCCTCGACGCCGTCGACCGCAGCATGGAGTTCTGATGACCACCACCCAGGCCCCCACCCAGGAGTTCCTCCTCCCCGACGTCGGCGAGGGTCTCACCGAGGCCGAGATCGTCGAGTGGAAGGTCGCGGTCGGCGACGTCATCGCGATCAACGACATCATCGTGGAGATCGAGACGGCCAAGTCGCTCGTCGAGCTGCCCTCGCCCTACGCCGGCACCGTGCTCGCGCTGATGGTCGACGCGGGCGTCACCGTCGACGTCGGCACCCCGATCATCCGCGTGGGCGACCCCGCGTCGACCGGCGAGCCCGCGCCGGGGCCGGCCGCCGCCGCGCCCCAGCCCGAGATGGCCATCGACCTGTCCAACCCCGCCGCCTCCGGGGGCGGGGAGGGGGAGAGCCTCGTCGGGCGCAACAAGGCCGAGCGCGGCCCCGTGCGCCGCGCCCGCAAGGGGTCGGCGTCGCCCTCGACCGAGGCCGGCGCCAACACCCAGATGCAGCTGCAGGGCGCCTTCGCGCCGGGCGGTGCGGAGTCCGACGAGGTCGTGGCCTCCGACGAGCCGGCCGTGCCCGCCACCCCGGCCCCGCCGGCGCCCGAGCCGGTCGACGCGCTCGTGCCGGCCCGGGCCACCGACCCCGCCGCCGTACGCGCCCTGGCCAAGCCGCCGGTGCGCAAGCTGGCCAAGGACCTCGGGGTCGACCTCGCCGCCTGCCGTGCCTCCGGGCCCGGCGGCACGGTCACCCGCGACGACGTCCACGCCGCCGCCGGCCGGGGGGCCGCTCCCGAGCCGACGCCGGCCACGATGTCGGCCTCGACGCCCGCCTCGACGCCCGCCTCGACGCCCCGGCCGGCCGCGGCCGGTGGCGCCCGCGAGACCCGCGAGCCGGTCAAGGGCGTGCGCAAGATGATGGCCGGCGCGATGGTCGGCTCGGCGTTCTCCGCGCCCCACGTCACCGAGTGGGTCACCGTCGACGTCACCCGCACCATGGAGCTGGTCGAGCGGCTCAAGGACCACCGCGACCTGCGCGGGCTCAAGGTCTCGCCGCTGCTGGTGCTCGCCCGCGCCTGCGTGCTCGCGATGCGTCGCACCCCGGTCATCAACTCCACGTGGGACGAGGCCGCCCAGGAGGTCGTGCTCAAGCACTACGTCAACCTCGGCATCGCCGCCGCCACCCCCCGCGGCCTGGTGGTGCCCAACGTGAAGGACGCCCACGACCTGGCGCTGCCCGAGCTCGCCGCGGCGCTGGGCGAGCTCACCGCCACCGCGCGCGAGGGCCGCACCCAGCCGGCGGAGATGGCGGGCGGCACGTTCACCATCACCAACGTCGGCGTCTTCGGCGTCGACGCCGGCACCCCGATCATCAACCCCGGCGAGTCGGCGATCCTCTGCTTCGGTGCGGTCACCAAGAAGCCGTGGGTGGTCACCCGCGACGGGGTCGACGAGATCGTCGTGCGTCAGGTGACGACGCTGGCGCTGTCCTTCGACCACCGCCACGTCGACGGCCAGGCCGGCTCGCAGTTCCTCGCCGACGTCGCCTCGATCCTCGAGGACCCCGCCTCGGCGCTGCTGTTCTGAGGTCGCCCGCTCCTGGGTGGGACGTCATGCGTGGGGTGGAGGCGCATCCAGGTGTCGCATGACGTCCTGCCGGGGCTGCCTGGGGCGGGTGGTGGCGTCATACGGAGGGTGGAAGCGCATCCACGTGTCGTATGACGNGGTGTCGCATGACGTCCTGCCGGGGCTGCCTGGGGCGGGTGGTGGCGTCATACGGAGGGTGGAAGCGCATCCACGTGTCGTATGACGTCCTGCCGGGGCGGCCTGGGGCGGGTGGTGGCGTCATACGGAGGGTGGAGGCGCATCCAGGTGTCGCATGACGTCCTGCCGGGGCTGCCTGGGGCGGGTGGTGGCGTCATACGGAGGGTGGAAGCGCATCCACGTGTCGTNGAGGCGCATCCAGGTGTCGCATGACGTCCTGCCGGGGCTGCCTGGGGCGGGTGGTGGCGTCATACGGAGGGTGGAAGCGCATCCACGTGTCGTATGACGTCCTGCCGGGGCTGCCTGGGGCGGGTGGTGGCGTCATACGGAGGGTGGAGGCGCACCCACGTCGCGTATGACGTCCTGCGCGGGCGGCCTCGGACGGGTGGGACGTCATGCGTGGGGTGGGGGCGCATCCACCCTCCGTATGACGTCCACCCTGCGCCCCGCGGCCGATCCGCGGGGCGGAGCCTCACCCCGCGGCGAGCACCGCGGCCTCGGCCTCGCGCGTCAGGCCGGTGGTGGGGGCGCCGGGGGTGGCGCGCAGCCAGGCCAGCGTGTCGCGGGCCGAGTCGGCCACCGGCCGCACGACCAGCCCCGCGGCCAGGCTGGGCGTGGCGTCGTGGGCCAGCATCCCGTCGTACGCCGGGCGCGGCAGCCACAGCGGCAGCGAGTCGGGGCCCGACCACGGCTGCACGCCGGCCGCCTCGAGCCGGTCGGAGGCGACCCACCGCAGCCGCGGGGTGACGCCGACGCCGGCGGCGACCTCGGCCAGCAGCTCGCCGGCGGTGGTGGTGGGGCCGACCGCGTCGTAGGCGCCGGTGAGGCGGCGCTCGGCCGCGGTGACGACCCACGTGGCGAGGTCGCGGGCGTCGAGCACCTGCACGACGTCGCGGGGCGAGCCGCCGGCCAGCACGGGCTCGCCGTCGCCGGCCTCCGCGAGCCGCGCCGGCCAGTAGGTGAAGCGGCCCGAGGGGTCGCCGGGCCCGATCAGCAGCCCGGGTCGCAGCACGAGGCTGCGTGCGGCGCCGGCGAGCACGATCTCCTCGCAGGCGACCTTCATGGCGCCGTAGGCGTCGGGGTCGGTGGTGGGGTCGACGTCGGCGTGCTGGGCCGGGCGCAGCGCGCCGCGGGAGGGGGTCTGGCCGGGGGTGGCGTCGTCGGAGTAGACGTTGACGGTGGAGACGAAGACGTGGTGGGCCTCGGGCCAGGTCGTCACCGAGCGGCGTACCCAGGAGGGCGTGCGGGCCACGTCGACCACGACGTCCCACCGCTGCGAGGCCAGCGCGGGCGGCACGACGCGCGTCGAGCGGTCCCACTCGACGTGCTCGGCGCCCTCCGGCACGGTGCCGCTGCGACCGCGCGAGGCGCAGGTGACCTCGTGGCCCCGCTCGAGCGCCTCCTGGGCGACCGCGCGCGAGAGGAAGACCGAGCCGCCGAGCACGAGGATGCGCATGGGGTGAGCCTGTCAGGCGCGGCCAACGAGCACGAGGGTCGTGCTGCCCGGGTCGACCTCCAGGTCGTCCGGGCCGAGCGCCGCCGTCCCCGCCCGGGCCCGCACCGTCCGCCCCACCCGTCACACCTGTCGGCCCGGACCCGCACTTGTCGGCCCACGCGTGGGCCGACAGGTGCGGGTCTCGCCAGCCGGCTGGTGAAACCCGCAGCCGCGCCCTCAGCCCTCGCCGCTGAGCATCGGCCGGGCCAGCTTGCGGCCGTGGTGGATCTGGGCCTTGACGGTGCCGAGCGGCAGGGCGAGCAGGCGGGCGATCTCGTCGTAGGGCAGGCCGTAGACGTCGCGGAGCAGGAGCGGCTCGACGTACTGCGGGTGCTCGCGCTCGAGGGTCTCCATCGCCTCGAGCAGGTCGAGGCGGGTGCCGGCGATGACGCTGGTGGTGCGCGGGTCGGGACGGTCGGCGAGCGGACCGCCGGCCTGCGGGTCGGCGGCGACGGCCTGGTTCTTCATCCGGCGGTAGGTGCTGCGGGCGCTGTTGACGGCCACCACGTGCATCCAGGTGGTGAAACGGCCGCGCCCGCCCCAGGAGCCGATCTTGGCGGCGATGTTGATCAGCGCCTCCTGGCAGGCGTCCTCGGCGTCGGAGGAGTAGGGCAGGACCCCGCGGCAGACGTTGAGCGCGCGCGGCCGCACGGCCGTGAGCAGGTCCTCCAGGGCGTCGCGGTCGCCGCCCTGGGCGCGCCGGGCGAGGTCGTCGATGTCGTCGGGGGTCAGCGCCCCCGGGGTGTCGGTGCTGTGCGTGCCGGGCATGTCCGACCTCCTTCCCCTCGTGGTGGCGCCCCAACCGGGGCCGACCGCTCCTATCATGCTCGCGTGTCCATGCCCTCGCGTCTCGGTCGTTACGCGGTGCGTCGACGCGTCGGCTCGGGCGGCTTCGCGACGGTCTGGCTGGCCTACGACGAGCAGCTCGACTCCCCGGTGGCGGTCAAGGTGCTGGCCGACAACTGGACCGAGGACCTCCAGGTGCGCCGCCGCTTCCTGGAGGAGGGCCGCTACCTGCGCCGCGTCGACTCCCCGCACGTCGTGCGCGTCTACGACGCCGGCGAGCTCGACGACGGCCGCCCGTACCTCGTCATGTCGTACGCCGACCAGGGCACGCTCGCCGACCGCCTCGAGGTGGAGGGCCTCACCGCCCGCCAGGCGCTGGAGGTCGTCCGCCAGGTCGGTCTCGGGCTGCAGGCGCTGCACGACCTCGACATCCTCCACCGCGACGTGAAGCCCGCCAACGTCCTGTTCCGCACCACCCGCGGCGGCCACGCCGGGCCGGCCCCGTCCGCCCCACCCGCCCCACCTGTCGGCCCGGACCCGCACCTGTCGGCCGACGCGTGGGCCGACAGGTGCGGGTTTCACCAGCCGGCCGGTGAAACCCGCGGCCCCGCCGACGCCACCGCCGCGAGCGGCGACGTGCAGGCCCTGCTGGGCGACCTGGGGCTGGGCAAGGCCCTCGACGTGTCGAGCCGGCTGACGATGGTGGCCGGGACGCCGTCCTACGTCGCACCCGAGCAGGCCCGCGCGGAGGCGCCCGACGCCCGCGCCGACCAGTACTCCCTGGGCGCGCTGGCCTACCTGCTGCTCACCGGCCGCCCCGCCCACGCCCACACCAGCCTCCAGGCGGCGGCCCACCCCGACGACCCGGCGCCGCTGTCGACCGAGGAGCGGCCGTTCCCGCCCGAGGTCGACGCCGTGGTGCGCCGCGCGCTCGCGGTCGACCGCGACGAGCGCTGGCCCGACGTCACGGCCTTCGTGGCCGCGCTCTCGGCGGCGCTCGACCCGCTGGTGGGCCGGCAGGGGTCGACGGGCTCGATCTCGCGGCCGTGGCTGCCCCTCGACCCCGAGCTGACCCAGCCCGGCGCGCGGCCCTCGGTGCACCAGCCGTCGGGGGAGCTGCCCGAGCCCTCCCCGCCCGCCCGGACCGCCCGGCCCACGCGCCGCCGCCGGGTCGCGGGTGCGCTCGTCGGCGCCGCCGCGGGCGTGCTGGCCCTCGGCGCCGGCGCCCTCGCGGGCTACGCCTGGGTCGACGGCCGGGCCCCCGAGCGGCTCACCGTCAGCGACGCCACCGGCCGCCTGGCCGTCGAGGTGCCGGCCGGCTGGGACGCCGCCGAGGCCGACGAGCCGTGGGCCGGCCCGGCGGGCGACGCGTCGTACGACGCCCTCTCCGTCGGCACCGACGCCTCCTGGACCGACCCCGACAGCGACGGGGAGGGGGTCTTCCTCGGCCTGATGGCCGGCGACGCCCTGCCGACCCTCATGCCCGGCCACGCGGAGTGCGAGAGCCCGCAGGAGCCGGTCACCAGCACCGTCGACGGCCGCCCCACCCGCACCGTCGTGCACACCGGCTGCCCCGGCGGGGTCACCGTGGAGCGGGTCGTGCGCGTCGCGGTCAACCGGCTGCTGTGGGTGCAGGTGCGCAGCGACACCACCGCCGAGGCCTACCGCGTGCTCGACAGCGTCCGCACCTACGGGCTCTGACCCGGGGCCCCGCCGCGCCCGGGTCGGGCCGGCCCGCGCCCACGCGTGAGGGCGCGGGGGCTGTGGCGTTCGCGGGGGTGGCGCGGACGTCATACGAGGGGTGGATGCGACTCCACCGGGCGCATGACGTCCCCTCCGGTGGGGCGCTGGGACGACGGCGAGGGCGGGTCTCAGGCGCGCGCGCCGGCGGTGACCTTCTCCAGCAGCGCGCTGAGCCCGTCGCGGTCCGACTCGCGACCGATCACGGCGATCGAGGCGTAGGCCGTGGGGTCGGCGGGGCCGGTGCCGATGAAGCGCTCGTAGCTGACGCGCTTGTAGCCGCCCTCGACGTAGGTGGAGACGAAGGTGTCGCGCGAGCGGTACTCCACGTCGAGGTCCTCCACCGCGGTCGCGCTCTCCAGGGCCGCGATCCGTGAGGTGAGGGCGCTCTCGATGCTCTGGTAGTCGTTGCCGATCAGCCGCACCCGCAGGAAGTAGGTGTACTTCACGTCGTCGGGCGGCCCGGGGAACCAGCGCCACTCGCCGGCCGCGGAGTCGCTGCGCACCCAGCCGTCGGGGATCGGCACCGACAGCGTGAAGGGGGCGGTGCCGACGACGACGCGCGTGGTGGGCAGGCCCCGCACCAGCGCGGGGTAGTCGGGGTCGGGGGAGATCTCGACCGGCGGGTCGGTGGGCACGGCCGGGGAGGCGGCGGCCACCGGCACGGGCGGGCCGAAGGCCGCGGGGGCGTCGCTGCGGGACCCCGCGAGCAGGCCGCCGGCGAGCGCGCCGACGACGGCCAGCGCCATCGCGACGAGCGCACCCCGGAGACCCATGGCGACACCGTAACCGCCCCGCGGCCCCCGGCGCCGTGAGGGTCTTTACCCGGCGGTTGCGGGTGGCCGGTCCCCTCCGGCCCCGGTCCGGGCCGCCCCGGGACCGCCCCGGGACCGCCCAGGGCCGCGCCGTACGGCGGGCCTGCGGCTCCGACCGGCGGTGACCACCGCCACAGGCCCGCAGCACCTCGGCGGTCGCAGCGCAGCCCCTGCACCGAGCGGGGGCCGCGCCTGCGCGGCCCCCGCGCGGTGCACCGCCGAGCCGCCCCGGCCCACCGCGACGGAGACGCCCGTCCACGCCTCGTCGCCGGTTCGGCGATGGGTGCGCGACGTCCCTACGGTTGGCGCCCATGAGCAGCCTCCTCGTGCGCAACGCCCGGATCGTGCCCGTTCGCGCGGCCGACCGCGGCACCGACCGGGCCCCCGACGCCCCCGTCGACGTGCTCGTCGAGCACGGCCGGGTCACGGCGGTCGGGCCGCGGCTGAGCGCGCCGACCACGGCGTACGACGAGCACCGCGAGGTCGACGCCGCGGGGCGCTGGGTGGCGCCGGGGCTGTGGGACCAGCACGTCCACCTGGCCCAGTGGACCCTCACCTCGGCGCGGCTCGACCTCACCGGGGCGCGCTCGCCGGAGCAGGCGACGGCGCTGGTGGCCGAGCGGGTGCGGGAGTACCCCGAGCTGCCCGTGATCGGCTGGGGCCACCGCTCGGCCGGCTGGGACCGCGAGGTCACCGTCTCCGAGCTCGACGCCGTCACCGCCGACACCCCGGTGGTGCTGATCTCCGGCGACGCCCACCACGCCTGGCTCAACACCACCGCGCTGCTGCACCTCGCGCTGCCGGTGCGCGACTCGGTGGTGCGCGAGGCGGAGTGGTTCCGCGCCTACGCGCGCCTGTCCTCGCTCATCGGCGACGACGGCACCTCGCCCGAGGCCTACCGCCGCACCCTCGACCACGCCGCCGCGCTGGGCATCGTCGGACTGGTCGACTACGAGTTCTCCGGCGGCGCCGCGGAGTGGGCCGAGCGCTGGTCGCACGGCTGCGACCTGCTGCGGCTGCGCATGTCGACCTACGCCGAGGGCCTCGACGACGTCATCGCCATGGGCCTGCGCACCGGCGACCCGCTGCCCGGCTGCGACGACCGCGCCACGATGGGGCCGCTGAAGATCATCAGCGACGGCTCCCTCAACACCCGCACCGCGTGGTGCTGCGAGCCCTACGGCGACGCCCACCGGCTGGAGTACCCCGCCGGGCAGCCCAACCTGTCGGGCGAGGAGCTGCGCGAGCTGCTGGCCCGCGCCCACGCCCACGGCCTCGAGGTCGCCACCCACGCCATCGGCGACGCCGCGTGCGCCGAGGCGCTCGAGGCCTACGCCCTGACCGGCGCCCGCGGCTCGATCGAGCACGCGCAGATGGTCAACCGCGCCGACGTGCGCCGCATGGCCGAGCTGGGCATCCGCGCCAGCGTGCAGCCCGCCCACCTGCTCGACGACCGCGACCTGACCGAGAAGATCTGGGGCGAGCGCTCCGCGCGCTGCTTCGCCTACCGCTGGATGCTCGACGACGGCGTCGAGCTGGCCCTCGGCTCCGACGCCCCGGTCTCGCCGCTGGACCCGTGGCTGGCCATGGCCGCCGCGGTGCACCGCAGCGCCGACGAGCGGGAGGCGTGGCACGGCGAGCAGGCGCTGACCCCGCAGGAGGTGCTCGCCGCCTCCGTCGACGGCCAGCCCACCGTCGGCGCCGGCTCCCGCGGCGACCTGGTGCTGCTCGACCGCGACCCGCTGGCCCCCAGCGACTCGCCCGCCGCGGCCGCGGCCCAGCTGCGCACCATGCCCGTCGCCGCGACGTACGTCGCCGGCCGCGAGGTCCACTCCACCCTCTGACCCGCTCCACCCTCTGACCCGGCCCGCCCCGGGTCCGGACCGGCCGGCGGCGACACGTGTTACTGACCGTTGCGACCTCTACCCGACCGTCACGACAGTCAGGAAGAGGTCGCAACGGTCAGTAAGTGGCGATCGGGGCCGCGGCTCAGTCCTGACCCAGCACGGCCAGCACCTCGGCGGCGACGGCCTCCTGCTCGGCGGCGAGCGGGTGGTAGGCGAGCGCCTCGTCCTCGAGCGTGGTGCGCCCGTTGATCCACGGGTCCTCGGCGCACAGGTCGTGGCCCTCGGTCGCGGCGAAGGCGTCGACGAAGTCGACCCCGGCGTCCTTCGCGGCGCCCTCGACGGCGGCGTCGAGGCGCTCGTTGAGGTCGCGGGCGTAGGGGTAGTCGCCGACCGCGAGGTCGATGCGGTCGGGGCAGGTGCCCTCGGCGGGCAGGATCTGGGGGTAGCCGACGGCCAGCACCCGGGCGTCGGGCGAGCGGTCGAGGACGCCGGTGAGCGCGGCGGCGAGCTGGCCGCGGATCTGGCGGAAGACGTTGTCCTTCACCAGGTCGGCGTCCTCGCAGGGCGAGCCCTCGGGGTCCTCGGCGGCGAGCTGGCCGCAGCGGCCGATGAGGGTGGCGAAGAGGTTGAAGTCGTTGCCGCCCATGCCGAGGGTCACCAGGTCGGTGTCCTCGGTGAGTGCGTCGAACTGCGCCGGCCGCGCCTGGCCGTCGAAGGTCTCCTGCACGCCGACCAGCGACGTGGTGGTGGCGCCGGAGCAGCTGACGTCGGTGAGCGCGGTGCCGTCGATGGCGGCTGCGATGAGGCTGGGGTAGTTGCCCGTGGAGCGCAGGCAGCCGTCCTGCGGGTCGGTCTCGGGCACGAGCGGCGCAGCGGTGTAGGAGTCGCCGAGGGCGACGTAGCGCGGGAAGTCGCCGCTGCCCTCGCCCGCGTCGGCGGTGGACCCGGGGCTGGTCGAGGGGCTGGTCGCGGGGGCGCTGGAGGAGGTCTCGGGGGAGGGCGCGGTGGCGTCGTCGGGCTCGTCGCCGCCCGAGGAGCTGCAGCCGGTGACGAGCAGCGCGCCGGCGGCCAGCGCGGCCGCGAGACGCAGCGTCGCGGGGCGGGCGGGGGCCGCGGCGCGGCGGGACGGGCGGGCCGAGGGGCGAGCGGTCATGGCGTCGACGGTACGGGCCCGGCGGGTCGCCCCACCCCACCCGGGGGTGTCGCGCTCAGGACGGCAGGAGTACGACGGAGTCATGAGCGACACCCCCGGCGGCCCCGAGCCGGTCGCCGACCCCGCACCGGCCCCGCCCCGCCCGACCGCGCCGCCGTCCCCGCCCACCGCCGCGCCCACCGCCGCGCCCACCGCCGCGCCCACCGCCGCGCCGACGGCCGCGCCCACCGACCCGCCCACCGACCCGCCCACCGACCCGTCCGCCGACCCGTCCGCGACCTCGTCGGCGGGCCCTCCGCGCGGCGAGGGGGAGGGCGGCGGCGGCGAGTCGCTGCTCACCGTCGTGGTCGCGCTCGTG
Source organism: Nocardioides sp. Leaf285 (assembly GCF_001422955.1). Classification (NCBI taxonomy): domain Bacteria; kingdom Bacillati; phylum Actinomycetota; class Actinomycetes; order Propionibacteriales; family Nocardioidaceae; genus Nocardioides; species Nocardioides sp. Leaf285. The sequence continues at coordinate 340,191 of NZ_LMNH01000004.1, read as the reverse complement.
GCCAACGCGCTGCTGGCGCTGGCCAAGTCGGTGGCGGCGGTGGTGACCGGCTCGGCGGCGATGGTGGCCGAGGCGGCGCACTCGTGGGCCGACACCGGCAACGAGGTCTTCCTGCTGGTGGCCGAGCGCTCCGGGGGCCGGCCCCGCGACGCCGAGCACCCGCGCGGCTACGGGCGCGCGACGTACGTCTGGTCGCTGGTGGCGGCCTTCGGGCTGTTCTCGGCGGGGGCGGTGGTGTCGGTCTGGCACGGCGTGACCCAGCTGGGCAGCACGGAGGAGGAGGCGTCGTTCGTCGTCAACTACGTCGTGCTCGGGGTGGCGCTGGTGCTGGAGGGCACGTCGTTCGTGCAGGCCTCGCGGCAGGTGGGCGGTGACGCCCGGCGCTGGGGCGTGCACCCGCTGCGCTACGTCGCCGAGACCTCCAACCCGACGCTGCGCGCGGTCTTCTTCGAGGACGCCTCGGCGCTGGTCGGCATCGTGCTGGCCGCCGCGGGCATCGGCCTGCACCAGCTCACCGGCGACCCGGTGTGGGACGCGCTGGCCTCGATCGCCATCGGCGTGCTGCTCGCGGTGGTCGCGGTCTTCCTGATGCGGCGCAACATGGCCTACCTCCTCGGCGAGGGCCTCGGCCCGCAGCTGCAGGCCCGGGTGCTGCGCAGCCTGCTGGCCCACCCCCAGATCGAGCGGATCACCTACCTCCACGTCGAGTACGTCGGCCCGCAGCGGCTCTTCGTGGTCGCCGCCGTCGACCTGGTCGGCGACGACGCGGAGTCGGCGCTCGCGGTGCGCCTGCGCGGCCTGGAGGCCGACGTCGAGCAGGACCCGATGATCGAGGACGCCGTGCTCACCCTCGCCCTGCCCGCCGAGGCCTCCCTGGCGCCCTGAGCCCCGGCGGCCGTAGCCCCGCAGCCCGCGGCCCGCGGCCCGCGGCCCGCGTCCTACTGACCGTTGCCACCTCTACCCGACAGTCATGACGGTCAGGCAGAGGGCTCAACGATCAGTAGGACGCCACCGGCGTACGACGACCGTCCGCCCCGGCGCAGCGGCACCGTGGCGGACGGTCGTGGGTGCGGGCGGGTGCCCGCCGTTCAGCGGCCGATCAGGTCCGACTCGGAGGTCGGACGCAGAGGTCGACTCAGAGGTCGATCGGGCGCAGCACGCGGTCGATGGCGTGGGCGACCTGCTTGTTGCCGCGGTTGACGTCGAGGGCGATGACGCGGGGGTCGCGGGCGTTGGTGTCCTGGTCCTCCAGGCGGACCTCGCCGCCCTTGACCCGTACGGTCCAGGTCGCGCCCAGCGCGGTGGTGGTGGGCTCGCCCTTCGAGGCGACGACCTTCTCCGAGACCAGCGTCTTGCCGGCGACCACGTGGTAGAGCAGGACGGCCTCGAGGGTGTCGACGTCGACCGCGGCGGCGACCTGGCGGAAGGTCTGGCGCTCGTTGCCGGGGCGCTCGCCGGTCAGCTTGAGCACGAGGTTGCGGAAGGCGGCGTCGGTGGGCAGGAAGGCGGTGGCGCGCTCCCCGCCCTGGGTGAGCAGACCGACGGGGCTCTCCGGCTTGGCCTTGAGCACGGCGAGCACGGCGCGCTCGAGGACGTCGAAGTCCTGCGACTTGTGGTCGAAGCGGTTGCCGTCGGCGGCCAGCACCTCGGCGAGGCTGGTCTCACCCTGCGGCTTGGCCGACGGGGCGGCGGAGGCCGGGGCCAGGGCGCCGGCGGCGAGGGTCGCGGCAGCGGCGGTGGCGGCGAGGGCGGTGGTGATCTTCTTCATGGGGTTTCTCTCCTGTGTGGGTGTTTCTCTGGCGGGTCGGTCCGAGTGGTGGTCTGGGTGGCCGGGCGGGCCGGGCGGGCCGGTCGGGCCCGGTCGGCGGCGCTCAGGCCCGGGTCGGGCCGGCGTAGGCGCCGCGCAGCGCGGAGGTGACGGAGTGGGCGGGGTCGCCGTCGTCGGGCTCGAGGCTGACGTCGACTGCGGCGTAGGCCGAGACGAGCCCGGCGGGCAGCTCGACGACAGCGGAGCCGTCGGGGCCGAGGGTGCCGAGCGGGAGCATCTTGTTGGTCGCGGGGTCGAGCAGCCACGCCTCGTAGAACTCCCCGCGCCGGGGCTCGGGCAGTCCGGAGGCGGTGATGGTGACGCGGGTGCCTCCGGGCACGTCGACCAGCTCCACCGCGCCGGCGGAGTCGCGGAAGCGGCGCTCGAGCGGGGCCAGGTCGGCTCCGACCGGCCGCGGCTCGGGACCGGTGCTCGGCCCGGTCGGCCCGCCGGTCGGACTGCCGCCAGGGCTGTCGTCAGGACTGTCGTCAGGGCTGCCGCTGGGGCCGGCCGAGGGGGTCTGCGGTGCGCCGCCCGCGGCGGGCAGGGAGCCGGTGGCGTCGGGCCCGGAGCCGGCGAGGGCCCAGCCCCCGGCGGCTCCCACGCCGGCCGCGACGACGGCGACCGCCGCGGCCAGCGCGAGCAGGGGCCGACGACCGCGGGGTCGCGACGACACCACGAGCGGGGGTGGCTCGGGCATCGAGGCGGTGCCACCCGCGGTCGCCGGCGTCCGGGGGGCCGGCCTGCCGCCCCGGGGTGGGCGGCCGGCGGGGCCGGCCGCGCCGGGGATGCCCCCGGCAGCTCGTCCACCGACCGCGCCGGCGCCACCGGCGCCCACGGCCCCGCCGGCCCCGCCAGCACCGCCGGCGGTGCCCGGCCGGGCGGTGAGGGTGCGGGCGGCCCGGGTCAGCAGGGCGTGGCCGACGGCCTGCTCGGCCAGCTCGGCGCGGCACTGCGGGCAACCGGCCAGGTGGTCGCCGACGGCGAGCACGCGGGCGTTGTCGAGCTCCGCGCGCAGCAGCGCCTGGAGGTCGGGGTGGTCCTCCCCGTCCGGAGGCGGGCCGGGGGTGCCGGGTCGTCCGGGGAGGTCGTGGCGGCGGGGGGTCATCGGTCGGCTCCGTCCGGGTCGTCGGTGCGCACGAGGTCGGCGAGGCGGCGCGAGGCGCGGGCGGCGCGGGCCTTGACGGTGCCCAGCGGCAGGTCGAGGTGGTCGGCGATCTCGCGCTGGGTGAGGCCCTCGAAGTAGGCGAGCTCGAGCACCTCGCGGTCGCGCTCGCCCAGTCGCGCCAGCGCGGCGTGCACGTCGGCGGCCTCGGCGTACCGCTCCGCGGTCTCGCGGCCGTCCTCGCCCACGAGGTCGCGGGCGTCCTCGACGGGCACGACGTCGTGGCGGCGGGTGCGCAGGGTGTCGACGGCGCGGCGGTGGGCGATCGTGAACAGCCACGAGCTGAGCCGCATGGTGGGCTCGTAGCGGTCGGCCTGGCGCCACACGTCCATGAGGGTGCGCTGCAGGACGTCCTCGGCGTCGTCGCCGACGAAGCGGCGCAGGTAGGCCAGCAGGCTGGGGCCGTAGGCGGAGTAGACCTCCTCGAGGGCGGTCTCCTCGCGGCGCGCGAGACGCGCGCCGACCGGCTCCTCCTCGAGCGCTCCGATGACCTCCATGCCTGTGCTTCGCCCGCCGGGGCCCCGGCGGTTGCACCTGGCCCGGGATACCCCCTAAAAGGATGAGGAGGGCCTCACCCCTGCGGCCGCGTCGGGCCGCCGTGGGGGCCCCTGCTCCTCGTGTTACTGACCGTTGCGACCTCTAGCTGACAGTCATGACGGTCAGGTAGAGGTCGGAACGGTCAGTAGGACGCCCCGCGCCCGCGCCCGCGCCCGCGCCCCGCGCCCGCGCCCGCGCCCCGCCCGTGCCTCAGCCCAGCGCGACGGTGAGGGCGAGCACGAAGTCGGGGTCCTCCAGGCGCTCGCCGTAGACCTCGCGCAGCTGGCCCATGCGGTAGCGCACGGTCTGCGGGTGCACGAAGAGCGCCTCGGCGACGTCCTCGCGCCGGCCCTGGTGCAGCAGCCAGGAGCGCAGCGTCTCGACCAGCTTCTCGGCGGTGGCCGGGCGCAGGTCGCCCAGCGGCGCGAGCACCTGGGCGCGCAGGTCCGCGCGGGCCGAGGCGTCGGCGCTGAGCACGAGGGCGGTGAGGTGGGCCTCGGTGTCGAGCTCCACGCCCAGGTCGCGGGCGCGCACGGCGCGGTCGTAGGAGGCGCGCACCTCCAGCCACGGCCGCGCCGGGCCGGCCAGCGCGCCGCGGTCGCCGAGCACGCGCAGCAGCGCCGCGCGGCGGTGGTCGTGGGCGTCGGGCACGAGCACGAGCGACTCGCGGTCGGCGCCGGGCCGCGCGGGAGGCTCGGGCACGACCAGGGTGCTGGCGGCCACCGCCGAGAGCACGGGCCGCAGCTGGGAGTCGGGCACCAGGACGGCGGTCAGCGTGGTGGGCGGCTCCCACTCGGCGCGCTGGGCGGCGTCGAGCACGGTCTCGACGGGGGTGTCGTCGTCGAGCAGGTGCTGGGCCAGCCGCTCCAGCAGCCGCTGGCGGGCGCGCCCGGCGGTGGTGACCTCGTCGGCGTGGCCGGCCACGCTGGCCGCGGAGAGCTCGTCGATGTAGGCGAAGACCAGCTCGGCGAAGGAGGCCACCGTCTCGGCCGGCATGCCGCTGCGCACGGCGGTGGCCGACATCTCGCGCCACGAGACGCGGGCCCCGATCCGGTAGGCCGCGAGCAGCGCGTCGGTCGAGCGGCCGCTGCGGGCCTCGCCGCGGCCGAGCTGGTAGGCGCCCTCGACCGACGGCGCGGCGGGGGTGCGGGGGTCGACGCCGCGCCGGCCGCTGGCCAGCGACAGGAAGCCGCCGAGGGCCAGCTGCACCGCGGTGCGGATGTTCTCGCCCATGGGGCCGCTGAGCGCGCCCTCGTAGCCGGGCACGTCGGCGATGATGGCGTCGACGACGCGGTCGGCCACGACCGCCAGCTCCGAGCGCATCTCGCTCACGGCACGCGCCGGCAGCTGGAGCCCGTGGCCCGCCGTACGACGGGTGATGCGGCGCACCATCCGACCCTCCCGTCCGACCGCACCCCCGACATGGACGCGGTTGCCGTCACAAACTGTCACCTGCGAACAAAACAGCCCGGTGACTTCACATCACCGGCACAGGACTTTAACGGCCTGGCGTAGGACAGTGGAACCCATGAGCGCCACTGTGTCCACCACCGCCGAGACGACGACCGAGGCCACCGCCCCGGCCGCCGCCGCGACGACGGCGAGCGCCGCCACCACCGCGCCGACCGGCCCGCGCCCGACCACCGGGCGTCCCTCGCTGCGCCAGCGCCTGCGCCGCGTCGCCGAGGCCGCGGTCACGCCGCTGGAGCTCGACGACGTCCTCGACGTCTTCCACCCGCTGCGCAAGGGCGCCGACCTGCGCGCCAAGGTCGTCGCGGTGCAGCCCGAGACCGCGCAGTCGGCCACCATCGTGCTCAAGCCCGGCCGCGACTGGGCCGGCCACGTGCCGGGGCAGTACCTCCGCGTGGGCGTCGACGTCGACGGCGTGCGCCTGTGGCGCACCTACTCGCTGACCCACGGCCCCCGCGCCGACGGCTGCATCTCGATCACCGTCAAGGCGATCCCCGACGGCGTCGTCTCCAACCACCTCGTGCACCACCTCACGCCCGGCCAGATGATCCACCTCGGCCAGGCCGACGGCGACTTCGTGCTGCCCGACCCGCTGCCGACCAAGCTGCTCATGGTCACCGCGGGCTCCGGCATCACCCCGGTCATCGGCATGCTGCGCAACATGTTCTCCCGCGCCACCCCGGTGCGCGCCGACATCGTGCTGCTGCACTCGGCGCTCTCGCGCTCGGAGGTCATCTTCGGCGACGAGTTGCGCCAGTACGCCGCGGAGGGCCGGCTGCGCCTCGTGGAGCTGCACACCGACCGCGACGGCATGCTCGACGTCGCCGACCCCACCACGGGGCTGGCCGCGCTCGTGCCCGACCTGGCCGAGCGCACGACGTACGCCTGCGGCCCGGTCGGCCTGCTCGACGCCCTCGAGGCCCACCACGGCGAGGCCGGTCTGCCGCTGCACATCGAGCGCTTCCGCACCGCGGTCGTGGCCACCGGCGAGGGCGGCACGCTGAGCTTCACCGGCCCCACCGGCGGCGGCACGGTCGTCGAGGCCGACGGCGCCACGACCATCCTCGACGCCGCCGAGTCGGCGGGCGTGCTGATGCCCAGCGGCTGCCGCATGGGCGTCTGCTTCGGCTGCGTCCTGCCGCTGCGCGAGGGCGCCGTGCGCGACCTGCGCAACGGCGAGCTGACCGTGGCCCAGCCCGGCGACGGCGTCAACATCCAGACCTGCATCAGCGCGGCCGCCGGGCCGTGCGAGATCACCCACTGAGTCGCTCGCCGACTCACCGCGACACCCCCTGACCTGCACCTGATCCGCCCGCTCGTCCCACCGAAGGAGCGCACCATGACCGTCATCACCAAGCAGCCCGTCAACCCGACCGCCCACCTCACCCCCGAGGACATCGAGGCCATCGGCGTGGAGCTCGACGCGATCCGTCAGAGCGTGCTCGACGACCGCGGCGCCAGCGACGCGGCCTACATCCGCAGGGTCGTCGACGTGCAGCGCAAGCTCGAGCTGGGCTCGCGCGCGGTGCTGCTGGCCTCGGTCTTCCCGCCGGCCTGGGTCGCCGGCACCGTCGGTCTCTCGATCGCCAAGATCCTGGAGAACATGGAGATCGGCCACAACGTCATGCACGGCCAGTGGGACTGGATGCGCGACCCGAAGATCCACTCCACCACCTGGGAGTGGGACAACGCCTCGACCGCCGAGGGCTGGAAGCACTCGCACAACGAGATCCACCACACCTACACCAACATCGTGGGCAAGGACAACGACCTCGGCTACGGCATCATGCGCGTCGACGAGGACCAGCGCTGGATCCCGATGTACCTCGCGCAGCCGCTGTGGAACTTCATCAACGCCTGCTTCTTCGAGTACGGCATCGCCGCCTACGACCTCGAGCTCGGCAAGAACCTGTCGATCCCGAAGGAGAAGCGCAGCGAGACCTTCAAGAAGAACGCCGCCAACACCCTGCGCAAGATCCGCAAGCAGGCCACCAAGGACTACGTGGTCAACCCGGCCCTGGCCCTGCCGACCGGCTCCTTCCTGCCGACCCTGGCCGCCAACTTCACCGCCAACCTCGTGCGCAACGTCTGGTCGCACTCGGTGATCATGTGCGGCCACTTCCCCGAGGGCGTCGAGACCTTCGAGAAGAAGTCGATCCCCGAGAACGAGACCCGCGGCGAGTGGTACCTGCGCCAGATGCTCGGCTCGGCCAACATCTCCGGCTCCAAGGCGATGCACCTGATGACCGGCAACCTGTCGCACCAGATCGAGCACCACCTCTTCCCCGACCTCCCCTCGAACCGCTACGCCGAGGTCGCGCCGCAGGTGAAGGCCCTCTTCGACAAGTACGAGCTGAACTACCACGAGGCCTCGCTGCCGGCCCAGGTCTACTCGGCCTGGCACAAGGTCGTGCGCCTCTCGCTGCCCAACGGCTTCCTCGAGACCACCACGGTCAAGAACGCCCCCGAGCAGCTCAAGACCCTGTGGGCCATGACCACCAAGGGCCCCAAGGTCCGCCGCGCCGCCCAGGCCCGCCTCACCCAGCAGGCCCGCCGCAAGCAGATGACGCAGGCCGCCTGAGCCACCCCGCCGGTGGTCGGGGGCGAGCGCCTCGCCCCGGGTATTGAGGAGCGAGCGCCTCGCCCCGGGTAATGAGGAGCGAGCGCCTCGCCCCGGTGGTTGAGGAGCGAGCGCCAGCGAGCGTCTCGAAACCACCGCACCAGCCGAGGACCCATCTCACCCCGTCGGGTGAGATGGGTCTTTAGCTTTCCTGGGCACGGTGGGGGTCTCCTTCGACCCCAGGGAGCACCCGTGTCGCGTGCGAGCCGCAGGATCACCGAGAACGCCCAGGAGCACCTCGAGCCCGGCGAGCAGGTGCAGGGAGCCTTCGCGGGGCAGACCGCGATCCGCTTCCAGGTCACCGACCGCTACCGCACGGTCGTCGCGACCGACCGGCGGCTGCTGATCTTCGACTCCGGCACGTTCTCCCAGACCTCGTGCACCACGCTCATGGCCGAGCTGCCGCGCGAGACCGCCGTCGGCCCACCGAGCGGGCTGCTGTGGCACCGCCTCGACCTGATCGGTGAGGTGCTCCACGTCCACCGCCGCTACTTCTCCGAGGTCGCGGCCATCGACGCCGCGGCGCCGTCGGCGTCGACCACCTGAGGCGCGCGGCCCCGCCTCTTACTGACCGTTGCGACCACTACCTGACCGTCGTGACGCCCGTCCAGAGGTCGCAACGGTCGGTAAGAAGCTGGGGGCGCCCTCACCCCAGCGGGAGGGTCGCCCAGGCGGTGACGACGTCGTCGGCGTCGACGAGCCGGTCGACGGCGGCGCGCAGGGGAGCGCCGACGCCGGGGCCGAGCAGGCCGTCGAGCTTGGCCACCAGGGCGGCGTCGTCGAGCGGGAAGTGGCGGGCGTCGCCGATGGGGTCGGGCTGGGCCAGGGCGAGGGTGCGGCCGTCGCGCAGCGCGACCTCGACCTCGCAGACCCGGCGGGCGGGCAGCCACCGGTCGAGGTCGGCGGAGACCTCGACGTGCACGCGGTCGCTGAAGGCCTCGGCCGCAGCGAAGGCGGGGGTGCCGGGCTCCATCGTCGCGGGCGTCACGGCCCCGCTGACCGCCGCGGTGGCCACGGCGAAGGGCAGCGAGAACATCGCGGCCAGCCGGTTGGCCGGGTGGCGCTGGAGCAGGGGAGCGGCCAGCGAGTGGATCACGACGCGTACGCCGAGCACCTCGCCCGCCTCCCACCCGCCCGGCGCGCCCGCGCCGGCCGCGGGGCCCGCGGCCGGGCCGGCCACGGCACTCCCGCCAGCGGCGGCGCCCGACGCCGAGCCCTCGCCCGCGGCGGCTCGCAGCGCGAGCACGAGGTCGATCGCGGCGTGGGTGTAGGAGCAGGCGGCGTGCTGCTTGAGGTAGCCCTCGGCGGCCAGCCACCGCGGGGCCACCCCGTCGTCAGCCCCGTCGTCAGTCCGGTCGCCAGCCTGGCCGTCCGCCCCGCGGCCCAGCCCGTCGAGCAGCAGGTCGGGGTCGAGCCCGCCGAGCAGGGCGAAGGCGGCCGCGGCGCCGCCGCGGTTGGCGACCAGCCCGGCCCGGGCGAGGTGCGCGGCCGACAGGCCGGCGAGGCCGGCCTGCCCGGCCCACAGGTTGCGGGTGACGTCGCCGGAGAGCACGGCCGACCACGGCGTGACGCCCATCAGCCCGGTGGCGGCGTCGACGGCGGCAGCGACCTGCCCGGTCGTGGCGCCGAGGATGCGGGCGGCGGCGTAGGCCGCGCCGGTAGCGCCCCAGTGGCCGTGGGTGTGCCAGACGGGGTCGCGCCGCACGGCGTGGCCGAAGCGCGCGGCGACCTCGTAACCCCCGGCGACCGCGGCCAGGAAGTCCCGTCCGCCCACGGGCCGGCCGGCCTGCTGCGCGGCGGCGAGCGCGGCGGGCACGACGTGGACGGCCGGGTGGCCGGCGGCGTGCTTGTTGCCCTCGTCGAGCTCCTGGGAGCAGGCCGCGGCCGCGGTGAGCAGCGCCGCGGTCTCCGGGGTGGTGCGCACGTTGCTGCCTGGCAGCGGGTGCGGTCCCGGCGCCAGCGGCCACGCCTCGAGCAGGGCGCGCAGCTCCGGGGTGCGCAGCCCCGCCGCCGCCACGCCCACCAGGTCGGTGAGCACCACGGGCAGTCGCGCCGCGACCGGGGCGGGCAGGTCGTCGTACGCGACGGTGACCGCGGCGACCAGATCGGCGATGGCGTCGCACGTGCGTTCCGCCAGTAGGAACGGCTCCGGATCGGTCATGCGCCCACCGTAGCGCGAGCTTGGGCTGCCAGAGCGGTGGAAAGCAGCCCCTTCACGGATCGGACCGTTCCGGTTAGAGTGACGTCTCGATCCCGAACGTTTCTTCCAGCGAAACGGATGCTGCGTGTCTGACTCCCACCCCCGCCCCGACGGCACACCCGCCGTCGACACCGCGGTCGACGCCGCCGTCGACACCACCGACGGGCCGCTCGCCGGCCTGCGCGTGCTCGACGTGTCGACGATCCTGGCCGGGCCGCTGTGCTGCCAGATCCTCGGCGACTACGGCGCCGAGGTGATCAAGGTCGAGCACCCCCGCGGCGGCGACAACATGCGCGGCCACGGGCGCAGCAAGGACGGCGTGCCGCTGTGGTGGAAGGAGATCAGCCGCAACAAGCGCACCGTCGCGGTCGACCTCAAGGCCCCCGGCGGCGCCGAGGTGCTGCGCCGGCTGGCCGCGAGCGCCGACGTGCTGGTCGAGAACTTCCGCCCCGGCACCCTCGAGCGCTGGGGCCTGGGCCCCGAGGTGCTCCACGCCGACAACCCCGGCCTGGTCCTCGCGCGGCTGACCGGCTTCGGGCAGGGCGGGCCCTACAGCAGCCGCGCCGGCTTCGGCACCCTGGCCGAGGCGATGAGCGGCTTCGCGGCCGCCACCGGCGAGGCCGACGGCCCGCCCACGCTGCCCGCCTTCGGCCTGGCCGACTCCATCTGCGGCATCGCCGCCTCCTCCGCGGTGCTCATGGCGCTGCGCCACCGCGACCGCACCGGCGAGGGCCAGGTCGTCGACCTCAGCATCCTCGAGCCGATCATGGCCGCGGTCGGCCCGGGCCCGACGGTCTACCAGCAGACCGGCGAGATCGCCCAGCGCCACGGCAACCGCTCCACCAACAACGCCCCCCGCAACACCTACCGCACCTCCGACGACCGCTGGGTCGCGATCTCCACCAGCGCCCAGCGCATCGCCGAGCGGGTCATGGAGCTGGTGGGCCACCCCGAGGTCATCGCCGAGCCGTGGTTCGCCACCGGCGGCGGGCGCGCGGAGCACGTCGACCTGCTCGACGAGCACGTCGGCTCCTGGATCGCCGCGCGCGACCGCGAGACCGTGCTGGCCGCCTTCACCGAGGCCGGCGCCGCGATCGCGCCGGTCTACGACTCCCGCGACCTCACCGAGGACCCCCACGTGCGCGAGACCGGGATGCTGCTCGAGGTGGACGACCCCGACCTCGGCCCCCTGCTCCAGCACAACGTCATGTGGCGCATGAGCGCCACCCCCGGGCGCATCCGCTTCACCGGCCGCGCCCTGGGCCACGACACCGACGCCGTGCTCGGCGAGCTCGGCTACGACGCCGAGGCCATCACCCGACTCAAGGAAGAGGAGGCCGTCCGGTGAGCGACACCCCGACGACCACCCCGCACACCCCCGCCGACCCCACCGCTGCCAGCACCCCGGCCACGCCGGTCGCCGCGCCGGCCAGCACCCCGGCACCCGCCCCGGTCGCCGGCGCCGACGACCTCCTGCGCGCCGTGCAGGGCGGGGTCGAGACGATCGACCTGGGCCGCCAGCTGCGCGTGGGCATGCCGCAGTCGCCCAACCACCCGCAGTTCTGGCACACCCTGCCGCGTCGCCACGGCGACATGGTGCGCTCCGACGGCAGCAGCGCCGCCAACGACATGATCACCACCGGCACCCACGTCGGCACCCACATCGACGCGCTGGCCCACGTCTCCTTCGACGGCAAGCTCCACGGCGGCGCCGACGCGGCCGCGGCCTGCGTCGGCGGCAAGTACGAGGAGCACGGCGTGCACACCATCGCCCCGATGCTGCGCCGCGGCGTGCTGCTCGACGTCGCGGGCCACCTCGGCCTCACCCACTGCGAGGGCGGCTACGAGATCACCGTCGCCGACCTCGAGGCCACCGCCGAGCGCGCCGGCGTCACCGTCGGCGCGGGCGACGTCGTGCTGATCCGCAGCGGCTGGGGCGCGCGCTTCGCCGAGGGCGCGGCGTACGTCGGGGGCGCCTCGGGCGTGCCCGGGGTCGGGGAGGCCGGCGCCGTGTGGCTGGCCGAGCGCGGGGTGCACGCCGCGGGCGCCGACACCATCGCCTTCGAGCGGCTCGCGCCGGGCGGCGGCCACGCGCTGCTGCCGGCCCACCGGGTGCTGCTGGTCGAGGCGGGCATCTACATCGTCGAGGCGCTCGACCTCGAGGGCCTGGCCGCGGCCGGGTGGGCGGAGTTCACGTTCGTCCTCGTCCCGATGAACATCTTCGGCGCCACCGGCTCCCCGGTGCGCCCCCTCGCGCTGCGCTCCAGCGACACCCAGACCCAGGACCAGACGCAGAGCGGAGCCGCCTCGTGAGCGACGCGACCCTGGCCCAGCAGCTCGGCGCCTTCGCCGAGGCCACGACCTTCGACGCCCTGCCCGAGGCCGTGGTCGACAGCGTGCGCAAGCGCGTGCTCGACACCGTCGGCATCGCGGTGGCCGCGGCCCCGCTGGAGACCAGCCGCGCGGCCCGCGCCTGGGCGCGCAGCCAGGGCGGCCACGCCGCGGCCTCGGCCGTGGGCGTGCCCGAGGGGCTGCCGGCCGGGCTGGCGGCGTTCGTCAACGGCGTGCTCGCCCACTCCCTCGACTACGACGACACCCACCTGCCCTCGGTGCTGCACCCCAGCGCCACGGTCGTGCCGGTCGCGCTGGCCGCGGCCGAGCGCGCGGGCGCGGGCGGGCAGGAGCTGGTGCGCGCGATCGCGCTGGGCCTGGAGACCTGCGTGCGCCTGGGCATGGCCGGCTACGACGAGGCGGCGAAGAACTCCACCTTCTTCGAGCACGGCCAGCACGCCACCTCCATCTGCGGCGCGATGGGCGGCGCGGTCGCTGCGACCGTCCTGGCCGGAGGCGGGGCCGACGCGGTGGTCGACAGCCTCGGGGTCGCGGCGTCCATGGCCTCGGGGATCATCGAGGCCAACCGCACCGGCGGCACGGTCAAGCGGCTGCACTGCGGCTGGGCTGCCCACGCCGCGGTCTCGGCCGCCGAGCTGGTCTCCTTCGGCCTGACCGGCCCGCCGACGGTGCTGGAGGGCCGCTTCGGCTTCTACCAGGCCTGGCTGCACGGGCGCTTCGACGCCGCCGCGGTCGTCGACGGCCTGGGGGAGACGTGGGCGGTGCCCGACATCTTCTTCAAGCCCTACCCCGCCAACCACTTCACCCACGCCGCGGTCGACGCCGCCGGGCGGCTGCGCGCTCGCGGCGTAGGGCCCGACGACGTGGAGCGGCTGGTGCTCGGGGTGCCGGCGCCCAACCTGCGCACGATCGGGGAGCCGATCGAGGTCAAGCGCACCCCCGAGACGGGCTACATGGCGCAGTTCTCTGGACCGTACGCCGTGGCCGTCGGCCTGCTCGGCGGCGCCGGGCTCGGCGCCGGCGTGGAGGACTACACCGACGAGCTGGCCCGCGACCCGCAGCGGCGTGCGCTGATGGCCAAGGTCGACGTGGTGCCCGACCAGCGCTGCACCGACATCTTCCCCACGCAGTTCCCCGCCGTGCTGACCGCCCACCTGGTCGACGGCCGCGAGCTGGTGGAGGAGGTCCTGACCACCCGCGGGGGGCCGCAGCGACCGCTGTCCTTCGAGGAGCTGGCCGCGAAGTTCCGCGCCAACGCCGGCCGCACGCTGGCCGACGACCAGGTCGACGCACTCGCCGAGGCGTGCGCCGCGCTGGAGACCTGCACCGACATCGGCGCGGTGCTCGCGCCGCTGACCTCGGTGGACCCCATGACCACGACCGACAGCACGAAGTGAAGGGTGACCTCATGAGCGACTACGACCTGGTGATCACGAACGCGCGCGTGGTGCGCCCCGGCCACGCCGAGCCCGAGCGGCTCGACGTCGCGGTGAAGGACGGCGTCTTCGCCGCCGTCGAGGCCGGCCTCGACACGACCGGCGCCGAGGTGCTCGACGCGGGCGGCAAGCTGCTCTTCCCCGGCGTCGTCGACGTCCACCAGCACTGGGGCATCTACAACGAGCTGGGCGAGGACGCCGAGAGCGAGAGCCGCGCCTCCGCGCAGGGCGGCGTGACCTCCGGCATCACCTACATCCGCACGGGCGCCTACTACATGAACCGCTCGGGCCCCTACCGCGAGGTCTTCCCCGACGTCCTGGCCGCCACCGACGGCCGGGCCTACGTCGACTACGCCTTCCACGTGGCGCCGATCCTCGAGGAGCACATCGAGGAGATCCCGATGATGATCGAGGACTTCGGGGTGCCGTCGTTCAAGATCTTCATGTTCTACGGCAGCCACGGCCTGCACGGCCGCTCGGCCGACCAGGGCTCGTTCCTCATGCTGCCCGAGGACCAGTCCTACGACCTGGCCCACTTCGAGTTCGTGATGCGCGGCATCCAGCAGGCCCGCAACGACGAGCGCTTCGCCCAGGACCGCGACGCCATCTCGCTCTCGCTGCACTGCGAGACCGCCGAGATCATGCGGGCCTACACCAAGCTGGTCGAGAAGGACGGCACGCTCACCGGCCTGGAGGCCTACAGCGCCTCGCGCCCGCCGCACTCCGAGGGCCTGGCGATCACCATCGCCTCCTACCTCGCCCACGAGACCGAGCTGCCCAACATCAACCTGCTCCACCTCACCTCGCGCAAGGCGATCGAGGCGGCGATGATGATGCAGTCGACCTTCCCCCACATCGACTTCCGCCGCGAGGTCACCGTCGGCCACCTCGTCGCCGACTTCACCACCGCCAACCTCGGCGGCAAGGTCAATCCGCCGCTGCGCTCGCCTGAGGACGTCGACTCGCTGTGGGAGCACCTGCTCGCGGGCCACTTCTCCTGGGTCACCTCCGACCACGCCTGCTGCAAGGAGGAGACGAAGTTCGGCGACCCGAAGGACGACGTCTTCCTGGCCAAGTCGGGCTTCGGCGGCACGGAGTACCTCCTGCCCGCCCTGCTCACCGAGGGCCGTCGCCGCGGCCTGTCCTACGGCGCCGTCGCCGAGCTCACCGCCCGCAACCCCGCCGAGCGCTTCGGCCTGAAGCAGAAGGGCGACCTGGCCGTCGGCAAGGACGCCGACTTCTGCCTCGTCGACGACGACGTCACCTACGAGGTGCACGCCGCCGACTCCCTCTCCACCCAGGAGTACACCCCCTTCGAGGGCTTCGAGCTCACCGCCCGCGTCACCGACACCTACCTGCGCGGCTCCGCCGTGCTCCAGGACGGCGACGTCGTCGGCACCCCCCGCGGCCAGTTCGTCCGCCGCTCCGGCAACCCCGCCTGACCCAGCCGCGGCGTGCCGAGGTCCGGCCCCCCACACCACGACCTCGGTACGCCGCCACACCTCACCCCCACCCCCCGCCCCAACCCCGGTGGTTGAGGAGCGAGCGCCAGCGAGCGTCTCGAAACCACGCACGCATCCGGTGGTTGAGGAGCGAGCGCCAGCGAGCGTCTCGAAACCACGACCTCACCCAGCCATACTCACCCCGTGAAACCCCTCGCCTGGTGGCTAGCCTCCACCGCCCTCGTGCTCGCCGGCGTCGTCCTGCTCCTGACGACCCAGGCCGACCCGACCGGTGACGGCTGGTTCGCCTACGCCCCGCTCGACCCCCAGGCCGACTGGGTCATGGGCTGGGACGACACCGTGTCGGCCGACGCCACCTACTTGTCCACCTGGCAGCTCGTCGGCCTCGGCCTGGCCGCCCTCGGACTGGTCCTCCTCGCCGCCCGGGCCGGCTACGCCCGCGGCCGCCGAGCTGGAGCCGCTCAGCGATGAGTCCTCACCCCGCCGCCGGTCGAAGCTCCTGACGACGACCGAGGAGCACCACGTGACGCAGCTGGTCAGGGTCCACAACGTCACCGTGTCGAGCGACGGCTACGCCGCGGGGGAGGGCCAGAGCCTCGAGCGTCCCTTCGGCAGCGTCGACCCGATGGACCTCATGAGCTGGGCCGTGGGCACGGCGAGCTGGCCCGGGCGCAGCGAGCCGGGCGGCAGCCGCGGCCTCGACGACCACTTGGTCCGCGAGTTCCACCGCGACATCGGTGCGGAGATCATGGGGCCGCAACAAGTTCAGCCCCCACCGCGGCCCGTGGGCCGACGAGGAGTGGCAGGGCTGGTGGGGCGACGAGCCGCCGTTCCACACCCCGGTCTTCGTGATGACCCACCACCCGCGCCCGTCGTTCAGCCTGGGTGACACGACGTTCCACTTCGTCAGCGGCGACCCCGCGTCGGTGCTGGCCCAGGCCCTCGACGCCGCAGACGGCAAGGACGTCCGCCTCGGCGGCGGTGCTGACACCGTGCGCGAGTTCCTCGACGCCGGCCTGGTCGACACCCTCCACGTCGCGAACGCCCCGATCGAGATCGGCGGCGGCTCCCGGCTCTGGACCTCACCTGACGACCTCCTCGACCGCTACCACCGCGACGTCGTCCCCAGCCCCAGCGGCGTGGTCCACCACCTCTTCTGGCGCGACTGACCGTCCACCCGGCCACTCCGCAGCCCCACCGGCCCCACCCCGCACCTACCGTGAGCGCGTGCCCCGCCCACCCGTACGCCGCCCCGGCCGGGCCGCCCACGCCGCCGCTCGCTGGGGTGCGTTCGCGCTGCTGGTGCGGCCCGCCTACATCGTCACCGAGTTCATCGTCGCCGCAGCGACCACCGGGGGCTACAGCTTCGTCGCCGACTCCGTGAGCCGCCTCGGCGAGATCGGCTGCACCGCCGCGTACTGCTCACCGCGCCACGAGCTGATGAACCTCTCGTTCGTCGGCTTCGGATTGCTGCTGGCCGTCGGCGCGCTTCTGCTCGTCCGATCGCTCGGCTGGTGGGTCACCGCGCTGCTGGTGGTCTCCGGACTGAGCTCCGTGGCCACGGGCCTCGCGCCTCTTGATCGGGACGCCACTCTGCACGCCCTGGCCGCGACGCCACTTTTCGTGGCGCAGCCGGTCGCCATGCTGGCGCTCGGTGCACGTCTGCTGCGCCGCGAGCCGCGGTTGGCGAGAGGCGTGCTCACGACGGGCGCGGTGACCGCGGCCGCAGCCCTGGCGTTCATCCTGTCCGGCGAGGGCACAATCTCCGGCCTGCTCGAACGTCTGGCGCTGTGGCCCGTCCTCGTCGCGCTTGCAGTCGTCGCCTGGACTCGCATGCGGAGAAGCGCCGTTCCTTTGGCTCAGCGCTGACGGTGTTCCCACCAGCCGCAGCAGTAGCACCAAGCGCTGGTGGCGTGGGCAATGGCGGTCAGCGGCTCGCTGTCATCACCCCGCCCCCCGGGCCCGCCAGCGGGCTCGCCGTGGCCGCGTCATTCCGCCCAGAATGACGCGCTTGAAGTGCTGCATCGGGCGCTGTTGCGCTGCAGGACCGGAGGGTCAAGAAGGCGCGCGCCGCTATGGTCGCCGAGCCCAAAGCATTGCGGCAGGGAGTGCAACTCCGAAAGAAGCGTCGGTGGCCCTCGTTAGCCTTGCTTCGTGAGTGACGAGGAGTGTGGGGACGAGCCCGCGGGGCAGCCGGACAAGGCTAGCAACGGTGACGCTCTCGACGAGCTCCGCGAGGAGCTGCAGAAGCCGGTGGACGGTCAGGCCAAGGAGGTCACGCTGTCTCCAGAGGAATTGGCGCGCGTCAAAGAGTCGATGGCGCGGCTGCAGGGGGTACTGAATCCGAAGTTCAAGAGCGGTATCGCCGACCTCATCGGTGCGAACTCGTTCCTCAAGAAGTTCGAGCGGATGGGGCTGCCCGACTCCGCGTACAAGAGTCTTATGGGCCGACTGCCGGATTCCACCTTCACTGGCCTGCTGGGCAAGAACTTGGTGTCGAAGATCCATGTCGAGCCCGCCTGGGTGAATCAGATGAACCTCATCAATAGCGACGCGTACAAGATGGCGGGGCTTGGGCAGTCCAACCTCACCCGCTTCAACTCGCTGCTAGCCGGAAATGCGATCTTCGACGTCAACGAGCGCACGGCAAAGATGCTCGCTCGGTTCTCCAACGAGCAGACGTCCCTGCTCCAGCGGATCGCTCCCCTCCTCGAGAAGGTGCGGATCGGCTTCTATCCCGGCAACCTCCGCGACATCGAGGGCATCGAGTTCGCTGAGGTCGAGGAGGTGGTGATGCTCGACGGCATCGCCCTCTACGGCGTACCTCGCCAGGAGATCGCGGAGAAGCTCCTCCGAGCCGAGAACACTGCCGACCGACGCAATATCCTCGGCAGGAGGTGGAAGGCCATTTCCTCCGACTGCCGTATCGCGCTCGCCGGTTGTTCGTCTTCCATCGCGTCGCCCTACCTGAGGTTCGCCGTCGGAGCGCTCGACGCCCTCGACGCCGCCAACCCCGACGCCGCGCAGGCAATGGCCGCGTCCGTGCTCGACACGGTGGTCAACGACTACTTCGGGAAGCAGCGGTACGACCTCACGCCGAACAGGAATACGACCGACGCTGGCGAGTACGACAACTTCACAATGCTGGAGTTCATCGCGTTCGCGCCCCTCTGGAAGGCCTACCAGCAGTATCGCCCGGATAAGGGGGATCTTGTCCCGCGAACCTTCAGTCGACACGCCTCCGTGCACGGGGTCGGATCCCGTCAGTTCTCCCGACGTAACGCCGTGCAGGCAGTGCTATTTGTGAGCAGCCTGCTGGTCTTCTTGGACGAGGAGGCCGCAGCCGTTGAAGTTGCATAGCCCGGCGGACCCTTCACGCCGCTCATCAAGACCCCAGAAAAGCTAGCTGTCGTCGTCACCCGCTCCGTGAAGCCCGCGGGCTAGAACTGGACGTGAGCGCCAGAGGCTAACTCGACTCCATGGCGCCCGGACGTGGCCGCGGGTGCGAGTTCACCCTTACGCCGCTTCTTCGGAGGCGTACCGCAAACCGCTACTTCACTCCGCAACTAGGCCGATAGTCATGCTGTTGTCAGCACCCGGGTAGAACGCAATCTCGGCCCCGGGGGCCGCTTCGGCCAGTCCAAGTGGGAGTGGAGGCATCCGAACAGTGCGCGCATATGGCCAATCAAGCGTGAGCACCTCCTCCCCGAGGGCGAGCTGCGGGCAGG
Source organism: Nocardioides sp. Leaf285 (assembly GCF_001422955.1). NCBI lineage: Bacteria > Bacillati > Actinomycetota > Actinomycetes > Propionibacteriales > Nocardioidaceae > Nocardioides > Nocardioides sp. Leaf285. The sequence goes on along the minus strand of NZ_LMNH01000004.1, from coordinate 321,413 downwards.
TCGTTTCGACCAGGTACCCGTCCGCGTTGGCTTGCCATGCAGTTGCGAGGCTCGGACCGTCAGCAACCGTGAAAGTCACCTTCTCCCAGGTGATGGTCTCGGACTCGCCCGCGTAGATGCCGGCATGCCAGATCAGATCGTTCAGTTGGTCTGCGGTGACCTTGCCGATATCGGGCATCGCGAATGTCTCGCTGGAGAAGGGATCCAAGACGGTCAACGCCTCCGCGATCTGCAACAGCCAAGTCGCAATCGGTGGCGCACTCAACTGGGTCGCGGTCGCAAGCAGCTCCTGGACAGAGAGCTCGGGATCGTCATCATCTAGCACCAGACGAACCTCAAACTTGAATTCGGCATCGGCTTGGGCACTCGTGCCGGGAGTACCGCCGGCCGACGCCCTGTGGGCGGGGTCAACCGTCTCTGGGATCGGAACGCTTAGTCGATCCAACGCTGCGAGTTCGGATCGCACCCTGCGGGGATCGAGCCCGGCAGCGTCGTTGAGTCCGAGGGTCCACCCATCGGGTGCCTCCGTGGAGCCGAGCCTCAACTCAAGACGCAGGAGTCCACTCCGGGAGACGGCGACGAGGCGGCGGCCGCCTCCGACGCGCCCCTGCGTGCGTTCCTCGATATTGAACCTGACGCGATGCGCACCGGCTGGATCGCAGAGGACGATGTCGGGCATGCGTCCCGGGACGTCGACCGTCTCGCGGACATGCACAAAGCTGATCAGCCCCTCGTTGCCGCCTGGGTTCGAGAACGGACCACCTGAGTGGCGAACGACGGCCGGCACATTCTCGAGCGGCGCGCCCCACATGTCCCACTGGTCAAGCATTTCGGCCTCAGCTGATCCACTCTCGACTCGAAACTGAACATCCAGCGTGATCGGGTCATCTTCCAACGACTGCCGACCTCGGGGCACCGCAGACTCGATGTGCCAGCGGCCTCCCTCCATTGCCGTAACGCGGTGCTGGACACCTGCTGGATTGAGCTGATCCAGGGGCAGTTTTGTCTTGGACCCAGTTGTGATGATTGCCGTGTCGATGCGGTAGTGGTCGCTGACCATCTCGCGAACGCTGGCGAGCGCAAGGTCGCGGCGCCGGGCTGCGTCGAGAATGGTGAGACCATCCGTCCCCTCAATCGGCGAGGCCGCCAATACAGACTTCGCCATCAACGAGGATTCGAGGAAGTCAGGCTTCAGGAAGCGCTCCGTCACATGCGGAAACTGCGAATCGAGCGAGTTGAAGAACAGGTCGCCATCCCAGAAGACGGGGAAGGTGGCGCCAGACACGACCTTCGAGTTCCACCATTCGCGAGCGGGTTCAGTCGGGGTCCACACCGTGACGAGGGTGTACGAATGAATCGGCGTGCCCTGAGCGGGATGGGCGTTGAAGAACGTCGACCAAGACTGCTTTACCTGCTTGCGTTGGCCGCCGATGAGCGGAGTCGAGAATCGCTTGATTTGCCAGACTTGAAGCCCCCGGGGGGTACGACGGTAGACATCGATACCGCCATCTCCTTGACTCGGGTTGATCTGCCAAGCGTCGGGATACTGGTGCCGGAGCAGGAGGGCAGCCAGCTTCTCCACACCCTCACCGTTGACGTGTGCCAAGTGAGCCCAGTCGATAGCCACAAGAACACCATGCAGCATCCCGCCGACATCTCTGCCGATTCCGAGCTTATGGCGCAAACCTGACAACCTCACGTCGAGCTATCTGACCCAGCTGTCTCGTGGGGCGCCGCACGAATCGGTGACGCTGCGACCTAGCCCACTCCGCCGCGACCCACACTGCTTCCAGTGCTCGGAGCGGCCACCGCGGCCTAGCGTCAGGCAAGTGCCTCGCCCTTGCGCGGCGAACACGGCGAGGCTTTGCCGACCCGCCAGGTGACACCGATGAACACTCTCCTGCCGTTCCAGCCCGATGCGATGACGCCCGCCCAGCTCGCTGCGGTCTCGTACCTCGCTCGCTACTCCGGGCATACCCACACGCTGTACTCCTGCCAGTTGCGGCGCTGGTTCGCCTGGTGCGAGAGCAACACGCTCGACCCGCTCGTTGGGATCCAGCGAGCACATATCGAGCTGTACATCCGACACCTTGGCCAGGCCGGGCTGGTGGCGTCCTCGGTATGGACTTGACCCGCTCTGATGGACACCAGATTGTGAGCCGCAGGCTCACGAAGGGAGTCCAGACCGAGGCTGTTCGTCTGGTCCTGACCACCGACAAGGCGATGGCCGAGGTCGCTCGCGACCTCGGGATCAACTACAAGACCCTCGGCGCCTGGGTCCGCAAGGAACGCGAGCAGAAGACGCTCGACGCCCTGCCGGGCGCGCTCAGCGAGCATGAGCGTCTGGAGTTGAAGCGGCTGCGCAAGGAGGTCGCCGGCCTCAAGGTCGAACGCGAGATCCTGCGCAAGGCAGCCGCCTATTTCGCCAAGGAGACGACCAGGTGAGCCGCTTCCGGTTCGTCTGCGAACACCACGAGTCCTACGGGATCAAGCGGCTCTGCCAGGTGCTCGGCGTGAGCCGATCGGGGTTCTACGCCTGGACCACTCGCGGGCCGTCCACGCATGCTCAGCGCGACGCTGAGTTGGCAGCGGTGGTCGTTGAGGTTCACAGCCGTTCGCGGCGTACCTACGGCTCACCGCGGGTGCATGCCGAGCTCGGTCGGCTTGGGCACTGCACCGGCCGCAAGCGGGTCGCGCGTCTGATGCGTGAGCACGGCTTGGTCGGCGCGCACTCGCGCCGAAGGTGGCGCACCGGGAAGGCGAACACCGCCTGGGCACCCGACCTCGTCGAACGCGACTTCAACCCCGCCCGCCGCGACCAGCTCTGGGCTGCCGATGTCACGCAGTTCCGCACCGACGAAGGCTGGCTCCACCTCGCCGGAGTCATCGACCTCCACTCACGTCGCGTCGTGGGCTGGGCCATGGGCACCACGCCAGACGCCGACCTCGTCATCGACGCACTCGTGATGGCATTCGAACGACGGCGACCCGACCAACGACCCATCCACCACGCCGACCGCGGCGCGGCCTACACAAGCCTCGCCTTCGGCCAGCAGCTCGAGCGGCTCGGAATCGCCGCCTCGTTCGGCTCCACCGGCGACGCCTTCGACAACGCCGCGGTCGAGTCGACCTGGTCAGTCCTCAAGCGGGAACTGGCCTGGATCCACGGCCAGCACACCTGGCGAAGCCGGGACCTGCTGCGCTCGGCGATCTTCGACTACATCGAGGGCTTCTACAACACCACCCGCATCAAGCAGCGGCTCGGATACCGTTCACCCGCACAGTTCGAAGAGCAGGCCTCGGCCTGAAAAACCGTGTCCACCGGAGCGGGTCAAGTCCAGTAGTCACCTCGATGCACGCCGTCCGGGGGTACTTCCGCTACGCCCACATCGACGGACTTATCGTCTCTGACCCTGCCGTCTACGCGCGCCTGCCGAAGGTGCACCGTGACGAGTCCCGCACCCAGGGACTGGACCGCCTCGAGCTCATCCGGTTCCTCCAGGTCGCCCAGACGCTCACCGTCCATCACGGTGCTCTGGCGTTCCTCCTTGGCATCAATGCCCTTCGAGCATCGGAGGCGGCCGCCGTTCGGATCGAGGACTACTCCGAAACTCTTCGCGGGCACCGAGTGCTGCACCTCGTCGGGAAGGGCGACAAGCCAGCCACCATGCCGGTCACGGTTCCCGTGCTGCGCGTGCTCGAGGCCTGTCGTGGAAGCCGTACCGAGGGCCGACTCATTATGAGACCCGTGTCCGGCAAGCCCATCGATAGGCGAGACGCCTACCGGATGGTCGCCCGCATCGCGAAGGCAGCTGCCATCCCACGACACATCAGCCCACACTCGCTCCGACACGCAGCCATCACCAACGCCCTCGACGCCGGCGTCCCGTTACGCGACGCCCAGATCCTTGCCAGACACTCCGACCCGCGTACCACAGAGCACTACGACCGGGCTCGCGGAAACCTTGACCGCCACGGCGTCCACTTCCTTACTGCCTACGTCGCCGGGGTCTAGGCGAGAGCGGACGCGGACGGCGAGAGCGTGCATGAAAACGCCCACTATGACGTCGTCTTCTGCCCGATAGGCCCGGGTTGCCCGCATGCCCGGTAAGCGTCCGCTTAAGGCATACGCTGCCCATCGATGCGTAGGTCAAACTCTGGATCCTGGACTGCTCCCCGGCTTTCGGGTCTGCGATCTCACGTGGGCTTGTTGACAATGCCCTTTGCATCATTGATGGCCTTGATCTTCGCCTCGATCGCCGCGTTACCTATGCCATAGAGAGCGACAACCACATGCTTGAGGATCTCGGCGTCATCCAATACGTCATTCGTAGTCAGTACGTCCTGGTGGCTGCCTTCGTTGCCGATCCACTTCACCGCCATGAGCGCATCCGCCATCGGCTTGTCGGTCTTGCTGAACCGCTCGATTCGGCCGTGTGTCGTCCCTGACTTGGTAACGCCCTGATCATCGAGGATCTCCTCGACTGCGTATCGCAGGCGGTTTGCCGCCGAGCTAGGGCTCGCCCACATCACGATAGACGCAGCCCTGACGGCCTCCCTGATGGAGTCGGGCGTGGCGGGCGGAACGTGGAACAAGCGGAGTGCCGGCTCAACGAAGTGCACCTGCAAGAACGTCTGATAGCGAGAGTCGCTCGGGCGCTCCCATTGCTCGTCGACGTACGCCCGCCCGGCTACAACTGCGCCTTCCTGGCATCCGCTGTCGTCGCACCGTAGATGGGCAGTGAAAGCGCCGCCGTGATCGACCTCCGCCAGGGGTGGGTAGGCAGGCGCTGTCATCACGTGAGATGCCCACGTCACCTTCACCGCGCCATCGAGCCGCAGGTTGCCGACCTCGCACGTCGGGCAGGGGACGGTCGGCCAGTACTTCTCCGTCAAGAGTCCCGTGAACTTGCTCAGGTGCATTGCCACGAGGCGAATCTACGTGCGGCAGACACCTCAGACGAAGCGTTCTTCATCCGCCGTGACGGAGCCCTGCATCATTCCGTGTCGGTGCCAGCAATCGCGTCAAGTGTCGTCATGCCACCTTTGGGAGGATGCACGATGCTCGAGCCAAGGAGCGTTCGACAGGGCAGCGTCGGAATCACGTTGATGGGTCCGTCGGAGGCCAGTTCGGCTGGTTGCGAGGGGACGTCTGGCTCGTGAAGGTGATGGGCCCGTGATCGGTAGCCATGGCTGCAACGGGGACCGCACGGTAGTGCCTGCTCCGAGCGGCGGCCAGTGCGCACCGCCACACGTCCGCGTCGACACCGGTAGGGCGTTCGGGATTGAAGTCCTTCTCCTCGGCACCGCCGGCCATACGGCGGAGCGCGGTGGCATTGTGCTCGGGAAATGAACGCGATGCAATCGATCCGTGATCCCGGCTCTCGAGCCCGTACTCAGTGACGGCCCAACCATCTGTCACCCACTCGTCGAGCGCGCCGCTCATCCAGCTGTGGGGCGTATGGCGCCGCCCACTGATTGCCGCCTCCAAGGCATCAACCAGGTGATTCATCGCGACCGTGGGATCGAGCTCTCGAACCAGCGCTCCATGACCGGCCACCACCATCGCTTCGGCGAGCGCACTCCAAGCGTCGGCAGGCTGCTCCCACGGGAGCCACAGTGCTTCGGCCGGGGACCAAGACCCGCCGGTACCGGTTGGCCTCTCCAACTCGATTTGGATCGCGGGCGACGCCGTGTCGCGGTAGTTGTCGAACGCGTTCCCGCTGCGCCACACACTCGATAGGTCAGCCCACCTGATTCGTACGCGCGGTCCCTCAAGCTCCGCGCCAGCGGGGATCATGACCGATCCGAACCACAGCGCCCGCATGTCGGCAGCCACCTCAAACAGTTCCGCCACAGTGTCGAACGCCAAGTGGTCGCGCGCCCGGGTGACGACGTCAAGAGCCTCTTGGTCCCGCTCTTCCACTTGATGTCCGAACTGTCGCGTGAGGTCGTCAATGCGCGTGCGTAACTGGGCGGTCTCTTCCCGCAACTCACGAGTTTGTGTGTTCACTTCGTCCTTGGCTGCCTCGACGACGGTTTCCCGTACGTCTTGAGTGAAGTGGCGCTGCAATACGAAGATCACCACGGCGAGAAGCAGTGCGGTGCCGACATTGGTGAGTGTCGTCAGGAGGACGATCTGCCAAGCGCCGTAGGCGGGATCGTCGCTCCATCTCGTCAGGGCAAAGGGCGCTAGCGTGACCGCGCTGCCAATGAGAACCACTCCAGCCAAGACTCCCCCACGGAGATGTTGCTGGCCCGCGTGTCGATTAAAATCATCGCCGGACTCACGTGGGGCTGGGCGATTGGCGTCTGGCACGGCGTCACCATGTCGTCGCTCGGAGGCTCAGTCAAGGTGAAGATCAGGAACTGGAGGCGTTGCTAGTCGCGCGGAGGCCCTGCGCTGTCATCTGCGACGCATCGGCCGTCCGGGCGGGGCGGTGATGCCCTTCACCCACTCCCCGACGTGCCTCAAAGCGCCGCCTGTCGGCGCGTGTCCGACTTACCGGATCTGCCGATGAGCGGATCTGGGATGGAGACCGTTACTGCTGCTCCAGGCCGCGGTAGCCGGACTTGAGTCGCCACCCCGTGAGGGTCGCTTCGACTCCGTTCAGGGCGCCGGCAATCAGATCATCAGCGTGGTCTGCGCATAGAGGCCAGGTGAGAGCAAGGTCCTGAACTGTGACGGACAGTTCGACGCCCCACCGGAACTTACCGAACGGCTCGCGCCACTCGCCAGAGGTTGCCGCTTGACCACAGTCCGGAACGCGACACGCTTCGTCCATGGTCGGAGCATACGAGCGCTCCTTCCTGATGTCCGGACCTGCCGCGGCTCCCTCGACCGGATCTGTTGATGAGCGGACGACTCGGGAAGGGCAAGGTCTAGCCTGAGGCGGTGGGCATGACACAGGAACTCGCTGGTGGTCTGGCAACACGCATTCCTGCCCTGAAGAGCGGGTCGTTGTCGGTCTTCGGAGACATCTTCGGGGGACGCATGGACAACATCCACGTGATTGTCGGCGTCCGACCCGTCGACGCAGAGTGCTTGGTCCTCGACTTCGATGGCGGAGAAACCCTGCACGTCTGGAACCCGAGCGGAGTAACGGCCTCTGCGGTCGAGTTCACGATCCAGGGTGCCACTCGAGTGCGGTGGGAGTGGTTCTACTACGGGCGGGAGCAGAGCCCGGGGAACCGTTACTTCATCGAGCACGTCCGGGTGGGCGACGTCATCACCGCAAGGACCGACGCCGATTGGGCACCGCGGAACTTCTCTCCCTCGTTGCAGCGCCCTGCTGTTGAGCTGTTGGGCTTCTAGCGAGCGGCACACTCATACCGCAGGTTCGCGCAGATCTGCCGATGAGCGGATGACCCTGCCCATAGGGTCGTCTGCATGATCGTCGACGGCGTAGATCCTCGGGACACCCGGTGGGAAGTCGACTGGCCGGTCTACCGCGTCTACTTCTGGCATCAGCCGCCCGCACCGGCTGGCGTCGCGCAGGAGCACGTGATGTGGCACTGCGATGAGTACCGATTGAGCGACGTCACTGATGTCGAGGAGGTTCTCGATTGGGCACGGAACCGGGCACGGTCAGACCAGACCTTCGTCATCTACGTCGAGCAGCGTGACGGTCAACGGAGCGGGCTCGTGCGCCTGTTCGGAGTCGACCCCAACAGCACCGCTTGAACGCCCAGGTCTGCTGCGGTGAGTTCGCGGATCTGCCGATGTGCGGACGTCGCCCCCGGACGGAGGTCAGCCCGGACCGCGCCTAAACCACAGTCGGCGCTTCGGCTGATTTGCCGTTGAATCAGGTGCGAGGTGCGGTAGGCCGAACTCTAGGGCAAGGGCCTTCGTCTGGCCGTTGTCGAAGTCGATCCAGACCGTAGGCACGTCTCTGTGGCGCCCTACGCGCCCGACGGCTCCCGTGCCGAAGGTGCCGTGAACCACCCGTGCGCCCTCGACGAGCCAAGGTGGTGCCTCGACCGCAGGGTCCGGATCCCATTCAGGCATGGCACGCAGTATCGCGCACCTTCCGGCGTGCGACGTCCTGACAAGCAGTTACCGGATCTGCCGCGTTGAGGGCGGCTACGCTCGCCTGGATCTGCTTGTTATGCCGGTGATTTTTGCGCGCATTCTCTCGTTTGCCAATTCGCACTAGCCTGAACTTGTGTCCCAGAAGTCGGATCGTCGGCAGGCACGCGAGGCGGTGGCGGCCTACCACGAGGCGGAGCTCGCCGGACTCGTCGCGCGCGTAGCCGAGGCGGTGGACCGGTTCCGGAGCGGCGAGCTCAAGGCCTTCGACGTTGACGAGGTCTTGTTCCAGTACTCACGTGCCGCGAAAGAACTCTGGAAGTTCTGCAACATCGGTAACGTCCAGGTGACCGCGGGCCAGCTGCTCGGAGCTCCGCCGATCGACTGGTGGGAACGCGGAACCCCAAGACGCGCAAGACGTTCCGTCGACGACGTGCCGACCAGCGAACTGGAGTGACCGCCACGCGGCCTGACGAGCGACATTCCGCCGCTTGCATGCCTCACTGGAGGATCCCCCGTTCCGCGCCCGGCGGTGGCAGGTTGCTACTACCGTCGGCGCATGACGAATGTGCCCGTTACCGATCGCGTTTGGGTCGAGGATCGGGGTCGTTGGTATCCCGGCGTCCTAGAGACGTGGAACACCCGCGACCGCGCCTTACGGGCATGGGTGTCATATGCCGTGCCCATCAACGGATGGCCCGGCGGGTGGTACAAGGTGCAGGACGTGCTCAGCGTTCCCGAGGACGAAGATCCGAATGACGAGGGCAAGAGCTGGATCGCGAGGGTCGAAGCCGCTCGCAGCACGTGAGGTCTAGGCAGCTACGGGACGGGTGCAGTCATTCCGCCGCTCGAGGGCGCCGACTGGCTAGTTGTCAGACGCAGTGATTCACCGGACTGCTGCCGATTGTCGGAGGTGCGTGGTGAGATCCATCCGTGACATCACCGGTTCCGCCAGCGAGTTCCCGCCTGCGTCTAGATCCGGCCGAGGCTACTCGGATCCTGCGTCAGGCTGGCCTGGAGCCACTGATCCCATATCCGGGCGCACACAAACCGTGGCCCTCAGTTCATCTGCGATGCGGACGGACTATCGCGCCGCTGCTCAGCAACGTTCGCCGACGCGGCACGGCCTGTCGTCAGTGCGCGGCATGGGCGCGCGGCGCGGCCCGTCGCGCCCAACACGCCGCCGAAGCGGCAGCGTCCATGGTCGACAACGGTTTCGAACCCCTAGCTGCCTATCCCGGTGCTGGTAAGCCGTGGCGCTCACGGCACCTGCCCTGTGGGCGCGAGGTCAGCCCCACTCTGAACGCTGTTCGTCGTCGGTCGGGAAAGGGGTGCCGCACCTGCAGCCTGGCGGCTCGCGGCTGGCAGACATGGAGTGAGGCGGACGCAGCGAACTTCTTCGACTCCGTCGATCTAGAGCCACTTGAGCCGTACCCCGGCTCCACTTCAAAGCCCTGGAAGGCGAGGCACAGTCCTTGTGGCCGGACGGTGTCGCCACGGCTCGGAAACGTAGCTCAGGGGCAAGGGCCGTGCCGAGATTGCGGGCTCGAAGCGACGCATCGGGCACTGCGTCTGGATGAAGTCGTCGCGACAGATCTCATGGCGAAGGCCGGGCTCGAACCACTTGCGCCCTTCCCAGGCGTTGATGCGCCTTGGCGCTGTCGACACATGCCGTGCGGGGCCGAGGTCGCACCTTCGTACTCCAACATCAAGCGCGGCCAAGGTGGATGCGTTGAATGCGCTGGCCAAGCAGCTGCTCTCCGGCTTCGCATGCCCGAGGAGGAAGCGATGGTGGTTTTCATCGAGGCTGGGCTTCGACCGCTCGACGAGTATCCGGGCAGTTCTCTACCTTGGAAAGCCACTCACACCTGCGGCGGAATAGTGAGCCCCACGCTGGGGAACGTTCGTGCGGGCCGTGGGATCTGTCGCTACTGCAATAGTGCCTTTCCGTTCGCCAGCGAGGCGGACCTGTACTTGATCGGCGACGGAAGCGCCCTGAAGATCGGCATTGCGGCTCCGGGATCGGACAGGCTCCCCGCACATCGCCGACGAGGCTGGCAGCATTTGTGGTCAATCCGCCTTGCGACAGGCGACGACGCGTACAACCTTGAGCAAGCTGTCCTGAGCTGGTGGCGCGACGAACTCTTCCTACCGCCGTACTACTCGACTTCCGAGATGCCCCAGCAAGGTGCCACCGAGACCGTGGCGGCGACCAAGATGACACCGGACGAGGTGTTGGAGTTTGTCGTTCGCCGCTTGGAGGAGCAAGGCGTGCGTTCTCCGCGCGTCTTGGTGCCGAGCGAAGCACCTGCGCCTCTCGTCAATCCCACGCTCAACGAGTCAGCGAGTAGCTGAGCCGATGTGCGTCAATCCGCCGCTTATGCACCCGCTCGCGCCAGCGTCTCTCGGGCACCCCTCACCACGGCGCCGTCGATCAGCCGCCCCGCGCTGTCCAGGGCGACGCTGCTGCCTGAGGCCTCATAGCGCCCGACGACGTCGCGGGCTGCGGCGACCTCGTCGGCGGTGGGGGTGAGGGCGTCGTGGATGACGGGCACCTGGGCGGGGTGGATCGCCGTACGGGAGCGGAAGCCGAGGTCGACCCCGAGGTGGGTGCTCTCGGCGAAGGCCTCGAGGTCGCGGAAGTCGGTCGACGTCGGGGCGACCGGGGCCTCGAGGCCGGCGGCGGCGCCGGCGACGACGACCTGGGTGCGCAGGGCGAGGACCACCGCCTCGGTGCGGTGGGTGCGGGTGACGCGGAGGTCGCCGAGGAGATCGACCTCGCCGATGCCGAAGGCGGTCAGGGCGGGGTGGGTGGACATCTGCTGGAGGGTCTGGAGGCCTTCGGCGGACTCGATGAGGGCTACCACGCTTGGTGGTTTCGAGACGCTCGCTGGCGCTCGCTCCTCAACCACCGGGCGACCGCTCGCTGGCGCTCGCTCCTCAACCACCGGGCGATCGCTCGCTGGCGCTCGCTCCTCAACCACCGGGCGATCGCTCGCTGGGGCTCGCTCCTCAACCACCGCGGGGGTGGGTGGTTTCGAGACGCTCGCTGGCGCTCGCTCCTCAACCACCGCTTTCTCCTCGACCACCGGGTGACCGCTCGGGTCGTGGTTTCGAGACGCTCGCTGGCGCTCGCTCCCTGACCACCGGGGGTGGGCGGTGAGGGCGTCGAGGGCGGCGGGGGTGGCGGTGGCGAGGAAGAGGCCGTCGAGGTGGGGGTGGAGGACGGCGTCGAGGTCGGCGGTGAGGGCGGCGGGGTCCACGCGGACCCAGGCCTGGGCGCCGGTGGTGGGGTCGCGGGCGTCGAGCCAGCGGCGTACGGCCTCGCGGGCCTCGGCCTTGGCGGGCAGGGGCACGGCGTCCTCGAGGTCGAGGACGACGGCGTCGGCCTGGCCGCCGGCGGCCTTGTCGAAGAGGTCGGGGCGGTTGCCGGGCACGTAGAGGAAGGAGCGGGGGAGCACGGGGGTCCTTAGCGGAGGCGGTCGGTGATGTCGTTGGCGGCCTCGACCACCAGGCGGGTCTGGCGCTCGTCGGCGCCGTCGGCGAGGTCGGCGTAGCGGAAGACCGGGCCCGAGGAGCTGACCGAGCCGAGCACGTTGCCCGCGACGTCGAAGAAGGGCGCGGCGATCGAGGCGGCGCCGGTGTTGCGCTCGTTGAGCGAGACGGCGTAGCCGCGCTCGCGGGAGGTGGCGAGGTCGGCGAGGTAGGCCTCGACGTCGGTGTCGGGCTTGAGCGCGACCAGCTGGCGCACGGCCTCGTCGATGAGCGGCTGCGGCAGGTGCGCCAGGATCGCGCGGCTCGACGCGCCCGAGTGCAGCGGGAAGCGGGGGCCGATCTCGACCACCATCTTGATCTCCTGCGGGCTCTCGAACTGGTCGAGGTAGATGCGCTGGTCGCCCACCAGCACCGAGAGCGTCGTGGTCTCCCGGGTCGCGTCGCGCAGCTTGCGCAGCACCGGCGAGGCCACCGAGCGCACGTCGAGCTGGCTCCAGGCCCGCGCGGCCAGCCCCGCCGCGGCCGGGCCGAGCACGTAGCTGGAGCCGCCGGGCACGGGCTGCACCAGCGAGCGCGACGACAGCGACTGCAGGATGCGGTGCACCACCGCCTTGCTCAGCGCCAGGTCGCGGGCGATGCGGGAGACGCCGAGGGGGTCCTCGGAGCGCGCGAAGAGCAGCAGCACGTCGGCGACCCGGTCGGCCGACTCCGTTCCGCCCGGGGTCTCCCGGGCGGCCTCTCCGCGGATCGGGTCTGTGCTCACGGCGCCTTCTTTCGTCGTAGCGTTTCGCTGACCGGAACTGTAACGCTTGCGTTTCGCGGGGGATAGCCCCTAGAAATCCCCGTGAGAGGCGTGCATACTCACTGGAACGTCGATCGAGGGCCACTCGGGTGCCCGTCAGACGCTCCGCTCAGCGGAACGCACCGACTCAGGCCACTGTTCCCCCAAGAGGAACGCACACTGTGCCCCAGGCACGAAAGGTTGGTCCAGCACCATGAAGAAGGTCTCCCTCGCCGCGGCGCTCGCCGCGAGCGCCCTCGCCCTCTCCGCCTGCGGTGGCTCCGGCTCCTCCGGCAGCGCCGACGGCGAGATCATGATCGGTGCGGTCCACCCGCTCACCGGCGCCCTGGCCGGGGTCGGCTCGCTGATGAACAACGGCGCCCAGATGGCCGTCGACGACATCAACGCCGCCGGCGGCATCGAGGCCCTCGACGGTGCCCAGCTCACCCTCGGCGAGGGCGACAGCAAGGGCGTGGCCGACAGCGGCCAGAGCGAGGCCCAGCGCCTGATCAGCGAGGGCGCGGTCGCCCTGGTCGGCACCTACCAGAGCGACGTCACCGCCAACGTCTCCGCCGTGGCCGAGCGCTCCGGCGTGCCGCTGGTCATCGACGTCGCCGTCGACGACTCGATCCTCGAGCAGGGCTACCAGAACACCTTCCGCATCCAGCCCAACGCCACGAGCATGGGCACCGACGGCGCCAAGGCGCTCATCGCGCTGGCCGAGGCCAACGACGAGCCGATCGAGTCGGTCTCCTACATCCACATCGAGGGCGCCTTCGGCCAGAGCGTCTTCGACGCCTTCGCCGAGGAGGCCGAGGCCAACGGCGTGGAGGTGCTGGAGGAGGTCACCTACCCCGGCACCAACTTCACCGACGCCACCACCCAGGTGCGCGAGGCCGTCGCGGCCGACCCCGACGTCATCGTCGCCACCGGCTACTACCCCGACAGCCTCCTCATCGCCCAGGCCGTCGAGGCCCTCGGCCCCGACGTCGACGCCGTCTACGGCGTGGCCAACGGCGGCTTCGACGACGGCGCCTTCCCCGGCGACGCCGGCCAGGCGGGCAACCAGGTGCTCAGCGCCAACTACCACTACGCCGCCACCGACGAGCGCGTGCAGGACATCCGCACCCGCTTCGAGGAGGAGTACGGCAAGCCCATGGAGACGGCCTCGATGCTGTCCTACCAGGCCGTCGTCGTCATCGCCCAGGCCCTCGAGGAGGCCGGCTCCGACGACCCCGAGGCCGTGCGCGAGGCGCTCGCCGGCATCGAGGTCGACGACCCGCTGCTGGCCTTCGACGGCCCCATCACCTTCGACGAGACCGGGCAGAACGAGAACGCCACCGTCATCGTCATGCAGATCCAGGACGGCGAGGTCGAGCAGGTCTTCCCCGAGGACTTCACGACCAGCGAGCCCGTCTACCCGACCAACCGCTGAGGCGGCCCCCGCCGTCAGGAACGGATGACACCCGGATGACAACGAGCCCCACCGCCACCGATCCCGGAGGCCCCACCACCGTGGAGCCCGACCGGGAGCGCCGCAGCCTGACGCTGCCGGCGGCGCCCCTCTTCGTCCTGGCCGCCGTCGTGGTCGCGCTGGCCCTCGTCTACACCGTGGGCCAGCGCGAGACCGGCCTGGTCACCCAGTCGGTGGCCACCGGCCTCCTGCTCGGCGGGGTCTACGCCCTCGTCTCGGTCGGGCTCACGCTGATCTTCGGCGTGCTCGGCATCGTCAACTTCGCCCAGGGCGCCATGCTCACCATGGCCATGTTCCTGGTCTACGAGATGTCGACCTCCGGCGGCATCCCGGTCTACGTCGCGACGCTGCTGGCGGTGCCGGTGATGTTCCTCTTCGGCGTGCTCGTGCAGGCCACCCTGCTCAACAAGCTGACCATGGCCGGCAACGAGGAAGGCCCGCTGCTCATCACGCTCGGGCTCTCGCTGCTCATCGTCAACGTGCTGCTGATGATCTTCGGCGGCCGCCCGCTGCGCGTGCCGGGCTCGGTCAGCGGCCGCGTGGAGATCCTCGACGCGATCATGTCCTACGAGCGGCTCATCGCCTTCGGCGGAGCGCTGCTCGTGGCCGGGGCGCTGACCCTGCTGCTGCGCGGCACCTCCTTCGGCCTCTCCATCCGCGCGGTCTCCGCCAACACCCAGGGCGCCTCCCTGGTCGGCGTCGACGTCAGCCGGGTCTACGCCCTGACCTTCGGCATCGGCTCGGCCTGCGTGGCCGTGGCCGGCGGCCTCATGGCGCCCTTCCTCAGCCTGACCCCGTCGGTGGGCGAGCAGTTCACCATCCTCGCCTTCGTCATCGTCGTGCTCGGCGGCCTCGGCAACGTCGCCGGCGCCGTCGTCGGCGGGCTGATCATCGGCCTCGTGCAGACCGTCGGGGCGCTCTACCTGCCCGGCACCGGCTCGCTGATCCTGGTCTTCGGCGTCTTCGTCCTCGTCCTCTTCTTCCGCCCCCAGGGCATCTTCGGAGCGACCCGATGAGCGCCACCAGCACCGCCGGCACGCCCGGCACCCCCGCCCCCGGCGCCACGCGCCGCCCCAGCGTCGGTCTCGACGACCCGCGCCTGAAGGACCGCTCCACCTCGCGCACCTACGCCGCGCTGGCGCTCATCGTCGCGCTGCTCGCCGTACTGCCCCTGCTCCTCGACGAGCAGACCGAGGCCGTGGCCATCCGCACCCTGATCTTCGCGATCCTGGCGGTGGGGTGGAACCTGATGAGCGGCTACGGCGGCATGTTCAGCTTCGGCCACGCCGCCTTCTTCGGCATCGGCGCCTACACCGACGCCTACCTCCTGGTCGAGCACGGCGTCTCGCCGTGGATCTCGATGCTGGTGGGCGCGGCGATCTCCGCGGCCGCCGGCACCCTCATCGCCTTCCTGTGCCTGCGCTACCGCCTGGCCGGGGCCTACTTCGCGCTGGCCACCTTCGCCTTCGCCCAGGTCTTCCTGCTCGCGGTGCAGAACCTCGACTTCCTGCGCCGCACCGAGGGCTTCAACGTGCCCCTGCTGCTGGAGGACTCCTGGTCGATGATGCAGTTCGAGCAGGGCAGCCCGATCTACTTCTGGATCCCGCTCGCCGTGCTCGCCCTCGGCCTCTTCGGCACGGTGGCCTTCGTCAACTCCCGCGCGGGGCAGTACGTGCAGGCCGTGCGCGACGACGAGGTCGCCGCCGCCTCCCTCGGCATCCGCGTCATGCGCTACCGCCTCGTCACGGTCGCGCTCAGCTGCGCCTTCACCTCGCTGGCCGGCGCCTTCTACACCCAGTACTACTTCTTCGTCGGC
This sequence comes from Nocardioides sp. Leaf285, assembly GCF_001422955.1. NCBI lineage: Bacteria > Bacillati > Actinomycetota > Actinomycetes > Propionibacteriales > Nocardioidaceae > Nocardioides > Nocardioides sp. Leaf285. The sequence goes on along the minus strand of NZ_LMNH01000004.1, from coordinate 305,818 downwards.
CCCGAGCAGGCCTTCGGCTCCGGGGTCTCGGTCAACGCGATCGTGCCCGCCGTCATCGGCGGCATCGGCACCGTCTTCGGCCCGCTCGTCGGCGCCCTGGTCGTCGGCCCGCTCTCGGAGTGGATCGCCCAGATCCTGCGCGACCCGCCGGAGTTCCTCGCCTTCCTCCAGGGCGTGACCGGCCTCGACGTCGCCATCTACGCCGCCCTGCTCGTCCTCATCGTGCTGTTCATGCCCAAGGGCATCTACGGCACCCTGCGCGATCGGTTCCGCTCATGACGCTGCTGCACGTGGAGTCGCTGACCAAGACCTTCGCCGGCCTCACCGCCGTGCGCGACGTCGACGTCGACGTCACCGACGGGGAGTTCCTCGGCATCGTCGGGCCCAACGGCGCGGGCAAGACCACGCTCTTCTCGCTGCTCGCCGGCCAGCTCGAGCCCACCCGGGGCCGCGTCGTCTTCGACGGCCAGGACATCACCGGCTGGGGGCCCGCCAAGGTCGCCTCCGTCGGGCTGGTGCGCACCTTCCAGCTGATGCGGCCCTTCGAGTCGATGAGCGTGCTCGACAACGTCGCCATCGCCGCCCACGGCCGCCACCGCTCCCGCACGGCCGCGCGACGCGCCGCGCTGGAGGTCATCGACCGGGTGCAGCTGGACCGCTACGTCCACTCCCCGTCGGGCAGCCTGCCCACCGCCGGCCTCAAGCGCCTCGAGCTCGCCCGCGCCCTGGCCCTCGAGCCGCGGCTGCTGCTGCTCGACGAGGTGCTCGCCGGGCTCGTGCCCGCCGAGCGCGCCCCCATGATCGAGCTGCTGCGCGAGATCCACGCCGACGGCATGACGGTGATGTTCGTCGAGCACATCATGGCCGCGGTGATGGCGCTCTCCGAGCGCCTGCTGGTCATGGCCGAGGGCGCCGAGCTCGCCCTCGGCGACCCCCACGAGGTCATCACCGACCCCCGGGTCGTCGAGGCCTACCTCGGAGAGGACTACGCATGAGCACCCCCACACCCGCTCCCACCCCGGGTACGGCGCCCGCGCCGCACCGCCCGCCGGGCGACTCCCTGCTGCAGCTGCGCGACCTGCACGCCGGCTACCGCCGCCTGGAGATCCTCCACGGCCTCGACCTGCACGTCGCGCGCGGCGAGATCGTCTCCCTCATCGGCGCCAACGGCGCGGGCAAGACCACCACGCTGCGCGCCGTCGCCGGGCTGGTCTCGGTCACCGGCGGCGAGATCCGCTTCGACGGCGCCGCGGTGCACAAGATGAAGCCCCACCAGGTCGTGCGCGCCGGGCTCGTCCACGTGGCCCAGGACCGCGCCCTCTTCGGCGACCTCCAGGTCATCGAGAACCTCGAGATGGGCGCCTACTCCCAGCCCCGCTCCACGGTGAAGGCCTCCCTGGAGGAGGTCTTCGACCTCTTCCCGATCCTCGCCGCGCGGCGGGCCCAGAAGGCCGAGACCATGTCGGGCGGGCAGCAGCAGATGCTGGCCATCGGGCGGGCCATGATGGCGCGCCCCACCTGCCTGACCCTCGACGAGCCGTCGGTGGGCCTCGCGCCCAACCTGGTCGCCCAGGTGCTCGAGGCCATCCGCCGCATCCGCGACTCCGGGGTCACCGTGCTCATCGTGGAGCAGAACGCCTCCCAGGCCCTCGCCATCTCCGACCGCGCCTACGTCATCGAGAGCGGCGCCATCGTGCTCGAGGGCACCGGCGCCGAGCTGGCCGACGACCCGCGCGTGCGCGAGGCCTACCTCGGGGTCTGACCCCGACCGCCCGGCCCGGCCGCACCGCCCGACCGCACCGGCCGACCGCACAGCCTGGCCGACCGGCCCGGCCGAGGCGGGCGCGAGCAGAGAGAAGAGGAGGGGAGCGCGTGGAGTTCCTGGTGCACATCGAGATCGTCTGGCCGCCCGAGACGCCGGTCGAGCAGCGCGAGGAGGTCTTCGCCCGCGAGCTGGCCCAGGGCCAGCGCCTCGCCGCCGCCGGACAGCTGCGGCGGCTCTGGCGCATCCCGGGCCGCTGGGCCAACTGGAGCCTCTACGACGTCGCCGACGCCACCGAGCTGCACGCCTGCCTGACCTCGCTGCCGCTGCACCCGTGGATGGACATCACCGTCCACCCGCTCGCCGCGCACCCCAACGACCCCCGCGCCCTGGGCCTCGGCCCCGAGGCGCAGCCGCCCGGCGCGGCCCCGCCGTACGCCGCGCCCGCCGCCACCGCACCGCCCGCCGGGCCGGCCGCAGCGCCGCCCGCCCGCACCACCGACCCGACCCAGGGAGACCCCGCCTGATGCGACTGCTCGCCATCACCCCCATCGTCGTCGACGACGCCGAGCTGGCCCGGCGCCAGGCGCGCTACGACGCCCTCGCACCCGCCGGCGTCACCGTCGTGCTCGAGCACCTCGACCCCGGCAGCTCCGGCAGCTCCGGGGGAGGCCCGACGGGCGAGCCCGACGCCCGCGCCCCGCGCCTGCCGCGCGCCCTCGACACCGCCGACGACGTGCGGGCCAGCGAGCGGGCGCTCCACGCCCGCTACGCCGCCGTCGACCCCACCGGCTGGGACGCCTACCTCCCCGACTGCGTGCTCGACCCGCTCGCCGACCTCGCCGACCTCGCCGAGGCCGATGGCGAGGGGGCCGAGGGCGAGGGCCTGGCCGGTCTCGCGCGACCGGTGCTCGGCCTGGGCCGGCTCACCGCGGCCTTCGTCACCGGCCAGGGCGCCCGCCTGGGCGCGGTGGCCCGCAACGCCCCGATCGCGGACGAGCTCGACCGCCGCCTGGGCCAGTACGCCGCCGCGACCTTCGCCCCGACCGCCGTGCTCGACCTGTCGGTCGACGACATCGCCGACGACGCCACCTGGGCCGCGGCGGTGGAGCGCGCCGTCGAGGACCTCGACTGCGACTTCGTGCTCAACGCGTGCTCGGCGGTCGACGTGGCCGAGCAGGCGCGGGCGCCGTACGTGCTCGACCCCACCGCCACCGCCCTGGCCCTCCTCGGGCTGCGGGCGCGGGTGACCGGCCGGCTCGACGACGCCGCCCCCGCCACGACCGCTGCCCCGGCCACGACGGGGGCGACCCGATGAGCGCGGAGGGTTCCGACCTCGTCGTCGCCGGCGCCGGCGGCGGGCTGGTGGCCGCGCTGCGCGCCGCCTCGCTGGGCCTCTCGGTGCTGGTCGTGGAGCGCAACGAGCACTTCGCCCGCGGCAACAACACCGCCATGTCGACGGCGATGGTGCCCGGCGCCGGCACCCGCTGGCAGCGCGAGGCCGGGGTGGAGGACTCCGCCGAGCGCTTCGTCGACGACATCCGCGCCAAGACCCACGGCCAGGCCGACGAGCGGCTCGCCGTGGCCCTGGCCGGGGTCAGCGCCCGGCTGGTGGAGTGGCTGGCCGACGAGGCCGGGCTGCCGCTCTCGCTGGTCACCGACTTCGGCTACCCCGGCCACTCCGCGCTGCGCTGCCACACCGTGCCCGGCCGCGCCGGCCAGGCGATGCTGGCCGACCTCGTGCGCGCCGTGCGCGCCAGCGACCTCGTCGACCTGCTCGTGCCGGCCCGGCTCGTCGACGTCGTGCTCGACGACGACGGCGCGGTGTGCGAGGCCGTCGTCGAGACCCCCAACGGCGAGGAGCGCGTGCCGACCCGCGCCGTGCTGCTGGCCACCAACGGCTTCGGCGCCGACCGCGAGCTCGTGGCCCGCCACCTGCCCGAGATCGCCGGCGCGACCTACCACGGCAGCGAGGGCTCCACCGGCGACGCCCTGCGCCTGGGCGAGCGGCTCGGCGCGCAGACCGCCTACCTCGACTCCTACCAGGGCCACGCCGCCCTCACCCCCGCCGCCACCCTGGCCGGCTGGGCCACCGTCATGCACGGCGCCGTCGTCGTCGACACCACCGGGCGCCGCTTCGGCGACGAGACCACCGGCTACTCCGAGTACGCCGCGGCGCTCCAGGCCGCCGAGGGCGGGCGCGGCTGGCTGGTGCTCGACGAGCGGATCCACGAGGCGTGCCAGTCCTTCACCGACTACCGCGACACCGTCGAGTCGGGGGTCACCCGCACCGCCGCCGACGTGGCCGGCCTGGCCGCCGCGATCGACGTCGATGCCGGCGTGCTGGGCGCGACGCTCGAGGCGGCCCGCGCCGCGGCGAGCGGCGAGGCCGACGACCCGCACGGGCGCACGCGGTGGGAGGCGCCGCTGGCTGCGGCGTACCGCGCCGTGCCCGTCACCCCCGCGCTCTTCCACACCCAGGGCGGGCTGGTCGTCGACGAGCACGCGCGCGTGCAGCGCGCCGACGGACCCGTGACCGGGCTCTACGCCGCCGGGGGCGCCGCCGCCGGCATCTCCGGGCACGGCGCCGCGGGCTACCTCGCCGGCAACGGTCTGCTCCCCGCCCTCGGGCTGTCGTTCCTCGCTGCCGAGCACGTCGCCGCGGGGCGCTGAGCCCGGGGGCGGCACGCCTTACTGACCGTTGCGACTACTGGCAGGGCGTTGTGACGGTCAGGTAGTGGTCGCAACGGTCAGTAAGACGCGGCCGCGGCCGCGGACGCCGCTGCCGCGGCGGGGGTCAGGCGCCGAGGGCGGCGGAGACGACGTCGCGGGCCTCGGCCTGCACCTGGGCGAGGTGGTCGGGGCCCTGGAAGGACTCGGCGTAGATCTTGTAGACGTCCTCGGTGCCCGACGGGCGCGCGGCGAACCACGCCGACTCGGTGGTCACCTTGAGCCCGCCGATGGCGGCGCCGTTGCCGGGGGCCTCGGTGAGCTTGGCGGTGATCTCCTCGCCGGCCAGGGTGGTGGCGGTGACGTCGTCGGGGGAGAGCGCGGCGAGCGCGGCCTTCTGCTCGCGGGTGGCGGGGGCGTCGATGCGGGCGTAGGCGGGGTCGCCGTGCTGCGCGACGAGGTCGGCGTAGTGCTGCGAGGGGGTCCTGCCGCTGGTGGCGAGGATCTCCGAGGCCAGCAGGCAGAGGATGAGGCCGTCCTTGTCGGTGGTCCAGGCCGAGCCGTCGCGTCGCAGGAACGACGCCCCGGCCGACTCCTCCCCGCCGAAGCCGAAGGAGCCGTCGAGCAGCCCGGGCACGAACCACTTGAAGCCCACCGGCACCTCCACCAGCGGCGTGCCGATCGAGGCCGCGACCCGGTCGATCATCGACGACGACACCAGCGTCTTGCCGATGCGCGCCGAGGCCGGCCAGTCGGGGCGCGCGCCGCCGAAGAGGTGGCCGATGGCGACGGCGAGGAAGTGGTTGGGGTTCATCAGCCCGGCGTCGGGGGTGACGATGCCGTGGCGGTCGGCGTCGGCGTCGTTGCCGGTGGCGATGTCGTAGGCGTCCTTCTGCGCGACCAGCGAGGCCATCGCCGAGGGCGAGGAGCAGTCCATGCGGATCTTGCCGTCCCAGTCGAGGGTCATGAAGCGCCAGGTGGCGTCGACCAGCGGGTTGACCACGGTGAGGTCGAGGCCGTGGCGCTCGGCGATCTCGCCCCAGTAGTGCACCGCCGCGCCGCCGAGCGGGTCGGCGCCGATGCGCACCCCCGCGGAGCGGATCGCCTCGAGGTCGACGACCTGGGGCAGGTCGTCGACGTAGCCGCCCAGGAAGTCGTACGTCGACACCGCGGCCCGCGCCCGTGCGAAGGGCACGCGGCGCACGTCGTGCAGCCCCGCGGCGATGAGCTGGTTGGCGCGCGCGGCGATGACCTTCGTGGCGTCGGAGTCGGCGGGCCCGCCGTGGGGCGGGTTGTACTTGAAGCCGCCGTCGGCCGGCGGGTTGTGCGAGGGGGTCACGACGATGCCGTCGGCCAGGCCCGGCCCGCTCGTGCGGCCCCGGTTGGCGCGCAGGATCGCGTGGGAGACCGCGGGGGTGGGGGTGTAGGCGTCGCGGTCATCGACGAGCACGGTGACGTCGTTGGCCACCAGCACCTCCAGCGCGGTGGCCCAGGCCGGCTCGGAGAGGCCGTGGGTGTCGCGGCCGATGAAGAGCGGGCCGTCGTAGCCCTGCTCGCGGCGGTAGTCGCAGATCGCCTGGGTGGTGGCCAGGATGTGCGCCTCGTTGAACGACGTCCGGAGCGAGGACCCGCGGTGGCCGGAGGTGCCGAAGGCGACCTGCTGGTCGACGTCGTCGGGGTCGGGCTCGCCGGTGTAGTAGGCGGTGACGAGGTGGGCGACGTCGACGAGGTCGGCGGGCTCGGCGGGCTGTCCGGCGCGGGGGCTGCTCATGGGGCTCATCATGGCCTCGAAAGCCCAGCGGGGGCACCACCCCTCGGCCTACGATCGCTCCATGTCGTCACTCCCGTCACACGCGCCCCACGGGGGCGGCGTGGTCGGCGGGGTGGCCGGCGGGCCGACTGGCCGGGTGACCGGCGGTGTGGCTGGCGGGCTGGCGCGCGGTACGACGGGTCGGGTGGCGGGCGGCGCCGACGCCGGCCGGGTCGCTCACGGGGTCGCTCACCAGGTCGCTGACGGGGTCGCTCACCGGGTCGCCGACGCGGTTACGGGCGCGGTGCGCCGCGGGGGTCCGGGGGCGTGAGGCACCAGCGCACGGCCGCCCTCGTCGGGGTGGCCGTCCTGTGGCTCGCCCTGGGCCCGTGGGTGCTGCTGCTCGCGCTGGCGAGCCTGCTCCACCCGGCGGTGCGCGCCTGGCTGCGACCGACCCCGCGGGTCACCGCGGCGTGGGTCGGCGCGGTCGCCGCGGCCGTCGGCGTCGCGGTCGTCGCCCCCGCCGGCTGGCTGCCCGTGCCGCCCGGGCCGGGCGCGCTGGTGACCCCGGCCTACGTCGGGCGACCCGTCGCCGCCCAGCCGCTGCTCGACGTCGCGGGCGGGCCGGGTCCGCGCGGGGAGTCGCCCGGGGTGACCTCGCGCTGGTTCGGCTGGGGCGGGCGCTGCTGGGGCGTCACCGCCGCCGGCGACGCGCTGCTCGCGCGCTGCGGCTCGACCCTGCGGCTGGTCGGTGCCGACTCGCTGCGCGCCCGCGACACCCTCGACCTGACCGCCGGGGGAGCCGGCGAGTCCGACTCCGCGGGCGGGTCCGACGGATCCGACGGGGCGGCGGAGGAGCCCGCGGGCGCCTGCGCGTCGGCCTTCGCCGTCACCTCCTCCGTGGCCGCCGTGCTCGGTGCCGGGGGCTCCAGGGGCTCCGGGGGTGCGGCCGAGGGCGACGTTGGCGAGGCTGCCGGTGACGACGCCGCTGCGGACCTCCCGGACGCCGCCGACGGCACGGGCGCCGTGGTGCCGACCCTCGACCGGCGGGTGCTGGTCGTGGCGATCGGTGACGACGAGGGCGAGCTCGCGGTGGTGCGCGACGTCGACGTCTCCGCCGCCGTGCCCGCCGGCGACTGCCTGGTCTCCGCCGCCGCCGCCGCCGGGCCGACGGGCACGAGCGGCGGCGGGCGGTTGTGGTTCGTCACCCGCGACGGCCGCGTCGGCGTCGTCGCCCCCGACGGCACCGTGCGCACCACCGACCTCGGCGAGACTGTCGGGCAGCCGCTCGTGGTCGCGCCCGCGGGCGGCCCTGCGGGCGACGCCGCGGACGGGTCGGCGGGCGGGTCGACCGACGGCTCGGCGGGCGGTTCGACCGGCGGCTCGACCGGCACCGCGGGGAGCGAGGTGCTCGTGAGCAGCACGGCCGCGACGTACCGCCTCGCGCTGCGCGGCGGACGCCCGGGCGTGGTGTGGCGCGCGGCCTACGACCGCGGCGAGGAGGTCAAGGACGGGCAGCCCGACCAGGGCACCGGCACGCCGCCGGTGCCGCTGGCCGGCGGGCTGGTCGCCCTCACCGACAACGCCGAGCCGCGGATGCACCTGCGCGTGCTCGACGCTCGCGACGGCTCCGAGGTCTGCTCGGCGGCGCTCTTCGAGGACGACCACAGCGCCACCCGCGGTCCGCTGGTCTCGGTGGGGCGCGGGGTCGTGGTCGCCAACACCGCCGGCTCCTCTGGTTGGTCGCCGACCCTGCTCGGCCGCGCGCCCAGCGGCGGCGTGGCCCGCGTCGACGTCGTCGACGGCGAGTGCGTGGAGCGCTGGAGCAGCGACCTGGTCGCCCCGTCGGCCGGCGCCGTGGTCTCGCCGGTGACCGGGCTGGTCTACCTGCCGACCAAGCGGCGCAGCTGGTGGGGCGCCGACGCGTGGTACCTCACCGCCGTCGAGGCCGCCACCGGCCACACCGCCTTCGGCGTGCGCCTGGGCCTCGGCCCCCTCGTCGACCCCGCCGACCCCACCGGCTCCCCGGTCGCCCTGGGCCCCGACGGCGCGGCCTACGTCGGCACCCGCGGCGGCCTCGTCCGCGTCCGCGACGCCGACTGACCCATCGGCCGCCGTGCGGACCGGGCCGTGCGGACCGGGCCGTGCGGACCGGGCCGCGCAGACCGGGTGGGTGGACCGGGTGGGCGGTCAGGGGTAGGTGATGCCGGTGGCCCGCTCGCTGACCTCCCACAGCCGGCGCTGGGCGTCGGCGTCGTGGGAGAGGGCGTTGCTGGTGACGACCTGGGGGGCGCCGCCGAGCTCGCCGAGCCCGCTCGGCCCGCAGTACGTCGAGCCCGGCAGGTCCGCCGTGGTCGCCATCAGCGTGGGCCAGGCGCCCGCGGCGGCCGACTGCGAGACCGCCCGCGTGGCGCCGCCGAGGATGGAGGCGAGGCCGCCGCTGGCCCGGCCGACCGCGCCGTTGGCCACCAGGTGGGTGCCCGCGAAGCCGGGGTGGGCCGCCAGCGCCTTGACCGGCAGGCCGGCCTCGCGGGCGCGCCGGTCGAGCTCGTAGGTGAAGAGCAGGTTGGCCAGCTTGGTCTGGCCGTAGACCAGCCAGCGGCTGTAGCGCCCGGAGGTGTCGCGCGGGTCGCGGAGCGGGGCGCGGCGCGCCATCCGGTGGCCGAGGGAGGAGACGGCGACCACGCGGGCCTCGCCGCTGGCCACCAGCTGCGGCAGCAGCAGGCCGGTGAGCAGGAAGGGGCCGAGGTGGTTGGTGGCCAGCTGCAGCTCGAAGCCGTCGGCGGTGCGGGTCTGCGGGGTGGCCATGACCCCGGCGTTGTTGACCAGCGCGTGGATGGGCCCGAGGCGGGAGGCCTCGGTGGCGGCGCGGCGCACCGAGGCCAGGTCGGCCACGTCGAGCACGAGCCGCTCCACGCGGGGCTCGCTCACCTCGGCGCGGATGAGCCGGTCGGTCTCGGCCAGCTTCGATTCGGTGCGCCCGGCGAGCACGACGCGGGCGCCGCGGCGGGCCAGCTCGAGGGCGGTGTGGTGGCCCAGCCCGCCGGCGCTGGTGCCGGTCACGACGATCGTGCGCCCGGCCTGGTCGGGGATGTCGGCGAGGCGCCAGGTGTCGGTGGCGGTCATGGGGTCTCCGGGTGTGGGTGTCGGGCTGGTGTCGGGCTGGTCGTGGTGGGGCTGGTCGTGGTGGGGCTGGTCGTGGTGGGGCTGGTCGTGGTGGGGCTGGGAGGGCGGGTGCGGGGATCTCGAGACGGTCGCTGGCGCTCCCTCCTCGATCGCCGTGGGTGCCGGTGCGTGGCCGCTCCCCCTCGATCGCCGAGGAGGTGTCGGTCGTCGCGGGGCGACGAGACGGGTCAGGGGGTGGTGGCGATGCGGGCGAGGACGGTCTCGGCGAGGTCGGCGTCGCCCTCGACGACCAGCCGGCCGTCGGCGCGCAGGCCGGCGAGGGTCTCGGTGCCGTGCAGGCGGCCACCGGCCAGGCGCACGAAGGTGCCGCGGTCGGTGCGCAGCCGCAGGGTCGGGTCGGCGGGGGCGGTGTCGAGGCGGTGGCCGCGGCCGTCCTCGCCGATCCCGAAGGCCTTCGGTGCGTGGCCCTCCAGCTCGAGGACCAGCGTCGTGCCGGGGGCGGCGCCGGCGCGCTTGGCCAGCACGAAGCCGAGGCCGTCGGAGAGGTAGTCGGCGGTGTGCACCGCGGCCGGGGAGTCCTCGCCGCCGGGGCGTCCGACCGCGTCGCGCACGTCCTGCTCGTGCAGCCACACGTCGAGCGGGCGGTTGCGCAGCAGCGTGCGCCAGTCCCAGGGCACGCCGCCGAAGACCACGTCGGGTCGCGCCGAGGCGTCGGTGGGCGGGTGCTCCTGCAGCCACGCGTGGCGGGCGGCCGTGGCGCGGCGGATCTCGTCGACGAGGGCCGCGGGCCGCGTCGTACGCCGGTTGACCACGCCGATCTCGGTGTAGTGGCCCATCACGCCGCGCGCGTGGGCGGGCTCGCCGACCTCGGCGGTCTCCTCCTCGCCCGTGGCGAGCACGGTTTCGAGGTGGGCGACGTGGGCGGCCACGGCGCGCACGTCCCATCCGGGCAGCGCCGTGGGGCGCTCCCAGTCGTCGGCGGAGAGGGAGTCGAGCAGCGTGGTGAGGTCCTCGACGGCGCTCCACCACACGGCGACCCACCCGGCCAGCAGCTCACGGTCGTCCATGCCGTCACCCTAGGGCCCGCCCGGTCGCCGGCCGGGGCGTCCGGCCGGTGGACGCCTCAGCCCGTGAACCGTACGGCGAGCAGCGCCACGTCGTCGTCGTGGGCGTGGTCGCTGTCGTCGGCGGCGTCGGCCAGCACGGCGTCGAGGAAGTCGGGCAGCGCCAGCGCGTGGTGGCGCGCGGCGACGGCGGCGAGGCGGGCCAGGCCGGCGTCGATGCTCTCGCGGCGGCGCTCGATGAGGCCGTCGGTGTAGAGCAGCAGCGTGGAGCCCGCCTCCACCCGCGCGGTGTGCTCACGGCGCTCGACGGTGGCGTCGACCCCCACCATGAGGTCGGCCGGCTCGGGGGCGAGCAGGCGGGCCGTGCCGTGGGGGTCGAGCAGCAGCGGCGGCACGTGGCCGGCGTTGGTCCAGCGCAGCACGGCGTCTCCGGGCCGGGCACCGTCGCCGGTGTCGGGCTGCACCCACAGGTGCACCAGGGTGGCCATGCCCTCCACGCCCAGGTCGCGCATGGCAGCGTCGAGGCGCGAGACGTTCTGCGCGGTGGCGTCGCCGTGCGACCAGGTCAGCGCGCGCAGCATCGTGCGCAGCGTGCCCATGGTGGCGGCCGCGGCCACGTCGTGGCCCACGACGTCGCCGATCATCAGGCTCGTGGCGCCCGAGGCGAGGGTGACGGCGTCGTACCAGTCGCCGCCCACCTGGTCGCGCTCGGCGGCGGGGCGGTAGCGCGCGGCGAGGCTGAGGGCGCCGCCCTCGGGCAGTCGTGGCAGCAGGGCCCGCTGCAGCGTCACCAGCGAGTCGGCCTGCGACCCGGTGAGCAGGGCGCGGCGGGCGGCCTGCGCGGTGTAGGCGGCGAGCGCGCCGAGGGTGACGAGCTCGTCGTCGGTGAGCACGCGGCGCTCGTCCCAGACCAGCGCCATCGAGCCGAGCACCTCGCCGCGCTCGACGAGCGGCCAGAAGCTGCGCGCCTGGCCGACCTGCTCGCTGTAGTCGAGGGTGGGGTAGCGGGCGTTCTGGGTCGCTGCGTCGGCGAAGCTGAGCGGGCGCTGCTCCAGCACGCTCTCCCCGACGGGGTTGGAGTCGTCGAGGCCCAGGGCGTGGTTGAGCCGCGCCGAGCCCCAGGTGTCGCCCGCGGGGCTGACGTAGCGCAGCATCCCCCGGGTCGCGGGCTGGGCCAGCGGCAGGTCGGCGGAGCGGATCGGGTCGTGGGCGTCGGTGACCCACAGGCCGGCGCGGATGCAGCCGAGCTGCTCCAGGGCGGTGCGCTGGAGCGCGGCGGCCACGTCGGTGAGGGTCAGGGTGGCCGAGAGGGCCTCGCTGAGCGCGAGCAGCACCCGGCTGCGGCTGGAGAGGTCGTGGGCGCGACGCGCCGACTCCGAGGCCAGCTCGCGCAGCCGGCGCTCCGACAGCGCCGCCGAGCAGGCCGCGGCGACGTCCTCGAGCACCGCGAGGTCGTCCTCGCTCCAGGCCCGGGGCCGGTGGTCGATGGCGCACAGCGAGCCGACCACGAGGCCGGCGTGGTCGGTGAGCGGCCAGCCGGCGTAGGCGATCACGTCGAGGTCGGCGACCGCGCCGTTGGTGCGCAGCCGGTCGTCGAGGCGGGTGTCCTCGATGACCAGGGGGGAGGCGTCGGCCACGACGTACTGGCACACCGAGTGCGACAGCGGGGTCTCACGCACGGCCTCGACCTCGGCCGGCAGGCCCACGGCGCCGGGGAACCACTGCCGCTCGGGCTCGACCAGGGTCACCAGGGCCACCGGCACGTCGAGCAGGCGCTGCACCATGCGGGCATACGCGTCGTACGGCGCAGGGTCGAGGACCCCGGTCGTGACGACGCTGCTCATCGGCGGGGTCTCCTCGGTGTGGACAGGGTTCACGGTATCGCCTCCCGAGCCTCCCACCTGCGTCTTCGGCGGTTCTCCCCAGGCTGGCCCGCGCGCGCCCGGAGCCCTCCCCCGACCGTCGGAGCGCCCTCCTGCGCCCCCTCCTAGGCTGGAGCCCATGAGTCGACGACCCCGTGTGCGCGCCCCCGAGCTGGTCGGGCGCGGCTGGCTGAACACCGACGGGCCGCTGGCCCTGCGCGACCTGCGCGGCCGCTTCGTGCTGCTCGACTTCTGGACCTTCTGCTGCGTCAACTGCCTCCACGTGCTCGACGAGCTGCGCCCGGTGGAGGAGCAGTGGGCCGAGGAGCTCGTCGTGGTCGGCGTGCACTCCCCGAAGTTCGTCCACGAGGCCGACCCCGACGCCCTGGCCGCCGCGGTGGAGCGCTACTCCGTGCACCACCCGGTGCTCGACGACCCCGACCTGGTCACCTGGCAGGCCTACACCGCCCGCGCCTGGCCGACCCTGGTGCTCATCGACCCCGAGGGCTACGTCGTCGCGCAGTACGCCGGGGAGGGCCACGCCCACGCCGTCGCCGCGCTGCTCGAGGAGCTCGTCGCCGAGCACCGCGAGCGCGGCACCCTGCAGCCGGCCGGCTCGCCCTACGTGCCGCCCGTGGTCGAGCCCACCGACCTGCGCTTCCCGGCCTCGGCGGTGCCGCTGCCGGGCGGGTCGGTGCTGGTGGCCGATGCCGGCCACGACGAGGTGGTCGAGCTCGACGCCGACGGCGCGGTCGTGCGCCGCGTCGGCGGCTTCCGCGAGCCCAACGGGCTGTGCCTGCTGCCGTCCGACCTGGCTGCCGAGGTGGGCTACAACGTCGTCGTCGCCGACACCGTCGGCCACCGGCTCCAGGGGCTGACCCTGGCCACGGGGGAGGCCCGCGTGCTCGCCGGCGACGGCCACCAGGCCACCGACCTCGACGGCACCAGCCGGCTCTCCTCCCCGTGGGACGTCGCCTGGTGGCGCGGGCGGGTCTGGATCGCCATGGCCGGGGTGCACCAGCTGTGGACCTTCGACCCCGGCACCGGCGACGTCGCGGTCGCCGCCGGCACCACCCACGAGGGCCTGCTCGACGGGCCGGGGCCCGAGGCGTGGTTCGCGCAGACCTCGCGGTTGGCCCCTGCCGGCGACCGGATGTGGCTGGCCGACTCCGAGACCTCCTCGCTGCGGTGGATCGACGCCGACGGCCAGGTCGGCACCGCGGTCGGCTCCGGTCTCTTCGAGTTCGGCTTCCGCGACGGTGCGGGCGGCGCCGACGGGCCCGCCTTGCTGCAGCACCCGCTCGGCGTCACGGTGCTGCCCGACGGGAGCGTCGCGGTGTGCGACACCTACAACGGCGCCGTGCGGCGCTGGGACCCCGCGACCGGCCGGCTCACCACGCTCGCCACCGACCTGGCCGAGCCCAGTGCGGCGTACGTCGAGGTCGGCGGCGCGACCGACGCCGCCGCCGACGCCGCCGACGACGCTGGCGCTGTCGGCGGCGACGCCGGCGACGCCGCCGTGCTCGTCGTCGTGGAGTCGACCGCCCACCGGCTGACCCGTGTGCCGCTGGGCCGCGAGGTCGCCCGGGCCGGGGGGTTCGCCCACGTCACCCAGCGCCCGGTCACCGAGGTCGCCGGCGGTGTGGAGCTGGTGGTGAGCTTCGAGCCGCCGCCGGGACAGAAGGTCGACGACCGCTTCGGCCCCGCCGCCCAGCTGGTGGTGGAGGCGACGCCGCCCGCCCTGCTGCGCTCGGGCTCGGGCCGCGGCACCGACCTCACCCGTGTGCTCGAGCTCGACCCCCACGTGGGGGAGGGCGTGCTCCACGTGGCGGCGCGCGCCGCCTCGTGCGACGCCGACGGCGGCGAGGGCGCGGCCTGCCGGATGCACCAGCAGGACTGGGGCGTGCCCGTGCGGATCGCCGCCAAAGCCCCTGCCGTGCTCGAGCTGCCGCTCGGTGGTGCCTCGTGAGCGCTGCTGCCGACCGGGCTGCGGACGCCCGGGGCGTGCGTCTCGACCCGGTCACGGGGGAGAACATCGACGCCCTCCTCGAGGTCGCCGTGCGCCCCGACCAGGACCACTTCGTCGGCTCGGTCGCGAAGTCGCTGGCCGAGGCCTACGCCCACGGTCCGGTCGCCTGGCCGCGGGCGATCGTCGCGACGCGGCCCTCGGGCGAGGAGGTCGTCGGCTTCGTCATGGCCTTCCTCGACGTGGAGTGGGACGACGACCCCGCCGACGTCCGCAGCGGTCTGTGGCGGCTCAACGTCGACGCCGCCCACCAGGGTCGCGGCTACGGCGCCGCCGCCGTGCGGGCGGTCTGCGCCGAGCTCCGCTCACGGGGCTGCTCGGCGGCCTACGTCACCTACCACGAGGGCCCCGGCAGCCCCGCCCCCTTCTACGCGGGCCTCGGGTTCGTCCCCACCGGCGAGCTCAGCGAGGGTGAGACCGTCGCCCGCCTCGACCTCCACCAGGACGCTGCCGGCCCGGACTCGCGGGACGCGTAGGCGCGGCCGGCCGCACGCTCCGGCCGACCTGCGGGCGAGGCGGCGTCGCGCCGCGCTCGCGTGCCGCGGCGCCCGTGGCGACTAGCCTCACCGTCGTGAGCGCCACCCTCCGGTCGATCCACCGCTACCCGGTCAAGTCCTGCCGCGGCGAGAGCCTCGCCGAGGCGGCCGTCGAGCCCTGGGGCCTCGCGGGCGACCGGCGCTGGATGTTCGTCGACCCCGACGGCGACGCGCTCACCGCGCGCGAGGTCAACGGGCTGCTGCTCGTGCGCCCCGAGGAGACGGCGTACGGCGTGCGCCTGCACGCCCCCGGCGCCGAGCCGCTCGACGTCGCGCTGCCCGCCGGAGCCGAGCGGGTCACCGCGCACCTGTGGGGGTCGGTGCTCGACGTGGCCGTCGCCGGGCCCGACGCCGACGACTGGAGCGCCCGCGTGCTGGGGCGCCCGGCCCGGCTGGTGCACCTCGACGACCCGGCCCAGCGCCCGACCGACCCCCGTTTCTCGGGCGAGGGCGACCGGGTGTCGCTGGCCGACGGCTACCCGCTCCTCGTCACCACCGAGGCCTCGCTGGCCGCCCTCGACGACGCCGTGCTCGAGCGGAGCCAGGAGACCCACCAGCCCGCCGGTGAGCCGCTGGGCATGACCCGCTTCCGTCCCAACCTCGTCGTCGCCGGCACCAGCGCCTGGGCCGAGGACGACTGGCGCCGCGTCCAGGTCGGCGACGTCGTGCTCCGCGCCGTGAAGGGCTGTGCGCGCTGCGTGATGACCACCGTCGACCCCGACACCGCCGAGCGCGGCCGCGAGCCGATCGCCTCCCTGGCCCGGATCCGCCGCTGGGACGGCGCCACGTGGTTCGGGGTCAACCTCGTCCCCGACCTGACCGGTCTCCCCGCCGGGGCGCCACCGCCGGTCGTGCGCGTGGGCGACCCCGTCGTCGTCCTCGAGGCCGCTGCGCCCGGCGGCGGACCCGTGCGCCCCGCCTGAGCCCGCGGGCCTGAACCCTCAGGCCTGGACACTCGGTCCTGGACCCTCGGGCCTGACGCGTGGATCGCACGCACCAGCCGCCTGCGATCCACGCGCCGAGCCTGCGCTCGCGCAGTCGCGCGACCCTGCCGGGACGACCTCTCCGCGTGCTAGGGGGAGGGGCACGACTGTGCCCCTCCCCCTAGCACGCACGGACGGTCTCCCCGTCCGAGCCAGGACCTCTCCGGCCCGCGTCACATCACCCGGCCACCGGGACCGCCGTCGGGCTCGCACCATCCGCCTCGCTCCGCCGGGCTCGCCCCGCCTGGACCAGCCGCCTGGCCCTGCCGCCTGGCCCTGCCGCCTGGCCCTGCCGCCTGGCCCTGCCGCCTGGCCCTGCCGCCTGGCCCTGCCGCCTGGCCCTGCCGCCTGGCCCTGCCGCCCGGCTCAGCCGTTCGGCCCGTCGGCCCGCGCCGCGTGCCCGGCCCTCGGCCCCCGCCGCGCGGCGCAGCCGGCTCGAGCCCCTGCCCGCCTGCTCGGCCGTCCCGCCCGCCTCGCAGCGACTCGGCCCGGCCGGTCGCGACGTGACCGGGGTCGCCCCACCCGGGGGGGCCGGCTCCGTTTGCTGCTAGGAGCCCGGGGTATACCAGAGCGCGGGGGGAGGGGTTCCGCGTGCCGCGGCGCCCCTCGACTCGGCTCCCGTGCGAACCTGACGCCTCGCCCGATGGAGCCCTCGTGTCCCCCAGCGCCCCCCACGCCGCTCGCCCGGCCGGGCAGCTGGTCGACGCCGCGCCCGCTGGAGGGCTGGTCGCCGACTGGCGCGACCTCGCCGCGCGTGGGCGCCACGCCAACCCCTTCCACGGCCCCGACATGCTGCCGCCGGCGCTGCGTCACCTGGGCGGCGAGGACGTGCGGCTGCTGACGGTGCGCGACGAGGCCGGTCGCCTCGCGCTGCTGCTGCCCGTGGCCGGCCGCCGTCGTCACCGCCGCCTGCCCGTGCGGGCGACCACGACCTGGCAGCACACCCAGCACTTCCTCGGCACCCCGCTCGTGGCGCCGGAGCTCGGGGTCGACGGGTGGCGTACGGCGCTCGAGCGCCTGGCCCGCGACGGCGAGGACCCCTGGCTGGTGCTGACCTCCCTCGACGCCGACGTGGCCCGCGACGTCGAGGCGGCGGCGGCCCGGACCGGTCGCTCGACCCGGCGCCTGGCCTCCCTCCAGCGGGCGGTGACCCGCCGCGACCCGACCGGCGCCCACTCGCCCGACCACCCCGTCGACCACCCCGTCGACCACCCTGTCGACCACCCCGTCGACCACCCCGTCGACCACCCCGTCGACTACGTCGCCCGGCAGCTGCCGGGCAAGCGCCGCAAGGAGCTGCGCCGGGTGTGGCGCCGCCTCGACGAGAGCGTCGGGGGCGGCTTGCAGGTCGTCGACCTGGCCGAGGCGGGCCGTGCCGACGAGGGCGTCGAGACGTTCCTGCGTCTCGAGGCCGCCGGGTGGAAGGGCGCCGACGGCGGCGCCATCGCCCACCACGCCGACCAGCGGGCGTTCTTCGTCGAGGCCTGTCGCGCCCTCCACGCCCGCGGCGCGCTGTCGGTGCTGGCCCTGCTCGCCGGCGACGGCAGCGCCGTCGCGGTGCTCGTCGACGTGCGCGAGGGCGACACGGTCTTTACCTGGAAGACGGCCTACGACGAGCAGCACGCCGCCCACTCCCCGGGCCTGCTGCTCTACCTGGAGCAGCTGCGCCGCTTCCCCGACACCGGCGCCGCGCTGGTCGACACCTGCGCCGACCCCGGGCACCCGATGGCCGACCGCCTGCACCCCGACCGCCGCGAGCTGGTCACCCTCGCCGTCGCGCTGCGGCCCGGGGCCGGCGAGTGGGCGGTCCGCACGGCGCCCCGCCTGCTGGAGACCGTCGACGGGGTCCGCCACCGGTGGCGCGCCCGGCATGACCGCCGCGCTGCCGACCGCACCCGCGCCCCCACCGCCGCGACGTCCGCCTCGACACGCACCACCGCCACCACCGCCACCACCGCCACCACCGCCACCACCGCCAGCACCGCCAGCACCGCCAGCACCGCCACCACCGCCACCACCGCCAGCACCGCCAGCACCGCCAGCACCGCCACCGCACCCACGACCCCGGAAGAGGCACGACCATGACCCTGCTCCACCTCGACGAGCAGTCCACCGCCGCCCTGCGCACCGCCGGCGAGACCGGCGAGCCGCAGGAGGTCAGCCACCAGCTGCGCAGCCACGAGCTGCTCACCCTGGAGTCGCTGGCCGACCTCGCGGTGTCGCTGCCGGCCGACAGCATCGAGCACAACGTGGGCGCCCTGCCCGACGTGGTGGCCGACGGCAACGCCCCGCGGCTCGACCTCGAGCTGCGCGAGATGATCCTCGGCCTCGAGACCAACGGCGCGTGGTGCGTGCTCAAGAACGTCGAGCAGGACCCGCGCTACAGCGCCCTCCTCGACGCCTGCCTCGACGAGATCGAGGACCTCGTCTCCGGGCCCGGCCAGGCCTACAACCGCGAGGGCTTCGTCTTCCTCTCCGCCCCGGGCTCGATGACGCCCAGCCACATCGACCCCGAGCACAACGTGCTGCTGCAGGTGCAGGGCAGCAAGACGATGGTCACCGGCACCTGGATGAGCCCCGAGGCGCGCGCGGCCGAGGCGGAGCGCCTCGTGGCCGGCGGCCACCGCAACCTCAAGGCCGACGTGCAGGACCCCGTCGACCACGTGCTCGAGCCGGGCCGCGGTATCTACGTGCCGCCCTACACCCAGCACAAGGTCGTCAACGGCCCCGCGCTGTCGATCTCGCTCTCGGTGACGTGGCGCAGCCCGGCCCTGGCCACCGAGGCCAAGGTGCTGCGCGCCAACTCCTACCTCCGCAAGGCCGGCGTCACCCCCGCGGCCCCCGGCGCCCGCACCGGCGTCGACAAGGCCAAGGCCGGCGCCATCACCGCCGCGGAGAAGGCCAAGGCCGCCCTGCGCCGCGCCCGCTGACCGACGCTGACCGACGCTGACCGACGCCGACCGAAGCCGACCGAAGCCGACACCGCCCCGGGCGCGCGCCGGGTCTAGCGCCCGGGGCCCGGGCTCACCGCAGCGCGAGCGAGACCGCGATCAGCAGCATCACGACGCCGATGACCACGTCGAGCACCTGCCAGGCCCGCGGCCGGGCGAAGAGGCCCGAGGCCAGCCGTGCGCCGTAGCCGAGTCCGGCGAACCACAGCACCGACGCCGCGCACGCCCCGGCGGCGAACCACCACCGTCCCTCGGGCCCGTGCGCGCTCGCGATCGAGCCGAGCAGCAGCACGGTGTCGAGGTAGACGTGCGGGTTGAGCCAGGTCAGCGCGGCCGCCGTCGCCACCGTCGAGCCGAGCGCGGCCGACGCGGCGCCGGTGGTGCGCAGCGCCGAGGAGCCGCGGGCGGCGAGCAGCGAGCGCACGCCGTAGGCCGTCAGGAACGCCACCCCCAGCCACCGCACCACCTCGAGGGCGAGCGGGGCGCGCTCGACCAGGGTGCCGATGCCGGCGACCCCGGCGAGGATCAGCACGAGGTCGGAGACCGCGCAGACCGCGACGACGGCCCCGACGTGGCGGCGCAGCAGCCCCTGGCGCAGCACGAAGGCGTTCTGTGCGCCGATGGCCACGATGAGGGAGAGCCCGGTGAGCAGGCCGGCGCCGAGGTCGAGGATCACGGCCCCGACGCTAGGGCCGCGCGTTGGTGAAGGCCAGCGAATGATCTTCAGGGTGCCTTAGCGTGGCTTCATGGACCTGCAGCCCGCCCAGCTCGCCGCCCTGGTGGCGATCGCCGACACCGGCAGCTTCGAGGCCGCGGCCCGCGCGCTCAGCGTGACGCCGAGCGCGGTCAGCCAGCGCATCCGCGCGCTGGAGTCGGCGGCGGGCCAGGTCCTCGTCCGGCGTACGGCACCCTGCGCCCCCACGCGCGCGGGCGAGCGGCTGGTGCGGCTGGGGCGCGAGACCAGCCTGCTGTGGGCCGAGGCCCGCGAGGAGCTGAGCGCCAGCGGCGCGGTGGTGGAGCTGCGGGTGGCGGTCAACGCCGACTCGCTGGCCACGTGGTTCGGCGGGGTGCTCAGCGCCGTCGGCGGCTGGCCCGGTGTCGCGCTGCGCCTCGACGTCGAGGACCAGGCCACCTCGACCGACCTGCTGCGCCGCGGCGAGGCCCTGGCCGCGGTCACCAGCGACCCGGTGGCGGTGCAGGGGTGCACGGTGGGGCCGCTGGGGGTGCTGCGCTACCGTCCGGCCGCGTCGCCGGCCTTCGCGGAGCGCTGGGTGCGCGCGGGCCGGGCCGACTGGGCCGCGATGCCGGTGGTGGTCTTCAACGAGAAGGACGCCCTCCAGGACGACCTGCTCGCCGCCCGCGGTCACCCCCGGCCCCCGGTGGTGCACCGCGTGCCGACCTCCGCCGACTTCCACGAGGCCGTGCGCCGCGGACTCGGCTGGGGGCTGGTGCCCGAGCCGCAGCTCGGGCCCGACCTCGCGTCCGGTCGGCTGGTGCTGCTCGCCGCCGGCGACCGACCGGGCCGCGACCGGGTCGACGTGGCGCTGCACTGGCAGCGCTGGCGGCTCGACTCGCCCCTGCTGGGGCGCCTCAGCGACGTGGTGAGGACCGAGGCGGCCGCCGCCCTGCGCCCCCTCGCCCGCCCGCACCACCCGCTGTGACGCCGGGTCGCCCACCCAGCCGCCCCGCCACGACGGGTCGGTGGACGAGGTACCGGGGCACGACAGCCGGCAGGTCGGCGGCGACTCGGCCGCAGGCCGACCTGCGGCTCGGCCGCAGGTCGGCGGCGGGCAGCCACGGCCCTACGGCGCGCCGCGGGGCTCGTCGCCGAGGTCGCGGACGCCCTCGGAGAGCTCGTCGACCACCAGCCGCTCGCGGTCGACCTGGTCGCCGCGGAAGGCGGCCCGCCCCACCATGTGGGCGGCGACGGGGGCGGTGGCCATCTGGAAGAGCACGACCAGCACGAGCATGCCCAGCGCCTCGGGCTCACGCAGCCGCAGGGCGAGCCCGGCGATGACGAGCACCAGGCCGAGCACCTGCGGCTTGGTCGCGGCGTGCATGCGGGTCAGCAGGTCGGGCAGGCGCACCATGCCGATCGCGGCGATGAGCGAGAGGGCGCAGCCGGCCAGCAGCAGCACCGACCCGACGACGTCGCTGACCTGCGCCGCCACCTCGGGCACCGCGGCCAGGGGGGTCGTGGCGGTCATGGCGGTCAGGGGGGCCAGGGCGGCCAGGGCGTTCACAGCCGACCCCCCTCGGCCTCGTCGCCGCTCTCGGCGTCGACGTCGTCGCTGCCCTTGGCGAAGCGCGCCACCGCGACCGACCCGACGAAGCCGACCAGGGTCAGCACGAGCAGCACGGGCAGGGTGGTGGAGGTGTCGCGCTCGACGGCGTCGACGGCGATGGCGCAGATGACCACGGCGACGAGCACGTCGAGGGCGACGGTGCGGTCGAGCACGGTGGGGCCGCGGGTGATCCGCACGACGAGCAGCACGGCGGCGAGGCCGAGCATCACCACGCAGGCGGTGGTCACGAGGTCGCTGGGGCTCACGGGGCGGCCTCCCGGTCGCGGTCGGTGTCGCGTGACGGGGGTCCGGGCGTGCGGCCGGCGGCAGACCCGCCCCCGGCAGACCCGCCCCCGCCGGCCCCGCCGTCGGCGGTGAGACCCGCCGCGGCGGCCGCGCCGACGTCCGCGCCCGGGTCCTCGGGGGCGAAGGCGGCGAGCACGCGCGCCTCCAGGGCGAGCACGTCGTCGCGGTAGCGCTGGGCGGCGCCCTCGTCGGCGACGTCGAGCACGTGCAGGTAGAGGGTGTGGGTGGAGCGGCGGGTCTCGACGACCACGCTGCCGGGCACGAGCGAGACCAGGACGGCGACGGTGGTGAGCACGAGGTCCGACTCCGCGCGCAGCGGCACGGCCACGACGGCGCTGCGCGGCACGCAGCGCGGGCGCAGCACGATGAGGGCGACCTGCACGCTGGCGGCGACCACGTCGACCGCGACGTGGCCCAGCAGCCGCGCCAGGGCGACCGGGCGCAGCCGCCCGCCCAGCCGCAGCCGCGGCATCGGGAAGACCAAGCACACCAGCACCGCCACGAGCACCCCGGAGAGCACGATCAGCACGTCGGGGAAGCCCCACAGCAGCGTCCAGACCACGGTCAGCCAGATCACCGAGACCGGCTGCACGGCGTGACGCCGCGAGGGGGTGCTGCTGCCGTCGCGGCGGGTGCGCATGCGCGGGCTCACGAGGGCACCTCGGCGAGCACGGTCTCGACGTAGGCCGTGCGCTCGCGCAGGTCGGCGGCCGCGCGGTCGGTGAAGCCGAAGAGCGGCCCGGCCACCACGCTGAGCACCAGGCTGAAGGCCACCAGCCCGGCGGTCGGCAGCACCATCGACAGCGGCAGCCGCTCGGGCAGGTCGCCGTCGCACAGGCGCTGGTGCAGGTCGCGGTCGGGCGTCTCGTCGCTGACGATCCGCTCGGCCTCGGCGACGTCGCTCACCGACAGCGCCGCACCCGGCAGGGGTCCGCCGTCGTCGGCGGCCACGCTCGCCAGCGAGCCACCGCCGACCTGACCGGTGTGGGGGCCGGTGTCGAAGCCCGGGTCGGGCAGGCTCGCGGCGGCCTCGTGGGCCTCCTCGGGGGAGCGCCAGAAGGCCACGGCCCAGGTCTTGGCCACGGCGTAGAGGGTCAGCAGGCTGGTGGCCACGGCCCCGGCGACCAGGGCGTAGGCCAGGGGCGTCCCGACGTCGACGCCGGCCTGGAGCAGGCCGACCTTGCCCAGGAAGCCCGAGAGCGGCGGGATGCCGGCGAGGTTCATCGCCGGCACGAAGAAGAGCAGCCCCAGCACCGGCGCGAGGCGCGCCAGCCCGCCGAGGCGGATCAGCGAGGTGCTGCCCGCGCGGCGCTCGACCAGCCCGACGACGAGGAAGAGCGCGGTCTGGATGGTGATGTGGTGGGCGACGTAGAAGATCGCCCCGGAGACGCCGGCGTCGGTGGCCAGGCCGATGCCGAAGATCATGTAGCCGATGTGGCTGACCAGCGTGAAGGACAGCATGCGCTTGATGTCGCTCTGGGCGATGGCGCCGAGGATGCCCACGACCATGGTCAGCAGCGCCGCCCACAGCAGCAGGTCGGTGAGCGGGCTGTCGGGGAAGAGCAGCGTCTGCACGCGCAGGATCGCGTAGACGCCGACCTTGGTGAGCAGGCCCGCGAAGACGGCCGTGACCGGCGCCGGTGCGGTGGGGTAGCTGTCGGGCAGCCAGAACGACAGCGGGAAGACCGCCGCCTTGATCGCGAACGTGGTCAGCAGCAGCAGCTGGAGCATCAGCGCGACGTGGTCGGGCAGCTCGGCGATGCGCTGGGAGAGCTGGGCCAGGTTGAGGCTGCCGGTGGCGGCGTAGACGACCGCGATGGAGATGAGGAAGAGCATCGAGGACATCAGGTTGACGACGACGTAGATCGTGCCGGCGCGGATGCGGGCCTCGGTGCCGCCGAGGGTCAGCAGCACGTAGCTGGCGAAGAGCAGCATCTCGAAGCTGACGAAGAGGTTGAAGAGGTCGCCGGCCAGGAAGGCGTTGGAGACGCCGGCCACCAGCACCAGGAAGGTGGGGTGGTAGATCGACAGCGAGGCGTGCTCCTCGTCGTCGCCGGTCATGCCCTGACCCAGCGAGTACGCCAGGACCGCCGTGACCACCACGGCCGAGACCAGCAGCATCAGCGCCGAGAGCCGGTCGGCGACCAGCGAGACGCCCAGCGGCTCGGGCCAGCCGCCGATCCAGATCACCTGCGGGCCGCTGCGGTCGGCGGCCACCAGCAGCACCGCGGCCAGCGCGGTGACCGCCATGAGGCTGCCGAGGCTGATCGCGCGCTGGAGCTGCGGGCGGTGCGAGAGCATGAGGGTGGCGCCGGCGCCCAGCAGCGGCAGCACGACGGGCAGGGGCACGAGGGCCTCGACGTTCACGGGCGGCTCCCCTCCTCGGCCGGGCGCTCGGCGGTGTCGGCGGAGTCGAGGTCGTAGCCCTGGGAGGACTCGTCGAGGTCGGCGCGGCGGCGGATCGAGGCGTCCTCGACGTCGTCCTGCACGTCGTCGTGGCCGTTGAGCTGCCAGCTGCGGTAGGCCATGGCCACCACGAAGGCGGTGGTGCCGAGGGTGATGACGATGGCGGTGAGCACGAGGGCCTGGGGCAGCGCGTCGCTGAGGCGGCCCTCGGCCTTCCCGACGATGGGGGCGTTGCCGGCCTTCCCGCCGGCCACGAGGTAGAGCAGGCTGATGCCGTTGCTGAGCACGACCAGCCCGACCAGCACGCGGGTGAGGCTGCGCTCGAGCAGCAGGTAGACCCCGCAGCCCACGAGCGCGGCCCCGGTCAGGGTGAGGGTGAGGTTGACCTCCTCCATCAGCGGGCTCCTTCCGGGGTGGCCTGGTCGGTGGGCTGGTCGGTCGGCTGGTCGGTCGGCTGGGTCGTGGGGCCGCGCGCGGGGTCGGGGGCGGTGTCGCCACGGCGCGCGGCCAGGGCGGCGCGCTCGTCGGCCAGGATGTGGCGGTCGATGCGCGAGCCGAGCGCGCGCAGCAGGTCGAGCACCAGGCCGATGACCACGAGGTAGACCCCGATGTCGAAGAAGACCGAGGTGACCAGGTGCGGCTCGCCCAGCGGGCCGAGGTGGATCGTGATGTCGGCGCTCTGCAGCACCGAGCCGCCGAAGGCCAGCGGCGCCATCGCGGAGGCGGCGGCCACGGCGAGACCGGCGCCGATGAGGCGGCCGGCGTCGATCGGGGCGGCCTCGTCGAGCTCGTAGCGCCCGCCCGCGAGGTAGCGCACGGCCAGCGCCAGCCCCGTGACCATGCCCGCGGCGAAGCCGCCGCCGGGCAGGTTGTGGCCGGCGATGAGCAGGTAGACCGAGAAGACGACCATGGCGTGGAAGAGCAGCCGGGTGATGACCTCGAAGACGATCGAGCGGCGGTCGGGGCTCAGGGTCCGCGAGCCGGGCAGCCAGGCGCGCCGGCCCGGGCGGGTCGGGATCTTGCGCACGCCCGCGGGGTAGGGGATCTCGTGCACGCGCCGGATCCCGGCGTCGCGGGCGGTGACGAAGACGAGGCTGGCGACGCCGGTCGCGGCGGCGACCAGCACCGAGAGCTCGCCGAGCGTGTCCCAGGCCCGCACGTCGACCAGCACGACGTTGACGATGTTCTTGCCCCCGCCGTACGACACCGCCTCGGGGGGGAAGGCGATCGAGACGGGGGCGGCGGTGCGCGCGGAGCCGGCGACGAGCATGAAGCCCGCGACCGCCGTGCCCACCGCGACGGCGAGCGCCACGCGCCACCAGCGGCTGCGGGCCAGCGGCCGGTCGGTGAAGTACTCCGGCAGCCGGCGCAGCACGAGCACGAAGACCAGCAGCGAGACGGTCTCGACGAGGATCTGGGTCAGCGCCAGGTCGGGGGCGCCGTGGAGCACGAAGAGCAGGGCCGCGCCGTAGCCGGTGACCCCGGCCAGCACGACCGCGCGGAGGCGGCGGCGGGCGCGGGTGGCCATGACCGCGGCGCCCACGGCGACCAGCCCGACGACGGCCTGCGCGGGGGTGTCCCAGGCGACGACGTCGATCTCGGAGGCGTCGGCCAGCAGCAGCGTCGAGCCCGGCACGACGAGCACCACGAGCAGGATGATCGCGAGGTACGTCGACACCGACCCGCGCTGGGTCAGGCCGGTGACCTCGACCGCCGCCCGGTCGACGCCGCGCATCACCATCCGGTAGCCGTGCTCGAGGCTGCGGTCGGAGCCCCAGCTGCCCTGGAGACGGGCCACGGGGGCGCGCCCGACGTGGGCCGCGGCGCCCAGGGCCAGCACGACCACCGAGAGCAGCAGCGCCAGGCCGGGGCCGTGCCACAGCGTCAGCTCGGGCTCGTGGGCGCCCTCGGGGAAGACCTCGACCGCGGGGGCGAGCAGCCTGGTGAGGGTCGGCCCGAGCAGGCCGAGCGCGACGGTGAGGACGGTCAGCAGCACCGGGCCGGCGGCGAACCCGGCCGGCACGTGGTCGACCCGGGTCGGCTCCACCCCGGGCTTGGTGGCGAAGGCGCCCCACACGAAGCGGGCGGAGTAGGCCGCGGTGAGCACCGAGCCGGCCACGACGCCGAGCAGCACGGCCCAGCCGGCGACGGGGCCCAGGCCGGTGCCCTCGCCCTCGCGGGCCAGGTCGACCAGGGCCACCAGGGAGGCCTCCTTCGACACGAAGCCCAGCAGCGGAGGCACCCCGGCCATCGAGGCGGCGGCCAGCGTCGCGGCCGCCGCCAGCACAGGAAGGCGCCGGCCGAGGCCGGAGAGCTCGTGCATGTCGCGGGTGCCGGTGGAGCGGTCGATGACGCCGACGACGAGGAAGAGCGCGGCCTTGAAGAGGGCGTGGGCCAGCAGCAGCCCGAGGCCGGCCAGGGTGGCGCTGCGCGTGCCGAGGCCGAGCACGACGAGCAGGAAGCCCAGCTGGCTGACCGTGCCGTAGGCCAGCAGCAGCTTGACGTCGATCTGGCGCAGCGCGCGCCAGCCGCCGAGCAGCATGGTGGCCACCCCCAGCACCAGCAGCGCCGGACGCCAGCCGGCGGAGGCCGCGAAGGCGGGGGCGAGCAGGGCCACGAGGTAGACGCCGGCCTTCACCATCGAGGCGGCGTGGAGGTAGGCGCTCACCGGGGTCGGGGCGACCATCGCGCCCGGGAGCCAGAAGTGGAAGGGCAGCAGGGCCGACTTGGTCGCGGCGCCCACGAGCACCAGGAGCACGGCCACGGCCACCGCGGTGCCGGTGGGCGGGTCGGCCAGGATCTCGCTGATGCGGAAGGTGCCGGCGGCGTGACCGAGCAGCAGCATCCCGACCAGCATGGCCAGGCCGCCGAAGGTCGTGACGAGCAGGGCCTGGAGCGCCGACTGGCGGTGGGCGCGCTGGGTGGGGTCGTGGCCGATGAGCACGAAGGACAAGACCGTGGTCAGCTCCCAGAAGACGTAGACCAGCAGCAGGTCGTCGGCCAGGACCAGCCCGAGCATCGCGCCCACGAAGGCGACCAGCACGCCGGCGAAGCGGCCCAGGTCGCGCGAGTCGGGGGAGAAGTACCACCGGCAGTAGGCCAGCACGACCGCCCCGATCCCGGCGACCACCAGCACCAGCAGCCACTGCAGGGCGCCCATGCGGAAGGCGAGGTCGAGCCCCAGCGAGGGCACCCACCCGGTGACCTCGACGCGCGCACGACCGTCGGCGACGCGTGAGGTCTGCGTCAGGGCCCACACGGTGGTGGCCGCGGGCACGGTGGCGACCAGCCAGAAGGCCCGGAGGCCGAGGGTGCGGACGAGGACGGGGCACAGCGCCGCCACCAGGAGGTGGGCGGTCACGAGGAGCAGCAAGCGGGGCCCTTCCGGGTCCGAGGAGCGAGAGGCGTGCCCCGATCCTACGGGGCCGCGGGGGACCACGGGTCCCCCCGACGGGGGGCCGGAACGCACACCGACCCGCCCGGAGGACCGGGCGGGTCGGTGGTGGTGCGGGGTGGCAGGGCCCCGGGCTGGGGGCCTGCCGGGAGTCAGCCGGCGATCGGCCGGTGGGTCAGAACGACGCCTCGTCGAGGTCCATCAGGTCGAGGCCGGTGGCCTCGGCGATGGCGCGCTCGGCGCTGATCTTGGGCAGGTTGTACTGCGCGAAGAACTGCGCGGCGGCGACCTTGCCCTCGTAGAACGCCTTGTCCTTGGCGCTCGGCTCGCCGCCGAGCTTCTCCAGCGCGACCTCGGCCTGGCGCAGCAGCAGCCAGCCGCAGACCACGTCGCCCAGGGCCATCAGCAGCCGGCTGGTGTTGAGGCCGACCTTGTAGATGTTGCGGATCTCGTCCTGGGCCGACATCAGGTCGTTGATCATGTGCCCGACCATGGCGTTGGTGTCCTCGAGCGCGGTCGCGAGCAGCGCGCGCTCGTTCTTCAGCCGGCCGTTGCCGCCCTCGGCGTCGAGGAAGGCCTGGACCTGGCCGGCGAGGTGGCCCAGCGCCCGGCCCTGGTCCTTGACGATCTTGCGGAAGAAGAAGTCCTGGCCCTGGATCGCGGTCGTGCCCTCGTAGAGGGTGTCGATCTTGGCGTCGCGGACGTACTGCTCGATGGGGTACTCCTGCAGGAAGCCGGAGCCGCCGAAGGTCTGCAGCGACTCGGTGCCCAGCAGCACCCACGAGCGCTCCGAGCCGTAGCCCTTGACGATCGGCAGGAGCAGGTCGTTGACCGCGGCGGCGAGCTTGACCTCGTCGGTGTCGGTCGTGCCGGCGTGCTCGGCGAGCATCACCTGGTCCTGGTAGGAGGCGGTGTAGAGCACCAGGGCGCGCATGGCCTCGGAGAAGGACTTCTGCACCATCAGCGAGCGGCGCACGTCGGGGTGGTGGGTGATGGTGACGCGCGGGGCGGTCTTGTCGCCCGACTGGGTCAGGTCGGCGCCCTGCTGGCGGGTCTTGGCGTAGTCGAGGGCGTTGAGGTAGCCGGTCGACAGCGTCGCGATGGCCTTCGTGCCCACCATCATGCGGGCGTTCTCGATGACCTGGAACATCTGCGCGATGCCGTTGTGCACCTCGCCGAGCAGCCAGCCCTTGGCCGGCTCGCCGCCGCCGACGGAGGAGTCGCCGAAGGTGACCTCGCAGGTGTTGGAGACCTTGATGCCCATCTTGTGCTCGACGTTGGTGACGTAGACGCCGTTGCGCTCGCCGGTGAGCTCGCCGGTCTGGTGGTCGAAGTGGTGCTGGGGGAGCAGGAAGAGCGAGAGGCCCTTGGTGCCGGGGCCGCCGACGCCCTCGACGCCCACGGGGCGGGCGAGCACGAGGTGCATGATGTTCTCGCTCATGTCGTGCTCGGCCGAGGTGATGAAGCGCTTGACGCCCTCGATGTTCCAGGAGCCGTCCTCGTTGGGCGTGGCCTTGGCGCGGCCCGCGCCGACGTCGGAGCCGGCGTCGGGCTCGGTGAGCACCATGGTGGCGCCCCACTGGCGCTCGACCATGATCTCGGCGATGCGCTTGTCGCGCTCGTTGCCGTTGCGGTGGACCACGCCGGCGAAGGGGGCGCCCGCGCCGTACATCCACACGGGGGCGTTGGCGCCGAGCACCAGCTCGCCGAGGGCCCACACCAGCGAGGAGGGGGCCGGGGTGCCGCCGAGCTCCTCGGAGATCTGCAGGCGCCAGTACTCGGAGTCCATCCAGGCCTGGTAGCTCTTCTTGAACGACGCGGGGATCGGCGCGGTGTTGGTGGCCGGGTCGAAGACCGGCGGGTTGCGGTCGCTGTCCTCGTAGGACGCGGCCAGCTCCTCGCGGGAGAGGCGGTCGACCTCGGCGAGGATCTCGCGGGCCGTGTCGCCGTCGACCTCCGCGAAGGGGCCGGTGCCGAGGATCTCGTCGCGTCCGAGCACCTCGAAGAGGTTGAACTCGATGTCGCGCAGGTTGCTCTTGTAGTGGCTCACTGATCCACACCTTCTGGTTCGTCGCTGGGGTTCGGTCGCCGGTGGGCGGGCCGGTGGGGGTGCTGCCGGCGGTGGTGCCGGTGGTGGTGCGGGGGACCGGTGGTGACGTCGGTTACCCGTCGGTTTACTGGTCGGTAACATCATGGTAGGAGCGGCCGCTCGCCCGCGCAAGCGAACGGTCGGGGTCGCGATGGCCCGCGGGTGCGTCCGCGGGAGCCGGTGGTGGGGCGCGCCCCCGCGCGCTAAAGTCGACTGTCTTGATCGAATTTGTCGGTCGGTGCCGCGTGCGCGCCCCGACCGACGCCGACCGGAGGGGGACGCGGTGCGCAGGCTGGTCGTGCTCGCCCTGGTCGGACTGGCCGCGCAGTTGGTCGACGGCTCGGTCGGCATGGGCTACGGCGTCACCTCGGCCACGCTGCTGCTGGCCGCCGGCACGGGCCCGGCCGCCGCCTCGGCGGCGATCCACCTCTCCGAGATCGGCACGACGCTGGTCTCCGGCGCCGCCCACCACGCGCTGGGCAACACCGACTGGCGCACGGTCGGCATCCTCGCCGTGCCCGGCTTCGTGGGCGCCTTCGCGGGCGCCACCTTCCTGGTGGGCCTCGACGCCGACGTGGCGGTGCCGGTCGTCGCCGTCGTGCTGCTCGTGCTGGGCTGCTGGGTCACGCTGCGCTTCCTCGCCCAGGGCACCCGCACCCCGCGGCCCGGCCCGCCCCCGCGGGCCGCGATCCTCGCGCCCGTCGGCCTGGTGGCCGGCGCCCTCGACGCCGTCGGCGGGGGCGGCTGGGGCCCCGTCGGCACCAGCACGCTGCTCTCCTCGGGCCGCCTCGAGCCGCGCAAGGTCGTCGGCTCCGTCGACACCGCCGAGTTCGTGGTGGCGGTGGGCGGCTCGCTGGGCTTCCTCCTCGGCCTCGGCCGGGCCGGCATCGACGGTGCGGTCGTGCTCGCGCTCATGATCGGCGGGGCCGTGGCCGCCCCGGTGGCCGCCCTCGTCGTGCGGCACCTGCCCGCGCGGGTGCTGGGCGTCGTCGCCGGCGGCGTCATCGTGCTCACCAACGTCACCACCCTCGCCGGCCTGCGCGACGCCGACCCCGTCACCACGGGGCTGCTCGCCGCCCTCGTGGTGGTGCTGTGGGTGCTGTGGGTCGCCTGGGCGGTGCGCCTGGAGCAGTTCGCGCGTGAGGGGGTGCGGCTCGACGTGCCCGACGTACGCCGGGCGCAGCGGGCGCACTGACCGGCGCGGGGTCGGCACGGTGGCGGTGAGGGCCGCACGCGGGCTGGGTCAGGGCTACTGAGTCGCGTGAGTCGCCAAGGTCGACTGGAGGGGTCGACTCATCTGACAGACTGGCCCCATGCGCGTCTCCGCCAAGTCCGACTACGCCCTGCGGGCCCTCATCGAGATGGCCTCGCGCGCCGACGGTCGCGCGGTCAGCGCCGAGGAGCTCGGCCGGCTCCAGGAGATCCCCCACGGCTTCCTGCAGGCGATCCTCGCCGACCTGCGCCGCGCCGGCATCGTGATGTCGCAGCGCGGTCAGTCCGGCGGCTGGCGCATGGGGCGCGCCGCGGGCGACGTGTCGGTGGCCGACGTCATCCGGGCCGTCGACGGCCCGCTGGTCTCGGTCTACGGCCTGCGCCCGGAGGCCGTGACCTACAACGAGGCCGCCGGGGAGCTGCAGCACGTCTGGATCGCCGCCCGCCGCGCCCTGCGCGACGTCTTCGAGCAGGTCTCCATCCAGCAGCTCGCCGACCGCGAGCTGCCCAGCACCGTCACCGAGCGGACCTCCGACGAGGACGCCTGGCAGCCGCACTGACCTGCGGCGACCTGCCCGCGGCCGCTGGTCGTGCGGGCTCGGGCCCCGGTCCGTCAGCCCCCGTCGGCTGAGTCGGCTGGGCCGGGTGAGCCGGCTGGGCCGGCTGCGGTGGCGGCGGCCAGCCGGGACTTGAGCTTGGTGCGCTTGCGCTCGAGCTTCGCGGTACGACGGGCGAGGGCGTCGTTCTCCTCGCGCAGGCGGGCCACCTCGACCAGCAGGTCGGCGACCGAGTCGGTCACCGAGGCCAGCCGCGCGCCGGGGCCGACCTCGTCGGGGTCGACCGCGCGGGTCGGCAGCGCCGGCACGAGGTCGGCGGCATCGCCGTACAGCAGCCAGCCGGCGTCGGCCACCGCCTTGGCCCAGCGCTCGGCGAGGTCGCGCAGCTCGCCGTGGAGCTCGGCGGGGAGCGTCGGGAGCTCCGGGCCCGAGGCCTCCTCCTCGCGGCGGGCCAGGTGGTCCGACACCACGCGTCGCTGCGCGCCGGGGGCCACGCGGCCGTCGACGGCCCGGTTGACCCCGCGCAGCACGGCCAGGCCGGTCGCGTCGAGCCCGGCGCCGCGGTCGGTGTCGACCTCGGTGAGCGGGAGCGCGGCGGCGTCGAAGCTGACCACGCGACCGAGGTCGGCCCACACCGAGGCGGCGCAGTCGCGGCGGGAGACGGAGGCGCCGCTGGCGTCGTCGGCGCGGGGTGCGACGACCACGTGCATCCGGTCGGGGCGGCGCAGCGCGGCGGACCACCGGTGCAGCACGCCCTCGAGGTCGTGCTCGTCCCAGAAGGCGACGGCCTCGGGCGCCTCGCGGGCGGGGTCGAGCACCCGACGGGTCCAGCGGCGCAGCGAGCGGGTGGCCCCGGCGCGGATCGTGTCGGCCCAGGCGCCCACCAGCTGGGAGGCGGGGTCGGCGACGACGGCCACGACGTGCACCTCCCACCCGCTCAGCGCGTCGAGGAGCAGGGCGATCTGGTCGGTGTCGGCGCCGGCGAGGTGCTCCTCGGCCAGCACGACGCTCTCGCCCTTCGCGCAGGCCTTCCGGGCACGGTGGCACATGGCCGCCCACGTGCCCTCGACCTCGCGGCGGCGGTAGCCGTGCTGCTTGTGGTCGCGCCGCAGCTCGACGGCGGCCCGCAGCACCTCGTCGCCGACGCGGGTCGGCACGTGCACGCCCGCGGCGGAGAGCGCCGAGGCGTGGTGGGCGAGCGCCGCGGGGAGGAAGGCGCCGCCGGCGCCGGGGAGACCGATGTGGAGGTAGATCCTGCGCTTGGCCATGGCCCGCACGGTGGCAGCGGCGGGCGGCCGGCCGGTGAACTCCCGGCCACGACCGGTGGGCGGCTCGGTGCGGACCGTCGCGGGGGCCGCCGGCCGACGCCCCCGCCCGCGTCCTACCGACCGTTGCGACCACTGGCAGGGCGTCACAACGGTCGGCCAGTGGTCGCAACGGTCAGTAGGACGGCCGGCGCGGGGCCGGGACGGGCGGAGTCAGTCCTGGCAGTGGCGCCGGGCCCAGTCGACGAGGGGGCGCAGGGTGCGCCAGTCGTCGCGCACGAGGTCGAGGGCGGCGGGGGTGTGGATGACCGGCTCGAAGCCGTGGGACCGCCCGACGGTCAGCGAGCGGTGGCGCAGCAGGTCGATGCGCGGGTGGTCGGCGTCGTAGCCGCGCGGCGAGGTCTTGAGCCGGTCGCCGCCCACCTCGAAGCCCTCGCCGACCAGCGTGGCGAGGAGCGACTCGAGCTCCGCGCCGTAGAGGTCGTGGGCGACGGCGGCGCGGAAGGCCTGGAGCCGACCCCCCGAGGCCTCGTAGAAGCCGGCGCCGGTGCGCAGGCCGCGCGGGGAGAGCTCGACGTACCACCCGGTCGACGGGCCCGCGGCGGCGAAGGCGCCCTGGTGGGTCTTGTAGGGCGTCTTGTCCTTGGCGAAGCGCACGTCGCGGTAGGGCCGGAAGATCTTCACGGCCCCGAACTCCGGGGCCAGCACCTCGGCGAGCGCGGTGAAGGGGGCCTTCACCGACTCCTCGTAGACCCCGCGGTGCTTCTCCCAGAACGACTTGGTGTTGTCGACCTCGAGGT
Organism: Nocardioides sp. Leaf285; assembly: GCF_001422955.1. Lineage (NCBI taxonomy): Bacteria > Bacillati > Actinomycetota > Actinomycetes > Propionibacteriales > Nocardioidaceae > Nocardioides > Nocardioides sp. Leaf285. The sequence goes on along the minus strand of NZ_LMNH01000004.1, from coordinate 272,774 downwards.
CGTCGTAGAAGTCGAGCGCTGCGACGGGGAAACCGGTGAACTCCACCCGGCGAGCCTAGGCCGCGCCGGTGCGCGACCCGGGCGGGCCCAGGTCCCGGGGGAGCCCGGGCCAGGTCAGGGGGTGGCGCCGGCGCTGTCGTCGTCCCAGGCGTGGTGGCCGAGGTCGTCGGGCCGGTCGGTGTCGAGGCCCAGCAGCTCACGGGCGGTCCGGTGGTTGTCGGGGCCGCCCGCAGCGGTCATGACGGCGCGGGCCTCGGACTCCGAGGTGCCGGGCGGCACGACGACGAGACGGACCCGTCGCCCCGAGGACAGCTTGGCCACCACGAGGTGGGTGTCGTCGCTGGGGAAGGAGCCGGTCTTGACCATGCCGCGGGCCGCGCGGACCCGGCGCGGGGTGGCGACGCCCTCCGGGTCGTCCCAGTCGGGGCGGGAGAACAGCAGCCGGTCGAGGCGCCCGACCTCGACGGGGAAGTGGTCGACGAGGTCGGCGACCTCGGTGACCAGGTCGCGCGAGCGTGGCCACCACGCACCGTCGACGGGACCGTGGGGATCCTCGGCGATGCTCAGGCGCAGCGGCTGGCTGGCGACGGCGGTGCCGCGCGGCGCGGAGGCGACCGGGGCAGCGGGGGACGGGGCGTGCGGTGACGTCGTCATGACGTCCACCTTCCGCACCTGCGTCTCGGCGGACCCGACGGGCCCGGCGTCGCGGGTGATGCTCCCCACCGTACTCCTGCCCGGGGGCGCCTGCCGGTCGCGGGAGGAGCGGGTGGCGGCCGGAGCGGGGACCGGGAGCCGGGTCGGGTGGCAGCCGCGACGCTAGGAGCCCCGGGGCGGGGGCGGGGGTCGGCGCTTCGACCGGTCGAGTGGTCGTGGTGCGGCCGGGGAGCCGGCAGGGCGATCGGGCCCGGTCGTGATGGCGATGAGGTCCCAGCCGGGCGGGATGGCGGCCATGATGTCGGTGACCATCGAGAGGTAGTCGGTGCCCTGGCGGACGTAGCACTCCTGCGCTGGTCCGCCGGGTGGTCCCGCCGTGGCTTCGATCCTCACGTCGTGAGGCTAGGGGCCCGGTGGTGAGGGGTGTGCCCCGCTCGGACGGCTCCGGGGGGACAGCGCCGTCCGAGCGGGGACCGCGCCGCGGTCGGACCGCGTCGCGAGACCGTCAAATTTCTGTGACAGGCACCACTGTGCTCCCGGTGTCGGCCCGTTTAAAGCCCCCCGTCGCCTGGGTCGCCTGGGTCGCCTGGGTCGCCGGGGCCGACGTCGGCGCTGCCGGGGGCCGACCGACCCGGAGAGGGTGCCGGCGGGGGACGGCGCGGCTGGAGCGGGAACCGGCAGGCGGCCCGGGTGGGGGCCGGCCTGCCGGTGTGTGGAGCGGATGACGAGACTCGAACTCGCGACATCGACCTTGGGAAGGTCGCGCTCTACCAACTGAGCTACATCCGCAACATCACCGAGGGGCGGCCCCGGCGACGGCGTCATGCTAGACGATCACGCCCCGGAGGGTGCAGAGGAGGGTGCGGACCGGGCGGTCAGGTCGCGGGTCAGGGTCGGGTGCTTGGGCGAGAGGCCGTCTCCGGAGGAGCGTCCGGTGAGCCGTCGGTGCACCCACGGTACGGCGCTCTCGCGCAGCCACGTCGCGTGCGCGGCGGCCTGCTCGCGTCGCGTCGTCGGCGCGGCCTCGCGCAGGGGCAGCGCGGCCAGGTCGTGCGCGACACCGAGGGTGTCGAGCACCTCGATCGCCATCCGCTGGTGGCCGGCAGGGCCCATGTGCATGCGGTCCTCGTCCCACAGCCGCCAGTCGCGGTACTCCTTGAGGCGCCAGAAGTCGACGATGGTGGCGCCGTGGCGGTCGGCGGCCTCGCGCACCAGCTCGTTGTAGAGCGCGAAGCGGGGGCGCACCGGGCGGTAGATCGCCGAGCCGCCCGGGTCGAAGGCGGTCCACACCAGCAGCCGCGCGCCGGTGGCGGCGAGGCGGCCGAGCGCGGCGTCGTAGCGCTCGGCGAGGGCGTCGAGGTCGACCGAGGGGCGCAGGATGTCGTTGGCGCCGGCGTAGATCGTGACCAGGTCGGGCTCGAGGGCCAGCGCCGGCTCGAGCTGCTCGGCGAGGATCCCGTCGAGCTTGCGGCCGCGGATGGCGAGGTTGGCGTAGCCGAAGTCGGGCGACGCGGCGCCGAGGACCTCGGCGACGCGGTCGGCCCAGCCCCGCAGGCCGTTGGGGCGGTCGGGGTCGGGGTCGCCGACGCCCTCGGTGAAGGAGTCGCCCAGGGCGACGTAGCGCTGGTAGGTCACCGATCCATGATGCGGGAGCGGGCCGAGCCCCGGACGTCAGGGTGCCGCCGGCGCGGGGCCGGTAGGTTGAGGCGCGTGCTGCTCAGCGACCGCGACATCCTGGCCGAGATCGACGGCGGCCGTGTGGCCCTCGACCCGTGGGAGCCGCAGATGCTCCAGCCGTCGAGCATCGACGTGCGCCTCGACCGGTACTTCCGCGTCTTCGAGAACCACAAGTACCCCCACATCGACCCCGCGGCCGACCAGTCCGACCTCACCCGGATCGTCGAGCCCGAGGGGGACGAGGCGTTCATCCTGCACCCGGGCGAGTTCGTGCTGGGGTCGACGTACGAGGTCGTGACGCTGCCCGACGACATCGCGGCGCGCGTGGAGGGCAAGTCCTCGCTGGGGCGCCTCGGGCTGCTGACCCACGCCACCGCGGGTTTCGTCGACCCCGGCTTCTCCGGCCACGTCACGCTGGAGCTGGCCAACGTGGCGACGCTGCCGATCAAGCTCTATCCCGGCATGAAGATCGGGCAGTTCTGCTTCTTCCGGCTCTCCTCGCCCTCCGAGCACCCCTACGGCTCGGAGAGGTACGGCTCGCGCTACCAGGGCCAGCGCGGCCCGACGCCGTCGCGCTCCTTCCAGGGCTTCCACCGCACCTCGATCTGAGCGGCCGCGGCCCCGGTCGCCCCGAGCAGGACGGTCGGGGCAGGACCGTCGGGGCAGGACGGTCGGGGCAGCCCGTCGCGGCGTCAGGTAAGGTTTGCCTTACCTCATATCGACCGCTCCGGGAGTACCCCATGGCCACAGCCACCTCCACCGCGCGCGCGGCGCTGCCGATGCTGCTGGAGACGGTGACCGTGCGCCGTGTCGAGCGGCTCTCGCCCAGCTTCGTGCGCCTCGAGCTCGGCGCACCTGCGCTGGCCGACCTCGGCGTCGACGGCCCGCTGCTCGACCAGCGCTTCAAGCTCGTCCTGCCCGACGGCGACGGGCCGCTGCCGTCCTTCGAGGCCGCCGACAGCGGCTGGTACGCCGCCTGGCAGGCCCTGCCGCAGGCCGAGCGCGGCCACATGCGCACCTACACCATCCGCGACATCGTCGGCGAGGGCGAGGACACCCGCCTGGTCGTCGACGTCGTGCTCCACGACGAGGGCCCCGACGGCGAGCACCCGCTCGGCCCCGGCGCCCGCTGGGCCTCGCGCGCCCGGGTCGGCGACCGGGCCGTCGTGCTCGCCCCGCGCCGTGGCGTGGCCTACGGCGGCATCGAGTTCGCCCCCACGCCGGGCGCCCGCGTGCTCCTCGTCGGCGACGAGACCGCCGTGCCGGCCGTCGCGGGCATCCTCGCGGGCCTCGACGCCGACGCCGAGGGCCACGCCTTCGTCGAGGTGCCCTGCGCCGCCGACGTGCAGGACCTGCCGCGCCCGGCCGGCGTCCAGCTGACCTGGCTTCCCCGCGACGGCGCGCCCCGCGGGGTGGCGCTGCAGCGTGAGGTGCTGGCCTGCCTGGAGTCGCCCGTGGTGCCGATCGGGCAGGTGGAGGTCGACGAGGTCGACCCCGACCTGTGGGAGACCCCGACGTACTCCTCCTCCGGCGAGGTCGTCGCCGAGGACGGCGGGGGCGGGGCGAGTCGCTCGGAGCGGGCGGCCGCCGACCGCCAGACGGTCTACGCCTGGATCGCGGGGGAGTCGAAGGTCGTCACCGGGCTGCGCCGTGTGATGGTGCGCGACCTCGGCATGGACCGCCGCCAGGTGGCCTTCATGGGCTACTGGCGCGAGGGCGTCGCGATGCGGTCCTGACCCGCCCGGTGCCGGCCCGGGTCGATCGGGCCACGGGGTCGGGTCGTGCGTGGGCCTGGGGGCGTGCGCCGGACGTGCGTCCGGTGGGCTTCCTGGGGGGCCTTCGGTGGACGGTCAGGCGTCGAGGGCGTCGGCGACGCGGCGCAGGCCGCGGGCGAGTCGGCGGCGGCGCGGCACGGTGGGCAGGTGGCGCTCGTTGGCACGGGCGACGCGGTCGGCCACGACCTGGCGGGCGTCGTCGCGGTGGATGCTGGGCGGGTAGCTCATGGTGGGTCCTTCGGTCGCTGGGACGTGCCGGATGGGTCGGCTCGGAACGGCGGGGTCGGGCCGGCTGGTCTGGTGGGCTGGTCGGGTGGGTTGTTCAGGGTCGGCTGGTCGCGTGGGTTGGTGAGGTCGGGTGGTCAGGGTCGGCTGGTGAGGGTCGGCTCGTGCCACGCTCGCGGCTGACGCAGGGGCAGGGTCAAGCGCTCGGCGGGCGGTGTCGTGTGGGCGTCGGGTCCGGGCTCAGCGCCGTGAGAGGCGGACGTCGCCCGAGACCGTGGTGGCGCGCACGAGCAGGTGGTCCTGGCCCGGGGCGGGCTCGCCGACCGCCTCGAGCTCGGAGGCGACCTCGCCGCTGACGGAGCCGACGTCGGTCCAGGTGGGGAGGCCGGCGGGCACGCCGACGTGCACGTCGCCCGAGGCGCTGCGCGCGGAGATCGAGCCGTGCTCGGCCCGGTCGACGGCCAGGTCGCCGCTGGCGGTGCTGAAGGAGAGTGCGCCCTGGAGGCTGTGGACGTGGAGGTCGCCCGAGCCGGTCTTCACGACGAGCTCGCGGGTGCAGGCCTCGACGGTGACGTCGCCCGACCCGGTGGAGACCTGGGCCGCGCCGTCGACCCGTCCGAGGTCCACGTCCCCGGATCCCGACTGCACGGTGACGTCGGCGCAGCGCGAGAGCCGGACGTCGCCGGAGCCGGTCTCGACGCGGGAGGGCCCGGCGAGGTCCTCGACGGTCACGTCGCCCGAGGCGCCCTGGACGGTCGCAGTGGCGAGGGGGCCGACGGCGCTCAGCTCGCTGGAGCCGAGCCGCGCGGTCAGGCGGGAGCCGGCCGGCACGCGGATCGTGAGGTGGTAGTGGCCCTCGGCGCTGCGCCCGGTGGGTGCCGCGACCTCGACCCGACCGTCCTCGGAGCGGACGTCGACGGTGTCGGGGGCGGGGCCCGTGACCGAGACGGTGACCGGCTCGGCGACGCCGCCGGCGGCTGCGGGTGTCGCGGTGACGTTGACGACGCCGCGGGGGTTGCGGACGACGAGGTCGACCGGTCCGTCGACGGCGAGGCGGTGCTCGCGGGTGCTGCTCATGGCTGCTCCTGGGTGGTCGGGGTGCAGGTCGGTGTACCGGGTGGGTCGGGGTGCGGGGTGGGTCGGTGCGCGGGGTGGGGCGGTGGACGTCATGCGGAAGGTGGATGCGCATCCACGGGTCGCATGACGTACGCCTCGGTGGGCGCGGGGTCGGCGGTCCGCCGGTCGTCCGAGTGGCGGGGGTGGGGCGTCGTGCGTCTCGGGGGCCGTCGACGCGCGGCGTCGTGGGCGTGCGGGTCAGACCCAGCCGGTGAGCCGGCGGCTGCCGGGCCGGCGGGTGAAGACCGGCCCGCCCCCGGGGCCCGGCTGGGCGCCGGGGTGGGCGGTGCTGGTGAGGTCGAGCGGCTCGGAGGGCTGCTGCGTGGCTCGTCGTACGGCGTGGACGAGCCAGGTGTTGAGCGACTGCCCGGCCTCGGCGGCGAGCTCCTCCGCGCGCGCCTTGACCGGCTCCGGCAGCCGCAGCGTGACCCGCGAGACCGCCGCGTCGTCGAGGTCCTCGGCGGGTAGTGCCGGCGGCGCCGGGGGTGCGGGTGGGGCCGGTGGCAGCAGCGGCGCGGGGGGCGTGACGTCGACGACGAAGGCCAGCTCCCGCCCGTCGAGGCGTACGTCGACGCCGCCGACCGGCATCTCGGCCGTGATCTGGGCCGCCGCGTGGGAGATGGCCTCCATGAGCGCGAGCCGCGCGGCCGGGTCGAGCGCGTGGCCCAGCCGCTGGGCCAGTGCACGGGCCTCCTCGCCCGAGGCGTCGGCCGCGGCGAGGAGGTCGCGGCGGAGGCTGTCGATGTACGGGGTCAGGTCCATGTGCACCACCATGACATCACTGTGACGTCACCACAAGGGCAAGGCGACATCAGATGACGTCGTCGTGGCGCTGATGGTTGACGCCGTCACCCGAGGGGGTGGCGCTGGTCGGCACGGGCGGGCGTATGTTCAGCAGGTTTGCTCATCCCCGAAAGGACGCTGCATGTCGATCTCCGCCCCCACGGCGATGGCCGGCGACACGCTGATCTCAGCCCACTTCGTCGACTACCTGCTCATCGCCATCTACTTCGCCTTCGTGCTCGGGATCGGCGTCGTGGCCCGCCGCAACGTCTCCGACTCGGTGGACTTCTTCCTCTCGGGCCGCTCGCTGCCCGCCTGGGTGACCGGCCTGGCCTTCATCTCCGCCAACCTCGGCGCGGTCGAGATCATGGGCATGTCGGCCAACGGTGCCGAGTTCGGCCTGCCGGCGGTGCACTACTTCTGGGTCGGCGCCATCCCCGCCATGCTGTTCCTCGGCGTCGTGATGATGCCGTTCTACTACGGCTCGAAGGTGCGCTCGGTCCCCGAGTTCATGCTGCGCCGCTTCGGCACCGGCGCCCACCTGGTCAACGCGATCTCCTTCGCCGTGGCGCAGCTGCTCATCGCCGGCATCAACCTCTACCTGCTCGGCAGCATCATCCAGGCCCTGCTGGGGTGGAACCTCACCCTCGCCCTGGTCGTCGCCGCGGTCATCGTGCTCTCCTACATCACCCTGGGCGGGCTGAGCGCGGCCATCTACAACGAGGTGCTCCAGTTCTTCGTCATCGTCGCGGCACTGCTGCCGCTGACCCTGATCGGGCTCAACCGCGTGGGCGGCTGGGACGGTCTCAAGGCCGGCATCACCGAGGCCGCGAGCAGCAACCCCGACGGCCCCTCGGCCGCCGAGCAGCTGAACTCCTGGCCCGGCACCGCGCTGACCGGCTTCGACTCCGAGCTGCTCTCGGTGATCGGTATCGTCTTCGGTCTCGGCTTCGTGCTGTCCTTCGGCTACTGGACGACCAACTTCGTCGAGGTCCAGCGCGCGATGGCCACCAACTCGATCTCGGCGGCGCGCAAGACCCCGATCATCGGCGCCTTCCCCAAGATCCTCATCCCCTTCATCACGATCCTGCCCGGCATGATCGCGGCCGTCCTCGTCTCCGACATCGCGCGCACCAAGGCCGGCGAGACGGTGGCGGGCGGAGCCGACGGCACGGTGAAGTACAACGACTCGCTGATCCTGCTGATGCGCGACGTGCTGCCCAACGGGCTGCTCGGCGTGGCCATCGCCGGCCTGCTGGCGGCCTTCATGGCCGGCATGGCGGCCAACATCTCGGCCTTCAACACCGTGCTCAGCTTCGACCTGTGGGAGCGCTACGTCGTCAAGGACCGCTCCGACGACTACTACCTCGCGGTGGGCCGCTGGGCCACGGTCGCCGCCACGGCGATCGCGATCTTCACCGCGCAGCTGGCGTCGAACTTCTCCAACATCATGAACTACCTGCAGACGCTCTTCGGCTTCTTCAACGCCCCGCTCTTCGCCACCTTCATCCTCGGCATGTTCTGGAAGCGGATGACGCCCACGGCCGGCTGGACCGGCCTGGTCGCGGGCACGCTCTCGGCGGTCGCCGTCGCCTTCCTGTCGGAGGACGCCTTCGGCTCGCTCAGCCTCGGCGCCATCCCGCTCGCCGGCCAGGGTGCGTCCTTCGTGGCCGCCGGTGCCGCGTTCGTGGTCGACATCGTGGTCAGCGTGGTCGTCACCTCGATGACCAAGCCGAAGCCCTACGCCGAGCTCAAGGGCCTCGTCTACTCCGAGACCCCCCGCGAGGACCTCGTCGACCCCGACGAGGCCTCGCACCCGTGGTACCAGCGCACCATGCCGCTCGCCGGCCTCGCGCTCGCCCTCGTCGTCGTCCTCAACGTGGTCTTCTGACCCCCACCTGATCGGAGATCGTCATGGCCCGGAGCCAGCACACCGCGGGTGCCTTCGACATCCGCAACATCATCGGTGCCCTCATCGGCATCTACGGCGTCATCCTCACGTTCATGGGGATCTTCGGAGACCCCGAGACCGAGAAGACAGGTGGCTGGAACGCCAACCTGTGGGCGGGCATCGCGATGCTCGTCGTCGGTGCGGTCTTCCTGGCGTGGGCGCGTCTGCGCCCCGTCGTGGTCCCCGAGGACCCGCAGGGCTGACCCGCCCCGCCCGGCCCCTCCCGCGGCCCGCGTCGACCTCGGTCGGCGCGGGCCGCGGTGCGTCTGGGTGCGTCTGGGGGTGTCGGGTGCTGCGCCGGGGTGCGTCCTGCGCCGGGTGGTGGGTGCTGGCTGGCTGTCGCTACCGCGCAATTGCGCGGTGTGGGCGGTGGTCGGTGTCCGGGGCGTGCTCGCGATCAGCGCGGTCGCCTCGACTCGCCTGCTGGCGGCTTTGCGCGGTCGGGACTGTCGGTCGGGACTGTCGGGTGCGTGGATCGCGCAATCGTGTGGGCGGGGTGGTGCTCAGTCGCGCAATTGCGCGGTTTGAGCGGGCCGGGCGGCCGGGGCGGGGCGGGTGGGCGCTCCCACCCGCCGGAGGAGAGCGTCATGCGAGGAGTGGATGCGCATCCACCCTTCGCATGACGTCCGCCCCCGACCCGGCCGCGGCCCCGGCTCCGAGCCCGGTGCGCGGTCAGCGGGTCAGGATAGGCGTCCGCGCACGAGGGCCACCAGGATCAGCAGGAGGGGGCTCAGGGAGGCGGGGATCAGTACGGCGAGGGCGGCGGTGCGGCCGGCGCGGGCGGCGCGGGCCACGCCGGCGGTGTGGGCGGAGGGGCGCGAGGTCGTCATCGCCGCTGGGACGCCTCCGGAGCACGGATGGTTGCCCTCGGACGTCGCCGTCGTGCCCCCGTCCCCTGGGCCGGCGTGTCCGGGCCCGGAACGCACGTGGCCCGCACCGACGGGTCGGTGCGGGCCACGGGGGTGCGGCGCTCGCCGCGGGTGACTCAGAGGTCGAAGAGCGAGCTCGAGCCGGAGATGTCGGCGTCGGTGCGGGGGGTGTGGGCCGCGCCGTTGCTCGCCGCCTTCGGCTTCTCGTCCTCGGGATCCGCGTCCTGGGCCTTCTCGCCCTCGGGCTGGGCGGGCTCGTCCTGCGCCGCGTCGTCCTCGGCGTTGGCCAGGGCCTGCTCGGCCTGCTCCTCGGCGTCGTCCGTCGCGTCGTCGGTCTCGGCCACGATGGCCTCGGCCTCCGGCTGGGCCGGGGCGTCGTCGGTGGCGGCGGCCTGCGTGGCCGCCACGCTCAGGGCCGCCCCCGCGGAGGTGTCCTCCGCGGAGGTGTCCTCCGCGACCGGCGTCGCGGCCGGGGCCTCGTCGGCCACCGTGCTCCCGGTGGTGTCCGCGGAGGTGTCCTCGGACGCCGTGCCGGCCGCGCTCCGGGCCGTCGGCGGCTGCGGGGCCGCGACGGGCTCGGGAGCCTCGATGTCGAAGAGCGAGCCGCCCTCCGGGATCCCGGCCCGCGGGGTGACCGAGGCGGCCGGGGCCGCCGGGGCGACCGGTGCCGGCTCCTCCGCGGGGGCGCTGCTGGCGGCGGCGTCCTCGCTCGGGCCGTCCGGGGCCTCGCTCGTGCTGTCGGCCGGGGTCGCAGTGGCCGCCTCGGACGCGACGGGAGCGGCCGGTGCGCTGGCCCGCGGCGCGGGAGCGGCGATGTCGAAGAGCGACCCGCCCGAGCCCAGGCCGGCGACCGGAGCGACCGGAGCGGCCGGTGCGGCCGGCTCGACCGGAGCGGCCGTCTCCTGCGCCGCCGGCGCCTCGGGCTCAGCGGGCTCGGGCTCGGGGGTCTCGACCGGGGCGCTCGCGGCCGGCTTCGCCGGGGCGGGCTCCGCGGCCGGGATGTCGAAGAGCGAGCCACCGGCGCCGAGGTCGGTGCTCGGTGTCGGAGCAGCCGACGGAGTCGGCTCCGGCTCCGTCGCGGCGGGCGAGGCAGCGGCCGGGTCGGCCTTCGCCTCGGGAGCCGCCGCCGGCTTCGCCGCCGGCTCGTCGGCCGGGATGTCGAAGAGCGATCCGCCCGACGAGACCGCCGTGGCGGCCGGCGGGTCGGCCGGCTTCTCCGTGGGCGCCTCCTGCGACGAGGCCGGCGTCGCGGCGGGCTGGTCGCCGCCGAGGTCGAAGAGCGAGCCGCCCGACGTGGAGCCGCCCGACGTCGAGCCGCTGGTCGGCGGCGCGTCCTCGGCGGGGGTCGCCTTCGCCGCCGGCTGGTCGCCGCCGAGGTCGAAGAGCGAGCCGCCCGCGGAGGTCGGCTCGGCGGCCTTGGCCTCGGCCGGCACGGACTTGCCGGGGGCAGCGGTCTCGGGGGTGTCGAAGAGCGAGGCGCCCTGGGTCGCGCCGGCCGGGCTGTCGTCGGCGGCCGCGGCCTCGGGGCTGTCGAAGAGCGACGAGCCCCCGCTGGCCTTCGCCAGCGGTCCGGCGTCCTGGGTCTCGACCACCGTGTCGTCGGTGATGGTCTCGTCGCCGGCCTCGGGCTCGGCCTTGGTCTCGACCGGGCGCTCGAGGGTCGTGGTGCCGCCGCCCTGGGCCGCGGCCGCGGGAGCGGCGGCGGCCGCGCCCGCACCGGGCGCCAGCTTGGTGGCCTGCTCGCCCTTGACCGACGCCAGCAGCATCTGCGCGACGTCGAGGACCTCGACCTCCTCGCGGGCCTCGCCCTTCGACTGCTTCATGGTGAGGCCGTCGGAGAGCATGACGCGGCAGAAGGGGCAGCCGACGGCGATCTGGTCGGCGCCGGTCTCGACCGCCTCGTTCGTGCGGTTCATGTTGATCCGCTCGCCGATGTTCTCCTCCATCCACATGCGCGCGCCGCCAGCGCCGCAGCAGAAGGAGCGCTCGGAGTTGCGCTCCATCTCGACGACCTCGGCGCCGGGCAGGATCTGGAGCAGCTCGCGCGGGGGCGTGTAGACGCCGTTGTGGCGGCCGATGTAGCAGGGGTCGTGGTAGGTGATGGAGCGCTTCTGCGCGCCGGCGCCCTCCTTGACCGGGGTCAGCTTCCCCTCGCGCACCAGCCGGTTGAGCAGCTGGGTGTGGTGCACGACCTCGAGCTCGACCCCGAACTCCTTGTACTCGTTCTTGAGGGTGTTGAAGCAGTGGGCGCAGGTCGAGACGACCTTCTTGACCTTGTACTCCTTGAGCGTCTCCGCGTTCTGCTGGGCCAGGCCCTGGAAGACGAACTCGTTGCCGGCACGCCGGGCGGGGTCACCGGTGCAGGTCTCGCCGTTGCCGAGCACACCGAAGGAGACACCGGCCATGTCGAGCAGCTCGGCGACGGCGCGGGTGGTCTTCTTCGCGCGGTCCTCGTAGGCGCCGGCGCAGCCGACCCAGAACAGCCAGTCGACCTCGTCGAGCGACTCGATGGTCTCGCCGACGACCTTGACCTCGACGTCGAGACCCTTGGCCCAGTCGAGGCGGGCGTTGGGCGACATGTTCCACGGGTTGCCCTTGTTCTCCAGCCCCTTGAAGAGGCCGTTGAGCTCGGCGGGGAAGTTCGACTCCACCAGGATCTGGTGGCGGCGCATGTCGATGATGTGGTCGACGTGCTCGATGTCGACGGGGCACTGCTGCACGCAGGCGCCGCAGGAGGTGCAGTTCCACAGCACGTCGGGGTCGATCACGGCGGCGCCGGAGTCGGGGTTGTAGAACCAGTCGTCGCCGGTGTCGCCGACCAGCGGCCGCTCGACCTCGAGGGCCAGGGCGCTGTCGTTCTCCAGCAGCGCGGCGCGGTCGCCCTCGGCGGCCTTGAGGTACGGCGCCTTCGCGTAGGCGTGGTCGCGCATCGCGGTGATGAGGAGCTTGGGGGAGAGGGGCTTCTCGGTGTTCCAGGCCGGGCACTGGCTCTGGCAGCGGCCGCACTCGGTGCAGGTGGTGAAGTCGAGGATGCCCTTCCAGCTGAAGTCCTCGATGGCGCCGACGCCGAGCTTGGAGTCCTCGTCGAGGTCCTCGAGGTCCTCGAGGCTGACGACCTTGCCGCCGCTGGTGAGGGGCTTGACCCCGCCCAGCGCGGTGCGGCCGGAGCCCTCGCGCTTGAACCAGATGTTGGGCCAGGCGGTGAAGCGGTGCCAGGCGACGCCCATGGTGAGGTTCAGCGAGATGACGATGAGCCAGATCATGGCCAGGACGATCTTGATCATCGCGATGACGATGATGATGTTCTCCAGCGTCTCCGGGTCGGTGCCGTAGAGCACGTCGCCGAAGAACGAGCTGACCGGGAAGTGGAAGCGGCTGTACTTCTCCACGTCCTCGCCGCCGAGGGCCTGGCCGAGGTTGTACTCCGCGCCGCGGATGAAGAGGATCGCGGAGCCCTCGAGCAGCGCCATCGCCTCGACGAAGTAGGCCTGCCACATCGTGGAGCGGTAGAAGCGGGAGTTGCGGCCCTCGCGGCGCGGGTGGTGCTTCTGGCGGTAGATCGCGAGGTAGACGATGCCGACCGTGCCGAGCACGCCGAGGATCTCGCCGAGCCACTCGTAGAGGAAGAAGTGACCGATGACCGGGAGCTGGAACTCGGGGTCGAAGAGCTGGAAGTACGCCGTGAAGACCGCGGCGCCCAGCACGATGAAGGCCAGGTAGACGAACCAGTGCATCACGCCGACGACGCTCCACTGGAGCATCCGGGTGTGCAGGAACGTCTCCTTGACCATGGTCAGCGTGCGCTGGACCGGTTGGTCGGTGCGACCGGTGGTCGGCTGCCCGATCCGCACCGTGGCGACGATCGAGCGCACGGCCCTCACGGTCAGCACGACGGCGACGGCGGTCAGCGCCAGGGAGACGACGATGGCGAAGATCTGCATCGGAACGGGTGGCCCTTCCTCGACGGAGCACGTCCCGGGGCGGCCGTGACGTGCCCGCGAGCCTAGGGCCGAGCGAGCAGGACCGTCAGGCCCTCCGGGGGGTGAGAAGAATCCTACCGGTAGGTAACTTGATCCGGTCGTGTCGGCGTGGACACACCTCCTGCGGTCCCTGTCGTCGAGCGCCGACGACAGGCCGGTGCCGCGCTCCGGCCAGGGGGTCGCCCGGGCGCCGGGGCAGGCCCGAGGTCAGTCGACCGCTGGTCGCTCGGGGCCTGCTGCGGGGTGTCCGCCCAGGCGTCGGGTGAGCAGGTCGGCGGTGCGGCCGACCTCGCGGGCGACCAGGGCGGGCGACACCTCGCCGGCGGGGTAGGTGACGGCCAGGCCGGCGACCGGGTGCCCGTTGTGGTCGAGCACGGCGGCGGCGGTGCTGGCCATGCCCGGGGTCACCTCGCCGTCCTCGGTGGCGTGGCCGCGCCGGCGGGTCTCGACCAGCACCGCGCGCAGCTCGCCGAGGGTGCGGGGACCGCTGCCGTGGCGGTCGACGAAGGCGTCGGGCGAGGGGTAGAGCGCCCGCACCTGCGCGGCCGGCAGACGCGCCAGCACGGCCCGCCCGCTCGCGGTCAGGTGGGCGGGCAGGCGCACGCCCACGTCGGTGACCAGCGGCGGGCGGCCCGGCGCGCGCTCCTCGACGACGTAGAGCACGTCACGCCCGTGCAGCACGGCGAGGTGGGCGGTCTGGCCGACGCGGTCGACCAGCGCCGCGAGCGCCCGGCGCGACAGGCGCTGCAGCGGCTCCTGGCGGGAGTAGCCGCTGCCCACCTCGAAGGCCGCGACGCCCAGGCCGTAGCGGTGCTCCTCGACCAGGTGCGTCACGAAGCCCTCGGCGATCATCGCCGCGAGCAGGTGGTACGCCGTGCTGCGCGGCAGCCCGACCTCCCGCGCGATCCGCTCGAGCGGCACGGGGTCGGGCTGGGTCGCCAGGAAGCGCAGCACTCGCAGCGCGCGCGTCGCCGCCGGCACCTGCGACCCGCCGGTCGCGGTCGTCGGCTGCCTCGGCTCGTCCACCCCGGCAGCCTCTCAGACCCGGGCGGCCGCGTGGTGCTGTGGCGGGCGCCGCGGTCGGGGGCTCAGGGGGAGCGGTGTCGCCCCTGACCGGCGTCGGGGGCGGCGGCGGGCTCGGTCTCGCCCACGGGGGCGGCGCGACGGCCGGGGGCGGGCTGGGTGCCGGGCTCGACCGGGGCCATGCCGGGCCGGTCGGAGGCCTCCGGCTTCGGCGGGAAGGCCGGTGCGGTCGCGGAGGTCGCGGAAGGCGCCGAGGTCGCGGAGGCGCCGGTGGCCGTGCCGGCCGCGGGGGTGGCGCCCTCGGGCCCGCCGGGCAGGTCGGTGGGGCTGCCGGTCACGGGCGCCGGCGTGGCGGCGCGGTCGGGGTCGAGCTGGTCGGCCTCGCGCAGGGCGTCCTCCTGGTGGGCCTCGGCGACGGTGGCCTCGTGGCGGGCGGCCTCGGCGCGCTCGCGGGCGCGGTCGGCCTGCATCTGCGCGACGCGGGCCTCCTCCTCGGCGGCCTCCGCCCGCTGCCGGGCCTCGGCGATGGAGCCGCCCTGACGCTGGGCCTGGCCGCGCAGCTGCCCGGCCTGCTCGAGGCGGACCTCCTTGAGCCGGGCGTTGCGGCGCCCGACGAGCACGACGGTGGCCACGACGGCGGCCAGCACGAGCACGGCCAGGACGACGACGATGGTGATGGTGGTCATGGGACTCCTCGGGTTGAACCCTCGACCCTGCCCCTCCCCGGACCCCCGCGGCTTCACCCGCCCGGGTCCCCCGGCCCCGATCCCCGGCCCTGATCCCCGGCCCTGACCCGACGGCCCGGTCCGCCGCCTCAGCGCAGGGCGCGCTCCCCGCGCACCGGCACGAGGGCGACCGCGGCCAGCGGGCAGAGGGCGGCCAGGGCGAAGGCGGCGGCGTACCCCGCCTGCGCCACGAGCAGGCCGGCGACGGGCGGGACGGCGGAGGCGGCGAGGTACTGCGCGGTGTTCTGCGCACCCAGCGCCCGCCCCGACCAGAACGGCCCGGCCCGCTCGGCGACGGCGGTGAAGGCCAGGCCGTTGTCGGCGACCGTGACCACGGTGGCGAGCACCACCAGCGGCACGGCCACGGCCGCGTCGAGCCCGGCGGCGAGGCCGAGGGCGGCCATCGAGATCCCCGCCGCCACCGTGACCCAGCGCAGCGGGCGGATCCGGCTCCCGACGACGTCGCTGAGCTGTCCGACCGCCACCCGCCCGAGCGCCCCGAGCAGCTGGGAGACGGCGACGAGCGTGCCCGCCGCGGCCGCCGACCAGCCGCGGTCCTGCACCAGCCAGACGAGGGCGAAGGTCCACACGAGGAACTGCGGCACGACCAGGAGCACCGACACGGCGTGCACGCGGGCCAGGAAGCCGTCCTCGCGGTAGGGGTTGGGGGCGCTGCCCTCGCGGCGCTCGGGCCGCGGCGGGTCGACGACGACCGCGGCGACCAGGGCGGCGGCCAGCAGCGCGGCAGCGACGGGCACCCCGAGGGCCGCCGTGACGCCGCGGGTCTCGGCGACCACGGCGATGGTGACGGCCGCGATCCCGACCCCGGCCGGCTGGGCCATCTGCCGGATGCCCATGGCCAGGCCGCGACGGTGCGGCGGGAACCACCCGACGACCACCCGCCCGCTGGCCGAGGCGGTGCTCGCCGCGGCCGCCCCGGCCGCGGCCAGGGCCAGCGCCAGGGCGACGACACCGCCTCCGGCCATGGCGACGCCGCCGAGCGCGGCGGTGAGCACGAGCCCGACCAGCAGCGTGGCGCGCTCGCCGCGGGCGTCGGCCAGCGCCCCCCACGCCACCAGCGTGAGGGTGACGCCGAGCGTCGGTGCGGCGGCGACGAGACCGGCCTGGGCGAGGCTGAGCCCGCCGTCGGCGACGAGCACGGGGATGAGGAACGCGGGCCCGTGGATGGTGATGCCTGCCGCCGCCTGCGCCGTCGTCGAGGCCGCCAGCATGGCCCAGCGGCGGGCCGCGCCGACCTCGGTCGCCGGCCGGGTCGCGGTCGAGGGCGGGGTGGTCACCGGTCCAGTACAAGCCCCGCCGGGCCCGCCCGCGCGCCGCGTCCCAGTCCGCGGCCAGGGCCCGGTCCGCCTCCGGAGCAGGGCCCGGTACGCCGACCGGCCCGGCCCCCTGCGTGAGGGGACCGGGCCGGTCGGGTGGGGACGGGTGCCGCGTGGCGCGGCGGTGGTGCGACGGGCCGGTGGCGACCGCCGCGGCGGGTCAGCTGCCGAGCGGCTGGATGCGGAGCTTGGCCTCTCCGATGTTGACGACCGAGTCGACGTCGTCGCCGCCGGCCTCGAGCAGCGTGATGCGCAGCGCGACGACCTTCATGCCCCAGGCGGTCTTGCGCTTGAGGTTGAACTCCAGCTTGACCAGGCCGACGCCGGGGATCTCGATGGTCTCGGGCAGCTGGTCGAGCTCCTGGGCCTGACCGCCGGCAGTGATGCCGACGAACTTCGTGAAGCCGTTCTTGGTCACCTTGCCGCCCTTGCGGACCACGTTGACCTTCGCCTGGAGGCCCTCGATGACCAGGGCGTCGCCGCCGAGGGAGATCTTGGCGACGCCGGACTCCTCGGTGCCGCTCGCGCGGCCCTTGACCTGGTTGGCGCGCTGCTGGCTGTAGGCGCCGTCGACGACGACCTGGTCGGCCAGGTTGACGCTGGCGGCGCTCTTCTTCTTCAGCTCGCCGTCGGTGCCGGTGCACGGCATGATCGAGTTGACGGCGCGGCCGACCCGGATGAGGTCGCCGATGACGTCGGCGCGCACGGGGCTGGAGTTGCCGTTGAAGATGCCGGAGACTGCGCCACGCTCGAGCTTGGCGGCGCTGCGCGCGACCTTGACGGTGGTGTCGGTCGGGATGACGTGGATGAAGAGGGCGTTGGCGTAGGCCGTGGCGCCCTGGCGGTTCTTCTTCTCGATGCTCTTGCCCAGCGAGATGGTGGCCAGGCCGGGGATCTCGATCGGCTGGTCAGGCGTGGGCAGGGGCAGCGTCTGCGCGGGCAGGCCGCCGGCGGGCTGGAGCTTGATGCCGAGCACCGAGGTGTTGGTGGCGGTCTTGAAGCCCTTGTCGGGGCCCGACTTGGTGTAGGTGACGCGCGAGGTGGCCGAGACCCCGGTGATCGACAGCGACCCGAGGGGGGTGTCGAGGATCGAGACGTCGGCGACGGAGTGCTTGGCCAGGGAGAAGACCTTGTTCTTGCGCTGGCGGGTCTGCACGTCGGTGCGGACACCGGAGATGGTGCCGAGGCCGGGCACGTTGACCTCGGCGATGTAGTTGTCGCGGGTCTTGCCGGCCTGGTTGGTGCACGCGATGGTGCTGAAGCCGGTGGTGCCGGAGTCGGCCGGGACCATGCCGCCCTCGACCAGGGTGCCGTAGCCGGTCGCGGTGAAGGCGAAGTTGGTGTTGGTCAGCTTGGCCGAGCTGTCGCCGCCGGCAGCGGGGGCCGCCGTCGAGGTGGGGGCCATCATGAGGGCGGTCGAGGCCGCGACGGCGAGCGCCGTCGCGACGGGGACCAGGCGAGAACGCATAGAGAGACTCCTGCTGCTGAGGGGGAGGACGCGCCGACCTCCCTCAGCCGGACGCGGGTAAGACACATCTCAAATGTGACTTCCGCGATCCATTTTGCACATCGCGGCGGTCTCGCGGGCTAGACCGCCTAAATTCGTGAGACTTGGATCCGATCCAGTTCGGTTGGCGCTCCGCGCGGGGCGACCAGAGCGCCCGACCGTCCCGGTGGTGCCGGTGCCGGTCGCCGTCTCGTCAGGTTGACAGGTCGTCCGTCGGGTCGACAGGTGGTCGAGACCACCGCGGTGGCACCGGTCGGCGGGCCCGGCCGATTCGTCTCGGATCCGAGACAGTGGTGGTCGGGCGGCCCTGTCGGCGACCCGGCCGGCTGCCGAGACTGGGCCCATGGACACCGTCACCGACCCCAGCACCGACCACCGGAGCCACGACGCCGACCGGGCCACCGGCGACCACGGCGCGGCCGTGGTGGTCGGCACCGGTCCGGTCACCCCCGCCGACGTCGTGGCCGTCGCCCGCGACGGCGCCCCCGTCGTGCTCGCCCCCGAGGCCCGGAGCGCGATCGGCGCCGCCCGCGAGGTGGTGGAGCTGCTGGCGGCCGGCGACGTGCCGGCGTACGGCGTGAGCACCGGCTTCGGGGCGCTCGCGACCCGCCACATCCCGGTCGCCCAGCGGGCGCAGCTGCAGCGCTCCCTGGTGCGCAGCCACGCCGCGGGCTCGGGACCGGAGGTCGAGGTGGAGGTGACCCGCGCGCTCATGCTGCTGCGGCTCTCGACCCTGGCCACCGGGCGCACCGGGGTCAGGCTCGAGACCGCGGAGCTGCTCGCGGCGCTGCTGACCCACCGGATCACGCCGGTGGTGCACGAGCACGGGTCGCTGGGCTGCTCCGGCGACCTCGCGCCGCTGTCGCACTGCGCGCTGGCCCTCATGGGCGAGGGGCCCGTGCGCGACGCCGACGGGGTGCTGCGCCCGGCCGACGAGGCGCTGGCCGCGGCCGGGCTGCGGCCCGTCGAGCTGGCCGAGAAGGAGGGCCTGGCCCTCATCAACGGCACCGACGGCATGCTCGGCATGCTGGTGATGGCGATCGCCGACCTGCGCCGCCTGCTGCGCACCGCCGACGTGGCCGCCGCGATGTCGGTGGAGGGCCAGCTCGGCACCGACCGGGTCTTCGCCGCCGCGCTGCAGGCCCTGCGCCCCCACCCGGGGCAGGGCGCCTCGGCCGCCAACCTGGTCGCGCTGCTCGCCGACTCCCCGCTGATGGCCTCCCACCGCGGGCCCGGGTGCCACCGCGTGCAGGACGCCTACTCGCTGCGCTGCTCGCCGCAGGTGCACGGCGCCGCCCGCGACACCGTCGACCACGCCGCGCGGGTGGCCGAGGTCGAGCTGGCCTCCGCCGTCGACAACCCGGTCGTGCTCGGCGACACCGTGGAGTCCAACGGCAACTTCCACGGCGCCCCGGTCGCCTACGTGCTCGACTTCCTGGCCATCGTGGCCGCCGACGTCGCCTCGATCAGCGAGCGGCGCACCGACCGCTTCCTCGACCGGGCGCGCAGCCACGGACTGCCGCCCTTCCTCGCCCACGACCCCGGTGTCGACAGCGGGCTGATGATCGCGCAGTACACCCAGGCGGCGATCGTCTCCGAGCTCAAGCGGCTCGCCGCGCCGGCCTCGGTCGACTCGATCCCGAGCTCGGCGATGCAGGAGGACCACGTGTCGATGGGCTGGGGCGCCGCTCGCAAGCTGCGCCGCGCCGTCGACGGCCTGACCCGCGTGGTGGCGATCGAGGTGATGACCGCGGCCCGCGCCCTCGACCTGCGTTCCACCACCGGCGACACCGCGGGCCTCGCGCCCTCCCCGGCCACCGGCGCCGTCGTGCGGCTGCTGCGCGGGCACGGGCTCGACGGCCCCGGCCCCGACCGCCACCTCGCCCCGGAGATCGAGGTCGCGGTCGGTCTCGTGGCCTCGGGCGCCGTCGTGGCCGCCGCCGAGTCGGTCACCGGAGCGCTGCGATGAGCGGGGACGTCCGCACGCCCGCCGGTGCCGCGAGCGCGGGGGCCGCGAGCGCCGGGGGTGGGGGCGGCAACCCGCGGCTGCCGATCCGGGCCGCGCGCGGCACGACGCTGACCGCCCGGTCGTGGCAGACCGAGGCCGCGCTGCGGATGCTGATGAACAACCTCGACCCCGACAACGCCGAGCGGCCCGAGGACCTCGTCGTCTACGGCGGCACCGGCCGCGCCGCCCGCAGCTGGGAGGCCTACGACGCCCTGGTGCGGACCCTCACCACCCTCGGCGACGACGAGACGATGCTCGTGCAGAGCGGCAAGCCGGTCGGGGTGATGCGCACGCACGCCTGGGCGCCGCGCGTGCTGATCGCCAACTCCCACCTCGTCGGCGACTGGGCCACCTGGGAGGAGTTCCGTCGCCTGGAGGACCTGGGGCTGACGATGTACGGCCAGATGACGGCCGGGTCGTGGATCTACATCGGCACCCAGGGCATCCTCCAGGGCACCTTCGAGACCTTCGCCGCCGTGGCCGACAAGATCGGGGGCGGCACCCTGGCCGGCACGATCACCCTCACCGCCGGGCTCGGCGGCATGGGCGGGGCGCAGCCGCTGGCGGTGACCATGAACGACGGCGTGGCGCTGTGCGTCGAGGTCGACCAGGCGCGCATCGCCCGGCGCCTGGAGCACCGCTACCTCGACGTGCAGGCCGACTCCCTCGAGCACGCGGTCGCCCTCGCCGTCGAGGCCCGTGACGCCCGGCGGCCGCTGTCGATCGGCGTGCTCGGCAACGCGGCCGAGGTCGTCCCCGCGCTGCTCGCGCAGGGTGCCCCGATCGACGTCGTCACCGACCAGACCTCCGCCCACGACCCGCTGTCCTACCTCCCCGTCGGCGTGGACCCCGCGGCCTGGCGCGACGAGGCCGCCCGCGACCCCGAGGGCTTCACGCTGCGTGCGCGGGCGTCGATGGCCGCGCACGTCGCGGCCATGGTCGGCTTCCAGGACGCCGGCGCCGAGGTCTTCGACTACGGCAACTCGATCCGCGACGAGGCCCGCAAGGGCGGCTGCGAGCGCGCCTTCTCCTTCCCCGGCTTCGTGCCGGCCTACATCCGGCCGCAGTTCTGCGAGGGTCGCGGGCCCTTCCGGTGGGCCGCGCTCTCCGGCGACCCGGCCGACATCGCCGCGACCGACCGCGCCGTGCTCGAGCTCTTCCCCGCCGAGGAGAGCGCCGCCAACGCCCGGCTGCACCGCTGGATCGCGATGGCGCAGGAGCGGGTGCAGTTCCAGGGCCTCCCGGCCCGGATCTGCTGGCTGGGCCAGGGCGAGCGGGCCCGCGCAGGCCGGCGCTTCAACGAGATGGTGGCCTCCGGGGAGCTCTCGGCGCCGGTGGTCATCGGCCGCGACCACCTCGACTGCGGCTCGGTGGCCTCGCCCTACCGCGAGACCGAGGCGATGCTCGACGGCTCCGACGCCATCGCCGACTGGGCCCTGCTCAACGCGTTGGTCAGCACCGCCTCCGGTGCGTCGTGGGTCTCGCTCCACCACGGCGGCGGCGTCGGCATGGGACGCTCGATCCACGCCGGCCAGGTGTGCGTGGCCGACGGCACCCCGCTGGCCGCCGAGAAGCTCGAGCGGGTGCTGACCAACGACCCGGCCATGGGCGTCATCCGCCACGTCGACGCGGGCTACTCCCGCGCCGGCGAGGTCGCCGCCGAGCGGGGCGTCACGGTGCCGATGGAGCCGGTCGTCCGCGACTGAGGCCCTCGGAGTCGTGGGCTGAGTCATGGGCTGAGTCGTGGGCGGAGTCGCGGGCGGAGTCGCGGGCCGCCGTACGCCGCTCCCACACGCTGCAGCCGACCGCGACGGCGAGGGCGAGCGCCGCGCCGGCGAGGGTGTCGACGACGTAGTGCTCGCCGCCGTGGACGAGCGTCACGCACATCGCCAGCGGGTAGGCCAGCAGCAGCCACCGCCACCGTGAGCGCAGTCGACCGAGGGCGAAGAAGGCCACCAGGAAGGCCGTGCCGGCGTGCAGCGAGGGCATCGCAGCGACCTTGTTGGACATGCCGAGCAGCACCATGCTCTGCCGGTGCAGACCCAGCTCCGACCAGCCGCGGCCGCTGATCCGCTCCACCGGGGGCAGCGCGCCGAGGTCGGCGGCCATCCAGGGCGGCGCCATGGGGTAGAGGACGTAGACGACCAGCCCGCACAGGTTGAGCACCACCAGCCGCCGCATCCAGGCCAGCCACACGACGCGGTCGCGCAGCCACAGCACCCCGGCGAGCACCTGGGCGACGAGGAAGTGCGAGGCGTAGACGGTGGTGAGCGCGACGTCCCACCACCGGGGCGCGCCGTCGGGGTCGCAGGGCACCCCGCACAGCTCGCGCTGCAGCCACACCGTCGGCACCGTGCCTCCGCCCAGCCAGGCGTCGAGGCGCACCGGGGTCTCGACGTGCACCGGCACGCCGGTCTGGTCGGCCAGGCCCCGCAGGAGCCAGTAGACGACCAGCAGCAGCATCGGGCGCCACCAGTCGCGGGCGAAGTCCCAGCGGCGCGTGGGCGGGGCGTCGGCGTGCCAGGCCAGCGCGACCAGCCAGAGCCACAGCGCCACGCCGACGGTGTCGTTGGGGATGCCGACGAGCGCGACCCACACCGCCAGCAGGGCGGCCACCGCGGCGAGGGCCCGGGCGCGCGCCACGGGGCGGGTCGGCGGGAAGGGCGCGAGGTCGCGCGGGAGCCCGTCGGTGCGACCGGTGAGCGGCGACCTCACCGGCGCACCTCCAGCACGGTGTAGCCCGCGACCACGGCGACCTCGCGGTAGTGGGCGGCCACCGCGGGCTCGGCCGCGTCGGGGTCGACGCCCCAGGTGAGCAGCGAGCGACCGGCGACCACCAGCCAGGTCGGGCGCCGCGGGCCCTCCAGCACCGCGGCGAGCTCGCGCAGGTCGGGGTCGGAGACGCGCACCGGCAGGCTCCACAGCTGCTCGTAGGGGCTGGACATCCCCGCCGCCCACAGCACGTTGGGCTCCCCGAAGGCCACGACCGCGGTGTCGCCCGGACGGCCGTGGTCGACCAGCCACGCCGACACCGCGAGCTCGGAGCGCTCGATCGGGTGCGCCCCCACCCACCCGACCGCGACCGCGGCCGACAGGGCCGTGCCGGCGTACGCCGTGACCAGCGCGCGCCGCCGCCAGCCGGGAGGCCGGGGCGGGGTGCGTGCGGCCAGGGCGGCGACGAGCACGATGCCGGGCACCAGGCCGGTCAGGTAGTGCAGCCAGTAGCTGCCACCCAGCGCCACCCCCACGCACTCCCAGGCCAGCACGGCGGCCGCGGCCCAGCGCAGGTCGAGCCGGTCGGGCCCGAGGGGCACCGCGCGGCGCAAGGACGGCGCGAGGGCGGCCAGCAGCAGCGGAGCGCCGCTGGCGAGCAGCGCCACGAGCATCACCACGAACCGGTCGGCCGACGACGGCGGGTCGGCCGTCGCGATGACCCGGCCCGCCTGGCTGCGAAAGGTCACCACGGCCCGCCACAGCTCGACCGGCCCGGTGCCGCGGGTCGCCGCACCGACCAGCGCCAGGACGAGGGCCGCGAGGCCGCCGGCGACCGCGCCGGCCAGCAGGGGCCGCAGCCGCGCGGCGCCGCGACGGGCGAGGAGCCCGGTCACGGCCAGGGCGGCGAGGAGCACGCCGACGTCCACGAGGTTCTGCTTCGTGAGCGCGGCGGCCACGGCGGCCGCGCCGGCCAGGGCGCCCCGGAGGGCGGCCCGCCGTGCGTCGGGCGCGGTGAGCGCTGCGAGGGTCGCGGCCGTGCCGGCCAGCAGGAAGGGCACGCCCAGGATCTCCGCGTCGACCACCGTGCCACCGAAGAGCGGGGTGGCCGTCAGCGCGGCCGCCGCACCGGCCGCCATCAGCGGACCCCTGCGGGTGCCGGGGGCGGCGAGCCGCCCGACGAGGCCGGCCAGCAGCACGCAGGCCACCACCGCCAGCGCGCCGAGCAGCCGCAGCCCGACGAGACCGCCGAGGTGCTCGGCCGCGGCCACCAGGGCGAGGAGCACCGGCGGGCGGTCGACGAAGTAGTCGCCGTAGACCGACGAGCCCGGCGCCCACTGCGCCGCCACCAGCAGCAGGCCGCCCTCGTCGGGCCCGAGGTCGCGGCCGACGAAGGGCAGCCAGCCCAGGGTCGCCGCCGCTGCCATCGCGACCACCAGCGGCCAGGTGCGGCCGGGCGCGCCCGCGGGGGGTCGCCGAACGTCGGGTGCGGGGTGGGGCGCGACCGGACCGGGGGACATGGCGTCAGTGTGCGCCGCGCGGCGCCGGGCCGTCAGGGGCGAGCACGGATCGGCGTGTGGTCTGCGTCTCTGCGGGGGTGACGGGGGTGGCGGAGGTGGTCGAGGAGGAGGCGTGCGGCGGTGAGGGTCCCGGGATCCCCGGGGTGGGTGGTTCCGAGACTGTGAGGTCCGCGTTGCAGCCCCGTTGGCGATGGCCTGTGGTCTGGTGGCTGTGGGCCCGGCCCGTCTCGGGACTGGTTCCGTGCCTTCGACCGACGTGTGCGCTGGTGGCTGCCGGCCCGGCCCGGTCGGAGGTGCTGGCCTGATCAGGAGCTCGACCGATCGGTGCTCGCACGGGGGTCGATCCGCCGAGCAGCACGGTGACCGGCCCGTGGGTCGGCCCGGGGTCGGCGTCGGTGAGTGGCGGGAGGCGACACCTGCGGCGGTCGTCGACCGGTCGTACGCCGCCACTTCTCGGGCGGGCGGGCCGGGGACGTGAGGCGGCCCCCGTGTGGCGGGGTCGGTGGTCGCGGTGCTCGCGGTGACCGACTGTGCGTAGTGGCGGAGACGACACCTGCGGCGGCCCTCGACCCGTCGTTCGCCGCCACTTCTCGGGCGCGCGGGCGGGCCGGGGACGTGAGGCGGCCCCCGTGTGGCGGGGTCGGTGGTCGCGGCGCTCGCGGTGACTGATCGTGCGTAGTGGCGGGAGACGACACCTGCGGCGGCCCTCGACCGGTCGTTCGCCGCCACTTGTCGGGCGGGCCGGCCGGGGACCGGGGGCAGCCCCGCGTGGGGTCGGCCGGTGGTGGTGGCGGCGCTCGCGGTGACTGACTGTGCGTAGTGGCGGGAGACGACACCTGCGGCGGCCGTCGACCGGTCGTTCGCCGCCACTTGTCGGGCGGGCAGGCCGGGGACGCGAGGCGGCCCCCGCGTGGCCGGTCAGTGGTGGCGGCGCTCGTGGTGACCGACCGCCCGTCTCTGGGTGCCCGAGACCTGCGACGACGACTCGCACCCGGACCGGGGCACGAGGTGACGACCCGGAGGAGCGTCGGTCGCTGGGGTGGTTTCGAGACGGTCGCTGGCGCTCCCTCCTCAACCACCGGGTCGGGTGGCGCTGCCCGCTCACCCAGCGTGGGGGCGGGGGGAGTCGAGGACGAGGGTGATCGGGCCGTCGTTGACGGAGGTGACGGCCATGTCGGCGCCGAAGACGCCGCGGGCGACCTCGGCGCCGAGGCGCTCGAGCTCGGCGCAGACCGCGTCGTAGAGCGGCTCGCTGACCGGGCCGGGAGCGGCCGCGTGCCAGGTGGGCCGGCGCCCCTTGCGCGCGTCGCCGTAGAGCGTGAACTGGCTGACGACCAGCACCGGGGCCCCGGCCTCGGAGGCGGAGACCTCGCCGCGCAGCAGCCGCAGCTCCCACACCTTGCGGGCCACCCAGGCCACGTCGGCGGGCCCGTCGTCGTGGGTGACGCCGAGGTAGACCAGCAGGCCCGGCCGCTCGATCGCCCCCACCACCGCGGGCCCGTCGGCCCCCGCCACCTCGACGCGCGCCGACGTCACCCGCTGCACCACCGCTCTCACGCGCCCCATCATCGCCGCCCGCGTCGGCCGCCGCGCCGGCCGCCGCGCCGGCCGCCATGTCGGGCGCCCGGGAGCGCGCCATGATGGCGGCGTGCCCGACCCCGCGCCCCGACCCGAGCCCGAGGTGGACCAGGAGGCCACGGAGGCCGCGCGGCTCTTCGCGCGGGTGCCGCTGGGCCACAGCACCGTGCGCTACGCCGGGCGCACCTGGTCGTTGACCCGCAGCGAGCAGGTCGGCGGCCGCTCGCAGAAGGTGTGGGCCGAGGAGCGCGGCGGCACGGCGGTGGTGAGCGCCAACCTCTACTCGCCCGGCGACGGCGCCGACCGTTTCCGCCCGTGCGAGATGCCGGCGGCGGTGGTGCTGGACTTCCTCGCCGGCTGGGAGCCAACCTGAGGCGTGGCCCACCCGCCGATGTTCGACGACGACGACCCCGCCCTGCTGCGGCTGCGCACGCTCGCGCTGGCCCTGCCCGACGCCGCGACGAAGGTCTCCCACGGCCGCCCCGCCTTCTTCGCCGCCCCGCGCGGCAAGGTCTTCGCCTACTACGGCGGCTCCCGGCGCGTCGACGGCGCGTGGGTGCAGCACCCCCGCTGCGTGGTGGTGCTGCTCGAGCCCGGGGAGCGCGAGGCCGTGCTGGGCGACCCGCGCTCGTTCGTGCCGGCCTACCTGGGGCCCTCCGGCTGGGTCGGCCTCGACCTCGCCGGCCCCGGGGCGCCGGGGTGGGAAGAGCAGTGGGCCGAGGTGGCCGAGCTGGTCGACGCGTCCTACCGGCTCACCGCGGGGCCGCGGCGGGTGGCCCGGCTCAACGCCGGCGAGCAGGGCGCGGGCTGAGACCGCGCCCCGCGCGGCGCGCCCCCGACCGGCCGGCGGAGGGCAGGATGGCGCCGTGACGAGACGCGGACTGGTCCTGGGCGGCGGCGGCATCACCGGGATCGCCTGGGAGACCGGGCTGCTCACCGGCCTGGCCGAGGCGGGGGTCGACCTGACCGTCGCCGACCGGGTGATCGGCACATCGGCGGGCTCGATCGTGGGGGCCCAGGTCACCAGCGGCGTCGGCCTCGAGGAGCTCTACCGCCGTCAGCTGCCGCCGCCCACCGACACCGACCCGCCGGCTCGGATCGGGGTGGGCGTCGTGGCCCAGTTCGCGCTGGGGCTGCTGGCCTCGCGCGGCGACGTCGAGCGCTTCGGCCGGGTGCTGGGGCGGCGCGCCGTACGCCTGGCGGCCGCGGGGCGCACCCCCAGCGTCGAGGAGCGCTACGCGCAGGTGCGACGCCGCCTGACCAGCACCACCTGGCCCGAGCGCGACCTCGTCGTGACCGCCGTCGAGGTCGCCACCGGGGAGCTGGTGCGCTTCGGGCCCGGCGGCGACGTGGGCCTCGAGGACGCCGTCAACGCCAGCTGCGCCGTGCCGTGCGTCTACCCGCCCATCCCGATCCTGGGGCGCACCTACGTCGACGGCGGCGTGCGCTCGGGCACCAACGCCGACCTCGCCGAGGGCTGCGACCCCGTGGTCGTGCTCGCCCCCGCCGACCGGGGCGTCGGGCCACTGCGCAGCGCGAGCCGGCAGCTCGCCGACCTGGGCGTGGCCCACCTGGTGATCACGCCCGACGCCGACGCCCGGGCGGCCATCGGCCGCAACGTGCTCGACCCCGCGGCGCGCCCACCCTCGGCCCGCGCCGGGCACGCCCAGGCCGCCGCGTGGGTCGACCGGGTCCGCGACCTCTGGGGCTGACCGGCTGCGCGGTGCCTCACGACGACGACCCCCGACCGAGGGCCGGGGGTCGTCGTGCGGCGCGGTCGTGCCGCGGTCGTGCTGGTCGCCGAGCGGGGGTCAGAAGACCCGCCGTCGGGTGCCTCCGATCGGCACGAGGTTCAGGACCAGGCCGACGACCAGCAGGATGATGCCGACCGTCGTGAGCAGCGGGATGGACGCGAAGATGCCGATGAGCAGCAGGACAAGTCCGATGAGGACCATGTGAGACTCCCTCCAGAGTGTGGAGGTCCAGGTCTACTCCCCGGCGACTGTGACGGCGCTCACCTCTGAGGGTGACCGTGCGGCGTCGTCCCAGGTCAGGCGGACGTCGACCGCATCACGACCGGCTCACGGCTGGTTCACGAAGACCGCGCGGCGCCGCTGCGCCCGTCGAGGACGTAGGGCGTCGTGGTGGCGACCGCCCGCAGGCCGAGACGCTCGAGGATCGGTCGCGACTGGGGCGAGGTGTCGAGGCGCACGTAGCGGTGGCCGCGGTCGCGGGCCAGCGCGGCGCGGTGCGCGACCGTCGCCCGGTAGAGCCCACGACGCCGCCACTGCGGCAGCGTCGAGCCGCCCCACATGCTGGCGAAGTCGGTGCCGCGGGTGTAGCGCAGCCACCCGGCGCACAGCACCGGCCCTGCGGGCGACTCCTCCGCCACGACGACGTCGAGCGCGTCGGGGTCGGCGCGCACCTCGGCGGCGAGCGAGCCGTCGTCGCGGCCCTCGCCCCAGATCGTGCGCAGGAGGACGTCGACCCGCGCGAGGTCCTCCTCGCTGCTCACCTGCCGCAGGGCGACGCCGTCGGGGAGCGCCACGTCGTGGACCAGCCCGGCGACCTCGCCGAGCAGCAGCGTCTCCTCGTCCTCGGCGACGAAGCCCGCCGCGACGAGCCGGTCGGCGAGGTCGGCGGGGGAGTCGTAGGAGTAGGTCTTCCACTCCACCTGCTCCCCGCGCCCGGAGAAGAACGCCACCTGCCGCGCGATCCAGTGGTCGGGGTCCTCGCCGAGACCCTCCGGGCACTCGACCATGCAGTACGACGACCCGGGCGTCGCCGGGTAGCGACGACGCACCGGGCCGTCGGTGTCGAGGACGATGCCGGGTGCGGGCTCGTCCTCCCGCCCGGCGAGGCGGATGCTGGTGTGGAACGCGTCGAGGAGGCTCACGCCCCCATCACACCACCGCCGGGACCTCCGCCAGGATCACGGCCGGGACCACCGCCGGGTCACTGCAGCGCGGTGATCGCCTCGTGGATGCGTAGCGTGCGGGTCGCGGACTCGACGTGGAGGTTCTCCACCATCTTTCCGCGGTAGGTCACCACGCCCGAACCCCGACCGTCCTCCCACGCCTGGAGCACGCCGCGGGCGTCCTCGACCGCCTCGGGGCTCGGGGCGAAGGCGGTGTTGGCGCCCTCGACCTGGCCGGGGTGGATGAGGGTCTTGCCGTCGAAGCCCATCTCGCGGCCCTGGCGGCACTCGGCGAGGAACCCGTCGGCGTCCTTCACGTCGTTGTAGACACCGTCGAGGATCGCGACGCCGGCGGCCCGGGCGGCCAGGAGCGACAGCGACAGCGAGGTGAGCAGCGGCGCGCGGCCGGGCACGTGCTCGGCGTAGAGCTCCTTGACCAGGTCGTTGGTGCCCATCACCAGCACCGCGAGCCGGTCGGAGGCGGCGGCGATCTCGCGCACGTCGAGGATGGCCTGCGGGGTCTCGACCATGGCCCACAGCCGGGTGTGGTCGGGGGCGCCGGCCTTCTCCAGGGCGGCGACCAGGGCACGGACCTCGTCGGCGCTGCCGACCTTCGGCACCACGACGCCGGCGGGGCCGGCCTGGGCGGCGGCCACGAGGTCGGCGTCGTGCCACTCGGTGCCGAGGCCGTTGACGCGGATGGTGACGGTGCGCCGGCCGTACTCGCCCGACGCCACGGCGGCCGCGGCCGCCTCGCGCGCCGCGGGCTTGGCGTCGGGGGCGACGGCGTCCTCGAGGTCGAGGATGAGGCCGTCGCACAGCAGCGACTTGGCCTTCTCCAGGGCGCGCTCGTTGGAGCTGGGCATGTAGAGCACCGAGCGCAGCGGGGTGTGCGCGGGGGTCTCGGGCGCGGTGGGGTGCTCGGTCATCTCAGTCCTCCGACCCGGCGGCGGCGTACTGCTCGGCGAGCTCGGGGTCGATGGCGGCCAGCTGCTCGGCCAGCTCCACCATCACCAGGCACTGCTTGAGGGAGGCGTCGTCCTCCATCTTGCCGTCGAGCATCACCGCGCCCGTGCCGTCGCCCATGGCCGCGACCACGCGCCGGGCGTGCGCCACGTCCTCGACCGACGGGCTGAAGACCCGGTGGGCGATGGCGATCTGCTTGGGGTGCAGGCTCCACGTGCCGACGCAGCCGAGCAGGAAGGCGTTGCGGAACTGGTCCTCGCAGGCCACGACGTCGGCGATGTCGCCGAAGGGGCCGTAGTAGGGGTAGATGCCGTGCATCGCGCAGGCGTCGACCATGCGGGCGATGGTGTAGTGCCACAGGTCCTGCTGGAAGACCGAGCGCGGGGCCTCGATCTCGGCGACGCCGAGCTCGTTGCGGGGCGGGTCCTGGCGCACGAGGTAGCCGGGGTGGCCGCCGCCGACGCGGGTGGTCTTCATGCGGCGGTCGGCGGCCAGGTCGGCCGGGCCCAGGCTGAGGCCCTGCATGCGCGGGCTAGCGCCGCAGATCTCCTCGACGTTGGCCATGCCGCGCGCGGTCTCGAGGATGGCGTGCACCAGGATCGGGCGGTCGAGACCGGCCTTGGCCTCGAGCTGGGCCAGCAGGCGGTCGACGTAGTGGATGTCCTCGGCGCCCTGCACCTTGGGCACCATGACCACGTCGAGCTTGTGGCCGATCGCCGGCACCAACGTGGTGAGGTCGTCGAGGGCCCACGGGCTGTCGAGGGAGTTGATGCGCGTCCACAGCTGCGTGGGGCTGTCGGGCCCGCCGAGGCCCTCGGTCTCCTGGCCGATCCGCACGAGGCCCTCCCGCGCGGCCACCTTGTTGTCGGCCTTGACCGCGTCCTCGAGGTTGCCCAGCAGGACGTCGACGCCGCCGACCATCTGCGGGATCTTGGCCGCCATCTTCGCGTTGCTCGGGTCGAAGAAGTGGATCGCCCGGCTGGGGCGGGCCGGGATGTCGGTGGGCGGGGTGGGCGCACCCACCGCGAGGGGGCGGAAGAAGTCCTTGCTGGGTCGCATGCGCGCGAACGTAGCAGCGCACGGTTACCGACGGGTATGACCGATCTCTCGCCGGACGGACGGGGGCGGGCCGCTGCCGTGGGTGGGCCGGAGGGTGCGTCGGTGGGTGGGGCTGGTGGGTGCGTCGGCGGCCGGGTGGGAGGCCGCGGCTACCGGTCGGCTGCGCGCCGGTGCCACCAGCGGCGCCGCGGGGCGGGAGCGGCCGCGGCCTGGGCGGCGAGCGCCTGGCGCTGGGCCTCGCGCCGCTCCTCGCGCCGGGCCCGCCAGCCGGCGAGGGCCGCGTCCACGTCGCGCGGCATGGTGATGAGGGGCGGGCCGTCGGTGGGGGTGTAGCGAGCGTGCAGCACGCGGGCGTTGAAGTCCTCGACCGCCCGGCGCGCCTCGGCCTCCATCGTGAAGGTGTCGAGGCGGGCGTCGAGCTCGGCGTCCTCCTTGCGCAGGGCCAGGCTCGGCGGCAGCACGCCGGTGATCTGCTCGCGCTCGACGAGCTTCTTGACCCACCAGTCGGGGTCATGGTCGGTGCCGAGGCCCTGGATCGGCTTGCCGGCGCCGGGCAGGTCGTCGAAGTCGCCGCGGGCCATGGCCACGCGGATCTGCTGGTCGACCCAGCTGGACTGGTGCTGGATGCGGGCGGCGGCCGCGCTCTGCCCGCTGCGCTTGCGCCGCTCGCGCTCGTCGGCGGCCTGGTCCCTGCGGGCCGCCCGGGTCTCGTCGCTCATCTGACCTCACCTCCGCGTGCCCCAGCCTACGGACCCCCCGGGGACGAGCCGTCTCGGATCCGAGACGGCCTGGCCCCCCGGCGCGTTGACCGGCCGCGCGGCGGCCGGTGGACTGGCTCGGTGCCGCTACCCGTCGTCGTCCGCCGCCCCGCTGTCGGCACCGTCGGCGCCGCTGGCGGCGCCCGCGCCGGCTCCCCAGTGGCCGCGGTGGAGGACCTCCTCCAGCGGCCGGCGCCCACGGCGCGCCGGAGAGCCGGCGCTGCCGGTGTCGGCGACCCGGTGGCCCAGGGTGACCACCCCGATCGGGTCGACCTCGTCGGGCAGCCCGAACGCCTCGCGCAGCGCGGCCTCGCGCCCCGGGGGCACACCGAAGAAGCAGGCCCCCAGGCCCTCGTCGACCGCGGTCTGCAGGATGAGCAGGCTGGCCATCGCGGCGTCCATGTGCCAGTAGGGCTTGGCCCAGCGCGCCTCCGCGCGGTCCTCCCAGCCCTTGTCGGGCTCGGCGTAGCGGGCGAGGTAGGCCGCCTTGCTGCTGCACGGCACGATCACCACCGGCGCGGTCATCATGCCCGCCAGCCACGGGCCGGGGTCGTCCACGTCGTCGCTGGTGGCCTCCCAGAAGCGGCGCACGTCGGCGGGGTCCTCCAGCACCAGGAAGCCCCAGCCCTGGCTGAAGCCGGCGCTCGGCGCACGGGTCGCGTGCTCGATCGCGCGGGTCACCACGGCCGGGTCGACCGGTCGGTCGCTGTAGCGGCGCACCATGCGGCGACGCCGCACCACGTCTCGGAACTCCACGGAGGTCACTGTGCCCGACACCCCCGCTGAGCGGCCCGCCGGCCGTCGCCCGGACTTCGAGGCGATGTGGCGCGACCTCGCGCCCGTCGGTCGCTCGGCGCGCACCGGCGGCTACCACCGGCGGCCGTGGGACGGCGCCGAGCGTGAGCTGCGCGCGTGGTTCCTGGAGCAGTGCGCGGGCCGCGGGCTCGACGTACGGGTCGACGGGCTGGGCAGCGTCGTGGCGTGGTGGCGCCCGGAGGGGGCGAGCGGTCCGGGGGTGCTGACCGGCTCGCACCTCGACTCCGTCGACGACGGCGGGGCCTACGACGGTCCGCTCGGCGTCGTCTCGGCCCTGGCCGCGCTGGACCGGCTGCGCGAGCGGGGCGTGCGGCCCGGCCGGCCGGTCGGGGTGTCGGTGTTCGCGGAGGAGGAGGGCTCGCGCTTCGGGCGGGCGTGCCTGGGCTCGCGGTGGGCCACCGGCAGGGCGGCGTGGGCCGACCTGCGCGAGCTCGTCGACCCCGACGGCGTGCGGCTGCCCGACGCGCTGGAGGCGGCCGGGCTGGGGCAGGGGCTCGAGGAGGGGCCGGGCGCAGGGTCGGGCGCCGGGTCGGGCGCGGGGTCGCGCGGAGGGTCGGTCGCAGGACCGGGGGCAGGGTCGAGCGCAGGGTCTAGCGCAGGGTCGAGCGCAGGGCCGGGGGCAGGGTCGAGCGCAGGGCCGGGGGCCGGGTCGAGCGCAGGGCCGGGGGCCGGGCTGCTCGAGGGCGTCGGCACCTTCGTCGAGCTGCACGTCGAGCAGGGCCGGGCACTGGTCGACCTCGACGCGCCGGTGGGCATGGCCCGCGGCATCTGGCCGCACGGGCGCTGGCGGCTCGACCTCGAGGGCCGCGCCGACCACGCCGGCACGACCCGCATGGAGGACCGCGCCGACCCGGTGCTGACCTTCGCGATGATCGCGCTCGCGGCCCACAAGCAGGCGCGGCTGGCCGGGGCCCGCGCCACGATCGGGCGGGTCGAGGTGACCCCGGGGTCGACCAACGTCATCGCCTCCAAGGTCGGCGCCTGGCTCGACGCCCGCGCCGCGAGCGAGCCCGAGCTGGAGGCGCTGGTCGTCGCGATCACCGCCCAGGGCGTCGCCCGCGCCGAGCGCGACGGCACCTCGCTGGCGGTGCACCCCGAGTCGGTCTCGGGAGCGGTGGGCTTCGACCCGGCGCTAGTCGGGGTCCTCGACGCGGCCGGACGCGGCTGGCCGGTGCTCGACACGCAGGCCGGCCACGACGCGGGCGTGCTCGCCGCGGCCGGCGTGCCGACGGCCATGCTCTTCGTGCGCAACCCCACCGGCGTCTCGCACTCCCCGGCCGAGCACGCCGAGGTCGCCGACTGCCTCGCCGGCGTCGAGGCACTGGCCGACGCGCTCGAGGTGCTGGCGCGGTGAGCGGACCTGTCACCGGCCCCGCGATCGGCCCCGCGATCGGCCCCGCGACCGGCCCCTCGACCGGCCCCGCGACCGGCGGCTCGCCCCGGGGAGTCGCCCGCCCGGCCGGCGCCGGGGCCGGCGCGGCCACCGCGGCGTACGTGCTGCGGCGGGCGTGGGTCGGCGGCGCCACCCGCGACGACGTCCTGGTGGAGGTGGCCGACGGTCGCTTCACGCGCGTGGAGCCGGGGGGCGCGGTGGGCGAAGGGCGCGAGGGGCGCGAGGGGCGCGAGGCGGTGGTGCTCGACGGCCTGGTCGTGCCGGGGCAGGCCAACGCCCACAGCCACGCCTTCCACCGCGCGCTGCGGGGGCGCACCCAGCGCGGCCGGGGCACGTTCTGGACCTGGCGCGAGCAGATGTACGCCGTCGCCGCGCGCCTGGACCCCGACTCCTACCACCGCCTCGCCCGGGCCGTCCTCGGGGAGATCGTCGCCTCGGGCGTGACGACCCTTGGGGAGTTCCACTACCTCCACCACCGACCCGACGGCACCCCCTACCCCGACCACGCGATGGAGCTCGCCCTCGTCGAGGCCGCCCGCGCGGTCGGACTGCGGCTGACCCTGCTCGACACCTGCTACCTCAGCAGCGGCTTCGGCGCCCCGGTCGAGGGAGTGCAGCGGCGGTGCAGCGACGGCTCCGCGCAGGCCTGGGCCGAGCGGCGCGCCGCGCTGATCGAGCGGCTGCACGGGAGCGACGACGTCGTCGTGGGCGCGGCGATCCACTCGGTGAGGGCGGTGCCCCGGGCCGACCTGCCGACGGTGGTGGCCGCGGCCGCCGGCGGCCCGCTGCACGTGCACCTCTCCGAGCAGCCGGCCGAGAACGCCGCCTGCCTCGCCGCCCACGGCGTCACCCCGACCCGCCTGCTCGCCGACGCCGGCGCGCTCGGCCCCCGGACCACCGCGGTCCACGCCACCCACCTCACCGACGCCGACGTCGACCTCCTCGGCGGCTCCGGCACCCGCGTCTGCCTCTGCCCGACCACCGAGCGCGACCTCGGCGACGGCGTCGGCCCCGCGCGCCGTCTCGCCGACGCGGGAGCGGTCCTCTCGCTGGGCAGCGACAGCCACGCCGTGGTCGACCCCTGGGAGGAGATGCGCGCCCTGGAGCTCGACGAGCGGCTGACCTCGCGCCGCCGCGGTCACTGGAGCGCGGGCGAGCTCCTCGCGGCCGGCACCGACCACGCCGGGCTCGGCTTCCCCGACGCCGGACGCCTCGAGGTCGGCGCCCGGGCCGACCTGGTCGTGCTCGACACGACCTCCCCGCGCACCGCCGGCACCGGCGACGACGAGCACACCGCCGTCTTCGCCGCGAGCGCCGCCGACGTCCTCGCCGTCATGGTCGACGGTCGCTGGGTCGTCGGCCCCAGGGCCCCGGCCCCCGACCAGCCCCTCGGCGCCGCCCTGGCCGCCGCGATCCAGGAGGTCCTGCCGTGACCGGTGGCCCGCACACCCCCCTCACCCCGCCCGGCCCGCCCGGCCCGTCCGGCCCGTCCGGCCCGTCCGGTGCGGGCGGGGCCGCCGGGCCGACCACCCTGCTGACCGGCATCGGGGAGCTGGTGACCAACGACCCCGAGGACGACGACCTGCTCGGGCTGCGCCACGACGCGGCGCTGCTGGTCGAGCGCGGACGGGTCGCGTGGGTGGGGCCGGCGGCGTCGGCGCCGACGGCCGACCTGCGCGTGGACCTCGGCGGGCGGGCCGTGCTGCCGGGCTTCGTCGACTCCCACTCCCACCTGGTGCACGCCGGCGACCGGGCCGCGGAGTTCGAGGCACGGATGGCCGGGCGTCCCTACGCCGCCGGCGGCATCCGCACCACGGTCGCCGCGACCCGCGCCGCCACCGACGAGCAGCTGACCGCCACGGTGGCGCGCCTGGTCGCGGAGATGCGTCGGCAGGGCACGACGACGCTGGAGACCAAGAGCGGCTACGGCCTGACCGTGCGCGACGAGGCGCGCTCGCTCGCGGTGGCGCGCCAGTTCACCGAGGAGACGACGTACCTGGGGGCCCACGTCGTGCCCGCCGAGCTCGCCGACGACCCGGCGGCCTACGTCGACCTCGTCACCGGGCCGATGCTGGAGGCCGCCGCGCCCCACGCCCGGTGGATCGACGTCTTCTGCGAGACCGGCGCCTTCGACGCCGACCAGGCCCGCGCGGTGCTCGCCGCGGGAGCGGCGGTCGGGCTGCGGGGGCGCCTGCACGCCAACCAGCTCGGGCCCGGGCCCGGGGTGCTGCTGGCCGCCGAGCTCGGGCTGAGCGCCGTCGACCACTGCACCTACCTCACCGACGCCGACGTCGACGCGCTCCGCGAGACGGGCACGGTCGCGACCCTGCTGCCGGGCGTGGAGTTCTCCACGCGGCAGCCCTACCCCGACGCCCGCAGGCTGCTCGACGCCGGCGTGCGGGTGGCACTGGCCAGCGACTGCAACCCCGGCTCCAGCTTCACCAGCAGCATGGCCTTCTGCATCGCCCTGGCCGTGCGCGAGATGGGCCTCACCGCGGGCGAGGCCGTGCACGCGGCCACGGCGGTCGGGGCGGCCGCGCTCGACCGCGACGACGTCGGACGGCTCACCGTCGGGGCCCGCGCCGACCTGGTCGTGCTCGACGCGCCGAGCCACGTGCACCTGGCCTACCGGCCCGGGGTGCCCCTCGTGCAGGCGGTCTGGGTCGGTGGTCGGCAGGTGGTGTGAGCGGGCGCCCCGGACCCCGGTCAGGCCCTGCGCCCGGCCCCCCGCTCGGCCCCGCGCCCCGTGCCGGGTCCGAGCCCACGGCCGTGCCGAGGCCCGAGCCACGCCGCGTGGTCTGATGGGCCGGTGGACCTCCGCTGCGCCGCCGCCAGCCTCGCCGACGACGAGCCGCTCGCCGGCACCGCACCCACCGACCGTCGCTGGCTCTTCCTCGAGCAGCCCGGGCCGTGGGGGCGCAAGGCGCTCCGCGAGTCGCGCCTGCCCGAGTCCGCTCGCGCCCACCTCGCCGGTCTGCGCGACGTGCGCGTCCAGCTGCTCCGTCGCCCCGGCGCCCGTACGCCGCTGCCCGGCGAGGTCACACCGGCCCGGGTGGTCGTGGCCCACCTCGACGACGGGGAGGCACCGCGGCTCTGGTCGGCCACGCTGCCCTCGGCCGACGCCGTCACCGGGGTCGACCCCCACGACCCCGAGGGCTCCGGGCTGCTGCCCCACCACGACGACGCGGAGCCGCTGTGGCTGGTGTGCACCAACGGCTCGCGGGACCTGTGCTGCGCCGAGCTCGGTCGCCCGGTCGCCGCGGCGCTGGCCGCCCGCTGGCCCGAGGGCACCTGGGAGACCACCCACCTCGGCGGCCACCGCTTCTCCGGGACCCTGCTGGCCCTCCCCAGCGGACTGGCCCTCGGCCGGGTCGGCGCCGACGACGCCGTGGCGGTGGCCGAGGCCGTCGTGGCCGGTGCGCTCCCGCCCGGGCGCGTACGGGGGAGCGCCGGGCGGTCCGCGCCCGAGCAGGTCGCCGAGCTGGCGGTGCGCGAGCGGCTCGGGCTGGCCCAGGACGTGCCGCTCGCGGTCAGCCTCGAGGCGCTCCCGCCGCTGCGTGCCGAGGGGCGTGCCGAGGTGCACGCAGAGGGGCGGCAGGCAGCGGGGCAGGCAGAGGGACAGGCAGGGGGACAGCGGGCCGTGCTGCGGGTCGTCGACCCCGCGGGTGCGTTCGTGGCGACCGTCCACCTGTCGTCCACGGTGGCGGCCCGCCTCGGGTCCTGCGGCGACACCCGGGCCAAGCCGGCGACAAGCTGGCACGCCGACCACGTGCGGCTCGACCGCGGGGAAGGGGCCCGCTGAGTCGACGCCCCGCGCGCGGAGCAGCCACCGTGCTCGGCCCCGCGACAGGCATCGGCGACGGGTGACCGGATCTCGCGAGTCGCTCCCCAAGGACGTGCTTTGGGCGTGGTCGAACGCTCGTCCAACCCCGGTCATGACCGCGGGGTCCTCGCGCTCGGCTCGCGTCCCTCGCTGACTGGCGCGCCCGTCGGCGCGGCTCTCCGGGGGCGGCTCCAGGGGTGGTGGATCGTTCGGTCCGTCCGCGGATCCTCACCGCCGCGCTCCCACCGCCGCGCTCCCACCGCCGCGCTCCCACCGCCGCGCTCCCACCGCCGCGCTCCCACCGCCGCAGGCCCGTCCGGCCCGCGCCTGCTGCCGACCGAGCGTGCCTGGTCGCTCCGGCTTCCGGGGGAGTCGCTCGCGGGTTGATCGAACGTTCGTTCAACGTCTCGGCATGATCGGAGCGCTCCGCCCTTGGGCTCGCTGCTGGTTGGTGCGGCGGGTTGCTCCGGCTTCGGGGGAGTCGCTCGCGGGTTGATCGAACGTTCGTTCAACGTCTCGGCATGATCGGAGCGCTCCGCCCTTGGGCTCGCTGCTGGTTGGTGCGGCCGGTCGCTCCGGCTTCGCGGGGGAGTCGCTCGCGGGTTGATCGAACGTTCGTTCAACGTCTCGGCGTGACCGGAGCGCTCCGCCCTTGGGCTCGCTGCTGGTCGGTGCGGCCGGTCGCTCCGGCTTCGCGGGGGAGTCGCTCGCGGGTTGATCGAACGTTCGTTCAACCCGCGGACGCTCACCGCGGACTGCCCGACGAGCGACCGGCGGCCGCGAGGGGCAGCCGGCGGTGAGCCGGTCCGTGGAGAGGCGGCCGGTGGCGACCGGGCCTGTGGAGAGCCGGCGACGCGCTGCGTCCGACCGTGCTGGGATGACGTCGTGCCCCGGATCCTCGACACCACCTACCGCGTCGAGGAGCTCGCGGCCGCCGTGTCGCGGCTGGTGACGCGTGACGGGGTGGAGGCCCTGTCGCTGCGCCGGATCGCGGCCGAGGCCGACCTCAGCCCGAGCACCGTGCTGCACCACCTCGGCGGACGGGAGCGGCTGATGCAGCTGATGTGCGTCCGGGCCTGGGCCGGTGTGCGAGCGACCAGCGACCTCGGCGGCAGGGGCCGGGGCGACGGTCCCCTCGCGACGCTGCTGCCCCACGGTGAGGAGGGCCACCGCGCGGTCAGGGTGTGGCTGGCCCTCTGCGAGCTCGCCCGGGCCGACGACGCCCTCGCCGCGGCGGTCGCGCAGGCCCGGACCCAGGAGCGCCACTGGATCCGACACCTGACCGGCCTCGACGACGAGGTCGCCCTCGACGTGCTCCAGGGTCTGGTCGACGGGCTCCGGGTCGCGCTCTGCGACCGGCAGGAACCGTGGTCGCCGCAGCGGGCGCTCGACGCCCTCGGCTGGGCCACCATCGCGCTCCTGCGCCAGCACGGGCCGGTCCGCGAGCCACGCCGGCCCGCGGCCCCCGGCCAGGCCGACAACTCCGGGCCCGGGCCCACCGACCGAAGGTCCCACGATTCCGGACCCAGCGACCCCGGACCCAGCGGCCCCGGACCCAGCGGCCCCGGACCCAGCGGCCCCGGACCCAGCGGCCCCGGACCCAGCGGCCCCGGACCCAGCGACTCCGAGCCCAGCGGTCAGTAACCGGCCGGCTTGCCCGCCTTCTCCAGCCAGGTGCGGAAGAGCGGCGACAGCTCGCGACCGGAGACCCGCTCCGCGAGCCGCACGAGCTGCGCGGTGCGCACGCTGCCGTCCTCGTTGCGCTGCGCCCACAGCCGCACGATCCGGAAGAAGTCGTCGCCGCCGACCTCCTTGCGCAGCGCGTGCAGCGTCATCGCCCCGCGGTTGTAGACCGGGCTGCCGAAGAGGTCGGCGGCGTCGGTGAACTCGGTGGGCGCCGGGCGCCACAGGGCACCCGAGGCCGGGGTGTCGTACAGGTCGTCGAAGTGCTCCTGGGGGGTGTCACCGCCGTGGCGGGCGTCCCAGAGCCACTCGGCGTAGGTCGCGAAGCCCTCGGCCAGCCAGATGTCGTGCCAATCGACCAGGGTCACGGAGTCGCCGAACCACTGGTGCGCGGTCTCGTGGACGAGCGCGCCGTCGGCGGCGCCGACCGAGGGGTAGAACGGGCGGGTCTGGGTCTCCAGCGCGTAGCCCACGTCGGCGTCGTCGACGACCAGCCCGGCGGCGTCGAAGGGGTAGGGGCCGAAGAGCCTCTCCTGGAAGGCGATCACCTTCGGCAGCAGCCGCCGCGCCGCAGCGGCGTCGCCGCCGGTCACGTCGGTGAAGGACCAGATTGGGATCGTGCGGCCGTCGACCGACTCGGTCTGCGACTCGAAGACGTCGAACTGCCCGATCGAGACCATGGCCAGGTAGGTCGCCATCGGGTCGTCGGCCCGCCAGGTCCACGTGGTGGTGAGGCCCTCGTCGCGCTGGGAGACGAGCACGCCGTTGGCGGTGGCCTCGTAGCCGGTGGGCACGGTGAGGCGGAAGGTGTAGCGCGCCTTGTCGCCGGGGGTGTTGTTGGAGGGGATCCAGGTCATCGTGCCGACCGGCTCGCCCAGGGCGGTGGCGCCGTCGGCCGTGCGGACCCAGCCCTCGGTGGACCCGTCGGGGTCGATGTGCTCCTGCGGCTCGCCGCCGTAGTCGACGCGCACCGTGAAGCGCCCCCGGTCGAGCCCGCCGTCGGGGCGCACCGTGAGCTCGTGGCCGTCGCGCGAGAAGGCGGCCTGCTCGCCGTCGACCAGCACGCGCGACACGTCGAGACCCTCAAGGTCGAGGTCGAAGCGGCCCAGGTCGCGCGCCGCGACGGCGACGATCCGCGTCGTGGCGGTGAGCCGATTGGTCACGGGCGTGTAGTCGAGCGACACGTCGTAGGACCGGACCTGGTAGCGCGCGTCGCCCTGCCGCGGGAAGAGCGTGTCGCCGCCCGCACCGGCCTCGCTGCCGGCCTGGGCCGCGTACGCCGCCGGGGGCGCGAGCGCCACCACCCCGGTCGAGGCGAGGGCGAGGGTGGC
The DNA here is from genome assembly GCF_001422955.1 of Nocardioides sp. Leaf285. Taxonomy (NCBI): domain Bacteria; kingdom Bacillati; phylum Actinomycetota; class Actinomycetes; order Propionibacteriales; family Nocardioidaceae; genus Nocardioides; species Nocardioides sp. Leaf285. Next base: position 232,588 of record NZ_LMNH01000004.1, on the reverse strand, counting down.
CAGGGAGAGTCCGAGTCGTCGCAGCACGTCTCGGACCCTACGCCCGCCCGACCCCGCCGGCGACCGCCCCGCCCCGCCCCCGGTGGTCGAGGAGGGAGCGTCAGCGACCGTCTCGAAACCCCCGCGGCCCCCACCACCCCCGCAGGCCACGCCGGGACCTCTCAGCCGCGCCGTCGCATCGGCACGTGGGGGATGCCGTCCTCCAGGAACTCCGGCCCGTCGACGGCGAAGCCGAAGCCGGCGTACCAGCCCGCCAGCGGCGCCTGGGCGTCGAGCACGACGTCACGGCGCACCGCGCTCCCGGTCTCGGCCCCGGTCTCGCTCCCGGTCCCGGCCCCGTCGCACAGCGCCACGCACGCCTCCATCAGCGCACCGCTGAGCCCTCGCCCGCGCCCCGCGGGATGCAGCACGACCCGGCCGATGCGCCACGTGGCGCCGTCGTCGAGCACCCGGGCGTAGCCCAGCACCGGCACCTCGTCGGGTCGCTCGGGGTCGGGGAGCACGACGTGGCGGGTGCCGGGCTCGGTGTCACGGCCGTCGAGGTCGGGGTAGGGGCAGGCCTGCTCGACCACGAAGACCTCCTGCCTCAGCCGCCACGCGGCGTAGGCGACCGCCGGCGCGAGCCCCGCGAAGTTGCTCGACCACACCACCGGGCCGCCCGCCGAACCGCCCGCCGAACGGCTCACCGGGCCGCTCACCGGGCCGACCCCCGCAGGAAGGCCTCGACGGTGCGCCGGGCCCGACGTGCCTCGGGGATGAGCGGCAGGATCGGGTAGACGTGGATGAGGTCGGACTCCTCGACGTAGGTGAGGTCCCACCCGGCCTCGGCGGCCCGCCGCGCCAGCAGCCGTACGCCGGGGACGAGCAGGTCGCGCGTGCCGCAGAGCACGAGCGCCGGCGGCAGGCCGGCGAGGTCGCCCAGCGCCGGGGAGACCTCGGGGCGGGCCAGGTCGTCGGGGGAGCCGGCCCACCACGCGGCGTAGGCGTGCAGTTTGGACTCGAAGAGCCACGGGTCGCGCGCCGCGAACCACCGCGTCGCGGGCGTGGAGGTGGTGAGGTCGACCCAGGGCGAGAGCAGCAGCAGCCGCTCCAGCGACCCCGCCGGGTCGAGACCGCGGTCGCGCACGCTCTGGGCCACGGCCAGCGCGATGCCGCCGCCGGCGGAGTCGCCGCCCAGCAGCACCGGGCCGTGGGCGCAGGCGCGCGCGACGACGTCGACGAGCCGGTCGTGGGAGTCGGCCCAGGTGCTGCCCGGGGCCAGCGGGTAGTCGGGCAGCACCACCCGCACCCCGAGCCGGCGGGCGAGCGCGGCGGCGTAGCGCACGTGGAAGGGGTCGATGCCGGCGACGTAGGCGCCGCCGTGCATCCACACCAGGGTCCGCTCGGGCTCGACCCCGCGTGGGGCGAGCACGTGCACGTCGAAGCCGGCGGAGGAGTCGGTGACCAGGGTGAAGCGCCGCGCGAAGCCGGGCACCAGCCCCGTCGCCAGCCCGGGCGCGCGGCGTGCCTGCCCCTCGAGCACGCGCTCGCGCTCCTCGGGCAGCGAGCTCAGCTCGCCGGCCCGGCGCAGTCGGGGGATGAGGGTCGCGAGGAGCTGGTGGCGGAGGCTCGGCACGCCGGAAGCCTCTCAGACCCCGCCAGCCGCACCCACCGGGCGGGCGCCGGGTGGCCACGGCCCGGCGGCCGACCGTGCCGGAGCGGCCGGCGACCTACACTGGCCGCAGAAGACAGGGGAGCACGACCGGCCACCGGTGGCGTGCTGAGAGTGCGGACGACGAGTCGCGTCGTACCGCAGACCCTCCGAACCTGCTCCGGTTAGCACCGGCGAAGGGAGTCCACATGAGGCGTGCGCGCGCACTCACCGTCCTGACCACCGCGGTGGTCCTCGGCCTCACCCCGGCCTGCTCGCTGGTCGGCACCGGCGACGACGACCCGACCGCCGGTGACGCGGGCGGTGCGGGCCCCTCCTCCACCGACGCCGGCGGCACCGAGGGGGCCACCGGCGACGGCAGCGAGGTCGTGCTGGTCACCCACGAGTCGTTCTTCCTGCCCACGAAGGTCGAGCGTGCCTTCGAGCGGCAGTCGGGCTACGACCTGGTGGTCCGCGCCTCCGGTGACGCCGGCAGCCTGACCAACAAGCTGGTCCTGACCCAGGACTCCCCGACCGGCGACGTGGCCTTCGGCGTGGACAACACCTTCGCCTCCCGCGCCCTGGAGGAGGGCGTCTTCGCCCCCTACTCCTTCGAGACCCCCGCCGGGGTCTCCGACTACGCGGTGCCCGGCGACGACGACGGGGCGCTGACCGCGGTCGACAACGGCAACGTGTGCGTCAACGTCGACGAGACGTGGTTCGCCGAGCGCGACCTCGAGCCGCCGGCCTCGCTCGACGACCTCACCGACCCCGCCTACCGCGACCTGCTCGTGGTGCCCGGGGCCACGACCAGCTCCCCGGGCCTGGCCTTCCTGCTGGCCACGATCGCGGAGTACGGCGAGGACTGGCCCGACTACTGGGCCGACCTCATGGACAACGGCGCCAAGCTCGTCGACGGCTGGTCGGACGCCTACCAGACCGACTTCACCCAGGGCGGCGGCTCCGGCGACCGCCCGGTCGTCGTCTCCTACGACTCCTCCCCGGCCTTCACCCTCGCCGACGACGGCTCGTCGACCACCCGGGCGCTGCTCGACACCTGCTTCCAGCAGGTCGAGTACGTCGGGGTCCTGGCGGGCGCGGAGAACGTGGCCGGGGCCGAGGCGCTGGTGCGCTTCATGACCGGGCCGGAGGTGCAGGCCGCGCTGCCGGAGTCGATGTACGTCTTCCCGGTCGTCGAGGGCACCGAGCTGCCGGCCGACTGGGCGCAGCACGCCGAGCGCCCCACCGACCCCTACGAGGTCGACCCCGCCGAGATCGCCACCGAGCGCGCCACGTGGCTGCAGGAGTGGACGGACGTCGTCACCCGGTGAGGCGTGGGCTGACCCTGCTGGCGCTCGCGGCGCTGCCGGTGGCGGTGCTGGCGGTCTTCTTCGTGCTGCCGGTGAGCGGCATGCTCGCGCGGGGCTTCGTCGTCGACGGCGTGCTCGACCCGGGCGCCGTGCTCGAGGTGCTGGGCCGCGAGCGGGTGCACCGGGTGCTGTGGTTCACCGTCTGGTCGGCGACGGTGGCCACGGCGCTGTCGGTGCTGCTGGGCCTTCCGGCCGCCTTCGCCCTGCACCGCCTCGACTTCCCGCTGCGCCGGGTGGTGCGCGCCGCTCTGCTCGTGCCCTTCGTGCTGCCGACCGTGGTCGTCGGCATCGCCTTCCGCCAGCTGCTGGGCGAGGCGGGCCCGCTGGCCTTCCTCGGCCTCGACGGCAGCCCGGTGGCGATCGTGGCGGGCCTGGTCTTCTTCAACGTCGCCGTGGTCATCCGCGGCGTGGGCGCGGCGTGGGAGTCGCTCGACCCGCGCCCGGGCGAGGCGGCCGCGGCGCTGGGTGCGAGCCCGCTGCAGGTGCTGCGCACCGTGACGCTGCCGGCGCTGCGCCCGGCGATCGTGTCGTCGGCCAGCGTGGTCTTCCTCTTCTGCGCCACCGCCTTCGGCGTCGTGCTGACCCTGGGCGGCCTGCGCTACTCCTCGGTGGAGACCGAGATCTACCTGCTCACCACCAACCTGCTCGACCTCCAGGCGGCCGCGGCCCTGTCGATCCTCCAGCTCGTGGCGGTCACCGCGCTGCTGCTGGTGGCCGCGCGGCTGCGGGCGGTGCCCGATCCGACGCTGGCGCGCGTCGTGCCCCGCCCGCGCCGCCCCCGCCGAGGCGACCTCCCCCAGCTGGGCGCCACCGCGCTGCTGCTCGTGGTGGTCGCCGCGCCCGTGGCGGTGCTGGTGAGCGGCTCGCTGCGCGTCGACGACGCCTGGAGCCTGGGCAACTACCGCGCCCTGCGCACCCCCGGCGAGGGCGGCGCCCTGCTGGTGCCGGTGACCGACGCGCTGCTCACCTCGCTGCGCACCGCGGTCGACGCGACCTGGATGTCGCTGACCCTGGGCCTGCTGGTGGCCGTCGTGGTCACCCGGGGCTCCCGCGGGCGGGCCGAGCGGCGGGTGCGCGCGGCCCTCGACGGCTTCTTCATGCTGCCCCTGGGCGTCTCGGCGGTGACGCTCGGCTTCGGCTTCCTCATCACCCTCGACTCCCCGCCGCTCGACCTGCGCGACTCCCCGCTGCTGGTGCCGGTGGCCCAGGCGCTGGTGGCGCTGCCGCTGGTGGTGCGCACGATCGCCCCCGTGCTCGGCGGCGTCGACGACCGGCAGCGCCAGGCGGCCGCCTCGCTGGGCGCCGGGGCCTGGCGCACCGTGCTCACCGTCGACCTGCCGGTGGTGTGGCGCCCCCTGCTGGCCGCCGCCGGCTTCGCCTTCGCGGTGTCGCTGGGGGAGTTCGGGGCCACCTCCTTCCTCGCGCGCGAGGAGTCCCCGACCCTGCCGGTGGTCATCTACCGCCTCATCGGCAGCCCCGGGGCGATGAACTACGGCATGGCCCTGGCCGCCTCCGTGGTGCTGGCCGCGGCCACCGCCGGTGTGATGCTGGCCGTCGAGCGGCTGCGCGTGCCGTCGCTGGGGGCCCTGTGACCGGCCCTGTGACCGGCCCCGTGACCGGCCCCGTGACCGGCCCGACGACAGGAGGAGCGCGATGCTCGCGCTGAGCGACGTCTCGGTGTCCTACGACGGCCGCCCGGCCGTCAGCGGGGTCGACCTCGACCTCCCCGACGGCCAGGTGCTCGCCGTGCTGGGCCCCTCGGGGTGCGGCAAGTCGACGCTGCTGCGCGCGGTGGCCGGCCTCGAGCCCGCGACGGGCCGGATCGCGTGGGACGGCGACGACCTGGCCCGCGTGCCGACCCACAGGCGGGGCTTCGCGCTGATGTTCCAGGACGGGCAGCTCTTCGGCCACCTCACCGTCGGGCGCAACGTGGGCTACGCCCTGCGCCTGCGCCGCCGCTCGCGCTCCGGGGCCCGCGAGGAGGCCCGCCGCGTCGAGGAGTTGCTGGAGCTGGTCGGGCTCACCGGCTACGCCGACCGGCTGCCCGGCACGCTGTCGGGCGGCGAGCGCCAGCGGGTGGCGCTGGCCCGCTCGCTGGCCGTCGAGCCCCGGCTGCTGCTGCTCGACGAGCCGCTCTCGGCCCTCGACGCCGGGCTGCGCGAGCGGCTGGCCGTGGAGCTGCGCGACATCCTCCGCCGCGCCGGCACGACCGCGCTGATGGTGACCCACGACCACGAGGAGGCCTTCACCGTGGCCGACCGGCTCGCGGTGATGCGGGCGGGTCGCCTGGTGCAGCACGGCGACATCGGCGAGGTGTGGCGCCACCCCGTCGACGAGGCCACCGCCCTCTTCCTGGGCTACGCCCGCGTCCTGCACGGCCCCGCGGCCGACCGGGTGCTGGCGGCGGCCGGCCGGCCCGTCGCCGCGGGCGGGGCCGCGGCGGTCGCCGTACGCCGCTCCGCGCTGCAGCTGGCCACGCCCGGGCAGACGGGCGCACAGCCGGGCGCACAGCCGGGCGCGCAGGCCGGCGCGCTGGCGGCGACGGTGCGCTCGCTGCGGGGCACGCCGGAGCAGCTGCGGCTGGTCCTCGACGTCGACGGGGTGGGCGAGGTCGACGCCGTGGCGGGCCTCGACCACCGCGTGGCGCCGGGCGACCGGGTGGGCGTGGTGGTGGACGCCACGCGGCTCGCGGTGCTCCCCGGGGCGCGCGGAGGGGGCGAAGCGTAGGGACAGTCCTTACACTGACCTGCGTGTATCGCCGCGCCTACGTCCTCCTCGTGGTCACCGCGATCGGGATGGGCCTGTGGGCCGTCATCACCGCCGCCGTGCTCGACCAGGGCCTCGTCGACCCCGAGGGCAGCTTCCTCGGCCCGTCGTGGCTGCGCCTGCCGCTGCTGCTGCTCGGCGCGCTGCTGCTCGACCTGCTGCCACGCACGCTGTGGTACTCCAAGGGCCGCCCGACGCTGATGCCGGCGATCGTGCGCGAGCGCCTGCGCTCGCACTGGAACAAGGAGCGCCTGACGCTGGTCGCGCTCGGCATCATCTGCTTCTACGTCGTCTACGTCTGCTACCGCAACATCAAGTCCTACCTCCCGCTCGTCTCCGACCGGATGTACGACCGCGAGCTGCACCTGCTCGACCGCGCGCTCTTCTTCGGCAACGACCCCGCGATCGTGCTGCACGACCTGCTCGGCACCACCGTCGCCGCCCACCTGCTCAGCTACATCTACCTGTGGTTCCTGCCGCTGGTGCCGCTGGCGGTCACGGCCTGGCTGGTGTGGTCGCGCAACATGTCCTACGGCTACTGGTTCGTGACCTCGCAGTGCGTGGCGTGGACCCTCGGCACGATCTCCTACTACGCCCTGCCCACCCTGGGCCCGGGCCTGGAGTACGTCGCGATCTACCAGCCGCTGGCCGACACACCGACGACGTCGCTGATGGAGTCGCTGGTCTACACCCGGCAGAGCTACATGATCCCGGGCCTGGAGGGCCAGGTGCAGTCGGTCGCCGGCTTCGCCAGCCTCCACACCGCGATCACGCTGCTGGTGGCCCTCATGGTGCAGTTCACGCTGCAGAACCGTGTGCTCAAGGTCGTGTTCTGGGTCAACTTCGGCGTCACCGTCGTCGCCACCCTCTACTTCGGCTGGCACTACATCGCCGACGACATCGCCGGCATCATGATCGCGCTGGTCGCCTTCTACGTCGGTGGCCTGGCCAGCGGACAGAAGTTCGACCGCTACCCGCTCCAGTCGCACCCGACGACCACCACCTCCAAGGTGCCGGTCTCCCGCGACTGAGCCCCCGGCCCGGACCGTGCCCGCCGCGCCCGGGTCTCACCCGTGAGGGCGGCAGATCGGGCGTTTCCCTGGGCGGCCCCGGTGACCCGCGAGTAGCGTCGGAGCATGTCAAGCGACACCGTCAGCACCACCGTCACCCCGTCGGCCGCCACCGAGGTCCCCGCCCCGGCCGCGAGCACGCCCGAGCCGGAGCGTCACCGCTCGGGCTACCGTCAGCCCGAGGTCGACGTGGCGGCGATGACCCGCCTGCTCGACGGGAAGTACGCCGAGGTGCGCCAGCTCGTGCGCGACAGCCTCGTCGACCACGCGCAGGTGCTGCGCGACGCCGAGACGATGACGCCCGACGAGTTCCGCGAGCGGGTCAAGGACGTCGTGGTCGAGATCGCCTCGACCGGCCAGAGCGGCCTCGGGTTCCCCGAGGAGTACGGCGGCGGCGGCGACGTCGGCGCCTCGGTGGCGGCCTTCGAGACCCTCGCGCTGGGCGACCTCTCGGTGCTGGTGAAGACCGGCGTGCAGTTCGGCCTCTTCGGCGGCGCCGTGCTCCAGCTCGGCACGAAGGAGCACCACGACCGCTACCTGCCCGACCTCATCGCCGGGCGGCTGCTGGGCTGCTTCGCGATGACCGAGACCGGCCACGGGTCCAACGTGCAGGCCCTCGGCACCGTCGCGACCTTCGACCTGGCCACCCAGGAGTTCGTGATCACCACGACCTCGGAGGAGGCCGGCAAGGACTACATCGGCAACGCCGCCGTCCACGGCACGGTCGCCGTGGTCTTCGCCCAGCTCGAGATCGGCGGGGAGTCGCAGGGCGTCCACGCCTTCGTGGTGCCGATCCGCGTCGACGGCGAGCCCGCGCCGGGCGTGCGCATCGAGGACGACGGCCCCAAGATGGGCCTCGACGGCGTCGACAACGGCCGGCTGTGGTTCGACCACGTGCGGGTGCCGCGCACGAGCCTGCTCAACCGCTTCGCCGACGTCACGCCCGCCGGCGTCTACGAGAGCGCGATCGAGAGCCCCAACCGCCGCTTCTTCACCATGCTCGGCACCCTCATCCAGGGCCGCGTCTGCGTCGGCGGCGCCGGCATCAACGCCGCCAAGGTCGCGATCGCGATCGCGGTCAGGTACGGCGACCGGCGCCGCCAGTTCGAGGCCTCCGACCCCGAGCAGGAGGAGCTGCTGCTCGACTACGGCGTGCACCAGCGCCGGCTGCTGCCGCTGCTGGCCCGCACCTACGCGCTCCACTTCGCCCAGGAGGTCGTCGCCGCCGACCTGCACGCCGTGGCCACCGCCGCCGGCGGCGACGAGGTCGAGGCCGAGACGGCCAAGCGCGAGCTGGAGTCGCGTGCCGCCGGCACCAAGGCGCTCGGCACCTGGCACGCCACCCGCACCATCCAGGAGTGCCGGGAGGCCTGCGGCGGCGCGGGCTACCTCGCCGAGAACCGCTTCGCCGCGCTCAAGGCCGACACCGACGTCTTCACCACCTTCGAGGGCGACAACACCGTGCTCATGCAGCTGGTGGCCAAGGGCCTGCTCACCGGCTACGCCAGCGAGTTCGAGGACATGGACCAGTTCGGCATGGTCCGCTTCGTCGCCGGCCTGGCCGTCGAGACCGTCGTGGAGAAGACGGCCGTGCACAAGCTGGTGCAGCGGCTGCGCGACGTGCTGCCCGGCGGCGACGAGTGGGACCAGGAGGCCGGGCTGCTCGACCCCGAGTACCAGCTCGGCATGCTCCGCTTCCGCGAGGAGCACATGGTCAGCGGGGTCGCGCGGCGCCTCAAGCGCGGCATCGACGGCGGCATGAACGCCGGCCAGGTCTTCTCGCGCGTGCAGGACCACGTGATCGGCGCCGCCCACGCCCACATGGAGCGGCTCGTGCTCGAGGCCTTCGTGGCCAAGGTGCGCGCCCTGCCCGACGGCGACCAGAAGGTGGCCCTCAACCTGCTCTGCGACCTGCACGCCCTCTCGGTCATCGAGGCCCACCGGGCGTGGTTCATGGAGCACGGCCGGCTCTCGGTGCAGCGCTCCAAGGCGATCAGCCGCGAGGTCTCCTCGCTGTGCCGCAAGGTCCGCCCGATCGCGGTCGACCTCGTCGACGCCCTCGGCGTGCCCGAGGAGATGCTGCGCTCGCCGGGCCTCGTCGGCCCCGCCGGCACCCCGCGCGAGTCCTCGGTGCGCGCCGCGGCGGAGCGGGCCGGGGCCTGATGGCGCGCCCGCGCGGGCCGGCCCGCCTGGTCTCCGCCGTCGGCGGTGCGCTCGGCTCGGCGTACGTCGGGGCGCGTGCGGCCGGCGAGCAGGTCGCGCGCCTGCCCGGGCGGGTCACCGGCGGCTGGGAGGGCGACCCGCTGTGGGGCGCCTTCTACGACTGGACCGTCGAGCACCCCGGCGTCGGTGGGCCGCTGTGGCGCCTGGGCCTGGGCACCGACCAGCAGCTGCTCTTCACCGCCGCCGAGGAGGTCGGCCACCTGCCCGACGGCGCCCGCGTGCTCGACGTGCCGTGCGGCGGCGGGGTGGCGCTGCGCTCGCTGCGCGCCGACCAGCAGGTGGAGGTGGTGGCCGTCGACATCGCCGAGGTGATGCTCGAGCGGACCCGACGCGCCGCCGCCGACCGCAAGGTCGACCACCTGGTCACCACGGTGGCCGCCGACGTGGCCGACCTGCCCTTCGACGACGCCTCCTTCGACCTCGTCGTCAGCCTCATGGGGCTGCACTGCTTCCCCGACCCCGCCGCCGCGGTGGCCGAGCTCGCGCGGGTGCTGCGGCCCGGCGGCGTGCTCAGCGCCAGCCTGCTGCTGCGCGGCACCGTGCCGGCGCTGTCGCCGGCCTGGCAGGTCGGTCGCGCCAGCGGGCTGCTCGGGCCGGGCTGCTCCAGCGTCGAGCTGCGCAGCTGGCTGGCCCGCGGCGGCGTCCAGGACGTCACCCTCCAGGTCAGCGGCGCCGTGGCCTACGTGCGCGGTGTCCGCCGCCTCCCCTGACGCACCGCAGCCCCCGCCCGGGTGACCGGACGGGGGCTGCGGGAGGGCGTCGGCTCAGTGGCCGGTCTTCTTGAAGCGGTCGAAGGAGGCGTGGACCTCGGCCTCGGCCTCGGTGCGGCCGACCCACTCCGCGCCCTCGACGGACTTGCCGGGCTCGAGGTCCTTGTAGACCTCGAAGAAGTGCTGGATCTCCAGGCGGTCGAACTTCGAGACGTGGCTGATGTCGCGCAGGTGCTCCTGGCGCGGGTCGGTCGCCGGCACGCAGAGGACCTTGTCGTCGCCGCCGGCCTCGTCGGTCATGCGGAACATGCCGATCGCGCGGCACTTGATCAGGCAGCCCGGGAAGGTCGGCTCCTGGAGGATGACCAGCGCGTCGAGCGGGTCGCCGTCCATGCCGAGCGTGTCCTCGATGTAGCCGTAGTCGGCGGGGTACTGCGTGGAGGTGAAGAGGGTGCGGTCCAGGCGGATGCGCCCCGACTCGTGGTCGACCTCGTACTTGTTGCGCTGACCCTTGGGGATCTCCACGAGCACGTCGAACTCCAGCACAGTCAGCCTCCGCTTGTGTCGGCCCGTCGTGGGCCGGATGTCGGTGGGCCCTCGACCGGTCGGGTCGGGGGCCAGGTCCTCGGGCCCGACGTGGGCCCGGCGGCGATTGTCGCGCACAATGACCCGAAACGCTGCAGCGGGAAGGGGATTCGGTGGGTCGACGTGACGCAGGCCACGCTCCGCGGCGGCGTGGCGGGCGTCTGCTGGCGGTGGTCCTCATGCTCGCGCTCGGCGCCGGCGGGGCCGCGGCGTGGCGCACCGGCGTGCTCGACGACGCCGCCCGGGAGGTCGGCGACCGCTTCGCCGCGCTCACCGGCGACCCCGCGCCCGGCCCCGACGACCCCTCCCGCGTCCCGCCGCCCGACGGCCTCGACCTCCCCGACCTCGACGAGCCGGCGCCCGTCGCCGCCGCGGCCGGCCTGCGCACCCTCGACCGTGCCGCCGTACGACGCACGCTCGCGGCCGCGCTCGGCGACCGCGACCTCGGGCGCCACGTGGTCGCCGCGGTGGCCGGCCTCGGCGACGGCGCCGCGGGGTCGGCGCCGGTGGGCCTGGTGGCCCGCGGGCGGACGCCGGCCGCCGTGCCCGCCTCCACCACGAAGCTGCTCACCGCCGTGGGCGCGCTCAGCGTGCTCGACCCCGCGACCACCTTCGAGACGCGGGTCGTGCGCCGCGGGTCGACGCTGACCCTCGTCGGCGGGGGAGACCCGTTCCTGGCCCGGACCCCGGCGGCGGCCGAGGGCGCGGCGTACCCCCGGCGGGCCGACGTGACCACGCTGGCGCGCCGCACGGCCGCGGCGCTGCGGGGCACGGGCGCCGGCCCGCTGCGCCTCACCTACGACGCCGGCCTCTTCACCGGCCCCGCGGTCAACCCGTCGTGGCCCGCCGACTACGTGCCCGACGGGGTCGTGGCGCCGATCTCGGCGCTGTGGGTCGACGAGGGCCGTCCCGCCAGCGGCGTCGGCAGCGTGGCCGACCCGGCGCGCGAGGCCGCCGACGTCTTCGCGGCTGCGCTGCGACAGGCCGGCGTGGCGGTGCAGGGCCGCCCGCGGCGCGCCCAGGCCGCGGTCGGTGCCGACCCGGTGGCCGAGGTGAGCAGCGCGCCGCTGCCCGAGATCGTCGACCAGCTGCTCCAGGTCAGCGACAACGAGGCCACCGAGGTGCTGCTGCGCCACGTCGGCCTGGCCAGCGGGGGAGAGGGCAGCAGCGCGGCCGGGGTGGCCGGCGTCGCCGAGGTGCTACGCGACCTCGGCGTGCCGGTGCCGGTGCGCCAGCTCGACGGCAGCGGGCTGTCGCGGGAGAACCTCATCGCCCCCGAGACACTGGTCGGGGTGCTGCGCGCGGTCGGCACCTCCGCCGAGGACTCCCCGCTGCGCGCCGTGCTCGGCGGCCTGCCGGTGGCCGGCTTCACCGGCTCGCTCGCGCTGCGCTTCGACGACGTGGCTCCGGACGCGGTCGGCGACGTGCGCGCCAAGACCGGCACCCTCACCGGGGTGAGCAGCCTGGCCGGCGTCGCGGTCGACCGCCGGGGCACGCCGCTGGTCTTCGCGCTCATGGCCGACCGGATCCGCGAGGTCGACACCCTCGACGCCCGGGCCGCCCTCGACCGCGCCGCGGCCGCCCTCGCGGCCTGCACCTGCTCGTGACCCGGACCCTGACCCGCGCCCGGGTCAGGGCGCCACGGATAGGTTCGGGGCCATGAGCACCCCCACGCCGGAGACCCCGGAGATCATCGACTGGGACCTCGCGGTCTCGCTGGGCTCGCGCCTGGCCGGCGACGGCCCCACGGTCGGGCGGGCCGAGGCGACGGCCGTCGTGGAGGAGCTGCGCGCCGGCGCCCACCGCTCCACCGGGCTGGTGCGCGACTTCACCGGGCTCGACGCCCCCGACGGCACCGCGCCGGTCCTCGTGGTCGACCGTGCCGGGTGGGTGCAGGCCAACGCCGACGGCTTCAAGGCGGTGCTGGCCCCGGTCGTGGCCAAGCTGGTGGAGAAGAAGCCCCCCTCGGGGCTCTCGCTGGCCCTGGGGTCGCGGATCACCGGTCTCGAGGTCGGCGGGCTGCTCGGCTTCCTCGGCGGCAAGGTGCTGGGCCAGTTCGACCCGTTCTTCGCCCCGTCGGGCCGGCTGCTGCTGGTCGCCCCCAACATCGTGCACGTCGAGCGGGAGCTCGGCGTCGACCCCACCGACTTCCGGCTCTGGGTCTGCCTGCACGAGGAGACCCACCGCGTGCAGTTCACCGCCGTCCCCTGGATGCGCGACCACCTCTTCTCCCTGGTCGGCCAGGTCGCCGACACCATGGACTCCTCCCGCATGCTCGACGACGGCCTCAAGCGGGTCAGCGAGGTGCTGCGCTCGCGTGGTCGCGACGGCGAGGGCGGCTCGCTGATGGACCTGGTGAGCAGCCCCGAGCAGAAGGAGCTGATGGACCAGGTCACCGGCGTCATGAGCCTGCTCGAGGGCCACGCCGACGTGGTCATGGACGGCGTCGGCCCGCGCGTCATCCCGAGCGTCGAGCACATCCGCGGCCGCTTCGACGAGCGGCGCAAGGGCGTCGGCGCCCTCGACCGCCTGCTGCGCCGCCTGCTCGGCCTCGACGCCAAGATGGCGCAGTACCGCGACGGCGCCGCCTTCGTGCGCACCGTCGTCGACCGGGTCGGCATGGAGCAGTTCAACGCCGTGTGGGCCGGCCCTCAGAACCTCCCGAGCAAGGCCGAGATCCACGACCCCTCCGCCTGGGTCGCCCGGGTCCTCTGAGACCGGCCGGGTCGAGCGCGATGCCCAGGCTGCACCCCGCGGTCGCCGCGGTCCGCCTCGCCGTACGCCGGGAGCTGGCCGACCTCCCCGCGGGCGCGACGGTGGTGGTGGCCTGCTCCGGCGGGCCCGACTCGCTCGCCCTGCTGGCCGCCACGGTGCACGAGTCGCGGGCGGGGGGCTGGCGCGTCGTCGGGGTCACGGTCGACCACGGCCTGCAGGAGGGCTCGGCCGAGCAGGCCGCCCGCGTGGTGGAGCAGATGGCCGCGCTGGGCGCCGACGAGACGGCGGGGGCGCGGGTGCAGGTCGTGCTCGACGGCGAGGGTCCCGAGGGGGCGGCGCGACGGGCCCGCTACGCCGTGCTCGACCGGGTCGGCGCCCACTTCGACGCCGCCGCGGTGCTGCTCGGCCACACCCGCGACGACCAGGCCGAGACGGTGCTGCTGGGGCTCGCCCGCGGCTCCGGCGCCCGCTCCCTGGCCGGGATGCGCCGCCGCTTCGACCGCTACCGCCGCCCGCTGCTCGAGGTCGCCCGCGACGACACGGTCACCGCCTGCCAGGTCGAGGGCCTCGACGTCTGGGACGACCCGCACAACCACGACCCGGGCTACGCGCGGGTCCGGGTGCGCCGCGCCGTGCTGCCCGCCCTCGAGGAGCACCTGGGCCCCGGCGTGGCCGCGGCCCTGGCCCGCACGGCCGAGCAGCTGCGCGCCGACGCCGACCTGCTCGACGACCTCGCCGAGGTCGAGCACGCCCGGCTGGTCGGGCCCGACGGCGCCCTGCCGGTGGCCGAGCTCGCCGACCGGCCCGACGCCCTGCGCCGCCGCGTCCTGCGCCTGGCCGCCCTCGACGCCGGGGCCCCGGCCGCCGAGCTCCTCCACGAGCACGTGCGCGCCCTCGACGCGCTCGTCACCGACTGGCACGGCCAGCGCTGGATCGACCTCCCCGGGCCCCTGCGCGGCACCCGGGCCGACGGCCTGCTGCGGATCGCGGCGCCCCCGGTGGCCTGAGCCCTCCCGGGCCCCCGGGCCCCCCGGGCCGTCCCGGGCCGGACCGCGACGGGCGGTCCAGACCGCTCGACGCCCCACGGGCAGGGCGGGCCGAACGCCTCAGGTCGGCGACCCGACGTGCCGATGGTCTGCGTGGCAGCCCCCCGGCCGCCCCCGGCCCACCCCGCCGGACCTGACCCCCTCGGGCGCCCCCTGCCCGCCGCTCCCCCCGGAGACCCCCCGATGAAGATGCTCACGACCTCGCTCGTCGCCGCCGCCACCCTCGCCGCCACGGCCATGCTCGCTCCCGGCACCACGGCCACCGCGTCCAGCCTGGGCGTCGCCCCCCGGGTCGCCGGCACGGGCGGGGCGATGGTGCAGGGCGCGGTCGTCGACCAGCGCGGTCGCCACGTCGACGACGTCGAGGTGCAGGCCGTCGACCTGGCCACCGGCGACGTCGTGGCCAGCGACCTGTCCTACGCCTCGCCCGACAACGACATCGAGCACGGCTACTTCGCCCTGCGGGTGCGCAGCGGCAGCTACGAGGTCACCTTCTCCAAGCCCGGCTACGACACGGAGACCGTCGTCGTCGACCGCGCCCGCCGCGAGAAGGCCGGCATCGGCGAGGTCGAGCTGACCAAGCGGCCGGTCGCCTCCGACACCGACGCCCGTGCCCCGCGCCGCGTCGAGCTCGGCGACAAGGTGCGCGTCAGCGTGCGCGTGAGCGCCGCCGGCGACCCCGCGACCCCCAGCGGCTCCGTCGTGCTCACCGCCGGTCGTCGCGTCGTCGAGCGCGGCCAGCTGCGCGACAACGGCACCGTCGTGCTCGACCTGGGTCGTCTCGGCCGGGGCGACTACACCTTCGTCGCCAGCTACGCCGGCAACGACCTGCTCAAGGGCTCCAGCTCCGCGCGGGTGCCGGTCGAGGTCTACAAGCCCCGCCGTCGCCACTGACCCGCCGTCGCCACCGACCCGCAGCGCCCCTAGGCTCTGCGCCATGGACTCTGCCCACGTGGAGAACGACCTCGTCAACGTGCTGTTCACCGAGGCCCAGATCCAGGAGCGGCTCGGTGAGCTCGCCGCCCGGATCGAGGACGACTACGCCGGCAAGGACCTGCTGATCGTCGGCATCCTGCGCGGTGCGGTGATGGTGATGGCCGACATGGCCCGCAGCTTCAGCCGCCACCTCGAGATGGACTGGATGGCGGTGTCGTCCTACGGCTCCGGCACCAAGTCCAGCGGCGTCGTGCGGATCCTCAAGGACCTCGACACCGACATCTCCGGGCGTCACGTGATCATCGTCGACGAGATCATCGACACCGGCCTGACCCTGTCGTGGCTGACCTCCAACCTCACCAGCCGCAACCCCGCGAGCGTGGAGATCTGCACCCTGCTGCGCAAGCCCGAGGCCCTGCAGATGCCCGTCGACGTCAAGTACGTCGGCTGGGACATCCCCAACGAGTTCGTCGTGGGCTACGGGCTGGACTACAAGGAGCAGTACCGCAACCTGCGCGACATCGGCACGCTCGCGCCGCACGTCTACTCCTGACCGCCGCTCCACCGGGCCCGGCCGGGCCGACCCGGGCCGACCCGGCACCGCGTCTCTCAGGCCCCTCTCAACCGAGCGCCTGAGAGACTGGACCACGCCTGCCACCTGTACCGTCGTGGGTTCAGCCGTGCACAAGACGAGAGAAGTCCGTGAAGCGCATTTTCAAGGGTCCCTGGTTGTGGATCGTCGTCGCCGTGGTGGGTGTCCTGCTCGCCCTGCAGTTCCTCGCGCCCAACAGCGGCGGCGACGAGATCGACGCCTCGACGATGAGCAAGTACATCGCCGACGGCGACGTCGAGGAGATCACCTTCGTCGGGGGTGACCAGCAGATCAAGGCCGTCCTCGACGACGGCGTGCGCGACGAGGGCTCCGAGGTCACCACCTACTGGATCAACGGCACCCAGCGCGACCTCGTCAACGCCGCGCAGGCGCAGTACCGCGCCGGCACGATCGACGACGTCAAGACCGAGATCTCGCGCCCCAGCCTGCTCAGCTCGTTCCTGTTCTCCGTGCTGCCCATCGTGATCATCGTGATCATCTTCCTGTGGCTGCTCAACAGCATGCAGGGCGGCGGCGGCCGCGGTGTCATGCAGTTCGCCAAGTCCAAGGCCAAGCTGATCTCCAAGGACATGCCGAAGTCGACGTTCAACGACGTGGCCGGCTGCGAGGAGGCCATCGAGGAGCTCGGCGAGATCAAGGAGTTCCTCCAGGAGCCGGCGAAGTTCCAGGCCGTCGGGGCCAAGATCCCCAAGGGCGTGCTGCTCTACGGCCCTCCCGGCACCGGCAAGACCCTGCTGGCGCGCGCCGTGGCCGGCGAGGCCGGCGTGCCCTTCTACTCCATCTCCGGCTCCGACTTCGTCGAGATGTTCGTCGGTGTCGGCGCGTCCCGCGTGCGCGACCTGTTCGAGCAGGCCAAGGAGAACGCCCCGGCCATCGTCTTCATCGACGAGATCGACGCCGTGGGCCGTCACCGCGGCGCCGGCATGGGCGGCGGCCACGACGAGCGCGAGCAGACCCTCAACCAGCTGCTCGTCGAGATGGACGGCTTCGACGTGCGCGGCGGGGTCATCCTCATCGCCGCCACCAACCGCCCCGACGTGCTCGACCCCGCGCTGCTGCGCCCGGGCCGCTTCGACCGCCAGATCCAGGTCGACGCCCCCGACCTCTCGGGCCGCCACCAGATCCTCCAGGTGCACTCGCGCGGCAAGCCCATGTCGCCGAACATCGACCTGATCTCCGTGGCGCGCCGCACCCCGGGCTTCACCGGCGCCGACCTGGCCAACGTGCTCAACGAGGCCGCGCTGCTCACCGCGCGCACCAACGACAAGCTGATCACCGACGCCGCCCTCGACGAGGCCATCGACCGCGTCATCGCCGGCCCGCAGCGCCGCACCCGCCTGATGAGCGAGAAGGAGAAGCTCATCACGGCCTACCACGAGGGCGGCCACGCCCTCGTCGCCGCGGCCCTGCCCGGCACCGACCCGGTGCACAAGATCACGATCCTCCCGCGCGGTCGCGCCCTGGGCTACACGATGGTGCTGCCCGACGAGGACAAGTACTCCCAGACCCGCTCGGAGATGCTCGACAAGCTGGCCTACATGCTCGGCGGGCGCGCCGCGGAGGAGATGATCTTCCACGACCCCACCACCGGCGCCGGCAACGACATCGAGAAGGCCACCAACCTCGCGCGGGCCATGGTCACCCAGTACGGCATGACCGACCGCCTCGGGGCCATCAAGCTCGGCGAGACCCAGGGCGAGCCCTTCCTGGGTCGCGACATGGGCCACTCGCGCAACTACTCCGAGGACGTCGCCGCGATCGTCGACGAGGAGACGAAGAACTTCCTCGCCGTCGCCCACCAGGAGGCCTTCGACATCCTCGAGGAGAACCGCGACGTGCTCGACGCCCTCGTGCTCGAGCTGCTCGACAAGGAGACCCTCGACAAGGCCGAGGTGGCCCGCGTGTTCGAGCCGCTGCGCCGCCGCCCGGTGCGTCCGGCCTGGACCGGCTCGCCCGACCGTCGACCCTCCGACATCCCGGCCGTGGAGATCCCGCAGGCCATCCGCGACCGCGCCCGCAGCAACGGCGCCCCCGCCGACCAGCCCGCCGGTGTCGTGCTGACCCCGCCCGGGGCCGGCGGCGACGTCCACGGCGACCCCGGCCTCGGCCCCGACGGCACCCCGCCGGCGCCCCCCACCCCTCCGAGCCCCGGCTCGCCCACGCAGCAGGGATGACCCCGTGACCGACCGCATCAGCGCCCCCGAGCGCGCCCCCGAGGACATCCCCGCCTTCGACCACGAGCGCGCCGAGGCCGCCGTGCGCGAGCTGCTCTGCGCGATCGGCGAGGACCCCGACCGCGAGGGGCTGCGCGAGACCCCGGCCCGCGTCGCCCGCGCCTACGCCGAGCTCACCGCCGGCCTGCGGATGACCCCGCAGGAGGTGCTCTCGACCACCTTCGACCTCGGCCACGACGAGATGGTCCTCGTGCGCGACATCGAGCTGTGGTCGATGTGCGAGCACCACCTCGTGCCCTTCACCGGGGTGGCCCACGTCGGCTACATCCCGGCCGCGAGCGGCAAGATCACCGGCCTGTCCAAGCTGGCGCGCCTGGTCGACGTCTACTCCAAGCGCCCGCAGGTGCAGGAGCGCCTCACCACCCAGGTCGCCGACGCGCTCATGGACATCCTCGAGGCCCGCGGCGTCATCGTCGTGATCGAGGCCGAGCACCTGTGCATGACCATGCGCGGGGTCAGGAAGCACGGCGCGCGCACCATCACCTCCGCCGTGCGCGGCATCATGCACAGCGGCCCCACCCGCGCCGAGGCGATGGCGCTGATCCGCGGCACGCACTGACGTGACCGGCGACCGCCCGGGGGTCCCGCCGGCCCCGCCCACGGCGCAGGCCCCGTCGACGACGCAGGCCCCGCCGGGGGCGGCCGCGTCGCTGCGGCTGCCGCTCGACCGGCCCCGCGTCATGGGCGTCGTCAACGTCACCCCCGACTCCTTCTCCGACGGCGGGCGCTACGTCGAGCCCGCGGCCGCCGTGGCCCACGGGCGTCGGCTGCTGGCCGACGGCGCCGACGTCCTCGACATCGGCGGGGAGTCGACCCGCCCCGGCGCGACCCGGCCGCTGGTGGCCGAGGAGCTGGCCCGGGTGGTGCCGGTGATCGCCGCGCTGGCCGCCGAGGGCGCCGTGGTCTCGGTCGACACCATGCGCGCCGAGGTCGCCGCGGCGGCGCTGGAGGCTGGCGCGGTGATCGTCAACGACGTCTCCGGCGGGCTGGCCGACCCCGAGATCCTGACCGTGGCGGCGGCCGCGGGCGCGACGTACGTCGCGATGCACTGGCGTGCCCACGCCGACCACATGCGCGACTTCGCCGTCTACGACGGCCCCGGCGGGGTGGTGGCGGCGGTCTGCGAGGAGCTGGAGGAGCGGGTCGAGGCGATCCGCGCCGCCGGCGTGGCCGACGACCGGATCGTGCTCGACCCCGGGCTGGGCTTCGCCAAGCGCGGCGAGCACAACTGGGAGCTGCTGCGCGACCTCGACCCGGTGCTGGCGCTGGGCCACCCGGTGCTGGTGGGCGCGAGCCGCAAGTCCTTCCTGGGCGCCCTGCTGGCCGGCCCCGACGGCGCGCCGCGCGAGCCCGAGGGGCGCGAGCACGCCCACGCCGTGGTGCTCGCCCACCTCGCGGGGGCCGGTGCGTGGGGCGTGCGGGTCCACGACGTACGGTCGGCGCGCGACGCGCTGGCCGCGGCCCGGATGCTCCGGGCCCCCTCCGCGCAGCCCGACGACAGGAGCCCCGCATGAGCCCGCGCACGAGTGACGAGCTGGCCGTGCTCGGGGTGGAGTGCTGGGGCCACCACGGGGTCTTCGAGTTCGAGCGGCGCGAGGGCCAGACCTTCGTCATCGACCTCGTGCTGGGCCTCGACACCACCCCCGCGGCCGCCTCCGACGACTTGCACGACACCGTCGACTACGGGAGTCTCGTGGCCGACGTGAAGGCCGCCGTCGAGCGTGACCCGGTCGACCTGATCGAGACGCTCGCAGGACGCGTGGCCGACGTCTGTTTGAGGGATCACCGTGTTGAATGGGCGCGGGTGACGATCCACAAGCCGGATGCACCCATCGAGGCGACGTTCGCGGACGTCGCACTGACGATCACCCGAAGACGCGAGGACGCGACGTGACCGAAACCCCCAACCCGCACATCATCGACGCCGACACCCTCACCGGTGAGATGCGCCCGATCCGTCGCGCGGTGCTGGCCATCGGGTCCAACCTGGGAGAGCGCCTCGCCGCCCTCCAGGGCGCGGTCAACGCCATCGCCGACACCCCCGACGTCTGGGTCACCGGCGTCTCCCCGGTCTACGAGACCGAGCCCGTGGGCTGCCCCGAGGGGTCGGAGAAGTTCCTCAACGCCGTGGTGCTCATCGACACCACGCTGGCCGCCAACCGCCTCATGGACCGCGCGCTGGCCATCGAGGACGCCTTCGAGCGCGAGCGCACCGAGGTGCCCAACTCCCCGCGCACCCTCGACGTCGACCTGGTCGTCGTCGGCGACCGCCGCAGCGACGAGCCGTCGCTGCGCCTGCCCCACCCGCGGGCCAAGGAGCGGGCCTTCGTGCTCAAGCCCTGGTTCGACCTCGAGCCCGACGCCACGCTGCCCGAGGCCGGCCCCATCGCCGAGCTGCTCACCGCGGTCGGCATGGACGGCGTCGCCCTGCGCGACGACCTCCACCTCGAGGTCGAGTGAGTCGTGGCCCCCGGGCCCGACCGCACCCCTGACGCCGGCACCGGACCGGAGCGTCCGTCCGGTGACCCCGAGGACCCCCGGCGGCTGCGGCCGACCTCCCCGGCGGCGCTGACCGCGACGGGCGTGGTCGCCCTCGTCGTGGGCTGGCTGCTGCGTCCGGTCCTCGAGGCGGCCTCGGGCTCGGCCCCGCAGATGTCGTGGGCCCAGCCCGCCACGCTGCTGGTCGTGGCCGCGGCCGTCGCCTGGACGGCCTGGGCCACGTGGCGCGCCCTCCAGGTGCGCCACGAGCGCATGGAGGCCCACCGGGCCGTCAACCGCCTCGCGCTCGGGCGCGCGACCGCCTACGCCGGCGCCCTGGTCGGTGGGCTCTACGCCGGCTACGCCGTCAGCTGGCTGGGGCTGCGGGCCGAGCTCGCCGAGGCCCGGGCCATCCGCTCGGCCGTCGCCGCGCTGGCCGGGGTGGTCATCCTGGTCGCAGGGCTGGTCCTGGAGCGCGCGTGTCGCGTCCGTGGCGACGACCCGCCGCCCTAGTCTGGTCGCCATGACCTCCCCATCGGCCCCGTCCGTCACACCCGCCACGGAGCCGAGCACGGGACGCACCCCCTCGAGCGCCTCGACGAGCGCGTCGGCCTCGCGGCGGCGCCAGCGCAGCACCCGCCTGACGGTCGCCACGCTGCTGCTCGTGGTCGCGGCCGTGGTCGTGCTCGCCGCGGCCCTGTCCGGCTCGTGGGTCGCCGGCGTCGTCGCCGGGGTGAGCGCGGTCCTGCTGGGCGCGGCCGCCACCCGCATCACCTACTCCGAGCTGCTCCAGTCGCGTCGCGATGCCAACCGCGACCGCGCCGAGCAGGCCCAGGCCTACCGCCGCATGGCCGAGGAGCGCTCGGTGGAGCACGCCGCCCACGTCGCCGCGCAGGTCGGTGACGTCCGCTCCGAGCTCGGGGCCCGCCTCGCCGAGCGCGAGACCGCCCTCTCCGAGCTCGAGGCCGAGCTGGCCAAGCTCCAGAAGCACGACGCCGAGACCACCCGCCGCCTGCTCGCCGAGACCAAGCGCGCCCAGGAGCTCGAGCGCGAGGGCGCCCTCACCGCCCGCAGCCTCGACGCCGCCGAGGAGCGCGCCGCCGAGGCGATCGTGCGGATGGCCGAGCTCGAGGCCGAGATCGACGTGCTGCGCGCCGAGGTCGAGACCGTCACCGCCGCCTGGCGCAGCGCCGAGGCCGAGGCCACCCGCCGCCGCCGCGCGTGAGCCCAGCGCTCCGGTCCGGGCGGCCCGCGGGCCCCGCGGGCGCTGCGTCGCTCCACGGGGTGGTCCACCGCGGCCGCGGCGTACGGCAGGATGGCTCCTCGTGATCCCCGAGGAGTCCCGGTTCGAAGAAGACCCCGTCGAGCTGGTCCCCGACCCTCCCGGGCTCCCCGCCGACTGGAGCGTCGACAGCCCCGACCCGGCCGACCGGGCCGACGTCGAGCGGCTAACGACCCTGCTGCGCGCCCACGAGCGCCACGGCCGCGGCTGGGCCGGCGCCAGCGTCGACGACGTGCTCGTCGAGGTCTCCGAGCGCGGACTGCGCACGCGGCAGAACGTCGTGGTGCGCGACGCCGACGGCCTGATCCGCGCCTGGGGCAGCGTGCACGACCGCGCCGGCGGCCGGATGCTCTTCGTCCACGTGGTCGAGCGCGACCTGCCCGCCCGCACGGCCGACGCCTGCTCCGACGTGCTCGTCGAGTGGGCCGTGGGCCAGGCCCGTGCCGTCGGCGAGGCCCGCGGCCTCGAGGTGCAGCAGATCGACACCGGCGCCTTCGAGGGCGACGAGCGCCAGGCCCGCTGGCTCACCGAGGGCGGCTTCGCCAAGGTCCGCACCTGGTGGCAGATGAGCCGCCCGGTCACCGCCGAGGAGTCCTCGCTGGTGCCCGACCCCGCGCTGTGGGAGCGCAAGGGCGTGCGCTTCCGCCAGGTGCGACGCGCCGGCGGCGGCATGCCCGACGACGAGGACCTGCGCGACGTCCACGACGTCCTGGAGGAGGCCTTCCTCGACCACTTCAACTCGTGGGAGGAGACCTTCGACGAGTTCCTGCACCGGCTGCGCGAGGACCCCGGCCACCGCTGGGACCACTGGTGGCTGGCCGAGCTGCTCGACGGCGCCGACGACGGCGCCGCACCCCAGGCGGTCGGTGCGCTGGTCGGCACGGTCTCGGAGAGCGCCGACGGGCCTGACGGCTCCTACGTCTCCTACATCGGCGTGCGGGAGGCGGCGCGCGGCCGCGGGGTGGCCAAGGGCCTGCTGCGCACCATCATCGCCGACGCCGCCGGCCGCGACCGCGACCGCGTGGGCCTCGAGGTCGACGCCGACTCCTCCACCGGCGCCGACGGGCTCTACACCTCGATGGGCTGGGTGACGACGTACGTCACCGAGTCGTGGCACCGCGACGTGCCGGTGGCCCCCGCCGACCAGGCCTGAGGGCCCGGCCGGCCCGCGAGGGCCCCGTCCGCGGGGACGGAGCGTGCCTCAGCCCAGCGAGGCGCGCAGGGCGCGGTGCACGCCGTTGGGCGTGAGCACGCCGACGAAGCGCGCACCGTCCTTGACCCCGACCATGCCCTTGTCGTCGCGCAGCAGCACGGCCAGCGCCTCCTCCAGGGTGGCGCCGACGTCGACCGCCGCGCCCAGCTGACCGGCGCTGACCCCGTCGAGGGGCTCGAGGTGGGCGGGGTCGATCGGGGTGACGGTGAGCCGGCGCAGCCCGCGGGTCGAGCCCACGAAGTCGGCCACGAAGTCGTCGGCGGGGCGGCCGAGCAGCTCCGCGGGGGTGGCGTACTGCGCCAGGCGGCCGCCGGTGGCGAAGACCGCGACCCGGTCGCCCATGCGCACGGCCTCGTCGATGTCGTGGGTGACCAGCACGACGGTCTTGCCCAGGTCGCGCTGCAGTCGCAGGAACTCGTCCTGGAGCCTGACCCGCACCACCGGGTCGACGGCGCCGAAGGGCTCGTCCATGAGCAGCACCGGCGGGTCGGCGGCCAGCGCGCGGGCCACGCCCACGCGCTGGCGCTGACCGCCGGAGAGCTGGTGGGGGTAGCGGTCGCCGTAGGTCGACGGGTCGAGCCCGACGAGGTCCATGAGCTCCTCGGCGCGGCGGCGGGCGGTCGCCTTGGACTCGCCGTAGAGCAGCGGCACGGTCATCACGTTGGTGACGATGCGCTGGTGCGGGAAGAGGCCCACCTGCTGGATGACGTAGCCGATGCCGCGGCGCAGCTCGACGGGGTCGACCCCCGTGACGTCGGCGCCGTCGATCTCGATGCGCCCGGTGGTCGGCTCGATGAGCCGGTTGACCATCTTCAGCGTCGTCGACTTGCCGCAGCCCGACGGGCCGACCAGGCAGACCAGCTCGCCGCGTCCGACCTCGAGGTCGAGCTCGTGGACCGCCACGGTGCCGTCGGGGTAGGTCTTGCCCACGCCCGAGAGCCGGATCATCGGCTGGCTCGCGGGGGAGCCGGTAGGTTCCATGCGGTGACCCTACTCGTGCAGGCCGCGGCGCCGGCCGTGCCGACCGCCGACGCCGGGCCGTCCTGCTACAGCCGTCTGACCAACGAGTGGTTCTGCTGGCAGTACGTCACCGACCGGCAGTCCGAGATCGTCGACGCCACCGTGGAGCACGTGTGGATCACCGTGGCCGCCGTGCTGGCGGGCCTGCTGATCTCCTTCCCGCTGGCCGTGCTCGCCCGCCGCCTGCCCCGGCTGGAGTCGACCATCCTCGCGGTCTCGACCGGCATCTACACCGTGCCGTCGCTGGCCCTGCTCCCGCTGCTGGTGCCCTTCACGGGCCTGTCGCCCACGACGGTGGTCATCGGGCTGGCGCTCTACGCCCTCACCATCCTCGTGCGCGCCTTCCTCGAGGGGCTGCGCTCGGTGCCCGACGAGGTCCGCGAGTCGGCCACCGGCCTGGGCTACGGCCCGGGCCGCCTGCTGCTGCGCGTGGAGCTGCCGCTGGCGCTGCCGGTCGTCATGGCCGGGCTGCGCGTGGCCACCGTCTCCACGGTCGCGCTCACCACGGTCGGCTCCCTGGTCTCCTACGGCGGCCTGGGCAACCTCATCAAGGACGGCGTGCTGACCGACTTCCGCGCCGAGCTGCTCACCGCGGCGGTGCTGTGCGTCGTGCTCGCGATCGTCCTCGACGTGCTGCTCGTGGCGACCCAGCGGGTGCTGACGCCCTGGACCCGGGGGGTGCGGGCATGAGGGTGCTCCAGGACGCGTGGGCCTACCTCACGACCGCCGCGAGCTGGACCGGCGACGGCGGCATGCTCGAGCTGCTGCTCCAGCAGCTGCTCCTCACCGTCACCGCCCTCGGGCTGGCCGCCGCCCTCGGGCTCCCCGTGGCGCTGTGGCTGGGCCACCTGGGCCGGGGCGGCTTCCTGGCGATCAACATCTCCAACATCGGTCGGGCCGTGCCGACCTTCGCCCTCCTCGCGCTCCTCGTCACCGCCGACGCCTGGGGCTGGACCCAGGGCTGGTTCCCCGGGGTGCGCGAGGCGGGGCCCTACGGCCGCGCCGGCCTCGCGACGCTGGTCGCGCTGACCCTCTTCGCCCTGCCCCCGATCATCACCAACGCCTACGTCGCCGTGCGCGAGGTGCCCGCCGACGTGCGCCAGGCCGCCGACGGCATGGGCATGACGGGGCTGCAGAAGTTCCGCCGCGTCGAGCTGCCCCTGGCCACGCCGCTGGTGGTCTCCGGGCTGCGCCTGGCCCTGGTGCAGGTGTGGGCCACCGCCACCATCGCCGCGCTGGTCGCCGGACCCGGCCTGGGCCGGGTCATCACCGACGGCTTCGTGCGCAACCAGTACGGCCAGGGCATCGCCGGCGCGGTCGTCGTGGCCGTGGTCGCTCTGCTGCTCGAGCTGGTCGCCGCCCTCGCGCAGCGCCTCACCACCCCTCCCGGGTCGCCGGGTGCGCGTCCCACGGGTCGGCCTCGCCGGTCCGGGGGAGCCCCGGCGTCGGTCGCGGCGCCTACAGTCTCGTCCTAGCCGACGCCGTCGGCCCCTGACGCGGGTCCGCCCGCCGACCGGACACGCGCGGGCGCCGCCCGCGGGACACAGAAGGTGCACCCCATGAAGCTGCGACGTTCCCTGGCCGCGGTGCTCTCCGCCGGCACCCTGCTGGCCGCGAGCGCCTGTGCCGGCGACGAGCTCGACGACACGGCCTCCGACGACGCCTCCTCGTCGTCGTCCCCCTCGGAGTCCACGGGCTCCGAGCCCGCCGCCGGTGGCGGCCCCGTCACCATCGCGAGCCAGAACTTCCCCGAGGCTGCCCTGGTCGCCTCGATGTACGAGCAGCTGCTCGCCGACGCGGGCTACGAGCCCACCGTCAACCTCGTCGACGCCCGCGACGCCTACCTCGGCACCTTCCCCGGTGACGTCGACGTCGTCCCCGAGTACGTCGGCGGCATCGTCAACGCCCTCAACGCCCGGGAGAACGGCGACGACGCCGAGCCCTTCGAGACCGGTGACGGCGAGGAGCTGAAGGCCGACGGCGCCGACCTGCTCGAGGCCGCCGGCATCACCCTGCTCGACGTGTCGCCCGCCACCGACACCAACGCGTTCTTCGTGACCCAGGACTACGCCGAGGAGAACGACGTCGACGAGCTCTCCGACCTCGAGGGCGAGTCGGTCGTGCTGGCCGCGGCCCCCGACTGCGAGGGACGCCTCGACTGCGAGGGCGGCCTGGTCGACGAGTACGGCATCGACGTCACCGAGGTGCTGCCCCTGGGCTACGCCAGCGACCAGACCTACCAGTCGGTCCTCGACGGCGAGTCGGAGCTCGGCGAGACCAGCACCACCGACGGCACGCTGGAGTCCCTCGGACTCGTCGTGCTCGAGGACGACCAGGAGATCCAGCCCGCCCAGAACCTCGTGCCGGCCGTCTCCGACGAGTTCCTCGACGCCAACCCGGGTGTCGCCGACGTGCTGAACCCGCTCATGGCTGCGCTGACCACCGAGAAGCTCACCGAGCTCAACGGCCGGATCTCGGTCGACCGCGAGCAGACCGAGGACGTCGCCCTCGACTTCCTGCAGTCCGAGGGCCTGCTCTGACGCACGCTCCCTGAGGCACCACCGGTCCCACCAGCACCGCCCGGGCCGTCCGACCCCGCCGCCCGCGGCACCTGTCGGCCCAGACCYGCACCTGTCGGCCCGTGCGTGGGCCGACMGGTGCGGGTTTCACCAGCCGGCCGGTGAAACCCGCGGCACGCCGTACGCCCCGCGCCCGCGGCACCTGTCGGCCCRGACCTGCACCTGTCGGCCCGTGCGTGGGCCGACCGGTGCGGGTCTCGCCAGCCGGCCGGTGAAACCCGCCGCCGCGCCGACCGCCTCAGACCTCGTGCGCCCGCAGAGCGACGGCGGAGGGGTCGAGGGAGGCGGGGTCGAGGACGGGCAGTGCGAGCCGCGCCCCGTCGGGGCCGGAGGTGCGGGGGGCGGGGCCGGGGTGCTCGGCCATCCACGCCATGACCGCCGCGGCGTCCTCGCGCCGGCCCTGCTCCACGAGCCACCCGGTCAGCCGGTGCACCGGCGGCAGGCCGGAGGCGGTCAGCGACGTGGGCCCGCGGCCGCCGGGGGCACCCGCCCCCCACAGCGAGAGCACGCCGGAGCGCAGCAGCTCCCACCACGCGTCGTCGCAGCCGGGGATCTCGGTGAAGTAGCGGTGCAGGTCGCCGGCCAGCACGCGGTCGCGCATGACGTCGACCACCTCGCCCCCCGTCGCGGCCGGGGCGTCGGCCGCCCACTGCTCCACGCTGCGCAGCGAGTCGCGCTTGGTCGACCAGCGGTCGGTGAGGTCGGCCAGCGAGGAGCGCTGCTGGGTGATGGAGCTGCCGTCGGTGCGGATGCGCCAGTGGTAGACCACCTCGGGCAGCACGCTGATGCGCCGCGCGGCCAGGTAGGCCCGGGTCAGCGTGGGCTGGTCCTCGTAGCGCACGCCCTCGGGCCAGGTGAGGCCCGCGGTGTCCCAGAAGGCCCGTGACCAGAGCTTGTTCCAGGCGAAGACGTCGCCCATCAGCTCGGGCAGCTCCG
Source organism: Nocardioides sp. Leaf285 (assembly GCF_001422955.1). Taxonomy (NCBI): domain Bacteria; kingdom Bacillati; phylum Actinomycetota; class Actinomycetes; order Propionibacteriales; family Nocardioidaceae; genus Nocardioides; species Nocardioides sp. Leaf285. Next base: position 205,182 of record NZ_LMNH01000004.1, on the reverse strand, counting down.
CGATCCCCAGGGCGCGGCGCTCGCGGTGCAGCCGGCGCATCCAGGGCGGCTCGGTGAGCCGGCCGTCCTCCCAGCGCGCCACCGAGCCGGTGACCAGGTCGCTGTCGTCGCGCCTCAGGGCCTCGAGCATGGTGGCGTAGGCGTCCGGCGGCACGACGTCGTCGGAGTCGGCGAAGGCCAGCAGCGGGCCGGTGGCGTGGGCCAGGCCGGCGTTGCGGGCGGCGCCGAGGCCCTGGTTGGCCTGGTGCACGACGCGCACGCGGGCGTCCTGCTCGGCGTAGGCGTCGGCGACGGCGCCCGACCCGTCGGTGGAGCCGTCGTCGACGACGACCACCTCGAGCGCGCGGTGGCTCTGGGCCAGGATGCTGTCGAGGCAGGCGGGCAGGTAGGCGGCGACGTCGTGCACGGGCACGACAACGCTGATCACGGGACCGTCGGCCGGACCCTCGGCCGGACGGTCTGCCGGACCGTCTGCGGGACCGTCCGCGGGCCCGCGTCGGGGATCGCGTCGGCGCAGCCTCACGCGCCCACCGTAGTGGCGGGCCCGATCGGCAGTAGGCTCCCCTCCCGTGACCGCCCTGCCTGACGCCACCGTGCCGCCCACCCCGGACCCCGCCGACCACCCGCGCAAGGTGCTCTTCGTCGCGGGCGCGGGCCGCAGCGGCACGAGCACCATGGCCGGCCTGATGCAGATCCTGGGCCTGCACGTGCCCAAGCCGGAGGTCGTGCCCGACGAGACCAACCCCAAGGGCTTCGGTGAGCCGGCCTGGGCCGTCGAGCACCACACCCGCCTGCTGCGCGAGGCGGTCGTGCAGGTCAGCGACTCGCGACCCGACGCGTGGTTCGAGACCGGCCGCATCTCCACCCGCGAGCCCGAGCGGATCCGCACCGCCCAGTGGCTGGAGTCGCACTTCGAGGTGGCCAGCGAGCTCGTGGTCAAGGACCCCCGGCTGAGCTGGTTCCTGTCGCTGTGGCGGGTCGCGGCGATCCGCAGCGGCGCCACCCCGGTCTTCGCCACCATGCTCCGCCCGCCCGCGGAGGTGGTCGGGAGCAAGCAGAAGTACTACGCCAACCGGCTCGGCTCGGCCCACCTGGCCAGCTCCTGGCTCAACATGCTGCTCCACACCGAGCGCGCCACCCGCGAGTCCGTCGCCGACGGCGGTCGCGTCTTCGTGCGCTACTCCGACCTGCTCGACGACTGGACCCGCGAGACGATGCGCGTGGGCGAGCAGCTGCAGCTCCAGCACGTCCTGCACGCCACCAGCGAGCAGATCCGCGACGGCCACCGCTTCGTCGACCCCGGCCTGCGCCGCGTCACCCAGACCCTCGACGACCTCGCCCTGCCCCCGCGCCTGCACGAGCTCACCGCCGAGACCTGGTCGGAGCTCAACAAGCTCGCCGAGCCCGGCGGCGACCAGCCGGCCGTGCACGAGGCCCTCGACCAGCTGCGCCAGGGCTACACCGACCTGTACGCCGAGGCCGAGGCGATCAGCCGCTCCTCGGTCGTCGCCACGGAGCACCGGATGCGCCAGGGCGGTCGCGGCCCCGGTGGCGGCCAGACCGGCCCCGGCGGCCAGGGCGGCCCCGGCGGCCCGAAGCCGGCCGACGCGCCCGCCCCCGACGCCCCGGTGCGCGCCGCCGACCGGGTGCCCCACGGCCTGCGGGCGATGGTGCCGGCCCCGGTGCGCCGCGGGCTGCGCAAGGCCGCCGGCCGCGAGCGCTGAGGGCCCCGCCGTGAACGCCATCCGCCACCCCGACGGCCTGCGCAACCTCGAGGGCCACGCCGACTTCGACATCACCTGGCCCTGGCACCGCCCCGGCGGCCTGCGGGCCGGCTCCACCGCCGTGCTGCGCGTCAAGGACGAGGCCCGCGCCCTGCCCTTCGTGCTCCCGCCGCTGCTGCGCGCCTGCGACGAGGTGCTCGTGGTCGACAACGGCTCCACCGACGGCTCGCCCGAGGTCGCGGCCGAGACCGCCGAGCGGGCCGGGCTGGGCCACCGGCTGCGCCAGGCGACGTACCCGTTCGCGGTGGCGCGCGCCGGCGCCGAGCACCTCGCCACCCACGAGCTCTCGGTGCACTCGCTGTCGTACTTCTACAACTGGTGCTTCGCCCAGGTCGCCACGCGCTACTCCTGGAAGTGGGACGGCGACATGGTCCTCACCACCGAGGGCGAGGTCTCGCTCGGCGACCTCGCCTGGCAGGTCGGCGACGTGCAGTCGATCATCCGCGTGCCGCGCCACGGGCTCTACCTCGACAGCGACTCCCACGGCTACCTCGACCTCGGCCTGCGCAACGCCGAGGAGTGGGGCTACCCCGTGGGTCCCGACTTCGTCTTCACCAAGGCCTTCGAGTGGGAGATCCGCTCGACCCCGGAGCAGTGCCGCTCGATCGGGCTGCCCCACGGACTGTGCGTGGAGCTGAAGTTCCTCGACTCCGACGAGTTCGCCCACTGGACCGACCCCGAGTCCTTCGCCACCAGCTTCCGCAACAAGCGCAAGCGTCGCGAGTGGGCGGTCTTCCAGTCGCTGCGCCAGGGCGTCGTGCCCGACGGGGTGCACGAGATCACCGCTCCCGAGGGCGTCCACATCGTCGACCACGTCACGCAGACCTGGCTGCCGCGCGCGCCGCGCCCGCTCCAGGTCGGCTGAGACCCGCGCCCGGCCACTCCCGCGCCCTCTCAGCAGCGACCGGCCTGTCGGCCAGGTCACACCCGATCGCCTTACCCCGCGGGGGCGGTCGGCGTAGATTCGTGGTGCATCTGACGAGCTCACCGTTCGGTACCCACCCCGGCCTCCCGACCCGCAGCCAGCACGACCGGCAGCGCGGCGACGGAGGTGGTCGGAGGGACTGAAACGAAAGGTCACGGTCATGGTCACACCCGCGCACAGCCCTGCCCCCGGTCCCGACCCCACCCCGGTCACCCCGGCGGGTCGGCGCCTCGCCGCGCCCGGCGCCGCCCCCCTCCGCATCGGCGTCGTCGGCGCCGGCCGGGTCGGTGCCGTGCTCGCCGCGCGGCTGCGCTCCGCCGGCCACGAGGTCGTCGCCGCCGCGGGGGAGTCGCCCGCCTCGCTCGAGCGCATCGCCACGCTGCTGCCCGGCGTCGCCGGCGCCAAGCCCACCGCGGTCGCCCGCGCCTGCGACGTCCTGCTGCTCACGGTGCCCGACGACATGCTCGACAACGTCGTCTCCATGCTGGCCGCCAGCGGCGCCCTGCGCCCGGGCCAGCACGTCGTGCACACCTCCGGCCGCCACGGGCTCGCGGTGCTCGCCCCCGCCGAGCGGGTCGGCGCCCGCGTCCTCGCGCTGCACCCCGCGATGACCTTCACCGGCACCGCCGTCGACCTCGAGCGGCTCTCCGGCTGCGTCCTCGGTGTGACCGCCGCGCCGGCCGAGCGCGCGATGGCCGAGCGCCTCGCCGCCGGTCTGGGCGGGCGGCTGATGAGCGTGCCCGAGGAGATGCGCACGCTCTATCACGCGGGCCTGGCCCACGGCGCCAACCACCTGGTCACGCTGGTCAGCGAGGCCATGGAGATGCTGGCCGCGGCCGGCGCCGACGACCCCGCCGGCACGCTGCGCCCGCTGCTCACCGCGGCGCTCGACAACGCCCTCGACCGGGGCGACGCCGCGCTCACCGGCCCGATCGTGCGCGGCGACGTCGGCACGGTGCAGGCCCACCTCGAGGACCTCGCCGCCAACGCCGCCCCCACGCTCCCGTCGTACGTCGCGATGGCGCGCGCCACCCTGGATCGCGCGGTGGCCGACGGTCGCCTGCTGCCGCTGCGGGCCGTGAAGATCACCCGCGCGCTCGACGCGGCCCTCGCCGGGGCGCCGCACGCCGAGCCGGCTCCGCGCCGCCACCGCGCCGGGGACCCCCGGTGACCGCGCCCGGCACGACGACCGGCACCACCGCGACCAGCACCGCGACCAGCACCGCGACCAGCACCGCGACCACCACCGCGGCCAGCGCCGCGACCAGCGCCGCGACCAGCGCCCGGCCCGGTCCTCCGACCAGGCCCGTCCTGGCCCGCGACCGCGCGGAGCTCGCCGCGGCGCTCGCCGGGGTGCGGGCGGCGGGGGAGCCGGTGGCGTTCGTGCCGACCATGGGCGCGCTGCACGAGGGCCACGCCAGCCTGGCCCGGCTCGCGCGCGAGCACGCCGGGGCCCGGGGGGCTGTGGTCGCCTCGGTCTTCGTCAACCCGCTGCAGTTCGCGCCGGGTGAGGACCTCGACCGCTACCCCCGCACGCTCGAGGCCGACCTCGAGGTCTGCGCCCGCGAGGGCGTCGACGTGGTCTTCGCCCCGTCGGCCGAGGAGATGTACCCCGGCTGGCCGCAGGTCCGCGAGCCGCAGGTGACGGTCGAGCCCGGCCCGCTGGGCTCGGTGCTCGAGGGCCGGACCCGTCCGGGCCACTTCCGCGGCGTGCTCACCGTCGTGGCCAAGCTGCTCGGCCTGGTGCGTCCCGACGTCGCCGTCTTCGGCGAGAAGGACTACCAGCAGCTCACGCTCGTACGCCGGATGGTGGCCGACCTGTGTCTCGGCGTGGACGTGGTCGGCGCCCCGACCCGGCGCGACGACGACGGCCTGGCCCTCTCCAGCCGCAACCGCTTCCTCGAGCCCGACCACAGGCGCGCCGCCCTCGCCCTGAGCCGCGCCCTGCGGGCCGCGCAGGGCGCGGCGGAGTCGACCGACCCGGCGCAGGCGGCCCCCGCCGCCCTGGCCGCCGCCCGCGCCGAGGTCGACGCCGAGCCCGGCCTCGACCTGGACTACCTCGTGCTCACCGACCCCGACCTGGCCGACCCGCCCGCGCGGCCGGAGCCGGGCGCCCCCGCCCGCGTGCTGGTCGCCGCCCGCGTCGGCACCACCCGCCTCATCGACAACCTCCCCCTCGCCCTCGGGCCGACCGGCCCGGGCCACCAGACCGCAGGAGCCTCCTGATGCTGCGCACCATGATGACCAGCAAGATCCACCGCGCGACCGTGACGCAGGCCGACCTGCACTACGTCGGCTCGGTCACCGTCGACGAGGACCTCCTCGACGCCGCCGACCTGCTGCCCGGCGAGCTGGTCCACATCGTCGACATCACCAACGGCGCGCGCCTGGAGACCTACACCATCGCCGGTGAGCGCGGCTCGGGCGTGCTCGGCATCAACGGTGCCGCGGCCCGGCTCGTGCACCCCGGCGACCTGGTCATCCTCATCGCCTACGGCCAGATGGAGACCGCCGAGGCCCGCACCCACCGGCCCCACGTGGTCTTCGTCGACGCCGACAACAAGATCCTGGCCACGGGCTTCGACCCGGCCGAGGCCGTCGCGGGCTCCGGTCTGGTCCGCGGCGACACCGTGGCCGGGCGCTAGCCTTCGACGATGCCCGACGCGCCCGCCCGACCCGCAGCTCAGCCCGGAGCCCGACCCGGTGCTCAGCCCGGTGCTCTGCCCGGTGGTTTGCCCGGTGCTCTGCCCGGCCGCCTCGCCGCGCCCGCCCCGGGGTGGACGACGCGGGCCGACGTGGTGGTCATCGGCTCCGGCATCGCGGGCCTGACGGCCGCGCTGCGGCTCAAGGACCGGGTGGAGAAGGTCCTGGTCGTCACCAAGGACGTGCTCGCCGCGGGCTCCACGCAGTGGGCCCAGGGCGGCATCGCCGCCGCCCTCGGCCCGGGCGACACCCCCGCCGAGCACGAGATCGACACCCTGGTCGCCGGGGCGGGCGCCTGCGACGCCGAGGCCGTGCGCGCGCTGGTGACCGAGGGACCGGAGGCCGTGCGCGAGCTGATCGCGCTGGGCGCGCAGTTCGACCACGCCCCCGACGGCGAGCTGTCGCTGACCCGCGAGGGCGGCCACCACCGCGACCGCATCGCCCACGCGGGCGGCGACGCGACCGGCGCGGAGATCCAGCGGGCGCTGATCGCCGCGGTCGCGCGGGCCCCGGAGATCGAGGTGGTCGAGCACGCCCTGGCCGTCGACCTGCTGCTCGACGGGCCCGTCGGCAGCGGCGGCGTCGCGGGCGTCACGCTGCACGTGATGGGCGAGGGGCAGCGCGACGGCGTCGGCGCCGTGCGCTGCCGCGCGGTGGTGCTGGCCAGCGGCGGCCTGGGCCAGGTCTTCTCCCAGACCACCAACCCGGCGGTCTCCACCGGCGACGGCACCGCCCTGGCCCTGCGCGCCGGGGCGCGGCTGCGCGACCTGGAGTTCGTGCAGTTCCACCCCACCGTCATGTACCTCGGCCCGCACTCGCTGGGCCAGCAGCCGCTCATCTCCGAGGCCGTGCGCGGCGAGGGCGCCGTGCTCGTCGACGGCGCTCCCGAGGACGGCGGCACGGCCTTCATGCGCGGCGTGCACGAGCTGGCCGACCTCGCCCCGCGCGACGTCGTGGCCAAGGCGATCACGCGCCGCATGCACGAGACCGGCCGCGCCCACATGTGGCTCGACGCCCGCCACCTCGGCGAGGACCCCGACGACCCGGCCGCGGTGGCGCGCTTCTGGGAGCGCCGCTTCCCGACCATCCTGGCCACCGCGCGCTCCCACGGCGTCGACCCCGTCACCGACCTGATCCCGGTCGCCCCGGCCTGCCACTACGCCTCGGGCGGCGTCGCCACCGACCTGTGGGGCCGCACCGACGTGCCGGGCCTCTACGCCACCGGCGAGGTCGCCTGCTCCGGGGTGCACGGCGCCAACCGCCTGGCCTCCAACTCCCTGCTCGAGGGCCTCGTCTTCTCCCGCCGCATCGCCTCGGTGCTGCCCGGTGAGCTGCGCGGCTGGAGCGAGCCGCTCGACCCCGCCGACGACGGCCGCGCCCCCGGCCTGGTCGACGCCGCCGTGCGGCCCCGCCTGCAGGAGACGATGACCGCCCGTGCCGGGGTGCTGCGCAGCGCCGCCGGCCTCACCGCCGCCGCCGAGGAGGTGGCCGCCCTGGCCGCCGAGCCGGCGACCGTCGTCGACGTCGCGGCCTGGGAGACCACCAACCTGGTCACCCTCAGCACGGCGCTGGCCGGGGCGGCGCTGCTGCGCGAGGAGACCCGCGGCTCCCACTGGCGCGAGGACTTCCCCGAGCGGGACGACGCCCGCTGGGCCGGCCACGTCGACGCCACCCTGCGCGAGGGCGCGCTCGCCCTCCTCCACGTGCCGGCCCCCGCCACCGACCCCGCGGCGGGTCCCACCCCCGCACCCGTGACCACCGGAGGACCGCGATGAGCAGCCACGAGACCGCGACCCGACCCGGCACCCTCCCGGGCCTCACGCCGTACGACGAGCTGCCGGGGCCGCTCCTCGCCGAGCTGGCCGAGGCGGGTCTCGACCCGCGTGCGGTGCACGACGCGGTCGTCGCGGCGCTGGCCGAGGACCTGCCCGGCGGCGTGGCCGCGGGCGACGTCACGTCGATGGCCACCATCCCCGCCGAGGCCCGCGGCGAGGGCGACTTCGGGGCACGCCACGCCGGCGTGGTCGCCGGCCTCGGCATCGCCGAGCTGGTCTTCCGCCTCGTCCTCGGCGACGCCGTCGAGGTCACCCGTCGCGTGCCCGACGGCACCCGGGTCGCCCCCGGCGACGTCGTGATGAGCGTGGCCGGCCCGACCCGCGGCCTGCTCACCGCCGAGCGCACGGCGCTCAACTACGCCAGCCACCTCTCCGGCGTCGCCACCGCCACCGCGGCGTGGGTCGACGCCCTCGAGGGCACCCGCGCCCGCGTGCTCGACACCCGCAAGACGCTGCCGACCTACCGCGCCCTGCAGAAGTACGCCGTGCGCTGCGGCGGCGGGGTCAACCACCGCATGTCGCTCACCGACATGGCGATGGTCAAGGACAACCACGTGGTGGCCGCCGGCGGCGTCGTGCCGGCCTACCGCGCCGTGCGCGAGGCGCACCCCGACCTGCGCGTCGAGGTCGAGGTCACCGACCTCGACCAGCTGCGCGAGCTGCTGGAGGCCGGCTGCCGCGAGATCCTGCTCGACAACATGGACGACGCCACGATGGCCGAGGCCGTCCGGCTCACCGCCGGCCGCGCCACCCTCGAGGCCTCCGGTGGGCTGACCCTCGCCCGCGCCCGCGCGGTGGCCGAGACCGGCGTCGACTTCATCTCCTCCGGCGCGCTGACCCACTCGGTCACGGTCTTCGACCTCGGGCTCGACCTCCGGGACGTCTGAGCCGTGAGCCTGCTGTGCGCCGACATCGGCAACAGCCACACCGTCCTGGGGCTGCTCGACCCGGCGGTCGAGCCCGGCGCCCCCGGGCAGGTCCTGGCCGACTGGCGCGTCGGCACCGACGCCCGCCGCACCGCCGACGAGTGGGCGGTGCTGCTGCGCGGCCTCCTGGCCGGCGCTCCCGGCGGCCCTGCCGCCGACGCCGTCTCCGGCGTCGCGGTCTGCGCCACCGTGCCGACGGTGCTGCACGAGTGGCGCGACATGCTCGCCCGGCACTTCCCCGACGTGCCCCACGTCGTCGTGGAGCCCGGGGTCCGCACCGGCGTGCCGGTGCTCACCGACAACCCCCGCGAGGTGGGCTCCGACCGCATCGTCAACGCCCTGGCCGCCGCCACCCTCCACGGCGGCCCCGCCATCGTCGTCGACTTCGGCGGCACGGCCACGACCTTCGACGTGGTCAGTGCCCGCGGTCAGTACGTCGGCGGCGCCATCTCGCCCGGCATCGAGATATCGCTCGAGGCACTCGGGCGTCGCGGCGCCCAGCTGCGCACCGTCGAATTGCTCAGGCCCCGCTCGGTGATCGCCAAGAACACCGTCGAGGCGCTGCAGTCGGGCATGCTCTTCGGGGTCGCGGCCAGCGTCGAGGGAATCGTGAGCCGCATGATCTCCGAGCTCGGCGCCGAGACCGACACGGTCACCGTCGTGGCGACCGGATATCTCTCCGACCTCGTCCTGGCCGAATGCTCCTGTTTCACCCACCACGACCCGTGGCTCACCCTGCGGGGCCTGGCCCTGGTGCACGCGCGCAATTGCTGATCGTCACCGTGGTCGTCGCGGGCCCAATTCGTCGACGACGTCGCATTGATTAGTCGGCGCGAGTGCTCAGCAAAAGGCGGTGTGAATTCTTTACCCGCCACAATTCTTAGTCGGCGTCGCCACTCTGGCATCATCGATCTCGCACGAATTCAAATTCGACGACGCTTCGGCGTCGAATTCACGGAGGTCGCAGAGCAATGGCGCAGAAGATCCACATCGTCCTCGAGGACGACCTCGACGGCAGCGAGGCCAGCGAGACGGTGACCTTCGGTCTCGACGGCACGACCTACGAGATCGACCTCACCGACGAGCACGCCACGGAGCTGCGCGAGGCCCTGGCGCCCTACGTCGGGCACGCGCGCAAGGTGTCGGGCTCGGCCCGCCGCGGCCGCAAGGCCTCCGCCGGCGCCGCGACCAACGGCTCGGCCGACGGCGGACCCAGCGCCAAGGAGATCCGCGAGTGGGCCCGCTCCAACGGCTACGAGGTGCCCGACCGCGGCCGCGTCTCGGCCGAGGTGCGCGAGGCCTTCGACGCCGCCAACTGACACACCGACCGACACGCCGGCCGACACGCCCGGTCCACCGCCCGCACGGGCGGCGGACCGGGCGTGTTCGCTCTCAGCGGACGCACCTTCTGCGCTGAGGGGGAACGCGTAGGCTGTCAGCGGGGTTGGACACTCCGTACCCTCCCTCCACCCAGGAGCGGACGGCACCCCACCTGCACGAGGAGCGATGCGCATGTTCGAGCGGTTCACAGACCGAGCCCGCCGGGTGGTCGTGCTGGCCCAGGAAGAGGCCCGCATGCTCTCCCACAACTACATCGGGACCGAGCACATCCTGCTCGGTCTCATCCACGAGGGAGAAGGCGTCGCGGCCAAGGCGCTGGAGAGCCTCGACATCTCGCTCGAGGCCGTCCGTGCCCAGGTCGAGGAGATCATCGGCCAGGGCCAGCAGGCCCCGTCCGGCCACATCCCCTTCACCCCGCGCGCCAAGAAGGTGCTCGAGCTGTCCCTGCGCGAGGCGCTGCAGCTCGGCCACTCCTACATCGGCACCGAGCACATCCTGCTCGGGCTGATCCGCGAGGGCGAGGGCGTGGCCGCCCAGGTGCTGCAGAAGCTCGGCGCCGACCTCAACCGCGTGCGCCAGCAGGTCATCCAGCTGCTGTCGGGCTTCCAGGGCAAGGAGTCCTCGCAGTCCGCCGCGGCCGCCACCGGCGCCAGCGGCGAGGCCCCGTCGTCCTCGCTGGTCCTCGACCAGTTCGGCCGCAACCTCACCCAGGACGCCCGCGACGGCAAGCTCGACCCCGTCATCGGCCGCTCCCAGGAGATCGAGCGGGTCATGCAGATCCTCTCGCGCCGCACGAAGAATAACCCCGTCCTCATCGGCGAGCCCGGCGTCGGCAAGACCACCGTCGTCGAGGGCCTGGCCCAGGACATCGTCAAGGGCGACGTGCCCGAGACGCTCAAGGACAAGCAGATCTACACCCTCGACCTGGGTGCGCTCGTCGCCGGCTCGCGCTACCGCGGTGACTTCGAGGAGCGCCTGAAGAAGGTGCTCAAGGAGATCCGCACCCGCGGCGACATCGTGCTCTTCATCGACGAGATCCACACCCTCGTCGGGGCCGGCGCGGCCGAGGGCGCCATCGACGCCGCCAGCATCCTCAAGCCGATGCTGGCCCGCGGTGAGCTCCAGACCATCGGTGCCACCACGCTCGACGAGTACCGCAAGCACCTGGAGAAGGACGCCGCGCTCGAGCGCCGCTTCCAGCCGATCCAGGTCGCGGAGCCCTCGATCGCCCACACGATCGAGATGCTCAAGGGCCTGCGCGACCGCTACGAGGCGCACCACCGCGTCACCATCACCGACGAGGCCCTGGTCTCCGCGGCGACGCTGGCCGACCGCTACATCTCCGACCGCTTCCTGCCCGACAAGGCGATCGACCTCATCGACGAGGCGGGCTCGCGCCTGCGCATCCGTCGCATGACGGCGCCCGCCGAGCTGCGCGAGTTCGACGACAAGATCGGCGAGGTCCGTCAGCGCAAGGAGGCCGCGATCGACGGTCAGGACTTCGAGGCCGCCGCGCGCCTGCGCGACGAGGAGAAGCAGCTGATCCTCAAGAAGTCCGAGCGCGAGAAGGCCTGGCGCGCCGGCGACATGGACGAGGTCGCGGAGGTCGACGAGGAGCTGATCGCCGAGGTCCTCGCCGTCGCCACCGGCATCCCGATCGTGAAGCTCTCGGAGGAGGAGTCCTCGCGTCTGCTCAAGATGGAGGACGAGCTCCACAAGCGGGTCATCGGCCAGGACGAGGCCGTCAAGGCGCTCAGCCGGGCCATCCGCCGCACCCGTGCCGGGCTCAAGGACCCCAAGCGTCCCGGCGGGTCGTTCATCTTCGCCGGGCCCTCGGGCGTCGGCAAGACGTGGCTGTCCAAGACGCTGGCGGAGTTCCTCTTCGGTGACGAGGACGCGCTCATCCAGCTCGACATGTCGGAGTTCAGCGAGAAGCACACCGTCTCGCGGCTCTTCGGCTCGCCTCCCGGCTACGTCGGCTACGAGGAGGGCGGCCAGCTGACCGAGAAGGTGCGGCGCAAGCCGTTCTCGGTGGTGCTGTTCGATGAGGTGGAGAAGGCCCACCCCGACATCTTCAACAGCCTGCTGCAGATCCTGGAGGAGGGCCGGCTCACCGACTCCCAGGGTCGGGTCGTCGACTTCAAGAACACCGTCATCATCATGACGACCAACCTCGGCACGCGAGACATCGCCAAGTCGGTGCACCTGGGCTTCAACCAGAGCGGCGACGCGGCGGGCTCCTACGAGCGCATGAAGAGCAAGGTCTCGGAGGAGCTCAAGCAGCACTTCCGCCCCGAGTTCCTCAACCGTGTCGACGAGATCATCGTCTTCCCGCCCCTGTCGCGCGAGCAGATCGTGCACATGGTCGACAACATGGTCGCCGCCGTGGAGGTCCGCCTCCGCGACCGCGACATGCAGCTCGAGCTCACCCAGTCGGCCAAGAACCTGCTGGCCGAGCGGGGCTTCGACCCGGTGCTGGGTGCGCGGCCGCTGCGCCGCACGGTGCAGCGCGAGATCGAGGACGTCCTGGCCGAGAAGATGCTCTTCGGCGAGGTCGGCCCGGGCCAGATCGTGCTGGTCGACGTCGAGGGCGAGGGCCCTGGCGCGACCTTCACCTTCCAGGGCCAGAAGGTCGCGGCCCTGCCCGACCTGCCGCCGTTCGAGACCGCCGGGGTCGAGGTCGGCGACGCCCTCGGCGAGGGTCCCTCCGACGAGGAGGGCCCGCGCGACGTCCCGCGGGCCACCGGCGAGACCGAGTGACGACCGGCTAACCGCGCACCACACCGCACAGCACGCAGCACCCCGGGCCGTCAGGTCCGGGGCGCTGCTGCGTCCGGGGGACGGCGCCGCGTCGATCGGGCCGGGCCGGACCGGTCCGGTCTGGGTCCGGGTCAGGGTCGGGTCAGGGCAGGGCGTAGCCGCTGTCGCCGGCCCGCACGAGCAGCCGGTCGGCCACCAGGCCGGCCAGGCACCGCTCGCGCTGCTCCGGCTCGGGCCAGGCCGCCGCCAGCGCCGAGACGTGCACCGGGCCCTCGGCGTCGCGCACGACCCCCATCAGCCGCCCGCGGCACTGCCGGTCGGTGCCGGCCCAGGCCTGCGCGCGCCGCGGCGGCCCGTCGTACGCCGGCCGCCCGGCCGCCAGCCAGGCGCACTGCGCCGCGAGCGGGCAGTCCGCGCAGGCGGGCTGGCGCGCGGTGCACACGAGCGCCCCGAGCTCCATCACCGCCACCGCCCACGTCGCCGCCGTGGCCGCGTCGTCGGGCACCACCGAGGCGGCCCGCTCCCGCTCGGCGCGGGTGAGACCGGCCGGCGGCAGCTCGTCGCCGCCGAGCACCCGCGCCAGCACGCGACGCACGTTGGTGTCGAGCACGACGTGGCGCTGGCCGAAGGCGAAGGACGCGATGGCGGCGGCGGTGTACTCGCCGACCCCGGGCAGCGTGAGCAGCACGGCGTGGTCGCGGGGCACCTCGCCGCCGTGCTCGGCGACGATGGCGGTGGCCGCGGCGTGCAGGCGCAGGGCGCGTCGCGGGTAGCCCAGGCGGCCCCAGGCGCGCACGGCCTCGCCCGTGGGCTCGGCGGCGAGGTCGCCCGGCGTCGGCCAGCGCTCCATCCACGCGGCGTGCACGGGCAGCACCCGGGCCACCGGGGTCTGCTGGAGCATCAGCTCCGAGACCATCACCGACCACGCCGACGCCTCGGGCCGACGCCACGGCAGGTCGCGGGCGTGCTCGTCGTACCACTCCAGCAGGGGGGCGTGCAGGCTGCTCATCGCCGCCATTCTCACCCGGGCCGGCGCGACCCCGGTGTGGCACCCCGACCGGACGGGCCGGGCTGGCTACGGTGACGGCCATGACGTCGCTGACCCGCGGACCGCTGCCGGCGCGCGTGTACTGGGTGCGCCGCGGCATCGTGCTCCTGCTGCTCGTGCTCCTCCTCGTGGCCCTGGTGCGGATCGTCGGCGCCCTCAGCGGCGGCGACGAGACCCCGCAGGCCGTGCAGACGGCCGCCGACCCGGCGCCGACCGCGGCGCCGACCGCGGCGCCCGAGGCCAGCCCCTCGACCGCCGCCACCGACGCCCCCACCGCGGGCGCCAGCGCAGGCCCCACCGCCGAGCCCACCCGGCGCCCCGACCGACCGCGCGCCACCCGCACCCCCGAGCCGGTGCCGGCGCAGCCCGACGGGCCGTGCGACGACGGCGAGCTCGAGGTGGTGCCGAGCGTGACCTCGGCCGTGGCCGGGGGCGAGGTGGCCATCGACGTGGCCGTGCGCTCCCTGGACTCCGAGGCGTGCACCTGGACGACCTCCGCGCGCGAGCTGACCCTCAAGATCACCTCGGGCGACGACGAGATCTGGACGACGCGCGAGTGCCGTCGGGCCGTCGTGCCGCAGGACGTCGTGGTGCGCAGCGCCGAGGCCACCACGGTGGAGGTCGTGTGGTCGGGGCGCCGCTCCGACGCCGAGTGCACCCGCGCGGCCGACTGGGCGCTGCCGGGGTGGTACCACGTCGCCGCGGCCGCGATCGGCGGCGAGCCCGCCGACGTGCAGTTCCGGCTGCTCTCGCCGGTGCAGGAGGCCGAGCAGGAGGCGCAGGACGAGGCCCGCGAGGGCGGTCGTCCTCAGACGTAGCGCTCGAGGATGGTCGACTCCGCCAGGCGCGAGAGTCCCTCCCTCACGCTGCGGGCGCGCAGCTCGCCCACGCCCTCGACGGCCTGGAGGTCGTCGATGCCGGCCGAGAGCAGCTTCTGCAGGGTGCCGAAGTGGTCGACGAGCCGGTCCACCACCGATCCCGGCAGGCGCGGCACCTTGGCCAGCAGCCGGTAGCCCCGCGGCGCCACGGCACCGTCGAGGTGCTCGCCGTTGCCCAGCCCGAGCACCCGGGCGGTGGCGGCCGGGTCGACCAGCTCCGTGGGGCTCAGCGCCTCGAGGCGCCCGAGCAGCTCCTCGGGGCTCTTGCTGCGCCGCCCGGCGGGCAGGTAGTCGCGCACGACCAGCTCGCGCTCGGCGTCGACCCCGGTGACCAGCTCCTCCAGCTGCAGCGAGAGCAGGCGGCCGTCGGTGCCGAGCTCGAGCACGTAGTCCTCGATCTCGCGGGCGATGCGGATGACCATCTCCAGGCGCTGGGCCACGACGGCCACGTCGCGCACCGTGACGAGGTCCTCGACCTCGAGCGCCGACAGGGTGCTCGACACCTCGTCGAGACGCAGCTTGTAGCGCTCCAGGGTGGCCAGCGCCTGGTTGGCCCGGGAGAGGATCTGGCCGGAGTCCTCCAGCACGTGGCGGGTCTCGCCGACGTAGGCGGCGATGATCTGCATCGACTGCGACACCGAGATCACGGGGTAGCCGGTCTGCTTGGCCACCCGGTCGGCGGTGCGGTGACGCGTGCCGGTCTCCTCCGAGGGGATCGTGTGGTCGGGCATGAGGTGGACGGCCGCGCGGATGATGCGCGTGTTGTCCTTGTCGACGATGATCGCGCCGTCCATCTTGGCCAGCTCACGCAGGCCGGTGGCGGTGAAGGGCACGTCGAGGGTGAAGCCGCCCGTGGCGATGGACTCCACGGTCTTGTCGTGGCCGAGCACGATCAGCGCGCCGGTGCGCCCGCGCAGGATCCGCTCCAGACCGTCGCGCAGGGAGGTGCCGGGAGCGATCGAGGCCAGGGTCGCGCGCAGGCGCAGGGTCTCGTCCGAGCGGTCGGCGACCACGAGGTCCTCCAGGGTGCGGGTCGGCGGCCCCGGCGGCCGCCACGAGGGAGTCTAGGCGCCCGTGCGCCCGCCCGCGCGGTCATGGCGGGGTCGTGACGCCGTTGTGACCCGCGCGGGCGCCGCCTCGGGCCCGGGCTCAGGTCTGGGGCACCCGCGGCGGGCGGACCTCGTCGCGCCCGACCAGCCGCAGCAGCCGCAGGGCGGAGGCGACGTCGGGCACGTCGAGGACCTTCATGCCGTCGACGACCCACGACTCCGGCGAGCGCCGCGCGGCCTGGCCCGGCTCGGAGGGCACGACGGCCACCCGGAAGCCCAGCCGGGCGGCCTCGGCCACCCGCTGCGGCAGGTCGCGCACCCGGCGCAGCTCACCGGCCAGGCCGATCTCGCCCATCGCCACCACCCCGGTCGGCGGCGCGACGCCGTGGCTGGCCGAGACCAGCGCGATCGCGAGGGCCAGGTCGCTGGCCGGCTCGTGGAGCCGGGCGCCGCCGACGGTGGAGGCGAAGACGTCGTGGGCGTGGAGCCTGACGCCGCAGTGCTGCTGGAGCACGGCCAGCACCATCGCCACGCGCGAGGAGTCGAGCCCCGACGTCGTACGCCGGGGACGCTCCAGCGCGGAGGGGGTCACCAGGGCCTGCACCTCGGCCAGCAGCGGGCGCCGCCCCTCCAGGGTGACGGCCACGCAGGTGCCGGCGACCTGGCCGTGGTGCTGCTCGACGAAGAGGCCAGTGGGGTCGGTGACCGCGGTGATGCCGTCGGCGGAGAGGTCGAAGCAGCCGACCTCGTCGACCGGGCCGAAGCGGTTCTTCATGGCCCGCACCATGCGGAAGCGTGAGTTGCGGTCGCCCTCGAAGTGCAGCACCACGTCGACGAGGTGCTCGAGCACCCGCGGGCCGGCGATGGAGCCGTCCTTGGTGACGTGGCCGACCAGCACGGTGGTGATGTTGCGGGTCTTCGCCACCCGGATGAGCGCGGCGGCGACCTCCTTGACCTGGGTGACCCCGCCGGGCACGCCGTCGACGCCGGAGGCGCCGATCGTCTGCACGGAGTCGACGACCAGCAGCGTCGGGCGGGTCTCCTCGATGTGGGTCAGCACCGCGCCCAGGTCGGTCTCGGCGGCGAGGTAGAGCTCGGGCTGCACCCCGCCGGTGCGGTCGGCGCGCAGCCGCACCTGCGAGGCCGACTCCTCGCCGGTGACGTAGAGCGTGCGGTGGCGCAGGCGCGCGGTCTGGGCGGCGACCTCGAGCAGCAGCGTGGACTTGCCGACGCCGGGCTCGCCGGCCAGCAGGATGGCGGCGCCGGGCACGAGGCCCCCGCCGAGGACCCGGTCGAGCTCGGGCACGCCGCTGGTGCGGAAGGAGGACTCCTCCACCGACACCTCGCCGATCGGCACGGCCGGGGTCGTGACGGGCGCCGCGGCGGCGCGGTGGACCGGCGCCGAGGCCTCGGCCACCGAGCCCCACGCCTGGCACTCGCCGCAGCGGCCGACCCACTTGCCGGTCTCCCAGCCGCACTCGGTGCAGCGGTAGCCGGGACGGGCTGCGCGGGTGGAGGTCTTGGCCATGGGGCGCACGCTAGGCGACCCCACCGACAGCGCCCGCGGCCCGGGGCCCCGCCGCCCCGCGCGCCCGGCGCGGCGGGGCCGGCGACCTCACCCCGGAGAACGGGGGACGGCGCCGCGGCGGCAAAGTTATGCTTCTGCTTGGATCGATCAAGAGCACCGGCCGCCGACGGCCGGAGCGAGCTGTCAGGAGACGCCGGTGGGGGTGCGGAACGCGTCGCGCGGGCCCGGTCGCCCTGCCGTCCCCACGGGCGCGCCGCCCACGCTGGCCGACGTGGCCGAGCGGGCCGGCGTCTCGCGCCAGACGGTCTCCAACGCGGTCAACAACCCCGACCTGCTGCGCGCCGACACCCTGCTGCGCGTGCAGCAGGCCATCGCCGAGCTGGGCTACCTGCCCAACCGGGCCGCCCGCAACCTGCGCACCCGCTCCTCCCACCTGATCGGCCTGCGCATCAGCGCCGCCCAGGAGGGCACGGCCAACGCCACCATGGACCGCTTCGTCCACTCCCTGGTCGAGACCTCCCGCGACGCGGGCTACCACGTGCTGCTCTTCGCGGGGGAGGCCGACGACCCGCTGTCGGGCTACGACGACCTGCTGCGCTCCACCGCGGTCGACGCCTTCGTCGTCACCGACACCTACCTGGGCAACCCCCAGGCGGGCTGGCTCGGGTCGCGGCGGGCGCCCTTCGTGGCCTTCGGCCGGCCGTGGGACGCCCCGGAGGCCCACCACCCCTGGGTCGACGTCGACGGGGCCGCGGGCTGCGAGCTGGCCACCCGCCACCTGCTCGAGCGCGGCCACCAGCGCGTCGCGTGGATCGGGTGGCGCAAGGACTCCCCGATCGGGGAGGACCGGCGCGAGGGCTGGCGTCGCGCCCTGCACGCGCAGGGGCTGTCCTCGGCCGGCCTCGCCGCCCGGGTCGACGACACCGTGACCAGCGGCGCGCAGGCCAGCGCGGCCCTGCTCGACGACGCCGCGCCCACCGGTTTCGTGTGCGCCTCCGACACCCTGGCGATGGGCGTGCTCCAGACCCTGGCCGCGCGCGGGCTGACCCCCGGCCGCGACGTCGCCGTCGTCGGCTTCGACGACTCCCAGGTCGCCCAGGTCGTCACCCCCGGTCTCACCTCGGTGCGCCAGCCGCTGGAGCAGGTGGCGATCGAGATCGTCTCCGCCCTGGAGGGCCTGCTCGGCCACCCGCCCCGCGTCGGCGACGGCGTCCTGCTCACCCCGACCCTCGCCGTGCGCGGCTCCAGCTGACCGCTGCGGCTAGAAGCGCTTCCACCACAGGTTGACGGCGTAGTCGACCTCGAGGCCCTCGTGCTCGCCGAGCACGGCGTCGGCCACCGGGCCCGGCAGCTCGACACGGGTGACCGCCTCGAGGTCGGCGCGGGAGGTGAAGCGCCAGCACACGTCGAGCGGCACCCGCGTCCAGCCGCGGGTCGACCAGAAGCGCTCGACGACCGCGGGCGGGTCGAGGTGCGGGTAGCCCCGGCGGAACCAGTCGCCGAAGGTGGAGCGCGTGGGGTCGTTGTCGACCACGAAGGCCGTGCCGCCGCGGGCCACCACGCGGTCGAGCTCGGCCAGTCCCGGCTCGCAGCCGGGTCCGAAGAAGTAGGCCCACCGCGCCTGCACGACGTCGACCGAGGCGTCGGGCAGCGGCACGTCCTGCGCGGTGCCCTGGAGCACGCCGACGCCGGCCAGGCGCGACGTACGCCGGCGCGCCAGCGCCACCAGGTCGGGGTGGGGCTCGACGCCCACGACGCTGCCGGCCCGCTCGGCCCACCGGGGCAGGTGGAAGCCGGTGCCGCAGCCCAGGTCGAGGAAGCGCCGCCCCGCCCAGTCGTGCAGGGACGCCATCGCGGCCTCGATGCGCCGCTCGGGGTCGACCGCGGTGTTCTCGAGCTCGTAGGTGGCGGTGTGGTGCCAGATGTTGGGGCTCGGCACCGCGCCGGGCGAGGGGCGGCTCACGAGCCGTCGCCGACCGGCGTCAGAGCCGGACGAGACCCGACGGGGTCTGCAGCTGCACCGCGATGATGCCGGGGGTGCCGTGCGGGGCGACCCACTCCACCTTGACGTCCTCGAGCGGCGCCTCGACGGTCTCGCCGAGCCACTCGCTGACGCGCTGCGGGTCACCGGCGATCTCCAGGCAGGCCAGCGCGTAGCCCTCGTCGGCGCCCTGGCTGGGGTGCAGCTCGGCGGGCACCTCCCACTGCAGGAAGAACGGCAGCTGCGGGTCGGCGATGAGGCCGTTGAGGCCGATCTGCTTCCAGCGCAGCTCGGTGCCGTCGGGGCGGTGCCGGCTGCCCTGCGCGGCCTCGCGGCCCAGGCGCTGCTCGGCGACGCTGATGTCGTCGACGGCCACGGCCCAGCCCAGCCAGCCGCCGCCGAGGGCGGAGCGGGCGCGGACGGCCTGGCCGAAGGGGGCCTTGTCGGAGGCGGGGTGGTCGAGCACCTCGACGATCTCGAGGTAGGTGCCCCCCGCCAGGGCCAGGGTCATGTTGCGGGTGCCGAAGCGGGGGTGCACACCGCCGTCGCTGAACTCGCGACCGAGCAGGCGCCCGATGCGCTGGGCGGTGCCCGCGAGTCCGTCGGGTCCGGCGGCGTAGGAGAGGTGGTCCAGGCGCATGTCAGGAATTGTGGACAACACGCCCGCAGCGCTTGACACCGGGGTCGGGTTCTCTCGACATCGAGAGTTCTTTACTCGCGGGTCCGACGCTGCGAGGGGCGGGGCGACGGGTCAGGGCGGGGGTCAGGGCGGGGGCGGGGCGCGGGTCAGGGCCGGGGGTCGGCCGGGTGCAGCGCGAGGGCGCTGCGCGAGCGCACGTGGGCCTCGCAGTGGCGCGCGAGCTCGGCGTAGGCCTCGGGGCCCATGAGGGCGGTGAGCTCGGGGGCGTGGGTGAGGTAGACCGGCTCGGGGGCGACGTGGGCCTCGGTGTTGCCCGAGCAGTACCAGTCGAGGTCGTGGCCGCCGGGGCCCCAGCCGCGGCGGTCGTACTCGCCGATCGAGACCTCGGTGACCTCGGTGCCGTCCTGGCGCTCGACCTCGCGGAAGGTGCGCCGGATCGGCAGCTGCCAGCACACGTCGGGCTTGGTCTCCAGCGGCTCGCGGCCCTCCTCCAGCGCCAGGGCGTGCAGCGCGCAGCCGGCGCCGAGGGCGGAGCCGGGCCGGTTCTGGAAGATGCAGGCGCGCTGGCCGTCGACCTCGGTGACCAGCGTCTTGCGCGCCCCCTCGTCGTCGGTCTCGACCCACACCGAGGCGTCGACGGCGCCGGGGGCGGCGTCGGGCCCGCCCGGGTGCTGCTGCCACAGCCGGCCGTCGAGGCGGGCGACGTGGCCGGCCACGCGCTCCTCGTCGCCCTCGTCGGCGAAGTGCGCCCCGAGGGTGCAGCAGCCGACGTCGGGGGCGTCGGCGTAGATGCCGGCGCAGCCCTGGCCGAAGATGCAGGTGTAGGACGAGGTCAGCCAGGTCAGGTCGCAGCGCATCACCTCGGAGGCGTCGGCGGGGTTCTCGAACTCCACCCACGCGCGGGGGAACACCAGGTCGACCTCGGGCACCCGGCGAGCCTACGGGGAGTACGTTGAGGTCATGCGTCTGGGCGTGCTCGACATCGGCTCCAACACGGGCCACCTCCTCGTCGTCGACGCCCACGGCGGGGCGGCGCCGCTGCCGGCGTACTCCTACAAGGAGCCGCTGCGCCTGGCCGAGGTGCTCGACGAGCACGGCGCGGTCTCGCAGGCCGGCATCGACGCGCTCACGGCCTTCACCGCCCAGGCCGTCGTGGTGGCCGAGGACAAGGGCTGCGAGGACATGATCGGCTTCGCCACCTCCGCGGTGCGCGACGCGGTCAACTCCGAGGCCGTGCTCGACCACGTCGAGGCCCGCACCGGTGTGCGGATCGGCGTGCTCTCGGGCGAGGACGAGGCCCGGCTCACCTTCCTGGCCGTACGCCGCTGGTTCGGCTGGTCGGCGGGCCGCCTGGTGGTCTTCGACATCGGCGGGGGGTCGCTGGAGATCGCCGGCGGTGGCGACGAGGCGCCCGACGTGGCGTGGTCGATGCCGCTGGGGGCCGCCCGGCTGGCGCGGCAGTGGTTCGGCGGTGGTCCGCCCGACGACGACGCCATCAAGAAGCTGCGCAAGCAGATCCGCGCCGACATCGCGCGCGACGCCGGCAACCTGCTGCGCGCCGGAGCCCCCGACCGGGCCGCGGCCACCTCGAAGACCTTCCGCTCCCTGGCCCGCATCTGCGGGGCCGCGCCCTCCGGCGACGGCCCGCTGGTGCCGCGGGTGCTGCCGCTGGCCGAGCTGCGCGAGTGGATCCCGCGGCTGGTCACCATGACGCCCGAGGAGCTCGCGGCCCTGCCCGGCGTCTCCCCGAGCCGCTCGCACCAGATCCTGCCCGGCGCGCTGGTGGCCGAGGCGTGCATGGACATCTTCGACCTCCAGGCCCTCGAGATCTGCCCGTGGGCGCTGCGCGAGGGCGTCATCCTCGAGCGGCTCGACCAGATCAGCGTGCTGGGCTGACCCGGGTGAGCGATCCCGTCCCCGCCCCGGCGGGCGGGCCGACCCGCGTCGGCCTGTCCACCTCGTCGGTCTACCCCGAGTCGGCCGCCCGCGGCTTCGAGCGCGCCGCCGCCCTCGGCTACGACGCCGTCGAGGTCATGGTCGCCCTCGACCGGATCACCCAGGACCCCACCGCGCTGCGCCAGCTCTCCGCGCACCACGGCGTGCCGGTGTGCTCCGTGCACGCCCCCTGCCTGCTGCTGACCCAGGCCGTGTGGGGCGCCGAGCCGTGGGCCAAGCTCCAGCGCTCGGCCGACATGGCCCACGAGCTCGGCGCGGAGGTCGTGGTGGTGCACCCGCCGTTCCGCTGGCAGAAGGACTACGCCCGCGGCTTCGTCGACGGCATCGCCGCGCTGGAGGAGTCGACCGGCATCCGCTTCGCGGTGGAGAACATGTACCCCTGGAAGGCCACCTCCAAGCGCGGCGTCGAGGTCTACCAGCCCGGCTGGGACCCCTCGGCCGAGCCCTACGCCAACACCACGATCGACCTGTCCCACGCCTCCATCGCCGGCTCCGACGTCGTCGCGATGGCCGAGCGGCTCGGCCCGCGGCTGCGCCACGTGCACCTCACCGACGGCAGCGGCTCGGCCAAGGACGAGCACCTCGTGCCGGGGCGCGGCTCCACCGGCGCCGACCGGTTCCTGCGCCACCTCGGCGCCAGCGGCTTCGCCGGCGACGTGGTGGTCGAGATCAACACCCGCCGCAGCGGCAGCGAGGAGGCCCGCGAGGCCGACCTGGCCGAGTCGCTGGCCTTCGCCCGCGAGCACCTCGCCGGCTGAGCCCGCCGGCGCGGCAGCAGCCGCGCCGATGCAGCCCGCCCTCGCCACGGGAGCCGCAGGGGCCCGTCGTAGATTGACGTCATGTCCCTGCTCCGCCAGCCGCTCCTGCTCCTCGCGCGGAGCTCCCAGGTCAAGAGGCTCGTCAGCACCATGCCGGTCTCCGCGGGCATCGTCCGCGGCTACGTGCCGGGGGAGAGCACCGACGCCGTGGTCGCGGCCACGGCGGCGCTGGTCGACGACGGCCTGACCGTCACCCTCGACCACCTGGGCGAGGACACCACCGACCGCGCCCAGGCCGGGGCCACCGTCGCGGCCTACGTCGAGGTGCTCAAGGCGCTCGCGGCGCGCGGGCTGACCCGCCACGCCGAGGTCTCGGTCAAGCTGAGCGCGATCGGGCAGTTCCTGCCCGACGACGTCGCCCCCGAGGGCGGCCACCGCCTCGCGCTGGAGAACGCCCGCACCATCTGCCGGGCCGCCCGCAACGCCGGCACGTCGGTGACCCTCGACATGGAGGACCACACCACCACCGACTCGACGCTGGCGATCCTGCGCGACCTGCGCAAGGACTTCCCCGAGACCGGTGCCGTGCTCCAGGCCTACCTCCACCGCACCGAGGACGATTGCCGCCAGCTGGCCTACGAGGGCTCGCGGGTGCGGCTGTGCAAGGGCGCCTACAACGAGCCCGAGTCGGTGGCCTACCAGGACCGCCTCGAGGTCGACCGGTCCTACGTGCGCTGCCTCAAGGTGCTCCTGGCCGGTCAGGGCTACCCCATGATCGCCACCCACGACCCCCGCATGGTCGAGATCGCCTCCTCGCTGGCCAGCCGCTTCGGGCGCCAGCCGGGCAGCTACGAGTTCCAGATGCTCTACGGCATCCGGCCCGAGGAGCAGAAGCGGCTGGCCGGCGAGGGCGAGACCGTCCGGGTCTACGTGCCCTACGGCCAGGAGTGGTACGGCTACCTGATGCGACGCCTCGCCGAGCGTCCGCAGAACCTGTCATTCTTCCTGACGTCCCTCATCTCCAAGAAGTAGCTCCGAAGGAGGCGCCGCGCATGGCGCAGACCGCACCCGCCGCCCAGACCGCGATCATCGGGGCGGGGGTGATGGGCGAGACGCTGCTCTCGGGTCTCGTGCGCGCCGGTCGCCGCGTCGACCGCCTGCTGGTGGGGGAGAAGCGCGCCGAGCGGGCCCGCGAGCTCGAGGAGCGCTACGGCGTCTCGGTGGTGGGCAACCTCGAGGCCGCCACCCGCGCCGACACCGTCGCCCTCGTGGTCAAGCCCCAGGACATGGGCGACGTGCTCGCCGAGATCGCCCCGGGGCTGCGCCCCGGGCAGCTGCTGGTCTCGCTGGCCGCGGGCATCACCACCGGCTTCATCGAGGAGCGGGTGCCCGAGGGCGTCGCCGTCGTGCGGGTCATGCCCAACACCCCGGCCCTGGTCGACGAGGGCATGGCCGGCATCTCGGCCGGCTCGCACTGCAGCGAGGCCGACCTCGCCGAGGCCGAGGCGCTCATGGGCTCGGTGGGCCGCGTGCTGCGCATCCCCGAGCGCCAGCAGGACGCCGTCACCGCCATCTCGGGCTCGGGCCCGGCCTACATCTTCTTCGTCGTGGAGTCGATGATCGAGGCCGGTGTGCACCTCGGGCTGCCGCGCAGCACCTCCACCGACCTGGTCATCCAGACCCTGGTGGGCTCGGCCAAGATGCTGCGCGAGACCGGCACCCACCCCACCGTCCTGCGCGAGCAGGTCACCTCGCCCGGCGGCACCACGGCCTCGGCGCTGCGCGAGCTGGAGCAGCACGGCGTGCGCGCGGCCTTCCTGGCCGCGATGGAGGCCGCGCGCGACCGCTCGCGCCAGCTGGCCCAGGGCCAGTGAGGTCGGGCCAGTGAGGTCGGGCCAGTGAGGTCGGACCAGTGAGGTCGGACCAGTGAGGGCGGGCCGGTGAGGGCGGGCCTGCCGTGGGCGTGGGGCACGACGCCTGCCGACCTCGCGCGGTCGCTCCCGGTCGACGCGGTGCTGCCCGAGCGCGGGGAGGGCGCAGCGGTCACGATGGACCGCGCCGTGCCGGTCGCGGCCCCGGCGCCCCTGACGTGGCGCTGGCTGTGCCAGACCGCGGTGGCGCCGTACTCCTACGACCTCGTCGACAACCTCGGCCGCCGCAGCCCGCGGAAGCTGACGCCGGGGGCCGAGCGGCTCGAGGTCGGCCAGCGGATGCTGGGGGTCTACGAGCTGCTCGCCGTCGACGAGGGCCGCTCCTGGACCGCGGTCACCACCGCCTCGGCCAGCCGCCCGCTCGGCCCGATCGGCGTGACGTACGCCGTCGTGCCCGACGACGACGCGGGCCGCGGGCCGTGCCGGCTGGTCTGCCGGATGACCGCCCGCGGGGCGACCCGCCCGCAGCGGCTGCGCGCGGCCGCCCTGGCCTGGGGCGACCTGGTGATGATGCGCAAGCAGCTGCTCACCCTGGCCGCCCTGGCCGAGCGCGACGCCCGCCGCTGAGCAGCGCGGCGTCGCGACCCCGCCCGTGGCGCGCCCTGGCAGGCTGGGGCCATGAGCGATCCCGACGTGCGGTTCTGGTTCGACCCGGTGTGCCCCTTCGCGTGGATGACCAGCCGCTGGGTGCGGCTCGTGCAGTCGCAGCGCGACTACCACGTGGAGTGGCGCTTCATCTCGCTGCGGCTGCTCAACGCCCACGTCGACTACGACGCCCACTTCCCGCCGGAGTACGAGGCCGGCCACACCGCCGGCCTGCGCATGCTGCGGCTGTGCGCGCAGGCGCGCGACGACCACGGGCCCGACGCGGTGGCCCGGCTCTACCCCGCGCTGTCGACCCGCGTCTTCGACGTCGCGCCCGACGCCTACGACCCGACCGACCTCGACGGCCTCGTGGCCGCCGCCCTCGAGGAGGCGGGTCTGCCCGCCGGGCTGGCCGCGCACCTCGACGACACCGACCGCGACGCCCAGCTCCAGGCCGAGACCGACGAGGCCCTCGCCCTCACCGGCAAGGACGTCGGCACCCCGATCCTCCACGTCGCACCGCCCGAGGGCGCCGCCTTCTTCGGCCCGGTGATCAGCCGGATGCCGAGCGAGGAGGAGGCCGGCGAGCTGTGGGACCACGTGGTCGGCCTGGCCCGCTTCCCGGGCTTCGCCGAGCTCAAGCGCAGCCTGCGCGAGAAGCCGCAGCTGCGCTCCTTCGGCGTCGAGCCGGGTGACGTGGGCGGCCAGGAGGACTGGCACGCCGGCAGCCGGCGGCAGAAGAAGTAGGGGAGCGGGCCGTGAAGGTGCTGCGCACGCCCGAGGACCGCTTCGCCGCGCTCGAGGAGGACTGGCCCACCTCCTACGCCGAGGTCAGCGACCCCGACGACCCGCCCGAGGCCGCCCTGCGGATGGCCTACGTCGACCTCGGCCCGCGCTCGGTGGAGGCGCCGGTCGCCCTGCTGCTGCACGGCGAGCCGACGTGGTCGTTCCTCTACCGCGACGTGGTCGCCGACCTCGTCGCCCGCGGCGTGCGCTGCGTCGTGCCCGACCTGGTGGGCTTCGGTCGCTCCGACAAGCCCGTGCGCGTGGCCGACCACTCCTACGCCCGTCACGTCGAGTGGGTGCGCGAGCTGGTCGTCGACGTGCTCGACCTGCACGACGTGGTGCTCGTGGGCCAGGACTGGGGCGGCCTGATCGGGCTGCGGCTGGTCGCCGAGCACCCCGAGCGCTTCGCCGCCGTGGTCGCCGCCAACACCGGGCTGCCCACCGGCGACCGCGACATGCCCGAGGTGTGGTGGGACTTCCGCCGCGCGGTCGAGCGCGCCGAGGTGCTCGACGTCGGCCGCCTGGTCGCCTCCGGCTGCGCCCGCCCCTTGCGCCCCGGCGCGCGCGAGGCCTACGACGCCCCCTTCCCCGACGAGGCCTTCAAGGCCGGGCCCCGCGCCATGCCCCTGCTCGTGCCGACCCGGCCCGACGACCCCGCGACCGCGGCCAACCGCGCGGCCTGGGAGCGGCTGGCCCGCTGGGAGCGGCCGTTCCTCACCGCCTTCAGCGACCTCGACCCCATCACCGGGGCGATGGCCCCGGTGCTGCGCCGCACGGTGCCGGGAGCGGCCGGCCTGGAGCACCCGGTGGTCACGGGCGCGGGCCACTTCCTGCAGGAGGACGACGGGCCCGCGCTGGCCGCGGCCGTCGCCACCGTGCTCGACCTCTGAGCCGCGGGCCCGGCGCGGCCCCACGCCGCACCGGGGTAGCGTCGAGGGCGTGCCCGTCTGCCCCGGACCTTCCACGGTCGTCTTCGACCCCAGCCTGACGGCCTACGACTTCGGCCCCGGCCACCCCATGTCGCCGCTGCGGGTCGACCTGACCATGCGGCTGGCCGAGGAGCTCGGTGTCGTCGGCGAGGGCGGGCTGCGCATGGTGCCGGCCCCCATGGCCGACGAGGAGCGTCTGGTCACGGTGCACGACCCCGCCTTCATCGAGGCCGTGGTGCGCGCCGGCAGCTCGGGGCGCGCGGAGCCCGACTTCGGGCTCGGCACCGAGGACGACCCCGTCTTCCGCGGCATGCACGAGGCCTCCGCCCACGTGGTCGGCGCCAGCGTCGAGGCCTTCCGCCAGGTCTGGTCGGGGGACTCGCTGCACTCCGCGAACATCTCCGGCGGCCTGCACCACGCGATGCGCGACCGGGCCAGCGGCTTCTGCATCTACAACGACGTCGCCGTCGGCATCCGCTGGCTGCTCGACCAGGGCGTGGAGCGGGTGGCCTACGTCGACCTCGACGTCCACCACGGCGACGGCGTCGAGCGCGCCTTCTGGGACGACCCCCGCGTGCTCACCGTGTCGCTGCACGAGACCGGGCAGCTGCTCTTCCCCGGCACGGGCTTCGCCACCGACACCGGCGGCGAGGGGGCGGAGGGCTCCGCGGTCAACGTCGCGCTGCCCCCGGGCACCGGCGACGCCGGCTGGCTGCGCGCCTTCCACGCCGTCGTGCCCCCGCTGCTGCGCGAGTTCGCCCCGCAGGTGCTCGTCACCCAGCAGGGCTGCGACTCCCACGCCGACGACCCGCTGGCGCACCTGATGCTCTCCGTCGACGGCCAGCGCGCCGCCTACCTCGCCCTGCACGACCTGGCCCACGAGGTGTCGCAGGGGCGTTGGGTGGCGCTGGGCGGCGGGGGCTACGAGCTGGTCCAGGTCGTGCCGCGGGCCTGGACCCACCTGCTCGCGGTGGTGGGCGGTCGCCCGCTCGACGCGCTCTCGGCCACGCCGGGCGGCTGGCGCGAGCACGTCGAGCACACCCTGGGCGTCAACGCGCCGCTGCGGATGACCGACGGGCAGGACCCGGCGTACCGCGACTGGGCCGACGGTTACGACCCCGACACCTGGCTCGACCGGGCGGTGCACCAGACCCGGATGGCGGTCTTCCCGCTGCACGGTCTCGACCCCATGCCCTAACTGGACCACCGCCCTCCCGGGGCGGTCCGATCCGGCCCGTGCAAGCCGACACGCCGAGCCGATCAGTCCAACTCGCGTCCCCTCTTCCCCACGAGTCACTTCTGGCCCTATTCTCACGGCTACGTGGCCGTGGGAGCACTGGCGGGGAAGCTGGTGGCGTGCCGCAACAGAAAGTCGGTGCTCGATGATTGCCAACACGCCCGGAGACATCTCCGACGCCAATTTCCTGACCGTCGCCGAGGTGGCGGCCATGATGCGCGTCTCGAAGATGACGGTCTACCGCCTGGTGCACAACGGCGACCTCGCCGCGGTGCGCGTGGGTCGTTCCTTCCGCGTCCGTGAGGAGGACGCCAACGAGTACATCCGGCGCAGCTTCTACGACGCCGGCTGACCGCCCTGCCGGCGGGGACGGTCT
The DNA here is from genome assembly GCF_001422955.1 of Nocardioides sp. Leaf285. NCBI lineage: Bacteria > Bacillati > Actinomycetota > Actinomycetes > Propionibacteriales > Nocardioidaceae > Nocardioides > Nocardioides sp. Leaf285. Next base: position 177,226 of record NZ_LMNH01000004.1, on the reverse strand, counting down.
GCTCGGGCGACCCTGATTCTGCGGCTCACCTCCGGGCGGATAGGCTGACCGGGCCCTGCGTCGACACGCAGGGCCTACCAGTCTCGAAAGGTTCACCCGTGGGTTCTGTCATCAAGAAGCGGCGCAAGCGCATGGCCAAGAAGAAGCACCGCAAGCTGCTCAAGAAGACGCGCGTCCAGCGTCGCAAGCTCGGCAAGTAAGACCGGCCGGTCGGTCGAGGTGTCGTGAGCCGCGTCGTGCTCGTGACCGGGGTCTCCCGAGACCTCGGTCGCCGCTTCGCGCGCACGCTGGCCCTCGACCCGACCGTCAGCCGTGTCATCGGCGTCGACGTCACCCCGCCCCGGGGCGACTTCGGCGACGTGTCGTTCGTGCGGGCCGACATCCGCAACCCGGTGATCGCCAAGGTGATCGCCAAGGAGGACGTCGACACCGTCGTCCACATGAGTGTCATCTCCACCCCCAGCGGTGCCGGGGGCAGGAACTCGATGAAGGAGCTCAACGTCATCGGGACGATGCAGCTCCTCGCGGCGTGCCAGCGCGCCGAGACCGTGAGCCGTCTCGTCGTGAAGTCGACGACGACGGTCTACGGCGCCAGCAACCGTGACCCGGCGATGTTCACCGAGGACATGGAGCCCCGGCGTCCCGCCCGGGCGGGCTACGCCAAGGACGTCGCCGAGATCGAGGGCTACGTCCGCGGCTTCGCGCGGCGCCGCCCCGACGTGGGCGTCACCATGCTGCGCTGCGCCAACGTGATCGGGCCCCACGTCTCCAGCCCGATGACGTCCTACTTCCGCAGCCCCGTCGTGCCCACCGTGCTCGGCTACGACGCCCGGCTGCAGTTCCTGCACGAGCGCGACCTGTTCTCCGCGCTCAGCCACGCCGTGACCGAGGACGTCGCCGGCACCTACAACGTCGCCGGCGACGGCATCCTCATGCTCTCGCAGGCCGTACGCCGCCTCCAACGCCCCACCGTGCCGCTGCCCGGCCTGGCCCTGGGACGACTCTCCTCGACGCTGCGCTCGACCGGGATCGCCGACCTGTCGCCCGAGCTGCTCGGCATGCTGACCTACGGCCGCGGTGTCGACACCACGCGCATGCGCGAGGGTCTCGGCTTCACCCCCGAGTTCAGCACCGCGGAGGCCTTCGCCGACTTCGCCGCCCTCATGCCCAGCGGCCCCCGGCGCAGCGAGCGCGTGCTCGCCGGGCTCGGCCGGGTCTTCCCCGTGCCCGACCCCGACCCGGTCGGCCCCCGCGCCGTGCCGGCCCTCGGGAGCGACCGTGGGTGACGCCGAGATCATCCCCATCGGCACCCGCGGACGGCCCGGACGAGGCACGGGCACGGCGCCGTCGTCGGCCGCCCGCGGTCTCGCCGGTGGAGCCGGCGGGGAGCCGCGTCCGGTGCGACGCAAGGTCGACGCCGCCCGCCGCGCCGACGCGGCGACCGGGCCGGTGGACGAGGCCCCCGACGCCCCGGACCCCGCCACCGAGCCCGCCACCGAGCCCCTCGTCGAGCCGTCCGGCACGGAGCCTCCCGCTGCGACCATGACCGAGGGGGAGTCGCCGCGGCCCGCGGTGACCGCGCGCGAGCGGCACCCGCACGCCGGCATCCCGGCCGCCGACCTGCTCGCGGCCTTCCAGCACGCCAGCCGGGAGCTGTTCGGCGAGCAGTGGGAGGCGCAGCTGGCCCACTTCCTGGCCTTCCTGCGCCGTCGCGTCACCGGCGACTACGCCGTCGACGAGTACGGCTTCGACCAGGAGGTCACGCAGCGCTTCTTCATGGCGGCCCTGCGTCCGATCGCCGAGAAGTGGTTCCGCATCGAGGTGCGCGGCATCGAGAACATCCCGGCCGAGGGCGGTGCCCTGGTGGTCTCCAACCACTCGGGCACGCTGCCGATCGACGGTCTGATGACGATGGTGTCGATCCACGACCGCGCCGAGCGCTTCCTGCGCCCGCTCGGCGCCGACCTGGTCTTCCGGATGCCGTTGGTCAGCTCCCTGGCCCGCAAGAGCGGCGCCACCCTGGCCTGCTCCGAGGACGCCGAGCGGATGCTGCGCGGCGGCGAGCTGGTCGGGGTGTGGCCCGAGGGGTTCAAGGGGATCGGCAAGCCCTACTCGCAGCGTTACAAGCTGCAGCGCTTCGGTCGCGGCGGGTTCGTCTCCGCCGCCCTGCGCACCGGCGTGCCGATCGTGCCGCTGTCGGTGGTCGGCGCCGAGGAGATCTACCCCCTCGTCGGCAACATCCCGTCGCTGGCCCGCCTGCTGGGCGTGCCGTACCTCCCCATCACGCCGCTCTTCCCGCTGCTCGGGCCGCTCGGTCTCGTGCCGCTGCCCTCGAAGTGGCTGCTGGAGTTCGGCGAGCCGATCCGCACCGACGAGTTCGACGCCGGTGCCGCCGACGACCCCATGCTCGTCTTCGACGTCACCGACCAGGTGCGCGAGACCATCCAGCAGACGCTCTACACGCTGCTGATGGAGCGCGAGTCCGTCTTCCGCTGATCCTCGTTTCCGTCCGGAACCGGCAGGCGCGGCCCGGGTGGTCGGAGTCGATCAGCCGCCGGTGAGCGGGTCGGTCAGACCGCCCACGACGCCACCCACACCACCGACGACGCCGCCCACGGTGTCCTCGAGGTCGTCGACGACCTCGCCGAGGTCCTCACCCACGTCGCCGCCGCCGGGACCCGAGACGGGCTCGTCGCCGTCGAGGAGGTCGGTGAGGGGGTCCTTGCCGCCGCCGGTGGAGGGGGAGCCGTCGTCGCCGCCACCGCCACCGGGGGAGGGGCTGGGGAGCACCTCGGTGGGGCCGGTCTGGCCGCCCTGCGGCGGCACCGTGACACTGCCGGGACCCAGCGGCTGCTGGCGCTGACGGGGACGGGTGGTCTCGGAGTCGGCGCGCGCGCCGGTGCCGGCGGTGAGCACGTCGTCGCTGAGCCGGCCGACGGCCTGCAGCAGCCACGACGGGATCCGGGTGATCCCCTCGCCGGCGCAGGCCGGGCACAGCTGGTCGACCTGCGCGTCGATGGTGGCGAGCACGTCGCCGGCGCGCACGAGGGAGCCCCGGGTCTCCTCGGGCAGCAGGCCCGAGAGGGCGTCGAGGTCGGCCAGGCTGGTGGCGGTGAAGTCCTTGAGCTCGGTGATCGAGCCCTCCCGACCGGTCTCGGCGTAGTCGCCGATGAGCAGGTCGCCGGCCTCGGCGGCCTGGACCGCGAAGTCGTCGAGGGTGCGGGCGATCACCGCGGTGTCCTCGACCTCGCCGGAGCGGCTCAGCTGGTCGACCTCGGCCAGACGGCCCGAGGCGTTGGCCAGGAGCGTGGCGCCCTTGTCGTCGTCGCCGACGCTGACGCCGGTGTGGGCGTTCTCGATCGCGCGCTTGAGCGGGTAGAGCACGTCACCGGGCAGCGCGCTCTGGGCGGCCACGGCCATCGTGGAGGTGGCGCCGACGACCGCGAGACCACCGATGGCGGCGGCGAGGCGCCGCTCGCGACGGCCGTGGCGGGGAGCGACGGTGAGGCGGTCGACGACCGCGGGGGACGTGCGCGTGGCGACCAGCTCCGAGGCCGCCGCGGTCATCAGCCGCTCGCGCAGGTCGAGCACGAAGTCGGGCCGCGGCTCGGGGACGGGCTCGGCGCGCAGGGCCTCGACGAGGGCGAGCAGCTCGGCGTGGCGCGCCGCGTCGGCCCGGCCGGTCGAGGAGTCCTCGACGAGACGGGCGAACTCCTCCGCGCGGCGTCGTGCCGGGCGGAAGGCGTCGCGGTGACCGGTGCTCATCCCTGCTGTCCTGTCGTCGTCGCCGAGGGGCTCGGCAGATGGGTCGGGGCGCCGGACGCGCGGTGGGCCGACACCAGGGAGAACGACGCGCCGGGCGCGAAGGTTACGCCTCGTGACGAGGCGATCGCCACGGGATCGCAGCAGGGTGCAGGCACTCGGGCAGGCACGCTGCGCAAGCGGGGGAGGGAGGCGGCGGAGGCGGTCATCAGTCGCGGATCCCCTCGGGCATCAGCTTGGCCAGGTTGCGCACGCCGCGCAGCTGGAGCTGCTTGATCGCGCCGTCGCTGCGGCCGAGCACGGCTGCGGTCTCGGCGATGCTCATGCCCTGCAGGAAGCGCATCACCAGGCAGTCGCGCTGCTCGTCGGGGAGCTCGCCGAGCGCGCTCACCAGCATCTCGTTGGTCAGGCCCGCGAGCACGGTGGCCTCCGGGCTCTCGGTCGCGTCGTCGTGCTGACCCATGTCCTCGGTGGTCAGCTCGAGGCGGGTGCGACCGGCCTTGAAGTGGTCGGTGGCCAGGTTGCGCGCGATGGTCATCAGCCAGGCGCCGAAGTCCTTGCCCTGCCAGCGGAAGTTCTGCATGCTCCGCAGCGCCCGGAAGAAGGTCTCGGAGGTGAGGTCCTCGGCCAGCGAGGAGGACCGGGTGCGGTAGTAGAGGAAGCGGTAGACCGCGACGTGGTAGTGGTCGTAGAGCAGGCCGAAGGCCTCGCTGTCGCCACCGCGGGCCAGCTCGACCAGCGCGATGAGGCGCGTGCGGTCGGCCTCCGACTCCTCCGACGACGTGGCCAGGTCGCCGTCGCCGAAGCCTCCGGGGCCCCCGGCCCCGGGGACCCCGGGACGGTCGTCGGCGCCGGCGGCCTCGGTGCGCAGGGCGGACCAGGCGGGGCCGTCGGGGGCCAGGAGGGGCGTGGGGGCCAGCAGGGTCGCGACCGCGACACGCAGGGCGTCGAGCCCGCGCGCGACGTCATCGGCGTCCCACGGCATGTCGCTGCGTCCTCCCCACGTGCTCCCCCACAGAGCCACTCGATGGTAGGACGCCGCGGAGCCGGTGGGAATGGAATCGGGCAAATGAAATGTGACACGGAGTTACATCTCCGGGTCGGGCGGTGTCGACGCCGGCAAGCGGCGCCGACGACTCCGGAGGGTCAGCCGCGGCGGCCGCGCACCGCGACGCCGGCGGCGACGGTGCCGCTGACGGCCCCGGCGGCGGCACCGACGAGCAGCCCGGCGCGGGCGGCCTTGCGCCCGGTGCGGTAGTCGCGGACGCGCCAGCCCTGCTCGCGGGCGTGGTGGGCCAGCCGGGAGTCGGGGTTGATGGCGCAGGCGTCGCCGACCATCGAGAGCATCGGCAGGTCGTTGAAGGAGTCGGAGTAGGCCGAGCACAGGGAGAGGTCGAGGCCTTCCCGGGTCGCCAGGGCGCGCACCGCCTCGGCCTTGGCCGGGCCGTGCAGCATGTCGCCCACCAGGCGGCCGGTGTAGACGCCGTCCTCGGTCTCGGCCACCGTGCCCATCGCGCCGGTCAGCCCGAGCCGTCGCGCGATGATGCGGGCGATCTCGACCGGTGCGGCCGTGACCAGCCAGACCCGCTGCCCCTGGTCGAGGTGGAGCTGGGCGAGGGCCCGGGTGCCGGGCCAGATGCGGTGGGCCATGGCCTCGTCGAAGATCTCCTCGCTGAGCTCCTCCAGCTCGGTCACGGTGTGACCGGCGATGAAGCCGAGCGCGGAGTTGCGGGCCTCGGCGACGTGGTCGGGGTCCTCCACGCCCACCACCCGGAAGTAGGCCTGCTTCCAGGCGGCCCCGACGATCTCGCGGGTGGTGAAGAACTTGCGCCGGTGCAGCCCGCGGGCCAGGTGGAAGATGCTCGCGCCCTGCATCACGGTGTTGTCGACGTCGAAGAAGGCCGCACGCAGCGGGTCGGCCGGCATGTGCAGGGCGGTCTCCACCTCGGCGGCCGCGGCCGCGGCCTCGCCGGCCAGCGTCGAGCGCTGCTGCAGGTTGGGGAGCGTGCGCCGCTCGGCCGGGGGTGTCACGAGACCAGACTAGGAGATGTGGCGTCGGTCTCCCACCCTGCGCCGTGTGGGAAGATCGCCCGCATGCCGACGCCGTCCGACGCCGCCTCCGAGGCGGGTCTCAGCGGCCTGCTCGGCCTGGCCGCCAGCCGCAGCCCCGACAAGCTGGCCGTCGTCGAGGCCGAGGGCCCGCAGGCCCGCGGCGTCACCTGGGCCGAGCTCGACGACGAGGTCGGGCGGGTCGCCACCGGCCTCGGGGCCGCCGGTGTCGTGGCCGGACACCGGATCATGCTGGCCCTCGGCAACCGCATCGAGTTCGTGGTCGCCTACCTCGCGGCCCTGCGGGTGCAGGCCGTGGTCGTGCCGGTCAACCCCCGGGGCAGTCGCGACGAGCTGGTGCGCACGCTCGCCGACAGCGGCTCGCGACTGGTGCTCGCCGACGCCGGCTCGGTCACCCGGGTCCGCGAGGCCGTGGCCCGGCTGACCGCGCTGCTCGACGCGCAGGACCCCGCCGACCCCGCCGACCCCGCCGACCCCGCCGACCCCGCCGGCGACACCTCGCCGCCCGTGCCCCCCGAGGTGCTGGCGCGGGCCCGGCGTCCGCGGCTGGTCGTCGTGGGGGCCACGCTGCGACCGGGCGAGCGGTCCTACGACCACCTGCGGGCCTCCGCGCCCTCGAGGCCCCACCCACCCCTGCGCGACCCCGAGGCCCTCGCCGTGCTGCTCTACACCAGCGGCACCTCCGGCCGCCCCCGCGCCGCGATGCTCAGCCACCGCGCGCTGCGGGCCAACCTCGAGCAGGTCGCGGCGGTGGACCCGCCGATGATCCACGGCGACGACGTCGTGCTCGGCGCCCTCCCGCTCTTCCACGTCTACGGCCTCAACGCCGTGCTCGGCGGGGTGCTGCGCCACCGCGCCAAGCTGGTGCTGGTCGACCGCTTCGACCCGCTCGACGCGCTCGACCTGATCGAGGACCAGGCGTGCAGCGTCGTGCCCGTGGCACCGCCGGTCTTCGCGGCCTGGCGCCACGACGAGCACCTCGAGGAGCGGCTCGGACCCGTCCGCCTGCTGCTCTCCGGGGCGGCCCCCCTCGCGCCGGAGCTGGTGGAGGAGGTCTTCGGCCGCACCCGGGTGGTCGTGCACCAGGGCTACGGGCTGACCGAGGCCGCGCCGATCGTCACCAGCACGCTGTGCAGCCGGCGCCTCCAGGCAGGCTCGGTCGGCGCCGCCCTGCCCGGCATCGAGCTGCGCCTGGTCGACGAGGCCGGTGGCACGCCGGAGGGCGAGGACCCCGGCGAGATCCACCTGCGCGGCGCCAACCTCTTCAGCGGCTACTGGCCCGACGGCAGCGACGGGCCCGACGCCGAGGGCTGGTGGGCCACGGGCGACGTCGGCTTCCTCGACGCGAGCGGCGACCTCTTCCTCGTCGACCGGGTCAAGGAGGTCGTCATCGTGTCGGGCTTCAACGTCTACCCCGCCGAGGTCGAGGACGTCGTGCGCGAGGTCGTCGGCGTGCGGGAGGTGGCCGTCGTGGCCAGCCCCGACCCCGCCACGGGCGAGACGGTCGTCGCCTACGTGCGCGCGCCCGGGCAGGTGCCCGAGGAGGTCGTGGCCGCGATCCGCTTCCGCTGCGACCTGCGCCTGGCGCGCTTCAAGCGCCCGACCCGCATCGAGGTCGTCGACGCGCTCCCGCTGACGGTGACCGGCAAGGTGCAGAAGGGCGTGCTGCGCGCCGCCGAGCGCCGCCGGGCCGAGGGGTCGGCCCCGTGAGCCCCGTGAGTCCTGCGGCGCCGCGGGTGCGGATCTACTCGCGGCCGGGCTGCCACCTGTGCGAGCAGGCGCGCGGGGTCGTGGCGCAGGTGTGCGCCGAGCTCGGCGAGCAGTTCGAGGAGGTGTGGATCGACGACGACCCCGCCCTCGTCGAGGCGTACGGCGACGAGGTGCCGGTCACGACGGTCGACGGTCGCCGCCACGACTTCTGGCGCGTCGACCCGACCCGGCTGCGGGCCGCGCTCACCCGGGGCTGACCCGCCCGGGGCCGCCGGGCCCCGCCCAGGACCGACCCCGTGCGCGTGGGTCATCTCACATGTGCTAGCCCGGGTCGCGCCCGTGCGGCGCGAGGCCCCGCGGCACGGCGCGGGAGAGGCGGCGGGCGGGCTGCGGGAGCGGCGTACGGCCGGTTTGTTCTCCCGTTCACAAACTCCTACAGTGAATTCGCCGCGAAGCGAATCCGGGCTGTCAGGCCCCCGCCGTCCGCGGCTGGGCATGGAGACAGAGCAGTGACCGCACGGACTTCCCCCGAGGCGTCCCGGGACATCCCCGAGGCCACCGTGGCGCGACTCCCCGTGTACCTGCGCGCGCTCACGAGCCTCGTCGAGGCCGGCACCCGCACCTGCTCCAGCGAGGAGCTGGCCGGCGCGGCCGGCGTCAACAGCGCCAAGCTGCGCAAGGACCTGTCCTACCTCGGCTCCTACGGCACGCGCGGCGTCGGCTACGACGTCGACTACCTGCGCTACCAGATCGCCCGCGAGATCGGCGTGGAGCAGGACTGGCCCGTCGTCATCGTCGGCATCGGCAACCTGGGCCACGCCCTGGCGAACTTCTCCGGCTTCCGCAGCCGCGGCTTCCGGGTGGTGGCCCTGCTCGACGCCGACCCGAGCCGCCACGACGAGGTCGTCGCCGGCATCGACGTGCGCCCCTTCGTCGACCTGGAGGCGATCGTGCGCGAGCACGGCGTGGCGATCGGCGTCATCGCGACACCGGCGGTCGCCGCCCAGGACGTCGCCGACCGCATGGTCGGCTGCGGCATCACCAGCATCCTGAACTTCGCACCGACCGTGCTGTCGGTGCCCACGGGGGTCGACGTGCGCAAGGTCGACCTGTCCATCGAGCTGCAGATCCTCGCCTACCACGAGCAGCGCAAGGCCCAGGGCGAGGCGACGCCCGCGACGACGGGCCCCGGCGACCCGGCTCACGACGAGCTGGTCCGAGAGGAGACGGCATGAGCGTCCTGGTCGTGGGGATCTCCCACAACTCCGCCCCGGTCTCGCTGCTGGAGCAGGTGGCGCTCGACCGCGACGGGGTGGCCAAGCTCGTCCACGACGTCGCCTCGTGCGACCACGTCACCGAGGCCACCGTCATCTCCACCTGCAACCGGCTCGAGGTCTACGCCGACGTCGACCGCTTCCACGGCTCGGTCGAGGAGCTGTCGACGCTGCTGGTCGACCGCGCGGGCGAGGCGACCGAGACGATGCTGCCGCACCTCTACGTGCACTACGACGACGGCGCGGTCTCCCACCTCTTCCAGGTCGCGGCCGGCCTCGACTCGATGGCCGTCGGCGAGGGCCAGATCCTCGGCCAGACCCGCGAGGCGCTGCGCCTGGGCCAGGAGCTCGGCACGGTGGGCACCTCCCTCAACGTGCTCTTCCAGCAGGCCCTGCGCGTCGGCAAGCGCTCGCGCGCCGAGACCGACATCGACCAGGCCGCCCCCTCGCTGGTGACCGCCGCACTCGCGCGCGCCCGCGACGAGATCGGCGAGGTCGCCGGCCGCCGCGTGCTGGTGCTGGGCGCCGGGGCCATGGCCGGTCTGTCGGTGGCCACGGTGAGCCGGCTGGAGGCCGGCGAGGTCGTCGTGCTCAACCGCACCCCGGAGCGCGCCCGCCGCCTGGCCCGCGAGTACGACGCGCGCCCCGCCTCGCTCTCGGAGCTCGGCGCCGAGCTCGCCCACGCCGACGTGGTCGTCACGTGCACCGGCGCCACCGGGGTGCTCGTCACCCGCGACATGGTCGCGGCCGCGCGGCCCGACGGCCGCCCGCTGGTGCTGCTCGACCTCGCGCTGCCCCACGACGTCGACCCCGCGGTGGCCGACCTGCCGGGCGTCACCCTGGTCAACCTCGCCGAGCTGGCCTCCGAGGTGCAGGACTCCGACGCGGGTCTCGAGGTCGCCGCCGTGCGCAGCATCGTCACCCAGGAGGTCGCGGCCTTCCTCACCGCCCGCCGCCAGGCCAGCGTCACCCCGACGGTCGTCGCGCTGCGCTCGATGGCCACCTCGGTGGTCGACGCCGAGATGACCCGGCTCGGCAACCGCCTGCCCGACCTCGACGAGGCGGCGCGCGCCGAGATCCTCCACACGGTGCGCCGGGTGGCCGACAAGCTGCTCCACGAGCCGACCGTGCGCGTGCGCGAGCTGGCCAACGAGGCCGGCGCGGTCTCCTACGCCGCGGCGCTCGCCGAGCTCTTCGCCCTCGACCCCGAGGCGGTCTCGGCCGTGACCCGCCCCGCCGTGCCCGACGACGCCCGCCGGGGCTCCGCGTGAGCGCCCCCGTGCGCGTGGGCACGCGCCGCTCGCTGCTGGCCACCACCCAGGCTGGCACCGTGGCCGACCTGGTGCGCGACCTGCTGGGCCGCGAGGTGGTGCTCGTCGAGGTCACCACCGAGGGCGACCGCAGCCAGGCCGCCGGCACCCCGCTGGTGCAGTCGAGCTCCACCGGGGTCTTCGTCGGCGCCCTGCGCGACGCCCTGCTGCGCGGCGACGTCGACGTGGCCGTCCACTCGCTCAAGGACCTCCCCACCTACCCCGCCGCCGGCATCGCGCTGGTCGCCGTACCCGAGCGCGAGGACCCGCGCGACGTCGTCGTGGGCCGCGACGGGCTGACCCTCGGCGAGCTGCCGGTCGGCAGCCGGGTCGGCACGGGCTCGCCGCGCCGCGCCGCCCAGCTGCACGCGCTCGGCCTCGGTTTGGACGTCGTCGGCGTCCGTGGCAACGTCGACTCGCGCATCGCCAAGGTGCGCGCGGGCGACGTCGACGCCGTCGTCCTGGCGCGGGCCGGGCTGGCCCGGATCCACCGGCTCGAGGAGGTCAGCGAGGTGCTCGACCCGCTGCAGGTGCTGCCCGCCCCCGGGCAGGGCGCGCTGGCCGTGGAGTGCCGCGCCGAGGACCCCCTCGCCACCGACCTGGCCGCGCTCGACCACGCCCCCACCCGGGCCGCGGTCGAGGCGGAGCGCGCCGTCCTGGCCACCCTCGAGGGCGGCTGCTCGGCCCCCATCGGCGCCCTCGCGGACGTCGTCGAGGGCGAGGACGGCGACGAGCTGTGGGTGAGGGCCGTGGCGCTCTCGCTCGACGGAACCCTCTCGGTGCGGAAGTCCGCATCCGGGAGCACCTCCGACGCCGTCGGCGTCGGCACCCGGTTGGCGCAGGAGATGCTCGCCGACGGGGCAGGACAGCTGGACCAGCCAGGCCCAGCCATCGATACCGATCCAGACAGGGACTCATGAGCATGACGCGAGCCAAGTCCAGCCAGACCAGCGCCACGACCAGCCCGAGCCGGGGCTGGGTGTCGTTCGTCGGCAGCGGCCCGGGTGACCCCGACCTGCTGACCGTGCGCGCCGTCGACCTCGTGCGCCAGGCCGACGTGGTCGTCACCGAGTCCCCCGAGCACGTCGCGCTCGTGCGCACGCTGCTCGGCCTGCCCGAGCCCGTGGAGCCGGCCGACGGCGAGCCCGCCCCCGAGCCGGTCGGGCCCGAGATGGTCGACGGCGGCTTCGGCGAGGACGGCCAGCCGCTGACCCACGCCGCGCGCGCCAAGGTCGTCGTCAAGCAGGCCAAGCGCGGACGCCGCGTGGTGCGCCTCATGACCGGCGACCCCTTCCTCTACGCCTCCGGCCCCGAGGAGGCGCAGGCCTGCGCCAAGGCCGGCCTCGGCTTCGAGATCGTGCCGGGCGTCTCCTCGGTCAGCGCCGTGCCCGCCTACGCCGGCATCCCGCTGACCACCAAGGACCACCGCGAGGTCGCCGTGGTCACGTGCGACGCCAGCGTTGACTGGAGCCAGTACGCCGACGACCGCACCCTGGTGCTGCTCTCCGGCGTCGGCATGATCGGCGAGATCAGCAAGGCCCTGATGGCCGCCGGTCGCCCGGCCTCGACGCCGGTCGCCATGACCCGCGTCGGCACGACCACGACCCAGTCGACGGTCTGCTCGACGCTGGAGCACATCGCCGCCGACGCGCGCGCCGCCCGGATGAGCCCGCCGGCCGTCACGGTCATCGGCAAGGTCGTCGACCTGCGCGAGACGCTGTCGTGGTTCGAGACCAAGCCGCTCTTCGGCTGGCGCGTGCTCGTGCCGCGCACCAAGGACCAGGCCGGCGTCCTCTCCACCCGGCTGCGCGGCTACGGCGCGGTGCCCGAGGAGGTCCCGACGATCTCGGTGGAGCCGCCGCGCAACCCGCTGCAGATGGACAAGGCCGTGCGCGGCCTGGTCGAGGGCCGCTACGAGTGGATCGCCTTCACCTCGGTCAACGCCGTCAAGGCCGTGCGCGAGAAGTTCGAGGAGTACGGCCTCGACGCCCGCGCCTTCTCCGGGCTGAAGATCGCCGCGGTCGGCGACAAGACCGCGGCCGCGATCGCGGCCTGGGGCCTGAGGGCCGACCTGGTGCCCTCCGGCGAGCAGTCGGCCGCCGGCCTGCTGGCCGACTGGCCCGAGTACGACGACGTCCTCGACCCGATCAACCGGGTCTTCCTGCCGCGCGCCGACATCGCCACCGAGAACCTCGTGGCCGGCCTGATCGACCTGGGCTGGGAGTGCGACGACGTCACGGCCTACCGCACGGTGCGCGCCACCCCGCCGCCGGCGCCGACCCGCGACGCCATCAAGACCGGCAAGTTCGACGCCGTGGTCTTCACCTCCTCCTCCACGGTGCGCAACCTGGTCGGCATCGCCGGCAAGCCGCACCCCTCCACGGTGATCGGCGTCATCGGCCCCGCCACGGCCAAGACCGCCGAGGAGCACGGGCTGCGCGTCGACGTCATGTCGCCCAAGCCCGACGTCGAGGAGCTGGTCGACGCGCTGGCCGACTTCGGCGCCGCGCGCCGGGCCGCCATGGTGGAGCAGGGCCAGGCCGTCACGCGGCCCTCCGACCGCAAGCCGTCGGCGCGCTCGCGCAAGGTCCGCGCGGAGTGAGCCCGGCCGCGCCCGGGGGCCCGACGGACCCCGTCGTCCACCCGCCGGTGGCCGGACCGACCATCCGGCCCCGGCGGCTGCGCACGACGCCGGCCCTGCGCCGCATGGTCGCGGAGACCTCCCTGGAGCCGCGCCAGCTCGTGCTGCCGCTCTTCGTGCGCGAGGGGCTCTCCGAGCCCGTGCCGATCACCTCGATGCCCGGCGTCGTGCAGCACTCGCGCTCGAGCCTGCTCGGCGCGGTCGCCGAGGCCGCCGAGCTCGGCCTGGGCGGGGTGATGCTCTTCGGCGTGCCCGAGCACAAGGACGCCACCGGCTCGGGTGCGCTCGATCCCGCGGGGATCCTCAACCTGGCCATCACCGACGTGGTGGGCGAGGTGGGCGACGCGCTGACCGTCATGAGCGACCTGTGCCTCGACGAGTTCACCGACCACGGCCACTGCGGGGTGCTCACCCCCGACGGGCGCGTCGACAACGACCGCACCCTGGCGATCTACGCCGAGATGGCGCGCGCCCAGGCCCACGCCGGCGTTGACATGGTCGGCCCCAGCGGCATGATGGACGGCCAGGTGCGGGTCATCCGTGAGGCGCTCGACGCCGCCGAGCACACCGACGTGTCGATCCTGGCCTACTCCACGAAGTACGCCTCCGCCTTCTACGGCCCCTTCCGCGAGGCCGTGGACTCCTCCCTCCAGGGCGACCGGCGCACCTACCAGCAGGACGGCGCCAACGCCCGCGAGGGCGTGCGGGAGGCGCTCCTCGACGTCGAGGAGGGCGCCGACATGGTGATGGTGAAGCCGGCGCTGGCCTACCTCGACGTGCTGCGCCAGGTGCGCGACGCCGTGCGGGTGCCGGTGGCGGCCTACAACATCTCGGGGGAGTACTCCATGGTCGAGGCGGCCGCCGCGCGCGGCTGGATCGACCGCGAGCCCGCGATCCTGGAGACGCTGACCTCGATCCGGCGCGCCGGCGCCGACGTGGTGCTCACCTACTGGGCCGCCGAGGCGGCCCGGCTGCTGCGCCGCTGACCTCGTGCCCGCCCGGCCCCGCCGGTGGGGCGGGGGCCGGACCGAGGGCCGGGCGGGCCCCGGTCACGATCAGGGCGTCGTGTAGTCCTCGACGCACTGGTCGAACTTGTCGGTGCTGCTCAGCGGGTTGTCGAGCAGGCCCTCGAGGGTGCACTGCACGATCGCCTGGGCCACGGTGAGCACGTCGTCGACGGGCTCGACGCCGGTCTCGGGCAGGTCGGGGAGGTCGGGCACCGGCAGCTGCGGGCCGTTGCCGCCCCCACCGGGGGTGGTGGGGTTGGTCGGGCCGGTGGGCCCGCCGTCGCCCTTCGGCGGGGTGGTGGGAGCCGGGTCCTCGGCCTGCGGGGTCGAGTCGACCTGGGGCTGCTGCGGCTGCGCCTGCGGCTGGCCGCCGCCCTGGCTGGGGCCGCGGGCCGGCGGCGGCTTCGGCGGGGTGTAGTCGGGGTCGGGCATGATCACGCCGGCCGCGGTGGTCGAGCTCGGCACCGAGGTGTAGTCGCCGTCGGTGTAGGCGTCCATGATCGACAGCACGAGCTGCACGTAGTCGTCGGAGCGGTTGTAGCGGAAGACCGAGGCCTCCTGGCCCGCGGTGGTCGACAGGTCGTCGCTGCCGGAGCAGAGGTAGACCGCCGTGCCGAGCGCGGCGTCGTCGACGTCCTGCGGGTCGCGCCGACCGTCGCCGTCGGCGTCGACGCCGACCGAGCGCCAGGTGGACGGGATGAACTGCATCGGGCCGACGGCGCGGTCCCACTGCGTGTCGTTGTCCAGCTCCCCGGCGTCAGTGTCGGAGATGGCCTGGGTGTTGTTGCGCCCGTTGAGGGCGATGCCGTAGATCCCGGGCTGGGCGACGCCGTCGGCGTCGAGGGTGTTGCCGGCGTACTGGCCGTGGTTGGACTCGACGCGACCGATGGCCGCGACCAGCTGCCACGGCAGGTTGCAGGACTTGTCGGCGGCGTTGATGACGGTCTCGGCGCGCTGGTAGGCGGCCAGCGCGGCCGACGGGATGCCGGAGCTGGAGGCGGTGGAGACGGCCTGCTGGGCGCGGCGGCCGTCGAGGCCGTCGGCGAGCCCGGCGAGGGAGCCGCCGCCGGAGACCGAGGCCGGCGCCTCGATGGCCTGCGCCGGCACGGTCGAGCCGTCGGGCAGGGAGGTGGGGTCGGCGAGCTCGGCCGACACGGGGACGGTGGTGGCTGCGGGGCCGACCAGCGAGGCGGTCCAGGCCGCCGACACGAGCGCGAGCGGGACCAGGGCGGTCACGCTCTTGACGCGTGCGGTCTTCTTCGCTGCCATGCTTCTCGTCTCCCGGTGGTGTCGCTCGTCGTGCTCCCTCAAGCACCTGTGACGGACCTAACGGAGGATGTCACGTCCAGGTTACGGACCGGTAGGAATCCCAGGATCCGTCGCGTGGGTCACATTCTCCGTCCGCCCGGGCATCCTCCCCGGCCCGGTCGGCCCGCAAACGCCCCCTCCGGCGCGCCGAGGAGGTGTCCGGCAGGTGGTTCGGTGTGCTCCCGGTCACGGCTTGGTCGCTCCGGGGCCCGCCGCGACTTCGTGTCGTTGGCGCCGCGAGGGATGATGAGGGCGTGAGTCCCGCACCCACCGACGCCCACCCGCCCGCACCGCCCACGGCCTCCGGAGAGCTCTTCGCCCGGGCCCACGCGGTGACCCCCGGTGGTGTGAACTCCCCGGTGCGCGCCTTCAACGCCGTCGGAGGCACCCCCCGCTTCATCCGCTCGGCCAGCGGGGCCTGGCTCACCGACGTCGACGGCAACGACTACGTCGACCTCATCTGCTCCTGGGGCCCGATGCTGCTCGGCCACGCCCACCCCGAGGTGATGTCGCAGGTGCAGGCCGCGGTGGCGCGCGGCACGTCGTACGGCACCCCGACCGAGCCCGAGGTCCTGCTGGCCGAGGAGATCGTCGCGCGCACGCCGGTCGACAAGGTCCGCTTCGTCTCCTCCGGCACCGAGGCCACCATGTCGGCCATCCGGCTGGCCCGCGGCTTCACCGGTCGCGACGTCGTCGTGAAGTTCGCCGGGTGCTACCACGGCCACGTCGACGCCCTCCTGGCCTCGGCCGGCTCGGGTCTCGCCACCTTCGCCGTGCCGGGCACCCCCGGCGTGCCGGCCTCCTCGACCGAGCTGACGCTGGTGCTGCCCTACAACGACCGGGCGGCGGTGGAGAGGGTCTTCGCCGAGCACGGCGACCGCATCGCCTGCCTGGTCACCGAGGCCTCGCCGGGCAACATGGGCGTCGTTCCCCCCGAGCCGGGCTTCAACCGCTTCCTGGCCGAGACCTGCACCCGCCACGGCGCGCTCTTCGTGAGCGACGAGGTGATGACCGGCTTCCGGGTGACCCGCGAGGGCCAGTGGGGCCTCGACGGCAAGGTCGAGGGCTGGCGCCCCGACCTGATCACCTTCGGCAAGGTGATGGGCGGGGGCTTCCCGGCGGCGGCCTTCGGGGGTCGAGCCGACGTGATGTCGCAGCTCTCGCCCGAGGGGCCGGTCTACCAGGCCGGCACCCTGTCGGGTAACCCGGTCGCGACCACGGCCGGTCTGGCCACGCTGCGCCTGGCCACCGACGAGGTCTACGCCCACATCGGCGCCGCCGCCGAGACGATCAAGGTCGCGGCCGCCGAGGCGCTCACGACGGTCGGCCTGCCGCACGTCGTGCAGGCCACCGGCACGATGTTCTCGGTGTTCCTCACCGAGGGCCCGGTCCGCGACTTCGAGGACGCCTCGCGCACCGACGCCCCCGCCTACGCCGCCTTCTTCCACGCGATGCTCGAGCGCGGCGTCTACCTCCCGCCGTCGGCCTACGAGGCGTGGTTCCTCTCCGCCGCCCACGACGACCGCGCCGTGCAGACCGTGCTCGACGCCCTGCCCCACGCCGCCCGTGCGGCCGCCGCCGCGAGGAGCGTCGCATGAGCAGCCCCGACACGATCGTCCACCTGATGCGCCACGGTGAGGTGCACAACCCCGAGGGCGTGCTCTACGGACGCCGCGACGGCTTCCACCTCTCCGCGCTCGGGGTGCGGATGGCCGAGAAGGTCGCCGACACGATCAAGGACCGCGACATCGTCCACCTGCGGGTCTCGCCGCTGGAGCGGGCCCAGGAGACGGCGCAGCCGCTGGCGCAGGCCCGTGGCCTCGACGTCGTCACCGACCCGCGGGTCATCGAGTCGACCAACAAGTTCGAGGGCGAGCAGTTCGGGGCGGGCAGGAACGCCCTGCGCAACCCCGCGACGTGGCGCCACCTGTGGAACCCCTGGAAGCCCTCCTGGGGCGAGCCCTACACCGACATCGTCGCGCGGATGATGTCGGCGGTCCACGACGCGCGGATCGCCGCGGCCGGTCACGAGGCGGTCGTGGTCTCCCACCAGCTGCCCATCTGGACCACCCGGCTGGCCGCGGAGAAGCGCTCCTTCCTCCACCACCCCAAGAGCCGCACCTGCACGCTCTGCTCGCTGACCTCGCTGCACTTCGTCGGCGACCGGCTGACCCAGGTCTCCTACTCCGAGCCCGCCGGCGACCTGATCCCGGTCGGCGACCGGTCGGCGCCCTTCTCCGCCGGCGGCACCACGGAGGAGTCGAAGCCGTCATGACCCCTCGCGCGCGCCGGCTCACGGCCGGCCTGGCCCTGGCCTGCTCGGTGGTGCTCGGCACCGCGGGCTGCTCGTCGCTGCGCGGCACCGACGACGGGGTCACCTACATCCAGGGCGGGGGCGCGGTCTCCGAGTACGCCCCCGACGAGCGCGAGGAGCCCGTGGTGCTGCGCGACCAGCCCACGACCACGGGCGGCACGGTCAGCATCGAGCCGGGCACCGTGACGGTGGTCAACGTGTGGTGGAGCGGCTGCGGGCCCTGCCGCACCGAGATGCCGCTGCTCACCGAGGCCGACCGCGAGCTCGGCGACAGCGTCGACTTCGTGGGCATCAACATCCGCGACACCAGCGCCACCCAGGCCGCGACCTTCGAGCGGGCGCGCGGCGTCGACTACCCCTCGATCTACGCCCCCGACGGGCGGGCGCTGCTGGCCTTCTCGGGCTCGGTCGCGCCCCAGACGATGCCCTCCACCGCGGTGCTCGACACCGAGGGCCGGGTGGCCGCGGTGATCAGCGGCGAGATCCCGAGCAAGCAGACCCTCCTCGACGTGGTCGAGACGGTCGTCGAGGAGGGCTGAGGCGTGGGTGACTGGTTCGGCCAGACGGCCTTCTCCGGCTCGCTGCTGCTCGCCGTCCCGGTGGCGGTGATCGCGGGGCTGGTCTCCTTCTTCTCGCCCTGCGTGCTGCCGCTGCTGCCCGGCTACCTCTCCTACGCCACGGGGCTCTCGGGCGCCGACATCGCCAGCGGCGACGTGCGCCGCGGGCGCATGCTCGCGGGCGCGGTGCTCTTCGTGCTCGGCTTCTCGGTGGTCTTCGTGCTCATCGGCATGGCCAGCGGCTCGGTCGGGGGCTGGCTGATCGTCAACCAGCGGCTGCTCGAGGTCGTGCTGGGGGTGGTCACCATCGTGCTGGGCCTGGCCTTCCTCGGGCTGGTGCCCTTCCTGGCCCGCGACCTGCGGGTGCACAAGGTGCCCGCGGTCGGCCTGGCCGCCGCACCGGTGCTGGGCTTCCTCTTCGGCGTCGGCTGGGCGCCCTGCATGGGCCCGACCCTGGGCGTCATCTTCACCCTCGCCTTCAACGAGGGCACGGCCGCCCGCGGGGGCCTGCTGATGGGGCTCTACTCCCTCGGCCTGGGCCTGCCCTTCATCGTCGCCGCGCTCGTGTGGCGCCGGGCGCTCGGCGCGCTGGCCTTCGTGCGCCGCCACCAGCAGGTCGTCACCCGCATCGGCGGCGGCATGCTGCTGCTGGTGGGCGTGCTCCTGCTCACCGGTGCCTGGGGCGAGATGGTCGCCTGGCTCCAGATCCACCTCGTCTCGGGCTACCAGGTGAGCGTGTGAGCACCGCGACGAAGGAGCGCGCCTCCGGCGCCACGCCGCCGCCGCGGCGTGCCGGCGAGCTGACCCTGGGCGAGCTGCTGCGCTTCGGCTGGCGCCAGCTCACCTCGATGCGCACCGCGCTCATCCTCCTGCTGGTGCTGGCCCTGGCCGCCGTGCCGGGCTCGATCGTGCCGCAGGAGGGCGTCGACGCGCTCAAGACGTCGAACTGGAAGGACGCCCACCCCACGCTCACGCCGATCTACGAGCGTCTGAGCCTCTTCGACGTCTACGGCTCGCCGTGGTTCGCGGCGATCTACATCCTGCTGATGATCTCGCTCATCGGCTGCATCATCCCGCGCACGTTCCACTACTGGCGCGGCCTGCGCGCCGTGCCGCCGGCGGCCCCGCGCAACCTGACCCGGCTGCCCGACAGCACCAGCTACACCACCGACGAGGACGTCGCCGAGGTCGAGGAGCGCGCCCGGCGCCTGCTGGCCAAGCGGGGCTACCGCGTGCGCCCGGCCCGCGACGGCGAGGACGCCGTGAGCGCCGAGCGCGGCTACCTGCGCGAGGCCGGCAACCTGGTCTTCCACCTCTCGGTGGTGGTGGTGCTGGTCGGCTTCGCCGTGGGCAGCCTGCTGGGCTACAAGGGCGGCGTGATCCTGCTCGTCGGCGACGACGCCGGCTTCACCAACCGGCTCACGCAGTACGACGACTTCGTGCCCGGCACCCTCTTCGGGGCCGACCAGCTCGACGACTTCGCCTTCGACGTCGACTCCTTCGACGTGGACTGGCTCGACAGCGGCCCGGCCCAGGGCCAGGCCCGCGGCTTCGTCAGCCACGTCTCCTACGTCGAGGGCCTCGACGACGCCCCCACCGAGTACGACCTGCGCGTCAACCACCCGCTGCAGATCGACGACACCGAGATCTTCCTCATCGGCCACGGCTACGCCCCCGTCATCACGGTGCGCGACGGCGAGGGCAACGAGGTCTACAGCGGGCCGACGATCTTCCTGCCGCAGAGCCCCGACTTCCTGTCCTTCGGCGTGGTCAAGGCCGCCGACGCCCAGCCGGGGCAGATCGGCCTGGAGGGGTTGTTCTACCCCACCTTCATCAACGTGGAGGGCGACCCGGTCAACGTCATGGGCGAGGCCAACAACCCCACGCTGTCGATGCAGGTCTACACCGGCGACCTCGGCCTCGACCAGGGCCAGTCGCAGTCGGTCTACGTGCTCGACAAGGCCGACGCCGAGCTGGTCACCAAGGCCGACGGCTCGCCCTTCCGCCTCGACCTGCAGGAGGGCCAGACCGAGACCCTGCCCGACGGGCTGGGCACGGTGACCTTCGAGGGCCTCGAGCGGTGGAACCGCATCCAGATCAGCCAGACCCCCGGCAAGGAGGTCGCCCTCATCGGCGTCTGCCTGGCCCTGCTCGGCCTGCTCGGCTCCCTCTTCATCCGCCCGCGTCGCGTCTGGCTGCGGGCGCGTCGCGAGGGGGGGAGCACACTGGTCGAGGTGGCCGCGCTCGACCGCTCCGGCGGCGGCGACGTGGGCGTCGTGCTCCAGCAGCTGGTCGCCGACCTCCGTCCCGGGGCCACCCCCGGCCACACCCCCGGTGCCGACGGCGCCGGACCCGCAACCACCGAGGAGAAGACGTCGTGAGCGACAGTGCATGGGAGGCCCTGAGCAACCAGGCCGTGGCCGCCGCAGGGCTGGTCTACTTCCTGGCCCTGCTGGCCCACCTGGTCGAGTGGAGCGCGCTGCGCAAGGTGCCCGTGGAGGCCGGCGCGCGGGAGACCGCGACGGTCGGCGCGGGCGGCCCGGCCGCCCCGGCGTACGGCGCGAGCGCCGAGCCGGCCGCGGGGTCCGAGGGCCCCGACCACGAGCACCGCATCGACCTCTTCGGGCGCATCGGCTTCTCGCTGACCGTGGTCGCGGGCCTGGTGCACGCCGTCTCGCTGCTCGCGCGCGGGATGGCCGCCGACCCCAACCGGGTGCCGTGGGGCAACATGTACGAGTTCACGCTCTCGGGCACCTTCGTGGTGACCCTGCTCTACGTCGTGATGCGTCGGCGCCTCGGGCTGAGCTGGATGGCCCCGCTCGTCGTCGGCTTCGTGCTCGTGCTGCTCATGGTCGACGTCATCTGGCTCTACGCCCCGGTCTCCCCGCTCACGGAGGCCCTCAACTCGCCCTGGCTGGTCATCCACGTGGTCTCGGCCGTGATCGCGACCGGCGCCTTCAGCCTCGGCGGCATCTGCTCGGTGCTCTACCTGCTCAAGGAGCGCTCGATCACCAAGGGCCGTGAGTCGTCCACCGGCTACCTCTCGCGGGTGCCGTCGCTGGCCGTGCTCGACCGGGTGTCCTACCGCCTGCACGCCTTCGCGTTCCCGGTGTGGACCTTCGCGGTGCTCATCACCGGCCCGATCTGGGCCCACCAGGCCTGGTCGAACTACTGGAACTGGGACCCCAAGGAGGTGTGGGCGTTCATCACCTGGGTCGTCTACGCCGCCTACCTCCACGCCCGCTCCACGGCCGGCTGGAAGGGTCGCAACGCCGCCTACCTCGCGCTGCTCGGCACCGCCACGCTGTGGTTCAACTTCATCGGGATCAACTTCTTCTCCACGACCTCGCAGCACAGCTACGCCGCCCCGGAGCCGGCCCCCGTGGTCGCCGAGGCGCCGGTGCTGGCCGGCGGGGCCTGACCCCCTGCGGTCCGCCCTGAGGGGCGGGGCCCGCGCGAGCGCGGGTCGCGCGGCTGAGGTGGTCGCGGCTCAGGTGGTCGCGGGCGGGCTGTCCGGGTCGTCGGGGTGCAGCCGCTTGCGGTCGAGGTCGCGCAGGAAGTCCTCGTCGTCGTCGGGAGCGACGATCCGGGGCTTGGGCTTGGGGCCCTTGGGTGCGGGCCGCGACGGCCGCGCCGCCGGGCGCTGCGGGCCCTGCTCGAGCAGGCCGCGGCGCTGGATGACGCGGATCGTGAGGTACGTCGCGAGGGCGAAGACGGCGATCACCAGCAGGAACTTGAGCACCCCTCCAGCGTAGGTGCCCGGTGGTCACCGGGCCCGCGACCGCGACCGGTCGCCTCGGGGCCGGTGCCGGGTGCGGGCTACCCTGGGGGCGTGAAGGAGTTCGTCGTCTACACCGCCCTGCGCCTGGTCCTCTTCGCGGCCTCGCTGGCCGTCGTCATGGGCGTGTGGCTCAGCGTCGCCGGTCAGGCCAACCTGCTGTGGTCCTTCGTGCTCGCCTTCGTCATCAGCGGCATCGGCTCCTACTTCCTGCTCAACGGCCCGCGCGAGGCCTTCGCCCGGCGCGTCGACGAGCGGGCCCGCCGCGCGGCCAGCCGCTTCGAGGAGATCAAGGCGCGCGAGGACGCCGAGGACGCCGAGGACGAGCAGCGGCGCAGCGACGCCGGCGAGGCGCCCCGCGCCTGACCCGGCGCCCGCGTCCCACCCCTCGCGCGGCCGACCCGGCCGGCGCCCGCGAGGCCGTGGGTCAGCGCTTGCGGCGGTCGATCGAGCGCTGCACGCGGCTCTCGGACTGCCCGAGCACCTTCGCCATCAGCGGCACCCGGAACTTCCAGGCGGCGACGGCGGCGACCACGACGAGGACGAAGATCAGGAAACCCATGCCGCCAGCGTAGGTCGGGCCAGGTCGTGCCCGGTCGCGCCGGGTCAGGCGAGGACGAGCAGCGGCACGGCGGTGAGCACGGCCCAGGCCAGCTCGCCGGCCCCGGTCGAGGCCAGCACGGGGATCAGGCCCGGGCCGACGGCCCCGCCGAGCACGGTGCGCACCCCGCGGGCGGCCACGACCAGGAAGCCGAGACCGAGCATCGCCCACCAGGTGGTGAGCGCGGCGAGGGCCACGACGGCCAGGGCCGCGAGCCCCACGAGCCCGACGTAGAGCCGGCGGGTGCGGCGCTCGCCGAGCTTGACCGCGAGGGTGCGCTTGCCGGCGAGGGTGTCGGAGGGGATGTCGCGCAGGTTGTTGACCACGAGGATGGCGCAGGCCAGGGCACCGATGCCGACGGCGGCGGCGAGCGCCGCGGCGAGGTCGCCGGCCGCCAGCGACGCGGTCTGCACGTAGGTCGTGCCGACGACGGCGACGAGGCCGAAGAAGACGAAGACCATGACCTCGCCCAGGCCGAGGTAGCCGTAGGGGTTCGAGCCGCCGGTGTAGTACCAGGCGGCCACGATGCTGACCAGGCCGACCGCGACGAGCCACCAGGCGGTGGTGGCCGCGAGCACCAGTCCGGCGACCCCGGCCACGCCGAAGGCGAGGAAGGCGGCCCGCTTGACCGCGGCGGCGGGCGCCGCGCCCGACCCGACCAGCCGCATCGGCCCGACCCGGTCGTCGTCGGTGCCGCGGATGCCGTCGGAGTAGTCGTTGGCGTAGTTGACCGCGACCTGCAGCGCCAGGCTCACCACGAGGGCGAGCACGGCCTTCCACCACATCGCCTCGTCGACGAAGGCGGCGACGCCCGTGCCGGCGAGCACCGGGGAGACGGCGGCGGGCAGGGTGCGCGGGCGCGCGCCGGCGATCCAGTCGGAGGGGGTGGCCACCGGAGGATTCAACCAGCCGCGGCTCGCGCGACCGCTCAGCGGGCGGGATCGAGGTCGTGGCGCACCAGGAAGCGCTGCGCGGCCCGGGCCGAGGGGTGCAGGGCGGTCGCGGCGACCACGGCGATGGCGGCGATGGCCAGCCAGCCCAGGGTGCCGACCTCCAGGGCGAGGAAGGTGTAGAGGGCGGGGGCGCCGATGTAGCCCAGCTGGCGGCCCAGGTTGCGGGCGCCCTGGTACTCCCCGCGCCGGTCGGGGTCGGAGAGCTCGGAGTCGAAGGACCAGCTCGCGGCCGAGAGGTAGAGCTCGGCGCCGGTCACGGTGACGTGGCCCAGCCAGATCAGGGCGATGGTGACCCAGCCGACGGTCTCGTGGGTGGCCAGGGTGATCACGCACGACACGACGAAGAACACGCTGCTGAGGCGCGCGGCCCGCAGGGCGGTGGTCACGTCGCGCACGCCCCGCGCGGCCCGCATGGGCAGGAAGATGCACATCACCGTGTTGGTGGCGAAGAGCAGCGCCAGCAGCACGCGCGGCGCGTCGGTCTCCTCCACCAGCCAGAGGGGGATCACCAGGTGCAGCAGCACCTGGTTGGTGTCGAGCACCCCGCCGAAGAACGACGTGGCCAGGAAGCCGCGGTTGCGCAGCGCGCCGGGCACCGTCCCGCCGGGCCCGGCCGCCCGCGCGTCGGAGGTGGCGGGAGCCGATGGCTCCGGGTCGTCGAGGGCGGCCTCGACCGCCGCCACGAGCGGGTCGGGGCGGTGCTGGTGCGCGGTGGCCGGCAGCCGGGTGATCCACCAGGCGTTGGCCGCCACCAGCACCGCGGTCAGCCAGGGCAGGGCGCGGATGACCGAGTCGTCCTCGAAGGCCAGGGCGATCCCGCCCAGCGCGGCGCCGAGGGTGAAGCCCAGGTTGAGCGCGGAGTACATGTAGGCCTGCGAGCGCACCCGCTCCGCGCGCGGCAGCAGGTCGAGCACGTAGGCGCCGCGCCCGGCGTTGCCGGCCCCGTTGACGATCTCCAGCACGATGCTCATCGCCAGGAAGGCGGCGAAGCCGTCGATGAAGGGCCACACGGCGTACATGAGGGCGGTGCCGAGGGCGCCCAGCGCCCAGGTGCGCTGGGGGCCCAGCCGGTCGGCCAGGCGCCCGGCCGGCACGGCGACGAGCATCGATACCACGCCGGCCACGGTGATGCCCAGGCCCACCTGGGCGGCGGAGAGCCCCACGACCTGGGTGAAGAAGACGGCGCTCGCGGTGAGGAAGGTGCCGTCGCCGATGGCGTAGAGCACCGACTGCACCGAGAGTCGTCCGGCCAGCGGGGTGGGCGGGGCCGCCTTCCGGGCTCCCGCCCGGGCGACGTCGACCAGGGTGCTCACGCCCCGCAGTGGATCACGCCTGGCTAGGGTCGGTCGCGTGGATATCGGCGGCACGACCCGCGAGGTGGTCGACTCCCTGCGCGGCTGGCTGGCCGGCGCGGCCGAGCCCGAGCCGCTGGTCGTCTCGACGTCGGGGTCGACGGGGCGGCCCAAGCGCGTGGCCCTCTCGCGCCGCGCGGTGCTCGCCTCCGTGCACGCCACCGAGCGACGACTCGGCTCCTCGGGCGCCTGGCTGCTGGCGCTGCCGGCCTCCTACGTCGCGGGCGTGCAGGTCGTGTGCCGCTCGCTGGTCGCGGGCCACGACCCCGTGCTGCTCGAGGAGCACGACGGGTTCGCCGCGGCCACCGCCGAGCTCGTGCGCCGCGGACCCTTCGCCCTCGGCGCCGCCGAGCGCGGCGACCGCTTCGTCTCCCTGGTGCCCACCCAGCTGCACCGCCTGCTCGACGACCCCGACGACGTCTGGGCCCTGCGCAGCTACCACACCGTGCTGCTCGGGGGCGGCCCGCTCGACCCGGCCCTGCGCGCCCGCGCCGAGACCGCCGGGGTGCGCGTGGTGGCGACGTACGGCTCGGCGGAGACCGCGGGCGGCTGCGTCTACGACGGGGTGCCCCTCGACGGTGTCGCGCTGGCGCTGGGGCGCGACGGGCGGGTCCGCCTCGGCGGGCCGACGCTCTTCGAGGGCTACGACGGCGACCCCGACCTGACCCGCGAGGTGCTGGTCGACGGGTGGTTCCTCACCTCCGACGCCGGCCGGCTCGACGACGACGGCCGGCTCGAGGTGCTCGGGCGCCTCGACGACGTGGTCGTGAGCGGCGGGGTCAACGTGCCGGCGCCCGCGGTGGCGGCCCGGCTGCGCGAGCACCCCGACGTCGTGGCGGCCGAGGTGCTCGGCGTGCCCGACGAGGAGTGGGGCCACCGGCTGGTCGCCTTCGTCGTCGGAGCCCTCGACCTCGACGCCGCCCGCGACTGGGTGGCGGGCGCCCACCCGCGCGCGTGGGCTCCGCGCCAGCTCGTGGGCCTCTCCGAGGTGCCGATGCTGGCCAACGGCAAGCCCGACCGGCTGCGGCTGCGCGCGCTGGCCGCTCCCGAGGAGCAGGGACAGCGGCCGTGACCCACGTCTGGTCGGTGCCGATGACCACCCGCTTCCGCGGCATCACCGTGCGCGAGGGCGTGCTGCTGCACGGGTCGGCCGGCGACGGCGACCCGGGGCGGACGGGCTGGGGGGAGTGGAGCCCGTTCCTGGAGTACGACGCGGCCGTCGCCGAGCCCTGGCTGCGCTGCGCCGAGGAGGCGGCCGCCGGCGACTGGCCTGAGCCGGTGCGCACCGAGGTGCCGGTCAACGTCACGGTGCCCGTGGTCGACCCCGAGCGGGCCCACGCGCTGGTGCTGCGCGGGGGCTGCCGCACCGCCAAGGTCAAGGTCGCCGACCCCGGCTCGACCCTGGCCGAGGACCAGGCCCGGCTCGAGGCCGTGCGCGACGCCCTGGGGCCGAGCGGTCACGTGCGCATCGACGTCAACGGCCTGTGGAGCCTCGAGGAGGCCCTCGCCGCCATCCCGGTGCTCGACCGCGCCGCCGGCGGCCTGGAGTACGTCGAGCAGCCCTGCGCCACGGTCGAGGACCTGGCCCGCGTGCGCCGCGGGGTCGACGTGCCGGTCGCGGCCGACGAGTCGATCCGCCGGGCGGCCGACCCCTACCGGGTGCGCGACCTCGAGGCCGCCGACGTGGCGGTGCTCAAGGTGCAGCCCCTGGGCGGGGTGCGGGCGTGCCTGCGCATCGCCGAGGACATCGGCCTGCCCGTCGTGGTGTCCTCGGCGCTGGAGACCTCGGTGGGCATCGCCGCCGGTCTCGCGCTGGCCGCGGCGCTGCCGGAGCTGCCGCACGCCTGCGGCCTGTCCACCGTGCAGCTGCTCACCGGCGACCTGGTCGCCGACACCCTGGTGCCCGTCGACGGGGTGCTGCGGGTGCCGGGCACGCCCGGGGTGCCCGGCACCGTGGTCGACGAGGACGCGCTCACGCGGTGGGCGGCGCCGCCGGAGCGGGTGGCGCACTGGGAGGCGCGCCTGGCCGAGGTCAGGGCCCTGCGGCAGGATCGACGTCCGTGAGCACCCACGCCGACCCCGCCGAGCCCGCCGAGCCCGCCGAGCCGTCCTCGGCCCTGCTGGCGCGCGCGGTGGTGACCGCGCTCCTGGCGCACGGCGTGCGCGACGTGGTGGTCGCCCCCGGGTCGCGCAACGCGCCGCTGTCCTTCGCCGTCCACGACGCGGCGACCGCGGGGCTGCTGCGTCTCCACACCCGCGTCGACGAGCGGTCGGCGGCCTTCCTCGCACTGGGGCTGACCCGGGCCGGGGCCCGGGCGGCGGTGGTGTGCACGTCGGGCACGGCCGTGGCCAACCTGCACCCCGCGGTGCTGGAGGCGGCCCACTCCGGCCAGCCCCTCGTCGTCGTGACCGCCGACCGCCCGGCGCGGCTGCGCGGCACCGACGCCAACCAGACCACCGACCAGGTGGGGATCTTCGGCGCCCTGGTCGCGACCCACGACCTGGCCGGTCCCGGCGACGTCCCGGTGCTCGACGACCCGTGGGGCCCGGTCCACCTCGACGTCCAGCTCGACGACCCGCTGCTGCCGGCCGCGCCGTGGCGCCCGGCCGTCGTACCGCGGGAGCGCCCCGCGCGGGCGCGACCCGAGACAGCCGACCGCATCCCGCTCGGCCCGCGCACCGTGGTCGTCGCCGGCGACGACGCCGGCCCGCCCGCCCGCCAGCTCGCCGAGCGCGCCGGCTGGCCGCTGCTGGCCGAGCCCTCCAGCGGCTCGCGCACCGGCACCCACGCGCTGCGCTGCTACCGGCTGCTGCTCGACACCGACCTCGCCCGCAGCGTCGAGCGCGTCGTCGTGGTCGGTCACCCCACGCTGTCGCGCCCGGTGATGCGCCTGCTCGGTCGCGACGACGTCGAGGTGTGGGCCGCCCCCGGCCGCGGCGCCTGGCCCGCGCGGCCCTACCGCGTCGACCACCCGCTGGGAGGCGGCCGCTTCGAGCTGGTCGACCCCGCCGCCGACCCCGCCGCCGACCCGACCGCCGAGGTCGCGGCGGAGCCGGTGCGCACGCCGTGGCTCGAGGCGTGGCTCGAGGCCGACCGCGCGGTCGCCCGGCGCCTCGACGCGCTCGTGGCCGCGGAGCCGGGCCTCACGGCCCACGCCGTGGCGGGGGCCGTCGTGCGGGCCACGCCGCCCGGCGGGCTGCTCGTCGTCGGGCCCTCCAACCCGGTGCGCGACCTCGACCTCATGCAGACCGGCTTCGGGGTCGGCGCCCGCCGCTTCGTGGTCGCCAACCGCGGCCTGGCCGGCATCGACGGCATGGTCTCGACCGCGATCGGCGCCGCGCTGGGTCGTCCGCACAGCACCCGGGCGATCGCCCTGCTGGGCGACGTCACCTTCCTCCACGACAGCAACGGCCTGGTGCTGGGGCCCGAGGAGCCCCGGCCCGACCTGACCCTGGTGGTGGTCAACGACGACGGCGGGTCGATCTTCGCCACGCTCGAGCAGGGCGCCCCCGAGCACGCCGACCGCTTCGAGCGGCTCTTCGGCACCCCGCACGGCGTCGACCTCGCCGCCCTCTGCGCGGCGACCCGCACCCCCCACTGGCGGGTGGAGAGCCTGCCCGAGCTCGAGCAGGCACTCGCCTCGCCCGCCGGCGGGATCGAGGTGGTCGAGGTGCGCGTGCCCCGCCAGGACCGCCGTGAGGTCGACGCCCGGATCCGCGGCCTGGCCGCGGACTGACGGCACGGGCCGCCACCGGGGGATGATGGGGCCGTGGAGATCGCCCTGCTGCTGTGTGGACTCGCCGTCGGCGTGCTGGTGTGCACGGCGCTGGCCGACCGGCTCGAGGTGCCGGCGCCCTTCCTGCTGATCGCGGTGGGGGTGGCGGCCTCCTACGTGCCGCAGGTGCCCCAGGTCTACCTCGACCACGACGTCGTGCTCCTCGGCCTGCTCCCGCCGCTGCTCTACGCCGCGGCCCAGCAGACCTCGCTGGTCGACTTCAACGCCAACCGCCGACCGATCCTGCTGCTCTCGGTCGGGCTCGTCGTCTTCACCGCCGCCGGCGTGGCCTGCGTCGTACGGCTCTTCCTGCCCGACCTGCCGTGGGCCCTGGCCCTGGCCATCGGAGCCGTCGTGGCCCCGCCCGACGCGGTCGCCGCCACCGCCATCGGGCGCCGGATCGGTCTGCCCCGACGGGTGGTCACGATCCTCGAGGGCGAGTCGCTCTTCAACGACGCCACCGCTCTGGTCTTCCTGCGCACGGCCCTGGCCGTCGCGGCGGGCAGCGGCCTCGACGCCGGCGGGGTCGCGCTCGACTTCGTGCTCGCCGCGGGCGGCGGGGCCCTGGTCGGCCTGGCCTTCTTCGTCGTGGTCGGCAAGGTGCGCCGGCGCATCACCGACCCGGTCATCGACTCGGCGATGTCGCTGGTCGTGCCCTTCGCGGCGTACGTGCTGGCCGAGGAGATCCACGCCTCGGGCGTGATCTCCGTCGTGGTGGCCGGGCTGCTGCTGGGCCACAAGGCGCCGGTGCTGCAGACCGCGCAGTCGCGCATCGCGGAGCGGCTCAACTGGCGCACCATCGCCTTCGTCCTGGAGAACGCCGTCTTCCTGCTCATCGGGCTCCAGGCGTGGTGGATCGTCGAGGGTGCGGTCGACTCCGACATCGGGCTGGGGCGCATCGCGGCGGTCTGCGGGGCGACGCTGGCCGCGGTGATCGTGCTCCGGCTGCTGTGGGTCTTCCCGGCGCGCTACCTGCTGGTGCGCCCCGGTCCCGACCCCGACCTCGGCCAGGACGCGCCGTGGACCTACACCTTCGTGCTCGGCTGGGCCGGCATGCGCGGGGTCGTGACGCTCGCGGCCGCCTTCGTCATCCCGGAGGGCACGCCCTACCGCGAGGTGCTCCTGCTCATCGCCTTCACCGTGGTGGCCGGCACCCTCTTCGTGCAGGGGCTGACGCTGCCGATGGTGGCCCGTCGGCTGCGGGTGCCCTCGCCCGACCCCGCCGAGGACGCGCTGGCCCGCGCGACCCTGCTCCAGCAGGCCTCCAAGGCGGCGCTGGAGGAGCTCGACCGGCTGGAGTACGACGACCAGCACGGCGCCGTCGACCTCATCCGCCAGCGCCTCGACCAGCGCAACTTCGCCGCCTGGGAGCGCCTGGCCACCGTCGGGGACCAGGAGTCGCCCAGCGACCTCTACTCCCGCGCGCGCCGCGCCATGATCGGCGCGGAGCGCCGCCGGGTGCTGGAGATCCGCAGCGGCGGCACGGTGCCCGCCGAGGTCGTGGCCGACGTGCTGGCCATGCTCGACGTGGAGGAGTCGATGCTCGACGTGGCCAGCGAGGAGCGCGAGGAGCTGCGCGCCACCGCCGTCGGCCGGCGTCTGGGCGAGGTCTGCGCCGACCTGGAGCGCTTCCCCGCGGTCGTCACGGCCCAGGACCCGGTGTGCGCGCGCTGCCTGGAGGACGGCACGACCTGGGTCGCGCTGCGCCAGTGCCTGGAGTGCGGCCACGTCGGCTGCTGCGACTCCTCCCCGCAGCAGCACGCCACCGTGCACTTCCACGAGACCGCCCACGCGGTGATGCAGTCGGCGGAGGAGGACGAGAGCTGGCGCTGGTGCTACGTGCACCACCTCACCGGCTGACCGTGCGGTGCCCGGGCCGGCGGCGGCTCAGGCGAGCGCCTGCTCGAGGGTGCGGGCGTCGTGGCCGGTGACGCGCCGCACGTCGTCGGTGACCCGGGCGCACGACCCGTCGGCGATGGCGGTGTAGGTGCTGACCCAGGCGTCGAGCTGCCAGTCCTCGGCGTCGTAGGCGGCGCGCCGCGAGGCGTAGGCCTGCTCCACGCCCTCGTCCTCGAAGCGCAGCTCGCGGCCCAGGACGGCGCCGGCGCGGGCGGCCACCTCGGTCATGGTGAGCGCCTCCGGCCCGGTCAGCACGTACGTCGCCCCCGCGTGGGCGGCCGGGTCGCGCAACACCGTGGCGGCGACGTCGGCCACGTCGGCGCGGGCCACGGCGGCGACCCGGCCCTCGCCCGCGGGCCCGCGGATGACGCCGGCCTCGTCGGCGAAGAGCGGGAGCACGTCGACGTAGAAGTTGTCGCGCAGGAACGTGAAGCCCATGCCGGTCTCCGCGGCCGCCTCGCGGATCGCGGTCTCGGCGTCGTGGTGGTCGCGGCCGAGGGTGAAGGTGGCCTGTGGGTCGGCGCCGGCGAACGAGGTGTAGACGAGGTGGCGCACGCCGGCGTCGGCGGCGGCGCGGACGAAGGTGCGGTGCTGCTCGCGCCGGTCGACGGCCTCGGCCGCGGAGACCATGAGGAGGGTCTCGACCCCGCGCAGGGCCTCCAGCGACGCGGCGTGGTCGGCGTAGGTGCACTCGCGCACGTCGCAGTCGACGTCGGGGGCTCGCGAGGCGTCGCGCACGAGCAGGCGCAGGTCGAGGCGGAAGTCGGCGCCGGCGAGCTGCGCGGTGACGAGGCCGCCGAGCGCCCCCGTCGAGCCGGTGACGCCCACGGTGCGGGTCAGGTCGGTCATGCGTCCTCCTGGACGTCGAAGCGGATCGGGAAGCGGAGCGCGCCGGTGTTGCCCGACACGGGCAGCCAGGTGCCGGGGCCGTCGGGGCGGGCCCCGGGCAGCCGGCGGGCCAGCAGGGGCAGGGCGACGGCCATGTCGGTGCGCGCCACGAAGTGGCCCAGGCAGTGGTGGACCCCGGCGCCGAAGCCGGCGTGGGGCGGCCGCTCGCGCCGGGCCTGGGCCTCGATGTCGAAGGAGGGGTCGGCCATCGCGGCCGGATCGGTGCCGGCGGCGTGGGAGAGCACCTGCACGATGCCGCCGGCCGGCACGCGCAGGCCGCCGAGGTCGACGTCCTTGAGGGCCTCGCGGGTCACCCAGGTGACCGTGGGGTTGACCCGCATCACCTCCTCGACGGCGGCGGCGCCGAGGTCGGGGCGCTCGCCCAGGAGCCGCCACTGGTCGGGGTGGGCCAGCAGCGTCTGCACGGCCAGGCCGATCTGGTTGCGGGTGGTCTCCATGCCCGCGAAGGCGAGGAAGACCAGCGCCACGCTGAGCTCGCGCCCGGTGAGCCGCTCGCCGTCGTCGGCGGCGCGCACGAGCGTGGTCACGAGGTCCTCCGGCCCGTCGCCGGGCCCGTGGGCCGAGCCGGCGGCGATCCGGGCCCGCCGGTCGGCGACCACCTCGTCGACGTAGCCGGTCAGCCCCTCCAGCGCGGCCTCGATGCGCGGCAGCCGGGCGGCCACGTCGACCGAGAACGACGCCCCCAGGTCGTCGGCCCAGCGGGCCACCTGCGGCCAGTGCGCCTCGTCGAGGCCGAGCAGCACGCAGATGATCCGGGCGGCGTAGGGCTCGGCGAAGTCGTGGACGAGCTCGACGCGCCCGGTGGCGGCGAAGGCGTCGACGAGCTCGTGGGCCAGCGCCTCGAAGCGCGGGCGCATCGCCGCGATCGCGCGGCTGCGGAAGGCCGGGGCGAGCAGCCGGCGCACGCGGGCGTGGTCGTCGCCCTCGAGGCTCAGCAGCGTCTCGGCCCACCAGTCGGAGAAGAGCCCGGAGTGGATGCCGTTCTGCGCCGGCCAGCGGGCGTTGCCCTGCGCGAAGCGGCGGTCGCGCAGCACCGCGGTGCCCTCGGCGTGGCGCAGCACGGCCCAGCCCCACGTGGTCTCGACGTACCAGTCGCGCTCGCGGGCCTCGAGCACCGCGGCGGAGGTGACGTCGAAGGACGGGTCGCCCAGGTCGAGCACGCTCACGTGCCGGCCCGCAGCATGCGCAGGTGGCGCCCGTCGTCGAGCTCGTCGACGGTGCCGTCGAGGCGGAAGCCCTGCCGCTCGTAGAAGCCGATGGCGCGGTCGTTGCCGGCCAGCACCCACAGGTACGCCGCGCGGTCGCCGATCGCCGCCTGCAGCAGCGCGTAGCCGACCCCGGTGCCCCACAGCCGGGCCCGCACGTAGAGCGACCACAGCTCGGTCGCGGTGTCGACGTCGCCGTCGCGCGCCGGGCCCGCGCTGGCGAAGCCGACCAGCTCCTCGTCGCCGCCCGGGCCCACCTCGACCGCCAGCCACAGCGGCTCCTCGCGCGGGCCGGCGAGGATGCCGCGCCAGCGCTCCACCCGGGCCGGCACGTCGGTGCGGCGCTCGTCGAGCACGCGCTGCTCCACCAGCCCGGTGTAGGCGTCGTCCCAGACGTCGAGGTGCAGGTGGGTCAGGGCCTCGGCGTCCTCGGGCGTCGCCTGGCGCAGCCGCACGGCGGGAGCGGGTCGGGGGCTGCTCGTGCTCACCCCTGCATCGTAGGGACCACCCGGGTCGCGGGATGGCTACGGTGGGGGCCATGCGCATCACCAAGCTGGGCCACGCCTGCGTGAGGGTCGAGCACGACGGCGGGGTGCTGGTGGTCGACCCGGGGGTGTTCACCGACGCGGCGGAGGCCCTCGACGGGGCCGGCGCGGTGCTGCTGACCCACGAGCACCCCGACCACTACCTCGCCGAGCACCTGCGCCTCAGCGACGCGCCCGTCGTCACGATCGAGGCGGTGGCGGCCCGCATCCGCGAGGACGCCCCCGACGTCGCCGAGCGGCTCGTCGTGGTCGCCCCGGGCGAGCGCTTCACCGCCGCGGGCCTCCCGGTGCGCGCCGTCGGCGAGCGCCACGCGGTCATCCACCCCGAGCTGCCCCGCATCGACAACAGCGGCTACGTCGTGACCTGCGGCGACCAGCGCGTCTACCACCCCGGCGACGCCCTCACGCCGCCCGGCGAGCCCGTCGACGTGCTGCTCTGCCCGGTCAGCGCGCCGTGGCTCAAGGCCGCCGAGGCCATCGACTTCGCCCGCGAGGTCGGCGCCCCCCGGGTGCTGGCGATCCACGACCGCGTCTACTCCGAGGCCGGCCTCGACATCGTCGACGGCCACCTGCGCCGCTTCCTCGAGCCGGCCGGGAGCGCCTACACCCGGCTGCCCGACGGCGCCGACCTCTGAGCGGGGCGGCCGTGACGGCCTGGGTGCGACTCGAGCTCGACCTCGCGGCCTTCGACGAGACGCCGTTCCTGCCCTGCCTCGACGCCGCGACCGCCGCCGGCGTCGCCCTCACCACGATGGCCCGCCTCGGCGACGACGCGCCGCGGCGCCGTCGCCTGGAGGCGCTCTGGGCGCGCTGCGCCGCCGACGACCCCGGCGCCGACCTGTCCGCGGGGGTGCCCGAGCGGTGCGCGGCGGCCTCCTACGACCCCCACGGCGCGGTCGTCGCGGTCGAGGGCGAGCACTGGGTGGGGCTCAGCGTCACCTCGCTGCGCCCGCTCGAGGGCTACGCCTTCGGCGAGATGACCGGCGTGGTGCCCGAGCGTCGGGGCCGCGGGCTCGCAGTGGCGATGAAGCTGGAGGCGGTGCGCTGGGCGCGCTCGCGCGGCCACACCCGGCTGCGCACCTTCCACCACCCCGACAACGCCGCGGCGATCGGGCTCAACCTGCGGCTGGGGGCGACGGCTCCGTCGCCGTGATGGCGTCGCGCACGGGCACGAACTTCGCCTGGGCCTCGGCCAGCTCCGACTCGGGGTCGGAGTCGCCGACGATCCCGCAGCCGGCGAAGAGGCGCACGGTCGAGCCGTCCACCGACGCCGAGCGCAGCGCGATGCCCCACTCGCCGTCGCCGGAGGCGTCCATCCAGCCGACGGGCGCGGCGTAGCGACCGCGGTCCATGCCCTCGATCTCGTGGATCAGCGCGGTGGCCGCCGCCGTGGGCGTGCCGCCGACCGCCGCCGAGGGGTGCAGTGCCTCGGCCAGCTGCAGCGACGAGACCGTCGCCGCGTCGTGCACCACGCCGGCGACGTCGCTGGCCAGGTGCATGACGTTGGGCAGGTGCAGCACGAAGGGCGCCTCGGGCACGTTCATCGACGAGCAGTGCGGCTCGAGGGCGTCGGCGACCGAGCGCACGGCGTACTCGTGCTCCTCGAGGTCCTTGGAGGAGCGGGCCAGCGCGGCGGCCAGCGCCAGGTCGCGCTGGTCGTCGCCGCTGCGGCGGATGGTGCCGGCCAGCACCCGCGAGGTCACCAGCCCACGCTCGCGGCGCACCAGCATCTCGGGGGTCGCGCCGAACATGCCGTCGACGTGGAAGGTCCAGCACATGGGGTAGCTCTCGGCCAGGCGGCGCAGCGGCCAGCGCACGTCGACCGGCGCGTGGGCGGTGGCGAGCAGGTCGCGGGCCAGCACGACCTTCTCCAGGTCGCCGGCCTCGATGCGGGCCACCGCGTCGGCCACCACGCTCATCCACCGCTCGCCGTCGAGGGCGCCGTCGACGAAGCTGATCCCGACCGGCACCGCCGGGTCGTCGGCGGGGGCCAGGTCGGGTGATCCGCCCTCCTGGTCGGCCGGGCCGATGGTCGTCACCCAGGTCAGGTCGCCGCGGCGCCCCACGACCACCGACGGCACGACCAGCACGGAGTCGCCCGGCTCGTGGGCGAAGGCGAAGGACCCGAAGCAGACCAGGCCCGTGCCCGGCTCGTCGACCTCGTCGTGCTCCACCGAGCGCGCGACCAGCTCGGACCACCACTTCGCGGCGTCGGCGAAGCGGGTCGGCCCGTCGGTGCGCAGCTCGGCGGCGACACCCCAGCCGACCAGGCCCTCGCCACGACGCAGCCACGTCACCGGACGGTCCGCGGGCAGCAGGGACAGCAGCGAGTCGACGTGGCCCGGCTCGACCACGACGGTGCGAGCGGCCAGGGGACCGGCGGCCAGACGGTCCGCGGTCGCGCCGGAGGTCTCGCTGGTGCTCACGTCTCGAGGGTACTCAGCCGATGGGCGATCCCGACCGAGGCGTGGGTAACGTCACCGCCGTGACCACCACTCCCACCATCGCTCGTACCCGCGTCGCCGGCGTCGTCCTCGGCGCCGTCCTGCTGGCCCTCATGGTCGTCTTCGCCGTCGTCCTGCCGAGGATCGACAGCGGCGCCGAGGAGCTCTCCGGCGCCGACAGCGTCGCGGCCCTGCCCGACGAGCTGCCGGGCGGCCTGCGGGCCCTCGACCTCGGCGTCGAGGCCCCCGAGGGCCAGGACCCGGCCCAGGCCGAGGAGCTGACGCAGCGCCAGACCGAGCTCCAGGAGTCGGCCGGCGAGCGACTGAGTGAGGTCTTCGACGCCCCCGCCGAGGTCCGCATCTACGCCGACGAGGCGCTGCAGCGCCAGGCGGCCGTGGCCGTGGTCGGCGTGCCCGCCGGGCTGTTCATCCCCGGCGCCCTGCCGGTCGACCCGGCGCTGCTCGACCTCGCCCGCAGCTCCACCGAGCTCGAGCGGGTCGGCGACGCGGTGTGCCAGCTCACCTACGGGCAGAACGTGCCGGCCGGCCAGCCCGTGCCCGAGGACGACCCCGCCGGCGTGACCTGCCAGCTGGGGGCCGAGGGCACGACGTACTGGATCCAGGGCGGCGGGATCACCGCCGAGGAGGCCGTGGCCGTGCTCGACGACCTCGCCGGCTCCGAGGACTGACCCGGCCCGACCGGCCCGCTCAGGGCAGGCGCGTGCCGTCGTCGGCGTACGCCGCCAGCACGGCGCGCACGTCGACGAGCCGCGGGCGGCCCGCGGGGTCGGGGTCGCCGCACGCCGCCAGCAGCGTCGCCAGCTCCGCCGGCGCGTGGGACGCCACCCGCACCGGGGCCGTACGCCGCGCCCGCCAGCGCGCGGGGGGTGTCGGCTCCTCGCCGCTGAGCGCCTCGCGCAGCAGCACGCCGAGCCCCCACACGTCGGTCGCGGGCGCGAGGCCCTCGCCGGTGACCTGCTCCGGGGCGAGGTAGCCGGGGGTGCCGGCGCCCGGGCGGCCCGCACCGGGTCGCGCGGCCAGGCTCAGGTCGAGCAGCACCGCCTTGCCGTGCTCGACCACGACGTTGCCCGGCTTGAGGTCGAGGTGCAGCCAGTCGTGGCGGTGCAGGTAGCCCAGCACCGAGACCAGCTGCAGGCCGAGCAGGGCGGTGTCCTCGACCCCCAGGGCGCCCTCCTCGACGACCGCGGCCAGGGTGGCGCCGCGCAGGGTCTCGAGCACGACCGCCGCACGCGGGTCGGTGAGCACGGCGTAGCCGCGCACCAGGTGCGGGTGGGTCAGCGTCGTCACGATGCGGCCCTCGCGCAGGACCCCGTCGACGACCTCGCGCTCGTGGCGACGGTCGGCGCGCACGACCTTGACCACGCAGCGGCAGCCGCGCTCCTCGTCGTAGGCATCCCAGGTGTCGAGGCGGCGTCCGTGGGCCAGGCGCTGCACCGCGCGGTAGCCGGGCAGCAGCGGCTCGCCGGGGGCGACCTCCGGCGCGGGTCCCGGCACGGCATCGCGACCGCCCGCGAGGAGCCTCCCCGGGCGCGGCCCGCTCACCGGGACACCGCCGCGGCGACGGGCACCGTGTCGGCCGGGTCGGCCGTGTCGGCCGGGTCGGCCGGTGGGTGGTCGGCGAGGTCCTCGAGCCGCACGACGCGGTCGACGTACTCCAGGGCGAGCGGGTCGTGGGTGAGCAGCAGCACCGTGCGCCCCAGCGCAGGATCTGTGACGGCCTCCAGCAGCCGTCGGGTGGCGTCGGGGTCGAGCCCGGTGGTGGGCTCGTCGAGCACCAGCACCCGGCTCTCGCGCAGCAGCGCGCGGGCCAGCGAGAGGCGCTGGCGCTGGCCGCCCGAGAGCGTGCGTCCGCGCTGCCCGATCCGGGTGTCGTAGCCCTGGGGGAGCCGCTCCACGAAGGCGTGGGCGTCGGCGGCCCGGGCGGCGGCGCGCACCTCGGCGCGGGTGGCACCGGGCCGGGCGTAGGCGATGTTGTCGTGGACGCTGGCGTCGAGCAGCAGCTGCTCCTGCAGCAGCAGGGTGACCGCGGCGCGCACGGAGGTCGCGGTGTGGTCGGCGACGTCGTGGCCGTCGACGGCGACCACGCCGGCGTCGGCGGTGACCTGACGGGTCAGCAGCCGCGCGAGGGTCGACTTGCCCGAGCCGCTGGCGCCCACGACCGCGACCCGCTCGCCCGGCGCGACGTGCAGGTCGAGCCCGCTGACGGCGTCGCGTGCTGCGCCGGGGTAGCGCACGGTCACGGCGCTCAGGTCCACGGCGCCCCGGCCGCCGGGCAGCGCGGTGGCCCCCGCCCGGTCTCCCGCGCGGGGCTCGTCGAGCAGCTCCACGAGGCGCTCGACGCCGGCGGTGGCCGAGAAGAGCGACGGCACCAGGTCGCTGAGGTCGCGCACCGGGCGGTAGCACTGCATGAGCAGGGTGAGGAAGGCCAGCAGCCCGCCGAGGGTGAGGCGGTCGGTGGAGAGCGCCCAGACCCCGAGGGTCACCACGAGCAGCACCCCGACCAGCTCGGCCAGGTCGACGAGCGGCAGGAAGAGGCCCCGCACACGGCTGCCGGCCAGCTCGGCCGCGGCGATCGCGCGGTTCTGCCGGTCGTAGTCGGCAACGGCCTCGCGCTCGCGGCCGTAGGTCTGCACGAGCGTGGCGTTGGCCAGGCTCTCCTCGGTGATGCTCGACAGCGAGCCGCCGCGGCGGCGGCGCTCGCGCGAGACGTCGCGGGTGAAGCGGGCGAAGTGGCTGGAGACCCACCAGAACACGGGCACGACCACGAGCGAGGCGAGCGCGAGCTCCCACTGCAGCCACAGCAGCGCGCCCACGAAGAGCACCAGCCGCAGCAGGGCGCCCAGACCGGTGGCGAGCTGGCCGACCATGAAGCTCTCCACCGCGCTCACGTCGGAGGTCAGGCGGGCCATGGTGTCGCCGAGGCGGCGCCGGTCCTGCACGGTGGCGGGCTGGTGCAGGACGTGCTCGAAGGCGTCGCGCCGCAGGTCGACGAGGAAGCGCTGGGAGACCCAGGTGGACAGGTAGTCGTCGGCGCTCGAGACCAGGCCGCTGGCGAGGTTGAGCGCGAGGTAGGCCGCGGCGAGGGTGAGGAGCGGGGAGAAGTCGGCCGGCACCAGCACGTCGTCGACGAGGCGCTGGAAGAGCACGATCTCGACGACCTCGATGGCCGGGGCGGCCGCCAGCAGCACCAGCCCGAGGGCCAGCCAGCCGCGCAGCGGACGCAGTCGTGGCCAGAAGCGGCGCACGACGGCGAGCACGGTCAGCTGCCGGGCCGCGTCGACGACGGGCGCGGCGTCGGCCGCGGGGCGCAACGAGGCGATCAGCCTCCGCCAGGCTCGGCGCATCGGGGGTCTCCTCCGGTGGTGGGAACGGCCGCGACGGGGGTGGCTCGCTGCGTGGGAGCCACCCCCGTCGTCCGGGCCCGCCGACGGGTGTCGGCGGACCGGTGAGCCGGGGCCTCAGTTGGTGCGCGAGCGCGAGCGGCTGCGGTTGCGACGGTTGCGGCGGCGGCGCCGGCGACGGCCGCCGTCGCGGCTGTCGGTGTCGGCGCGGCGGGCCATGGTGGCCGGCTTGACGGCGGTGAAGATGCTGGAGCGTGCCATGACGGTCTCTTCTCTCTCGTGCGGTCCGCCCGGCCCTGAGGCCGGGGCGGCCACCCCGGTGGGGCGACGAGAAGAACTCTGCGGCGGCCCGGTGAGGCACGCGTGAGGCGCCGATGAGAGGGCTCTCACCCGTCTCATCGACGCCTCACGTGCCGGTCACGTGCCTGCCACGACCGCCGGCCGGCGCGGACTCAGGACCAGTACACGACCACGTCGTCGCCCAGCCGGACCTCGTCGAAGAGGGCGGCGACCCCGGCGAGGTCCCGGGTGTTGACGCAGCCGTGCGAGGCGCCGGCGTAGCCGGTGGCGGCGAAGTCGGGGGAGTAGTGCACGGCCTGTCCGCCGGAGAAGAACATGGCGTAGGGCATCGCGGTGTCGTAGAGGCTCGAGACGTGGTCGCGGCTCATCCGGTAGACCTCGAAGACCCCCTCGCGGGTGGGGGTCCCGGCGGCGCCGAAGCGGGCGTCGAGGGTGCGCAGCACCTCGCCGTCGACGACCCAGCGCAGAGTGCTGGTGCCCTTGTCGACGCAGATCACCCGGCCCTGGAGGCAGCGCGGGTCGAGGGCACCGGCCTGCTGCGTGCGGCCCTCGAGCTCGGCGTCGGTGGGCTCGGTGGTCATGGCCAGCAGCCGGTCCATGGTGCGTTGGTCGACCTCGCCGGTGACCGGGATCGCGCGCTTGTCCTGGAAGCCGCGCACCGCCGCCTCCGTGATCTCGCCGTAGTGGTCGGTGAGCCCGGCGTCGAACCAGTCGATCTGGGCCAGCCGGGCCTGGAGCTCGCGCACCTCCGCGCCGTCGTCGCCGGGCGAGAGGAGTGCCGGACCGGGCACCAGCTCGGGCGTGGGGGACGGCGTGGCTGTGGCTGTGGCTGTGGCTGTCGGCGGCGGCGGCGGCGGCGTGGGCGCGGTCGTGGTCGTCGGCGTCGACCGGGGGGTGGGCTCGGTCGCGGGAGGGGCGGGCCGGCGCTCGGCCGCAGCGCCGGGTCGCGGGTCGGCGACCCCTGCGCGGTCGGAGCGCTCGTGCCCACCGGACCCGCCGAGCGCGGTCGCGCCGAGCACGGCGACCAGGACGAGGGCCACGGCCAGGCCGAGGGCGAGGGAGAGGCGGCGCAGCAGGGGCATGGGAGGTCCTCGTGGTGTGGGGGTGGCCGACAGGGTCGAGCCGGTCACCAGGGAGACGCACGAGGAGGACCTCCGGTTGCCCGGGTCCCGGCGGCGGTCGCCCGGCGCCCTCCCGGCGCTCGCCCGGTGGCGCGGTGCGGTGGCGCGGTGCGGTGCGGTGGTGTGGTGCGGATGGCGGCGTGCGGTGGGGTGCGGTGCGTGGACGCGGGCTAACCTCGGGGGCGTGGCCCGTGCGCAGCTCGACAAGCAACCCATCGACGTCCGTCGCATGTTCGACACCGTGGCTCGTCGCTACGACGTCACCAACGACGTGCTCTCGCTGGGCCAGGACCGCCGCTGGCGCCACGACGTCATCGAGGCCGTCGCGCCGGTCGCGGGCGAGCGCGTCCTCGACCTCGCCGCCGGCACCGGCACCTCGAGCGAGCCCTTCCACGACCGCGGTGCCACCGTCGTGCCGTGCGACTTCTCCCTCGGGATGCTCCGGGTGGGCAAGCAGGCCCGGCCCCACCTGCCCTTCACCGCGGGTGACGGCACGCGGCTGCCCTTCGCCGACGCCACCTTCGACGCCGTGACCATCTCCTTCGGCCTGCGCAACATCGTCGACCCGCTGGCGGGCCTGCGCGAGATGCGCCGGGTGACCCGGCCCGGTGGCCGGCTGGTGGTCTGCGAGTTCAGCCACCCGACCTGGGCGCCCTTCCGCACCGTCTACCTCGAGTACCTGATGAAGGCCCTGCCGCCGATCGCCCGGGCCGTCTCCTCGGCCCCCGACGCCTACGTCTACCTCGCCGAGTCGATCCGGGCCTGGCCCGACCAGCAGGGCCTCTCCGACCTCGTCGCCGAGGCGGGCTGGACCGGCGTCGAGTGGCGCAACCTCACCGGGGGCGTCGTCGCCCTCCACCGCGCCACCGCCTGAGCCCACCCGGGCCCGACCCCGGGACCGACCCGGGACCGGCGGCGACCGACCGGGCCGGCCGGGCCGCGTCGTCGGCCATTAACGCAAGCCCGGAGTGCGTTAAATCCGCAGGTCAGCGCCGCGCACGACTCCCCGCCGACACGGAATGTGACCGGGACCACCCCCGGGTCGCCACGCCCGCGAGCGAGTGGCAGTATGTGTCCCGCGCCACTTAGTGATTCTCTTCACAAGGCCACAAGGGGCTTTCGTCGGGCATTGCTCGGGGCGCGTCGACACGGACGTGTGCCACGGGAGGTCGGACGATGGAGCTCTACACACCGGTGCTGGTGCTGGCGGCCCTGGCCGCCGGCTTCGCCGTCTTCTCGGTGGCCGTCAGCACGCTGACCGGGCCCAAGCGCTACAACCGCGCCAAGCTCGACTCCTACGAGTGCGGCATCGAGCCCACTCCGCAGCCCGTCGGCGGTGGCCGCTTCCCGGTGAAGTACTACATCACCGCGATGCTCTTCATCGTCTTCGACATCGAGATCATCTTCCTCTACCCGTGGGCCGTGCACTTCGACGCGATGGCCCTCTTCGGTCTGGTCGAGATGGTCATCTTCATCGCCACCGTCTTCGTCGCCTACGCCTACGTCTGGCGTCGCGGCGGCCTCGAGTGGGACTGATCCGCGTGGGACCGAGAGGACAGCACTGATGGGTATCGAGGAGAAGCTCCCCAGCGGCGTCCTGCTGACGACCGTCGAGGGCGTCGCGGGCTACATGCGCAAGGCCTCCTTCTGGCCCGCCACCTTCGGCCTGGCCTGCTGCGCCATCGAGATGATGACCAGCGGCGGCCCGAAGTACGACCTGGCCCGCTTCGGCATGGAGGTCTTCCGGGCCAGCCCCCGCCAGGCCGACCTCATGATCG
Organism: Nocardioides sp. Leaf285; assembly: GCF_001422955.1. Classification (NCBI taxonomy): domain Bacteria; kingdom Bacillati; phylum Actinomycetota; class Actinomycetes; order Propionibacteriales; family Nocardioidaceae; genus Nocardioides; species Nocardioides sp. Leaf285. The sequence continues at coordinate 135,250 of NZ_LMNH01000004.1, read as the reverse complement.
TGGCCGGCCGGGTCAGCCAGAAGATGGCGCCCGTCCTGCGCCAGATCTACGACCAGATGGCCGAGCCCAAGTGGGTGCTCGCCATGGGCGTGTGCGCCAGCTCCGGCGGCATGTTCAACAACTACGCGATCGTGCAGGGCGTCGACCACGTCGTGCCCGTCGACATGTACCTCCCGGGCTGCCCGCCGCGCCCCGAGATGCTCATCGACGCCATCCTCAAGCTCCACGACCAGGTCCAGGCCACCAAGCTCGGCGCCAACCGCGCCGCGCAGATCGCCGAGCTCGAGGCCGAGGCGCTCACCGCGCTGCCGACCTCCGACCGCACGGGCCTGCTGCGATGAGCCCCACCGACGAGCCCACGCAGGGCGGCGCCCGCGGCACGGTCGACCAGGCCGCCACCGACCAGTCCCCGGAGAACCTCCCGGCACCGCCCGAGGGCCAGCCGGGCTCGCAGACGGTGCGCCAGGTCGGCGAGCGGCGCGGCATGTTCGGCGTCAAGGGCTCCGGCGACACCAGCGGCTACGGCGGCCTGCGCGCGGCCGTCCGCCACCCCGCAGCCACCGCGCGCCCCTTCGGCGGCTGGTTCGACGAGGTCGCCGACGCCCTCGAGGTCGCGGCGCGCGGTGCCGGCGTCGAGCGGGCCGTCGAGAGCGTCGTGGTGCACCGGGGCGAGATCACCTTCCACGTGCGTCCCGACGACCTCCTGGTGCTGGCGCGGCTGCTGCGCGACGAGCCCCGGCTGCGCTTCGAGCTGCTCTCGAGCGTGAGCGGCGTGCACTGCCCCGCCGACGCCGGCCACGAGCTCCACGTCGTGCACCACCTGCTGTCGATGACCCACAACCGCCGCATCCGGCTCGAGGTCGCCGTGCCCGACACCGACCCGCGGCTGCCGTCGCTGGTGCCGGTCTACCCCACGGCCGACTGGCACGAGCGGGAGACGTGGGACATGTTCGGCGTGCTCTTCGAGGGCCACCCCTCGCTGACCCGCATCCTCATGCCCGACGACTGGCCCGGCCACCCGCAGCGCAAGGACTACCCGCTGGGCGGCATCCCGGTCGAGTACAAGGGCGGCACCGTCCCCCCGCCCGACCAGCGCCGCTCCTACAGCTGATGCGCTCCCCGCACCGGCCCGCCCGCGCCCTCAGCCACTCCCTCGCCCACCGTCCCCGGAGGTCAGCATGACGACCCAGGAAGACCTGTACGCCGGCACCAGCGAGACCACCGAGGGCCGTGTCTTCACGGTCACCGGGCAGGACTGGGACCAGATCGCCGAGGGTCTGGCCGAGGACGCCGAGGAGCGCGTCGTCGTCAACATGGGCCCGCAGCACCCCTCGACCCACGGCGTGCTTCGGCTGATCCTGGAGCTCGAGGGCGAGACGGTCACCGAGGCCCGCTGCGGCATCGGCTACCTCCACACCGGCATCGAGAAGAACATGGAGTACCGCTCCTGGGTGCAGGGCGTGACCTTCTGCACCCGCATGGACTACCTCAGCCCGTTCTTCAACGAGGCCACCTACGTCCTCGGCGTCGAGCGGCTGCTCGACATCGAGGCCGACGTGCCCGAGAAGGCCCAGGTCATGCGGGTCCTGCTCATGGAGCTCAACCGCATCTCCTCCCACCTCGTGGCCATCGCCACGGGCGGCATGGAGATCGGCGCGCTGACCGTGATGACGATCGGCTTCCGCGAGCGCGAGCTGGTGCTCGACCTCTTCGAGCTCATCACCGGGCTGCGCATGAACCACGCCTTCATCCGCCCCGGCGGCGTGGCGCAGGACCTCCCCGCCGGCGCCCTGGAGGAGATCGCCTCCTTCGTGGCGCTGATGAAGAAGCGCCTGCCCGAGTACGCCGCGCTGTGCAACGCCAACCCGATCTTCAAGGCCCGCCTGGAGGGCGTCGGCCACCTCGACCTGGAGGGCTGCCTGGCCCTGGGTCTCACCGGACCCCCGCTGCGCGCCAGCGGCTACCCGTGGGACCTGCGCAAGACCCAGCCCTACTCCGGCTACGAGGACTACGACTTCGACGTCCAGACCTGGGACACCGCCGACGCCTACGGCCGCTTCCGGGTGCGCCTGGCGGAGATGTGGGAGTCGCTGAAGATCGTCGAGCAGGCCGCGGCCCGCCTCGCCGGCCTCGAGGGCGCGCCGGTCATGGTCGCCGACCGCAAGATCGCCTGGCCCAGCCAGCTGGCCATCGGCTCCGACGGCATGGGCAACAGCCTCGACCACATCCGCCACATCATGGGCGAGTCGATGGAGGCCCTCATCCACCACTTCAAGCTGGTCACCGAGGGCTTCCGGGTGCCGGAGGGCCAGGCCTACGTGCCGGTGGAGTCGCCCCGCGGGGAGCTCGGTGCCCACGTCGTCTCCGACGGCGGCACCCGCCCCTTCCGCGCCCACTTCCGCGACCCGTCCTTCACCAACCTGCAGGCCACGAGCGTGATGAGCGAGGGCGGCATGGTCGCCGACGTCATCGTCGCGATCGCGAGCATCGACCCCGTCATGGGAGGCGTGGACCGCTGATGATCAGCCAGGAGACCTACGACGAGCTCACGGCGATCGCCGCGCGCTACCCCGAGGCCCGCTCGGGCCTGCTGCCCATGCTCCACCTCGTGCAGTCGGTCGAGGGACGGGTGACCCCCGAGGGCATCGAGACCTGCGCCGACATCCTCGGGATCTCCGCGGCCGAGGTCAGCGGGGTCGCGACGTTCTACACGATGTACAAGCGCAAGCCGGTCGGCGACTACCACGTGGGGGTCTGCACCAACACGCTGTGCGCGGTGATGGGCGGCGACGAGATCTTCGCCCGGCTCAAGGAGCACCTCGACGTCGGCAACGACGAGACCACCCGGCTGCGCGACGGCGACCGGGCCACCGTGACGCTGGAGCACCTGGAGTGCAACGCGGCCTGCGACTACGCCCCGGTGATGATGGTCAACTGGGAGTTCATGGACACCATGACGCCCACCTCGGCGGTCGACCTGGTCGACGACCTGCGCGCCGGGCGGGAGGTCACCTCGACCCGGGGCCCGCGCATCTGCACCTGGCGCGAGGCCGAGCGGGTGCTGGCCGGCTTCCCCGACGGCCGCGCCGACGAGGGGCCGTCGGCCGGACCGGCCTCGCTGGTCGGGCTCGGCATCGCCCGTGAGCGCGGCTGGTCCGCGCCCCCGTCGGACCGTGACGGTGCGGCCGACGCCGTCCCGGAGGAGCCGGGCGAGGAGCTCGCGGCCGCGCGCGAGTCCGACGACAACCAGGCCGAGCAGGCCGTCGTGGAGGCGGAGAGCGGCTCGTCCGAGACCGCCGCCGAGAAGGGAGAGGCGACATGACCGCACCAGACACCCTGACCCCCGTGCTCACCGCCACGTGGGCCGACGAGCGCAGCTGGACCCTCGACTCCTACACCGCCAGCGGCGGCTACGAGGGCCTGCGCCGCGCGCTCACCATGAGCCCCGACGACGTCATCGCCGAGGTCAAGGACTCCGGCCTGCGCGGGCGGGGAGGGGCGGGCTTCCCCACGGGCATGAAGTGGGGCTTCATCCCCCAGGACAACCCGAAGCCGAAGTACCTCGTCGTCAACGCCGACGAGTCCGAGCCGGGCACCTGCAAGGACGTCCCGCTGATGATGGCCTCGCCCCACACCCTGGTCGAGGGCGTGATCATCAGCTGCTTCGCCATCCGGGCCCACACGGCCTTCATCTACATCCGCGGCGAGGTGCTGCACGTGGTGCGCCGGGTGCAGGCCGCGGTGGCCGAGGCCTACGCCGCCGGCCACCTCGGACGCGACATCCACGGCTCCGGCTTCGACCTCGACGTCGTGGTCCACGCCGGTGCCGGCGCCTACATCTGCGGGGAGGAGACCGCGCTGCTCGAGGGCCTCGAGGGTCGTCGCGGGCAGCCGCGCCTGCGCCCGCCCTTCCCGGCCGTCGCGGGCCTCTACGCCAGCCCCACGGTGATCAACAACGTGGAGTCGATCGCCTCGGTGCCCAGCATCGTGCGTCACGGCGCCGCGTGGTTCGCCTCGATGGGCACCGAGAAGTCCAAGGGCTTCGGCATCTTCTCCCTCTCGGGCCACGTCACCCGCCCCGGGCAGTACGAGGCACCGCTCGGCATCACGCTGCGCGAGCTGATCGGGCTGGCCGGCGGCATCCGCGAGGGCCACGAGCTGAAGTTCTGGACCCCCGGCGGGTCCTCGACGCCGCTGCTCACCGCCGAGCACCTCGACCTGCCGCTCGACTTTGAGGGCATGGCCGCGGCCGGCACGATGCTCGGCACCCGCGCCATCCAGCTCTTCGACGAGACCACGTGCGTGGTGCGCGCCGTGCTGCGCTGGACGGAGTTCTACAAGCACGAGTCCTGCGGCAAGTGCACCCCGTGCCGCGAGGGCACGTGGTGGCTCGTGCAGACCCTCGCCGCGCTCGAGCGCGGCCAGGGCAGCGAGGCCGACCTCGACCTCCTGCTCGACCAGTGCGACAACATCCTGGGCCGCTCCTTCTGCGCCCTGGGCGACGGCGCCACCAGCCCCATCACCAGCTCCATCAGGTTCTTCCGCGAGGAGTACCTCGCCCACCTCACCCACGGCGGCTGCCCCTTCGACGCGGCCCGCTCCACCGCCTGGGCCGGACAGGAGGCGCTCGCATGAGCGACGTCGAGCAGCGCACCGACCTGGTCTCGGTGACCATCGACGGGATCCAGGTCAGCGTGCCGCGCGACACCCTGGTCATCCGCGCCGCCGAGCAGGTCGGCGTGCAGATCCCGCGCTTCTGCGACCACCCGCTGCTCGCGCCCGTCGGCGCCTGTCGCCAGTGCCTGGTCGACGTGCCCGACGCCGGCAACGGCCGCGGCTTCCCCAAGCCGCAGGCCTCCTGCACCCTGCCGGTGGCCGAGGGCATGGTCGTGGAGACCCAGGCCACCAGCGAGGTCGCCGACAAGGCCCAGCAGGGGGTCATGGAGTTCCTGCTGGTCAACCACCCGCTCGACTGCCCGGTGTGCGACAAGGGCGGCGAGTGCCCCCTGCAGAACCAGGCGATGAGCAACGGGCGCGGCGAGTCGCGCTTCGCCGGCTCCGGCAGCGGCGGGGTCAAGCGCACCTTCCCCAAGCCGATCAACCTCTCCCCGCAGGTGCTGCTCGACCGCGAGCGCTGCATCGTGTGCCAGCGCTGCACCCGCTTCGCCGAGGAGATCCCCGGCGACCCCTTCATCGCGCTGGTCGAGCGCGGCGCGCAGCAGCAGATCGGCATCGCCGAGGACGCGCCGTTCCTGTCGTACTTCTCCGGCAACACCATCCAGATCTGCCCGGTCGGCGCGCTGACCTCGGAGTCCTACCGGTTCCGCTCGCGCCCCTTCGACCTCGTCTCGAGCCCGTCGGTGGCCGAGCACGACGCCTGCGGCGCCGCGATCCGCGTCGACCACCGCCGCGGCAAGGTGATGCGCCGTCTCGCCGGCAACGACCCCGAGGTCAACGAGGAGTGGATCACCGACAAGGACCGCTTCGCCTTCACCTACGCCACGCAGCCCGACCGGATCACCTACCCCCGGGTGCGCGACCGCGTCGAGGACGGCGGCGACGGCTCGCTGCGCCCCGCGTCCTGGCCGGAGGCCTTCGCGGTCGCCGCCCGTGGGCTCGCCGCGGCCGGTGCCTGCGCCGTCCTGCCCGGCGGCCGGGTCACCGCCGAGGACGCCTACGCCTACGCCAAGCTGGCCCGCGTCTCGCTCGGCACCAACGACGTCGACTTCCGCGCCCGCCCGCTCTCGGCCGAGGAGGAGTCCTTCCTGGCCGGCCACGTCGTGCTCACCGGCCCCGGCGACGGCGGCGTCACGTACGCCGACCTGGAGCGGGCCTCCAGCGTGGTTCTCGTCGGTCTCGAGCCCGAGGAGGAGGCCGGCACGCTCTTCCTGCGCCTGCGCAAGGCCTCGCGCCGCGGGCTGCGCGTCGTGTCGATCGCCCCCTTCGCCACCCGCGGCCTGCGCAAGCTGTCCGGCACCCTGGTGCAGACGGTGCCGGGTCGCGAGCCCGGCGCGCTGCGCGAGCTGCTGGGGCACGCCGACCACGGCATCGACTCCCGCGCCGTCGTGCTGCTGGGCGAGCGGCTGGCCACGGTGCCCGGCGCCTACACCGCCGCGGCCGAGCTGGCCGCCCGCACCGGCGCCCGCCTGGCCTGGGTGCCGCGCCGCGCCGGCGACCGCGGTGCGCTCGAGGCCGGCTGCCTGCCGAGCCTGCTGCCCGGCGGCCGTCCGGTCGCCGACGCGGCGGCCCGTGTCGACGCCGCCACCTCCTGGGGCGTCGAGAGCGTGCCCGAGACGCCCGGTCGCGACGCCGACGCCATCGTCGCGGCGCTGCTGACCGGGGAGGTCGGCGGCCTGGTCGTCGGTGGCGTCGACCCCGACGACACCGCCGACCCCGACGCGACCCGCCGTGCCGTGGAGGCCGCCCGCTTCGTCGTGGCCCTGGAGCTGCGCGAGACCGACGTGACCAGCGCGGCCGACGTCGTGTTCCCGGTCGCGCCGGTGGTCGGCAAGGCCGGCACCTTCGTCACCTGGGAGGGGCGGCCCCGCCCCTTCGAGGCCGTGCTGGCCGAGGCCGGCGCGCTGCCCGACCTGCGGGTGCTCTCCGGCATCGCCGAGGAGCTCGCCCGGCTCGGCCGCGGTGCCCCCCTCGGCTTCCGCACGGTCGCCGAGGTGCGTGCGGAGATGGCCGAGATCGGGCCCTGGGACGGCGAGCGGGCGACCTTCGCGCCGGTGAGCGCCCTGGACACCCCGAGCACCGACGACCCGCTGACCACCGCCGCGGGCGCCCCCGGCTCGGTGCTCGCGACCTGGAAGCAGCTGCTCGACGACGGCGCGATGCAGGCCGGCGACAAGCACCTCGCCGCCACCGCGCGGCCCGCCGTGGCCCGCGTGCCGCGCACCGTGCTCGACGCCCTCGGGCCGGTGGTCACCCTCACCGGCGACCGCGGGTCCGTCACCCTGCCCGCCGAGGCCGCCGACCTGCCCGACGGCGTGGTGTGGGTGCCCACCCGCTCCAGCGGGCGGGGCGTGCTGGCCGACCTGGCCTCGCCGGGTGCCCGCGTCACCGTGAAGGGAGCCGAGCTGTGACCCCCGACGACCTCTCCGCCTTCGGGCAGGACCCGTGGTGGCTGGTGCTGGTCAAGGCCGTGGCCATCTTCGTGGTCCTGGTCCTGCTGACCCTGTTCAACATCTGGTGGGAGCGGCGCGTCGTGGCGCGCATGCAGCACCGCATCGGCCCCAACCGCAACGGTCCCTTCGGCCTGCTGCAGTCGCTGGCCGACGGCGTGAAGCTGGCGCTGAAGGAGGACATCATCCCCAAGGCCGCCGACAAGGTGGTCTTCGTGATCGCGCCGGTCCTGGCCGTCATCCCGGCCTTCGTGACCTTCGCGGTGATCCCCTTCGGCCCCGAGGTGGGGGTGCCGTTCAGCGACCGCACCACCCCGCTGCAGCTCACCGACATGCCGGTCGCGGTGCTGTTCGTGATGGCGATCGCCTCGATCGGCATCTACGGCATCGTGCTGGGCGGCTGGTCGAGCGGCTCGACGTACTCCCTGCTCGGCGGGCTGCGCTCGAGCGCCCAGATGATCTCCTACGAGGTCGCGATGGGCCTCGCGCTGGTGGCGGTGTTCCTCTACGCCGGGTCGATGTCGACCTCGCAGATCGTGGAGGCGCAGAGCGACGTGTGGTTCGGGCTGATCCTGCTGCCCTCCTTCGTCATCTACGTCATCGCGATGGTCGGCGAGACCAACCGCGCGCCCTTCGACCTCCCCGAGGCCGAGGGCGAGCTGGTCGGCGGCTTCCACACCGAGTACTCCTCGCTGAAGTTCGCGCTGTTCTTCCTCGCCGAGTACATCAACATGGCCACGGTCTCGGCCGTGGCGACGACGCTGTTCCTGGGCGGCTGGCGCGCGCCCTTCGGCATCGAGCGGGTCTGGGAGGGCGCCAACGAGGGCTACGTCCCGGTGGTCTGGTTCTTCGCCAAGATGCTCGTCTTCATCTTCTTCTTCATCTGGCTGCGCGGCTCGCTGCCGCGACTGCGCTACGACCAGTTCATGGCCTTCGGGTGGAAGGTGCTCATCCCGGTCGCGCTGGTGTGGACCGTGGCCGTGGCCACCATGCGCCTGGCGCGCAACGAGGGCTGGTTCGCCGAGCTGCGCGACCCGGTCAGCCTCGCGATCGCCGTCGGCGTCGCGGTGGCCCTGCTCGGTGCCCTGTTCGCCTTCTCCGCCCGCGAGGGCGAGCCCGAGGAGGTGCCCGACACCGCCGCGGCCCGCCCCGGCGGCTTCCCGGTGCCGCCCATGCCCGCCGGCGGCGCCCGTCGCGGTGCGGCCGCGCCGCTGCGCTTCGCGTCCACCAGCCCGTCACCGGGAGCCGCGTCGTCCGACCCGGCCCCCGCGACCGTCCCCGCCGGTGCGGGGGAGGAGCACTGATGTCCGCCTCGACACCCGCCCAGCCCGCGAAGCGGGACCCGGAGAAGGGCCCCACGCTCAAGGAGCAGTTCTGGGACCCCGTGGCCGGTTTCGGCGTCACGTTCCGCACGATGTTCCGCAAGGTCGTCACGGAGCAGTACCCCGAGGACAAGCAGCCCACCGCCCCGCGCTTCCACGGTCGCCACCAGCTCAACCGCTGGCCCGACGGCCTGGAGAAGTGCATCGGCTGCGAGCTCTGTGCCTGGGCGTGCCCGGCCGACGCGATCTACGTCGAGGGCGCCCCCAACGTCGACGGTCCCGGCCCCGACGGCGAGGACTCCGGCCGCTTCAGCCCCGGTGAGCGCTACGGCCGCGTCTACCAGATCAACTACCTGCGCTGCATCCTGTGCGGGCTGTGCATCGAGGCCTGCCCGACCCGCGCGCTGACCATGACCAACGAGTACGAGCTGGCCGACGACAACCGCGCCGACCTCATCTACGAGAAGTCCGACCTCCTCGCGCCGCTGCTGCCCGGCATGGAGCAGCCGCCCCACGCGATGCTGCTCGGCGGCGACGAGGGCGACTACTACCGCGGTGCCTACGCCGCGCCGGCGCCGTCCTCCACCACCGAGGAGACCCCCGCGTGACCGCCTTCTGGATCCTCGCCCCGGTCATGGTGCTGGCGGCGCTCGGCATCCTGTTCGTCCGCAAGGCCGTGCACGCAGCGCTGCTGCTGGCGGTGGTGATGATCAGCCTCGCCGTGCTCTACGCCGCGCTCGACGCGCCGTTCCTCTTCGCCGTGCAGATCATCGTCTACACCGGCGCCATCCTCATGCTGTTCCTCTTCGTGCTCATGCTGGTCGGCGTCGACGCCTCCGACTCGGTCGTCGAGACCATCCGCGGCCAGCGCGTGCTCGCGGTGGCCGGCGGCCTGGTGCTCGGGGTGCTGCTCGTCCTCGGGCTCAGCCAGCTGACCCTCGGCACCGTCGTGGGCCTCGACGAGGCCAACGCCGGCGGCAACATCGAGGCGCTGGCCAACATCCTCTTCAGCCGCTACGTCTTCGCCTTCGAGACCACCAGCGCGCTGCTCATCACCGCGGCGGTCGGCGCGATGGTGCTGGCGCACCGCGAGCGGCTGACCCCGAAGGCCGGCCAGGCCGAGCGGGCGGCCCAGCGGGTCCGCGACTTCAGCGAGAAGGGCACCCACCTCGGCCCGCTGCCCTCGCCGGGCGTCTACGCGCGCCACAACGCCGTGGACACCCCGGCGCTGCTGCCCGACGGCACGCCCGCCCCCGACTCGGTCTCGCGGGTGCTCTCCTCGCGCGGCACCGTGCGCTCCGCGCCGGCCCTGGCCGACGACATCGAGCAGGTGCGCCGCTCCATCGACGGCGTGCCCGGCGGTGCCAGCGGCGAGCAGGCCACCGCCACCGGCCACAACACCGAGCAGCACTCGCTCGAGGAGGAGGGCCGCTGATGGACACCACGCCCTACGTCGTCCTGTCCGCGATCCTGTTCACGATCGGCACCGTCGGCGTGCTCACCCGCCGCAACGCCATCGTCGTGTTCATGTGCGTGGAGCTGATGCTCAACGCCTGCAACCTCGCGCTGGTCGCCTTCGCCCGCCAGCACGGCAACCTCGACGGCCAGATCGCCGCCTTCTTCGTGATGGTCGTCGCCGCCGCCGAGGTCGTCGTGGGCCTGGCCATCATCATGACCATCTTCCGCACCCGTCGCTCGGCCTCGGTCGACGACGCGAGCCTGCTGAAGTACTGAGACAGGACCGGTGACACCGCAGATGTACCTCATGTCAGAGGGCGGCCACACGATCCCCGTGGTCGCCCCCCTCGAGGCCGAGGGCGCCTCCACGCTGCTGTGGCTGGTGGTGGCCCTGCCTCTGCTGGGCGCCGCGGTGCTGCTCGTCGGCGGCCGCCGCACCGACCGCTGGGGGCACCTGCTCGGCACGGCCACGGCGCTCGCGTCGTTCGTGCTCAGCGTCGTGCTCTTCGTCGACCTGCTGGGTCGCGAGGAGTCCGAGCGCCAGGTCGCCCAGCGGCTCTGGGAGTGGATGGAGGTCGGCGGCTTCTCCGTCGGCATGGACCTCCTCTACGACCCGCTCTCGGCGCTCTTCCTGCTGCTCATCACCGGTGTCGGCACGCTGATCCACGTCTACTCGGTCGGCTACATGGAGCACGACCCGCGCCGCCGACGGTTCTTCGCCTACCTCAACCTCTTCGTCGCCGCGATGCTCACGCTGGTCCTGGCGGAGAACTACGTCGTGCTCTTCCTCGGCTGGGAGGGAGTGGGCCTGGCCTCCTACCTCCTCATCGGCTTCTGGCAGCACAAGCCGTCGGCGGCTGCCGCGGCCAAGAAGGCCTTCGTCATCAACCGCGTCGGCGACATCGGCCTGAGCCTGGCCATCGCCCTGATGTTCGTCACCTTCGGCACCACCAGCTTCACGCAGGTCAGCGAGCTGACCTCCGGCGCGGGCGAGGGCACGCTGACCGCGCTCGGCCTGCTGCTCCTGCTGGGGGCGTGCGGCAAGTCGGCGCAGGTGCCGCTGCAGGCCTGGCTGCTCGACGCCATGGAGGGTCCCACCCCGGTCTCGGCCCTCATCCACGCCGCCACCATGGTCACCGCGGGGGTCTACCTCGTGGTGCGCTCCAACTTCGTCTACGAGCTCGCTCCCCACGCCCAGACCGTCGTGGTCGTGGTCGCCACGGTCACGCTGCTGTGGGGTGCGGTGATCGGGTGCGCCCGCGACGACATCAAGAAGGTCCTGGCCGGCTCGACGATGAGCCAGATCGGCTACATGATGCTGGCCGCCGGCCTGGGCGTGTACGGCTACGCCTTCGCGATCTTCCACCTCATCACCCACGGCTTCTTCAAGGCCAACATGTTCCTCGGCGCCGGCTCGGTGATGCACGGCATGGCCGACGACGTCGACATGCGCCGCTACGGCGCGCTGCGCAAGGCGATGCCGGTGACCTTCCTGACCTTCGCGATGGGCTACCTCGCGATCATCGGGTTCCCGCTCTTCTCCGGCTTCTGGTCCAAGGACAAGATCATCGAGACCGCGCTGGTCGAGAGCCCGGTCGCGGGCGTGTGCGCCCTCGTCGGCGCCGGCGTGACCGGCTTCTACATGACCCGCCTCATGCTGATGACCTTCTTCACCGACAAGCGGTGGAAGGAGGGCGTGCACCCCCACGAGTCGCCCTCGGTGATGACCGTGCCGCTCGTCGTGCTGGCCGCCCTCTCGGTGCTCGGCGGCATCCTGCTGCTCGGCGACTGGATCGTCGGCTGGCTGGCCCCGGTCGTCGGCGAGGCCCCGCACCACGAGCCCCCGGTGCCGGTCATCGTGCTCACCGTCCTCACGGTCGCGGTCGTCGCGGTCGGCGTCGCCGCCGCGTGGTTCCTCGTCGGTCGCCGCGAGGTGGCCCGCACGGCCCCGCAGGACGTCTCGTTCGCGGTCCGCGCGGCTCGCGCCGACCTGTACGGCGACGCGATCAACGACGCCGTCGTGGTGCGGCCCGGCCGCCGGCTGGTCACGCTGCTCCTCGGCGTCGACCGCCGCGGCGCCGACGGGCTCTTCACCGGCGGCGGCTCGGCCGTGGCCGGGGTCGGCGGGCTGCTGCGCCGTGTGCAGAACGGCTTCGTGCGCTCCTACGCCCTGTCGGTGCTCGCCGGCGTCCTGATCGTCGTGATCGCCCTGATGGTGGTGAACTCCTGATGTCCGACTTCCCCTGGCTCACGGTGCTCGTGCTGGTGCCGCTGGTCGGCTCCGTCGCCGTGGCCCTGCTCCCGCTGCCCGCGGCGCAGGCCAAGCAGGCCGGTCTGGCCGTCAGCGTGGTCACCCTCGCCCTGGCCGCGGCCGTCGCCGCGCAGTTCGACGTCGACGGCGGCATGCAGCTCACCGAGACCCACGACTGGATCTCGGCCTTCGGGGTCCACTACGCCCTCGGCGTCGACGGCCTCGGGCTGCTGCTGATCCTGCTCACCGCCGTGCTGGTGCCGCTGGTGCTGCTCGCCGCCTGGTCCGACACCGACCAGCCGCTCGGCCCCGACGGTGAGGACGAGAGCACCCGCCAGGGCACCGGCCGGGCCTTCGTCGCCTGGACCCTCGCCCTGGAGGCGCTCTCGCTGGCGGTCTTCGCCGCGACCGACGTCTTCCTCTTCTACGTCGTCTTCGAGGCGACGCTGATCCCGGCCTACTTCCTGGTCGGGGGCTTCGGCCGCGAGGGTCGCAGCGCCGCGGCGCTGAAGTTCCTCATGTTCCAGCTCGCCGGCGGCCTCGTGCTGCTGGCCTCGGTGATCGGGCTCTACGTCGTCTCCGCCCAGCAGGGCAGCCCGTCGTACCTCCTCTCCGACCTCGAGCAGCTCGACATCGGCACCGAGGCCGGGCGGTGGCTCTTCCTGGGCTTCTTCATCGCCTTCGCCGTCAAGGCCCCGCTCTTCCCGGTGCACACCTGGCTGGCCGACACCACGGAGCGGGCGACCCCGGCCACGAGCGTGCTGCTGGTCTGCGTGCTCGACAAGATCGGCACCTTCGGCATGCTGCGCTTCTGCCTCGGGCTCTTCCCCGAGGCCTCGCAGTGGGCCACGCCGGTCGTGGTCGCCCTCGCCCTGGTCTCGATCGTCTACGGCGCGCTCATCGCGATCGGCCAGGACGACATCCTGCGCCTGATCGGGCTGACCTCGCTGAGCCACTTCGGCTTCATCACGCTGGGCATCTTCGTGCTCAACACCCAGGGCGGGTCCGGCGCCGTGCTCTACATGGTCAACCACGGTCTCGGCATCGCGGCGCTCTTCCTGGCCGCCGGCTTCGTCATCCGCCGCCGCGGCACCACGCTGATCAGCCAGATGGGCGGGGTCGAGAAGGTCACCCCGGTGCTCGCCGGGCTGTTCCTGATCGCGGGCCTGGCCACCCTGGGCCTGCCCGGGCTGAGCACCTTCGTCTCGGAGTTCCTCGTCATCATCGCCGCCTTCCAGTACCAGTGGTGGGTCGGCGCGATCGCGGTCACCGGCATCGTCCTGGCCGCGATCTACGTGCTGTGGATGTACCAGCGCACGATGACCGGCCCGACCGTGCCCGCCCTGCCCGGCACCGGGACCGGCGCCGACCCCGACGCGACCGGGACCGGGTCGACCCGCACCGACCTCACCGTGCGCGAGGGCGTCGTCCTGGTGCCGCTGGTGGTCGGGCTGGTCCTCTTCGGCTTCTACCCCGGGCCGTTGCTGGAGGCCAGCAACCCCTACGTCGGGACGCTGCTGGAGCGGGTCGGGGTCACCGACGACGCGCCCACCGTCACCTCCCCGGAGTCCGAGACTCCGGCGTCCGCCGAGGAAGGCAGCTAGACCATGGACTCCACGACCTTCGTCAAGCCCACCCTCGACTACTTCCACCTCTGGCCGATCCTGGTCGTGCTGGGCGTCGCGGCCCTGGGCGTCGTCGTCGAGGCCTTCGTGCCCCGCACCCGCCGCTTCGTGACCCAGACCGTGCTCGCCCTCGCCGGCCTGGTCGCCGCCCTGGTCGGCACCGTGCTTGTCGGCCTCGACCTCACCGAGGTCGGCGACGGCGCCGCGCGCGGCCTGCTCACCGCGGGCGGCACCCTGGTGATCGACGGCCCCGCGGTCTTCCTGTGGGGGCTGGTCCTGATCTTCGCGGTCGGCGGGGTGCTGCTCTTCGCCGAGCGTCGCCTCGAGGGTGGGGTCTCGGCCTTCGCCGGCCAGGCGGCCGCGCTGCCGGGCACCGAGGCCGAGCGCCAGGCCCAGGGCCTGGACCACACCGAGGTCTACCCGCTGATGATGTTCGCGGTGGCCGGCATGATGATCTTCCCGACCGCGGGCGACCTGCTCACGATGTTCGTGGCCCTCGAGGTCCTCTCGCTGCCGCTCTACCTGCTCTGCGGGCTGGCCCGCCGTCGCCGCCTGCTGAGCCAGGAGGCCGCGATGAAGTACTTCCTGCTCGGCGCCTTCTCCTCCGGCTTCTTCCTCTACGGCGTCGCCCTGGTCTACGGCTTCGCGGGCTCGATGGACCTCGCCGCGATCGACCAGGCCGTGCGTGCCGACACCGGCAACCACACCCTGCTGGCCATCGGCATGGGCCTGCTCGCGGTCGGGCTGCTGTTCAAGGTCGGGGCCGTGCCGTTCCAGTCCTGGACCCCCGACGTCTACCAGGGCGCCCCGACGGCGGTGACGGCGTTCATGGCCGCCGGCACCAAGATCGCGGCCTTCGGCGCGATCCTGCGGCTGTTCTACGTCGGCTTCGGCTCCGACCGCTGGACCTGGCAGCCGATGCTGTGGGTGGTCGCGATCCTCACCATGGTCGTCGGCGCCGTGCTGGCCATCTCGCAGTCCGACGTGAAGCGGATGCTGGCCTACTCCTCCATCGCCCACACCGGCTTCCTGCTCACCGGGGTCCTCGGCGTGCAGACCAGCGCCGAGCTGGCCGACGGCCAGGTCACCTCGCTCCAGGCGATCCTCTTCTACCTCACCACCTACGGCTTCTCGATGGTCGCGGCCTTCGCCATCGTCACGCTGGTGCGCGACTCCGGCGGCGAGGCGACCGCCTTCGACCGCTGGGCCGGCCTGGGCCGGCGCTCGCCGTGGGTCGCCGGGGCCTTCGCGTTCCTGCTGCTGTCGATGGCGGGCATCCCGCTCACCGGAGGGTTCGTGGGCAAGTGGGCGGTCTTCACCGTCGCCTTCTCCGCCGGGGCCTGGCCGGTGGTGCTGGTGGCGATCTTCTCCAGCGTCGTGGCCATCTACTTCTACGTCCGCCACATCCGCCTGATGTTCTTCACCGCACCCACCGCCGACTCGGCCGCGGTGGTCGCGCCCTCGCTGCTGACGTCGGCGACCATCGCGGTGGGCGTGCTCGCCACGGTCCTGCTCGGCATCGTGCCCGGCCCGGTGCTCGACCTCGCGGGCCATGCGGGAGAATTCATCAGGTGACGTCCTCTCCCGCGCCGGCCGCCCTGGCCCTCCCGGTCACCGACGAGGCCCTGGCCGCCCGTCTCCACGGTCGGATGGCGGAGGTCGAGGCGCTGCTGGCCGGCCACGTCGAGGGCCGGACCCGCTACGTCTCCGAGGCCGCGCGGCACCTGCTGGAGGCCGGCGGCAAGCGGTTCCGTCCGCTGCTGGTGCTCCTCGCGGCCGAGACGGGCCCCCACCCGGAGGCCGCGGAGGTGCTCACGGCGGCCTGCGTCGTGGAGATCACCCACCTCGGCTCGCTCTACCACGACGACGTGATGGACGAGGCCGACCTGCGCCGCGGCGCCGACTCCGCCAACGCCCGCTGGGACAACCTGGTCGCCATCCTCACCGGCGACTTCCTCTTCGCCCGCTCCTCCGAGCTCACCGCCACCCTCGGCGCCGACGCCGTGCGCATCCAGGCCGAGACCTTCACCCGGCTCGTCGAGGGCCAGATCATGGAGACCGTCGAGCCGGGCCCCGACGAGGACGCCCTCCAGCACTACCTCGACGTGGTGGCCGGGAAGACCGGCTCGCTCATCGCGACCTCCGCGCGCTACGGCGCCCGCTTCTCCGGCGCCCCGCGCGAGGTCGAGGAGGCGCTCGCGGCCTACGGCGAGATCGTGGGCAGCGCCTTCCAGCTCTCCGACGACATCCTCGACGTGGCCTCGGAGTCGCAGGAGTCGGGCAAGACGCCCGGCACCGACCTGCGCGAGGGCGTGCCGACGCTGCCCGTCCTCATGGCCCGGGCCTCCGAGGACCCCGCCGACGCGCGCCTGCTCGAGCTCCTCGCGGGTGACCTCACCGACGACGCCCGCCACGCCGAGGCCCTGGGCCTGCTGCGCGTCCACCCCGCCATGGAGCAGGCCCGCGCCTACGTCGTGGCCCGCGCCGACGAGGCCAAGGCGCTGCTCGACGTGCTGCCCGACAGCCCGGTGAAGGAGGCCCTGGAGGCCTTCTCCGACCTCGTGGCGCTCCGCACGGCCTGAGCCCTCGGCGGCTCCTCCGGGCGAGCTGCGCCGCTCAGGCGGCGCTCGAGGCCGCGACGGTCAGCCGCAGCTGGCGCCGGTGGTGGCCGACCGCCTCCACGGTGAAGAGCACCAGCGCGAGCCAGACCAGGACGAAGCCGGCCCAGCGGCCGGCCGGCATGTCCTCGCCGTACCAGAGCACGCCGAGGGCGAACTGCAGGATCGGCGCGAGGTACTGCAGCAGCCCCAGCGTCACCATCGGCACCCGCGTGGCGGCCGCGCCGAAGCACAGCAGCGGCACCGCCGTGACGACGCCGAGGGTGGTGAAGAGCAGCGCGTGCCCGACGCCGTGCTGCCCGAACTGCGCGGTGCCGGTGGTGGCCAGCCACGCCAGGTAGGCCCCGGCGAAGGGCGCGATGAAGGCCGTCTCGACCGCGAGGCTCTCCACCGCGGGGGCGCCCGCGGTCTTCTTGGCCAGCCCGTAGGTCCCGAAGGAGAAGGCGAGCACGAGGGCCACCCACGGCGGTCGGCCGTAGTCGAGCGTGAGCACGGCGACCGCGGAGGCCGCGATGCCCACCGCCACCCACTGCAGCGGACGCAGCCGCTCGCCGAGCAGCAGGACGCCCATGAGCACCGTCACGAGGGGGTTCATGAAGTAGCCCAGCGAGGTCTCGACCACGCGGCCGTTGGTGACGCCGTAGATGTAGGTGGCCCAGTTGCAGGTGATGGTCACCGCGGCCAGGGCCAGCAGGGCGGTGGTGCGTCGGGAGGCGAGCAGGGCCCTGACCCCGGCGGTCCGTCGCAGCGCCAGCACGAGCACGCCCATGGTGAGCACCGACCAGACGATGCGGTGGGCCAGGATCTCGAGCGCGCCGGCGGGCTCGAGGAGCGGGAAGTACAGGGGGAAGGCGCCCCACATGAGGTAGGCCGCGGCCCCGAGGGCCACGCCGCGGCGAGAGTCGGACACCGGGGGAGCATAAGTCCGGTCGAGACCGGTGTTTACCGCGGTCCGCGCGGGGCAGGTTCGAGGCGTCCCCCACACCTGAACCCAGGAGCCCCCATGCGGATCACCCGCCTCGTCGCCGGCCTCGCGTCGCTGCTGCTCGCCCTCTCGATCTCCCTCGTCTTCACCTCCCCCTCGACCGCTGCGCCGGCCCCGGCCAAGGAGGCTCGCACCATCGAGCTGAAGGGCGACCAGGACGGCCAGAAGTTCTTCATCAAGGGCCGCATCACCCCCGGCTCGGGCCCGATCAAGTACATCGTCGAGCGCAAGGTCTGCCAGCGCGACACCAACTGCAAGAACTCCTACAAGACCTGGGCCAAGGCGAAGACCAACGACGCCGGTCGCTACACCAAGCGGGTCTACGGCCCCCAGGGTGGCGCCCAGCGCGTCTACTACCGCGTCAAGGTCCGCGCCACCGAGCGCTACAAGGCCGCGGTGTCGCCGAACGCGATCTACATCTACAAGCTCTGAGCCGGGCGCCCCTGAGGCGCGCGACCACGCAGGGCCCCCGCCGCACCAGCGGTCGGGGGCCCTGCTGCGTCGCGGGGGCCTCGGCGCCCAGCCGCGGCGCCCACCCACCCGGCTTCAGACGACCGTCCAGGTGTCGCCGCCGCCGATGAGGCCGGCCAGCCGCTCGGCCGGCTCGCCCGGGGCCGCGTCGCGGGCCGCCGAGACCTGTGCGCGGGTCTGGTCGTCGTAGGTGGGGCGCTCCACCTGGCGGAAGACGCCGATGGGCGAGCGGTTGAGGTAGCCCGCGTCGGTGAGCCGGCTGATCGCGAAGGCGGTCGAGGGGTCCTCGGCGTGGGCGTCGTGCACGAGCAGCTCGGTCTCGTCGACGTCGCCCACCTCGACCACCCTGACACCGCCGGAGGTGGCGTCGCGCGCCAGCCCCAGTGTCCCGCCACCGAAGGTGATCCGCTCGCCGTGCACGAGGGGGATGACCGCCCGCTCGGCCGAGTCGCGGTCCTTGAGGCCGTCGAAGGCGTGGTCGTTGAAGATCGGGCAGTTCTGGTAGATCTCGACCAGCGAGGTGCCGCGGTGGGCCGCCGCGGCGGCGAGGACCCCGGTGAGGTGCTTGCGGTCGGAGTCGATGGTGCGGGCCACGAAGGTGGCTTCCGCGCCCAGCGCCAGCGACACGGGGTTGAAGGGCTGGTCGACCGAGCCCATCGGGGTCGACTTGGTGATCTTGCCGACCTCGGAGGTGGGGGAGTACTGGCCCTTGGTGAGGCCGTAGATCCGGTTGTTGAAGAGCAGGATGGTCATGTTCACGTTGCGCCGCAGCGCGTGGACCAGGTGGTTGCCGCCGATCGACAGCGCGTCGCCGTCGCCGGTGACGACCCACACGGAGAGGTCCTCGCGGGCCGTGGCGATGCCGGTGGCGATCGTCGGGGCCCGGCCGTGGATGGAGTGCATCCCGTAGGTGTCGAGGTAGTAGGGGAAGCGGCTGGAGCAGCCGATGCCGGAGACGAAGACGATGTTCTCGCGGCGCAGGCCGAGGTCGGGCAGGAAGGACTGCACGGCCTTGAGCACGGCGTAGTCGCCGCAGCCGGGGCACCAGCGCACCTCCTGGTCGGAGGTGAAGTCCTTGCCGGTCTGGCTCTCGCCCTCGGCCAGGGTGGGCACGCCCTCGGTGCCGCGCATCGCGGGCACGGGCAGGTCGGTGGTGGTCATCGCTCAGTCCTCCGGGTGGTCGGCGGGGTCGCCGGCGGGTGCGGACAGGTCGACCTCGACGCCCTCCGCCTCGGCCACGAGGGCGCCGATGGCCTCGGCGAGCTCGGCGGCCTTGAGCGGGAGCCCGCGCACGTGGTTGTAGCCCACGGCGTCGACGAGGTAGCGCGCGCGCAGCAGCAGCGAGAGCTGCCCGAGGTTCATCTCCGGCACGAGGACCTTGTCGTAGCCGCGCAGGATCTCCCCGAGGTCGTCGGGGAAGGGGTTGAGGTGGCGCAGGTGCACCTGCGCCACGCGGTGGCCGGCACGGCGCACGCGACGAACGCCCGCGCCGATGGGGCCGTAGGTCGAGCCCCAGCCGATGACCAGGACCGAGGCTGCGCCCGAGGGGTCGTCGACCTCCAGCGGCGGCAGCGAGGCGGCGATGCGGTCGACCTTGGCCTGCCGGGTGCGGACCATGCGGTCGTGGTTGGCGGGGTCGTAGGAGATGTTGCCGTGGCCCTCGCCCTTCTCGAGCCCGCCGATGCGGTGCTCGAGGCCGGGGGTGCCCGGCACGGCCCAGGGGCGGGCCAGGGTGTCCTCGTCGCGCAGGTAGGGCCAGAAGTCGCGGGTGTCGGGGTCGTCGGGGGAGACCACGTGGTTGGGCCCGGTGGCGAAGCCCGGGTCGATGCGCGGGAGGTCCTCGACGTCGGGGATGCGCCACGGCTCGGAGCCGTTGGCGAGGTAGCCGTCGGAGAGCAGGATGACCGGCGTGCGGTAGGTGACCGCGATCCGGGTGGCCTCGAGGGCGGCGTCGAAGCAGTCCCCGGGCGACTGCGGCGCGACGACCGGCACCGGGGCCTCGCCGTTGCGCCCGAACATCGCCTGGAGCAGGTCGGCCTGCTCGGTCTTGGTGGGCAGCCCGGTGGAGGGTCCGCCGCGCTGCACGTCGATGACCACGAGGGGCAGCTCGGTCATGACCGCCAGGCCGATGGCCTCCGACTTCAGCGCCACGCCGGGCCCGGAGGTCGTGGTCACCCCGAGGTGGCCCGCGAAGGAGGCGCCGATGGCCGAGCCGACTCCCGAGATCTCGTCCTCGGCCTGGAAGGTCGTCACGCCGAACGCCTTGTGCTTGCTCAGCTCGTGGAGGATGTCGGAGGCCGGGGTGATGGGGTAGGACCCCAGGAAGACCGGCAGCCCCGACTGCACGCCCGCGGCGACGAGGCCGTAGGACAGCGCGAGGTTGCCGGTGATGTTGCGGTAGGTGCCGGGGGCCATCGGCGCCGGCTTGACCTCGTAGCGCACCGCGAAGGTCTCGGTGGTCTCCCCGAAGCTCCACCCCGCGGAGAAGGCGGCGAGGTTGGCGTCGCGGATGGCCGGCACCTTGGCGAAGCGCTTGGCGAGGAACGCCTCGGTGGAGTCGGTCGGGCGGCCGTACATCCACGACAGCAGCCCCAGGGCGAACATGTTCTTGGCCCGCGCGGCGTCCTTGCGCGAGAGCCCGAACTCCTTGACCGCCCCCACCGTCATGCCGGTGAGGTCCACGGGGTGGACCGCGAAGTCGGCCAGCGGCGAGCCGGGGGACCCGAGGTCGGCCAGCGGGTCGGAGTCGTAGCCGGCCTTGGTGAGGTTGCGGCCGCCGAAGTCGTGGGTGTCGACGATGATCGTCGCCCCGCGGGGCAGGTCGGGCAGGTTGGCCCGCAGGGCCGCGGGGTTCATGGCGACCAGGACGTCGGGGGCGTCGCCGGCGGTGAGGATGTCGTGGTCGGCGAAGTGCACCTGGAAGGACGACACGCCCGGCAGCGTGCCCTGGGGGGCGCGGATCTCGGCCGGGAAGTTGGGCAGGGTGACCAGGTCGTTGCCGAAGGCCGCCGACTCCTGGGTGAACCGGTCGCCGGTCAGCTGCATGCCGTCACCGGAGTCCCCGGCGAACCTGATGATGACCCGATCGAGCTGCTTGACCTGCTTCGACACCTCGCGACACTCCTCGCCTCGGACGTCTTCGGACTGTAGCCCGCGTCACGCGAGGCGCCCCGGGTTTCCAGGTGCTGGACGACCCCGCCGGCGCCGCCCACGAGAGCCCGCGCGACGCGCCGGACGACTCTGTCCAGACCAGTGGTCACTTAAACATCTTTTGTGCAGTAATCTACGCGAGATTGGTTGTTCACTCCTGTTCCGTCAGGAGTGGTGAGCAGCCTCTGGGTGCAGGGGCGGACAAGGGACACACGATGAACAAGCAGCTCAAGGCGGCGCTGGCGCTGGGTGCGACGGGGGTGCTGGCCCTGACCGGGTGCTCCACCTCCAGCGGCAGCGAGTCGGGCGAGACCATCAGCGTCAACGCCTTCTCGGTGATGGAGGCGGCCAACGAGCCGGTCTTCGAGGACTTCGTCGGCACCGACGCCGGCGAGGGGATGTCGGTCGGCGACTTCACCACCTCCTACGGCGCCTCCGGCGACCAGAGTCGTGCCGTCGAGGCCGGCGCCGACGCCGACGTCGTGCACTACTCCCTCGAGACCGACGTGACCCGCCTGGTCGGCGACGGCCTCGTGGCCGAGGACTGGAAGGACAACGCCACCAACGGCATCGCGACCTCCTCGGTCGTCGTCTTCGTCGTGCGCTCGGGCAACCCCGAGGGCATCGAGACCTGGGACGACATCGTCGAGCCCGGCGTCGAGGTCATCACCCCCAACCCCGGCTCCTCGGGCTCGGCGCGGTGGAACATCCTGGCGGCCTGGGCCCACATCGCCGGCAACGGCGGCACCGAGGACGAGGCGCGCGACTTCGTGACCTCGCTGCTCGACAACACCATCGCCCTGCCCGGCAGCGGCCGCGAGGCCACCACGGCCTTCACCGACGGCAGCGGCGACGTGCTGCTGTCCTACGAGAACGAGGCCATCCTGGCCAAGCAGAGCGGCGCCGACATCGACTACGTCGTGCCGCCGGACACCCTGCTCATCGAGAACCCCGCCGCCGTCACCGTCGACGCCGACGAGACCGCCCAGGCCTTCCTCGACTTCATGACCAGCCCCGAGGCGCAGGCCGACTACGCGCAGTCGGGCTTCCGCCCCGTCGTCGACGGCGTCGACGTGGGCGAGGTCGAGGGCGCCAACGACCCGGCCGACCCGTTCCCCACCCCCGAGGAGCTCTTCACCATCGACGACGACTTCGGTGGCTGGGGCGAGGCGGCCGACCTCTACTTCGGCGACGGCGAGGACGGCAACCCGCTGGGCATCATCACCGAGCTGCAGCAGGAGACCGGCAAGGTCGGCGAGGAGTGACCAGCACCCCTGTGCTCGAGCGGCCGGCGTCCCCCGAGGGACGCCGGCCCCGGCGCGTGCGCCGTACGACGCCCCGCAGCACGCTGACGCGTGGCGCGGGCCTGGGCCTGGGCATCGCGATGCTGTGGTTCAGCATCCTGGTGCTGCTCCCGCTCTCCGCCGTGGTCGCCGCGGCCGCGGAGGGCGGCTGGGGCCGCTACCTCTCGGTCCTGCAGAACGACCAGACCTGGGCCGCGGTCACCCTGACCGTCTCCCAGGCCGTCCTGGTCACGCTGGTCAACGTCGTGGTCGGCACCGTCATCGCCTGGGTGCTGGTGCGCGACCGCTTCTGGGGCAAGCGCGCCCTCGACGTCGTCATCGACGTGCCCTTCGCCCTGCCCACCATCGTCGCCGGGCTCGTGCTGCTCTCGCTCTACGGGCCCAACAGCCCGCTTGGCCTGCACTGGGCCTTCACGCCCAACGCCGTGACGCTGGCCCTGGCCTTCGTGACGCTGCCCTTCATCGTGCGCACGGTGCAGCCGGTGCTGGAGGAGCTCGAGACCGACGTCGAGGAGGCGGCCGCCTCGCTGGGGGCCAAGCGGTCGACGATCTTCCGGCGCATCATCCTGCCCAGCCTCGTGCCGGCCATCACCGCCGGTGCGGCGCTGTCCTTCGCCCGCGCGATCTCCGAGTACGGCTCGCTGGTCCTGCTCAGCGGCAACAAGCCCTACGAGACCGAGGTGGTCTCGGTGCGGGTGCTGACCTTCATCGAGAACGGCAACACCGCCTCCGCGGCCGCGCTGGCCTCGGTGATGCTGGCCATCGCGCTGGTGGTCATCGTGCTGCTCGACGTGCTCCAGCGACGGGTGTCGCGTCGTGGCTAGCCGGGGCACGACCACCACGATGGTCTCGCCGCCGGTGAAGTGGGGCCTGCGGGTCCTGGCCGTCGGCTACGTGTTCTTCCTCGTGGCCTGGCCGCTGGCGCTGCTGGTGCGCCAGACCTTCGGCAACGGCCTGGGCAACCTCGTCGACGCGCTCGGCGACGAGCAGGTCACCGGGGCGCTGCAGCTGACGGCGATGATCGCCTTCTGGGCCGTGGTGATCAACCTGGTCTTCGGCGTGACCATCTCGATCCTGCTGGTGCGCTACGAGTTCCCCGGCAAGCGGGTGCTCTCGGCGCTCATCGACCTGCCGCTGTCGGTGTCGCCGGTCGTGGTCGGCCTCGCGCTGGTGCTGGCCTACAACGGCCGCAACGGCCTGGTCGGGCCCGAGCTGGAGGCCCGCGGCGTGCAGGTCATCTTCGACTCCCCGGGCATGATCATGGCCACCTGCTTCGTAGCCCTGCCGCTGGTCATCCGCGAGGTCGTGCCGGTGCTGGTCGAGGTCGGCGACGACCAGGAGCAGGCCGCGCGCAGCCTCGGCGCCAACGCGCCCCAGACGTTCTGGCGGATCACCTTGCCCAGCATCAAGTGGGGCGTGGTCTACGGCGTGGTGCTCAGCCTCGCCCGCTCGGTCGGGGAGTTCGGCGCGGTCAAGATCGTCTCGGGCAACATCACCGGCCGCACCCAGACCGCGACCCTCGTCGTCGAGCAGAAGTACCAGAACTTCCAGCAGGAGACGGCCTACGCGACGTCCTTCCTGCTGATCCTGGTCAGCATCGCCTGCCTCCTCGTCGTCGCCTTCCTCCGCCCCAAGCACGACTCGTGACCTCCCGAAGGAGCCACCCATGAGCATCGAAGTCTCAGGTCTCACCAAGAAGTTCGGCGACTTCGTCGCCCTCGACGACGTGTCGGTCTCGCTGCCCACGGGCCAGCTCACCGCACTGCTCGGCCCCTCGGGCGGCGGCAAGTCGACCCTGCTGCGCATCATCGCGGGCCTCGACACCGCCGACTCCGGCACCGTCTCGATCGAGGGCGTCGACGCCACCGGGCTGCCGGCGCAGAAGCGCAACGTCGGCTTCGTCTTCCAGCACTACGCCGTCTTCAAGCACATGACGGTGGCCAAGAACGTCGCCTTCGGCCTGGAGATCCGCAAGCGGCCCAAGGCGGAGATCGCCCACCGGGTCGAGGAGCTGCTCGAGCTCGTCCACCTCTCCCAGTTCTCCCACCGCCTGCCCTCCCAGCTCTCGGGCGGCCAGCGCCAGCGCATGGCCTTGGCCCGCGCCCTGGCGGTCGAGCCGAGCGTGCTGCTGCTCGACGAGCCCTTCGGTGCGCTCGACGCCAAGGTCCGCAAGGAGCTGCGCGACTGGCTGCGCCGGCTGCACGACGAGGTGCACGTGACCACGGTCTTCGTGACCCACGACCAGGAGGAGGCCCTCGAGGTCGCCGACGAGATCGTGGTGATCAACGAGGGCCGCGTCGAGCAGGTGGGCTCGCCCGACCAGCTCTACGACGAGCCGGCCAACGACTTCGTCATGGGCTTCCTGGGCGAGGTCACCACCCTGGGCGGCGTCGTGCTGCGACCGCACGACGTCGAGGTCGCGCTCCAGCCCGGCCTCGCCGGCGCGGTGCGCGGCACGGTCACCCGTGTGCTGCGGGTCGGCTTCGAGGTCCGCGTGACGGTGCGCACCGGCGACGGTGACCCGACCGCGGTCTCGGCCCAGGCCAGCCCCGACACCACCGTGGTGCTGACCCGCACCCACGCCCGCCAGCTCGGCCTCGACGCCGGCACGCAGGTGTGGCTGACGCCGGCCTCCGGCGCCACGACGGTCTCCTCGATGGCGCCGGCCGGACGCCGCGCGGCCGTCACCTCGGGGGTCTGAGACTCCCGGCCGCGGGTGGGACCGCACCCTCCCACCCGCGGCCGGGCCCCTCGTCCGGTGGCCGGGTGGGGCGCCTCAGCGGTAGTTGGTGAACTGCACCGCGAAGTCGTAGTCCTGGCCCCGCACGAGCGCCTGCACGGCCTGGAGGTCGTCGCGCTTCTTCGACGACACCCGCAGCTCGTCGCCCTGGATCTGGGCCTTGACGCCCTTGGGGCCCTCGTCGCGGATCAGCTTGGAGATCTTCTTGGCGTCCTCGGAGGTGATGCCCTCCTTGAGCGCGATCGCGATCTTGCTCTGCTGGCCCGACTGGCGCGGCTCGGAGGCGTCGAGCACCTTGAGGCTGACGTCGCGCTTGACGAGCTTGCCCTTGAAGACGTCGAGCACGGCGCTGGCGCGGTCGTCGGCCGAGGCGCTGATCTCGATGGCCTGGTCGCCCTGCCACTCGATGGTGGCGCCGGTGCCCTTGAAGTCGAAGCGGGTCGCGATCTCGCGGGCGGTCTGCCCCAGGGCGTTGTCGACCTCCTGGCGGTCGAGCTTGCTGACGATGTCGAACGACGAGTCGGCCATGTCGGTCCTCTGCGCTGGTGGCAGCTGGTCGCTGCGGGTGATCGGGTCGGCCCCGGCCGGTGTTTTCCTCCTGTGCCGGGGGCTGCGCTATTGTTTCGCCTCGTCGTCCTCCGGCCAAGCCGGGGGCGAGCGACACCCGGCAGGTTGCCCGAGCGGCCAATGGGAGCGGACTGTAAATCCGTCGGCTTTGCCTTCGAAGGTTCGAATCCTTCACCTGCCACGAGCGCCCCCGGTCTCCACCGACCGGGGGCGTTCCTCGTCTGCGGCCCGGCCCAGGCGGGCCCGACCCGGTCGGGGTCAGTCCTGGGTGCCGGCGGGGCGCCGCGAGAGCAGGTCGAAGGCCGGCCCGATCGCTCGGTCCCACACCGCCGGGGCCAGGGTGAAGGCCGCGACCAGGGCGTAGTTGGTCAGGCCGGTCTGGGCCCGCGGGCCGGGGGCGTCGAGGCAGGCGACGAGCTGGCGGCCCACCCGCTCGGGGCTGATGCTCGGCGGCGGGGGCCGGTTGACCATGCCGGCGGAGTCGAGGGCGCTGTCGTAGATCGGGGTGTCGACGCTGCCCGGCGAGACGTGGCAGACGTGCACGTGCGGGAGGTCGGAGCTCTCGATCTGCAGCTGGCGGGCCAGGGCGCGCACGCCCCACTTGCTCACGACGTAGGGCGTCATGTCGGGCACGGCGACGTGCCCGAGCAGGGAGCCCACCAGCACAAGCACGCCGCGCTCCTGGCGTCGCAGCACGCGCATGGTGTGGCGGGCCACGTTGGCCGAGGCCAGCAGGTTGGTGCGCACGACGGCGTCGAAGGTCTCGGCGTCGAGCTCCTCGGCGCGCCCGTAGGCCACGACCCCGGCCGAGTGCACGAGAGCGTCGACGCGGCCGTGGCGCTCGAGCACGAGGTCGACCAGCGCGGCGACGTCCTCGTCGGCGTCGAGGTCGGCGGGCAGCACCAGCGCGGAGGCGGCGCCCTCGTCGCGGCACACCTCGGCGACCTCGTCGAGCACCTCCTCGCGGCGAGCGACGAGCACGACGTGGTCACCGCGGCGCGACAGCTCCAGGGCGGTGGCGCGGCCGATGCCGCTCGAGGCGCCCGTGACCACCACGACCCGCGGGTGGGGTCCGGCGTCGGAGCGGCGCAGCAGCCCGGCGGCCCGGGCGACGGCGGCCGGTGCCGGCAGGAGCAGCGGCAGGGGCAGGCGCGGGAGCTGGGGGAGGAAGGAGGGGAGGGACGGCACGGGGACTCCTGGTGCGGTGGGGTCGAGCAGGGGATGGTGCCGGGGCGGTGCCGGGCTGGTGCCGGGCTGGTGTCGGGACGGTGCAGCCGTCGTGGCGGGGCGCGAGGGGCGCGAGGCGGGCTCAGCGCCGCCAGCGGGCCCCGCTGCCCTCGCGGGTGCGGCGGCGACCGAGGAGGGTCCAGACGCCGCGCTCGGTGTGGCCGCCGGGGGCGGCCTCGAGGACGTTGCCGCCGTCGGGGCCCACGGCGGGCCCGCGCAGCACCACGGCCCGCACGGCGGGACCGACGACGCGGTCGTAGACGAAGGGCGCGAGCCGGAAGCCGAGGATCGTGGCCAGGTTGGCGGGGCCCACCTCGACGTGGCGGCGGCGCGGGTGGTCGAGGCAGCGCTCGACCGCACGGGCCACCCGGTCGGGCCCGACCACCGGCGGCGGGGCCGACCCACGGCTGCCGGCGTAGGTCGCCGCCTCGTCGTAGATCGGGGTGTCGATGGCGCCGGGGGAGACCAGGCACACGTGGAGGCCAGGCTCGTCGCGCAGCTCGAGCTGCAGCGAGCGCACCAGCCCGAGCTGGCCCCACTTGGCGGTGACGTAGGTGCTCATCGAGGGCACGGCCACCTCGGCCAGCAGGGAGCTGACGACGACGAGGGTGCCCGCGCCCTGGGCGCGGAAGACGGGCAGCGTCGCCCGCACGAGGTGGGCGGTGCCGTGCACCGCGGTCTCGACGACGTGCTCGAAGACCTCGCGCGGCACCTGCTCGACGGTGCCGTAGGCCATGCCCTGCGCGGTGGTGACCACCGCGTCGAGCCGACCGTACGCCGCCACCGCGGCCCTCACGCACGCCTCCACCTGGGCGGGGTCGGTGAGGTCGGTGGGCACCACCAGGGTGGCGGCGGCCCCGGCGTCGCGGCAGGCGGCGGCGGTGCGGTCGAGCGCCGCGGGGTCGCGGGCGGCCAGCACGAGGCGGGCGCCACGGGCCGACAGCCGCCGGGCCGTGGCCAGGCCGATGCCGGAGGAGGCCCCGACGACGAGCACGGCGGGGCGGGCGGCGCGGTGGTCGCCGCTCAGGCCGCCGGTGCTGGCCGGTGACGGGCGCCCGGGGGCCTCGGTGGACGGGCCGGGCGAGGGATCGTGCGTGGGGTGCATGCGGACCTCCGCACGAGGGGACGGGTCGTCCCCGACGCTACCCGCGTGCGCCGCGACCTCCCCCGCCCCGAGGGGTGGGGCCGGAGGCGACGGGGCGGAGCCGGACCAGACCTCTTGGCGGCGACACGCCGGCGGCACCCATCCGTGACGACGGCGGCTCCGAAGCAGGGTCAGTCACGCCTCCGTGGCCCGGATCACACCCTCCTCGAAAGGCCGTCCTGTGAACCTCCCTCGCCTGCGTCGCCCCACCCCCTCCATGGCCGTCTCCGTGATGGCACTCGTCGTCGCCATGGGCGGCACCTCCTACGCCGCGGTCAAGATCAGCTCCGAGGACGTCGTCAACAACTCGCTGACCGGCCAGGACATCAAGAACGACTCGGTGGCCTCGATCGACGTCAAGAACGGCACGCTGCAGGCCAAGGACTTCCGCGACGGCACCCTGGTCCAGGGCCCGGCGGGTCCCGCTGGCGCCGACGGGGCCGACGGCGCGGGCCGCTGGGTGCTCGTGGGCGCCGACGGCAGCATCGTGGACCAGTCGGGCGGCTTCTCGATCGTGGCGGCCTACCCCACGCTCCCCAACACCGCGCCCGCCGGCTCGCCCGACAACAGCCTGCGCGCCAACGGCAACGTCTACATCAGCGCCGGCGACGACATCTCCGACAGCGGCCTGGTCGCCACGATCTCCCTGCAGAACACGGTGGACCAGAACGGCGACGGCGTGACCACCGGCCGTGCGCCCGGCGCCGACGCCAACCCGGAGTTCTCCGGCGAGATCTCGGTCAGCCGCTGCAACGTCGGCGCGCCGACCACCCCGCCCTCGGGTCCGACCAACTGCGCGCCCACCGGCGCCCAGAACGCCCAGAGCTTCGTGGTCTCCCCGCGCAACAGCGACGGCTCCGTCACCACCGACGGCACCCGCAAGCCGTTCTACGTCGTCCTCACCGAGGCCCCGGTGCCGGCGGGTCGCTGACCCCCGGTCCCACCTGCACGACCCGCACCACCCGCTCGACCACGCAGGACCCCCGGCGACCCCGCGGGGAGCGAGTTCGGCTGACGTTCACCGACCGCTCCTCGCGGGGTCGACCCGTGTGCGGGCGGCGGCCCTCCGGGCTCCCTAGCCTGCGCTGGTGCTGACTCGAGGGCTCGCCGGCAGCCTGCTCGTGCTCCTGGGGGGCCTGGTGGTCTCGACGCTGCCGGCCAGCTCGCCCGTGCTCGACGCCGACGCGCTGGTGGCGCTGCGCGCGCACCCGGCCGGGCGCATGCTCGGCCTGGCCGTGGTGCTCACCGGTCTGGGGCTGCTCGCCGCCTCCTGGCTGCGCCTGTGCCGTCGCGTCGCGCTGCCCCACGGGTGAGAGCACCGCCGACCGGCTGGCGCTGGTGCGCCACGCGTGCGTGGTCTGGTCGGCACCGCTGGTGCTCGCACCGCCCCTGTTCTCCCGCGACGGCTGGTCCTACGCCGCCCAGGGCACGTTGGCCCACCTCGGGCTCTCGCCCTACGAGCACGGCCCGTCGGTGCTCTCGGGCCCGGTGGTCGAGGCCGTCGACCCGATGTGGCTCGACACCCCGGCGCCCTACGGGCCGCTGCCGCTCGCCCTGGGCGACCTCGCCGCCGCCCACACCGGCAACCCGTGGGTGCTGGTGGTCGCCCACCGGGGCGTGGCGCTGGTGGGGCTGCTCCTGCTGGCCTGGGCGGTGCCGCGGCTGGCCCGCTGGAGCGGGGTCGACCCCGCCCTGGCCAGCGCGGTGGTGCTCGTGTCGCCGCTGATGCTGGCCAACGGCGTGGGAGGCCTGCACAACGACCTGCTGATGGTCGGCCTGATGGCCGCGGCGCTGGTGGTGGCCGCCGAGCACGGCTGGGCGGCCGGTGCGGTGCTGGGCGGTCTCGCCGCCGCGGTCAAGGTGCCGGGCGGCCTGGTGTGCCTGGGCGTCGTCCTGGTCGGGCTGCCCGCGGCCGCGGGGGCGCTCGAGCGGGTGCGCCGCGCCGCGGCGGTGGCCGGCGTCGCGGTCGGCGTGCTGGTGGGGCTCGGCGCCGTCACGGGGCTCGGTCTGGGGTGGGTCGCCGCGCTCGGGGTGCCGGGCACCGTGAGCACCCCGCTGTCGTCGACCACGCTGGTGGGCGGCGCGCTCGACCGTGTCGCCGGACTGGTCGGGCTCGGCCCGGGCCCGCTGGACCTCGTCGACGTGCTGCGCACGGCGGGCACGCTGGCCGCCCTGCTGCTGGGCCTGTGGGCGCTGCTGCGCCGGCCCGCGGGCGACCGCGCCTCGGCGGTGGCCACGGTGGCCCTGGTGGTCGGGGCCACGGTGGTCCTCGGCCCCGTCGTGCACCTGTGGTACTTCCTGTGGGCCGCACCCTTCCTCGCCGTGCTGCGCCTCGACCGGCTCGGGATGGTCGCGCTGCTCGCGGCCTCCACCGTGCTCGGGCTGGTCGCCCCCCTCGACTCCTCGCTGCACGGCGCCTACCTGGCGATCGTGCTGGGCTGCCTGCTCGTGGCGGCGCTGCTGCCGGTGCTCCTGCTCACCCGCCGCGCCCGCGCCCGGCTCGGGCGCATCGCCCACGCCAGCCCGGCGCGCGCGCCCGCCCGGGGTGCGGGGCCCGCGTCGGGCGCTCAGCCCGCGGCGGGAGCGACGGTGCCGCGCACCTCGCCGAGCGTGATCCGACCGCCGGTGGTCGACGGCGCGGAGTAGCGCAGCACCACCTCGTCGCCGTCCTCGAGGAAGCCGCGCCCCGCGCCCTCCACGCGCCCGCCCCGGGTCAGCTCGAGCAGGCAGCCCCGCTCGTCGTCACCGGGGCCGCTGATCGTGCCCGAGGCGAACAGGTCGCCGGTGCGCAGCGCGGCGCCGTTGGAGGTCAGGTGGGCCAGCATCTGCGCGGGCGCCCAGTAGGTCGTGGCGTACGACGGCCGGCTCACCACCGTGCCCGCCACCTCGACCTCGACCTCGACGTCGAGCCCCCGCGGGGTGGAGCCGTCGGCGTGGCGCAGGTGCGGCAGCGGGGCGGGCTCCTGGCCCGGGAGGTCGCACCAGGCCGCGTCGAGCGCCGCCAGCGGGGTCACCCACGCCGAGACCGAGGTGGCGAAGGACTTGCCGAGCATCGGACCGAGCGGCACGTACTCCCACGCCTGGAGGTCGCGCGCCGACCAGTCGTTGACGCCCACGACGCCGAAGACGTGGTCGGCCAGGGCGTCCACGCCCACCGTGCTCCCCAGGGCGCTCGGGACGCCGACCACGAAGCCGAGCTCGGCCTCGAGGTCCAGGCGCTGCGTGGGGCCGAAGGCCGGCCGGTCGGGCTCCTCGCGGGAGGGACGACCCTGGCCGCGGGGGCGGACGACCGGGGTGCCGCTGACGACCACGGTGCCCGCGCGGCCGTGGTATCCCACCGGCAGGTGGCGCCACTGCGGGGGCAGCGGGTCCTGACCGGGCCGCAGGATCTCCGCCACGCGGGTGGCGTGGTGCTCGGAGGCGTAGAAGTCCACCAGGTCGGCCACCTCGAAGGGCAGGTGCAGCACGACGTCGGCCAGGTCGTGGGAGGGCGCGACCCCGGTGGCGGCCAGGTCGCGCACCTGCTCCCGGGTCTCGGCCCACACCGCCGGCCCCAGGGCCATCAGCGCGTGGAGCGACGCCGTCGCGAGCTCGGGACGCCCGGTGGCCTCGGCCAGGTCGACCACCCGGTCGCCCAGCCGCGCCCCGACGCGGCGCGGACCGCCGTCGCGGGAGAAGACGCCGTAGGGCAGGTGGTCGAGGCCGAAGCCGTCCGTCGCGCCGTCCCCGGCGCCGTCGGGGCTCACAGGGCTCACAGCGCCACGCCCAGCTCGCGCAGCGCCGCGCCGAGGGCCTCGACCTCGGTGGGGGAGGCCAGGTCGGCGCCGGTCAGCCAGCGTCGGGCCCCCGCGAGCCCGTCCAGGCCGACCAGCGCGGCCGCGTCGGCCGTCGTGAGCGCCTCGACGACCTCGCCGCGCGAGGCGCCGTCGAAGGCCAGCCGGGTGGCCCCGAGCAGCGCCAGCGGGCCGGGGGCGGGCACCGGTGCGGCGCCGGCGCCGGTGGCGTGCCACGGGGTCTCGCGGTCGAGGGCGGCGTCGACCAGCGCCGCGAGCAGCCCGGGCTCGGTGGCGGCGGGCAGCAGCAGGCCGAGCTCGGCGGCGGCCAGCTCGTCGAGCGCCGCCAGCCAGGCGGTCGTGGGGCCGGTGGGGCCGAGGTGGCCCGCCGGCACGCCCACCTGCACGACGACGTCGTCGGCGAGGGCGCCCTCCCCGCGCGCCGCGTCGACCGCGGCGACGACCCGGCGGGCGTTGCCGGCCAGGTCGTCGAGGTCGCGCAGCGTCACCGCCAGCCTCGTCAGGCCCACCTGCGGCCGGCGTGCGCACCACCCGGCCGGACCGGCCAGCTGGCCGGCCCCGCCGGTGACCGCGACTGCCACGGCGAGCCGGCCCTCCTGCGGCAGCGTCAGCCGCGGCAGGTCGGTGTCGGCGACGAGCGCTGCGCCCGGCAGGGAGCCGAGGCGCTCGTCGTACGACGGGGGGAGGGCGGGGTCGCTCACGACCGCGTCGGCGAGGGCGTGGGTCCACGGTGCGGGCACGACCGGCAGCCTAGAGGGCCGGAGCCGGCCACACCGGGGCCACGGCGACGTCGCCGTCCGTTCACCGCGTGCCGCCACGGTGACCCGCGTGCGCATCGCCCAGCTGGCCAACTTCATCGGCCCCTCCTCCGGCGGCATGCGGACCGCCGTCGCCGCGCTCGGACAGGGGTACGCCGCGGCCGGCGCGCGACGGCTGCTCGTCGTGCCGGGCCCGGTCGACGCCCGCACCGAGACCCCGGAGGGCGACGTCGTGCAGCTGCGCGCGCCGCGTGTCGGTGGCGGCTACCGCCTGATCGTCGAGCCCTGGCGCGTCACCGACGTGCTGGAGGACTTCGCGCCCACCTCGGTGGAGCTCAGCGACAAGACGACGCTGCTGCCCGTGGCGCGCTGGGCCCGTCGCCGTGGGGTCGGCAGCGTGCTCTTCTCCCACGAGCGCCTCGACGACATGCTCGCCCTGCGCACGGGCCTCGACCTCGGGGCCAAGGCCTCGGTGCGCGTGCTCAACCGGTTGCTCGTGCGCAGTGTCGACACCCTCGTGGTGACCTCCGACTACGCGCGCCGCGAGTTCGCGCAGGTCGCCGCGGCCGCCGGCTGCCCTGTCGCGCAGGTGCCGCTCGGGGTCGACCTCGCGACCTTCCGCCCCGACCCGTCGCGCCCGACGGCGGGGCGTGAGCTGCGCCTGGTGCACGTCGGCCGGCTCTCGCGGGAGAAGTCGCCGCACCTGGCCGTCGCCACCGCCGTGGAGCTCCACCGTCGCGGGGTGCCCGTGCGTCTCGACGTCTACGGCGAGGGCCCGCACCGCGACGAGCTGGAGGCGCTGGCGGGCGCCGCGCCGGTGCGCCTGCACGGCTACGTCGCCGGTCGCGCCGAGGTCGCCGGTCGGCTGGCTGCGGCCGACGTCGCCCTGTCGGTGTGCCCGGGGGAGACCTTCGGGCTGGCCGTGCTCGAGGCCCTGGCCTGCGGCACCCCGGTCGTCACCGCCGACCGCGGTGGCGCCCGCGAGCTGGTCGACGCCGCCTCGGGCACCTGGGGTGCGCCCGACGCCGCCTCCCTGGCCGACGCGGTGCTGGAGCTCGCCGCCCGGCCGGAGGGTGCGCGCCGGGCGGGCGCCCGGGCCCGCGCCGAGCTCTTCACCTGGCCGCAGGCGGTCGACGCGATGCTCACCGTGCACGCACGCGTGTCGGGGCGGGCCAGGCTGTCGGCCTGACCCGCCCCGAGGCGGTGCTGCTGGGTGCTGCTGGGTGCTGCTGGGTGCTGCCGGGTACTGCCGGGTGCTGTCGGGTCAGCCGACCTTGACCACGTGGGTGCCGCCGGCGAACTTGTCGTGCCAGCCCTGGCGCTGGGCCTTGTCGCCGTTGATCTGCACGGCGATGACGATGACGGCCACGAGGGTCGCGAGGCTGCCGATGATCCCGAGGAACGGGACCAGCCCGGCCAGGCCGAAGGCGAGGAAGATGTTGCGCTTCACCGCGGTGGCGAGGGTCGGGTTGCCGCCCTCGGGGGCGACCACGCGCAGCTTGAGCAGCTGCTTGCCCAGCGTGGCGCCGCGGGAGGACTCCAGGAAGCCGAAGTAGGCGAGGTTGACGATGACGCCGAGCACGGTGGCGGCCGCGGCGGCGGCGTAGCTCTGGCCGTCGGTGCCGGTGCCGCCGGTGGCGACCACGGCGCCGCCGAAGACCAGGCCGATGATGAAGCTGACGATGCCCATCAGCACGCCGTCGATGAGCCGGGCCAGGAAGCGCTCGAGCAGACCCGCGGGCACCGGGCCGCCCGGCTGGCCGCCTTACTGCGGCGCGCCGTACTGGGGAGCCCCGTACTGGGGTGCGCCGTACTGCGGGGCGCCGTAGCCGGGCTGGCCGGCGCCCTGCTGGCCGTAGGGGTCCTGCGGGTTCGGGGGGTTCGGCGGGTCGTAGGACGACATGGTCTCTCCTGGGTGGGGCTCGGTGGGTGCTCGCACACCTCGGGGCCCGCAATCTAGCGGCGCGGTGCGGGCGCGAGCCAGGTCTGCCACCCGGGCAGGTGTGGTGGCGCTGGTGCGCCGGAGCATGATGGTGCCCATGAGCCGCACCGCCCCCCGCCACGACATCGACGAATCCGACCTCGAGGTCGGCGGCACCGCCCACGCCGCTGCCGGCAAGACCGCGGTCGCGGTCTCCATGAAGCGCTCCATCGAGCAGATGGGTGTCGTGCGCACCGCGCAGACGCTCCTCAAGCTCAACCAGGCCGACGGCTTCGACTGCCAGGGCTGCGCGTGGCCCGACCCCGACCCGTCGCACCGCCACACCGCCGAGTTCTGCGAGAACGGCGCCAAGGCGGTCACCGAGGAGGCCACCAAGCGCACCATCGGCCGGGAGTTCTTCGCCGCCCACCCCCTGGCCGAGCTGCGCGAGCGCACCGACTACTGGCTGGGCCAGCAGGGTCGCCTCACCGAGCCGATGGTCGTGCGGGCCGGCGGCACCCACTACGAGCCGATCAGCTGGGACGACGCCTTCGCCCTCATCGGCGGCCACCTCAAGGGCCTCGACAGCCCCGACGAGGCGGTGTTCTACACCTCGGGCAAGACCTCCAACGAGGCGGCGTTCGCCTACCAGCTCTTCGTGCGCGCCTTCGGCACCAACAACCTCCCCGACTGCTCCAACATGTGCCACGAGTCGACCTCGGTCGGCCTGGCCGAGGTGATCGGCATCGGCAAGGGCTCGGTCAGCCTGGAGGACATCCACGTCGCGAAGCTCATCGTGATCGCCGGCCAGAACCCCGGCACCAACCACCCGCGCATGCTCAGCGCGCTGGAGATCGCCAAGAAGAACGGCGCGAAGATCCTCGCGATCAACCCGCTGCGCGAGGCCGGCCTGGTGCGGTTCAAGAACCCCCAGACGCCCAAGGGCATGGCGCTCAACGGCACCGAGATCGCCGACATGCACCTGCCGGTCAAGATCAACGGCGACCAGGCGCTCTTCCAGGCCATCGGCTCGCTGCTCCTGGAGTGGGACGCCCTCGACCACGACTTCATCGAGCGCCACACCACCGGCTTCGAGGCCTGGGCCGAGACCGCCCGCGCGCTCGACTGGGACCTCGTCCTGCGCGCCACCGGCCTGAGCCGTGAGCAGATCGAGGCGGCCGCGCGGATGTTCGCCGAGTCCGACGCCACCACGATCTGCTGGGCCATGGGCATCACCCAGCACCGCAACGGCGTGGCCACGGTCAAGGAGATCTCCAACCTCGCCTTCCTGCAGGGCAACATCGGCAAGCCCGGTGCGGGTCTGTGCCCGGTGCGCGGGCACTCCAACGTGCAGGGCGACCGCACGATGGGCATCTGGGAGCGCCCGCCGGCGCACTTCCTCGACGCCCTCCAGGCGGAGTTCGGCTTCGACCCGCCGCGCGAGCACGGCGTCGACGCGGTGGCCGCCGTGTGCGAGCTGCGCGACCGCAAGATCAAGGTCTTCTTCGGCATGGGCGGCAACTTCGTCTCGGCGATGTCGGACACCACGGTCACGGAGGCGGCCATGCGCAACGCCGACCTGACCGTGCACGTCTCGACCAAGCTCAACCGCTCGCACGTCGTGCACGGCACCGAGGCCCTCATCCTCCCCGTGCTGGGCCGCAGCGAGAAGGACCACACCGGCGGCCGCGAGCAGCGCATCACCGTCGAGGACTCGATGTCGGCCGTGCACGCCTCCAAGGGCCCGCTCAAGCCGGCCTCGGAGCACCTGCGCAGCGAGGTCGACATCATCTGCTCGATGGCCCAGGCCACCATCGGCGAGCGCCACGACCTCCCCTGGGACGCGTTCCGCTCCGACTACAGCGAGATCCGCCACCGCATCGCGCGCGTCGTGCCCGGGTGCGAGTCCTACGACGAGAAGGTCGCCCAGCCCGGCGGGTTCGTCCTGCCGCACCCGCCGCGCGACTCCCGCACCTTCCCCACGAAGGTCGACAAGGCCGTCTTCACCGCGATCCCCACCGAGATCCTCGAGGTGCCGCAGGGCCGGCTGGTGCTGCAGACCATGCGCTCGCACGACCAGTTCAACACCACGATCTACGGTCTCGACGACCGCTACCGCGGCGTGAAGAACGGTCGCCGCGTGGTGTTCGTCAACCCCGAGGACATCACCGAGCTGGGCCTGGTCGACGGCCAGATGGTCGACCTGTGCAGCGAGTGGGAGGACGGCTCGCGGCGCGAGGCCCCGGCCTTCCGGGTCGTCTCCTACGAGCAGCCCCGCGGCTGCGCGGCGGCCTACTACCCCGAGACCAACCCCCTGGTCCCGCTGGAGTCCAAGGCGCTCGGCAGCAACCAGCCGGCCTTCAAGTCCGTGATCGTCACGCTGCGGCCCACCGACGCGGTCGCCGGCGACGAGATCAACAGCAACGCCGGGGTGCTCTTCGACCCCAGCGTCGACGCCGACGACGAGGGCAAGCACTGGGTCGAGCCCGACCAGCTCTCCTGACCGGCCCGGCCCAGGACGGAGCAGCGGTGAGCAACCTCGAGGAGCGCCCCGACGAGGTCACCTGCGCCGCGGGGTCGACGACCGTGGAGGTCGTCGCCCCGCGGCTGGTGCCGCTCGGTGGCCCGCGCGGCATGACGGTGCGACGCACGCTGCCCCAGCGAGGGCGCTCCCTCATCGGCGCGTGGTGCTTCCTCGACCACTACGGGCCCGACGACGTCGCCTCCACCGGCGGCATGGTCGTCGCACCCCACCCCCACACCGGCCTGCAGACCGTGAGCTGGCTGTTCACCGGCGAGGTGCAGCACCGCGACAGCCTCGGCACGGCCGCGATGGTGCGCCCCGGGGAGCTCAACCTCATGACCGCCGGCCGGGGCATCAGCCACTCCGAGGTGTCGCCCCCCGGCACGACCACCCTCCACGGCGCGCAGCTGTGGGTGGCCCTGCCCGACGGCGCCCGCTTCGTCGACCCCGCCTTCGACCACCACGCACCCGCACCGCGCACCGGGGACGGCTGGGTGGCCCGGGTGTTCCTCGGGTCGCTGCTGGGAGAGACCTCCCCGGTGTCCACCCACACCCCGTTGCTGGGCGCCGAGCTGCTGCTGGAGCCCGGGGCGCGGCTCGACCTCGACGTCGACCCCTCCTTCGAGCACGGGGTGCTCGTCGACACCGGCTCGGTCCACGCGGCGGGGGAGGCGGTCGAGGCCCACGAGCTCGCCTACGTGCCACCGGGAGCGGGCGTCCTGGCCCTGCACGCCGGCGCCGAGGGGGCGCGCCTGCTGGTGCTCGGCGGCCCGCCCTTCGGGGAGGCCATCGTGATGTGGTGGAACTTCGTGGGCCGCGACCACGACGAGGTCGTCGCCCACCGCGCGGCCTGGCAGGCCCAGGTCGAGGCCGGCGCGGGCGCCGACGGCTCCCCCGACCACGCCGTCGACGGTCCCTTCGGCGTCGTGCTCGGTGAGTCGCTGGCGCCGATCCCGGCCCCCGACCTGCCGCGGGTGCGGCTGCGCGAGCGCCGGTGAGCGGCACCGGGGTGGGGCCCGTCGTGGGGGAGGACGGCGTGGCACGGTGCCCGTGGGCGGGTGCGCCCGGCACGATGCGCGACTACCACGACCAGGAGTGGGGTCGGCCGGTGTCCGGGGAGTCGGCGTACTTCGAGCGGCTCACGCTGGAGGCCTTCCAGTCG
The DNA here is from genome assembly GCF_001422955.1 of Nocardioides sp. Leaf285. NCBI lineage: Bacteria > Bacillati > Actinomycetota > Actinomycetes > Propionibacteriales > Nocardioidaceae > Nocardioides > Nocardioides sp. Leaf285. The sequence continues at coordinate 97,102 of NZ_LMNH01000004.1, read as the reverse complement.
GGCCTCTCGTGGTCGACGATCCTGGCCAAGCGCCCGGCCTTCCGCGAGGCGTTCCTCGGCTTCGACGCCGAGCGGGTGGCCGCCCTCGACGCCGCCGACACCGAGCGACTGATGGCCGACGCCCGCATCGTGCGCAACCGCCGCAAGATCGAGGCCGCGCTCACCAACGCCGCGGCGACGGTCGCGCTGCGCTCCTCCGGCGGCCTGGAGGCGCTGGTGCTCGAGCACGCTCCGCAGGCTCCTCCGGCCCCGCACCACACCGGGGAGCAGCAGACCACCTCGCCGGAGTCCACGGCGCTGTCGAAGGCGCTGAAGCGGCACGGCTACGCCTTCGTCGGGCCGACCACGATGTTCGCCCTCATGGAGGCCGTCGGCGTCTTCGACCCCCACCTGCTCGGTTGCCACCGCAGGGGCGAGGTCACGCAGTAGCGTCCCGGCATGCGCGTGCACGCCTTCACCGACGACGCCCTGGCCGACCACGACGCCGTCGGCCTGGTCGCCGCGCTGCACAGCGGCGAGGTCTCGGTGCGCGAGGTCGTCGACGCGGCCATCGCCCGGGTGGAGCGGGTCGACCCGGTCCTCGGCGCGGTCGCCCACGCCGCCCACGACCGGGCCCGCACCGAGGCGCTCGACCCCCGGCCGGGCTTCTTCGCCGGGGTGCCGACGTACCTCAAGGACAACGTCGCGGCGGCGGGGATGCCCACGGGCGACGGCACCGAGGCCTACACCGCGCCGGTGGCGAGGCGCGACGGCGACGTGGCCCGGATGGTCCGTGCGACGGGGCTCGTCGTGCTGGGCAAGACCCGGCTCTCGGAGTTCGGCTTCAACGCGGTCGCCGAGCACCCCCGTCTGGGGCCCGTGCGCAGCCCCTGGTCCACCGACCACCCGGCCGGGGCCTCGTCGGCCGGCGCCGCCGCGCTCGTGGCCGCAGGGGCGGTGCCGCTGGCCCACGCCAACGACGGAGGCGGCTCCATCCGCATCCCCGCCTCGGTCAACGGCCTGGTCGGCCTCAAGCCCACGCGCGACCGGCTGGCCCAGGACCGCGTGCACCGCGACATGCCCGTGCGCATCGTCAGCGACGGGGTGCTGACGCGCTCGGTGCGCGACACCGCCGCCTTCCTCCGCGAGGCCGAGCGGGTCTACCGCGCGCTCCACCTCCCGCCCGTGGGCGACATCACCCGCCCCGGTCGTGCCCGGCTGCGTGTGGCGTTGAACACCACCGGCCTGCGCCACGGCGCCAGCCCCGAGGTCGCGGCGCTGACCCGGGGCGTGGGCGCGCTCCTCGAGGACCTCGGCCACCACGTCGAGGAGGTCGCCGAGGTGCCCGCCGACGCGTCCCTCCCCGACGACTTCCTGCTCTACTGGGCCTTCCTCGCCTCCGCCGTGGTCCGCACCGGCCGCCTGGTCCACCGCCGCGACTGGCACCCCGAGCGGCTCGACCACCTCACCCGCGGGCTCGACCGGCACCTGCGGCGCCACGTGCACCACCTGCCCGCGGCACTGCTGCGGATGCGCCGGGCCCCCGACCGCTCCGCGGCCTTCTTCGCCCGTCACGACGTCCTGCTGACCCCCACCGTGGCCCACGAGACGCCGCTCCTGGGCCACCTGTCACCGACCCTCGACCACGCCACGATCGTGGAGCGGCTGCTGGCCTGGGTGGCCTTCACCCCGGTGCAGAACGTCACCGGCGACCCGTCGGTGTCGCTGCCCCTGGCGACCACCTCCTCGGGGCTCCCGCAGGGGGTCGTGCTGTCCGCCGGCGCGGGGCGCGAGGCCCTGCTGCTCGAGCTGTCGCTGGAGCTCGAGCAGGCCCGCCCGTTCGCCTCCGTGAGGGGGCCCGGAGCGGCTCCCGGGGCCGTGTCCTGAGCGTCGTTGCGGGCCGATTTTTCGATCCCGCCCGGCGTGTGTATGGTTCTCGGTCGTTGCCCCTTTAGCTCAGTCGGCAGAGCGTCTCCATGGTAAGGAGAAGGTCTACGGTTCGATTCCGTAAAGGGGCTCTGGCACAGGCGTGACGCCCCCCGGGCTACTCTGGGGGGCGCACTCCTGCCCGTGTGGCGGGGTAGCTCAGGTGGTTAGAGCACACGACTCATAATCGTGGTGTCGCGGGTTCGAGTCCCGCTCCCGCTACCAATCTCCGCACCCATCGACGACCCGCAAGGACTTCCCGTGGCCAGCAAGAGCTCCGACGTTCGCCCCAAGATCACGCTCGCCTGCGTCGAGTGCAAGGAGCGCAACTACATCACCAAGAAGAACCGCCGCAACGACCCCGACCGGCTCGAGCTGGCGAAGTTCTGCCCCCGCTGCCGTCAGCACCAGGCTCACCGCGAGACCCGCTGACGCCGCGTCCTCGACGCTCCACGACCCGCCCGGTTCCACCGGGCGGGTCGTCTGCTTTCCACGGGCCGCCCTCCAGGGCCACGCCGCGTCGTCCCGGCCGTCGGCTGCGACTAGGTTGGGGAGCATGCCAGTCGACTCCTCGCTCGTCGGTCGTGCCTACCCGCCCACACGGCCCTACCCGGTCTCGGAGGAGCGCCTCCGGGCGTTCGCGGAGGCCTCGGGCGGCTCCTGGGAGGGTGGCCCGGCCCCCGCGACGTTCCCGATCGTGCTCGCCTTCGACGCCATGAACGACTTCCTCGAGGCCGAGCAGGTCGAGCTGCGCCGCATCGTCCACGGCGAGCAGCGCTTCACCTACGCCCGCCCGGTGGTCGCCGGCGACGTGCTCACCGCGACGCTGACCGTGGCGACGCTGCGCCAGATCGGCGGCAACGACATCATCGGCACCAGCAGCGACATCTCCGACGCCGACGGTGCGCTCGTCTGCACCGCCACCGCCACCCTCGTCCACCGGGGCGAGGCGTGAGCGCGGTGCCGGGGGCGGGTGCCCTGGTGAAGGGCGCCGTGCTGGAGCCGCGCACCTTCTCCGTGACCCGTGCCGACCTGGTCCGCTACGCCGGCGCCAGCGGCGACTTCAACCCGATCCACTGGTCCGAGCGCGTCGCGACGTCGGTGGGTCTGCCGGGGGTCATCGCGCACGGCATGTTCACGATGGCCCTCGCCGCGCGGGCGGTGGCCGACTGGACCGACGGCGCCGAGGTGGTCGAGCTGGGCTGCAAGTTCACCCAGCCGGTCGTCGTGCCCGACGACGAGGACGGGGTCGAGGTCGTGGTGGGCGCGAGCGTCAAGGAGGTCGACGACGGTCTGGTCACCCTCGCCCTCGAGGTCACCTGCGGGGGCACGAAGGTGCTCGGCATGCCCCGTGCCGTCGTGCGCGCATGAGCGAGCGGCTGGCCGACCACACCACCCTGCGCGTCGGGGGTCCGGCGCAGCGCTTCGTCACCGCGACCACCGAGGAGGAGCTCCTCGCCGCCGTGCGCGAGGCCGATGCGGACGCCACCCCGGTGCTCGTGCTCGGCGGCGGGAGCAACCTGGTCGTCGCCGACGAGGGCTTCGCGGGCACGGTCGTCGCCGTCGCCACCCGTGGGGTGCGGCCCGACGTCGACCCCGAGGAGGCCGCCGCCTGCGGCGGGGTCATGGTCGAGGTCGCCGCGGGGGAGGGCTGGGACGCCCTCGTCGCCCGTGCCGTCGAGGCCGGGTGGGCGGGCATCGAGGCCCTCGCCGGCATCCCCGGCGCGGTCGGCGCCACCCCGATCCAGAACGTCGGCGCCTACGGCCAGGAGGTCGCCTCCACCATCGCCTCGGTGCGCGTCTGGGACCGGGTGGACTCCCGGGTCCTCACGCTGGCCAACGCCGAGTGCGGCTTCGGCTACCGCCACTCCCGCTTCAAGACCGAGCCCGGGCGCTTCGTCGTGCTCAGCGTGACCTTCCAGCTGCGCGTCGGCACCCTCGGCGAGCCGGTCCGGTACGCCGAGCTGGCGCGCGCCCTCGGCGTGGAGGTCGGCCAGCGCGCCCCGCTCGCCGACGTGCGCGCGGCCGTGCTCGGACTGCGCCGCGGCAAGGCCATGGTGCTCGACGCCGCCGACCACGACACGTGGAGCGCGGGCTCGTTCTTCACCAACCCCGTCGTGGCCCCCGGCGACCTCCCCGAGGGCGCCCCGGCCTGGCCGCAGCCCGACGGTCGCGTCAAGACGTCGGCGGCCTGGCTGATCGAGCAGGCCGGCTTCGGCAAGGGCCACGGCTCGGGCCCCGCGACGCTGTCGACGCGTCACACGCTCGCCGTCACCAACCGCGGTGCGGCGCGGGCGGCCGACGTCCTGGCGCTGGCCCGCGAGGTCCGCGACGGCGTCGAGGCGCGCTTCGGCGTACGCCTGGTCAACGAGCCGGTGCTGGTGGGCTGCTCGCTGTGACCCCGGACCGGGTCCTCAGACCGAGGAGCCGGCGACCGCGAGCGTGACCAGCAGCACCGCCGCGAGCACGCCCAGCGCGAGCAGCGCGGTGCCGACGATGCCCAGGACCATGCCGGTGTTGGCCTCGCTGCGCCCGCTCCAGCGGCCCGGCTCGGCCTCGATCTCCCGCTTGGCCCTCGCCCCGACGTACCACGCGAAGGGCGACACCAGCACGGGCAGGCCGCACACGAACATGCCGCCGATCGCCACGATGCCGAGCACGAGGGCGGTGTTGGCCTGCGGGTGGGTGGTCGTCGGGGCCGCGTACCCGTAGGGCTGGCCTGCCCAGGGCTGCTGTCCGTAGGGCTGGCCGTAGGGCTGCTGGCCGTAGGGGCCCTGCTGGGAGGAGGCCTGCCCGTAGGGGGCCTGCGGCTCGGGCGGCTGGCCCTGCCCGGACGCCGGAGCGTCGCCTGACCGTCCGGCGCCGCCGTAGGGCTGGTGCGTGGGGGGCATCGTCTCGTCGGGGTCGCTCACGGGGCGATCCTCCCACCCGGGGCGCGTTCGCGGGGGCCGCCGCGGCGATCGGGACCGGGTGGCCGGGAGCAGCCGACCGGGTGCCGGGCGCGGGAGCCTAGGGCGCAGGGGCCCGCAGCCAGTCGTCGACCTCGGCGAGCGCGCGCTCACGCAGGTCGTCGGGAGCCCGGGAGGCCCGCAGCGACATCCGGGCCAGGTCGGCCAGCCGGGTGTCGTCGAGGTCGTGGGCGGCGCGCATCGTGGCGTACTGCCCGGCCAGGCGCGAGCCGAAGAGGAGCGGGTCGTCGGCGCCGAGGGCGACCTGGGCGCCGGCGGCCAGCAGGGTGGGCAGCGGCACCGAGGTGAGGTCGCTGTAGACGCCCAGGGCGACGTTGGAGACCGGGCAGACCTCCAGCGCCACACCGGCCGCGACCAGCTCGTCGAGCAGGCGCGGGTCCTCGGCCGAGCGCACGCCGTGGCCCAGGCGGTCGGCCCCCAGGGCGTCGAGGCAGCGGCGCACCGAGGCCGGCCCCAGCAGCTCCCCACCGTGGGGGGCGAGCAGGAGGCCGGCGCGGCGGGCGATGGCGAAGGCCGGGCCGAAGTCCTCGGTCACCCCGCGGCGCTCGTCGTTGGAGAGCCCGAAGCCGACCACGCCCCGCCCGGCGTACTGCGCGGCGAGCCGGGCCAGGGTGCGGGCGTCGAGCGGGTGGCGGGTGCGGTTGGCGGCGACGACCACGCCGATGCCCAGGCCCGTGGCGCGCGAGGCCTCCGCCACGGCGTCGAGCACCAGGTCGGTGAAGGCGGTGATGCCGCCGAAGCGGGCGCCGTAGCCGCTCGGGTCGACCTGGATCTCCAGCCACCGGCCGCCGTCGCGCACGTCGTCCTCCGCGGCCTCGCGCACGAGCCGGCGCACGTCGGCCTCGGTGCGCAGCACCGAGCGCGCGACGTCGTAGAGCCGCTGGAAGCGGAACCACCCCTTCTCGTCGGCGGCGCTCAGCCGGGGCGGCCAGTCCTCCACCAGGGAGTCGGGCAGTGCGATGCCGTCGCGCTCGGCCAGCTCCAGGAGCGTGGCGTGGCGCATCGACCCCGTGAAGTGCAGGTGGAGGTGGGCCTTGGGCAGGGCCTGGAGGTCGCGCACGCCGGCCATCGTAGGGCTGGTCGCCCAGGGCGCCCGGACCGGTTTTTGGCGCCTGCCGGGTGCAGTGCGTAGAGTTCTCGACTGGCGGTCTGTCCACATGCTTCGGCATGCCCGCGGTCCGCCGGAGGGCACTAGCTCAACTGGCAGAGCATCGGTCTCCAAAACCGAAGGTTGGGGGTTCAAGTCCCTCGTGCCCTGCAGGACAACCGGTCGGACCCGACCGGTCGGACTCAACGAGGAGAGGTGACGGTCGTGTCGGACAGCAAGGCGGTCCGCGACCCGGGCGACAGCAGCACCGCGAAGCGCACGAGCCTGCCGACGTTCTACCGCCAGGTCGTCGCCGAGCTCCGCAAGGTCGTCTACCCGACCCAGGAGCAGCTGGTCACCTACTTCTTCGTGGTGATGGTGTTCGTCCTCGTGATGATGGCGCTCGTGTCGGCCCTCGATCTCGGCCTGGGCCGCCTGGCGTTCGCCGTCTTCACCGGCAACGCCGCGCAGTAGCGACGCGCACCCACCGCCGGCCCCCCCGGGGCGGGCACCCGGCACCGGCCGACGCCGTGCCGACGACGAGACACAGACCTGATGGAGCACTTGTGACGGAGCAGCACGACTCGATCGAGACCGAGGAGACCGACGCGGCCCTCGAGACGTCGGGCAACCCCGACGAGGCGCCCGGCGCCGTCGACGAGCTGGGTCTGCCCCTCCAGGCGACCGAGCCCGTGGACGTGGTCGAGGACACCAGCGACTCCGAGGGCCTCCCCGGTGACGACGCCGAGGCCGACGCAGCCGATGAGGCCGACGGCGGGTCCGACGGTGACGAGCCCGACGAGGACGACCCGCTCGAGCGCTTCCGCCGCGAGTTGTGGGCCAAGCCCGGCGACTGGTTCGTCGTGCACACCTACTCCGGCATGGAGAACCGGGTGAAGTCCAACCTCGAGAACCGCATCATCTCCCTCAACATGGAGGACTACATCCACGAGATCGTGGTCCCCACCGAGGAGGTCGCGGAGATCAAGAACGGCCAGCGCAAGATGGTGCGACGCACCGTCCTGCCGGGCTACGTCCTCGTGCGCATGGACCTCACCGACGAGTCGTGGTCGGCCGTGCGCCACACGCCGTCGGTCACCGGCTTCGTCGGCAACAGCCACCAGCCCGTGCCGCTGACCATGAGCGAGGTCGAGGACATGCTCGCCCCCGCCGTCGTGGCCCGCGCCGAGGCCGAGGCCGTCGCGACCGGCACCTCGACCCCCGGCAGCGCCACCACCGCGAAGAAGCCCGTCGAGGTCGCCGACTTCGACGTGTCCGACTCCGTCATGGTGGTCGACGGTCCGTTCGCCACGCTCCACGCCACGATCACCGAGATCAACGGTGAGTCGCAGAGGGTCAAGGCCCTCGTCGAGATCTTCGGCCGGGAGACCCCGGTCGAGCTGAGCTTCAGCCAGATCCAGAAGGTCTGAGGCCCGGCCGCCCCCGAGGCGGCCAGCACCACGCACATGTGGCAGGGGGACCGCCCCCGTCATGACCACGGAAGAGAGAAGTAGAGATGCCTCCGAAGAAGAAGATCGCCGCACTGGTCAAGGTGCAGCTCCAGGCCGGCGCCGCGACGCCGGCCCCGCCGGTCGGTACCGCCCTCGGTCCGCACGGTGTCAACATCATGGACTTCTGCAAGGCCTACAACGCCCAGACCGAAGCCATGCGCGGCAACGTGATCCCGGTCGAGATCACCATCTACGAGGACCGGTCCTTCACCTTCATCACGAAGACCCCTCCGGCCGCCGAACTGATCAAGAAGGCCGCCGGCCTCAAGAAGGGCTCGGGCGTCCCGCACAAGGAGAAGGTCGGCAAGCTGACCAAGGACCAGGTGCGCGAGATCGCCACGACCAAGCTCCCCGACCTGAACGCGAACGACATCGACGCCGCGATCAAGATCGTCGAGGGCACCGCCCGCTCCATGGGCATCACCACCGACTGACGCACCACCTCCACGCACCACGTGGCAGGGCCGCGCTGGCCCACCTGACCACACCTGGCATTCGACGAAAAGAGACCCAGACATGCAGCGCAGCAAGACCTACCGCGCGGCGGCCGAGTCGTTCGACAAGGACGAGATCCACGCCCCGCTGGCCGCGATCAAGATCGCCAAGACCACCAGCAAGAAGAAGTTCGACGAGACCGTCGACGTCGTGATGCGCCTCGGCGTCGACCCCCGCAAGGCCGACCAGATGGTCCGCGGCACGGTCAACCTGCCCCACGGCACCGGCAAGACCGCCCGCGTCCTCGTCTTCGCGAACGGCGACAAGGCCGAGGCCGCCCGCGAGGCCGGCGCCGACGTCGTCGGCGGCGACGACCTCATCGAGAAGGTCTCCGGCGGTTGGCTCGACTTCGACGCCGTCGTGGCGACCCCCGACATGATGGGCAAGGTCGGCCGCCTCGGCCGCGTGCTCGGCCCCCGCGGCCTCATGCCGAACCCGAAGACCGGCACCGTCACCCCCGACGTGGCCAAGGCCGTCACCGACATCAAGGGCGGCAAGATCGAGTTCCGCGTGGACCGTCACGCCAACCTGCACTTCATCATCGGCAAGGCCTCGTTCTCCGAGACCCAGCTGGCCGAGAACTACGCCTCGGCGCTCGAGGAGGTGCTGCGGCTCAAGCCCGCCAGCTCCAAGGGCCGCTACATCAAGAAGGTCACCGTCTCGACGACCATGGGCCCCGGTGTCCAGGTCGACCCGAACCGCGTGAAGAACGTCGCCTCCGACGACGAGGCCACGGCCTGAGCGCTGCGGTCCCGCGCGCCGCTGGCGCGCGACCGGCCTGACGACGAAGGCCCGGCGCCCCCGCGAGGGGGCACCGGGCCTTCGTCGTACGCCGGGAGCGCCGGCTCAGCCGCTGAGCGACTCGGCGGCCGCGAGCGCCACGCAGGTGGCGACGCCGGCCATCGCGGTCTCGACCTCGCCCAGCGAGGGGAAGGTGGGGGCCAGGCGGATGTTGCGGTCGCGGGGGTCCCGGCCGTGGGGGAAGGACGCCCCTGCCGGGGTCAGGGCGATGCCGGCCGCCTTCGCCAGCTCCACCACCCGCGACGCGGTGCCGTCGAGCACGTCGAGGTTGACGAAGTAGCCGCCGGTGGGTCGGGTCCACTCCGCGACGTCGAGGCCCTCGAGCTCGGCGGTGAGGGCCGCGTCGACGGCGGCGAACTTCGGCGCGATGATCTCGCGGTGCTTGCGCATGTGCGCGCGCACCCCGTCGGCGTCGCCGAAGAACTCGGCGTGGCGCAGCTGGTTGACCTTGTCGGGGCCGATGGAAGCCATGCCGAGGTGGCGCAGGAACCACGCCTTGTTGGCCTCCGAGAGCGCGACGACCGCGACGCCGGCGCCGGCGTAGGTGATCTTGGAGGTCGAGGCGAACATGATCGGGCGGTCGGGGTGGCCGGAGGCGGCGGCGAGGCTGAAGGCGTCGGCGCTCTTGACCTCGGCGTCGGTGAGGTGGTGCACCGCGTAGGCGTTGTCCCAGAAGACGCGGAAGTCGGGCGCGGCGGTCGGCATCGCCATGAGTCGCGCCGCGACCTCCTGGGAGCACACCGAGCCCGAGGGGTTGGCGTAGGTGGGCACGATCCACAGCCCCTTGACGCTCGGGTCGTCGGCGACCAGGGCGGCGACGGCGTCGACGTCGGGGCCGTCCTCGTGCATCGGCACCGTCACCATCTCGATGCCGAAGTCGGCCAGCATGGAGAAGTGGCGGTCGTAGCCGGGCACCGGGCAGACGAACTTCACGACCTCCTCGTCCTTCCAGGGGCGGTCGACGCCCGGCGCCCCCCACAGCAGGAGGTCGGTGACGACCTGGTGCATCAGGGTCAGGCTGGAGTTGCCCTGGCACAGCACCTGGGCGGTCTCGACGCCGAGGAGGTCGGCGAAGATCTCACGCAGCTCCAGGAGGCCCTCGAGACCGCCGTAGTTGCGCACGTCGGTGCCGGCCCGGTCGGTGGTGGTGGTCGGCAGGGAGAGCAGCCGGTCGGAGAGGTCGAGCTGCTCGCTCGACGGCTTGCCGCGGGTCAGGTCCAGCTTCAGGCCGCGGGCCTGGAGGGCGGCGTAGTCGTCGGCGCGTGCCGAGCGGTAGGCCGCGAGGTCGTCGGCGGACAGGGTGCTGAGCGGGGCTCGCTGGGTCATGCCCCGATCCTGCCAGCGTCGCGGGCCGCGGGCACGCGCGGTCCGTGGCGGGAGGGTGGCGGTGCCGGCGTCGGGAGGGGTGCGGTGCCGGCGCAGCGGCGGGCCGCCCGCGATTTGGGTGCGCCCCGCCGCGCGGCGTACTGTCCTGCCTTGTAACCAGAGACCGCCGGTTGTCGTGTCGCACCAGCAGCACGATCGAAGGCTCCGCGAGAGCGGACGACCCGCGCAGGATGCAGAGCAGCTGATCGCAACGATCCCCGCCCTGAGCCTGCGCTCGGGGCGTTCGTCTTTTCCGGGGATCGGGCGGTGGTCTCCCAGATCGGAAGGAGACCCATGTCGCGAGCTGACAGGCAGGCGGCTGTCGCGGAGATCGTGGAGTCGTTCAACGACGCCGCGGGCGCCGTGCTGACCGACTACCGCGGTCTCACCGTGAAGCAGCTGCAGGAACTGCGGCGCTCCCTCGGCGAGAACGCCAACTACGCCGTGGTCAAGAACACGCTGGCCAAGATCGCCGCCAACGAGGTGGGCATCTCCGGCTTCGACGACCTGCTCGCCGGCCCGACCGCGATCGCCTTCATCCAGGGCGACGTCGTCGAGGCGGCCAAGGGTCTGCGTGACTTCGCCAAGGCCAACCCCGCCCTGATCATCAAGGGCGGTGTCCTCGACGGACAGCCCCTCGACGCCGCCGAGATCGCCAAGCTGGCCGATCTCGAGTCGCGCGAGGTGCTCCTGGGCAAGATGGCCGGCGCCATGCTGGCCAGCCTCAGCCAGGCCGTCTACCTGCTCAACGCCCCCCTCGCCCAGGCCGCCCGCGTCGCGGGTGCGCTCCAGGCGAAGGCCGAGCAGGACCCCTCGATCCTCGCAGGTGGTGCCGGCACGCCGGCCGCCGCCGAGGAGGCCCCGGCCGAGGCTCCGGCCGACGCCGATGCCCCCGCCGACGAGGCGCCCGCTGCCGCGGACGCCTCTGACGAGGGCGACGCCACCGAGGCCTGATCCGTCCAGGATCCGGCTCCGGCTACCCACCACCTGAAACCCGGCCCGGCGCGCGAGCGTCGAGCCACCGAATGGAAGGAACCGCCACCATGGCGAAGCTCACCACCGACGAGCTCCTCGACGCGTTCAAGGAGATGACCCTCATCGAGCTCTCCGAGTTCGTGAAGCAGTTCGAGGACACCTTCGGCGTCACCGCTGCGGCCCCGGTCGCCGTGGCCGCCGCCCCCGCTGCCGGCGGCGCCGCCGGCGGTGCGGCCGAGGAGGCCCAGGACGAGTTCGACGTCATCCTCGAGGCTGCCGGCGACAAGAAGATCAACGTCATCAAGGAGGTGCGCGCCCTCACCTCGCTCGGCCTGAAGGAGGCCAAGGAGCTGGTCGAGGCCGCGCCGAAGGCCGTCGTCGAGAAGGTCGACAAGGCCACCGCCGACAAGGCCAAGGAGGCCCTCGAGGGCGCCGGGGCCACCGTCTCCCTGAAGTGACCTCGGCGTGACCCCTGCGGTCACGCCACCGCCGGCCCCGGCCGGCACCGCTGCACCCGCTGGGGGCGGCTCCGCGCACGACGTGCGCGGGGTCGCCCCCAGCGTCGTTCCGCGACGTCTCCGCCGTCGCGCCCGGCGCCCTCGCGCGAGGCGGGCCCGGTCCGGTGTGCCGACCGGTCGGGTGCACGGTCGTGCACCGGGTCTCGGGTCGGTCTCGGTTCCTGGGTTCGCCGTGACGGAGGTGACAATATTGCGTAACCTCACCGCGGTAACCCCGTTGTTACTCATCAGTGTGCTGCGCGGATTGGGACGCGCGTCACGCGGAGGCAGCGGTCGGACGGTCGAGGGGAGATGCACGTCATGGGCGTGGAGATCAAGGTCAACGAGCTCACGAAGTCGTTCGGCAAGCAGCTCATCTGGGGCGACGTCACGCTCACCATCCCGGCCGGGGAGATCTGCGTCATGCTGGGCCCCTCCGGCACCGGCAAGTCGGTCTTCCTCAAGACCCTGATCGGGCTGCTCAAGCCCGACCGGGGCTCGATCATCATCGAGGGCACCGACATCGCCTCGTGCTCCGAGCGCGAGCTCTACGAGATCCGCAAGCTCTTCGGCGTGCTGTTCCAGGACGGCGCGATGTTCGGCTCGATGAACCTTTACGACAACATCGCCTTCCCGCTGCGCGAGCACACCAAGAAGTCGGAGTCGGAGATCCGCGCGATCGTCATGGAGAAGATGGACCTCGTCGGCCTCATCGGCACCGAGGACAAGCTGCCCGGTGAGATCTCCGGCGGCATGCGCAAGCGCGCGGGCATCGCGCGCGGCCTGGTCCTCGACCCCGAGATCGTGCTCTTCGACGAGCCCGACTCCGGCCTCGACCCCGTGCGCACCGCGTTCCTCAACCAGCTCATCGTCGACCTCAACGCCCAGATCGACGCGACCTTCCTCATCGTCACCCACGACATCAACACCGCCCGCACGGTGCCCGACAACATCGGCCTGCTCTACCACAAGCACCTGGCGATGTTCGGGCCCCGCGAGATGCTGCTGAGCTCCGACGAGCCGGTCGTGCGCCAGTTCCTCAACGCCCAGCGGGTCGGCCCGATCGGCATGTCAGAAGAGAAGGACGCCGACGAGCTCGCCGCCGAGGCCGACCAGGAGCTCCCGCCGATCCCGCCGATCCCCATGCAGCTCGAGCCCTCCAACGGCATCGCCCGGCGCTCCCAGCGCGAGCCGGGCGCCTGGTGCCGGGAGAACGGCATCACCCCGCCCCCCGGCTCCTTCGAGGACAACATGTCCATGGTCACCGGGGTCTGAGGTGGCATCTGGCACCGCCACCCGGGTCCTCGCCCCGATCGGCACCGCGGGCAAGCTCTTCGCCTTCGGTCTCGACGTCGGGCGCGGGCTCTTCCGACGTCCCTTCCAGCTGCGCGAGTTCCTGCAGCAGGCGTGGTTCATCGCCTCGGTCACCATCATCCCGACGGCGCTCGTGGCCATCCCCTTCGGCGCGGTCATCGCGCTGCAGGTGGGCGGCCTGATCAAGCAGTTCGGTGCGCAGTCGTTCACCGGCTCCGCGGCCGTCCTGGCGGTGGTGCGGGAGGCCGGGCCCATCGCCACCTCGCTGCTCATCGCCGGGGCCGGCGGGTCGGCCATCGCGGCCGACCTGGGCGCCCGCAAGATCCGCGAGGAGCTCGACGCGATGATGGTGCTGGGCATCGACCCTATCCAGCGCCTGGTCGTCCCCCGGGTGCTGGCGTGCATGCTCGTCGCGGTCTTCCTCAACGGCCTGGTCAGCGTGGTCGGGGTGGCCGGCGGCTACGTCTTCAACGTCGTCCTCCAAGACGGCACACCAGGGGCCTACCTAGCGAGCTTCACCGCGCTCGCCCAGCTGCCCGACCTGTGGCAGGGCATGATCAAGGCGCTGGTCTTCGGGCTGATCGCCGCCATCGTGGCCTGCTACAAGGGCATGAACGCCGGTGGCGGCCCCAAGGGCGTCGGCGACGCCGTCAACGAGTCGGTCGTCATCACCTTCATGCTCCTGTTCCTCGTCAACTTCGTGATGAGCGCGATCTACCTCCAGCTCGTCCCCCCGAAGACGGGATAGCCCATGGCCTCCGTGAAATCGGTCTACGAGCGCCCGCTCAAGACCCTCGACAACCTCGGCTCCGAGCTCGCCTTCTTCATCAAGGCACTGGCCTGGACCCCGCGCACGATCCGGCGCTACAAGAAGGAGATCCTCCGCATCCTCGCGGAGGTGACCCTCGGCTCCGGCTCGCTGGCCGTCATCGGCGGCACCGTCGGCGTCATCACCGCCATGTGCTTCTTCACCGGCACCGAGGTCGGCCTCCAGGGCTACGCCGCGCTCAACCAGATCGGCACCGCCGCGCTGTCGGGCTTCGTCTCGGCCTACTTCAACACCCGCGAGATCGCGCCCGTGGTGGCGGCGATCGCGCTGGCGGCCACCGTCGGCTGCGGCTTCACCGCGCAGCTGGGGGCCATGCGGATCTCCGAGGAGGTCGACGCGCTCGAGGTCATGGCGATCCCATCGCTGCCCTTCCTGGTGACCACCCGCATCGTCGCCGGGCTCATCGCCATCGTGCCGCTCTACGTCGTGGGCCTGTTCATGTCGTACTTCGCGACGCGGTTGACGATCACGCAGTTCTTCGACCAGAGCACCGGCACCTACGACCACTACTTCTTCCTCTTCCTGCCACCCGGCGACGTGCTGTGGTCCTTCGGCAAGGTGCTGATCTTCGCCGTCGTGGTGATCCTGGTGCACTGCTACCACGGCTACAACGCCTCCGGCGGACCCGCCGGCGTGGGCGTGGCCGTGGGCCGCGCGGTGCGCACGAGCATCGTGGCCATCAACGTCATCGACCTCTTCCTGTCCATGGCGATCTGGGGCACGACCACGACGGTGAGGTTGGCGGGCTGATGGCGATCCTCAAGTACGTCAAGGTCCTCGGCGTGGTCTTCCTGGCCCTCGCCGTGGGGGCGGTGTGGCTGACCTACGCCGTCTTCACCAAGAAGTTCACCGACTACCAGGAGGTCTCGCTGGAGACCTCCAGCATCGGCCTGCAGCTGCCCAACCGCGCCGACGTGAAGATCCGCGGCGTCATCGTGGGCGAGGTGCTCGACGCCGAGACCACCGCCTCGGGAGCCACGCTCACGCTCGGGATCTTCCCCGACGAGATCGACACCATCCCCGCCGACGTGACCGGCTCGATCGTGCCCAAGACCCTCTTCGGCGAGAAGTACGTCTCCCTGGTGGTGCCCCAGGACCCCGCCCGCGACCACATCGAGGCCGGCGCGACCATCGACCGCACCGTGGTCTCCACCGAGGTCGAGCGGGTGCTCTCCGACCTCTACCCGCTGCTGCGCACCGTGCAGCCGGCCGAGCTCAACATGACGCTCAACGCGCTCGCCACCGCGCTCGAGGGTCGCGGCGAGGACCTCGGCGAGACGATCGAGACCCTCGACGCCTACCTCAAGCGCTTCAACCCCCAGGTCCCGGCCCTCGTCGAGGACCTGCGCCTGACGGCCGAGGTCTCCGACATCTACTCCGACGTGCTCCCGGAGGTCGGTCAGATCCTGCGCAACACGATCACGACCACCTCGACCCTGGAGGACCGCGAGGAGCGGCTGCAGGCGGTCTTCACCGACGTCACCGCCTTCTCCGACACCACCCGCGGCTTCCTGGAGACCAACGGCGACAACCTCATCCGTCTCGCCGACCTCTCCGTGCCCCAGGTCGGGCTGCTGGCGAAGTACGCCCCGGAGTTCCCCTGCCTGCTGGGTGGAGTCGTCAACGCCGGCTCGCGGCAGGCCGAGGCCTTCCGCGACTACACCCTCCACATCGTGCTCGAGACGATCCCCAACCAGCCCCGCAAGTACACCGCCGCCGACGCGCCCCGCTACGGCGAGTCGCGAGGCCCGAGCTGCCTCAACCTGCCGAACCCGCCCTGGGACCAGGACAACCCGCTGCGCTCGGTGCCGAACTTCGACGACGGTGTCGACGAGCCGACCGGTAAGGGCACCTCGCGCGTCGCGCCGAGCTACTGGCTGCGCTCCGGCGACGGCTACGCCGGCAGCGCGGCCGAGACCGACCTGATCAACTCGCTGCTGGCGCCCGGCATGGGTGTGGCGGCCGACGACGTGCCCGACCTCGGCGGCCTGCTCGTCGGTCCGCTGGCGCGCGGCGCGGAGGTGGAGCTGCGATGAAGCTGCTGGACAAGAAGACCACGGGCGACCTCGTCCGACTGCTGATCTTCATCGTGGTGACGACCCTGGCCACGGGCCTGCTGGTCATCACGATCGGCAACATCTCCTTCAAGCCCAGCACCGACTACCGCGCGGTCTTCGTCGACGCCACCGGCGTGGTCAAGGGCGACGACATCCGTGTCGCCGGCGTCAAGGTCGGCTCGGTCAAGGACGTGCAGATCGTCGACCGCACCCGCGCGGTCGTCAGCTTCTCGGTCGAGGAGGACGTGCGCCTGACCGGGGCCACCCAGGCCAGCATCCGCTACCGCAACCTCGTCGGGCAGCGCTACATCTCGCTGACCGAGGGCGTCGGTGACACCCAGCCGCTCGAGGACGGCGACACCATCGAGGTCGCCAACACCTCGCCCGCCCTCGACCTGACCGTGCTCTTCAACGGCTTCAAGCCCCTCTTCCAGGCGCTGTCGCCCTCCGACATCAACAAGCTCTCCTACGAGGTCGTCCAGGTCTTCCAGGGCGAGGGCGGCACGCTCGAGAGCCTGCTGGCCTCGACCGCCTCGGTGACCAAGACGCTGGCCGCACGCGACGACGTCATCAGCGCCCTCATCGAGAACCTCGACGACGTGCTCGACAACCTCGGCGACCGCGACCAGCAGCTGAGCCAGCTCATCATCAACTTCCGCCAGCTCGTCGGCGGGCTCAAGGACGACCGCGTGGCCATCCTCGACTCCCTCGACCAGATCTCCGAGCTGTCGGTGCAGACCGCGGGCCTGGTCTCGGGCATCCGTGAGCCGCTGACCGAGGACGTCGAGCAGCTGCGGCGCTTCGCCGGAAACATCAACGCCAACCGCGGCGAGCTCGACCGGGCGCTCCAGGTGCTGCCG
The DNA here is from genome assembly GCF_001422955.1 of Nocardioides sp. Leaf285. Taxonomy (NCBI): domain Bacteria; kingdom Bacillati; phylum Actinomycetota; class Actinomycetes; order Propionibacteriales; family Nocardioidaceae; genus Nocardioides; species Nocardioides sp. Leaf285. The sequence continues at coordinate 80,437 of NZ_LMNH01000004.1, read as the reverse complement.
ATCAAGCTCAACAAGGTCGGCCGCACGGCGACCTACGGCTCGTACTTCAACTTCTACCTGTGCCAGTTCCAGGGCCGGGTGCGACTGCCGGGCGGCTCGAGCGTGCCGCTCACCTACAACACCGGGGGAGCGAGGTGCGACCTCGGATGAGTCCCGCCGCCCACGCACCGACACCGACCAGCGACACGACCACGAGGGGAGCCTGGCGATGAGCAAGCCCTTCCGGGAGCGCAACCCCGTGATGATCGGCGCGATCAGCATGTCCGTGATCGTGCTCATGGTGCTCGCCGCCTTCCGTGCGCAGGACCTGCCGCTCATCGGCGGGGGTGACACCTACTACGCCGCCTTCTCCGAGTCCGGCGGTCTCAAGGTCAACGACGAGGTGCGGATCGCGGGCGTCCGCGTGGGCAAGGTCGAGAGCATCGAGCTCGACGGCGACCAGGTGCGGGTCGGCATGCGGGTCGACACCCCCTCGGAGTTCGGCCCCGAGACCCGGGCCGCGATCAAGGTCAAGACCCTGCTGGGGGCGATGTTCGTGTCGCTGGAGCCGGCCGGCTCCGGCCAGCTCGAGGAGGGCTCGACCATCCCGGTCGCGCGCACCAGCTCGCCCTTCAACGTGGTCGACGCCTTCGAGGGCCTGGCCGAGACCTCCGAGGGCATCGACACCGACCAGCTCGCCCAGTCGCTCACCACCCTGGCCGACCTCACCCGCAACACCCCCGAGGAGTTCAAGGGGGCCCTCGACGGCGTTTCGGCGCTCTCGACCAACATCGCCGCGAAGAACGACCAGATCAACAGCCTGCTCAAGAACCTCCAGCGGGTCTCGTCGGTGCTCGACGACCGCGACGAGGACATCGTCGCGCTCATGCAGGACGGCGACGTCCTCTTCCGGGCCCTCATCGCCCGCCGTGACGCCGTGCACCGGCTGCTGGTCTCGACCTCGACGCTCTCGCGCGAGCTGACCACGCTCGTGCGCGACACCCGCAGCGACCTCAAGCCGGCCCTCGACCAGGTCGAGGACGTGCTGGCCGTGCTCAACAAGAACGAGGACAACATCGACAACGCGATCCGACTCGCGGCGCCCTTCTACCGCGTCTTCGCCAACACCCTCGGCAACGGCCCCTGGTTCGACACCTACATCCAGAACCTCCCGCCCGTGCCCGACCTCGCCAACGGAGGTGGTCTGGGATGAACGTCCTCCAGCGGCTCATCGCCCCCGTGATCCTGCTGCTCGTCGTGGTCACCGCCGTGGTGTTCCTGACCGGTCGCGAGGAGCTCAAGACCCTCACCGCCCACTTCCCGCGCACCGTGTCGATCTACGAGGGCAGCGACGTGCGCGTGCTCGGCGTGCCGGTCGGCACGGTCGACACCGTGACCCCGTCGGGCACCGACGTGGTCGTCACGATGTCCTACGACGCCGAGGTGAAGATCCCGGCCGACGCGAAGGCCCTCATCGTCGCCCCGGCGGTGGTGGGTGACCGCTACATCCAGCTGACCCCGACCTTCGCCGAGGGCGACCAGGAGATCGGCGACGAGGAGATCCTGGGCGAGGACCGCACCGGCGTGCCGCTCGAGCTCGACCAGATCTACTCCAGCATCGACGAGCTCACCGTGGCCCTGGGCCCCAACGGCGCCAACGCCGAGGGCGCCCTCACCGACCTGCTCCAGGTCACCGCCCGCAACTTCGGCGGCGAGGGCGAGCAGCTCAACCAGACCATCTCCGACTTCGGCAAGCTGTCGACCACCCTCGACGACAACAAGGAGGAGCTCTTCGCCTCGGTCAACGAGCTCGAGAGCTTCATCGGCACGCTGGCCCGCAACGACCAGACGGTGCGCGACTTCAACCAGTCCCTCGCGGGTGTCTCCGAGGTCCTCGCCGGGGAGCGCCAGGAGCTGGCCTCCTCGCTGGCCAACCTGTCGACCGCTCTCGGCGAGGTGTCGACCTTCGTCGAGACCAACCGCGAGGTGCTCGGCCGCGACATCGAGGGCCTCAACCGCGTGGCCAAGGTCCTGGTGCGCCAGCGGGCCGCGCTGGAGGAGACCCTCGAGGTCGCGCCGCTGGCGCTGAACAACCTCGCCCTGACCTACAACCCGCAGGCCGGCACCCTCGACGTCAGCGCCAACATCCAGAACCTGCTCGGTCAGGTGACCAACGACCCGGCGCTCTTCCTCTGCACCGTCGTCGACCAGGTCGACGACACCGGGGGCCTGTGCGACCTCCTCGACGGGGTGCTCCCGCGCCCGGGGGCGCTCAAGGCCCTGCGCGGCGGGGGAGACGGGGCCGCCCGCAGCGGTCCGCTGTTCGACTCCTCGCTCGGTGGACTGGTGGAGGTGCCCTGATGAGGCGACACGCGACACGGCCCGCCGAGCGCCGTCGCCCGGTGCGCCGCGGCGCCCGGGCCCTGGTGGGCCTGGCGCTCGGCTCGATGCTGCTGAGCGGCTGCGACTTCGACGTCTACCAGATCCCGCTGCCCGGCGGCCCCGACGTGGGCGACAACCCGATGGAGATCGAGGTCGTCTTCTCCGACGTGCTCGACCTCGTGCCCCAGTCGACGGTCAAGGTCAACGACGTCACGGTGGGCCAGGTCAAGGACATCGAGCTGGAGGACTACGCCGCCACGGTGACGCTGGAGATCCAGGACGACACCGAGCTGCCGGCCGACGCCGTGGCCACCATCCGCCAGACCAGCCTGCTCGGCGAGAAGTTCGTCTCCCTGGCCGCTCCCACCGACGGCGGCAGCGGCCGGCTCGAGGACGGCGACGAGATCCCGATCGAGCGGACAGGGCAGAACCCCGAGGTCGAGGAGGTGCTGGGTGCGCTGAGCCTGGTGCTCAACGGTGGTGGCGTCGCCCAGCTCAAGACCATCGCGGGAGAGCTCAACAACGCCCTCGAGGGCCGCGAGGACTCCGCCCGCTCCGTGCTGACCCAGGTCGACACGCTGGTGAGCAACCTCGACGACAACAAGGCCGACATCGTCGAGGCGATCGAGTCCCTCAACCGGCTCGCGCTCGCGGTGAAGAAGGAGCAGCCGACGATCAACGCCGCGCTCGAGGAGCTGCCGAGCGCGATCACCTCGCTCGACCGCCAACGCGACGACCTCGTGCGCATGCTGCAGTCGCTGAACCGGCTGGGCGACGTGGGCGTGCGGGTCATCCGCGCCTCGAAGGCCGACACCATCGAGGTGGTGCGCCAGCTCCAGCCCGTGCTGGGGCAGCTGGCCGCCTCGGGCGACAACTTCGTCAAGGCCTTCAACGTCTTCCTCACCTACCCCTTCGTCGACGAGGTCGTCGGCCGCGACCCGCAGGTCGCACGCAACCTGCAGGTCGGCGACTACACCAACCTGTCGGTGCAGCTGGACCTCGACCTCTCCCTCGGCATCACCGGCATCCCCACCGAGCTGCCGACCCTGCTGCCCACCGAGCTCGACCCGACCGCGATCGTCGACAACGTGCTCAAGTGCCTGCAGAGCGGCGACCTCACGAGCAAGGCCTGTCGCGACGTGCTCAACACCCCGGCCGCGCTGCTGGAGCTGCGCGAGCTGTGCCGCAAGCCGAAGAACAAGGACAAGGCCGTGTGCACGCTGCTCAACCAGGTGCCCGGGCTGCCCGAGCTCCCCGGGCTGCCCGACCTCCCCGGCCTCGGCGGCAGCACCGGCGGTGGCGGCCTGCTCGACGGCCTGCTGCGCCCGGGCGCGCTGCCCGGCGACGGCACCGCCTCGCAGGCCTTCGGCGAGCGCGGCCCGACCATGCAGGAGATGACGCAGATGTTCGATCCCGGCCTGGTCCAGCTGCTCGTGCCCGCGGCGGTGGTCCGGTGATCACCCGTCGCACGAAGATCCAGCTGCTGGTCTTCGTCATCATCACCATCGTCGGCGTGAGCTACGTCGGGGCCCGCTACGCGCGTCTCGACCGGCTGTTCTACGACAGCTCCTACACCGTCGTGGCGCACTTCCCGGAGTCCGGCGGCATCTTCGCCGGCGGCGAGGTGACCTACCGCGGCGTCGGCATCGGCAAGGTCGAGAAGCTCGAGCTCACCGACAGCGGCGTCGACGTCTACCTCGACATCGAGAACCGCTACGACTCGATCCCGGCCGACACCCTCGCCCTGGTGGGCAACCGCTCCGCCGTGGGCGAGCAGTACGTCGAGCTCCAGCCGCGGACCGACTCCAAGCCCTACCTCTCCGACGACTCCCAGATCGACGTCGCCGACACCGAGACGCCCATCCGCACCGAGAAGCTGCTGGAGGACCTCTCCGACACCGTCTCCTCCGTCGACCGGCCGGCCCTCAAGACGACGATCACCGAGCTGGGTGCGGCGTTCTCCGGGACCGGCGAGGACCTCCAGCGGATCCTCGACACCGGCAACTCCTTCATCCAGGCCGCCGACGACAACTTCGAGGTCACCACCGACCTGATCCGCGACGCCAACACGGTGCTCGGCACCCAGATCGACTCCGAGAGCTCGATCCGCACCTTCGCCGACCAGCTCGGCCTCTTCAGCGACACCCTCGCCGACGCCGACCCCGACCTGCGCCGCCTCATCGACAACGCCAGCCCCGCGGCCACCCAGCTGCGGCGCCTGATCGAGGACAACCAGGTCGAGCTCGGCGACCTCATCAACAACCTCATCACCACCGGCGAGGTGGTCACGCGACACCTCGACGGCATCGAGCAGCTCCTGGTGATCTACCCCTACGTCGTCGAGGGCGGTGTCACGGTGGTCTCCAAGTCGCCCGACACGGGTCTCTACGACGCCCACTTCGGCCTGGTGCTGACCCCGGCGCAGCTCTGCGAGCGCGGCTACCAGGGCACCGACACCCGCCCGCCCGACGACCGGGGCAACCGGCCGCTCAACGTCGACGCGCGCTGCGACGAGCCCCCGACGGTCACCAACCCCCGCGGTGCGCAGAACGCGCCCCGCCCGGCCGCCGACTACTCGGCTCCCGCCGCGACCTACGACCCCGCGACCGGCGAGCTGGTCTGGGGCGCCGAGCGTGCGCAGCGTCTGGAGAGCCGGGGTACGGTGGCGCCTCCGACCTTGGGAGAGGAGTCGTGGAAGTGGCTGTTCCTCCAGCCCCTGATGTCTCAGGACTGACGGACGACAGCCGCACCGACGACCCCGCACGCACCCAGCCGGCACCGGCGGCGCCCTCCCGCGCGTCGGCCCGGTTCCGGTTCGCCCTGCTGGTGGTCCTCGTCGCGGTCGCGCTGGCCTCGGTCGCCTCGCTGGTGACGCTGGCGGCGACCCGCGCCGACGGTGGCCTGGGCGAGCGCCTGGGCAGCCTCGTCGGGTCCTCCGACGACGGCGAGCAGGCCCAGCGCGAGGAGGTCATGGACGCCGCGACCCAGTTCGTGCTCCGCCTCAACAGCTACGGCCCCGACGACCTCGACGACTCCGGTCAGATGCCGGGCTACCGCGCCTCGGTGTCGGAGGTCATCACGCCGAAGTTCCGCACGGAGTTCGAGCAGAGCGTCAACCTCGCCGAGCAGACCGTGGCCCAGGCCGACCTCGAGCGCACGTGCGACGTCTTCGCCTCGGGGGTCTCCTCGATGGACGAGGACTCCGCCGAGGTGCTCGTCGCCGGGGAGTTCACCAACACCTACACCCAGGCCGACGACGGCGAGCCCTTCCAGGACCGGCCGGCGCAGTTCCGCCTCGTCGTCACCGTGCTCCTGGTCGACGGCGAGTGGCTGGTCGACGACTTCGTCCCCGCGACCGGCGACGGCGTCGAGCTGCCCTCGGGCGCGGCTCCCGGCGCCTCCACCGCGCCGTCGCCGGGCCAGGGCGGCGGCAGCGGACGACCGAGCGGAGGAGCCACCCCGTGACCCCGAGCTGGTACGACGTCCTGGGCGTCGACCCCGACGCGAGCACCGACGAGGTGCGCGCCGCCTGGCGCGCGGCCATCGCCGACCTCGACCCCGCCGACCGGCGCTTCCGCTCGCTCAACCAGGCCGCGGAGGTGCTGCTCGACCCCGAGCGCCGCGCCGCCTACGACGCCACGCTCGAGCCCGACGCCGACGCCGACACCGACGCCGACGCCGACGCCGACACCGACGCAGCGGACGGCGGCACCGCTGCGCCGGTCACCGCCCGTGGGCCCTCGGGGCCGCGCCCGCCGCGCAGCCCCCGGGTCGTCCCGGGCTGGTCGCTCGTGGTGGCGGGGGTGCTCGCGGTGGCGCTGGCGGCGCTGACCGTGCTGGCCCTCGTCAGCCCGGCCGCCTCGGGCGAGGCCGACGCGGAGGAGGCCCGCGAGGTGGCGGTCCGCGCGATCGTGCCGGTGCTGTCCTACGACTACCGGTCGATGGACGAGAGCGCGGCGGCGGCGAGCACCTACATGACCTCGGCGTTCAAGACCCGCGACTACGACCCGCTCTTCGCGGTGCTCCAGGAGAACGTCGCCGAGACCGAGACCGTGGTCGAGGCCGAGGTCGTCGACTCCGGCGTCGTGCGCACCGGCGAGGACCGCGTCGAGGTGCTGCTCTTCGTCGACCAGCCCACCACCAACGTGCGCTTCACCGAGCCGCAGACCTACCAGAACCGCGTGGTCGTCACCATGGTCAAGGACGGCGAGGACTGGCTCATCGACAAGCTCGTCACCACCGGCGCCGGCCCGGCCGCGGGGGAGTAGCGCGCAGCCGTCGGCGACCGGACCGTCCACAGCCTCGCCGCGGCGGTGCTTGACCTCGCCGGTGCCGGCAGTCATCATCGTCGCGAACGCTCACCTGCGAGGTGCCTGCCGCAGTTGTCGCGCGCCCTCTGTTCGGGTACTGTTGCGCTTTGCGCCTGCCCTCAGATGCCCTCAGCCTTCCCGGTGGCTGACGTGTGGTCGGTCGGCGCCTCTCGCCCAGCGTTCTCTCGAAGGACTCCCTCTTGGCCGCGCGCAGCACCACTGCCTCCTCCGTCGCAAGCAAGTCCCGCATCTCGTTCGCGAAGATCACCGAACCGCTCGAGGTGCCGCAGCTCCTCTCCCTCCAGACCGACAGCTTCGACTGGCTCGTCGGCAACGAGAAGTGGGACGCCGTCGTCGAGCGTCGCCGCTCCGAGGGCGAGGACGTCTCCAGCAAGTCCGGTCTGCAGGAGATCTTCGAGGAGATCTCGCCGATCGAGGACTTCTCCGAGACCATGTCGCTCTCGTTCGAGAACCCGGTCTTCTACGACCCCAAGTACACCGTCGACGAGTGCAAGGAGAAGGACTTCACCTACTCCGCACCGCTCTACGTCTCCGCCGAGTTCACCAACAACGACACCGGTGAGATCAAGGGCCAGACGGTCTTCATGGGTGACTTCCCCCTGATGACCGACAAGGGCACGTTCATCATCAACGGCACCGAGCGTGTCGTCGTCAGCCAGCTCGTCCGCTCGCCGGGCGTGTACTTCGAGCGCTCGGCCGACAAGACGTCCGACAAGGACATCTACACCTCCAAGATGATCCCGAGCCGCGGCGCGTGGCTGGAGTTCGAGATCGACAAGCGCGACATGGTCGGCGTGCGCCTCGACCGCAAGCGCAAGCAGAACGTCACGGTGCTCCTCAAGGCGCTCGGCTACACCAACGAGCAGATCCGCGAGGAGTTCGGGCAGTACGAGTCGATGATGCTGACCCTGGAGAAGGACAACACCCAGGGCCAGGACGACGCGCTGCTCGACATCTACCGCAAGCTGCGCCCGGGCGAGCCGCCGACGCGCGAGGCCGCCCAGACGCTGCTGAACAACTACTACTTCAACCCCAAGCGCTACGACCTGGCCAAGGTCGGTCGCTACAAGATCAACAAGAAGCTGGGGCTGACGCAGGCGTTCGACCAGCAGACGCTGACCGTCGAGGACATCGTCGCCGCGATCAAGTACATCGTCGCGCTGCACGACGGCCAGGAGCAGCTGGAGACGCCCCAGGGCGAGCTCCCGATCTCCCCCGACGACATCGACCACTTCGGCAACCGCCGCATGCGCACCGTGGGCGAGCTGATCCAGAACCAGCTCCGCACCGGCCTGGCGCGTATGGAGCGGGTCGTGCGCGAGCGGATGACGACCCAGGACGTCGAGGCCATCACCCCGCAGTCGCTGATCAACATCCGCCCCGTCGTCGCGGCGCTGAAGGAGTTCTTCGGCACCTCGCAGCTGAGCCAGTTCATGGACCAGACCAACCCGATCGCGGGCCTGACGCACAAGCGTCGCCTCTCCGCGCTGGGTCCCGGTGGTCTGTCCCGTGACCGCGCCGGCATGGAGGTCCGCGACGTCCACCCGTCGCACTACGGCCGCATGTGCCCGATCGAGACCCCTGAGGGTCCCAACATCGGTCTGATCGGCTCGCTGGCCTCCTACGGCCGGATCAACCCGTTCGGCTTCGTGGAGACGCCCTACCGCAAGGTCGTCGACGGCACCGTCACCGACCAGATCGACTACCTCACCGCCGACGACGAGGACCGCTTCGTCATCGCCCAGGCCAACGCGGCCATGGACGACGCCGGGAAGTTCGTCGAGGAGCGCGTGCTGGTGCGCCAGCGCGACGGCGAGGTCTCGGAGATCCTGGCCGACGAGGTCGACTACATGGACGTCTCGCCGCGCCAGATGGTGTCGGTCGCGACCGCGCTGATCCCGTTCCTCGAGCACGACGACGCCAACCGCGCGCTCATGGGCGCCAACATGCAGCGCCAGGCCGTGCCGCTCATCAAGAGCGACTCGCCCTTCGTCGGCACGGGCATCGAGTTCCGCGCCGCCGTCGACGCCGGTGACGTCGTCACCGCGACCGCCGCCGGTGTCGTCTCGTCGGTCTCGGCCGACCTGATCGAGACCATGAACGACGACGGCACCTACTCCAGCTACAAGCTGGCGAAGTTCCGCCGCTCCAACCAGGGCACCTGCATCAACCAGCGCCCGCTGGTCGCCGAGGGCGACCGCCTCGAGGTCGGCAGCCCCATCGCCGACGGCCCCTGCACCGACGACGCGGAGATGGCGCTGGGCACCAACCTGCTCGTCGCCTTCATGCCGTGGCAGGGCCACAACTACGAGGACGCGATCATCCTCAGCCAGCGCCTGGTGCAGGAGGACGTCCTCACCTCGATCCACATCGAGGAGCACGAGGTCGACGCCCGCGACACCAAGCTGGGCCCCGAGGAGATCACCCGCGACATCCCCAACGTCTCCGAGGAGATGCTGGCCGACCTCGACGAGCGCGGGATCATCCGCATCGGCGCCGAGGTGCAGACCGGCGACATCCTCGTCGGCAAGGTGACCCCGAAGGGCGAGACCGAGCTGACCCCCGAGGAGCGCCTGCTGCGCGCGATCTTCGGCGAGAAGGCGCGCGAGGTGCGCGACACCTCGATGAAGGTGCCCCACGGTGAGTCCGGCACGGTCATCGGCGTCCGGGTCTTCGACCGCGAGGACGGCGACGAGCTGCCCCCGGGCGTCAACCAGCTGGTCCGTGTCTACGTCGCCCAGAAGCGCAAGATCTCGGTCGGCGACAAGCTGGCCGGTCGTCACGGCAACAAGGGCGTCATCGCCAAGATCCTGCCGATCGAGGACATGCCGTTCATGGAGGACGGCACCCCCGTCGACGTCGTGCTCAACCCGCTGGGTGTGCCGCGACGCATGAACATCGGCCAGATCCTCGAGCTCCACCTCGGCTGGCTGGCCAAGCAGGGCTGGGACCTCGACCTGTCGGACGACAAGAGCGACGCCGACTGGAAGCAGCGCCTGATCAAGATCCACGCCGACAAGGCCGCCGCGAACTCCAAGGTCGCGACCCCGGTCTTCGACGGTGCGCGCGAGGACGAGATCACCGGCCTGCTCGGTGCGACCATCCCCAACCGCGACGGCGTGCGGATGATCGACGAGACCGGCAAGGCCGACCTGTTCGACGGCCGCTCCGGCGAGCCGTTCCCCGACCCGGTCTCGGTCGGCTACATGTACATCCTCAAGCTGCACCACCTCGTGGACGACAAGATCCACGCGCGCAGCACCGGCCCCTACTCGATGATCACGCAGCAGCCCCTGGGCGGTAAGGCCCAGTTCGGCGGCCAGCGGTTCGGCGAGATGGAGGTCTGGGCGATGGAGGCCTACGGCGCCGCCTACGCCCTGCAGGAGCTGCTCACGATCAAGTCCGACGACGTCCCCGGACGCGTCAAGGTCTACGAGGCGATCGTCAAGGGCGAGAACATCCCCGACTCGGGCATCCCCGAGTCGTTCAAGGTGCTCGTCAAGGAGATGCAGTCGCTCTGCCTGAACGTCGAGGTCCTGAGCCAGGACGGCTCGTCGATCGAGCTGCGCGACGCGGAGGAGGACGTCTTCCGCGCCGCCGAGGAGCTGGGCATCGACCTGTCGCGTCGCGAGCCCAGCAGCGTCGAAGAAGTCTGAGCGTGACGGCGGGGCGCCCCCAGCGGCGCCCCGCCCCCGCCAGTCCACGACTCGTTTCACACAGATCTAACGAAGGACAACAGCCACCGTGCTCGATGTGAACTTCTTCGACCAGCTTCAGATCGGCCTGGCCACCGCGGACGACATCCGCACCTGGAGCCACGGCGAGGTCAAGAAGCCGGAGACCATCAACTACCGCACGCTCAAGCCCGAGCGTGACGGCCTCTTCTGCGAGAAGATCTTCGGTCCCACCCGGGACTGGGAGTGCTACTGCGGCAAGTACAAGCGCGTGCGCTTCAAGGGAATCATCTGCGAGCGCTGCGGCGTCGAGGTGACCCGCTCCAAGGTGCGTCGCGAGCGCATGGGCCACATCGAGCTGGCCGCTCCCGTGACGCACATCTGGTACTTCAAGGGCGTGCCCTCGCGCCTGGGCTACCTCCTCGACCTGGCCCCGAAGGACCTCGAGAAGGTCATCTACTTCGCGGCCTACATGATCACCTCCGTCGACGAGGAGGCCCGCCACAGCGACCTCTCCTCGCTGGAGAACAAGGTCGGCCTGGAGCGTGAGCGCCTCGAGAAGCGTCGCGACCAGTCGCTGGAGGACCGCAGCAAGAAGCTCGAGGAGGACCTCGCCGCGCTCGAGGCCGAGGGCGCCAAGGCCGACGCCCGCCGCAAGGTGCGCGACGGCGCCGAGCGCGAGATGAAGCAACTGCGCGACCGTGCGCAGCGCGAGATCGACCGCCTCGACGAGGTGTGGAACACCTTCAAGTCCCTCAAGGTCCAGGACCTGATGGGCGACGAGATGCTCTACCGCGAGATGAAGAACTGGTTCGGCAAGTACTTCGAGGGCCACATGGGCGCCACGGCGATCCAGAAGCGCCTCCAGGACTTCGACATCCCCGCCGAGGTGGAGTCGCTGCGCGACACCATCGCCAACGGCAAGGGCCAGAAGAAGGTCCGCGCGCTCAAGCGCCTCAAGGTCGTCGACGCCTTCCGCAAGACCGGCAACAAGCCCCAGGGCATGGTCCTCGACGCCGTCCCGGTGATCCCGCCGGACCTGCGCCCGATGGTGCAGCTCGACGGTGGCCGCTTCGCGACCTCCGACCTCAACGACCTGTACCGCCGCGTCATCAACCGCAACAACCGCCTCAAGCGGCTGCTCGACCTCGGCGCGCCCGAGATCATCGTCAACAACGAGAAGCGGATGCTCCAGGAGGCCGTCGACTCGCTGTTCGACAACGGCCGCCGCGGTCGTCCCGTCACCGGCCCGGGCAACCGGCCGCTGAAGTCGCTGTCCGACATGCTCAAGGGCAAGCAGGGCCGCTTCCGTCAGAACCTGCTCGGCAAGCGCGTCGACTACTCGGGCCGCTCGGTCATCGTCTCGGGCCCGCAGCTCAAGCTGCACCAGTGCGGTCTGCCCAAGCAGATGGCGCTCGAGCTGTTCAAGCCCTTCGTGATGAAGCGCCTGGTCGACCTGTCGCACGCGCAGAACATCAAGTCGGCCAAGCGCATGGTCGAGCGCGCCCGTCCGGTCGTGTGGGACGTGCTCGAGGAGGTCATCACCGAGCACCCGGTGCTGCTGAACCGTGCGCCCACGCTGCACCGCCTCGGCATCCAGGCCTTCGAGCCCCAGCTGATCGAGGGCAAGGCCATCCAGATCCACCCGCTCGTCTGCTCGGCCTTCAACGCCGACTTCGACGGCGACCAGATGGCGGTGCACCTGCCGCTGTCGGCCGAGGCCCAGGCCGAGGCCCGGATCCTGATGCTGTCGACCAACAACATCCTCAAGCCGTCGGACGGCCGTCCGGTGACCATGCCCACCCAGGACATGATCATCGGCCTGTTCTTCCTGACGACCGACCGTGAGGACCAGGTCGGCGACGGCCGGGTCTTCTCCTCCCCGGCCGAGGCGATCATGGCCTTCGACCGCGGCGAGATCTCGATCCAGAGCAAGGTCCGCATCCGCCTCGACGACATCGTCCCGGCCGCCGACCAGGCCCTGCCCGAGGGCTGGGAGCAGGGTCAGCCGCTGATCGTCGAGACGACGCTGGGTCGCGCCCTCTTCAACGACACGCTGCCCGCCGACTACCCCTTCGTGAACTACGAGGTGGGCAAGAAGCAGCTCGGCGCGATCGTCAACGACCTCGCCGAGCGCTACACCAAGGTCGAGGTGGCCGCCTCGCTCGACGCGCTGAAGGACGCCGGCTTCCGCTGGGCGACCTTCTCGGGTGTCACCGTCTCGATCGACGACGTCACCACCCCCGCCGACAAGCTCCAGATCCTCGAGAGCTACGAGGCGCAGGCCGCCAAGGTGCAGAAGCAGTTCGAGCGCGGTCTGGTCACCGACGACGAGCGTCGTCAGGAGCTCGTCGAGATCTGGACCGAGGCCTCGAAGAAGGTCGGAGACGCCATGGAGAAGGCGTTCTCGAAGTCGAACCCCATCTACATGATGGTCGACTCGGGTGCGTCCGGAAACATGAACCAGATCCGTCAGGTCGGCGCCATGCGTGGTCTGGTGGCCAACCCGAAGGGCGAGATCATCCCGCGCCCGATCAAGGCCAACTTCCGCGAGGGCCTGACCGTGCTGGAGTACTTCATCTCCACCCACGGTGCCCGCAAGGGTCTGGCCGACACCGCCCTGCGCACCGCCGACTCGGGCTACCTCACCCGTCGTCTGGTCGACGTCTCGCAGGACGTCATCATCCGCGAGGACGACTGCGGCACCGAGCGCGGTCTGCCCAAGGTCATCGGCGAGCGCCGTCCCGACGGCACCGTGGTCAAGCACGAGAACGCCGAGACCGCGGCCTACGCCCGCTCGGCGGCCACCGAGGTCACCCACCCGGAGACCGGCGAGGTGCTGGCCACCGCGGGCGAGGACCTGGGCGACGTCAAGATCGGCGAGCTGGTCGAGGCCGGCATCGAGTCGGTCAAGGTCCGCTCCGTGCTGACCTGCGACGCCCGCACCGGCACCTGTGCCAAGTGCTACGGCCGCTCGCTGGCGACCGGCAAGCTCGTCGACATCGGCGAGGCCGTCGGCATCATCGCGGCCCAGTCGATCGGTGAGCCCGGCACGCAGCTGACCATGCGCACCTTCCACACCGGTGGTGTGGCCTCGGCCGACGACATCACGCAGGGTCTGCCCCGCGTGGTCGAGCTCTTCGAGGCCCGCTCGCCCAAGGGTCTGTCCCCGATCTCGGAGGCCGCCGGCCGCGTCGAGATCGAGGAGACCGACAAGGCGCGCAAGGTGCTGGTGACCCCTGACGACGGCTCCGACGTCATCGAGTACGTCGTGAGCCGCCGCTCGCGCCTGCTCGTCGGCGACGGCGACCACATCGAGGTCGGCCAGATGCTGACGCTCGGCACGCCCGACCCGAAGGAGGTGCTGCGCATCCTCGGCGTGCGTCGCACCCAGCAGCACCTCGTCGACGAGGTCCAGCAGGTCTACCGCAGCCAGGGCGTGTCGATCCACGACAAGCACATCGAGATCATCGTGCGGCAGATGCTGCGCCGGATCACGGTCATCGAGTCGGGCGACACCAATCTGCTGCCCTCCGACCTGGTCGACCGCGTGCTCTTCGAGGAGGAGAACCGTCGCGTGGTCTCCGAGGGCGGCAAGCCGGCCTCGGGTCGTCCCGAGCTCATGGGCATCACCAAGGCCTCGCTCGCGACCGAGTCGTGGCTCTCGGCGGCCTCCTTCCAGGAGACCACCCGCGTGCTCACCGACGCCGCGATCCACGGCCGCTCCGACTCGCTGCGCGGCCTGAAGGAGAACGTGATCATCGGCAAGCTGATCCCGGCGGGCACCGGCCTGGAGCGCTACCGCAACATCCGGGTCGAGCCCACCGAGGAGGCACGGGCCGCGGCGTACTCCGTCACCGGCTACGACTCCTACGACTACGAGTTCGGCAACGCCGGAGCCGGCCAGGCCGTCGCCCTGGACGACTTCGACTTCGGGTCGTACCAGAACTGACCCCGGCGTAGTCCCGCACCACCGACGGACCCCCGTCGCCCACCCGGGCGGCGGGGGTTCTTCGCGTCTTCTCAGGCTCCTGCGCCCAACCAGCCCGCACCTCGGGGCGTCCCATGTCAGTGGGTGAAGGTCACCCACTGTCGAAGGAGGCACCATGACAACCCCCCGCAGCTCGTTCCGGCTCGTCCTCGCCGCGGCTCTCGCCGCCGGCACGGTCGTCCTCGCCGGACCCGCCGGCGCGTCCCCCGCACCGGCGGTGCGCACGTGCGGCAACGCCGACCTCACCGCGTCCTACCGCGGCGGGGAGGGCGCGGCCGGTCACACCTACGGCCGGATCCGGCTCACCAACACCTCCGACCGCAGCTGCCGCGTCGGCGGCTTCGGCGGTCTGTCGTACGTCGGCGGAGGTGACGGCACGCAGGTGGGCGCGGCCGCCGACCGCACGGGCGAGGCCGCTCCCGCGGTGACCCTGCGACCCGGTCAGCGGGTGGTGAGCCGGGTCGACGAGCTCGACGCCGCGAACTTCCCGCGCAAGGAGTGCCGCCCCACCGCGGTCGACGGCTTCCGGGTCTACATGCCCGACGCGACCCGGTCGCAGTTCGTCGAGCACACCACCACCGGGTGCCGCGACGACGAGGTGCACCTGCTGTCGCACCGCTCCTTCCGTCGACCGTGACGGTTGACACGCAGCAGGGCGCGTGAGGCGATGGCCCCATGAGCCAGCCCCACGACGAGCCGATCGCCGAGGCGAGCCCCGAGGAGGTGGCCGCCGAGCGCGACGAGCGCCTCGACCCCGACCACCGCCCGCAGAACGCCGAGGTCGACAACACCGACCGGGAGTTCGACGCCGAGAAGGCGATGTTCACCGACGCCGAGGGCTACGACGAGGCGCCCGCGGTGTTCCCGCCGGTGGAGGAGCAGGACACCTGAGCCCGCGCACGCCGCCCTGACCCCGCAGCGGGTCGAGGCGGCGTGGCCCGGTGCCCACCCGCCTGCGAGAATCGGGGCGTGAGCACCACTCCGGTCGAGACCGACGTCCTCGTGGTCGGCGCAGGGCCGGCGGGGTCCGCCGCGGCGGCCTGGGCCGCGCGTGCCGGCCTCGACGTCCTCCTCACCGATGCGGCGACCTTCCCGCGCGACAAGACCTGCGGCGACGGCCTGACCCCGCGTGCGGTCGGCGAGCTGCAGCGCCTGGGCCTGGAGCCCTGGCTGCGCGAGCGGGTCACCAGCCGGGGCCTGCGCGCCCACGGCTTCGGCCAGACCCTCCACCTGCCCTGGCCCGGCGGCACCCTGCCCGACTGGGGCAGCGCGGTGCCGCGCACCGAGCTCGACGACCACCTGCGCACCACCGCGGTCTCCTGGGGCGCCTCGGCCCTCGACGGCGTCCGCGCGGTCGACGTCCGGCGCGAGGGTGACCGGGTCGCCGCCGTCGTCTTCGAGCGCCGCGGCGACGGCAGCCGCGAGCGCTTCGAGGTGCGCTGCCGCCACCTCGTGGTCGCCGACGGCGTGCGCTCGCCGCTGGGCAAGGTCCTGGGCCGCGAGTGGCACCGCGAGACCGTCTACGGCGTCGCCGGGCGGTCCTACGTCGACTCCTCGCGCTCGGAGGACCCCTGGATCAGCTCCCACCTCGAGCTGCGCGGCGAGGACGGGGCGATCCTGTCCGGCTACGGCTGGATCTTCCCGCTCGGCGGCGGCCAGGTGAACCTCGGCGTCGGCACGCTCGCCACGGCCAAGCGGCCGGCCGACATCGCCGTGAAGCCCCTCATGGCCTTCTACGCCGAGCAGCGCCGCGAGGAGTTCGACCTCGACGGCGACCTGCGCGCCCCGACCTCGGCGCTGCTGCCCATGGGCGGCGCGGTGAGCCACGTGGCCGGCCCCAACTGGGCGCTGATCGGTGACGCCGCGGGCTGCGTCAACCCGCTCAACGGCGAGGGCATCGACTACGGCCTGGAGACCGGTCGCCTCGTGGCGGAGATGATCGCCGACGGCGGCGACCTCGCCGCCGGCTGGCCGGCGCTGCTGCGCGAGCACTACGGCGAGTCCTTCTCCATCGCCCGGCGCCTGGCCGGGCTGGTCACGGTGCCCCGGCTGCTGCCGACGCTCGGGCCGGCGGGCATGCGCTCGGACTGGCTGATGACGCTGGCGCTGCGCTGGATGGGCAACCTGGTGACCGACGACGACCGCGACCGGGCCGCGCGCGTGTGGCGCTGGGCCGGGCGGCGCTCGCTGGCGGTCGACCACCGTCCGCCCTTCTCCTGAGCCGTCGGGAGCCGGCGGTGGGGGATCGCACCTACGACCTGACGATCGCGCTGGGCCGGGTGGCCCTGCGCGCCCTCGACGTCACCACCCGCGTCCACGGCGCCGAGCACCTGCCTCGCACCGGCCCGGCCGTGATGGCCAGCGTGCACGTGGGCTACCCCGACTTCCTCTTCGTCGGCAAGGCCGGGCTCGAGCAGGGGCGCCACGTGCGCTTCCTGTGCCGCCACGACATCTGGCACAGCCCGGTCGCGGCTCCCATGACGGCCATGGGCCACGTGCCCGTCGACCGGGAGGCGCCGGCGGCGGCGTACCTGCAGGCCCGCCGGCTGCTGCGCGCGGGGGAGGTGGTGTGCGGCTTCCCGGAGGCCGGCATCTCGTGGTCCTACACCGTGCGCTCCCTGATGCGCGGCCTGCCCGCGCTGGCCCGCGAGACCGGGGCGCCGCTGGTGCCGGTGGCCGTGTGGGGCACGCAGCGGATGTGGTCGGTGGGCCTGCCGGTCGACGGGCGCAAGCCCGCGCCGAGCCTGCGTCGGGGGCGGGTGGTGGACGTGGCCTTCGGCGAGCCGATGAGGGTGGCGCCGGAGGACGACCTGGTCACGACGACCCGGCGGCTCGGCCACGTGCTGACCGGGCTGCTGGAGGACCTTCAGCAGCGCTCCGAGCACCGGCCGCGGCCCGGCGAGCGTGCCGTGTGGCACCCGGCCCACCTCGGCGGCGCCGCGCCCGACCGGGAGGCGGCGCGGGCCTGGGACTCGGTGCCCCGCGCGGCGCTCGCGCCCACCTGGGGGCCCGGCACGGAGCCCGAGGGCCGCGCGCGGCTACGGTGAGGACATGGGGGGTCTGCCGCGCACGCAACGGGTCGCGGCCTACGCCGTGGTCGTGCGCGACGAGCAGGTCCTGCTCAGCCGCCTCGCGCCGCGCCTGAGCCGCTCCGAGCTCTGGACGCTGCCCGGCGGGGGTCTCGAGCACGGCGAGGACCCCCGTGACGCGGTCGTGCGCGAGGTGCACGAGGAGACCGGCCTCGACGTGCGGGTCGGTGACACCTCCCGGGTCTACTCCCAGCGCCAGCGCCGCGACCGCCGGGGCGGGCGCCGGGTCGACTCCTGGTCCCTGCGCATCGTCTACGAGGGCTGGGTGCCGCGCGACGCACCGGCCCCGCGCGTGGTCGAGGTCGACGGCACCACCGTCGACGCCGCCTGGCACCCCCTCGCGGCGGTGCGCTCGGGACGGGTGCGGGTCAGCGCGCTGGTGCGCGAGGCCCTCGCCGACCACACCCCCGCCCGACGGCAGCGGGTCGGCGCCTACGCGCTGGTCACCCGGGCCGGCGGCGCCCAGGTGCTGCTGACCCGGATCTCCGCGCGCGGGCACCACGCCGGCTGCTGGACCCTGCCGGGCGGCGGCGTCGACCACGGCGAGGCCCCGCGCGACGCCGTGCGCCGCGAGCTGGCCGAGGAGTGCGGGCTCGCGGGCGTGGTCGGCGACGTGGTGGCCGTCGACGACGTGCACCTCGCCGGCACCGCGCCCTCGGGGCGCCACGAGGACTTCCACGGCGTGCACCTGGTCTTCCGGGCCGAGGTGGACCCCGACGTCGCGCCGCGGGTCGTGGAGGCCGACGGCACCACCGACGCCGTGGCCTGGGTCGACGTCGCCGAGGTCGAGGCCGGAGCGGTCGAGGTGCTCGAGGTCGTGCGCGCCGCGCTGACCCGCCGCTGACCCGACGCTGACCCGCCGCCGGGGCGCCCCACGGCGCGGACGGCCGAGACGGTGCCGGCCTGGTGGGACCCGGCGGATATCGTGGCCTGGACCCAGGAGGCACACCTTGAGCGAGACCATCTTCACCTACGCCGCACCGGCCCTGAAGTTCGGCAGCGGGTCCTCGGCCGAGGTCGGCCACGACCTCGCCGGCTTCGGCGCGCGTCGCGTGATCCTGGTGACCGACCCCGGCCTCGCGGCCACCGGCCACCCCCAGCGCATCGCCGAGCAGGTCCGGGCGAGCGGCATCGAGGTCGTCGTCTTCGACCAGGCCCACGTCGAGCCCACCGACGAGTCGCTGCAGTTGGCGATCGACTTCGCGCGCGACGCCGGGCCCTTCGACGCCGTCGTGGCCGTGGGCGGCGGGTCGTCGATCGACACCGCCAAGGCGGTCAACCTGCTCACCACCAACCCCGGCGAGCTGATGGACTACATCAACGCCCCCGTCGGCAAGGCGCTCGCCCCGGTCAACCGGCTGCTGCCGCTCGTCGCGGTGCCGACCACCACCGGCACCGGCAGCGAGAGCACCACCATCTGCGTGCTCGACGTGCTGAGCCTCCACGTCAAGACCGGCATCAGCCACCCCGCCCTGCGCCCCACCCTGGCCGTGGTGGACCCGCAGCTCACGCTGGGCCAGCCGTCGATGGTCACGGCCGCCTCGGGCATGGACATCCTGTGCCACGCCCTGGAGAGCTACACCGCGAAGTGGTACGCCGACTTCGACGCCAAGCGCCCCGAGCAGCGGGTGCCCTACTGCGGCGCCAACCCGATCGCCGACCTGTGGTCGGAGCGCGCGATGGGCCTGCTGGCGGGCTCCTTCCGCGCTGCGGTGGCCGACGGCACCGACCAGCTGGCGCGCGAGCAGATGGCGATGGCCGCGACCTTCGCCGGGCTGGGCTTCGGCAACGCCGGCGTGCACATCCCCCACGCCAACGCCTACCCGATCGCCGGGCGCGTGCGCGACTACCGCCCCGCCGGCTACCCCCAGGACGAGGCGATGGTGCCGCACGGCATGGCCGTCTCGCTCACCGCGCCCGAGGCCTTCCGGTTCACCTACGAGGCCGCGCCCGAGCGCCACCTGGCCGCCGCCCGCCTGCTCGACCCCTCGGCCACCGGCACCGGCCCCGACGTCCTGCCCGACGTCATCTCGACCCTGATGCGCGACATCGGCCTGCCCAGCGGCCTGGCCGAGGTCGGCTACGGCGACGGCGACGTCGACGACCTCGTGGGCGGAGCGCTGCAGCAGCAGCGCCTGCTCGCGACCGCGCCGCGCGAGGCGACCCCCGACGACCTGGCCGCGGTGTTCCGCGGCTCGATGGAGCACTGGTGACCCTGCACCTCCCCGACCACGCCGGCCCCGACAGCACCTCCGGGGGCGCAGGGGTGGGCGACCTGCTCGGCGAGCTGCGCCGCCGGGGCGTCACCGACGTCGACGACTCGGTGCTGACCCGGGCGCTCTACTCCACCGACGCCTCGCTCTACCGCGTGCTGCCCCAGGTGGTGGCCCGGCCGCGCCACACCGACGAGCTGCTCGCCGTGCTCGACGTCGCCCGGGCGAGCGGCACCCCGCTGACGATGCGCGGCGCCGGCACCTCGATCGCCGGCAACGCGGTGGGTCCCGGCATCGTCGTCGACACCTCCCGCCACCTCGGCCGCGTGCTGGAGATCGACGCCGAGGCCCGCACGGCGCGCGTCGAGCCCGGCGTGGTGCACGCGACGCTGCAGCAGCAGGCCCAGGCCCAGGGACTGCGCT
Organism: Nocardioides sp. Leaf285; assembly: GCF_001422955.1. Classification (NCBI taxonomy): domain Bacteria; kingdom Bacillati; phylum Actinomycetota; class Actinomycetes; order Propionibacteriales; family Nocardioidaceae; genus Nocardioides; species Nocardioides sp. Leaf285. The sequence continues at coordinate 60,355 of NZ_LMNH01000004.1, read as the reverse complement.
TCGGCCCCGACCCCTCCACCCACACCCGCTGCACCATCGGCGGCATGATCGGCAACAACGCCTGCGGCTCGCGCGCCCTGGGCTACGGCCGCACCTCCGACAACGTCGAGTCGCTGCGGGTCGCCTTCGGCACCGGCGAGGTCTGGTCGGGCGGCGGCGGTGCGGTGGCCGACGGCCTGGCCGCGATCACCGACGCCAGCCTCGAGCACGTGCGCACCTCCTTCGGCCGGTTCACCCGCCAGGTCAGCGGCTACGCCATGGAGCAGCTGCTGCCGGAGAACGGTCGCCGCCTCGACCGGTTCCTCACCGGCTCGGAGGGCACCCTGGGCCTGGTGCTCGACGCCACCGTGCGGCTGGTCGTGGACGAGACCTCGCGCCAGCTGGTCGTGCTCGGCTACCCCTCGATGGTCGAGGCCGCCGACGCCGTGCCGGCCCTGCTGGCCGCCGCCGGCACCCCCGTCGACAGCCCCGCCGGCATGGAGACCGCGGGCGCCGGGCTCGTCGCCTGCGAGGGCATCGACGCCCGCATCGTCGACCTGGTGGGTGCCCGCGGCGCCGTGCCCGACCTGCCCCGCGGGGCAGGCTGGCTCTTCGTCGAGGTCACCGACCCGGGTCTGGTCGCGCCGCTGGTCGCGGTCTCCGGGGCCCTCGACCACCGCCTGGTCACCGACCCCCGCGAGGCCGCCGCGCTGTGGCGGATCCGCGAGGACGGAGCCGGCCTCGCCGCGCGGAGCACGCAGCGCCAGGCCCTCTCGGGCTGGGAGGACGCGGCCGTGCCCCCCGACCGGCTCGGGGCGTGGCTGCGCGACTTCGACGCGCTGCTGCTCGAGCACGGCCTGCAGGGCGTGCCCTACGGCCACTTCGGCGACGGCTGCGTGCACGTGCGCATCGACTTCGACTTCACCGACCGCGAGAGCGACGCCGCCGCCGGCCCGCGCCGCTTCCGGGCCTTCGTGGAGGACTGCGCCCGCGAGCTGTCGAAGCACGGCGGCTCGCTCTCGGGCGAGCACGGCGACGGCCGCGCCCGCTCGGAGCTGCTGACCCACATGTACGACGAGGAGTCGCTGCGGCTCTTCCGCGCGGCCAAGGCCGTCTGCGACCCCGACGGCCTGCTCAACCCCGGCGTGCTGGTCGACCCCGACCCCTTCGACGCCTCCCTGCGCCCGGCCCGGCCGCGCGCGGGGGTGCGCCCGCTGCTGCGGCTGGCCCACGACGGCGGGTCCTTCGGCGACGCCGTGCACCGCTGCACCGGCGTCGGCAAGTGCGTGGCGCCCTCGGCGACCGGCGTGATGTGCCCCTCGTGGCAGGCCACCCGCGACGAGAAGGACTCCACCCGCGGCCGCGCCCGCGTGCTCCAGGAGGCCGTCGACGGCTCCTTGGTCGGCGGGCTGGGCGACCCGGCGGTCTCCGAGGCCCTCGACCTGTGCCTGGCCTGCAAGGGCTGCGCGTCGGACTGCCCGACCGGGGTCGACATGGCGACCTACAAGGCCGAGGCGCTGCATCAGAAGTACGACGGCCCTGACGCGACCGCCCGCCGCCCGCGCAGCCACTACCTGCTCGGTCGGCTGCCGCGCTGGGCCGCCCTCGCCGCGCCCGTGGCGCCGGTGGCCAACGCGATGATGCGCCTGCGCCCCGTCGCCAGCGCCGCGCGGGCGAGCGCCGGCATCGACCAGCGCCGCTCGATCCCGGCCTTCGCCCCGAAGACGCTGCGCCGCACGACCAGGGGCCGCGGCGGCGACCGGGCGCCCGACGTGTGGGTGTGGGCCGACTCCTTCACCGACCACTTCTTCCCGCGCAGCGGCCTCGCGGCCATCGAGGTGCTGGAGGCCGCCGGGCTGCGGGTGCGGGTGATCTCCGACGACGCCTGCTGCGCGCTGACCTGGATCACCACGGGTCAGCTCGACAAGGCCCGGGCGATCATGGAGCGCACGGTGGCCACGCTCGCGCCGTACGTCGCCTCCGGGGTGCCGGTCGTCGGGCTCGAGCCGTCGTGCCTGGCCACGCTGCGCAGCGACGCGACCGAGCTGACCGCCGACCCGCGGGCCGCGGAGGTCGCCGGCGGGGTGCTGACCTTCGCCGAGCTCGCCACCCGCCTCGACCTGCCGCTGCCCGACCTCACGGGCGTCGAGGTCGTGGCCCAGCCCCACTGCCACCAGCACGCCGTGCTCGGCTGGGAGGCCGACCGCTCCCTGCTGGAGCGGGCCGGGGCCTCGGTGACGAAGGTGTCGGGCTGCTGCGGCCTGGCCGGCAACTTCGGCATGGAGAAGGGCCACTACGAGGTGTCGGTGGCCGTGGCGGAGACCCACCTGCTGCCGGCGGTGCGCTCGCACCCCGACGCCGTCGTGCTCGCCGACGGCATGTCGTGCCGGGTCCAGCTCGACGACCTCGCCGACGTGCCGACGATGCACCTGGCCGAGCTGTGGGCCTCCCGGCTGCCGGCCGGCGCCCGCGGGGACCGCGCGTGAGCCCCCGCCAGCGCCGCTGGATCATCCCGGTCGCCCTCGCCGCGCTGCTGCTCATCGTGGTCGTGACCTCGGTCCTCGACCGGTGAGCGGCGCGACGGGAGGGGCCCTGGAGGAGGCGCTCGCGCGCCTGCGGGCGCCCTTGCTCGACCCCGAGCGGCTCGTGCGCGCGGTCGCGTCGGGCCGGCGCAAGGGCCAGGAGCCGCCGCGGTGGCGGCGCCTCGAGCTGCGCCACGTCGACCTCAAGGCCGGGCCCCACCTGCAGGTCACGGCCTACGACGCCACGCAGGCCCACACCTCCAACCACGCCCTCACCGGCGCCGACGCCGCCGACGCCCTCGACGCGCTGCTGGCGCTGCCCTTCGGCAACTGGCACGTCGAGACCACGACCGAGACGGTGCAGCTGCGGGTGACCAAGAAGCTCGACGCCGTCGTGCACACCGCGCGCCGTGCCGAGGCCGTCGCGGTCGACCGCGCCCACGACCGCGACAAGCCCCGGCTGCTGGCCGAGGACGACCCCGTCTTCCGCGAGCTCGGCCTGACCGACGCCCAGGGGCGGCTCAAGCCCACCCGACAGGCGAAGTACCGCCAGGTCGAGGAGTTCCTCCGGCTGCTCGACGCCTCGATCACCGAGGCCCGGGCCAAGGGTCACCTGCGCCGGCCGACGCCCGAGGACCCGCTGCGGATCGTTGACCTCGGCTGCGGCAACGCCTACCTCACCTTCGCCGCCCAGCGCTTCCTCACCGCCACCCGCGGCCTGCCGGTGGTCGTCACGGGGGCCGACGTCAAGGAGCAGTCGCGCGAGCACAACAGCGCCGTGGCCGCCCGCCTCGGCGTCGACGCGGAGTTCGTGGTCGGCTCGATCGCCGACGTCGAGCTCCCGCAGCCGCCCGACGTGGTGCTGGCGCTGCACGCCTGCGACACCGCCACCGACGAGGCGCTGGCGCGGGCCGTGGGCTGGGAGGCACCGCTGGTGCTCGCCGCGCCCTGCTGCCACCACGACGTCGCCGCCCAGCTGCGACGCCTGCCCACCCCGGCGCCCTGGGCCATGCTCACCCGCCACGGCATCCTGCGCGAGCGCCTCGCCGACACCCTCACCGACGGCCTGCGCGCCTCGCTGCTGCGCCAGCGCGGCTACCGCGTCGACGTCGTGCAGTTCGTGGAGAGCCAGCACACCCCGCGCAACACCATGCTGCGCGCCGTGCGCACCGGGGGCGAGGCCCCCGAGGCGCGCGAGGAGTACGACGAGCTCGTGGGCGCCTGGGGCGTTCGGCCCCGCCTCGCCGAGCTGCTCGAGGCCGACCGGGCCGGTGCGTGAGCGCGTGATCGACGGCCTGCTCGCCGCAGCGGTCGCGCTGCCCTTCGCCGTGGGCCTCGGGGTCGGGCCGGGCGGACCCGACGCCGAGGTCGCCTTCGCCTTCCGCGACCCCGCCGTCGTGGAGTCGAGCGGCCTGGTCGCCCGCGACGGGCTCGTGCTCACCACCAACGACTCCGGCGACACCGGGCGCGTCTTCGCCGTCGACCCCGCCACGGGCCGCACCGTGGGGGTCACCACCTGGAGCCAGGACCCCGTCGACGTCGAGGCGCTCGCCCCCGCCGACGGGCCCGGCGCGCGACCCGGCGAGGTCTGGGTCGGCGACATCGGCGACAACCCCGGCGAGCGGACCTCGGTGTCGGTGAGCCGCGTGGCCGTGGGCCGGGGCGCGCTGGGGGCCGCGGGCACGACGTACGAGCTGGTCTACCCCGACGGCGGGCAGGACGCCGAGACGCTGCTGGTGGAGCCGCGCAGCGGGCGGCTGCTGGTGGCCTCCAAGGCCTTCCTGGGCGGCACGCTCTACCGCGCCCCGGCGCGGCTCTCGCCCGACGCCCCCAACCGGCTCGAGCCGGTCGGCTCGGTGCTGTCGATCGCCACCGACGGCGCCTTCTTCCCCGACGGGCGCCACCTCGTGGTGCGCGGCTACGGCGGCGCGGTCGTCTACGCCTGGCCCTCGATGGAGGAGGTCGCCGACCTCGACCTGCCCGCGCAGCAGCAGGGCGAGGGGATCGCGGTCGACGAGGACGGGCGGGTGCTGCTCTCCAGCGAGGGGCAGTACGCCGAGGTGCTGGAGCTCGACCTGCCCGCGGACGTGCGGGCCGTCGTCGACGGCTCCGTCGCCGACCGGGCCGACCGGGCCGGCCAGGCCGACCGCGCCGGACGGGAGGCCGGGCGCGACCCCGACCTCGTCACCGTGACCGACACCGCGGAGCTGACCCTGCTCACCGGCTGGATGCTCGGGGGCGCGCTGGCGGTGCTGGGCCTGCTGGTGGGGCTCGTGGTGCTGCTGCTGCGCCGTCGCCGCTGAGGGTGAGCCGCGGGCGCGGGGGCGCTCCTAGTCTCGGGCCATGGTCCGCCTGCGCCGCACCTCACCCGACCAGCCGGGGTGGACGCGTCGCCGCGCGGGCAGCGGCTTCAGCTACCTCGACGCGGCCGGCGACCGGCTGCCGGCCGACGACGCCCAGCGGGTGCGCGACCTCGTCATCCCGCCGGCGTGGCAGGACGTCTGGGTCACCCCCCACGCCAACGGCCACCTGCAGGCGGTCGGCACCGACGAGGCCGGGCGCCGGCAGTACCTCTACCACCCCGAGTGGCGCACCCGGCGCGACGCGGAGAAGTTCGACCGGATGCTGGAGTTCGGGAAGGCCCTGACCCGGGCCCGCGAGCTGGTGGTGGCCGACCTCGGCCGCGAGGGCATGCCGCTGGAGCGCGCGTGCGCCGCCGCCGTCCGGCTGATCGACCTGGGCTACTTCCGCATCGGCAACGACGTCTACGCCGACACCAACGGCAGCTTCGGGCTCACCACCCTCGAGCGTCGGCACGTGCGACGGCGCCAGGAGCAGCTGGTGTTCACCTTCGTGGGCAAGTCGGGGGTCTCCCACGAGATCCGCATCGACGACGCCGTGGTCATCGAGGCGATCGAGGTGATGCGGCGCCGCCGCGGCGAGGACCTGCGGCTGCTGTCCTACCGCACCGGGCGCTCGTGGCGCTCGGTGCTGCCGGAGCTGGTCAACGAGTACGTCCGCTCCTCAACGGGGATCGAGGCCACGGCCAAGGACTTCCGCACCTGGCACGCGACCGTGCTGGCCGCGGCCGCCCTGGCCGAGACCCCCGAGCACGGGGAGACCCGGGCCTCGCAGAAGCGGGCGGTGTCGGGGGCGATGAAGGAGGTCTCCTCCTTCCTCGGCAACACCCCCACGCTGGCGCGCTCCTCCTACGTCGACCCCCGCGTGATCGAGGCCTACGAGGACGGCCGCACCATCGTCGGCACCACCCGGCGCCACCACGACAGCCCCGACGTGCGGCAGGCCGCCCTGGAGCGTGCGACCCTGAGGTTGATCAAGGAGAGCTGAGCCCCCCGTCGGGGGGCCGCTCCTGGTCGACCGTCCCGGCTACCGGGGCGGCAGGACGGAGCACCATGCAGCTCAACGTCGTCGAGGGCGACCTCACCACCCAGCGCGTCGACGCGGTCGTCAACGCCGCCAACACCGCGATGCGCGGCGGGGGAGGCGTCGACGGCGCCATCCACCGCGTCGGCGGGCCCGCGGTGCTCGCCGACTGCGTCGCGCGCTTCCCCGACGGGCTGGCCACCGGCGACGCCGGCTGGACCACCGCCGGCGACCTGCCCGCCCGCTGGGTCATCCACGTCGTGGGTCCCGACCACGCGGCGGGCCAGACCGACCGCGGGCTTCTCGAGTCCTGCTACCGCCGTGCGCTCGAGGTCGCCGACGAGCTCGGGGTGCGCACGATGGCCTTCCCGCTGGTCAGCGCCGGGGTCTACGGCTGGCCCCGCGCCGACGCCGTGGCCGCGGCGATCGAGACCCTGCGCGCGACCCCCACTCAGGTGGAGACGGCCACCATCGTCGCCTTCGGCCGCACGGCCTACGTCGACGTGCGCTCGGTGCTGGGCCGCTAGGCGCGTCTGCTCAGGAGTGCTCGACGACCCAGTCGACGCAGGCGGTGAGGGCGCGCACGTCGTCGGGGTCGATCGCGGGGAACATCGCCACGCGCAGCTGGTTGCGGCCCAGGCTGCGGTAGGGGTCGACGTCGACCACGCCGTGCTCGCGCAGCGTCGCGATCACCGCGGGGGCGTCGACGTCCTCGTCGAGGTCGATCGTGCCGACGACCAGCGAGCGGTGGTCGGGGTCGGCGACGAACGGCGTGGCGTAGGACGAGGCCTCGGCCCACGCGTAGAGCGCGCCCGAGGACTCCGTGGTGCGCGCGACCATGGCGTCGAGCCCGCCCTGGGCGTGCATCCAGTCCAGCTGCTCGGCCATGAGGAAGAGCGTGGCGACGGCGGGGGTGTTGTAGGTCTGCTGCTTGCGCGAGTTGCTGATCGCGGTGGGCAGGTCGAGGAACGCCGGCACGTGGCGCCCGCCCGCCGCGACCTCCTCGGCCCGCGCCAGGGCCGCCGGCGACATCAGGGCCACCCAGAGCCCGCCGTCGGAGGCGAACCCCTTCTGGGGCGCGAAGTAGTAGACGTCGCTCTGGGCGACGTCGACGGGCAGCCCGCCCGCACCCGAGGTGGCGTCGACGAGCACCAGCGACCCCGGGTCGGTGCCCTCGGGTCGCAGCACCGGGGTCATCACGCCCGTCGAGGTCTCGTTGTGGGCCCAGGCGTAGGCGTCGACGCCGGCCTCGGCGGCCGGGGCCGGCCGCGAGCCCGGCGCGGAGGAGATCACCGACGGCTCCTCGAGCCAGGGTGCGGCCGTGGCGGCCGTGGCGAACTTGGAGGAGAACTCCCCGCAGACCAGGTGCTGGCTGCGGCGGGTGAGCAGGCCGTGGGTGGCGACGTCCCAGAAGGCGGTGGACCCGCCGTTGCCCAGCACGACCTCGTAGCCCTCCGGCAGGTCGAAGAGACCTGCGACGCCCTCCATGACCCGGCCGACCAGGCCGCGCACCGGCGCCTGGCGGTGCGAGGTGCCCATGAGCGTGGACCCGGTGGCGGCCAGGGCGTCGAGGTGGGACTGCTGCACCTTGGAGGGGCCCGACCCGAAGCGCCCGTCGGCGGGCAGCAGGTGGTCGGGGATGCGCGGCGAGCGGGTCATGTGCTTCTTCCGTCGAGGGCGGCACGGCCGGGGCCGCCCGGTGGATCGGGCGGTCCTATTCTGTCACCGCGCCACCCCCGGCCCCTCGCGCCGCCAACCCTCGGGAGAGCCCATGACCCCCCACGACCCCTCCGCCCGCAGCGCGCCGGCCACCGGTCGGCGTACGCCGGCGCAGGCCGCGGCGCTCGTGGCCGGCGTGCTCCTGCTCCTCGGCGGGCTGGTCGCCCTGGTGGTCGGTTTCACCGGCTCCGTCGGGTCGCAGTCGGAGCCCTTCCCCGCCCCCGGCGCCGACGACGGGCCGGGCTCCGACCTGCTGCTCTTCGCGGGCGGCGGACTGGCCATGGTGGTCGGTCTCGGCGTGGTCGCGTTCGCCCGGGCCGCCGCGTTCCGATCGGCCGGCGGCTGGTCGCGGGTGGTGGTCGAGCAGGGCTTCGGCAGCTCACCGCCCAGGACCTCGGCGCCGCCCGAGACCGTGCGGACCCGCACCTGCGCTCGCTGCGGAGCGCTCAACGACGAGGAGGCGCGGTTCTGTGACCGCTGCGGCACCGGGCTCTGAGCCTGTCGGCGAGCCCGACCCCGGCCGGCGCGTGGCGGCCGGGACGCTGGAGGTCGTGCGCGTGCCGGCCGACCACCCCGACGCGGTGCGGCTCGTCGAGGAGGTCCAGGCCGAGTACGTCGCGCGCTACGGCTCGCCCGACGCCAGCCCCTTCGACCAGGAGGTCTTCGCGCTGCCCTCGGGCGCCTTCTTCGTGGGCTACCTCGACGGCGACGCGGTCGCCACCGGCGCTTGGCGCCGCAGCCCGGTGGAGGCGCTGGGATCAGCGGTCACCGCCGAGGTCAAGCGGATGTACGTCGTGCCGCGCGCCCAGCGCCGGGGCCTGGCCCGCCGGATGCTGGCCCACCTCGAGGCCACCGCGGCCGAGGCCGGCGTGGAGGTGCTGGTGCTGGAGACCGGCACGCTGCAGCCCGAGGCGATCGCGCTCTACACCTCGGCGGGCTACGTGCCGGTGCCCGGCTTCGGCCACTACCGCGACTCGCCGCTCTCGCGCTGCTTCGCCACCGACCTGCGCGGGCGCGCCACCACGAGGTAGCGGTCGTCGCTGATCTCGCGGCCCCACAGCGCGGGGTCGACGAGCGGGGTGTGGGCCGGCTCGAGGTCGGCCGCCTCGGCCAGCGCCACGCACTCCGCGCCGGTGATGCCGGCTCCGGTTGACCAGCTGCCCTCGACCAGCACGAGCACGCCGCCGGGGCGCAGCAGCGCCGTCCAGCGCCGCAGCACCGCCACCGGGTCGGGCAGGGCCCACAGCACGTGGCGGCACAGGACGACGTCGTAGGAGTCGGCCGTCAGGGGCGGGTGGGCGGCGTCGCCGGGGAGCACCCGCACGGGCGACCCGGGCAGCCCGGCCACCTTGGCCCGGGCCCGCTCGAGCATGGCGGGGGAGAAGTCGACGGCATCGACGTGGTGACCGGCGCGGGCGAGCAGCGCGCTGAGGGTGGCGGTGCCGCAGCCGAGCTCGGCCACCCGGGCCGGGGCCGGCGGTAGCAGGGGCAGCAGCAGCGCCGACCACGCGGCGCGCACCGCCGGGTCGCGCAGGCCGTGGTCGGCGGGGTCGTCGTAGGCCGCCGCCTCGCCGTCCCACACCGCGATGCGCCCGGCCAGCCCGGGGTCGTCGGTCGGCTCGGATCGGGGCAGTCCGCTCAGGTCGTCCACGCCGCGACCGTAAAGACGGTCACCGACACCCGCCACCCGGCGCCCCCGCGCCGCCCCCTCCCTGGACCGACCATGACCCAGCACCAGCACCAGCACCAGCACCAGCACCTGAGGGCCGCCGCGGCGGCCCTCGTGACCCTCGTCGTCCTGCTCGGCGCCGCGCTCGTGCCGGGCGCGGCGCACGCCGAGCCCCGCCCGCTGGAGGACTACGCCTCCTACCAGCCGCAGACCCGCTGCTCGCCCCAGGCCAAGCCGGGCACGGTGGCGCTGGGGCGCTGGCTGGTGCGCCACCACGGCGGCGGCTTCGGCCGGATCGGGTCGACCTGCTCGAAGCACACCACCTCCGAGCACCAGGAGGGCCGCGCCTTCGACTGGATGATGAGCGCGCGGACCAAGGCCGACCGCCGCGAGGTGAAGGAGGTCTTCGAGCGGCTCTTCCGCGCCGACGGGGCCGGGCGCGAGGACGCCTGGGCGCGCCGGATGGGCATCATGTACCTGATCTGGGACGACGAGATCTACAGCGCGTGGAACGCCTTCGAGCCCGCGCCCTACCTCAGCTCGTCGTGCGCCACGAAGAAGAAGTGCAGCCAGACGCTGCGCCACCGCGACCACGTGCACGTCTCCCTCACCCGCCGGGCCGGGCGCGGCCTCACCAGCTGGTACGACGACCGGCTCCCCGCGAAGGACTGAGCCCCCCGTCCCGGAGGGAGCGAGGGGCTCAGTCGGTGCGGAGCGGGCTCAGCCGGCCCACTCGGCCTTCCAGCCGTCGACCTCGTCGGCGCCGCGGGCGGCGGGGCCGGTGTAGATCGCCGAGGGGCGGATGAGGCGGCCCGTGCGCTTCTGCTCGAGGATGTGCGCCGACCAGCCGCCGGTGCGGGCGCAGGTGAACATCGAGGTGAACATGTTCGCCGGGACCTCGGCGAAGTCGAGGACGATCGCGGCCCAGAACTCCACGTTGGTCTCGAGCACGCGGTCGGGGCGGCGCTCGCGCAGCTCGGCCAGCGCGGCCTTCTCCAGGGCCTCGGCCACCTCGTAGCGGGGGGCGTCGAGCTCCTTGGCGGTGCGGCGCAGCACGCGGGCGCGGGGGTCCTCGGCGCGGTAGACGCGGTGGCCGAAGCCCATGAGCCGCTCGCCGCGGTCGAGCAGGCCCTTGACGTAGGCCTCGGCGTCGCCGGACTCCTCGACGTCGCTGATCATGCCGAGCACGCGGCTCGGGGCGCCGCCGTGCAGCGGGCCGCTCATCGCGCCGATGGCGCCGGAGAAGGCCGCGGCGACGTCGGCGCCGGTGGAGGTGATGACGCGGGCGGTGAAGGTGGAGGCGTTCATGCCGTGCTCGGCGGCGCTGCTCCAGTAGGCGTCGATGGCCTTGACGTGCTGCGGGTCGGCCTCGCCCTTCCAGCGGATGAGGAACTTCTCGGCGAGGGTCGCGCCCTCGTCCACGAGCTTCTGGGGCACCACGGGGGCGTGCAGGCCGCGGGCGGACTGGGCGGCGTAGGAGAGGACCATGACGGCGACGCGGCCGAGGTCCTCGCGGGCCTGCTCGTCGGAGATATCGTAGGTCTGGCCGAAGCCGAAGGCGGGGGCGAGCATGGCCACGGCGGCCTGGACGTCGACGCGCACGTCGCCGGTGTGCACGGGCAGGTTGTAGGGCTCGGCGGGGGCCAGGCCCGGGGCGTAGGTGCCGTCGATCAGCAGGCCCCAGATGTTCTCGAACGGCACCCGGCCGACGATGTCCTCGATGTCGACGCCGCGGTAGCGGAGCGCGGACCCCTCCTTGTCGGGCTCGGCGATCTCCGTCTCGAAGGCGACGACGCCTTCCAGTCCGTGGTGTACCTCGGGCATGCGTTCGACTCCTGTGTCGGATGGTCAGAGGGGGTCGCCGCGGTGGGCAACCTCGGCATTGTGTCAGCCGTCCTACTGTCAGGTACATGGCCACCGACCTGCGAACGCTCCGCCACGAGTACGCCGCCCGCGGCCTCGCCGAGACCGAGCTGACCGACGACCCGCTCGAGCTCTTCCGCACCTGGCTGGAGGAGGCCGTGGCGGCCGGGATCGGCGAGCCCAACGCCGTCGTCGTCTCGACCGTCACCGCCGCCGGCACCCCGACCTCGCGCACCGTGCTGCTCAAGGGCCTGCACGGCGGCGACGACGGGGACGGGGGCCGGGACGAGGGTTTCGTGTTCTACACCAACCACTCCTCCGCCAAGGGCCGCGACCTCGACGCCCGCCCCGGCTGCGCGCTGCTCTTCCCCTGGCACGACCTCGAGCGCCAGGTCCGCGTGGAGGGCACGGCGGCCCGGCTCCCGCGGGCCGAGGTCGAGGCCTACTTCGCGGTGCGTCCGCGCGGCTCCCAGCTGGGTGCCTGGGCCTCCCACCAGTCCTCGGAGGTGGCCGACCGCGCCGAGCTGGAGCGGGCCTACGCCGCCGCCGAGCAGCGTTTCGCGGGCGGCGACGTGCCCGTGCCGGAGGAGTGGGGCGGCTACGTCGTGCGCCCCGAGGTCGTGGAGTTCTGGCAGGGCCGGCCCAGCCGCCTGCACGACCGGCTGGTCTACCGGCGCGAGGGCGCCGGCTGGACCACGCGGCGCCTGGCGCCCTGAGCGTCCCTCGCCCGGCCGTGGCCCCACGGTCGTGCCGCCCGGTCGTCTCAGACCGGGCGGGTGGCGGTGATGCCGCCGTCGACCGGCAGGTCGACCCCGTGGAGGTAGGCGGCCGCGGGGGAGACCAGCCACGTGACCGCGGCGGCGACCTCCTCCGGTCGCCCCGCGCGACCGGCGGGGGTGCCCGCGACCATCGAGGCGATGACGTCGCCGTCGGAGTCGTTGATGGGGGTGCGGGTCGGGCCCGGTGAGACGGTGTTGACCCGGACGCCGCGCGGGCCGAACTCGGCCGCCCAGCTGCGCGCCAGCTGCGCCTCGGCGGCCTTGGTGGCGGAGTAGAGGCCGACGAAGGGGTGCCCCACGCCGGCCATCCAGGAGCCGATCACCACGATGCAGGCGCCGTCGCGCCCGAGCATGCCCGGCGCCAGGGCGGCCGTCAGCACGTGCGGCGCGCGGACGTTGACCGCCAGCGCGGTGTCGAGGTCCTCGTCGGTGAGGCCGAGCGTGTCCACCGGCGGGCACACCGCGGCGTTGTGCACGAGGACGTCGACACCCCCGCCGAGCACCTCGGTGACCTCGCCGGCGAAGCGGCGCAGGTCGGCGTACGACGCGGTGAGGTCGGCCGCGACCCAGTCGGCGCGGCCGCCGGCGGCGCGGAGCCGCTCGACCACGGCCGTGCCGCGGGCGACGTCGCGGCCGCTGACGACGACGTGGGCCCCGGCGGCGGCGAGGTCGGTCGCGATCGCCGCGCCGATGCCGCTGCTGGAGCCGGTGACGAGGGCGGTGCGGCCGGCGAGGAAGCGGGCGGGGTCGGTGGCGGGGTCGGTGGCGGGGTCGGTGGTGGGGGACGTGGGGGCGGTGGTGGGTCCGGTGGAGGTCACCGCGCCAGCCAACGGGCTCGGTGGGCCGTGCGCCAGGGCGGGTCCGACCTGGGCACGCCAGGACCAGGCAGGGGCCGCGCGGCGCGCCTAGGCTGGGGTGATGGGACGGGACCGGGCGGAGCTGGGGGCGTTCCTGCGCTCGCGGCGTGACCGGCTGACCCCGGCGCAGGCGGGGATGGACCCGTTCCCGGGGCCGCGGCGCGTGCCGGGCCTGCGCAAGGAGGAGCTGGCCGTGCTGGCCGGGGTCAGCCCCGACTACTACAGCCGCCTCGAGCAGGGGCGGCAGGCCAACGTCTCGCGCGAGGTGCTCGACGCGCTCGCCCGGGCGCTGCGACTCGACGAGACCGAGCAGGCCCACCTGGTCGACCTGGCGGGACCGCCCGCCCGCACCGCGCGGTCCACCACCGCGTCGCAGCGTCCCGACCCGGGACTGCTGCGGCTGATGACCGCGCTCGACCACCTGCCCGTGGTGCTGCTGGGCCAGCGCACCGAGGTGCTGGCCGCCAACGCACTGCTGGCGGCGGTGCTGAGACCGCTGGCGCCGGGCACGTCGTTCGTGCGCTTCCTCTTCCTGGATCCGCTCGCCAGGGAGCGGATCGTGAACTGGGAGCACTTCGCCGCCACCGCCGTGGCCGCGCTGCGCCGTGACCTCGGCCGCCATCCCCACGACGCGCGGCTGCGCGACCTGGTGGCCGAGCTGCGCCGCGACCCCGACGTGGAGCGCTGGTGGGTCGACCACGCCGTGCGCGACTACGCCTCGGTGGCCAAGCAGATCGCGCACCCGGTGGCGGGCGACCTGGCCTTCGACATCGAGATCGTCTCCCCGCCCCACGACCAGGACCAGCGTCTGGTCGTCTACACCGCGCAGCCCGACTCGCGCACCGCGCGGGTGCTGCCGATGCTGGCCAGCTGGCAGGGCGCCTCGGCGCCCGCCTGAGCCGACCCGTGCCGCCTCGTCCTGTCGCTCAGGCCTCGGGTGCGGCGCTGAGGGCGGCGAGGGTCAGGGCGACGTGCCACACCAGGGGCAGCGACCCCGCCTCCCGCGGCGTGGCCCACCGGTGGGCGTCGTGCTCGTGCGCGCTGAGCCGTACCTCGACGGGCGGTCCGGTCTCCTGCAGCGCGTAGGTGAGGGTGTGGAAGACCAGGTCGCGGCCCTCGGTGTCGCGGTTGCGGTGGTGGCTGACCTCGGCGCCGGCGCGCACCCTCAGCCCCGCCTCCTCCCAGCACTCCCGCACCGCGGCCGCGGTCGGTGACTCGCCGGGCTCGACCGTGCCGCCCGGCACGTCCCACTGCCCGCCGAGGTAGCGCCCCTCACGGCGCCTGAGCAGCAGGTACCGCCCGCCGCGCTCCACGAGGCCGTGGGCGACGAAGCGGTCGGTCCCGTCGCTCGACCGCTGCGCGGCGCTGGCGTCCTCCACGCCTCGAGCGTAGACCGCTCCTACCCCCTAGGGGTATATGTTCGGTGCGTGGGACCACCCGAGGAGGAGACGATGAGCACCACCCAGGACCACCAGTACGACCACCAGCACGACCACCAGGGCGACGCGGGGCACGACCTCGGGTCACGATCGATGGCCGTGAGTGCGACGCTGCACTGCCTCACCGGCTGCGCCGTCGGCGAGATCCTCGGGCTGACGATCGGCACCGCGATCGGCCTGAGCACGGGCTGGACCGTGCTGCTCGCCGTCTCGCTCGCCTTCTTCTTCGGCTACCTCCTCTCGACCCTGCCGCTCCTGCGGGCCGGGCTGGGGCTCGGCGTCGCGCTGTCGGTGGTGCTCGCCGCCGACACGCTCTCGATCGCCACGATGGAGCTGGTCGACAACGCCGTCATGGCGCTCATCCCGGGCGCCATGGACGCGGGGCTGGTCAACACCACCTTCTGGCTGTCGATGTCGATCGCCCTGCTCGCCGCCTTCGCGGCGGCCTACCCCGTCAACCGGCGGCTCCTCGCCCGCGGCAAGGGGCACGCCCTCACGCACGCCTTCCACGCGACGACGGTCGAGGTGGTGGGGCTGCGGCGATTCGTGCCCGCCCCCGCCACCTCCACGCTGGTCGCGGCCATCGCGGCGTTCATGCTCGGCGGCTTCGTGGTCTCGTTGGCCGACGAGCTCGGAGGTGGGGACGGTGGCGCCCACGCCGGCGCCGCGCCGACCTCGGTCGTCGGGCGGTCAGTCGAAGGCCGGTGAGCGGCCGGTCGGTGAGTGCTGCGACCCGACGTGCTCCCGGGGACGGGCGCCGCCGACGGCTCACCGGTCACGACTCCGTCGTGGGCACTGTCGCGTACCCGCCCCGAGGAAGGTCCTCCGCAGGTCGCGAAGTGGCGGCGAACGACAGGCTGGTGGCCCTCCGGTGCGTCGTCTGCCGCCACTTCGTCGCGGGTGTCGCCACTCCACCGCGGGCCCTGCCGCGCACGCCCCGAGGAAGGTCGTCCGCTGGTCGTGGAGTGGTGGCGAACGACAGGCTGGCGGCCCTATGGGGCGTCGTCTGCCGCCACTTCGTCGCGGGCGTTGGGGCGCACCCGTCCCGGTCGCCGGGCTCGGCCGGTCGTGGAGTGGCGGCGAACGGCAGGCTGGTGGCCCTCGGGTGCGTCGTTTGCCGCCACTTCGTCGCGGGCGTGGGGCGCACCCGTCCCGGTCGACGGGCTCGGCAGGTCGTGGAGTGGCGGCGAATGACAGCTCGGTGGCGCCCGCGTGTGTCGTTTGCCGCCACTTGTCGCTGGTGTCGGCGCGCGCCGGCTGCGGGGGGCGTCCGTCGTGGGCGCCGCGACCCCACTGCTGGCGCGCCGCACCGCGGTGGGTGTTGGGGCGCGCCCGACCTGGCGGGGCTGGTCGTGGAATGGCGGCGAATGACAGCTCGGTGGCGCCCGCGTGCGTCGTTTGCCGCCACTTGTCGCGGACGTCGGCGCGCGCCGGCTGTCGGGGGCGTCCGTCGTGGGCGCCGCGACTCCACCGTGGGTGCCGCGCCGGCGCTGGCGGGGGTCGTCCGCTGGTCGCCGAGTGGCGGCGAACGACAGGCTGGTGACCCTCCGGCTCGTCGTTTGCCGCCACTTGTCGGGGGTGGCGGAGCGCGTCGGCTGCGGTGGACATCGGTCGCGGGCGCCGCGAGTCCACCGTGGCTGTCAGGCGCGCCGGACCCGGCGGGGGTCGTCAGTCGCGGGAGCCGGCGCGCCACTGCTCCGGCGGGCGGGCGGTCGCGGCGGGTGGCGGAAGGGCGGCGTACAGCGGGTCGGCGGCCCCGAGCCGTCCTGGGCCGCCACCTCTGCGCAGGAGGTCCGGACAGCCTTGTGAGTGAGCGCTCACTCATCTACGCTCGAGGGCATGCCTCCCCGCGCCGCGCCGATGACCCCGCAGGAGCGCCACGACCAGCTGGTCGACGTCACCCTGCGCCTGCTGCGCGAGCACGGCCGCGCGGTGACCACGAAGCAGATCGCGGAGGCCGCGGGGATCGCGGAGGGCACGATCTTCCGGGTCGTGGCCAGCAAGGACGAGCTGGTCGACGCGGCGCTCGTGCGGGCCTTCGACCACGGCGCGATCTTCGACCGCATCGCCGAGATCGACCCTGCGCTCGACCTGCGCGACCGGATGGTGCGCCTGGTGTCGATCCTGCAGCAGCGCTTCCGCGCGACCTTCGGGCTGATCCGCAAGGTCGGGATGCTCGGGCCGCCCGCCCACCTGCACGACTCCGCCGAGGCCGACGCCGTGCGGGCCCGGCTCGAGCGGGCGTGCGTCGAGCTGGTCGGTGCCGACGCCGAGCACCTGAGCGTCGAGCCGGGGGAGATGGTGCACCGGCTGCGCCTGCTCACCTTCGCCGGCAGCCACGAGCAGGTGGCCGACGGCCGCCTGCTGAGTCCCGAGGAGATCGTCGATACCGTGCTGACCGGACTGCTCGCCCCCGCTGCGAGGCCCACCTGCGCCGACCCCGCCGCCCCGGTCGACCCCGTCGGCCCGGCCGAGCGCGCCACCACACCGGCGCGGCCCGCGCGGCCGGTGCGGGAGGAGGCGTCGTGCTGATCCCGCTGCTGCGCGAGCGCCTCGCGGCGTACCGGCCCTGGCTGCTGGCCGTGGTCGGGCTCCAGTTCGTCGGCGTGCTGGCGATGCTCTACCTCCCCAGCCTCAACGCCGACATCATCGACCGCGGGATCGCCACCGGCGACACCGCCTACATCTGGCGCGTCGGCGCCGTCATGCTCGCGGTCTCGGTGGTGCAGATCGTGTGCTCGGTGGGCGCCGCCTGGTTCGGGGCGCGTACGGCGATGAGCCTCGGTCGCGACCTGCGCGGGGAGCTCTTCGCCCGGGTCGGCACCTTCTCCAAGCGCGAGGTCGACCACTTCGGTGCGCCCTCGCTGATCACCCGCGGCACCAACGACGTGCAGCAGGTGCAGATGCTCGTGCTGATGGCCTGCCTCATCGCGGTGTCGAGCCCGATCATGATGGTGGGCGGCGTCGTGATGGCGCTGCGCGAGGACGTCGGGCTGGGCTGGGTGCTCGCCGTGGTCGTGCCGGCGCTCTTCGTGACGGTCGGCTTCGTGGTGAGCCGCATGGTGCCGAGCTTCCGGCTGATGCAGTCGCGCATCGACGAGGTCAACCGCGTCCTGCGCGAGCAGATCACCGGGGTGCGCGTGGTGCGCGCCTTCGTGCGCGAGCCCCACGAGACCGAGCGCTTCGCGGGCGCCAACGCCGACCTGACCGCCGTGGCGACCCGGGCCGGGCGCTGGCTGGCCGCGATGTTCCCGCTGGTGATGATCGTGGTCAACGTCTCCAGCGTGGCGGTCATCTGGTTCGGCGGGCAGCGCGTCGACAGCGGCCAGATGGAGGTCGGGGCGCTGACGGCCTTCCTGTCCTACCTGATGCAGATCCTGATGTCGGTGATGATGGCGACCTTCATGCTCATGCAGGTGCCGCGCTCGGCGGTGTGCGCCGACCGGATCGCGGAGGTGCTCGGCACGTCGAGCTCGGTGGTGCCCTCGGCCGCGCCGACCACGCCCGACCCCGCCCGCCGCGGCCACCTCGACCTGGTCGACGTCGGCTTCTCCTACCCCGGCGCGGAGTCGCCGGTGCTCTCGGGGGTCACCGTCTCGGCCCGGCCGGGGCAGGTGGTGGCCGTCGTCGGCTCGACCGGCTCGGGCAAGTCCACCCTGGTCAACCTCGTGCCCCGCCTGGTCGACGCCACGGCCGGCCAGGTGCGGGTGGCCGGCGTCGACGTGCGCGACCTCGACCCCGACGTGCTGTGGGAGCAGATCGGGCTCGTGCCCCAGCAGGGCTACCTCTTCAGCGGCACCATCCGCTCCAACCTCCGGCACGGCCGCGCCGACGCCGGTGACGAGGAGCTGTGGCGCGCGCTCGAGATCGCCCAGGCCCGCGACTTCGTCGAGCGGCTGCCCGAGGGCCTGGAGGCGCCGGTGGCCCAGGGCGGCACCAACTTCTCCGGGGGGCAGCGCCAGCGCCTCGCGATCGCGCGCGCCGTGGTGCGCCGCCCCGGGCTCTACCTCTTCGACGACTCCTTCTCCGCCCTCGACCTGGCCACCGACGCGCGGCTGCGCGCCGCGCTGCGGCCCGTGACCCGCGACGCCACCGTCGTGGTCGTGGCGCAGCGGATCTCGACCGTGCGCGACGCCGACCTCGTCGTCGTGCTCGACGACGGGCGGGTGGTCGGCCAGGGCACCCACGAGGAGCTGCTCGCCTCGTGCCCGACCTACCAGGAGATCGTGGCCTCGCAGGAGAGCGCGACCGCGGGGGCGGGCGCGTGAGCACGACCGAGGAGCGCCCCGGCCAGCTGCGCGCGACCGACCGGCCCCCGCCGCCGGCGGGAGGCCCCGGCCGCGGCCCGATGGGCGGCGGGGGCGTGGCGCAGAAGGCCATGGACTTCGGCCCGTCGGCCAAGCGCCTGGTCGCGCGGCTGCGCCCGGAGCGCACCGCGGCGCTGCTCGTGGTCGCCCTCGGCGTGGTCAGCGTGCTGCTCATGGCCGTCGGCCCCCGCATCCTGGGGCGCGCCACCGACCTCGTCTTCGCGGGCCTGCTGGGCCGTCAGTACGCCGGGGCCGACGCGGCCGACCTCCCCGACGCCGCCCGCGGGCTCGACGTCGTGCCCGGGCGCGGCGTCGACTTCGACGCCGTCGGCCAGGTGCTGCTGCTGGCCCTCGGGGTCTACGTCGCGGCCTCGCTGCTGGCCTTCCTGCAGGGCTACGTGCTCAACGGGGTGGTGCAGCGCACCGTCTACCGGATGCGCGAGGAGGTCGAGGAGACCCTCAACCGGCTACCCCTCACCTACTTCGACCGCAGCCCCCGCGGCGAGCTGCTCAGCCGGGTCACCAACGACATCGACAACGTCAGCCAGACCCTCCAGCAGACGATGAGCCAGCTGCTCACCTCGCTGATGACCGTGGTGGCCGTGCTCGCGATGATGCTGTGGATCTCCCCGCTGCTGGCCCTCGTGGCGCTGGTGTCGGTGCCGCTGTCGCTGCTGGTGACCCGGGCCATCATGCGCCGCTCGCAGGGCCAGTTCGTGGCCCAGTGGAAGCGCACCGGCCAGCTCAACGCCCAGGTCGAGGAGGCCTTCTCCGGTCACGAGCTGGTCAGCGTCTTCGGTCGTCGCCGCGAGGTCGAGCAGCGCTTCACCGAGGAGAACGACGCGCTCTTCGACGCCAGCTTCCGCGCGCAGTTCGTCAGCGGCCTGATCATGCCGGCGATGATGTTCATCGGGAACCTCAACTACGTCGTCGTCGCCGTCGTGGGCGCCCTGCGCGTGGCCAGCGGCTCGCTGACCCTGGGCGAGGTCCAGGCCTTCGTGCAGTACACCCGCCAGTTCACCCAGCCGCTCACCACCGTCGCCTCGATGGCCAACCTGCTGCAGTCGGGCGTCGCCTCGGCCGAGCGGGTCTTCGAGCTGCTCGACGCCGACCTCGAGCGCCCCGACCCGGACGAGGCGACCGGGGCCGGGGGCACGACGGTGGCTGCGGGCTCCGGCGTACGACGCGGTGAGGTGGCCTTCGAGCACGTGTCGTTCTCCTACAGCCCCGACCGCGAGCTCATCACCGACCTCTCCCTCGTGGCCCGGCCGGGCCAGACCGTGGCCATCGTCGGGCCCACCGGGGCGGGCAAGACCACGCTGGTCAACCTCGTCATGCGCTTCTACGAGCTCGACGGCGGCCGCATCACCCTCGACGGCGTCGACGTGTCGTCGATGTCGCGGGCGCGGCTGCGCGGGCAGATCGGCATGGTGCTCCAGGACACCTGGCTCTTCGAGGGCACCATCCGCGACAACATCGCCTACGGCCGGCCGGGGGCGTCGGCCGACGACGTGCTCGAGGCCGCGCGGGCGACCTTCGTCGACCGCTTCGTGCGCTCGCTGCCCGAGGGCTACGACACCGTCGTCGACGAGTCGGGCTCCAACCTCTCCGCGGGGGAGCGCCAGCTCGTCACGATCGCCCGGGCCTTCCTCACCGCGCCCGCGCTGCTCATCCTCGACGAGGCGACGTCGTCGGTCGACACCCGCACCGAGGTGCTGGTGCAGCACGCGATGGCGGCGCTGCGCGCCGACCGCACGTCGTTCGTCATCGCCCACCGGCTCTCCACCATCCGCGACGCCGACCTCATCCTGGTGATGGAGGACGGGGCCATCGTCGAGCAGGGCACCCACGAGGAGCTGCTCGCCGCCGCCGGGGCCTACGCCCGGCTGCACGCCAGCCAGTTCGCCGCGGTCGAGGCCCCGGCCGACGGGGCGGTCCGGGGGTCGGTCCAGGGGCCCGACGAAAACCCCTTGTGACGCCGCCGACGTCGACCTACCGTGGTCGCACACGGGAAAGGAGGTGGTCCGAAGAATGATTTCTTCTAGGACGCGTGAGGTGGCTGCCCGCTAGCAGCCCAGCGCCAACGAGGGGTGGAAGTCCCTCCGGCTGCTGGTGAATCCTCAGCAGTCACCCGACCCGCAGGTGATCCGGTCGCACGTCCGCCGGAGCGGCTCCCCGGAGCCACACCTGCGGGTCGTCCCACGTCCGGGCCCGTTCACTGGACCCGTTCACCGGACCCGTTCACTGGGCGGGTAGCTCCTCGGTCGGGGCCTCGTCGGCCGGCACGACGGCCGGCTGCGCGGCCGGCGGCTCGCCGACCATCATCGCCACCAGCGAGATCGCGACCCAGCAGACCACGACGGCCACGAGCCAGCGAGTGACGGCCACGTCGACGGTGACCGCGCCCGAGACGAACCCGCCGTAGAGCGCGGGGGAGGCGACGAGCGCCGCGGCGCCGAGCACCGGGCCGGAGAGCAGGTTCACGAGGTGACCTCCATGACGCGCTCGCCGCTGACCACGCCCGCGGAGCGGACCTGGGCGGTGCCGGTGAGCTCGGGGTAGGACAGCACGGGCAGCCGGTCGACCGCCGGTCGGATGAGACGGCGTACGGCGGGCCGCAGCCCGGGCGCGCACACCAGCACGGGGCGCACGTTGCGGTTCTCGGCGTCGACCAGCAGCTGGGCCAGCCCGCCGATGACCGTCTGGAGGGTCACCGGGTCGAGCGCGATCATGGCGCCCTGCTCGGTGATGCGCAGGCACTCGAGCATCCGCTGCTCGAACTGCGGCTCGAAGCTGATCACGTGCACGACGCCGTCGACCAGGTGCGGCGCGACCACGGCCGGGCCGAGCGCGGCCCGGGCGGCCTCGACGAGGCCGTCGAGGTCCTTGCTCGACTGCGCCTTGAGCGAGAGCGCCTCGTAGATGCGCACCAGGTCGCGGATCGAGATGCCCTCGTCGAGCAGGTGCTGGAGCACCCGCTGCACCTCGCCCAGCGACAGGGCGCCCGGGGTGAGCTCCTCGACGACGTTGGGGTGGCTGCGCTTGACCACGTCGGTGAGCATCCGCACGTCCTCGCGGCCCAGCAGGCGCGCAGCGTGGGAGGAGACCACCTCGGCCAGGTGGGTGGTGATGACGGCGCTGCGGTCGACGACGGTGGCGCCGCTGAGCTCGGCCTGGCTGCGCAGCTCGGCGGGGATCCACTTCGCGTCGAGGCCGAAGACCGGCTCCTGCGTGGGCTCACCGGGCAGCGAGCCCAGGAAGTCGCCGATGGCCAGCACGGTGCCCGGGGGCGCCTCGCCGCGCGCGACCTCGATGTCGAAGAGCTTGATGACGTAGGTGCGCGAGGGCAGGTCGAGGTTGTCGCGGGTGCGCACGAGCGGCACCACCACGCCGAGCTCGCCGGCGACCTTGCGGCGCAGCGCCTTGACCCGCTCGAGCAGGTCGCCGCCGGAGCCGACGTCGACGAGGTCGATGATGTCGGCCGAGAGCTCCAGGCCCAGCGGGTCGACCTGGATCTCCTCGGCGAGGGTCTCGGGGTGGTCGCGCGAGGGCGCCTCGATCGCGGCGGCCTCCGCGGCGGCGGCCAGCGCCGCCGGGCTGCCGGGGGTGGCGGGGGCGTCGTCGGGCACGCGGGTCGAGAGCAGCAGCAGCGCCCCGCCGGTGAGCAGGAAGGGGATCTTGGGCAGGCCCGGGATCAGGCAGAGCGCCATGCCCGCGAAGCCGGCGATGCGCAGCGGCATCCGGTTGGCGGTGATCTGGCGGACGATGTCGGAGCCCATGTCGCCCTCGCCGGCGCTGCGGGTGACGACCAGGCCGGTGGCCACCGACAGCAGCAGGGCGGGGATCTGCGAGACCAGGCCGTCACCGACCGTCAGCAGCGAGTACGTCGTCACCGCGTCGCCGGCCGACATGCCCATCTGGGCCATGCCGACGGCGAAGCCGCCGACGAGGTTGACCAGCGTGATGATGATGGCCGCGATCGCGTCGCCCTTGACGAACTTCGAGGCGCCGTCCATCGCGCCGTAGAAGTCGGCCTCGGCGTGTACCTCGGCGCGGCGCTGGCGGGCCTGGTCCTCGTCGATGAGACCGGAGTTGAGGTCGGCGTCGATGGCCATCTGCTTGCCGGGCATCGCGTCGAGGGTGAAGCGGGCGCCGACCTCCGCGACGCGGCCCGCGCCGTTGGTGATGACGACGAACTGGATGATCAGCAGGATCGAGAAGATGATCAGCCCGACGATGAGCGAGCCGCCCACCACGAAGTGGCCGAAGGTCTCGATCACCTTGCCGGCGTAGCCGTCGATGAGCACCAGCCGGGTCGCGCTCACGTTGAGTGCCAGGCGGAAGAGCGTCATCACCAGCAGCAGCGCCGGGAACGACGCGAAGTCGAGCGGGCGGGTCACGAACATCGCCGTGAGCAGGATGAGCAGCGCGCCGGTGATGTTGGCGGCGATGAGGAGGTCGAGCACGGCGGCCGGCAGCGGGATGACCAGCATCACGACGATCATGACGATGCCGACGGGCACGCCGAGCTGGGTCAGCCGCTTGAGCGAGCCGTCCATGGAGCCGCCTTCCGGGGTCGTCTGCGTCAGGGGCGATCGGGTCGATCGCGGGTCCCCGCCGTCCGTGGCGCAGCCGACACCGTCCTGGCGTCGCCCGGCCTATCGGCTGCTTGGCGCCGGGCCTGAGGAAATGGCCGGGACGACCGGAGCGGTACGCCGCCGGCGCCGGCCCGCCCGGGGCACGGTGGGCAGCGCGGCGTCGAGGCGCGGGCTGCGGTGGCTGCCGCCGCGGCGGCCCTGGCGCTTGCGGCTGATCACGAAGGCCAGCACGTGGGCCACCGCGCCGAAGAGCTCGGCGGGGATCTCGTGGCCGACCTCGCAGGAGGCGTGCAGCGCCCGGGCCAGCGGCACGTCCTGCACCAGCGGCACCTCGGCCTCGGTGGCGACCTCGCGGATGCGCGCCGCGACCGCGCCGGCCCCGCGGGCCACCACGAGGGGGGCGCCGCGCTGGGCGTCGTACCTCAGGGCCACGGCGACGTGGGTGGGGTTGACGAGCACGACGTCGGCGGTGGGCACGTCGGCGATCATGCGGTTGCGGGCGGCGGCGAGCTGGCGGGCGCGGATGGCGCTCTTCACCAGCGGGTCGCCCTCCGACATCTTGTGCTCCTGCTTGACCTCGTCCTTGGTCATGCGGGTCTGCTTGCCGACCCGGCGCCGCTGCATGCCGTAGTCGACGCCGGCCAGCAGCACGCCGGCGACGGCGACGTTGCGCAGCAGGGCGAGCGCGTGCTCGCCGCCCGCGGTGAGCACGACGCCCATCGGCACCATGCCGCCCAGCAGCGGCATCAGCGCCTTGATCGAGGACCAGACCAGGATCGCGACGACCGAGCACTTGGCCAGCATCTTCACGCCCTCCCACAGCGCCTGCGGGCCGAAGATGCGCTTGGCGCCCTTGATCGGGTCGAGCTTGGAGAAGGTGGGCTTGACCGCCTTGGTGGCGAGGTAGAAGCCGCCCTGGGCCAGGGTGCCGGCGACGCTGACGACCGCGACGGCCGAGGCGAGCACGACCAGGGCCAGGAAGGCCCCGCCCACGCCCTCGCCCAGCAGCGCCATCGCCCGCTCCGGGGAGGGGTCCTCCACCGCGCGCAGGCAGGCGGTCATCAGCCGCTGCATCGCGTCGAGCTCGCGGGTCAGCAGCAGCGGCATCACCATCGCGGCCAGGGTCAGCGCGATCCACGGGCCGAGCTCCTGGGTGCGCGCGACCTGGCCCTCCTTGCGCGACTCCTTGAGCTTCTTCGGTGTCGGCTTCTCGGTCTTCTCCCCGCTGGACCCGCTCACCTCAGCCTCCTCCCGCGAAGGCCGCGGTGAGCTCGAGGGAGAGCTCGACCAGGCGGCGCACCAGGCCCGGCAGCACCGGGAACGACAGGCCGAGCAGCATGAGGGTCAGGCCGATCTTGGCCGGGAACATCACGTTGATGGCGTTGAGCTGCGGCGCGACCTTGGTCATCAGGGCCAGGCCGAGGTCGGCGACGAAGAGCACCGCGATCATCGGCAGGGCGACCTGCACGGCGGTGACGAAGAAGACCCCGAAGGCGCGCAGCAGCAGGTCGGCGCCGCCGTCGAGGTCGGGCGTCCGGCCGATGGGCAGCATCTCGAAGGTCCGCAGCAGCCCGCCCACGACGAGCAGGTGGCCGCCGCTGACGAAGAGCAGCACCGTGGCCAGCATCTGGTGGAACTTGCCGAAGACGGTGTTCATGTTCATCGCCAGCGGGTCGAAGGCGGCGGCCAGCGCGAACCCGCCGAAGACGTCGATGATGCTGCCCGCCGCCGCCACGGCGGCGAACAGCAGCGAGGTCAGGAAGCCCATCGACAGCCCGATCATCACCTGGGTCAGCACGGTGGTGAGGAGCCCGAAGGTGTCGACCGGGATGGTGGAGTCGGCCATGAGCGGCGCCACGGCGAAGGCCAGCCCCAGGCTGAGGACGACCTTGGCCGTGGTCGGGATCGACCGCGACGCGAAGGGCGGCACGACCACCAGCCACGCGACGATGCGCACCGCGGCCAGCACGAAGGCCAGCAGCGGCTCGCCCGCGACGGTGACGGTCATCTGGTGCTCGCTCGGTCTCGGTCTGGGTCTCGGTCTGGGGCGGGGTCTGGTGCGGGTCGGGGGCTGGTCCGGTGGCCGGCTCAGGCGAGCAGGCGCGGGATCATGTCGAAGAGGTCCTGGGTGAAGACCACGAGCGTGTGGAGCATCCAGTTGCCGCTGACCAGGATGGCGATGCCGACGGCCACGACCTTCGGCACGAAGGCGAGCGTGAACTCCTGGATCTGGGTCATCGACTGGAACAGCGAGACCGCGAAGCCGACCGCGAGGGCGGTCACCAGGATCGGCGCGGAGAGCTTGAGCGCGACCATCATGGTCTGCATCGCGATCTCGATGATGGCGGTGTCGGTCATCGGCGTGGGTCCCTCGGACAGGCGGCGGTGGCGCGCGGGGTGGTGGCGGGGTGGTGGCGGCGTGGTGGGCGCGGGGCGGTGGGGGCAGCTAGGTGGTGCCGTAGCTCGACACGAGCGCCTTGATCACCAGGGCCCAGCCGTCGACCAGCACGAAGAGCAGCAGCTTGAAGGGCAGGGAGACCATCACCGGCGGCATCATCATCATGCCCAGCGCCATCAGCGCCCCGCTCACGACGATGTCGATGACGAGGAAGGGGATGAAGATGATGAAGCCGATGATGAAGGCGGCCTTGAGCTCGCTGAGGATGAAGGCCGGCACGAGGGTGGTCATGCCGACGTCGTCGCGGTTGTCCGGCAGGTCGCGGCGCGCGACGTTGGTGAGCAGCCGCAGCTCCTCGTCGCCGGTCTGGTCGAGCATGAACTCGCGCAGCGGCTCGATGCCGTCCTCGAAGGACTGCGCCGAGGTCTTGTCGCCGTCGAGGTAGGGCTGCACGCCCGCGTCGTTCATGGCCGACAGCGTCGGGGTCATGATGAAGAGGCTGAGGAAGAGCGCCAGCCCGGCGAGCACCTGGTTGGGCGGGGTCTGCTGCAGGCCCAGCGCGTTGCGGGTCAGGCCCAGCACGATGAGGATCTTGGTGAAGCTGGTGCAGGTCAGCAGGATCGCCGGCGCCAGCGACAGCAGGGTCAGCGTGACCAGCAGGGTCACCGAGGAGCTGGGCTTGTCGGTGAGGCCGGTGAGGTCGATGGTGACGTCGCCGCCGGGGTCGGCGGTCGGGCCGGCGGGGCCGGTGGGCCCGGCACCGGGCCGCTGGGCGCCCGTGCCGGCCGGCGCGGGGTCGGTGGCTCCGGCGGTCGGGGCGGGGGAGGCCGGGGCGGTCGGCGCCGGGGCGAGGTCGGTGGCCGAGGCGGGAGCGGACGCGCCGAGCAGCAGCACGGCGGTCGCGGCGAGGGTGACGAGACCGGTCACGAGGGCAGCGGCGACCAGCGCGCCCACCCGTCGGGGGGCCCGGGTCGCGCGCCCGAGGCGCGCCGGGGTCACGACGCGCGCCCCGACACCGCGGCGAGGGCCTGCCGCCAGGTCTGGGGGGAGAGGACCGATCCGGCCAGCGGGCCCGACGTGGTGGGCGTCGCCGGGGCCGTGCCGCGGGCAGCGGGCCGGGCGGGGGCGGGGGCCGGCGCGGGGGTCGCGGGGGCGGCCGGCGCGGCCTGGGTGGCGGCGGGCTCCGTGACCGTACGGCGCGCGCGCCGCACCAGGCCGCGGGCCGTGCGGCGCTCGGCGCGGGTCGCGCGCCCGGGGCCGGCCGCCGGTGCCTCAGTGCCGGGCGTGGCGCCGGTGGTGGCGGTGCCGGTCGCGTCGGCCGCGGTGGTGGTGAGGGGCGTGGGGTCGGCCAGCCACGCGGCGAGCTGGGCCGCGAAGTCGTCGGCCGCGGGGGCCGCGGTGGCCGGGGTCGCTGTGTCGACGGTGACGGTGGCTGCCGTGGTGGCGGCGGTCGCGGTCTCCTGGGCGAGCAGCAGCTCGGCGGGGTTGACAGCCGGGACCGCCACGGCCGCGGCCGCGGGGAGCCCGGAGACCGTGGCAGGCGCGGTGGCTCCGAGCGGGGGAGCGGGGACGGCGGCGGTGCCCGCCGCGGGCAGGACCGCGGGCACGACCGCGGGCACGACCGCCGGCACGTCTGCGGGCACGTCTGCGGGTGCCGCGACGGCGGGAGCGACCGGGGTGGCGCCGGCGCCGAGGGCCGGGGCGGTGGTGGCGACCCGGTGACGGGCGACGACGCGGGGAGCGGTCGGGTCGGGGCGCACGGGCTCGAAGGCGGCCGCGGGGGCCGGGCCGGTGAGGGCCGGGTGGTCGGAGCGGTGGCGGCCCGACACGGCGGCCGCGGCGAGCGACCCGGTGTCGACGGCGGTGTCCGGAGCGGTGAGCCCGCCGGTGAGGTCGCCGGTGAGGTCGTGGGCGGTCTCGGCGGCCGTCCCGACGGTGGCCTCGCCCGTGGGGCGGGGGCCGGCTCCGGCGCTGGTGCCGGCCGGGGCGAGACGGCCGAGGATCGCGGCGGCGTGGCCGGCGTAGGGGCCCGGCTGCTCGCCGAGGGCGGGCAGGACCGCCGCGACGGCCGGAGCGGTCGACGCGGACGGGGCGGACGGGACCGGAGCGGCGTCGTCGGTGACGACGGTGACCGCCGTCCCCTGCTGCTGCGGGCCCTCGCTCCTGTGGTCGACCGGGTCCCCGAGGTCGGTGGGGGAGGTCTGCTCGGGCTGCTCGGTGGCGGGCTCGGGCTCGTCGGCGGGGGCGGGCACGACGCTGAGCGAGGGCAGCGCGGTCACGGTGGCGAGCCGGGGCGACCGCGTGGTCACGTCCTCGCGGTCGCCGTCGCCGGTGCCGGTGCCGGCGTCGGCGTCGGTGTCGAGCGCGGCGCCGTCCTGTCCGGCAACGGTGGCGGCCTCGTCGGCGTCGAGCTCGGCGAGCACGCGCACCTGCTGCTCGGTGGTGCCGAGGACCAGGGTGCGGCCGCCGACGGTGACCACGGTGAGCGCGGAGCCGCGGCCCAGCTGCTGGCGGTGGAGCACCTGCACGGCGGCGCCGGCGCGGCCGGAGAAGCGGCGCGCGCCGAGGCGGGCGATGAGCAGCAGCAGCCCCACGACCACCGCCAGCGACACCACCATCCGGAGGGCGAGCTCGGCCATGCTCAGCCCACCGCGCCCTGGTCGAGGATCTCGGTGACGCGCAGGCCGAAGTCCTCGTCGACGACGACGACCTCGCCGCGGGCGATGAGGCGGCCGTTGACCAGCAGGTCGGCGGGGCTGCCGGCGGCCCGGTCGAGGGCGAGCACGGCGCCGGGGGCCAGCGCGAGGAGGTCGCGCACGGGCATGCGGGTGCGACCGAGCTCGACGGTGACCTCCATCTCCACACCGTGGAGCATCTCGATGCCGCGGCGGCCGTCGGCGATGGAGCGGACGTTGTCGGCCTGGCCGGTGGCGGGCAGGGGACGGCCGGCGACGGGCTGGCCGAAGGGGTCCACCGTGGTGGCCGCCGGGCCGCCGGCCGGTGAGCCCTGGCCCGCCTGGCCGGCCTGGGACGCCTGGGCTGACTGGGCCGCCTGGGCGGCGAGCACGGCGGCCAGGGTGGTGTCGGGCACCAGGAGGGCGGCGACGATGCCGGCGCCGAGCAGCGGCACGGCGGTGAAGCCGCCGCCGCTGGGCCCGGTCAGCTCGGGGACGAGCAGCTCGAGGTCGACCGAGCGGGCGGCCTGGGCGGTGGCGCCCAGCGCGGCGGCAGCGGCGTCGAGCGCCGGCTGCACGGCGGCGCCGAGGTCCAGGCCGCCGAGCGGGCTGGCCTGGAGCGCGGAGACGAGCTCCTCGCCCACGAGCACCGAGATCCGGCCGCCGGCCGGACCGCTGAGGTCGGCGACGGCCGCGCCCGCGAAGACGCCCACGACGTGCTCGGTGCCGGGCTGCGGGTCGCCGGCCGAGAGCGGCTCGCTGGCGGGGAGCACGGTGGCGCAGGCCTCCGCGGCGGCCAAGGCGAGGGCGTCGGCGGGGGAGCCCCCGGCGGGCAGGGTGCTGGTCATCGGTTCTCCTGGGTGTGAGCGGCGCCGGCCGCGACGATGAGGGCGGCCAGACGCGCGCCCTGGGTGCCCGCGGTGGCGTGGGCGAAGGCCTGCTCGTCGACGGTCACGTCGAGCGGGGCCGAGGCCGGGTGGGCCAGGCGCAGCACGTCGCCGGGCCGCAGGTCGGACAGCGTGGCGGGGTCGACCGCGGTGCTGCGGAAGCGGACGGCCACGTCGACCGGCACCTCCTGGAAGGTCTCGTGCAGCAGCGCGGCGGCCTCGGCGCGCTGGGTCCGCTCACGGCTGGAGACGGGCGCGGGCGCGGCGGCCGCGGTGAGGTGCGGGAGCAGCCCGCCGAAGGGCAGGCACAGCGACATCCGGTGCGCGCGCTCGTCGATGCGCAGGTCGAGGCCCACCGAGACCATGACGTCGGCGGCGCCCGCGACCTGGGCGAACTGCGGGCTGTACTCGACGCCGGTCACCTCGGGGTCGAGGGTGACGATGGCGGCCAGGGAGTAGCGCATCTCGGCCAGCAGGCGCTCGACCAGGCCGGCGATCACGCCGCTCTCGATCTCGGTGAGCGGGCGCTGCGGCTGGTCGGCCTGGCCGGGCCCGCCGAGCATGTGGTCGACGCACGACATCACCGCGTTGAGCGGGAGGTCGAGCACCCCGCGGCCCGGCACCGGGTCGAGGGCGAAGAGCGTGAGGTAGGTGGTCGGCGCGAGGCTGTCGACGTACTCGGCGTAGGTGCGCTGGTCGATGCCGGCCAGGCTCACCTGGCACACCGAGCGCAGCGCGGAGGTGAAGACCGTGGTGGCCTGCCGGGCGAAGCCGTCGAAGCCCACCTGGAGGATGCGCAGGTGCTCGCGCGAGAGCTGGATCGGGCGACGGAAGTCGTAGGGCACGGCCGTGGCGGCGCCGTCGCGGCGGCGCGAGCGACCCGTCGGTCCGAGCCGTCGGGGGTCGGCGACCGGGGAGGACGGCAACGCGGTCGGCAGGCTCACGCCCCGCCCATCGGCGGCGCGTGGGAGCACCTGAGGAGAAACGGGTCGACGGACCCCCGGCCGTCGTGGCGACGGCCGTCTGAGGAGGGTGGAGCGGCGGGGCTACTGGGTGACGAACTCGGTGAAGTACACCTCCATCACGTCACCGTGGTACTCCTCCTCCAGCGTGTGGTTGAGCTTCTCCTTCAGCTTCTCGCGGTCCTCGCCCACCGCCAGCTCCTCGACCGTGCGGCCGCTGAAGAGCTCGATCGTGGCGTCGAGGGCCTTGCTGCCGTCGGCCTCGTGGGCGTCGGCGGTGAGCTGCAGCGCGATGCCGACGCGCAGGTAGTGCCCCGACTCGAGGTTGACCTGCACCGGCTCGAGCACGAGCACCTCGCCGGGCTCCGGCGCGGCCTCGGCGCCCGAGGGCTTGAGGACGAACCAGTACGCCGCACCCGCGGCCAGCACCAGCACGAGGGCGATCACGATCAGCTTCTTCTTGCTCTTCTTCGGCTCGGCCGCGGCCGCCTCGGCCGCCGGCAGTGTCGTGGTGGTCATCGGGGGGCTCCCTGGGAGGGGTCGGTCGGGTCGGTGGGATCGGCGGGCAGGCCGTCGGCGCGCACGGCGCCGTCGTCGGTGGACCCGCCGGGGGTCGGGGGCGCGTCCTCCTCGCGAGGCTCGCCCGCCCTGCGCCGGTCACCGCCGGGCGCGCCGTCGCGGGGCAGGGCCCCGGCGGCGTCGGGCAGCAGCTGCGCGACCTCGCGGGGCAGGCGGGTGAGCACGACGATGTCGACGCGCTTGTTGACCGCCTGCGAGCCGGGCTCCGCGGGGTCGACCAGCGGCTTCTCGTGGCCGTAGGCGGCCAGGGAGAGCCGCTCGGCCGGCACCCCGAAGCGCTCGTCGAGGCGACGCAGCACGGTGAGGGCGCGGGCGGCCGAGAGGTCCCAGTCGGTGGCGAAGTACTTCGGCTGCACGTCGACCTGGTTGGTGTGCCCGTCGATCTGCAGCCGGTCGGGGATGGCCAGCAGCACCGGGGCGAGGGTGTCGACGACCTCCTCGCCGCGGGCGGTGAGGGTGGCGAGGTCGGACTCGAAGACGACGTGGCGCGAGACCAGGCTGAGCACCAGGCCGCGCTCGTCGTAGGTGGCCTTGACGTCGTCCTGCAGGCCCTGGGCCCGCAGCGCCCGCTCGAGGCGCTCGCGCACCTCGTCGAGGCGCTCGGCCTCGGACCGGGCCTCCGCGCGGCGGCGGTCCTGCTCGAGGCGCTCGGTCTCGGCGAGCGCCTCCTCGACGACCGCGCGGTCCTTCTCCGACAGGTCGGCCAGCGCCAGCTGCGGGCGCACCGGGGCCACGGCGGCCGAGCCGGGCTGCTCCTGGATCGACGAGGCGCCCTGGAGCACCTGGTCGCTGGCGCCGAAGCCGGCGGCGAGGCCCTCCTTGAGCTCGGCGAACTTCTTCTCGTCGACCTGGCTCATGGCGAACATGACGATGAAGAGCACCATGAGCAGCGTGACCATGTCGGCGTAGGTCACCAGCCACCGCTCGTGGTTCTCGTGCTCCTCGTGCTCCTCGTGGCGCTTGCGTCGGGCCGACACGGCTCAGGCCGCCTGGGCCTGGCCGGGGGCGACGGCCGCGGGCTGCTCGCCGGCGGGCAGCAGCGAGGTGAGCTTGGCGGCGATCACGCGGGGGTTGGAGCCGGCCTGGATGGCGGCGACGCCCTCGATGACGATCTCCATGCGGGCGACCTCGAGCTCGCCGAGGCGCTTGAGCCGGTTGCCGAGGGGGAGGAAGAGCACGTTGGCCGACATGACGCCCCACAGCGTGGCGACGAAGGCCGCGGCGATGAGGTGGCCGAGCTCCTCGGGGCTGGCGAGGTTCTCCAGCACGTGCACGAGGCCCATGACGGTGCCGATGATGCCGATGGTGGGGGCGTAGGCGCCCGCGTCGGCCCAGAACTTCGCCGACTGCTTGTCGGCCTTGCGCTTCGCGGCCACCTCGGCCTCGAGGATGTCGCGGACCTCGTCGGGGTCGGTGCCGTCGATGGCCATCGTGACGCCCTTGACCAGGAAGGGGTCGTCGACGTCCTTGACCATGTCCTCCAGCGCCAGCAGGCCCTCGCGCCGGGCCTTCTCGGCCAGGGAGACGACCGCCGGGACGACGTCGCCGGCGGGCTTGACGTCGCCGCCGGTGAAGGCGCGCTTGAGCGAGGCCACGGCCCCCTTGGCGTCGGCCATGGTGCCGCCGGCCACCGTGACCAGCAGCGTGGTGCCGAACACCAGCAGCATCGGCGGCAGCAGCAGCAGGCTCATCGGGTTGCCGCCCTCGAGCACGTTGGCGGTCACGATGACCACCAGGCCCAGGCCGATGCCGATGGCTGTGGCGGCGTCCTTCATCGGGTGGCTCCCGGTCCGAGCGGCGCGAGCGCCGAGTGGTCGGTGCCCGTGTCCAGCCCCGTGTCCAGCCCCGTGTCGAGCCCCGAGTCGGGCCCTGCCTCGGCGGCGCGCGGCGCGTGGTGGGCCACCACGCTCAGGGCCGGGCGACGCCCGGCGAGCTGCTCGCCGAGGTCGACGTCGAGGGCGGCCCGGGCGCTGCCGAGGGCCTCGGGGGTCTGCTCCCCGATGCGCACGTAGCCGCTGAGGGCGATGAGCTCGGCGCGGTGGTGCCGGATGATCGAGACGACCGCGGTCATGCTCTCCGCGACGACGTACTTGGACCCGTCGACCAGCGTGATGACGGTGTCGGGGGTGGAGTCGATGCGCTCGATCAGGTCGGAGTTCAGGGCGAACACCGAGCCCGAGAGACGGGTCAGCGAGATCATGCGGGGCACCATCCTTAGTGCGGTCGAGCGACAGCCGTCCGTGGCCGTCACGATGTCCATCGGTCGGGGCGGGGCCGACCTGAGGGGTCGGCACGGGATCAGTCCGGTCCTCCCCGCGAGCGCGGCCGGCCGCCCGGGTGGGCGACCGGCCGCCCGGGTGGGCGACCGGCCGCGGGCCGGGGCGACGACGAGCGCGCCGTGCGACGGCGCGGTCGCGTCAGCGCTTGATGTTGACGAGGTCCTCGAGCACCGAGTCGGAGGTGGTGATGACGCGGCTGCTGGCCTGGAAGCCGCGCTGGGCGAGGATCAGGTTGGTGAACTCCGCGGCGAGGTCGACGTTCGACATCTCCAGCGCACCGGCCATCAGGGTGCCGCGGCCGCCCTGGCCGGAGACGCCGAGGTCGGCCGGGCCGGAGTTGGCCGACTCGCGGAAGGCCGTCTCCCCGACGCGCTCGAGGCCCATCGGGTTGTTGAAGTCGGCCAGCGCCAGCTGGGCCATGTCGCGCTGCACGCCGTCGGAGAAGACGCCGCGGAGCTTGCCGTCGCTGCCGAAGGAGTAGGAGGTGAGCTCCACGCCGGCGGGCACCGCCGGGGTCAGGCCGGCGGTGTCGCGGGTGATGTCGACCAGCCCGCCGGTGGGGTCGCCGGCGGCGTCGAGGGCGTAGCCCTGCACGCGGGCGCCCGACGGGGTGACCAGGGTGCCGGACTCGTCGAAGGTGAAGGCGCCGGCGCGGGTGTAGAGCTGCTCGTTGCCGAAGCGCACCACGAACATGCCGTCGCCCTGGATCATCAGGTCGGTCGAGCGGCCGGTCATCTGCGCCGAGCCCTGGCTGAGGTTGCTGGCGGTGCCGGCCACCTGCACGCCGAGGCCGACCTGGATCGGGTTGGTGCCGCCGCGGTTGGCGTTGGCGCCCGAGGCGCCGGTCAGCATCTGGCTGAGGGTGTCGCTGAAGACGGTGGTGCTGGACTTGAAGCCCGTGGTGTTGGCGTTGGCGATGTTGTTGCCGGTGACGTCGAGCATCGTCTGGTTGACGCGCAGGCCGGAGATGCCGGCGAAGAGCGAGCGAAGCATGAGGGGGTCCTCTCGGAGGTGCTGGTCAGGGTCGGGCGGGGGTGGCGGACGTGCTGGCGGAGCTGGTGCCGCTGCCGGCGGCCGTCGGGGCGGAGGCTCCGCCGGCGACGGTGAGGACGTTGACGAGGGGTACGTCGGTGCCGTCGACGTCGAGCACGGGGCCGCTGGCCTCGAACGTGACGCCCTGCACGGTGCCGGTGCCCTCGGTGCCGTCGGCGAGGGTGTAGCTGACCTCGCGCCCG
Organism: Nocardioides sp. Leaf285; assembly: GCF_001422955.1. NCBI lineage: Bacteria > Bacillati > Actinomycetota > Actinomycetes > Propionibacteriales > Nocardioidaceae > Nocardioides > Nocardioides sp. Leaf285. The sequence goes on along the minus strand of NZ_LMNH01000004.1, from coordinate 26,224 downwards.
ACCAGGCTGCTGGCCCCGAAGGCCATCTGCGCGCCGAGCACGAGCGCGGTCTGGTCGGCGACGTCCTGCATCTTCTCCAGGGCGGTGAACTGCGCCGACTGGGAGAGGAACTCCCCGGTGTCGGCGGGGTTCATCGGGTCCTGGTAGCGCAGCTGCGCCACGAGGAGCTGCAGGAACATGTCCTTGTCGGGCGACGACGCGGACGTGGTCGCCGGCGCGAGCGCCTGCAGTCCACCCCCGGTGACCGCCTCCGTGGCCGAGATCGACACGGGTCCTCCTCACATGCTGACGTCGAGGGCCCGACGGGCCCCTGACGTCTGCGGGTCGGCTGAGCCGGCTCCCAGGGATCCTGGGTGGGCCGGTCTCGTGGTGCCATCCCTGGCGATGTGGTCGGCAGACGTCCGTGCCTGCCGTTCCTGCTGCCGGCTCGCGTCGCCCGAGGGACGCTCTCCGGAGTCGGTGTGGTCGGAGCCCGACCAGGAGCCGGGGGCGTCGCCGCGCGCGTCCTGCGCGCTCGTGCCCCCGGGGGTGGCTGCCGCGGCTGCCGGCGCACCGGCGGCGTCGCGCACGCTCACACGGGTCTCGCCGAGGTGCTCGAGCAGCCGCTGGAGCTCGGGCGCGCCCTGCTGCAGGGCGTCGCGCGCGCCCTCGTGGGCCGCCACCATCCGCACCCGCAGGCCGTGCTCGCCCATGCTCAGCGTCACCCGCACCTCGCCCAGCGTGCCGGGGTCGAGACGCAGGGTGAGGTGCTGGGTGGTGCGCTGCCCCGGGCCGGCCTGGGTCTGCGCGAGCCGCACCACCTCGGGGAAGACCTGGCCGGTCACCTGGCTGGTCACCTGGCGGGTCGGCGGGGCCGGCGTCGTGCCGGCCGGCGCGGCCGCGGCGCCCGTGGCTCCCGCGGCGTCCGGGGCGGTGGCGGGTGACGCGCCGTCGAGCGCCGCGAGGTCCGCCCCTCCCTGTCCCGGCTGCAGGGCCCGGTCGGCGCGGGTGGACACCATGTCCTGCGGTCCGGTCTGCGCCGGGTCCGCGGCCGCGGTCTCCGCCCCGTGCTGCTGGGCCCCGTGCTGCTGCGGCCCGGCGGCGGCGGGCGCCTCGGGGGCGGTGGGGGCGGTGAGCTCGGTGGGGGCGGACCCGTCGGTGCTCGAGCCGATGCTCAAGCCGGTGGTCGTCCCGGCCCCGGCGGTCGCCGCCTGCTGCCCGGTGGCCCCGGGCTGCTGCGGCAGCGGCAGGGCGGCGAGGAGCACCGCGGTGGGGTCGACCACGGCCAGGGTGCCTGCCTGCTCGGCCCCGGCCTCGCCGTCGGTCTCGCCCTCGCTGCCGCTGTCGGGGCCGGCGCCCGTGGCAGGACCTGCCGCGGTGGCGGTCCCGGGCGCACCGGGCCCGCCGCCGTCGTGGTCGGCCATGGCGTCGACGAGGCCGGCGACGAGGGCGGCGAAGCCCCCGCCGGAGGCGGCGCCGTCGACCGCGCCCGCGCCGGCCGGGCCGGGCGTCGTGGCGCTGGTCGGCGTACCGGGGCGGGAGGCGGCGCGGGCCGTGGCGGGCAGGGCGGCGCCCTGGGGCATCACGCTCATGCGGCACGCACCATGGCCATGACCGAGCGCACGTAGTGCTGCGTCTCGGGGTAGGGCGGGATGCCGTCGTAGCGCAGCACCGCGCCGGGGCCGGCGTTGTAGCCGGCGAGGGCCAGGTCGGTGCGCCCGAAGCGGTCGAGCAGGTCGCGCAGCAGCCGGGCGGCGCCGTCGACGGCCTGCGCGGGGTCGAAGGAGTTCGTGACGCCGAGGCCGTCGGCGGTGCCGGGCATGAGCTGCATGAGGCCCTGTGCGCCGGCGGGGCTGACCGCCCTCGGGTCGAAGCCCGACTCCTGGCGGGCCACCGAGGCCAGCAGCACGGGGTCGACGCCGTAGCGTTGGCCCGCGGCGTTGAAGAGGTCGCTGAAGGGGACGCCGCTGACCCGGCTGCTGCCCGCGGCCGCGGGGGCCCCGGCCGCCCCGACGGGGGCGTCGGGCAGGACCCGGCGGATGTAGTCGGGCGTGCTCGGCACGTCGACGATGCGGATGTCGAGGCCGGTGCGCGGTGCCTCGAGCATCTTGCCGCCGCCGAGGTAGATGGCGATGTGGTCGGCGCCGTTGTTGCGGCTGGAGTTGTCCCAGGCGATGAGGTCGCCGGGGCGGGCCTCGGCCATCGAGGCCACCGGCTGCCCGGCGCGGGCCTGGTCGGCCGAGACCCGGGGCAGGTCGACGCCGAACTTGCCGTAGACGTACTGCACCAGCCCCGAGCAGTCCATGCCGCCCGCGGCCGGGCTGCTGCCGCCCCAGACGTAGGGCATGCCGACGTACTTCTTGGCCTCGGCGATGACGTCGGCGGCCAGGGCCGAGCCGCCGCCGGACGACGAGCCGGACCCCGCGGCGCCGGTGGCCGAGGCGCCCGCCGCGGAGGAGGCCGCGCTGAGGCTCGCCGCGAAGGCGCTGCCGCTGCTCTGCGACGGGCCGAGCAGGGCGAGCTGCGACTGGATCTGGGCGATGCGGGAGGTGATCTCGCTGACGCTCACGACGCGGCCCTCCCGGTGGTGGCGGTGCTGGCGGTGCTGGCGGTGCTGGCGGTGCTGGCGGTGCCGGGCTCGCCGGCCTGCGCGGCCTGCTCGGCGCGCAGCCACAGCCGGCCGGCGACCTCGTCGAGCTCGACGGCCTCGCCGCGGGCGGTCTCGGCGGCGCGCTCGTCGGCGCGCCGCTCCAGCAGGCCCTCCACGGCGCCGAGGCGGGCCTTGTCGGCGCGCCACCAGGCGCCGGCGTCCAGGGCCAGGCGGCGGGAGGTGTCGAGGTCGGAGCGGGCCTCGACCGCGGCGTGGCGCAGCGCGGCCAGCGACTGGCGCAGCGCCACGAACTCCGCGAGGTCGCCGGAGACGAAGCCGGCGTGGTCGCGCACGGCCTGCTCGAGCTCGGCCACGCGCAGCTCGTGGGCGCGCTGCTCACGCAGGGCGGTCTGGAGGCCGAGGCGGCTGTCGCGCTCGCGCACGCCGCGCACGCGGGCGACGGCGCGCAGCCCGGGGTCGTGGACGGTGCGGCTCACGGCGCCACCAGCTCCTGGAGTCGGGACCAGGCCTCGGGCAGCGGGGTGCTGTCCTCCATGTCCTGGCGCAGGAAGGCCTCGATGCGGGGCATCCGCGCCAGGGCGGCGTCGGCGTCGGGGTCGGTGCCGGCGACGTAGGCGCCGATCTCCACCAGCTCGCGCACGTCGCGGTGGGCGGCCAGCATGCGGCGCAGGGCCACGGCGTCGGCACGCTGGGCCGGGCCGGTGACGGCGCCGGTGGTGCGCGAGATCGACTCGAGCACGTCGATGCTGGGGAAGTGCCCGGCGGTGGCCAGGCGCCGGGTGAGCACGACGTGGCCGTCGAGGATCGAGCGCGCGGTGTCGCCGATGGGGTCCTGGAGGTCGTCGCCCTCCACCAGCACGGTGTAGAGCCCGGTGATGGAGCCGCCGGGGGCCGTGCCGGCCCGCTCGAGCAGGCGCGGGAGCAGGGCGAAGACGCTGGGCGGGTAGCCGCGGGTGGCGGGCGGCTCGCCGGCCGAGAGCCCGATCTCGCGCTGGGCCATGGCCACGCGGGTCAGGCTGTCCATCATCAGCACGACGTGGCGGCCGGCCTCGCGGAAGGACTCCGCGATGCGGGTGGCGACGAAGGCGGCGCGCAGCCGCTCGACGGGCGGGGCGTCGGAGGTCGCGACGACCACCACCGAGCGGGCCAGGCCCTCGGGGCCGAGGTCGTTCTCGATGAACTCGCGGACCTCGCGGCCGCGCTCGCCGATCAGCGCGATCACCGAGACCTCGGCGTCGGTGCCGCGGGCGATCATCGACAGCAGGCTCGACTTGCCGACCCCGGAGCCGGCCATGATGCCCAGGCGCTGGCCCAGGCCGCAGGGCACCAGCGTGTCCAGGGCGCGTACGCCGAGGCCGAGCTGCCGGTCGATCCGCGGTCGCGAGAGCGCGTCGGGGGCCGCGTGGTCGACGTCGACCAGCGCCAGCCCGGGGAGGGTGTCGAGCGCCGGCCCGCCGTCGACGGGGCGGCCGAGGCCGTCGAGCACCCGCCCGCGCAGGGCGTCGCCGACGCGCACCCGCAGCGGCCCGCCGGTGTGGTGCACCGGCGCACCGACCTCGATGCCGGCGGTGCGGCCCAGCGGCAGGCAGACCAGCCCCTCGGTGGAGCTGGCGGCCACCTCGACCAGCACGGGCGCACGGTCGGCGGGGCGCACCTCGAGCAGGTCGCCCACGGCGCCGCGCAGGCCGACCACGCGCAGGTGCAGGCCCACGGTCTCGCTGACCCGGCCCAGCCGCAGCGGTGCGGCGGCGCGCAGGGCCCCGGCGCGGCCGCGGTCGAGGCGCTCGCGCAGCGACGTGGCGCCGGCGGGCGGCGCGACGGGGTGCGCGACGGGGGAGGTCGTGACGGCGCTCATCGCAGGGCCTCCGCGACGCGCTGGAGGGCGGCGCCGACGCGCAGGTCGACGACCTGCTCGGCGGTCTCGACGACGGCGTCGTCGCGCTCGAGCCCGGCGTCGGGCACGACGGTGAGCTGCTGGCCGGCCGGGCCGGCCAGGCCGGCGAGGTCGGCGGCCACGGTGCTGGCGGCGACCTCGGGGTGCAGGCGCACGGTGACCGGCACGCCGGAGGGCAGCACGACCAGCGCGCGCCGCACGACGTCGGCGGCGGGGTCGGGGGAGGTGCGCAGCTCGTGGCCGACCAGCTCCCGGGTCAGCTCGCGGGCCAGGCGCAGGGCCTGCTCCTCGAGCTCGGCGGCCACCGTGGCGCCCGTGCGCTGCAGGGCGCTCGCGGCGCGCTCGAGCCCGGCGAGCGCGGCGCGGTGCTCGGCCTCGCGGCGGGTCTCGGCGGCCACGCGCTCCTGCTCGGCCCGCGCGGCGACGGCGGCGGCCTCGGCGGCCGCCTCGCGGCGCCCCTCGGCCCAGCCAATGGCGTAGCCCTGGGCGCGGGCGGCGGTGCGGGTGCTCTCGGCCAGCCCGGCCAGCGCCTGCTCGGTGACCAGGTCGCCGAGCACGCTGCTCCCGCCGAGGCGGGTCCAGGAGCCGTCACGCAGCTCGGGGGTGGCCGCGACCGTGGCGGCCTCGGCGGGGGCCCCGCGCAGCAGGGCCTCAGTCGACGAACTCAACGTCGCCCCCTCGCCGCACCATGATCTCGCCGCGCTCCTCGAGCTGGCGGATCGTGCGGATGACGCCCTGCTGCGCCTCCTCGACCTGCGTCAGGCGCACCGGGCCGAGCAGCTCGATCTCCTCGACCAGGCCCTCGGCGGCACGGCTGGAGAGGTTGCGGGTGATCTTGTCGCGCACGGCGTCGGCGACGCCCTTGAGCGCGAGCGCCAGCTGGGCGGTGTCGACCTGGCGCAGCACCTGCTGCACGGAGCGGTCGTCGAGGTGCACGACGTCCTCGAACATGAACATCCGGCTCTTGACCTCGTCGGCCAGCGCGGCGTCGAGCACCTCGAGGCCCTCGACGATCTGGCGCTCGGTGGAGCGGTCGGAGGCGTTGATGATGTTGACCAGCGGGTCGAGGCCGCCGACGCGCGACATGTCGGTGGGCTGCAGCATCGAGGAGAGCTTGCGCTCCAGGGTGGCCTCGACGGCCCGGACGATGTCGGGGGAGGTGCGGTCCATCACCGCGATGCGGTGGGCGACCTGGGCCTGCTGCTCCGGGGGCAGCCCCGAGAGCAGCAGCGAGGCCTTGTCGGCGGTCATGTGGGCCAGCACCAGGGCGATGACCTGCGGGTGCTCGTCGACGATGAAGGAGCGCAGCTGCGCGGGGTCGGCCTGGTGCAGGAACTGGAAGGGCATCTGCACCGCGGCGGCGTGGAGCCGCTCGATGATCTGCGCCGCGCGCTCGGAGCCCATCGACTGCTCGAGCACCTGCTGGGCGAAGGCCAGGCCCCCGCGGCTGATGTGCTCGCGGGCGGTCATGGTGTCGCGGAACTCCACCAGGACGGCCTCCGACTCGGCCGCGGAGATCGAGTCGAGCCGGGCGATCTCGGCGGTGATGGCCTCGACCTCGTGCTCCTCGAGGTGGCTGAGCACGGTCGCCGCGCGGGTCTTGCCCATCTGCACGAGCAGCACGGCGGCCTTGCGGGCCCCCACGCCGGCCAGGGTGCTGGCCAGTGCGCCGCCCATCAGCCGCGCTCCGTCAGCCAGCCGCGCAGCAGCGCGGCGACGTCCTCGGGCTGGCGCTCGATGAGCGCGTTGAGCTCGTCACGCATGTCGTTCTCCTCGCTGCGCTCGGACTCCTCCAGCGCCAGGGCGGCGGGCACGGGCTCGGTGAGCTGGCGTGCGGCGGACTGCTCGCGCAGCTGCTCCACGACGTAGGTCGTGGCCTGCTCGCGCTGCTTGGCGCGCTTGCGGCCCTTGAGCACGGCCAGCAGCAGCACCAGGGCGACCAGCAGGGCCAGGCCGACCTTGCGGATCAGGTCGTTGCGCGCGGCGCTGGCGTCGGCGGCGGCGGCGGCCTCCAGCTCGGCGGCGGCTGCCTCCTCGGCGGTGCGGTCGAAGGGCATGGTCACCACGCGCACCGAGTCGCCGGCGGCCTGGTCGAGACCGACCGCGTCCTCGACGAGGCCGCGCACGTCGGCGGTGGAGATCGCCTGGGTGCTGTTGGTGTCCAGCACGACGCCGACGTGCATCGACTCCACCGAGCCCGGGGTGGACTCGACGTGCTCGACGGTGCTGCCGACGGCACGGTCGGTGGTCGTGACCTCCTTCTCGTACGACGAGTCCGCCGAGCCGCCCGTGGCTCCGGTGTCCATCTGCCCGTCGGGGCCGACCACACCCTCCGCGCCGCCGGTGGGCGAGCCCGGTCCGGCGTAGGTCTCGGTGCTGGTGGAGGAGGACGTCGCGGGGTTGTCCTCCTCCGGGGTGAAGGTGGTGGTCTGGGTGGTGCGCTTGTCGAAGTCGAGGTCGACGGCGACCTGCACGGTGGAGTTGCCGGGGCCCACGACGCGGTCGAGGGTGGCCTGGATGTCCTGGCGCAGCTCCTCCTGGCGGGCCTCGATCTCCTGGTTGCGGGTCGTGGCGTCGACGCCGGTGCCGTCGGCGCCCGAGAGCAGGCCCTCGGTGTCGCTCACGGTCACGTCGGCGGGGTCGAGGCCCTCCACGCTGGAGGCGACCAGGTGCACGATGGCCTGCACCTGCTGGGCACCCAGGCGGGTGCCGGCGCCGGTCTCGACGAGCACGGAGGCGGTGGGCGGGTCCTGCTCGTCGGCGAAGACGTCCTTGGCCGGCATGGCCAGGTGGACCACGGCGGTGTCGACCTCGTCGATGCCCTCGATGGTGGCCGAGAGCTCGCCCTCCATGGCCCGCTTGTAGTCGGTCTGCTCCTGGAACTCCGAGGTCGACAGGCCGTTGTCGTCGAGGATGGAGTAGCCGCCGTCGCTCTCGGAGGGCAGGCCCTCGCCGGAGAGGTCGATGCGGGCCTTGTAGACCGCGTCGCGCGGCACCATGACCGTCGCGCCGCCGTCGGCGAGCTCGTAGGGCACACCCTGCGAGTCGAGCTGCTCCACCACGGCCGAGGCGTCGCTGGCCGAGAGGTCGGAGTAGAGGGGCGAGTAGGTCGGGGCCGAGGCCCAGCGGAAGACCAGGAAGCCGCCCAGCAGCAGGGCCAGGGTGCCGACGATCGCGACGACCTTCTGGCCCGCGGTGAAGCCGGCGAACGACTGGCGCCAACCGCCCAGCGTCCGGGTGATCGTGTCCTTCATCCGACCTGCATCCGCATGATCTCGGTGAAGGCCTCGACGGCCTTGTTGCGCACGGCCACGGTGACCTGCGTGGTGACCTGGGCCTGCGTGGCCGCGATCGTGTAGTCGTGGAGGTTCTCCAGCTGCCCGGTGGCGGCCTGCACGGCCATGCCGTCGGCGGTGCGCTGGGTGGCGTCGAGGCGGTCGAGGCCGTCGACGACCATGCGGCCGAAGTCGCTGCCGGCACCGCCCGCGGCCGAGGTGCCGGTGGGGGCGGGCGCGGCGCTGGGGGCGACCGTGGGGGCGACGTACGGCGTGAAGCCGGCGGCGCCGAGGGACTCGATCCCGCTGACGCTCATCAACGGCTCCCGATGCCGATGGCGGTGGAGTAGGTGTCCTGGGCGAACTTGGTGACCTGCGCCGAGGCCTGGAAGCCGCGCTGGGCCATGATCAGCTCGCTCATCTGGGCGCTCATGTCCATGGCGGGGGCGCGCACGTAGCCCTCGGCGTCCGCCAGCGGGTGGTCGGGGTCGTGCACGAGCATCCCCTCGGGGTCGCTGAGGGCGATGCCGGTGACGTCGACGCCGCCGTCCTGCCGGGCGCCGGCCATGACCAGCTGCGCCTGGAAGGCGGTCTGGTCGGTGGAGACCACCGTGTTGGCGTTGGCGATGTTGGAGGCCAGCGCGTCGAGCCACGTCTGGTGCATGCCCAGGCCGGAGCCGGCGATGCGCAGCACGTCGAAGGCGCCCATCAGGCACCTGCCGCGGTGCGCACGAGCTCGAAGCGGTCGGTGACCGCACGGGCGACCATCTGGTACTGGAACTGCGACTGCATCGCGGCCAGCGTCTCCTTGCGCAGGTCGACGTTGTTGCCGTTGGCGCCCACCGGGGTGTCGGTGGCGACCATCGACGGCACGGCGCCCGCCAGGCGTCCGGTGATCGCCGCGTCGGCGTCGGCACCGCCGCCGGCCCCGGAGATGGCGGCGGCCAGCGTGCTCTCGAAGTCGACGGAGGTGGCCCGGAAGTCGGGGGTGTCGACGTTGGCGAGGTTGTCGGCGATGGTGCGCTGGCGCAGGGCCAGGCCGTCGAGGGCGAAGCCCAGCACCGACGACACGGAGTCGACGGAGGCGTAGGACGGTACGGACACGGTGAACCTCCCGCTGTGAGGCGAGTCAGTGCCGGTCCGTCGGCGAGGGCGAGCGAGCAGTCCCTGCTCGCGGGGTCTGATCGGTCCCCTCCGGGGGGACCTGAGGAAAAGTCCGGACCGCTTCCCAGGTGGTCCGGACGGGTGGTGCAGACGGGTGGCGCGACTCAGGTCAGGACGACCGCGAGACGCCCCGTGCCGTAGCCGGCGACGTCGACGACGAAGTCGCCCCGCCGGCCCAGCACCTGCGTCCGCGCGCGGGCGTCGGCCGGGAGGGCCTGCCCGGCGGGCACGCTGGCGTAGAGGCGCAGGTGGGCCGAGCCGGGGGCGTTGAAGAGCGAGGCCATGACGTTGAAGACCTCGCCCAGCGCCTCCGCGATCGACGCCGACAGCCGGCCCTCCTCGATGGCGGTGGCCGCGGCCCCGGGCGGCACGAGGGCCAGCGCGGCCCCGGCGTACGCCGAGAGGGGCAGGTCGCACGCGACGACCGCGCGCACCACCAGGGAGTCGTCGACGTAGCTCGCGACGCTCGCGGGGTAGTAGGCGCTCACCGCGAAGGGCGGGCCGGGGCGCAGGTCGACCTGCTTGTCGACCAGGTCGCCGAGCAGGTCGCGGACCTCCTTGGGGCCCGGCAGGTGCGTGGGCGGGCCGGTGGTCGCCGCGGTCACGGCAGGGCTCCGACGACGGGGGCGAGCGCGGCGTCGAACGCCTCGGGGGTGAAGGGCTTGGCGATGAGGAAGGCGGCCCCCGACGCCTCCGCGCGCGCCCGCATGTCGGGGGAGCCCTCGGAGGTGACGAAGCCGAAGGGCACGGCGCTGCCGCCGGCGCGCAGCGCGTCGAGGAAGTCGATGCCGGTCATCTCGGGCATGTTCCAGTCCGAGAGCACCAGGTCGGGTGCCTCCGCGCGCACCTTCTCCAGGCCGTCGCGGCCGTTCTCGGCCTCCACGACGTCGTGGCCCCCGTGGCCGGCCTGGCGCAGGGTGCGGATGACGATCTGCCGCATCACGCGGCTGTCGTCGACGACCAGGATCTTCATCGGGTCTCCTCGGAGGTGCTGGTGCTGGTGCTGGAGTCGGGGGTGGGACCGGGGTCGGGGCTCGCGCCGGTGGGCACGCAGACGGAGACGCAGAGCGACTGGCGCCGCCAGCTCAGGTCGAGGCGGCAGACCTCGCGGCGCTGGTGGGAGGCCGGCACGGCGCCGCTGGCCACCAGCGGCAGCGAGAGGGTGCTCGGCCCGGGCATGAGGCTCTTGACGTTGCCGCCGATCACGTTGACCAGCTCGCCGAGCGCGTCGCTGACGTCCTCGGGGGCGAGGTCGGCGGGGTCGAGGGCGAGCATCGCCGCGGCGACGTCGCGGGCGAGGCGGTCGGTGACGGCGACGAGCACCGCGCCCTCCCAGGCTCCGCCGACGGTCGTCATGGCCGTCCACTCCTGCGGGCGGTCGACCGGGGCCACCTCGGGCAGGATCGGCTCGTCGGTGCCGAGGAAGGTCGACCAGACCTCCTCGACGACGGCGTAGACGTCGCCGATCTCGGGCTCGACGGCGGCGATCACGCCGGCACCTCCTGCACGACCAGGCCGAGCAGCTCGAGCTTCTCGACGATGGCGTCGGGGGTGAAGGGCTTGATGACGTACTCGTGGGCCCCGGCGGCGAGCGCCCGCACGATCTGGCCGTGCTCGGACTCGGTGGTGACCATCATCAGCGTCACGTTGCGCCAGCGCGGGTCGGCGCGCACCCGGGTGACGAAGGTGTAGCCGTCCATGAGCGGCATGTTCCAGTCGATGAGGCACAGCTCGGGCTCGAGCCCGGCCTCGAGGGCGTCGAGCGCCTCCTGGCCGTTGCCGGCCTCGGTGGTCTCGAAGCCCAGCTCGGTCACGATCCGGCGCAGGATCGTCCGCATCGTGCGGGAGTCGTCGATGATCAGGGCGTGCATGCGCGGGCTCCTGGGAGTGCGGTGGACAGGGCGGAGGCAGGACTGGACGCAGCGGCGGCGGGCGCCGCGCGGCGTGCGGTGGAGCGCGGGCGGTGGAGCGCGACGCGGCCCGCCGGCTCGCGCACCCAGGCGTCGTCGAGGTCGAGGGTGGTCTCGGAGGACCCGAGCAGCAGGTAGCCGTCGGCGGCGACGCGGGGGCTGACCCGGCGCAGGATGTCGCGCTTGGTGTCGAGGTCGAAGTAGATGAGCACGTTGCGCAGGAAGACCACGTCGAAGACCGGCATCGGCGGGAAGGCCGCGGCGAGGTTGAGCGGGGCCGTGGTGACGTGGGAGCGCAGCTCGGCGCCGACCTCCCACTCGCTGCCGACCCGGGAGAAGTAGCGCACCAGCCGGGTGGCGGGCATGCCGCGGTTCATCTCGACCTGGCTGTAGCGGCCCGCGCGCACCCGCTCCAGCATGGTCGGGGAGACGTCGGTGGCGTGGATGCGCCAGGTCCAGCCCGGCGGCAGCGACTCGTCGAGCAGCATCGCGAGGCTGTAGGCCTCCTGCCCGCTCGAGCACGCGGCCGACCAGATCTCCAGGTGACGGGTCGTGGCCCGCGCCTGGAGCAGGTGGGGCAGCATCACGTCGGTGAAGGCCTGGTAGGGCGCGAGGTCGCGGAACCACGAGGTCTCGTTGATGGTCAGGGCGTCGACGGCGCGGGCGCGCTCGGCGACGGCGTCGGGCCCGGTGCGGAGCCGGACCACGTAGCGGTCGACGTCGGCGTCGCCGGCGGACCGGGCGAGCGGCAGCAGCCTCGCCTCGACGAGGTACTCCTTGCCCGGGTCGCAGAGCATGGCCGTCTCGCGCCGCAGCAGGTCGGCGACGTAGGCGAAGCTGGACTCGGAGATCACGCCGCACCCATCGACCGCGCGGGCCCCGCACCTGAGCGGTCGGCCGCACTTTTGCCCCCGCCGGACCGGACCACCCACCCCCGCGGGGGTCCCGCGCGTCGGATCGGCCCCGCGGGAGCGGCGTACTGCTCAGGGCGGGGGCGCTCCGGCCGATCGTCCCTGCGTGATCCGGGTCCTGGTCGTCGACGACTCCGCCGTGCTGCGCCGCCTCATCACCACGGTGCTGGCCGCCGATCCCGACATCGAGGTGGTCGGCACTGCCGTCGACGGCCTCGAGGCGATCGAGAAGGTCGACGAGCTGGCCCCCGACGCGGTCACCCTCGACGTGGAGATGCCCCGTCTCGACGGCATCGGCGCGGTCGAGGTCATCCACCGCAACCACCCCCGGCTGCCGGTCGTCATGTTCAGCACGCTCACCGAGCGCGGGGCCGCCGCGACGCTGCAGGCGCTGTCCAACGGCGCGTCCGACTACGTCGCCAAGCCCACCGGGGCCGGCAACGTGGGGGAGTCGATGGCGCGCGTGCGCGAGGACCTCGTGCCGCGCCTCAAGGCCCTGGTCGGCGCCCGCCGCATGGTCGCCGCCGTCCCCGTCGTACGCCGCGCCGCGCCGCGCGCCGCCGCGCCGCCGCAGGTGCTCGTCGTGGCCTGCTCGACCGGTGGGCCCGACGCCCTCTCCCGGGTGCTCGCGGCGCTGCCGGCCGCCTTCCCGCTGCCGGTGCTGGTCACCCAGCACATGCCCCCGGTGTTCACCACCCAGTTCGCGCAGCGCCTCGACCGGGTCTCGCCGCTGGAGGTGCGCGAGGCCGCCGACGGCGACCAGCCGCGCCCCGGGCTGGTGCTGATCGCCCCCGGCGACCACCACCTGACCCTGGTGCGACGCGCGGCCTCGGTGCGCGCGCAGCTCGACCAGGGCCCGCGGGAGAACTTCTGCCGACCCGCCGCCGACCCGCTCTTCCGCAGCGCCGCGGGCGTCCACGGCCCCGGCGTGCTCGGCCTGGTGCTCACCGGCATGGGCCAGGACGCCCTCGAGGGCGCACGCGCGGTCGTCGACGCCGGCGGCCGCGTGGTGGTGCAGGACGAGGCCACCTCGGTGGTCTGGGGCATGCCGGGCGCCGTCGCCGGCGCGGGCCTCGCCCACGAGGTGCTCCCGCTCGACCGGATCGCCGGCGCCCTGACCGGTCTCGCCGGCCGCGCCCTGACCCCCGCTCCCTGAGCTCCGCGCGACCTCTGGTCGTGCCGGGTCAGCAGGCTCGGGCGGACGTATTGGTGCCGAGCATCAGAAGGACCCCGACTTGCTGCTCAGCCGACCGTTGCGGAAGAGGACGCCGACCCCGCCGTCACCGGAGCAGGTCGAGTAGCGGCGCGTCTCGATCGTCAGACCGTCCTGGCTGTCCTTGGCCACGCGTCGCCCCGCGGTGTCGAAGACGGCGTGGACCTTCTTCATGCCCATGCCCTCCCCGACCTTCCTGAACTCCTTGCGGGTCACGCACCCGGGGGAGTCCGCGTGGGCGCCAGGGGCGACCACGGCGGTCCCGGCGGTGAGCAGGGCGGTGCTGAGCAGTGCTGCTGCGAGGCGGTGGGTCATGGTGGGGTGCGTCTCCTGGGGTGCGGCCGGTCCGACGGGGGCGTCGGCGCGGCCCTGTGGCCGCCCACGTCGAAGACTAGGTGCTGGGGCGGCGTCACGAGCGGCTTCGCCCGGACGCACGACACCCGGCGCCCCCTGGACGGGGACGCCGGGCGACGGCGGGGGGAGGAGAGTGGTCTGGTGGGCCGGAGGCCGGCGGCTCAGGCCGAGACGTCGACGTAGACGGGGCCGCTGTGGCGCGCCGAGGAGCGGTCCAGGGCGGTGGCGACGGCCTGCTGGCGCAGCGTGCGACCCAGGGTCTCGGCGATCGCGGCGAGCACGACCTGCTGGCGGGCGTGGATCTCCTCGGCCCGCTGGCGCAGGGCCTCGGGCAGCGGACCGTGGTCGTCGGGCACGTGCCACGGGTCGGTCTGCAGGACGGTGCCGTGGGCCAGGCCGCGCTCGGCGCGCATGACGTCGAGCTCGACGCGGTCGAGCTCGATCTGCCACGACTTCAGGTCGGCGTCGGGGTCGCGCGGCCGCAGCGTGCGGCGCGCGCCGCCGAGCACGGGTCCGGCGTCGTAGGGCATGGCCGGCTCAGGCCACCGACGCGGCCTGCAGGGCCGCCGCGCGCCAGGTCTGGCACAGGTCGGTGACCAGGGCCAGGCAGCTCTCGGTGACGGTGCTGTCCTTGCTCACGTTGGCGCGGACGAGCTGGGTGTGGAGGAAGTCGTAGATCGAGGCGAGGCCGGGGCCGCCGTCCCACTCCTCGGTGCGCAGGCTGGAGCGCAGCTCGAGGACGATGTCCTGGGCGTGCAGCAGCTGCTGGTGCGCCGTCTGCACGTCGCCGGCGCGCTGGGCGTCGAGACCGCGGGTGACGTCGAGCACGAGGCGCTCGTAGAGCATCACCAGCAGGCGGGCGGGGCTCGCGGTGGCGATGGAGGCGTCCATGTAGGTGCTGCGGGCGTTGATCATCTCAGTGCCTTCCTTGGCTGCTGGTCGATGTCGGGTCGGACCCCGGCGTCGTGCCGGGGGTGGTGCCGGTGGTGGTGCAGGAGGTGGCGCACGCGCGGGTCACGAGGAGCTCGAGGGCAGCGAGGAGATCTGGCCGGCCAGCCAGCTGGACTGGCTGCTCATCTGGCCCAGCGCGGTCTCGAGGGCGGTGAACTGGCGCTGGAGCGTCGTACGCCGCAGCTCGAGGCGGGTGTCCCACGCCTCGATGCCGTCCTGGAGCCGCTCGATGCCGGCGCGGCGCCCCGTGATGGCGGCGGTCAGGGTGCCGGTGGTGCTGTTGCTGGCGCCCTTGGAGACGGTCGCGACCCGGGCGGCGAACCCGTCGCCGGCGGTGGAGAAGCGCTCGGCGACCCCGGCCGGGTCGGCGGCGTAGGCCTGGGTGAAGGCGCTCTGGTCGAAGGTCAGGGTGCCGGTGCGCGACACCTGGATGCCGAGCGAGGCCAGCGAGGTGCCGTCGCTGGGGTAGACGGCGTCGAGCAGCGCCGAGCGCAGGCTGCGCACGGTGGCGTCGCCGGCGAGGGCGCCGGAGGTCTTGGTAGCGGTGTTGTAGGACGTCTGGGCGTCGATGTCGGCCAGCAGCGAGTTCACGGTGTCGACCAGGTCCTTGACCGACGTCGCCAGCTTCGAGGTGTCGCGGGTCAGGGCGACCGAGGAGGTCGTGCCGGTGGCGGCCGCGGCGCCGAGGGTGAGGGTGACGCCGGGCAGCACGTCGGTGAAGGTGTTGGTCGTCGAGGTGACGACGATGCCGGCGCCGAGGTCGATCGAGGCGTCGCTGCCGGCGCGCACCGTGGCGCCGCCGAGCAGGGCCGCGCCGTCGGAGCCGGTGAGCGTGAAGTCCTGCGCGGCGCCCGTGGCGGTCGACTCCACGAGCAGCTGGTAGGAGCCGTCGGCGACCTTGACCAGGCTCGCGGCGAGGCCGGTGGCGTGGGCGGGGTCGTTGATCGCCCGGGCCAGGCCCGACAGCGTGCCGTCGGTGGCCAGGTCGACGGGGGAGCCGTCGAAGCGGTCGAGGCGCACGCTCGTGGAGGCCCCGGTGACCTGGTCGGTCAGGGCGTGGGCCTGGGCGAAGCCGAGCTGGTGGCTGCGGGCCACCCCGGTGACGGTGACCGACAGCGTGGCCGGGCCGGCGCCGCCGCCGGCGGTCACCGAGACCGCGGCGTTGCTGGACGTGGCGGTGAGCGGCGTCCAGGCGGTCGGCTTCGCGAGGGCCTCGGCCTTGCTGGCCAGCACCGAGGTCTTGGTGTTGAGCGTCTGCAGCAGGTTGGCCAGGGAGGTCTCGGTGGTGACCTTGGACTTCAACCGCGTCTGCGGCGCCGCCTCGAGCTGCATGAACTGGTCGACGAGTGTGGCTGTGTCGAGGCCCGAGGCCAGGCCGCTGATGCTGCTGGTGGCCATGGGACCTCCTCGGGTCGGTGCGGGTGCCTCAGGTGACTCGGGTGTGTCGGCTGGTGCGGGGCCGGGGTCCGGTGCGGGGTCGGGTGTGCCGACCCCGCACCGGCCGTCCGGGCGTGCGGGCGCTCAGCCCGCGGGTGGTGCGGGTGCGTCAGCCGCGCAGCAGGCTGAGCACGCCCTGCGAGGCCGAGTTGGCCTGGGCGAGCATCGCCGTGCCGGCCTGGGAGAGGATCTGCGAGCGGGTGAAGCTCATCATCTCCTGGGCCATGTCGGTGTCGCGGATGCGGCTCTCGGAGGCCGACAGGTTCTCGACGGCCACGTTGAGGTTGTTGATGGTGTGCTCGAAGCGGTTCTGGGCGGCACCCAGCTGCGAGCGCACCGAGGAGACGTCCTTGATCGCGGTGTCGAGCAGGCTGATCGCCTCCTGGGCACCCGATGCGGGCTTGAAGGACGCCTCGGCCGCAGCCACCTCGGCGGCGGTGCCGGTCACGGAGGCCGTGGTGATCTCGATGCCCGCGCCACCGGAGGCGTCGGCGGTGGCGGCGCCGGCCCCGAAGGTGCTGTCCAGGGCGCTCTGCAGCGCAGCCTGGGCGGTGGCGGCGTCCGTGGCCGTGTCGTACTTGACCGAGCTCAGGTCGAGGGACTTGTTGCCGATCGTCACGGTGCCGTTGAGCTTGCTGAACTCCGCCACGGCGGTGGCGTCGTCGCTGTAGTCGGTCGCCGCGCCCAGGGTCATGACGCCGGCGGTGCCGCTCTCGGCATCCGTGGTGTTGGTGCCGGTGGTCGCGTTGGCGGCGACCGCGGTGACGTCGAGACCGGAGAGTCCCAGACCCGAGGCGCTGAGGCCGTTGGTGCGGACCAGGTCCACGGAGATGCGGTCCTGGGCGGTGTTGTTGGCGCCGACCTGGAAGCTGCCGTTGAACGAGCCGTCGAGGAGCTTGGTGCCGTTGAACTCGGTGGTGTCGGCGATCCGGGTGATCTCCGTCTTGAGCTGGCTCATCTCGTCCTGGATGTTCTTCTTGGCATCCGTGTTGAGACCGCCGTCGTTGGAGGCCTGCACGGCCAGGTCGCGCATGCGCTGCAGGATCGAGTGCGTCTCGGTGAGCGCGCCCTCAGCGGTCTGCACGACCGAGACGCCGTCCTGGGCGTTGCGCGAGGCGACCTTGAGGCCACCGACCTGCGAGCGCAGGCCCTCCGAGATCGCGAGGCCGGCGGCGTCGTCGGCGGCCCGGTTGATCCGGAAACCGCTCGAGAGCTTCTCGAGCGACTTGGACATCTGGCCCTGCGTGACCGACAGGTTGCGGTACGAGTTCATGGCGTCGATGTTCTGGTTGATGCGAAGACTCATGATGGGTCCCTCCTGGGTGTCGAGTCGTGGAGCCCGTCCATGGGCTCACGGGGTGCTGATCGGCCCGGACGGTCCGGGCCTGAGCGGTTCGCCGATCTTTTTCGGCGGGTCGGTGGGGGCGCTGCGTGGGCGCGCCGCGGCGCCGCCGGCTCCGTCGTACGACGGGCTGGCGCGGGCCGGTGCGGGCCGGGAGCGCGGGGCTCAGGCGGTGCCGCTGAGCCGGGCGGTGACGCGGGCCGGCTGGCGGGTGGCGGCGTGGCGGGCGGCGACGGCCTGGAAGTAGGCGGCGCGGCGCTGGGCGGCGCAGCCGTCGGGGCGCGGGTGGGGCGTGACCAGCTCGGGGTCGAGGGCGCTGTTGAGGGCGTCGCGCAGCAGCACGAGGGCCTCGGCGCGGATCTGGGAGACCCGCGACTCGGTGACGCCGAGGGTCTCGGCGATCTCGGCCATGGGCCGCTCGGCGAGGAAGTACTCGCGCACGACGACCTGGAGCCGCTCGGGCAGCTCCTCGATGGCCTCCGCGAGGTAGTCCAGGCGCTCCTGGTGCTCGACCGCGGCCTCGGGGGAGGGGGAGGTGCTGACGAGCATCTCCTCGTAGGGGGTCTCGCTGCCGCCCTGGAGGGAGAGGACGTTGGCGCGGGCGACGTCGCCGTCGTTGCTCTCGACCTCGGCCAGGCTCAGGCCCAGCGAGGCGGCGACCTCGGCGTTGTCGGGCACGCGGCCGAGGGTGGCGGCGAGGCGGGTGCGGGCCTGGTCGAGGTCGCGACCGCGGCGGCGCACCGAGCGCGAGGCCCAGTCGATCTGGCGCAGCTCGTCGAGGATCGCTCCGCGCACG
Source organism: Nocardioides sp. Leaf285 (assembly GCF_001422955.1). NCBI lineage: Bacteria > Bacillati > Actinomycetota > Actinomycetes > Propionibacteriales > Nocardioidaceae > Nocardioides > Nocardioides sp. Leaf285. The sequence continues at coordinate 8,387 of NZ_LMNH01000004.1, read as the reverse complement.
CGGCTCGCGGCGTAGCGCGTGAAGGGGACGCCGCGGTCGGCCTCGAAGGCGTGGGCGGCCTTGACGAGCGCGGTGAGGCCGGCGGAGTGGAGGTCGTCGCGGTTGACGTGGCTCGGCACCCGGCTCATGGTCTCGCGGACGATGTGGCCGACGAGCCCCATGTGGTCGACGATCATCTGCTCGGAGTCGGCGGTGCCCGTGGGCGTGTCGAGACCGTGGAGCGCCTGCTCCTGGTCGACGGACCGGTCCTGCGTGTGGTCGTGAGTGCTCACGGTGTTCCCCCCTCGTCCTGCGGCGCGCGCCCTCCCTGACGTGCGACGGCTCGAACCCTGCCGTCCCGGGGACGGGTCTGAAAGGCGATCCGGCACGAATGACCCGAGGGGGCTATACCGGGTCGCCGATCGACTGAGGTAGGGACTCATCCGTCCGGTTGGTCCCGTCGTTCCGCTCAGGTGGTCGCCGCCTGCGCCGATCTGCTCCGTCGACGAGGCACGACCACCCCGGTCGGGCCCGCACGGTGCCGGGAGGCGATGACGTGGTCGACGCGGTGGAGAGACTCTCCCTCACGCTGTGGCGCGAGCGTGAGCTGCTCGACACGCTGCTCTACCGCCTCGAGGTGGAGCAGCTGGTCCTGGCGAGCGGTCGCACGGCGTGGCTGATGCGGGCCGCCCGCGAGGTCGAGGCGACGCTGCAGGTGCTGCGCGAGACCGAGGTGCTGCGCGCGGTCGCCGCCGACGAGGCGGCGGCCCAGGTCGGCTGCCCCGACAACCCCTCCCTCAAGGCGCTGGCCGAGGCCACCCACGAGCCGTGGCGCACGATCCTGCTCGACCACCGCGAGGCCTTCGTCTCGGTGACCCGCCAGGTCACCGAGCTGGCCGACTCCAACCGCGACCTCATCACCAGCGGCTACCGCGCCGCCCGGGAGACGCTGCTCTCCCTCGACGACTCCACCCACAGCTACACCCCGGCCGGCGCCGCCGTCGCGGCGAGCGGCACGGCGCGCCTGGTCGACCGGAGCATCTGACGTGAGCGGCTCGTTGTCCTCCCTCAACACCGCCCTCACGGCGCTGCGCTACCAGCGCGTCGCCCTCGACGTCGCCAGCAACAACGTCGCCAACGCCACCACCGAGGGCTACACGCGGCGCCGCGTCGTCGGCGAGACCATCGGCAGCGCCTCGGTGCCGGCGATGTGGTCGCGCTACGAGGGCGCCTCGGGAAGCGTCGGCGCGGGCGTGATGACCCGCTCGGTCGACCGCATGACCGACGACCTCCTGGACGCGCGCTCACGCCGGGAGAACGCCAACCAGTCCTACCTCGACGTGCGCTCGGCCACCCTCCAGCGCGTCGAGAGCGGCATCGGCGAGCCCGGCGACTCCGGGGTCTCGGCCGCGCTGACCTCCTTCCGCAGCAGCTGGCACGACCTGGCCAACGACCCCGGCAGCGCGGCGGCCCGTGAGGTCGTCCTGGCCCGCGCCACCGCGCTGGTCGACTCCGTGCACGCCCAGGCCCGCCAGGTCTCCGACGAGCAGGCCGACCAGCGGGTGCGCCTCCAGGGGGTCGTCGCCGACGTCAACACCACCGCCACCGAGCTCGCCGCCACCAACCGTGCCCTCGCCGCCGCCTCCCTCGACGGCGTGGACACCTCCGACCTGGCCGACCAGCGCGACGCCCTGGCCCTGCGCCTGGCCTCGCTCACCGGCGGCACCGCGAGCCCGCGCAGCGACGGCGGCTTCGACGTCTCCCTCGGCGGCGTGCCGCTGGTGGAGGGCGGCACGGCCCACACCCTCCAGATCGCCAGCGGCGTCACGGCCGGCGGCGGCGACGACGGCCAGCCGGTCACCTTCTCGATCTCCACCGGCGGGGCCGCGCCGACCACCACGGCGGTGCCGGCCGGCCTCAAGGGCGAGACCGGCGCGGTGGCCGACCTGCTGACCACCACGCTGCCGGCCTACGCCGCCGGGCTCGGCGCGGTCGTGGCCACGCTGGCCGGCGAGGTCAACGCGCTGCACCAGGCCGGCTACGACCAGGGCGGCGCCGCGGGCGGGCCGTTCTTCTCCTTCGACCCCGCCGACCCGGCCGGCAGCCTGGCCGTCGCGGTCACCTCCGCCTCGGGCGTCGCCGCCTCGGCCGCCGCGGGCGGTGGGCTCGACGGCACCCAGGCCGACCGGCTCGCCACCGCCGGCGCCGCCGAGGGCGCCTACGCGCGCCTGGTCACCGGCTTCGGCACCGAGGTCGCCTCGGTGCAGCGGCTCGCCACCACCCAGCAGCTGCTCACCGCACAGGTCGACTCCGCCCGCGAGCAGCTCTCGGGCGTCAACCTCGACGAGGAGATGGTCTCCATGCTCTCGGCCCAGCGTTCCTACGAGGCGGCGGCCCGCGTGATGACCGTCGTCGACTCGGTGCTCGACACGCTGATCAACCGCACCGGGCTGCTGCGCTGATGGGCATCTCGCGCGTCACCCAGTCGATGCTCGCCGACCGGTCGGTCGGCTCGCTGCAGGGCAGCCTGACCCGCCTGGCCAAGATCCAGGAGCAGCTGTCGACCGGCAAGGTCGTCAACCGCGCCTCCGACTCCCCGACCGCGGCCGGCGCCGCCATGCGCTTCCGCGGCTCGATCGCCGACCAGCAGCAGTACGTGCGCAACGCCGAGAACGGTCTCGGGTGGCTCAGCGCCGCCGACACCACCCTCTCCAGCGTCAGCGACTCCGTACGCCGCGCGCGCGAGCTCGCCCTCCAGGGCGTCTCGGCCAGCAGCAGCCCCACGGCCCGTGCGGCGCTGGCCGCCGAGGTCGACCAGCTGCGCGAGCAGGCCCTCGCCGACGCCAACACCGGCTACCTGGGCCGCCCCGTCTTCGGCGGGGTCACCGCGGGAGGCGCGGCCTACGACGCCACCGGCTCCTGGGTGGGCGCCCCGGGCGCGGTCAACCGCACCGTCGGGGCCGGCGTGCAGGTGCGTGTCGACGTGCCCGGCCCGGACGTCTTCGGCGACGGGGCGACGTCGCTCTTCGCGGAGCTCGATGCCCTCTCGACCGCCCTCACCAGCGGCGACGAGGCCGGCATGCGGGCGGGTCTCGACGCACTCGCGACCCGCCTCACCACGGTCGCCACGGTGCAGGCCGGCGTCGGTGCGGCGTACAACCGCATCGAGGGGGCGGTGGAGTCGGCGAAGGGCCAGGTGGTGTCGCTGTCGGCGTCGCTGTCGGAGATCGAGAACACCGACCTGCCGAAGGCCATGGTCGACCTCAAGCTCCAGGAGGTCGCCTACCAGGCGGCGCTGGCCTCGACCTCGCGCGTCATGCAGCCGAGCCTGGTGGACTTCCTGCGATGATCGCCACCGTTGCTCCGACCCGATCCACGAGCCAGCCCGATACCCAGCCCGTCACCCAGCCCGTCACCGTGAGGACCCCCATGCCCGAGGCGCCCGCCCCCGACGCCGCGGTGCTCGACATCCCCGTGATCGAGCTCGTGCACCCGATGCCGGGGTTCCCCGACCGGCAGCGCTTCGCGCTGGTGCAGCTCGACGACGACGGGCTGCTGTGCGCGCTGCGCTCCCTCGACGACCCCGAGCTGCGCTTCCTGGTCGTGCCGCCGCAGGCGTTCTTCCCCGACTACGCCCCCGAGGTCGACGACGCGGTGGTGGCCGACCTCGCCATCGACGCGCCCGGCGACGTCCTGGTGCTGGCGGTGGTGACGCCGGCGCAGACCCTGGCCGGCACGACCGCCAACCTGCTCGCGCCGGTGCTGGTCAACACCGTCAACCGGCGTGCGTGCCAGGTGATCCTCGACGACACCTCGCTCTCGGTCAGCACCCCGCTCGTCGCGTGAGCCGCGTGCGCGACGCCGCAGCCCGGGCCGAGGCGTCCTGCGGCCCGGCCCGCCCCGGTGCGGGTAGCGTGGCCCCATGCTGGTCCTGAGCCGCCGCGTCGGCGAGAGCGTCGTCATCGGCGACGACGTGACCGTCACGATCCTCGAGGTCCGTGGCGACGTCGTCCGGGTCGGCATCGACGCGCCCCGCTCGGTGGCGGTCAACCGCGCCGAGCTGCTGGCCGAGCTCGAGTCGTCGAACCAGGCCGCCGCCTCGCCCAGCGAGGAGGCCGTGGCCTCCCTCGCGCAGGCCCTGCGCGGTCGGCCGGCCAACCCGCCCGGATCGGCGGCGCGCGAGCGCACCTGAGCTGGTCCGGTCCACCCCGGCCCGCCGGCCCACGAGCACCGGACGACCGCTCAGTTCGCCCCCGGCCCCGCCGATGGGGCGGGCATGGATGACGACGCCGAGATCGTGGCCGAGTTCCTCGTGGAGAGCCACGAGAACCTCGACCAGCTCGACCGCGACCTGGTCGCCCTCGAGCAGGAGCCCGGGTCGCGCGAGCTGCTCTCGAGCATCTTCCGCACGATCCACACCATCAAGGGCACGAGCGGCTTTCTGGCCCTGGGCCGGCTCGAGGCGCTGACCCACGCGGGGGAGAACCTCCTCTCCCGGCTGCGCGACCGCAAGATGGACCTGACGACCGAGGTCACCGAGGTCCTGCTGCGCACCGTCGACACCGTGCGGGCGCTGCTCGAGGTCATCGAGCGCTCCGGCACCGACCTCGACCCGGCCGTCGACGTGCAGGTGGTCGTGGCCGAGCTCGAGCGGGTCCTCGCCGGCGGCAGCGCCCCGGTCGTGGCCCCGGACCCCGCCCCGGTCCAGGCCGTGGTCGCGCCCGAGCCCGTCACCCCGTCGTACGTCGACCCCGCGCCCACCGCACCGGCGGCGGCGGAGCCGGCGCCCGCCGCGCCGGCACCCGCCACGCCCTCCGTCGCCGCAGCGCCGCCCGTAGCCGCGCCCGCAGCCGCACCCGCGCCGGCCGCGGTCGCGGAGCCGCTCGACCCCGACGCCGACCCGGCGCCCCGCGGCGTCGTGGACTCCTCGGTGCGCGTCGACATCGAGCTGCTCGACGGCCTGGTGCAGCTGGTGGGGGAGCTGGTGCTGACCCGCAACCAGATCATGCAGCGCACCGACGCCACGACGGCCGCGGCCGGCGACGCCGAGCTCGTGCGCGCCGCGCAGCGCCTCGACCTGGTCGCCAGCGAGCTCCAGGAGAGCGTCATGCGCACCCGCATGCAGCCGATCGGCCAGGTCTGGTCGAAGATGCCGCGGATCGTGCGCGACCTGGCCCACCTGCTCGGGCGCGAGGTGGCCCTGGAGATGGAGGGGCACGACACCGAACTCGACCGCTCGCTGCTCGAGGCCCTGCGCGGGCCGCTCACCCACCTCGTGCGCAACGCCCTCGACCACGGCCTGGAGCCCCCCGAGCAGCGGGTCGCGCTGGGCAAGCCGGCCGCAGGGCGGCTGCACCTGCGGGCCTTCCACGAGAGCGGCCAGGTGGTCGTGGAAATCTCCGACGACGGTCGCGGCATCGACCCCGCCGTCATCGGCGCGGCCGCGGTCTCGCGCGGTGTGGTCACCCGCGAGCAACTGGCCCGCATGGAGCCCCGCGACGTGCTCCACCTGATCTTCCGCCCCGGCTTCTCGACCGCCGAGCAGGTCACCAACGTCTCGGGGCGCGGCGTCGGCATGGACGTGGTGCGCACCTCCATCGAGCGCATCGGCGGCAGCGTCGACATGCTCTCGGTGGTCGGCTCCGGCACGACCTGCCGGGTGCGGATCCCGCTGACCCTGGCCATCATCCCCGCGCTCGTCATCGGAGAGGCCGACGAGCGCTACGCCATCCCGCAGGCCAACCTGGTCGAGCTGGTGCGCTTGGAGGGCCAGGACCTGCGCGACAACGTCGAGGTGCTGGCCGGCGCGCCGGTGCTGCGGCTGCGCGGGCGGCTGCTGCCGCTGGTGTCGCTGTCCGAGACCCTCGGCCGCGACGGCGCCGGCGTCCGCTCCGCCACCGACCCGCTCACCGTCGTGGTGGTGCAGTCCGACGACGTCCGCTTCGGCCTGTGCGTCCAGGACGTGCACGACACCCAGGAGATCGTGGTGAAGCCGATCGGGCGTCAGCTCAAGCAGCTGGCCATGTACGCCGGCGCCACGATCATGGGCGACGGCCGGGTGGCGCTGATCCTCGACGTCGGGGGCATCGCCCGCGAGCGCGCGCTCACCTCGGTCGAGACCGTCGAGCCGGTCGCCCGCGTCGACGAGGCCGACAGCCGGGCGCTGCTGGTGCTGGAGGTCTCCCACGGCCGGCGGGCGGCGCTGCCGCTCACCGCGGTCTCCCGGCTGGAGGAGTTCGACCTCGACCGTGTCGAGCGCTCCGGGTCGGTGGAGGTCGTGCAGTACCGCGACGGCATCCTGCCGCTGGTGCGCCTGGCCGCGGCCATCGGGCTGCCCGAGTCGCCGCCGCCCGAGGAGCAGCTCTCCGTGGTGGTGCACGAGGAGGAGGGGCGTCGCGTCGGCATCGTCATCGACCGCGTGCTCGACGTGGTCGAGGAGCACGTCGTCCTCACCGAGGTCGGCCGTCGGCCCGGGGTGCTCGGCTCCGCCGTCGTGCAGGACCGGGTCACCGACCTGGTCGACCTCGACGCCGTCGTGCGGCCGGTGCTCGGGGCCCGCGAGCTGGTGGGTGCCCGATGACCGCGACGACCACGGCCGCCGCGCCCGCCGCGACGACGGCCACGGCGCACACCGTGACCACCCGCCAGATGTGCACCTTCTGGGTCGACGGCCTCTTCCTCGGCATCAGCGTCGAGCACGTCCAGGAGGTGCTGCGCTACCAGCAGCTCACCGTCGTGCCGCGCGCACCCGCCGCCGTGCTCGGCCTGATCAACCTGCGCGGGCAGATCGTCACCGCCCTCGACCTGCGCTGCCGGCTCGGGCTGCCGCCGCGGGCAGGGGAGGACCTGCCGATGAACGTCATCGTCCGCAGCCGCGGCGAGGTGGTCTCGCTGCTCGTCGACGACATCGGCGACGTCATCGACACCGACGACCACCTGCTCCAGCCCACACCCGCCAACCTGCCGCCCGGTGTGCAGGACGTCGTCACCGGCGTGCTGCCCCTGGCCGGCTCCATCCTGCTCGTCGTCGACGCCGACCGCGCGGTCGACGTCTCGTCCCACCTCACCACCGGAGGAACCCCGTCATGACCGAGCTCGACGTCGCCCCCAGCCCGAACGGCCAGGCCCCCCACGGTCAGAGCCCGCACGCCCACGTGGGCGTGGTGTCGCAGCAGGAGGTCGCCACGGCGCCGGCCCCCGGCGCCGGCGTCGACCTGGCGAGCCTGCCCGGCGTGCTCGCCGCGATCCCGAGCCGGGTCATGCTGGCCGACCGCGACTTCACCATCACCTACGTCAACGAGGCGACCCGGGAGGGCCTGGTCCGCCTGGCCGACTGGCTGCCGATCCGCCCCGACCAGATCGTCGGGGCCAACCTCGACATCTTCCACAAGAACCCCGCCTACCAGCGGATGATCCTGGCCGACCCCAGCCTGCTGCCGCGCCGGGCCCACATCAGCGTCGGCCCGGAGACCCTCGACCTGCAGGTGCACGCGATCCACGACGAGGACGGCCAGTACGTCGGGGCCATGGCGACGTGGGAGAACATCACCGACAAGCTGCGCAGCGAGCGCGAGCTGGCCGAGTCGATGGCCGACGCCGGCGCGGTCAACAAGGTGCTCGCCGGTCTGTCCGCCGCCCAGAGCGTCGACGACGCCGTGCGCACGGCCCTCGACGCCGTGCGCGAGGAGTTCGGGTGGGCCTACGGGTCCTACTGGAGGATCGACGAGGCCGACCGCACGCTGAAGTTCGCCCTCGAGTCCGGTGACGCCGGACCCGAGTTCCGTGCCGTCACCCTCGAGGCGTCCTTCGCCGAGGGTGTGGGGCTCTCGGGGCGGGCCTGGCGCAGTCGCGACCTGTTCTTCACCCCCGACCTGGGTGAGATGACCGACTGCGTGCGCGCCCCCGTGGCCCAGCGGGTGGGCGTGAAGTCGGGGGTGTGCTTCCCCGTCACCGAGTCGGGCCAGGTGGTCGGCACGATGGACTTCTTCGCCACCGAGACCCTCTCGCCCTCGCCGCAGCGGCTCGACGCGCTGCGCAACGTGGGCCGCCTGGTCTCCTCGACCCTCGAGAAGCTCTCCGCCGAGCAGGTCGAGCGCGACCGGGCCGCCGAGATGGCCGCCAGGGTCGAGCAGGTGCTCGAGGTCGTGCGCGCCGCCTCGGCCGGCGACCTGACCCGCGAGGTCACCCTCACCGGCACCGACGCCATCGGCCAGCTCGCCGCCGGCCTCTCCACCCTGCTCACCGCCCAACGCGAGTCCATGATCGCCATCGGCCGCACCGCCGACTCCCTCGCGATCGCCGCCGAACAGCTCACCATCCTCTCCCAAGGCATGGGCGACGGCGCCACCCTCACCTCCGATCGCGCCGCCTCGGCCACCGGCTCCGCCGGCGAGGTCTCCGCCTCCATC